>NZ_MPHK01000005.1 GCF_001957135.1 Shewanella sp. UCD-KL21 | reverse complement strand
CGCGGTCCGCTCTTTGATATAACTTGAGCGAACTCGCTGAATAACACTAATGACTTGTGCTGATTCTGTTTTAACACCAACAAAGCGCATCGATGGTCTTGTGCATGCTTCTGCTATCGCATCGGCATCGATGTAATCATTTTTATTGGTTTTAACATAAGGCTTAACGTACTGCGGGGGAATAAGTTTAACCTCATGACCGAGGGCTTGGCATTTTCTTGCCAACCAGTGGGAACCACCACATGATTCCATTGCTATCATGGTTTGAGGTGTTTGCGCTAAAAATTGAATAAGTTTTGAACGGCTTAAGTGTTGACGAAATTGTTCACGACCAGTGTGATCATGCCCAACAAGGTGAAAAGAAGATTTGCCTAAATCGATTCCAATGACTTTAATAGTAGACATGATGGTTCGCCTCTTTGATTGCCAAACTCTAATTTTAGCTTAGGGGTGAGGCGGACCATCTAATTAAGGCCTATTCCCTTAAGAAATAGGCCTTTAAAGTTAATCTTTTAACCAAGTTAATCGTCGTTTAACTCACGCTTAAAGATTACTCCTGCAGTAAATCCTTACAGATTTGTACTAAGTCAGACTGCACCGCTGCTGCGGTCACTTCTCGGCCTGCACCTGGGCCACGAATAATTAACGGATTGCCCTGATAAAACGTGCTGCGGATGACAAACACATTATCCCCTGGGGTTAAACTGGCATAGGGATGGTTCGAGTCGACCCATTGAATGCCCACTTCAGCATGCATTTTGCCATCAACTTTATCTAAAGATGCCACATACCTTAAGACTTTATTTCGCTCTAAGGCTGCATTGAATTGCTGCAACATAAACTCATCTAACTCACCAATGCGGGCTAAAAAGTCATCTAACGACAAGTCGGCTAATTCAGCAGGCACTAATGAATTTAATTCAATGGCATCAAGCTCAATCTCAAAGCCAATTTCACGGGCCAGAATAAGTAACTTTCGCTGCATATCTCGGCCAGATAAATCATCTCGAGGATCTGGCTCAGTAATACCTAACCCGCGGGCTTCAACCACGAGATCAGAAAAAGACTTTTGCCCATCGTAATGCTCAAATAGCCAACATAAAGTGCCTGAAAAAATACCGCCAACGGCTTCGATGTTGTCGCCACTATTGCGTAAATCGTTTAGGGCATGCTGTACTGGTAAGCCAGCGCCGCAACTGGCATTGTAACGCCAAAATAAACGCCGATTACTTAGCTGCTGCTTTAGCTCACGGTAAAAAGGTAATGGCCCAGAACCTGCAAGTTTATTGGCGCTTACCATATGAATACCACGGGCAAAAAACTCTGGATATTGTAAGGTTAAGCTGGCGCTAGCGCTGATATCTAAGGCCACTAGCTCATCGCAGTCGAGCTGTTCAAGCTGCTCAAATAAGCTAGGGTAGTCCCAAATTGTTGCTGTGGTATCAAAGTCATCTTGCCAGTTATTGACATCGATGCCTTGCTGGCAAATAAGCGCTTCTTTTGAACTCACTAAGCCCACAAGTTGCACATTGGCTTCTAGTTCACGGTTAAGCATGGTCGATGATCGCTGAAATAAATCAATCCAAGCTTCACCAATATTACCAACCCCAAGCAATAACACTCCAATACGCAAGCGCGGGCCTGCGCAGCGTCGGTGTACTTTTTGAGTGAGTAAATTAACCTGAGACTTAGGCACTAAGGTCACTAAACTCAAACCATCTTGATAAAGCGGTTTGGCATCGCGACTTAATAATCGGGCAAAACTGCGGCGGTAGTGCTCTGCATCGGCGCTAACCAAAGCCACCAAACCTAAATCGGTATGGGCATGGATATCGCTATTGACCAGCGCTTGGCTATGCAGCTCTAATAACGCTTGCACCTGCTTTTGGTTTTCAGCAGTGAATGCCAGTTCAACTTTATGATGAGCTGAGCACCAATATGCTAGCGGCGCAATACCGGCTTGTTCTAACAACTCCAGCGTAGTTTGAATCGGCGCTTGCTGCTTTAAGCGAAACACCACCACTTCATTTAAACTGGTAACCACTGGGGCACTGGCTGACGAACTTTGTGGCGCAATAAGGGTAAAGTCAGTATGTGATGCGTAACTTGAGCGCACCGCGAGACTCACATTCGTATCAAATAACGGCTGTAAAGTACGGCTGTGCAATACTGGCGAGCCGAGTTTAGCTAAGCGATCGGCTTCAGCCAGCGACATGCTTTCAAGTAATTTGGCATCATTAATTTTATTGGGATCAGCGTTAAACACCCCTTCAACATCGGTCCAAATAGTCACTCGTTCAATGTCCGCTAAACTGGCAATTAAGGTGGCACTGTAATCTGAGCCATTGCGGCCAAGTAATAAGGTATCCCCTTGCCTGTTTGCGCAGATAAAGCCGGTGATCACTAAGCGTGTATTTGGATTAGCATCAAGCAGCTTTTGGACTTTTTCGCGGGACTCATCAAGACGAATATTCGGCACTGGGCCTTCATCAGCCACCAGCAGTGAGCAGGCATCAATATTCGCGGCCGCAACGCCTGACTCTCTTAACAGGGCCGCCATTAAACGTGCAGACCAGCGCTCACCAAAACTTAGTACATGATTGAGCTGAAATTCATTGCGCTCTTCAAGGGACAATAAACTGACTAATTGTGATTTGTCGGTTGATAGGCGCTCACGTAAATCGCGCGCTTGCTCGTTGCAGAGAAGTTGCTCAATTAGGTTTTGCTGATAGCTCACCAGTACTTGTAGCTCTTCTTGCCACAGGTCACCGTTTTCTCTTAAGGAGAGTAATTTATATAAAAAGTTAGTACTTTTACCCGCAGCTGAAACAACGACTAAATCATCACTGTTGCCGTGAGTCAGTAAAATATGGGCAACGCGGCGATAGCAATCTGCATCAGCAAGACTTGAACCACCAAATTTATGTAAATGACTGCGGGCCATTTTTCACTCCTTAAACAACATATACCAGCCTGACTACATCAATATAGCCAAGGGAGATTAACTTAAAGCGCAGCGACAGCAGCTAAACCGACTTCAATATCGGCAACCAAGTCTTCAGCATCTTCAATACCGACAGATAGTCGCAGTAAAGTATCTTTAATGCCAGCGTCATAACGTGCTGCAGGCGCCATTGCTCTATGGGTCATGGTTGCAGGTACGGCAACTAAGCTTTCCACTCCGCCTAAGCTTTCAGCAACACTGAAAATAGACAGCGCATTTAAAAAGGCAACCACTTCTGCTTCACCGCCTTTAAGCTCGAAACTTAACATAGCGCCGAAGCCTTGTTGTTGCTTAGCTGCAATATCGTGACCTGGGTGGTCTTTTAAGCCTGGATAATACACTTTTTCGACAAGGTTGCTGGCCTGAAGTACCTCAATAACGTGTTGAGCATTTTTTTGATGCTCGCGAATACGTACAGCTAAAGTACGAATGCCACGTAAGGTTAGGTAACTATCAAAAGCCGAGCCTGTTAGCCCTAAAGTGTTTGACCACCAGTGCAGTAATTCGCCCAGTTCTGGATCTTTAGCCACCACAGCGCCACCTACAACGTCACTATGTCCATTGATATATTTAGTGGTGGAGTGCATGACGATATCAGCGCCCAGATCTAAAGGTTGCTGCAAAATTGGCGATAAAAAGGTGTTATCGACCACCACTAAGGCATCGACTTTATGGCTTTGCTCAGCAATCGCTTTAATATCAACGACACGTAATAATGGGTTTGATGGGGTTTCTAACCACACCATTTTAGGTTTCTGGGCAATCGCATCACTGAGTGCTTGCTCATCTGTTTGATCAATTACCAGTAATTTAAATTGGCCTTTATTGGCAAGATTTGTGAACAAACGATAACTGCCGCCATAACAATCGTGAGGCACAATCAATAAATCATCGGGGCCTAATAAACTAGTGACCAAGGTAATCGCAGCCATACCGGTACAAGTAACCACCCCAGTAGCGCCATGTTCAAGTTTGGCAATGGCTTCACCTAACACGCAGCGCGTCGGGTTTCCTGAGCGACTATAATCAAACTCTCTAGGGTTTTTATGGCCATCAAAAGAATAATTTGTTGATAGGTAAATCGGCGGGACTACAGCGCCATATTGGGTATCTGACTCGATACCTTGGCGTACTGCTAGTGTAGCTGCGCGATGTTTGCTCATTGTAAACTCCTAAAGAATACACACTAAAGAGATGTCTAGATGGCTAAATGTACCTAAGCTAAGTCACATCGTCAATACAAATCAGCCGTTTAGACGTCTAAACATAAAGAAATCTATTTCCATTCGTTATAGAATAACCGCAATAATTTGACTGTTATTAATTAGCGGTTAAAATCTGCCACGAATCTATCGTATAAAGGTGAGTTAATGACTGAATGGAATGGCGACTATATCAGCCCATATGCCGAACATGGCAAAAAAAATGAACAAGTTAAAAAAATCACGGTATCCATACCTTTAAAAGTTTTAAAAGTATTGACTGATGAACGTACCCGCCGCCAGGTTAATAACTTACGTCATGCAACCAATAGTGAGCTACTGTGTGAAGCATTTTTACATGCCTACACAGGTCAACCACTGCCTAATGACGGTGACTTATCAAAAGAAGGGCCTGATAGCATCCCATCTGAAGCAAAAGCTTTGATGGATGCCATGGGAATTGAGTGGGAAGATCTTGATTAAGTAACCCTAGGACTTGCGCTGAAGTAGGTGCTTTGAAGTATCTTCGCTAAAGTGTAAGTCGGCTCACTTAATGAAACCGCACTCGTCATTTAATGCACCTAGCTCTCAAGTCGAGAGTCAGTTGCAGTATTGCGCCTAAAGGGTCGTCAATGGCATTTATCGATCCGCAGACCTTGATGCTTGCATCGGTTATTATATTTCTAGGCGCATTAACTCAAGGCCTTATCGGTTTTGGGCTTGCGGTTGTTGCGAGTCCACTTCTTTACATCATCGATCCTCAGTTAGTCCCAGCCCCTGTGATTATGATGGGCTTTTCCATCGCCTTATTGACCTTATTGCGTGAACGGACTCAATTGGAGTTTAATGGGCTGCAATATGCGCTGCTGGGGCGAATACCCGGTGGCTTTATGGGTGCAGGTTTATTACTGTTTGCCCCCCAAGCTGTGCTGGGGTTAGCCATTGCCTTTATTGTCGGCGCCGCAGTGCTGCTGAGTATTTATAAGATCACTGCGCCAGTTAATCGGCTTTCGCTATTTATTGCAGGCATCTTGTCGGGGATATTTGGAAATATTGCCGCCATTGGTGGGCCGCCATTAGCGATTTTATTAGCCGGTAAAGATGCGCCGCAGTTTAGAGCCGCACTCTCGATCTTTTTTGTCTTCAGCTCAATGATCGCGCTAATTATTTTAATGCTTGCCGGCTTAGTGGAAACAAAACATCTGTGGTTGTCATTGATGTTATTGCCATCGGTGATATTAGGTAATATTGCCGCAGGAAAGCTAACCAATAAAGTTGATAAAAATAAGACCCGCATCGCCACTATGGCGCTGTGTAGCTTGAGTGCATTATTGCTAACTGTTAAATCGTTAATCGAATTATCAGCAGGCTAGTGGATTATCTTTTTGTAGCTGATGATATAGTTGCTGATGATATAGATGCTGATATAGATGCTGATATAGATGCTGATATAGATGCTGATATAGATGCTGATATAGATGCTGATATAGAGCTAAAGTGATGACAGCTAAAAATGACAACGCTTAAAAGTGATAAGAAGTTTGCAGCACAGCGCCAATGGCATCATCACCATAACTGCCGCTCATATCCAGCTTAAAGGCTTGGCCGATGGCAAAGCCGGTGCCGAAAGAGTAAATATCGACGCTATTATCCTTTAAGTCATGGCGATAGCCCATGCGTAAATATAGCCAGTCAGTGGCTTTAACTTCACCGCCCACTCGCCAATACTGCACCGCATCAAACTGGCTAAAACGGCTTTGTTCCACCAGATCAATATCCGTGGTTAAGGTGACTCTGGACCAATCATAGGCAGCTCCAGCAGTCACTAACGGCTCAATTTGATATTTAAACTGTTGACCTTGAGCCTCAACAGTCGCCACTTTCTTACTGAATAAATTACGGGCTGATAGCCCAAGGGTTAAGCTTTCTGTTGGCTCAATGGCCACCCCAATATCAAGATTAAATAAGCTGTCATCATTTCGATATTTGTCATCATCAAAATCATCTACATCAAAATTATTGGCACTGGCAGAGTAATGATAGGTATCAATGCGCTGAAACTTAGGTGAAATCCCAACTTGCACAGGCATGTAAACTATTGACAGTGGAAAGCTTAACGCCACCCCAAAATCCGTCACTCCGGCGGCTAATACGCGGCCTTGGGAGTCTAAGTCACTGAGCTCTGCTGGCGGATTGTTAGGGTCTAGACTCGACAGCATATCAATATCCCCTTGAGCAATATCAGCAACGCCCATAGCGTCAAGGTGACTTTTGTAAAATAGCGCCATCGGCACGGTTTGGGTTGGCAATACCAATGCTGCGCCAATAGCGGCAGATACCGAGGCGTTAGTGCCATTGAGGGCATGTAAATCAATAACTAAATCATCACGAAAACCGGCAATATTATCAGTATCATTGCCCTTGATAGCGGTGTCTAAGTTATCAAAACTGTCTTGCAGTGAGTCAAACTTATCAACCATATTGTCGCTATCATCCACTTCAGCAGCCACAACCGGTAACAGTAAGGAGAACTCATTGGTTTTGGGGGCGTAAATAGCCAGTAAAGCAGGATTAATAAAGCTTGCGCCGATACGACTTGATGAGGCTACACCTGTGCCGCCCATGCTATCACTGCGAACTTCAAAATAAAGCTGACCCGCTTGCGCATTTATCGCAAACAGCAGTAAAAACAATAGCAGCGCTAAGGATCTCATCATTCACCATTTTCATTTTTAATTATCTATTAAAGATAGTCGAAAAAATTGAAAATAGGCTTCAAGCCCGTTGGACTTTTACGGCATAGATGAATTTAACCAGCCGTTTATTTAAATGTTATTTTATGAATCAGGTAGATAGCGCTTAAAATTTTCCATGGTGAATTGAATAAATTTTTTCAGCCTTTCTGGTTGGAATTTATCTTTATGGTAAAGCATATAAAAGGGCGTGTCGGGAATATGCCAATCATTAAACACATTCACTAATTGACCCGCTGCAATTTCATTAGAGCAATATAAATAAGGCAATCGCACAATGCCATTTCCCGCTAAGGCGCTGGCTTTCATGGCGCGGCCATTTTTACACTTAAAACCGCCTTTAATGGCGACTTCTACAGCTTGGGCTCCTTGCCTATGGCCAAAGCGCCAATGGCTGATAGAACCAGTAATACAAAGGTGATTATTAAGCTCGCTTGGATGCTGCGGTTGACCATACTTCGCTAAGTATTCGGGGGCGACTAAAGTGCGGTTTTCAATATCCATCAGTTTTCTGGCCACCAAGCTTGAATCAGCCAGCTCGCCCATACGAAATACAATATCAAAATGGCCCTCGATTAAATCAACCCGCTGACTACTAAAATCAAGATCGATGGTAATTTCAGGGTACTGCTTAATAAAGTCATTTACCAAGGCCACTAAAATATCTTCACCAATCACCCCGCCAACGCAATTAATGTGGATATTGCCCTGCAATGTTTCAGCGCTGTCTAATGTCATTGCCACCACTTGATCGATTTGTGCTAACGCTTGCTGGCATTGCAACAGCAATTGCTGGCCTTGCTCTGTCAGTCTTTGGGTTCGGGTGGTACGAATAATTAAGCTGACCCCAAGAAACTTTTCTAAATTTAATAACTGCTTTGATAAGTGCGACCGTGAACAGCCTAATACTTGCGCCGCTTGGGTAAAGTTGCCTTGCTCGGCAATCACCACAAAGGCTCTGATATCAATCAAATTTATCTCTAGGTTCATGGTATTTTCTGCTCAGGTTGATTCTATACTAAAGACCAATAGGCGCTATATGTAAACAATGATGTTCTTTGTGAATTATATATCAACAATAAACCATTACCTATAATGCTCATAACTTAACGAACGAGGTAAACATCATGAAATCACTTGTTGTCATTACTGGCGCATCATCAGGTATCGGTGCCGCTATGGCGAACGCCTTTAGCGCTAAAGGTCATCCACTGCTTTTACTTGCGCGTCGCGTTGAGCCAATGCAAGCACTTAACTTACCAAATAGCCTATCTATTAGTGTTGATGTAACTGATGCCGCAGCGATGAAAGCTGCAATTGCGACTGCTGAAGCAAAGTTTGGCTCAGTTGGCTGCTTAGTCAATAACGCAGGGGTGATGCTACTTGGTCAAGCTGATGTGCAAGATCCAGCCCAGTGGAGCCTGATGCTCAACATCAATGTTATGGGCGTGCTTAATGGCATTCATGCAGTGCTTGCTGATATGAAAGCCCGTAAAACAGGGACGATTATCAACGTCAGCTCTATTGCAGGGCGTAAAACCTTCCCTAACCATGCAGCTTATTGTGCCAGTAAGTTTGCTGTGCATGCGCTCACTGAAAATATCCGCGAAGAAGTGGCCATGGATGATGTGCGTATGGTGACCATTGCCCCTGGCGCTGTTGAAACAGCCCTGCTTAGCCACACTACCGATGAAGACATTAAAGCTGGCTATCAAGAATGGAAAGAGTTCATGGGCGGCGTTATCGAGCCAACAGCGGTTGCAGATGCGGCAGTATTTGCCTTTGAAATGCCGCAAAATGTTTGTGTACGAGAAATCGTGTTAGCGCCAACTCGTCAGCAACCATAGATTGAAAATCTGTACCCCAGTGTTATAGAACACCGTCATAGCGTATCAGGCTTACCTAGCCTTGATACGCTTTCATATCTAAGCTAAAGCACTTTGCTGTAGCTTATCACCCCATAACCGTGCCAATCATCCACATCAGATTGATATTCTTTGCTGTAAAAATCAAAACTCCAGCGCACGGACCATGTAGGAAACGCCCATATCACCCCTAAACTTGCTTGGGCTTGCTCATGGTTAATTTCAAGTGCTGACTCATAGGGTAAATCACCATCAAGGGTTAAATCATTGAACCGATATCCCGCCTGCATTCTTAAATACGCCATCCAGCTACCATGGGGATTGGCGGAATAACTAAAATTGCCCCAATGCCCTGCCTGACTGGAAACTTGGCCAAAGGTTTGCGCTAAGTCATCGCCCCAGCGCAAAGTTAAACCCGCACTGGTTTGCGAGCGAAAATTCCCTGCCATAGTATGGTTAAACACACTTAAGTCCCACTGACTATTTTCAAATGCTTGCTGGCGTGTGAGTAAAGCATCAACCTCATAAGCCAGTTGCAAAGTCAGTTGGTTTTCGATTTGATAATCCCAGCCTTTGGGCGGGGTCGACGAGGTTATTTTATGCACCAGAGTTTGCATTGCTTCCGCCCCAGAAGCAGGACCGATAACGCCAATAGTCAGCCAGTTTTTTTGTGCCAATGTTGGGCTAAATATCCCGGTATAGCTTTCGAGTTCGACTAAACCGGCATAGGGTCTTTCTTGGGGCTGAGGGAAGTCATAGGCAATTTCAGTCGGTGTCCACATACGGCTGTAAAGCTTAGCGCCGCGATGGCTTTGCTCAGTTTGTTGCGTAAACAATAACTTTGACTGCCATTGAAATGCTGTTGAGGCAGAGCTAAAGTCGCGCTCAGGGGCTGCAAGCCAGCCAACTAATAGCCCATTGGAATAATCACCATCAACACCGACGATGACATCGTTATCGAAGCTGAAATAGATTTGATCTGCTGTCACGCTAATCGGGGTTAAACTCGCTGATAACAGCACTAAAGCTGTTGCATGTCGGTTTTTTCTGCTCAAGATAACCCCCTATCAAATACGTCAGCTCATTAAGTCAGCTCAACCACATAAAGTTAGCTAACTAAGTCAGAGTAACGACGTAACGTCATCGCTAAAACATCAGCATTACAGCTATTAAAATAACTAAGCGATTTCAGTTTACCTCTTTAGCCGCCCCACTCAATGATTACTCATTAATCGACCTTGAGTTAAGCGCTTCACACACCAACCTAATACAAAGCATTTTCATTTAAGCGCTATTGCTACTTTTTTCGCTGCATATCGCACAATAAAGCATCACTTATTGCGAGGTGTAACCCTGTATTTTAGGCAATAAAAAGCCGCGACTTACTCGCGGCGGCCCATCATAAAACGCGCTATTGTCAGCTAATCTAAATTGAGCGATTAATTGCTGTAATTCGTAAAAAAGTCATAAAAAGATAACGGTTTAGAAAATACATACCCTTGAATTAAATCAACACCTTGGGATTGAAGATAGGCTAATTGCTGCTGGGTTTCGACCCCTTCTGCAATAACGGTTAAGCCCGACTTATTAGCAAACGAGATGATGGCATCAAGGGTTTTTTCATTAAAATTATCCTTAACGCCAATTGTATCGATAAAGGCTTTATCAATTTTTAAGGTACTAATGCCGAGGTTTTTCACATAATTAAAGCCGCCATAGCCCATGCCAGCATCATCCAATTTTAGATCAACGCCTATGGCATAAAACTTATCCAGCATCTTACGAGCTTTGACTAAATCAACAATGGGTTGGCGCTCAGTTATCTCTAAAGAGATGCGGTGCTGCCCCAGCTTGCCAGACTCTTTTAACGCCTTAATATAGCGATAAAGTTTATCGTCATCTAAATGCTCAGGAACAATATTAATACAGAAAAATAACGGCTTAAGTTGATGAGCTGCGGTCTCAATATCCGCGACCATGATATCCAGCATTGAGTATGTCATATCAACAATGAAACCCGCAGACTCTGCAAAAGGAATAAACTGGTTTGGTGGGATAAGGTCGCCATTGCCTTGCTGCCAACGCATTAACACTTCAGCGCCCATAATTTGACGAGTCCGAGCGCTGATCACCGGTTGATAAAAAGGAATAAATTCATCATTTTTGATGGCTCTTTTAATTTGCGAGCCCATGGACAAATGAGTATATTTCCAGAGCCAATATGCGATAGCCACCAGCATAGAAAATAGCAAACTCAGCACGCCACTGTGCCACCAATTCAATGTTTGATACTGGCCGAAAAACGCTTCATTACCTGACAAAGTGAACTTAGCGATATAATGTTGTGTTTGCTGGCTAACTTGCTCAACCACCACATGATTGCCTTCAAATTCGTTGAAACCAAACTCCATCATAGGCACTGCGGCTAGCGTGTCTTCAATACCATCAATGGTAATGCTGTATTCTAAACAGTCATCACAATGCACTGGCACGAAGTAACGGGGATTCATCGGAATGATACTGGCGACATACTGAAACTTCCCAGCATGATGAACTAAAAATAATTCATGAACTTCAGAGTCAACTTGTTTGATCACCGCCATATGTAAATTCTCACCAATACGGTGCTTGACTAGTTTTTCTACTTTTCTTGGGATCAGCTGTGAGCGACACTCAACCTTTAAGCCATTCATGACCGCAGCCCAGCGAATAAAGCTTGAATTAAACACCGCCATCGATAACTGCTGCTGATTAGTGTCGCTGCATTGATAGTCTTCAGTAATAACAGGCAGCGATCGCAACTGCGCCGCTGAATCATCAATATACATAATGAGCTTTTCAGACAGCAGTTGGGTGTCTCTTTGGATCAACTCATGCGCAATGAGGTCATCTAAGGCTTTAAAGCCGAAGATAAAGACCACAAAACAAATGATGAACACTGCAGCGCACTTCAGTCTTTCCATGTTTCCTAAATGTCCATGTTGTTGGAGTTAACTATGCCATAGCCACTACACGCTACGATAAGCAACCATCAGCCACTGCAAACCACTGCAAACCACTGCAAACCACTGCAAACCACTGCAAACCACTGCAAACCACTGCAAACACTAATATCTTTGGTATCGATAGTCGGTCGTCACAGCTCATCAAATTCATATATTCAGCACAGTAAACAGTTATTGCTACGAGAGACTCATGCTGATATAGCATTTAATCAAGCAGGTTAAAGATCAAATTCAGCCTCATAGCCTTCGCAGCTCAACTGGCGCTCAATATGGCTAATCGGGTCAATAAACTGCAGTGATTTAGCAATTAACCGTAACGGTTTTGAAAAATCATCGGCACTCTTTGGCGCTAAAGTAGGATAATTGGTATCGTTTTCTAACGGCATCCCCAACGACATCATGTGTACCCTAAGCTGATGCATTTTCCCAGTGATCGGGCTCAGCTCAAATAAACCTTTATCGCCTTTTATGGCAATAAGGCTAATTTCAGAATGGGTATTGGGCTCACCTTCAGTCACTTTCATTAAAAAGCTTGGGGTTGAGCGCACCATCCTATTTTTAACCGTCCAGTGTATTGGCAAGCTTAATTCACCCGCTTGGGATTGTACCAATAATGCCGGTGTTAACTTAGCTATCGCTTGATACTGCTTTGTAATTTTGCCATCACTAAAGAGTGCATGATACGCATGCCTAGACTCAGGGTTAACCGTCATTAGCATGATGCCTGCTGTAGGCCTATCAAGGCGGTGGGCAGGAGTTATCGTGTCAATGCCGGTGGCAATCCTTAGCCTATGGATTAAGCATTCGTTAACAAAGTTTCCGCTGGGGGTTACTGGCAAAAAGTGTGGTTTAAACACCAACATACAATGCTCATCTTGATGCAAAATTTTCTGCAAAAATGGGATCTTGGTTTCCGCTACCACTTCTCGGTAGTAATACACCCTTGTTGCTGGTCTATAGGCAGTATCGACAGTGATCAAGCTGCCATCTGCCCAATGCACTTTGCCGTCCTCAATCCGCTTTAACCACACCTGCGATGGAATTTGCGCAAAATGCGACACTAAAAATTCCACCACGGTTTTTGGCGCTGTTGAGCTTGCAGCTGCATTTTTCGAAGGATGAGTCAGTTGCGGTAACACCACATAAGAAGGTTGCGCAGCTCTAGCTGAGGTATCAGAAGACATAGTTACAATGATTAGTGACTTACATATGCCGTCAGTATAACGGACATAGGTAATATAAATGAACCTAAGCTTTTCTGTTAACCAGCCGCTTGAAGTAAAATCCAGCACAGTTAACCTAAATTTGACCAGTTAAAATCACAGCGAAGGACTCATCATTGCTGTAAAAGCTGCAACTTAGGCATCAACATGAGACTTTAATAGCTGCAGCACAAAAGCCATAGTCTTGTGGCAATTAGGTTGCTCAACAAGCTGTAATTTATCCTTGTTATACATAGGTAACACTTCTAACCACCGCTGGCTTACCCAAGTAGCATCTTCTAAATGCACCTGATTATATAATTCCAATAAATCTGGGTTTACTTCATAAAATTGCTCTAAAGCGGCACTGATAATTTCAAACTTTTCGCCTATGGGTTCATCTTGCCAATTTTGACAGGCTAATGTGCGCGCAATCCAACTTCCGTCCCTTAGTTGCGCGGCTGATAGAATTTTCACTCTTTGGCGGCCTTCAATCACAACACTTAATGAGTCATCATCGAGTTGATGAAAGTCGATAATTTCACACTCTGTCGCAGTGCTGTAGCATGGCGGACTGCTATTACTTTTACCGCTACTTTTGCTGCTACTTTTGCTCGCAGCTAAAGCTAAGCGGTAATCCCCTTTCAGGACACTCGCAACCATTAACAGTTGATTTGGCGATACCACTCTGATCTCTTGGCGGCCGCCAGGAAGAATAACCGCCTCTTGAATAACCAAGGCCATTTCTAATGTTTTCATCGCAACCTCCAGACTACAGAAATGCTGATAAATTTTCGTCAACGGCTAACACCATAGCGTTCAACATAACTATCTTTTCAATAAGCCTTGTCAAGAACCCTTATCAATAGCTCATATCAATAACTCTTATCAATAACTCTTATCAATAACCAATGGCTATTTCAGCCTATATAATCAAGCAGTTGTCACAGTTATGAATTAATTAAGTTTAGTGCTAGATCGTTTATTTGCTAGTCGTTGTTAACTTATCATTCTTTTTAATGATAGCTGTAATGAACCAATAACGCCGACTTAAAGCGCTTGATTATTAGACAGGGTATTTTACGAAATAGTTTCAAAAAGCGATCAGATAGCGCTTAAGGTAGCCCTTAAAATAGCCCTTAACATCGGCGCTTAAAAACAATCAATAAAGCAGCTTAAAGCCGCTCTAAATGACTCATCACCGACTGGTTTTCAATGATGTCAGCAAACTCAATCGCCAGTTGCTCACTGCGCTTAACCGACTCGCGCCAATAAGCGATACGACTGTCGCTATCAAGCTTTTTAAAGTCTTCACGATCAGGAATTTTCTGATAAGGCAATGAAGCAATAAACTCTGGGGTCGGCGCCAGGATCAGCGCATTATGATAATGCTTTCCAGCACGGCGCCATTTTAGCGACTTATCAAACCAGCCAGGGCTCATGTAAGGATAAAAGTGCGGATATAAACTTAAGCCTTCTGCGGCAGGTAAAGGCATATCAAAGTGATAATCAGTAATGCCGCCATCGTAATAATGACCGTCACTGACACCATTGATTTGGGTCACTGGCGCAAGCAATAATGGAATTGAGCCAGTGGCTAACAACACTTGATTAATATTACTGCGAGTTAATTGAGCATGCTCGGTGGGTAAATCGGCTAACTGTGAAAAAGGCGATTTAATTTGTTGATGACTAAATACCAGCCTTTCAAAGTGCCAAGCTAAACTGCGACGGCTTACAGCATTAGACACTGCAGTAGCAGCCAGCCCCATTGCTAATTTCCCTTTGGAACGCCCAGCATTTAAATGCTTAGCCTTACACACCACAAAATGACTCTGAATAATACGGTTATTGACTATATCCATGGCGCCATTAGCACCTAATATGCCAGCAATAATTCGCTCTACCTGCTCAGTCACCTCTTGGCGAGAAGGCACAGTTTCGTAGCGCTGATCAATATAATAGTCTTCAAAGCGATGATAGGCCTCTAACGGATTATTTTGCGCTAAACAGCTTAAACGCCAGGCACCAGATGATGCGCCCATGGTATAAAGAGGTGTTTGTCTGTGATTAAAAAACTCACTGAACAAATATTTATCGAGCCCTGCGACACCAATCCATTTGGGGCCACCAGATGCAGCAAACAATTGAGTAAACATCGACTGCTGTAAGCCGTTTTGTTCAATTTGTTCAAATGCCGTTTTACCTGCTAATAATCGTAATGCTGCCACTTGATATCCTATTCATGTCAACCGCACTATCATCATAACCAACTGATCGCCGCTTTGTCTAAGCTGATTATTTTCGCTGCCCTGTATAAATTTATCTCTCATGGTGCAGCATGCTAAATTAAGCGATAATAACTTATCTTAACTTTTAGAGACTTATCATGATTGTCGATACCCTAGCAAATCATCAGCTTTATCATAATCTCAGCCCAAGATTAGCCACCGCACTTGCTCACCTCGCAGCCACTGATTTTAGCCAATATGAATTAGGCAATTATCCCATTGAAGGCAAAGATATATTTGCTATCGTCAATGATTACCAAACTAAGCCGAAACACACTGAGTCTTTTGAAAGCCACCAGCGTTATATTGATGTGCAATTTGTGGTTAGCGGTGAAGAAGAATTTGGCTATTTGCCACTTGCAGATCAAGCGCCGTTAGCGCCTTATCACAATGAGCATGATTACAGTAAGTACGATTATGAAGCCAATAAAGCTGATGCGGCTTTTATTCCTTTAAAAGCAGGTATGTTTGCGATTTTCTTCCCTGAAGACATGCATATGCCCGGCACCAGCGATACACCCAAGAGTGTCAGAAAAGTGGTTATCAAAGTCAAAGTCTGATTCCAGTTCGACACCTAAGTCAGGTTCTAGGTCTTAGCTGTATCCTCGCCCGCTTATCGCGGATTAAAAAGGAATAAGCGTTAATCGCCTTATTCCTTTTTTATTATTCTAATAATCAATAACAAAATACTTTAAATCTGACTTCACCCTAGCTGATAGCTTTGAGTTTCTGACATAAATTGCCACTAAACCGCTTTACAAACCTTCTTTAATTACAAACGCTAATTTATCTCTACATTTTCTAATATAAGTAAAAATGTGATCTTGATCGTTATTATCAAGCTGTTAATATAACCACAAGAAATTAGTTATAACCAAAAGCTATATAACAACTAATCAACATGCGAGCCTTACCCCTATGAACAGCGCCACTGAACTAAGCCAAATTTACCTCGATGCCAATGCCACAACTCCTGTGTTACCCCAAGCTGCAACGGCAGCATTAACCACTATGGAAACCCTATTTGGTAATCCAAGTAGTAGCCATATCAGCGGCCTTAAAGCCAAAAACCTGATGGAGCAGACTCGAGTAAAAGCTAAACAAGTGATTGGCGCTGACACAGGTACGGTTATTTTTACCAGCGGCGCCACAGAAGGGATTCAAACCGCAATAATTTCAGCCTTAGTCGCGGCTAAAACTGCCGCTAAAACAAGCCTCAAGCAAGATCAAACATACAGCTTGTTATATGGCGCCACTGAGCATAAAGCGGTGCCAGAATCCTTAAAGCATTGGAATGCAATTCTTGAGATCAATGCTGAAATTAAAGCGATCCCCGTGGATCATATGGGTAAGCTTGATCAAGACTTTATCGCTAAAGAAGCGCCCAATGCCTTAATGATTTGCACCATGGCGGTTAATAATGAAACCGGGGTTTACCAAGACTTAACTCAGCTTGATAGCATCATTCGCCAAGCTAACCCTGATATCTATTGGTTAGTGGATTGCGTTCAAGCACTGGGTAAAACGGCATTAAACTTAGCCAACACCAGTATCGACTACGCGCCTTTTAGCGGCCATAAACTATATGCCCCTAAAGGCATTGGCTTTGTTTATATCCGCGAAGGCGCGCCATTTACGCCGATTATTGCTGGCGGCGGCCAAGAAAGCGGCCTGCGCTCAGGTACTGAAAACTTACCGGGCATGGCAGCCATAAATGTCATTTTTGATATGCTGTTAAATAACTCGCAATCGATGGCTAAAAACCAGTTTGCCGATGTCGATACTTTAAGGGCTTATCAACAACAGTTAGTCGATACCCTTAAAAGCGCTTTTCCTGCTGTCGTGTTTAACCACAGTTTTAGCAATAGCGTGCCAACAACCATCAACTTTGCTATTGAAGGCTTTAGCAGCAAAGAGATTATGGATTTATTTGATGCCGCCAATATTCGCGTCAGTTCAGGCTCTGCTTGTTCATCAAAAGTGACTCGCAGCTTTGTATTAGATGCCATGGGATTACCTAAATGGCAAAGTGAATCAGCCATCAGAATGTCTTTTGGCCCCGCCATGACTCAAACGCAGGTGGATGAAGCCTGCATCAGAATTCAATCTGCCGCCAATGCATTAACCCATAGCTGTATGATTTTAGACAGTGGTGAAATTAGCCAAAAACAACCATTAAATGGTTTGGTTCAATTACGCTCAGGCCCGAACTGTAGTTGGATTTATGCTGATCAACACAGCAAGCAAGCGGTGATCATCGATCCGCTGCCAGAACTCAATGAGCGCTTAGATACCCTCTTGCAGTGTCAACAACTTGAATTAGTGGCAGTGATCGACACCCATGGTCATGCGGATCATGTCTCTAGTCGCCAATACCTTGCCGACAAACATTTGCCGGATCAATTAAGCGATCATTTAGGCTGGCCGCAAAACTGCAGCAACGTCACCCAAGCGGGCGAGTTGTTTGACTACATCACCATTGGCAACCAAGCACTGCTGAAAGTTGCCACCCCAGGCCATACCGCCGACAGTATTAGTTTGCTGTTATGTGATCCATTAGCTAACGCTTTCGATAATGAGTTACCAAATAAATCAGCTGATGACTCATCTGAAGCAATATCGATCACTAAATCACTTAACCAGCAGTGCCGTTTTGCCTTTACTGGTGACATGGTATTAATGGGCAGTCTCGGCAGAACTAACTTTGACACTAGCTGCGCTAAAGCCATGTTTACCAGCCTTAAGCGACTGCATCAGCTTATCGGTGACAACACCCTGATTTGTGCCAGCCATGACTATAACAATGAGTTTACGACTTCATTAGCAGCAGAAACTAGCCGTAACGCACTGCTGGCCAATACCTTAAATGGCCAATTAAGCCAAAGCCAATTTGAACAGCTAAAAGCCCAGCTTGATAGCCAGTTGTGTGATGAGTCAGGCAGTGAAATTCTTTGCGGCGCATTGCCAGCTAACCTAACCGCTAAAGTGAATATTACTGAATACAATGCAGAAAGTTTAACCAACGCTTTATCTGCACAACAAGTTAGCGTCATCGATATTCGTGAGCCCCATGAATACGCACTGCAACCCACCAGTAGCACCACTGAGAATGTACCATTAACCCGCTTAGTGCAGTTTATTCAGCAGCATCAACACCAAAAGCACAAGCCATGGGTTTTAGTGTGCCGCAGTGGTAGCCGCTCCATGGTGGCCGCCCAAGCCATGCAGCGCTTAGGGTTTGATAATATTGCCCACCTTAAAGGGGGTTATGCTTTAAGTTAACAGCCATTGTGAATGCATTGACCACAGAGTAAATAACCAGTCAATCGCTGACAACTTAAGATGAATATTGCTTGATTTGAATCGCCTCAGAACCTTCTCTGGGGCTTTTTTATTGGTAAAGATTGGTCAGGCGGTTATTTCTTGTTAAAATCGCTGAAAATTTATAGGAGCGTACCAAATGGCAATGTATGTTGTGGGTCATAAGATCCCTGATTCAGATTCAATCTGCGGTGCAATCGCACTTGCTTACTTAAAAAATCAAATTGAAGAGCCTGCTATTGCAGCCCGTCTTGGTGAGCTTTCACCTGAGACTGCCTATATCTTAGATAGATTTGGTTTTGAAGCACCAGAGTACAAAACAAGCTACGCTGGCGAAGAAGTGTATATCGTTGATCACTCTGAATTAACTCAAGCACCAGATGATATTGCCGAAGCAACCATCGTAGGTATTGTTGATCACCACAAATTAGGTGACTTAACCACTTCTACTCCGCTTGAGTGTTGGATCCGCCCAGTAGGTTGTAGTAACACAGTGATTAAAATGATGTACGATTTCTACCAAGTAGAAATTCCAGCTAACATTGCTGGCATCATGATGTGCGCTATTTTAAGTGACACTGTGATTTTCAAATCTCCAACCTGCACCACTGCTGATATCCGCTGCGTTGAAGCGCTGGCTGAAATTGCCGGTATTGAAGACTTCAAAGCTGTGGGCATGGAAATGTTCAAAGTTAAATCAGCTGTTGAAGGTACGCCTGCACGTGACTTAGTGATGCGTGACTTTAAAGACTTCAACATGAACGGTAACCTAGTGGGTATCGGTCAATTAGAAGTTATCGACTTATCAGTATTTGACGATATCAAGGCCGATTTAGAAGCTGATATCGCAGCGCTAAAAGCTGAAGGTAACCGTCACAGCGTATTATTATTGCTAACCGATATCATGAAAGAAGGCTCAGAAATGTTAGTGGTTTCAGATGACGCTGACTTAACTGAAAAAGCCTACGGTAAAGCAACTGTTGAAGGCCGCGTGTGGCTAGACGGTGTATTAAGCCGTAAAAAGCAAGTAGTACCATCGCTACAAGATGTATTTGCTTAAACGTTAATTTAAACGCTTAAGCCACAAAGCAAACCCGAAAAGCTGAATCATAGATTCAGCTTTTTTTATTTTTACCATCTGTGGTTTTCAACAGCTGGGGTTTTCAACATCAGTGATATAGACTTTTTATTAAATCCAATAGACTGGTTATTAAATCAATAGACTGCTTATTAAATCAATAGACTGCTTATTAAATCAATTGGCAGTTAAATAAAGA
Source organism: Shewanella sp. UCD-KL21 (assembly GCF_001957135.1). Classification (GTDB taxonomy): domain Bacteria; phylum Pseudomonadota; class Gammaproteobacteria; order Enterobacterales; family Shewanellaceae; genus Shewanella. The sequence continues at coordinate 228,927 of NZ_MPHK01000005.1, read as the reverse complement.
GCCAGTTCAAGCGCCTGTGAATTGAATATAGAATCTGTGAAATAAAAAGCCTATTAAATAAAATGGCTAGGATAAATGCCTAAGATAAATGCCTGTTAAATAATATAACTGAACATTGCCAGCACCTAGGCTATAGTCAGCGGCTCAAAGCCTCACGCCAATCATCAGAGTCTGCCACCATAAATTTATAGGATTGATGGTTTTTAAGCGCTACTTTTATGGCATCTGCGGTAAGGGGTAACACGCCACCACCGGTTCCCCAACATTTTTCAACACTCACAATATCTTCAAGGTCTATCTCATAAGGACCCATTTCAAAGATTTTATTAAAGGCTTCAAAACATAACCGTGTTTCGGTCAAATATAGTTGTCCATCACCGCTAAAGGCACCATTTTGCGCAGTAGCAAAAGTTGACTTAATCACGGTTTCATTAGCTAAATTGATGCTACCCATGTGTATATCCCTATGTTTACTCTTTCATGAAACAGTGAACGCCAACATGCTGATTGCATAGCAAAGCTTAACCAAGTAAGTTGAATTTAACTCTACTATGCTACTGATTAAGTATAGACTTGCTATATGAAGATGGCGCAAATAACAGCAATTTTTTAAGGCCGATATGAATCCACTCAATCGCAGTGCCAAATTAATGAGGTTATTAATGATACTCATGCCAGTAGGACTCACGGCTTGTATTAATGCCCCTCATTATCAAAGCGAACATGTGCAAATTTTATGGCAAGGGCAACAGCTTGATGACTGCCAACTAAAAGGGCCTATAATTGGCTCCCAAGGGCATTGGTATGATTACTTATTTATTTCAAATAAGGATTTAACCCAAGGGGCGATTAACCAGCTAAGAAATGAAGCAATAACGCTAGGGGCAAATACGGTTTATTTGCTTAAGCCACAGTCGTTTACCACTTCAGTGACAATACTGGGCAATGCTTATGATTGTTCTAGTGCAGTCATGTTGAAATAAAGATTTAAAACACTCCTTAAATTCAAAACTAATTCACAAACAACTCATTTGTAGGATGATAAATGATTACCCTCGAGCCAAACCCGCAGTACATTGCCAGCGCCGAACGCTATCAAAAAATGGCTTATGCCCGTTGTGGTAACAGCGGTATTCGCTTGCCAAAGATTTCATTAGGCTTATGGCAAAACTTTGGTGCATCGGATCCGCAATCAAATGCCAGAAGCATTCTGCAAACGGCCTTTGATGCTGGTATTACTCACTTTGACTTAGCCAATAATTATGGTCCCCATTACGGCGCTGCGGAGTCCACTTTTGGTGATATTTTCAAACAAGACTTTAAGACATATCGAGACGAGTTAATCGTTTCGAGTAAAGCGGGTTACGACATGTGGCCGGGGCCTTATGGTATTGGTGGTTCAAGAAAGTATTTGATCGCTAGCTGCGATCAAAGCCTTAAACGAACTGGGCTAGATTACTTTGATATTTTCTATCATCACTGCATGGATCCTGACACTCCCATTGAAGAAACCATGCAAGCGCTAGATTATATTGTCCGCTCAGGCCGGGCGATGTATGTGGGTATTTCAAGTTATCAGCCAACAGAAACTCTGCAAGCTATCAGTATTTTAAAACAGCTAGGCACCCCATTATTAATCCACCAGCCACGCTACAATATGTTTGATCGCTGGATTGAAGATGGCTTAACCGAGGTATTAAAAGATCAAGGCGTTGGCTCGATTGTATTCTCGCCATTGGATCAAGGTGTGCTCACTGATAAATACCTCAATGGTATTCCCAAAGACTCGCGGGCAGCCCAAGCCCACCAAATCTATTTAGCTGATAACGATCTTACCCCTGAGAAAATCGCCAAAGTGCAGGCATTAAATACCATTGCCCAAACGCGGGATCAATCTTTAGCGCAAATGGCGATCGCATGGAACCTTAATAATAATGCGGTAACCAGTTGCTTGATTGGTGCAAGTCGCCCAGCACAAGTTCTCGATTCGGTGGCAGCACTAGATAATCTCAACTTTAGCGCTGCAGAGTTAGCCGCCATTGATGACATTGTTAAGTAATTACTCAAATCCAAGGATTACAGATGAAAGGATTACAGATGAAAAACCGCCTTCGCAGCCAGCTTAAGCAATATAAACGAGCGCTAACGGCTTTTAAAAATAGCATCACTGGAGCCACGTTAATGACAATAGTAACCAGCAGCTTATTAAGCGTTAGTTTGGTCAATCCTGCGGCGGCGCAAATTGACCCAAGTCAGCTTGATAACATCAAAGCACTCAAGCTCAATAACAGCCAAGTGATTACCGCAGGCTTGCCCACAGCAGAGCAATTTAAGACACTTAAACATTCAGGGGTGAGGTGGTGATCAATTTGATCCCCAAAGACAACTCAAACTATTTAGCAGCTGAAGATAAACTGGTCACAGATGCAGGTATGGTTTACCACAACATTGAAGTCGATTGGCAGCAACCCACCATGGAAGATGTAGCGCAGTTTATTAGCATCATGGAGCGCAATAACGATAAATCGATTTTAGTCCATTGTGCGTTAAATTATCGCGCCTCAGCTTTTTACTATTTATATCAACTAAGCCAAGGCGTTGATCACTCAGACAATGCCATGAGCCAAGCGTTATCACCTTGGGGGGATTTACAACAAAGCTTTGCTAAATATCCGCAATGGAAGCGCTTAATCGATGAGGTGCGCGGCAAATATCAGCAATAAATACTGATATTTTAGCTGTGAGTTTTCAGTAGCTAGCTTTCAGTAGTGAGTTATCAGAACTAGCCAGCAAAGCGGCGATATTTACTTCATATATTGGCGCTGGGCTGCCCTCTGAGGTGATATAAAAACGGCTGGCATCGTGATTAAAACTCACCGCTTCTGCTTGAAATAGTTTCGGAAAATCAATGATTGTTGGCGTATTTGATAATAGTGATAAAGCGCCTGTGGGCTGTTGCTGCTTATAGTAATAAGCGTGACCATAGGTTAACACTACTGCAGATAAGCCATCCTTTGAAAAGCTCATTGCCGTCGAGTTCCCGGCAAAAAGTGCTAAACGTATACTGCCCAAATAATCTGAAAATGATTCCGGTAATGCTGGCGGCGCACCTAAGGGGCTTGCCACTAAGGAGCTTGCCACTAGCGTATCTCTTTCCTGTGTAGGTACTGAAGGTAATACGGCTACTGGTTGCGCTAACTCTAACGGCAACGGTAATTGATATAGGGTTTGCGGGGTTTGTCGCTTACTCAGTAATACAATTTGCTGATTGATCACATCAACAGCAACCGACTCACAATCCTTGGGGCCATCTTGGTAATTAAATGCCAGTGACACTAATGGTGTGACATTAATTGATGCAGCTAACTCCAATTTACTGACATCTGGCTCTGCAATTATATGAATAAAATACTGACTTCGATTGGCATAATTATCACCGACATCGGCGATTAACAGATACGCGTTACCATTAATAACAAACGAACTCATATCTTCCCAATCGATATTTTTTACCCCTTCAATGTTCACCGTCGCCAGCAAATCACCAGATAAATTTACCGCATACACTGCGGCGCTATCACCGCCATCATTGTGCAGCCACAGCACATCGTCCTGAATTTTTGAGTAAGCTAAGCCACTGGCTTCATCAATTTTTTTATAGGTAATATTACCCACTTGGCGAATGTTAGCTTGCTCGGTTTTGACCGAACATGCCGTAATAGCAACGGCAAATACTAAATACAAACAGAGACGTAAAAATTGATTTTGAAATTTTGCGGGCATGTGTCAAACCTAATCCATTGGGCAAGATGCGAGAGCCAGATAATGACACAGTTGCAGCCATATTTAACCGCCTTGCTAATATTTAAACAAAAGGGTCTAGCCCAAAGGTATATTGCTACAAGATAAGTTCCGACATCTATGTAGACAAGACTGTGACGATAGCGAATCTTTTGCTTACTAACGAACTGGTATAAAGAATTAGGCAATGTGCAGTAAGCCAATATCAATCACTTTAACTCCCCTATAGAAACGCCTAGGTAAAGTATCTTCAATGTTGCATTGTTTTGAAACCACTGAGATAGAAGGAATAATCATTATTTCACCTATACGTCTTGAGTTGGATTAGCTAAGCCAGCGCTGAAACCTAAACTTTGAAGTAGAATGGCTATAGCGCATTTGTTAGAATCCCCTGTTATTTTTTGGCAACCGTATTGGCTGCCACTCTTTGTACAAGATTCTGTATCAGGCTGATCCTAGTTCACGCAGACTCTGTTAGCACTGATTCTGTCTAACACAGTACACTCAAGTTTTACTATTAAAGGCAGGCTATGACCGTTCTTCTAATGACTCCACCTATGACCCAATTAAATACGCCCTATCCGGCAACTGCGTATTTAACTGGTTTTTTGCGTTCTCGAGGTTATGAGGCGGAGCAACGTGATCCTGCCATTGAGCTTTTCCTAGAAATGATGACAGCGCCTGCGCTGGAGATTATTCGTCAACATGTGGAAGCTAACTTTGAGCACTTTGAAGACGATGAATTGCCTGATGCTATTCATAGCTTTCTGGCTAATTTTGATCGTTATCATCTAACCGTTGAAAGCGCGATTCGGTTTTTACAGGGTAAAGATCCAAGCCTTGCTCTGCGGATAAACTCTCGACGCTTTTTACCTGAAGGCCCTGCATTTGAAGCCATTGCGCAAATGGAAGCCGTATCAGGCGATGTGCTGCAAGCCGCGTTTGGTAACCTCGGCGTACAAGATAAAGCCAAATACCTTGCTACCTTGTTTATTAACGATCTGTCCAGCGTCATCACTCAAGGGGTTGATCCCTACTTTGAAGTGAGCCGTTATGGCGAGCAGTTAGCTGCGGCTAATCCAAGCTTTGATAACCTTTACGATACCTTGATGGACGAGCCAACCTTTAGCTCAGAAATTTTAGCGCAATTGGTTGAGCACTATTTAGAAGAAACCCAACCTAGCGTTGTGGCTTTAACCGTACCGTTTCCCGGTAATATGCTTGGCGCGTTACGTATTGCGCAAACCTGTAAAGCCATTAATCCTGAGCTCCCCATCGTCATCGGCGGCGGTTTTATCAATACCGAGCTGCGGGCACTCAAAGATCCTCGGGTATTTGAGTTTATCGACTTTATCTGTCTTGATGACGGCGAACGCCCGTTAATCACCCTGCTGGAATACTTTCAAGGCCAACGTGAAGTCGACGATTTAGTGCGAACTTACTTCCTTGCCGAAGATGACAATGGCGAGCCTTACGTTCACTTTAATGAAAATCCAGATCTGCATGATATCCCGCAGGTGGACGTCGGCGCCCCTATATACGATGGCTTGCCATTAACCGAATACCTGTCTTTGTGTGAAATGCTCAACCCAATGCACCGTATTTGGAGTGATGGCCGCTGGAATAAGCTTACCATCGCCCATGGTTGTTACTGGCGTAAATGCAGCTTTTGCGATGTCAGTTTGGACTATATCGATCGCTACGATACGGCTGGCGCTGATATTTTAGTGGATCGCATTGAGCAACTGATTGAAGAAACCGGACAAACAGGGTTTCACTTTGTCGATGAAGCGCTGCCGCCAAAAACCTTATTTGCCTTTGCAAAACGTTTAATCGAGCGCGGCGTGGTGATCAGTTGGTGGGGCAATATTCGTTTTGAAAGAACCTTTAGCCAAGCCCGCTGCCAATTATTAGCCGACTCTGGTTGTATCGCAGTCAGCGGCGGCTTAGAAGTAGCCTCAGATCGTTTATTGAAACTAATGAAAAAAGGCGTCAGTGTTGAGCGCGTTGCCCAAGTCACCAAAGCCTTTAGCGATGCAGGCATCATGGTGCACGCTTACCTTATGTATGGCTTTCCGACTCAAACCGAGCAAGAAACGGTGGATTCATTGGAAATGGTGCGTCAAATGATGCAGCAAGGTTGTTTCCAGTCTGCTTACTGGCACCGTTTTGTGGCCACGATCCACAGCCCTGTTGGTATGAATCCAGAAAAATTTGGTATTACCCTTAGCGAGCGCCCTGAAATTTTATTCGCTGAAAACGATGTCGACTTTAGCGATCCAACCGGTACCGATCATGAGATGTTAGGTGAAGGGCTGCGTAAAGCGATTTACAATTACATGCATGGTATTGGCTTTGATCAGCCGATGAGTTTTTGGTTTGAACAAGGTGTGGCTCGCACTAGCATGAAAAAAGATCTGATCTCAAAAGCCATTAGCAATCTGATCGACAGCAGTGAAGAATGATCCGCTATTAACTATCATAGTTAACAAACTGCGCTTAATCGCTCACCAATAAAAAGGCCACTTTCTTGTTCCAAAGAAAGTGGCCTGTTACTTTTAGGTCTTTTTTACTTACTGCATACAGCCTTTTGCAAAGCTGCAAACTTCTTCGTTAAGTCACGTGGTCTTAAATAACGCTTACTGATAAAGAAGCCTGTGATATTGATATAGGCGTGTTCCAAGCGCCCTATCAAATCACGATTGCACTAGCTTATTAGCATTTAAAGGATGAAGTAAAAATGCCAATAATCAGTACCTGTTGTTACCCTTGTTTACCATTAACTCATTATTACTCGCGATATTGGTGTTAATCGCACGAGTAAAAATTAGTATTCATAGTCAAACTGTAGAGTAAATTCTGTGCCTGGCTCTTTGGCGTATACCACCACATCTTGTTGGTCGTATTCGGTTGTTTCACCAAGGATATTCTTCACTTTAAATTTCACCCCAAAGCTTTCAGTAGGTAAAAAGCTATAGCTAAAATCTAAGCTGTGAAAAGGTTGCTCATATACATCATCTAAGCCGCCACGGCCGCCATAGGCTATACGCTCACCAAACACGTTATAAACCAGCGTGGCACTGTGGGACTCATTGGCAGAATCAAAGCTTAATTGCACATTGGCAACCCACTCAGAGTGGCCTGTCATGCGGCGCTTATTATTGGTTGGGTCAATTTCACCATTACTGGCAATTTCAATTTCTGAATCACTTAGGGTTAAGTTACCGGCAACAAAGAAGTCTTCCCATATGCCGCCATCACTGCCAATAAAGCCTAAGTCATGTAAAAACTCAGTTTCGATACCATAGATATAACCTGACTCAGCGTTATAAAACTTAAGCTGACGACCCGCTTCAGAGATACGTTGAATCGCTTCTATGGGCGCTGCGACGTCTTTATAAAAACCGCCGACACTTAAGTTAGCGCCATCTTCTGAATAGTATTCCCAGCGCACATCGAGGTTATAGATATCTGAGCTTTCAAGCTCTGGGTTACCAAAGAAATCAAACCCAGTGATTGGGTCTTGAAAACGCACTGGGGCCACTTCTCGCAAATCAGGACGAACCAAGGTTTTACTTGCGCCAAAGCGCCACTGGCTTTCATCTGATGATTTCCAGGTCAATGCTAATGATGGAAACCAGCCATCTTCAGCAATTGCGTAGTCTTCAATATCGTAACGGCCGCTTTCATCTGAAATTTCACCCTCTGGGGTTAATGGCAATGTCACGCGGCGAAAGTCTTCATAACGCACACCTGCGGTTAAGCGCCATACATCATCAAAGTCGATATCAAGGTTTACAAAACCGGCATCAATCATTTCAGCCGCAAGGTAATCTTCAGTGTCGGTTGAGGCATCTTTTAGTTCTAAATCTAGTGCGTCATTGGCAATATTGTCGTCTGAAAATATTGCGTCAAAGTCACCAGCTAAAATGTCACCATTTGGGTCAGTTGGGCTTAAGCCAACATCAAAACCAAGACGTGTGGCATAGCTTTGTCGGGTGCGCTCGAAGTACTCGTAACCCGCGCTTAGCTTTAAAATGTTAGCGCCAAATTCAAACGGCAACGTTAAATCAAACTTGTAGTTTTCAGTATCATCATCAAGGCGGCTATAAACATACTTAGGCGCATCTTGAGTGTTTAAGTTACGGCTGGTAATGCTATCAGCATCATCAAGTATGACATTGTAGGTGTAAGATAATTCGCTGGGCGCGTAGCGTTTAGATCTGGCATTGGAATACATCCAATTCGCTTCTAAATCCCACAAGTATTCAAAGAAATGCTCACCTTGAATTTGGTTACTGATAAGGTTTCGCTCTTCATAAGCAATATCATAAACCTGCAGTGCGTTAGGCTCAGCGATGGTATCAATAGTTTCTTCTATGGCCACTGACACATCATCGGATGTATCACGCAAATAAGTCGAGAAGGTTTCAATTTTATGGTCGTAACCTATCTCTAAACCTAAGTTAACCATGCCAGAGATTTGCACTATGGAGTCAGTGCCCATAACGTCTTTGGCATTTTCAATTTGCACGCTGTTTTCATCACCATCTAGCTCAACTTCGCGCTTGGTGTAGTTTTCAGCTTGTTGTTTATATGAGCCTGCTGCCATCACCCCGAAAATAATGTCATCGCTTAAGTCCCAGCGATCGCCAATGGCGATATTGCCTCGAAGCCCCGGATCTGTGCTTTCGGTAAATACGGTCATGTCGCGGTACATATCACTGGCTAAACCGCGGTTAATCGCCTGAGCACTGGCAAAATCAATGCTGCCATTTGAGCCAGTAACAATATCAATGGGGCTAATGCCGCCATATTGATTGGTCAGCTCGTTAATGCTGTTTGGCATTGCCCGAGTGCCATCATCTTGGCCCGTCCAATCATCACCGCCGCCGTTATAGGTAAAAGTGTCATCGCTATCATTGGTGTTATAACGGCCACCAACAGATGCCTTAAAGAAAAAGTCAGCAGGAATCGATTTGGTGCGGATATCAACATGACCACCGCCAAATGCGGCTGGCGTGCTGGCTGAGCTGGATTTTTGTACTGATAAAGATTCAATGATAGAGGCTGGGAACATATCCAGCGGCACCACGTTACGGGTTGGATCCGGTGACGGCACGACAGCGCCATTTAGTGAAGTACTTGAATAGCGCTCACCTAAACCACGCACATAAATGAACTTGCCATCTTTCAGGGTTAATCCGGTAACGCGTCGTAGCGCTGCGGCGGCGTCGCTATCTCCGGTGCGAGAAATCTGGTCTGCGCCCATAATATCAACCACGGCGGGTTGCTCACGGCGCTCTTCCATTGCTTCTGAGGCTGAGCTACGTAAACGCCCCGTTACCGCAATGACTTCAATAGGGAAATCTTCACCTGGGTCATAGGCAGGTGTCTCTTCCGAGTAAGCAGGTAGTGTTGCAAAAAGAGAAGCTGCAGAAATAGCAGTAACAACAGCTAGGCTTAGCTTATTAGCGATAAAACTCGGCTTGGTTTTCATAACGTTTTTCAATCCTGTACACAGTTCAGGTCGCGCCACTAAGATGAGAAACATCGGTGGCAATTGCTGTAAATTTAACTAACTATTTTGATTATCTAATCGCGCTTTAAGCAGCATCGAGGAGCACTCACTCCCCGATGCTGAAGGTGTTAATAAGGCTTATTTAATAAAAGCCCAACCTTCACGCCAATCAGTCTGACCATCGAATGCGCCGATGAAATCAGTTGCTTCAAAAAAGCTATCTGTTGTACTTAAATCAAGGCCCGTACCCAGTAACACAGTGTCAGTACCCGCTGGCATACCGTCGGTTAATGTCACTGCTGCCGTTGAGTTACCCGTCTGCGCTAAGAACCACGCTTCAGTGTCTACCGCATCGGTTGTATCTGTGTTGTCAGAGCTATATTTGAAAGGCTCGTTACAGTCGATAACCGAATGAGACATCACTAATGTGTCATCGTTTACGTTGGTAACAAGACCTGCGTAAGTCCCATCAAGCTCTAAACATTCGCCGGTTTCAGTTTCTGAAGTGTCACCTTTGCGACCTTGTACCAGTACGTTATGCAGTGATGCACGCGTCGCTACCCGAAGTAAGATGCCTTCGCCTTTATCGCCGCTGGCGTTTTCAATGTCAGTACCCGGTAAAATGGTTACGTTAGAGATAGTTGGATTTGAGATAGGAGTTTCGTCAGTACCTTTATGGCTATCGCCTTCAAAACCGCGGTTAGCTTGACCGTCTTCATGGGTGATATACACGTATTGTGCTTTACCCTGCCAGCCATTAGTCCAATCTAAGCTGTCATCGAAGTTGTCAGTCAGGTAAACATATTTCAGGTTGACCGCGCCGCCCCAGAATTCAACACCATCATCACCATTTGCATGGACTTGAATATGGTCAACTTGGGTTCCGCTACCCACTGCCGCAAATGAGATACCGTTCATTTCTTGAGTATCATTGACTTTGAAACCAGCGTATTTAACTACTACGTAGCTAATTTGACCGCTGTTATCTGCATTGTCGTTACCGCCATATGGGAAATCACCGACTTCAAATGACACATCACAGTTATCCTTATCAGGACACTTGTTGGTTTCGCCATTACCCAGAATAACTAAACCGCCCCATTGACCGCGCTCACCTTCTGCGCCAGCAATCACATCTTGCTGAGAAGTCATAGTAATTGGATGCTCTGCACTACCTTGGGCCATGATTTTAGAGCCACGACTCACGGCAATGTAGCTGTTATCTGTTGCAAAAATCTGCGTACCAGCTTGAATTGCTAAGGTGGCAGAGTCTGCGTTATCGCCACCGATAATCACCGCGCCGCCATCGACTTTGTACATCACGTTTTGACCAGCAAGCAGTGTAGTATTAGTGGTGATATTGCCTTCAATTGAGCACACCAAAGTGACGCTATCGTCTTTATAAAGACCCGCGACCACATCTTCTGCTGTAGTGCCTACAGGACAAGACGTTAACACTGGTAATTCAGAGGGTGCAGGTGTAGTTTCATCGTGAATGGCCGTGGTCCAGCCCATAGTCCAATCCGTCGTGCCGTCAAATGCACCGATATATTGGGCATCGACTAAACGGTCATCCATGTTAGCTAAGTCAGCAGCTCCACCAGTTAAGGCAACAGAAGATGAGTTTGGCATGTAATCCGTTAAATCTGATGCGCCAGCTAAGTTACCGTTTTGCGCCATAAACCATGCTTCAACGTCATAAGCTTTGGTGTAGCCTTTATCCGCATCAACCTTGGCACTTTTAAAAGGCTCAACACAATCGATTAAGCTGTTTTGCATATTCAAGTTGCCCGCTTCTGCGGTATCGACTGTGTTGTCGTCATTGATTTCTAAACATTCGCCTGAATCAACATCGCCTTTCACTAGCATGTTGTATGCGTTAACTGCGGTGCCTTTACGCAGTAAAATACCTTCAGCGTCATCACCGCCACTGTTAGTGCCGTTAGCAACTTGAATGGTGAAGTTAGCCAATGTAGGCATAGACTGTGGCTCTGCATCAGCGCTGCTATTACTATCGCCTTCAATACCGCGGTTTGAACCATTATCTTCTTGACGAATATAAACGTGCTGGGCGCTACCTTGCCAACCGTTGGTCCAATCTAATGAATCGTCGAAGTTTTCAGTTAACACCACATGTGAAAGCGAAACGTTTCCGCCCCAAAATTCAACGCCGTCATCGTTATTTTTATGAATTTGAATATGGTCAACAGTAGTACCTGCGCCCACTGCCGCAAAACTAATGCCGTTCATTTCTTGGGTGTCGTTGATTTTAAAGCCACCAAACTCAACCCGAACATACTGAATCACACCTGAATTATCTTCAGTGTTATCACCACCGTAGTTGTGGTTACCCACTTCAAATGCAGCATCACAGCTGGTTAAATCAGGGCAAGAGTTAACAGGCGCATTACCAAGAAGCACTAAACCGCCCCATTGACCCGCTTCACCAGTTTGGCCTAGCGCAGCTTCAAGCGAGGTAAATACGATTGGCGCGTCGGCTGTGCCTTCTGCCATGATTTTTGAGTCACGGCTAATGACTAAATAAGACTCGCTACCACCAATAATTTTAGTGCCAGCCATAATTGATAATTCAACCGAATCAGCTTTATCGCCGCCGGCGATAACTGCGCCATCAAGCATCCACACCACATCGTTTCCTAAAATGATGTTTGCGCCATCTTGACCACCTACCTTTACTGTTGAAGCGCCAGTAGAAGGAGCAAGCGAGCCTGTTAACAGCCACACTTCTTTACCATCGATAGCCGCTATCGTAGTGCTTTTTTCAGCGAAGCCGCCATAAGCAAGTTGTTGGTCCGATTCAGTCGGTGTGGTTGGATCCGTTGGATTTGTTGGGTTAGCCGGCTCTTGTGAACCCGTATCAATATTGATATCGCCACCACAGCCCGCAAGTAATAAAGTTGCAGAAAGCGCAGCTGATACAGCACTAAGTTTAAACATTTTTTTCAGTTCCATTGTCATCTCCGAAGACGGATGTAAGCGAGTTAAGTTGTTTCAATGGACGACAAACTAACCTGCAAAAATGACAAAAAGACTGCGTTAAAATGACAGCAAGGTTTCACTAATATGATGTAAATATTAATAGACAATAAAAACAGAAGCTTAAAGAAGATATTGGGAGGGTATTTATCGTTACATTAATAACAATTACTTTACTTACATGTCATTAAGGCAAAAAATACCAGTCGATTTATATCGACTGGCATTGGTTTTAATGGCTATCTGTACTGAGATTGAATTTAACTAGACTTTAACTAGACTTTGACTAGACATAGTGCAAAGTCTATTTAATTCAATTCATCTCAAGTCAACTAACAAGCTTACTTAAGCTCTGCAGGCCATTCTTTTTTAACGCGCTTATCTAAGAATATTTCTTTAGACGCTTGCATTGCTTCTAGGTCAAGACCCACTAAAGGCTGTACCTTCGCTTTAGTGTCGTACTTAGTCGCATCATACTTATAATCAGCTGCGTATTTCGCTAGTAATGCATTAGCTTCAGTCAATGCTGCATCTAAAATGCTATTAGACTTTTCAAGCAAACGTACTGCTTCAGTAGGGTTATGCGCATGAATACCGTGAGATGCTGTTGCACTATCCCAGAACCATTGCGCATTTCTCACTTTAGTCAGTAAGCTATTCATTTCACCGGCTAATGGTGTTTTCGCTTTAAGTGCAGCTTCATAGTTGCCTTTAGCTTGTGGAATAGTTTGACCTGCTTCTAGGCCTTTAATGCCATTCGCAGCCCAAATAGCTTGTGCTTTAAAGTGTACTTCAGTTAAACGTGGGTCGGTGCCATTGGCATCGAAACGTAACTTAGTGATCTCAGCTTTACGCTCATCAAGGATCTCTTTAAAGTCACCAGCTTCATGACAAGATTGACAGTCTGCTGGCAATTTATCAGCTTCAAAAGTCACTTTATGGTTAGAGAACTCAGCGCCTTTAGCATTAGTCGCTTTCGGCATATGACAAGTCGTACAACCAAACTCTAAATGGTCATCCATTGCATGTTCAGTTCTATCTAACATGTTTTCAAATTCAGGATGCTGCGCTTTAATCATTGGCGCGCCAGAAACGGCGTTAGTCCAATCTTTAAAGCCACGTTGGTCGAAATAAGCAAGTTGTGCTTCAGCAGCAAAACCTACATATAAGCCATCAGTACCGGTGTAATTAACAAACTTTTTGTAATCAGTTTCAACGCCAGGTACCCAGTAATCCATTGGGTATTTCACTTTTTTGCTATCAGTGCCATCAAAGTAGTATTCAACATGACACTGAGCACATGTTTGGCTGGCTTGCATGGTGGCACCTTGCTTGGAGAAATCTTTGCCAATCGAAGTCATTGCACGATCAGTATACGGACGGCTCAATCTTGTTTCTGCTTTACCTAACTCATGACAATCAGCACAGCCGATGGTGTTAGACATTTCATGGCCCCAAGTTGACCAAGCATTGTCGGAAAACTTAGCTTCGCCTACTTCGTCATACATACGGGCAACATCAGGCGTTTTACATGACCAACAACTCGCAGCCATTGCTTCACCAACCACTTTGCCGTCATGACCAACAACAGGGTGGCCTACGCGCAGAGTTTTAATAATATCGGTTAATGCATAATGGTGGCCACGAGCACGGTTATAGTCTTTAGCAAAACCATAACCCGCCCAAGCTGAAACAAGGTTTGGGTTAGCTGCTAGAAGATCGTCAAGCTCGCCATTGGCCGGGGTACTTTGCTCAGTTTCAGCCCAAGTTTTATATTGCTCAGGGAAGGTTTGCTGCCAGTTTTCACTCTTGTATAGGTCAACATCTTTAGCAACTGCAGTACCTGTAAAAACTGCAGATACCATCACCGCTAGCGCTAGCTTTTGTAATTTCATCATCACTCCAAATGGAACTTTGTTTATATTTATTAGCATTCATCACTTGCTATAACTTTAATTGTTATTTATTAAAGTTGAATAATTAATATCACAGGAAATATAAACACACATTTATTTAGACTATTAATGTGACAATGTTCTAATCCAACATAATAACCTTGCTACAGAGCAATACTCCTTTGTAGGTAGCAAGTCATAATTAAAAATAACATTAGACAATGATGATAGATAAAGCTTTTATGAAAAATAACCAACTGAACAACGCAAGACAAAGCGATCAAATTTAAAACACTTAAAAGTCAAGAGCTTAAAAAACAAAACGGTTATCACACATTAACGTTCAACAAATGTTAACCTAGGCTTAATTTAAACTTAAATAAAGTATATTTATATAAACTTGAAAACAAAGAAAAATAAAAGAAATAACTAATAAACTAAATGATTAATTAGTATTTTTAAACTTTAATATTTAGCCTAATTTTTTAGCTTCAAGATAGAAATGACAATAATAGCTATACACTGATTGAATTCGGGCTTACGTTGCAGTTTTAAAAAAGGAGGAATTAACACCCATTGCTTAGATATCAACACTGATACTCAAAATGAAACGCACATTTCACTAAACAAGTCAGAACCCCTCTCATTAGTTAATTTGGTAACAATTTATGACAGCTAAAGTCTTTGCGTTCTTGCCGCGAAGCCATGTAGCGACTTAGCCACCGTGTGCCAGCAATGAAGCCACAAAACCACTTTTGCACTCATCTAGAATAATCAACCACCAAAAAAATAAAACAAACATTTAACACTTGCTACCTTTGTGATACAAGTTATAGACCCTCAATTAATAGAGGGGCCAGAAAAATTTAAGGATTAAGGATGAGACATGAACTTTAAAAAAACAGCAATTGCCACAATCATTGGCACCACTCTTTCAAGTATGTCATTTAGTGCTTTAAGCACTGAATTTAACGAGGCACCAACTTATAAATCATTTAATGAAGCTCAACTGATTAAAAAAAATAATAAAATTGAAAATGTCGCGACCGTAAGCGGTATGAAAAATCAATTTGATCCTCAGCTAGGTAAAACTACATTCCAGTGGGCAAGCAAAAATCAGTCAACACCAAACTTAGGCGCCCTAAAAACAGCCAACAAAACAGCTTATGCCGCCGATTTTTATCTGGCTCAATTAACTGGTATCTCATCAGCTAAAAGAGGGCTGGCTCAAGCGGTTCTATCCAAGACTCATGATGTGGGTCGAGGCCCGATTATTGCCAAATATAAGCAAGAAATTGCCGGTGTAGAAGTATTTAACAGTGAATTTAATATCTTGATGGACAGAGAGTTGAACCTTGTTGCATCTTCTGGCTACTTTAGCTCTTCCGCTAACACTAAGTCTGCGGCTTCTATTTTAAAGGATGTTGAGTCCGCATTTGGTGATGCAGCCAACTCAGTTTCTTCAGTATTTAAAGCCATGGGTGGCAACAGTGACTCAATTGCACTTGCTGCTAGTTCTTCTAATGGACAGTATGAAACATTTGCTGTTACCAACACCGCTAATGATAAAGTGTTGGTGGGAGAGCCTCGCGCTAAAAAAGTATTTTTTGAACATAAAAACAAGTTAGTAGCAGCCCACTATGTTGAAATTGAAACAGGTTCATTGGATACCCGCGATTCAGAGTATTTCAGCTACGTCATTTCAGCTAAAACGGGTGAAATTCTATTTAAGCAAAATCTAACCAGCCATGCTGCAGAGTTTGACTACCGAATCTACGCCGATGAAGATGGCAAGCCTTGGGATAGCCCCCACGGTAACGTAATGCCTGCGCCAGAAGGCAGTGATGTTGATGCTTATCTAACAGCACCCTATTTAGATGCGCCATTGGTAGGCATAAGCCATGGTCCAATTAGCACTATGGATCCTTGGTTAGCAGATGATGCAACAACAACGTCAGGTAACAATGTCAATGCCTATGTTGATGCCGTTGCTCCTCAAGGCTTCACCAATGGTGACTACCAAGCTGAAACCACCAGCACTAGCACGTTTGATTATGTATATGATATTAACGAGCCTGAATACTCCATAAACAACCGCAAAGCGGCTATTGTCAATCTGTTCTATATGAACAACTACTTACATAATGATTTTTATGATCATGGTTTTGATGAAGCTGCAGGTAATGCCCAAGCTCTTAACTACGACCGTGGTGGTGTTGAAGGCGATCCATTAAATGTTGAAGTCCAAGACAACTCTGGATTTAATAATGCCAACATGTCGACTCCAGCCGATGGCGCCTCACCTCGCATGCAGATGTACTTATGGGAAACCACTCAAGCTGAAAATGGCGTTGATTATGGTTTAACAATCACTTCTCATGCTGCATTAGGTTTATTAGACATTGTTCAATTTTCAAGTTTTGGTGCTGAGGTTTATGAGATTTCAGGCGACTTGGTTCGTATTGAAGATGGTGTTGACCCAATCAGAGATGGCTGTGAAGCCACGGTTAATGGCGCAGATATTGCCGGTAAAATTGCCATTATTGACCGCGGCGCATGTAACTTCACCGTGAAAGTTAAAAATGCCCAAGATGCAGGTGCAATCGCAGTTTTAATCGCGAATAACACTGACGATGGGACACCTGCACCAATGGGCGGTGCAGACGATACAGTAACAATTCCAAACCTGGGTATTAACTTTAGTGACGGCGCTGCTATTTATGCGCTACTAGATGCAAATGAAACAGTATCTATTGAAATGTTCAAAAATGACCTAACACGTAACTTTAAAGATAGTTCTTGGGATAATGCAATTGTTGCCCATGAATGGGGTCACTATATTAGTAACCGCTTGGTCGGTAATGGTTCAGGTTTAAGCAGTAACCAAGCACGCTCAATGGGTGAAGGGTTCGGTGACTTCCACGCACTATTATTTGGTTCAGATGCTACTGACAATTTAGTCGCTGGTAACGAAGATTATGCCGGCGCCTACGGTGATACCACTTATGTAGCGAGCTTTGTAAGCGGTATCCGAGAGTTCCCTTACTCAACCAATATGGAAATTAACCCATCGACATTTGCTTATGTTGAAAGAAACCCTCAAGTCCATGGTTCAGGCTCTGTGTACGCTGCGATGTTATGGGATTCATTCGTAGACTTAGTCAATGATGAGCGTCATACCTTTGACGAAGCTAAGAGCCTAATGAAAGACTACTTAGTTGCCAGTTATAAAATGATGCCAATGGCGCCAACCTTTACAGAAGGTCGTGATGCTCTGCTTGCTGCAGCCTATGCCAATGACGTTGAAGATTATAAAGTTATCTTAAGCGCTTTCGCTAGACGCGGGATGGGAGTCGGTGCGAAATCACCAAGTCGTTTTTCTATAGACCACGCAGGCGTTGTTGAGTCATATGAAACTGAGTTAGCCACTTATTCAGTAAGTGAACATGACCTAAATGCTAACTACGAAGGTCTGATATCAGGTTATTGTTCAAGCGATAACATTCTTGATAAAGGTGAAACAGGTACAATTAGTTTCACCATTGAGAATAATGGTACTGAAGCATTAACTGGCCTCACAGGGCAAGTTATTGTTGAAAGTGATCATACAGTCACATTCGCCAACGAGGGCGTCATTAGCTTTGATGATATAGCACTATTTGGCTCTGCAACCAGTGCACCTCTAGAGTTTACTTTAGATGCTGCAGGAACAGGCGAAGAGCTAGTGCTGAAATTTGTACCTGATGTTGCCGAAGGTGCAGAAGCTGATGAATACATGCTCTCAACAATCGTTAACGTGGATTTTGAAACACGTGAGCTAACTGGTACAGAACAGTACGAAGATCTAAACACGCTTTCTAGACTGAATGACTTTAGCGAAAACATTATGGCTGGTGGCGATATGGCTAGCGGCACTTTCGGCTTAGATCAATGGGATGAATTCGATGGGCTCATCTCTGCGACAGGTAATAGCTTTATCTCAGATGTCGCCTATGAAACTCGCCCAATGACAGTGGGTTTCGCAGGGGACTACACTATTAGCTTCTGGCATTTGTATAACTTAGAAGAAGGTTATGACGGCGCTGTAGTTGAAGTCAGTATCAATGGCGCTGACTGGATAGATGTTACTGAAGCTGGCGCAACTTTTGAAGGTGACGGCTATACGGATACCGGACTTGACTTCACTGAAGCCGCTATTGCTGACCGTGACATGTACTCAGGTATAAACTATGGCTTTGAAACCATTAACTTTGGTGAATCACTAAACGGTAACCAAGTACAATTTAGATTTCGCGTTGCGACAGACTCCGCCTTTGTCCCAGACCCATTTTCTGGGTTTGCTGCAGGTTGGTATATTGATGACATAACCTTTAGCAATATCCAAACGAGCATTTTCTCAGATGTGGTTGCTGGTGACACTTTCGCTTGTGAAAACCGACAGCCAATAGTATCTATTGAAGCTAATGCTACAGAAGTTCAAGAAGGTGAAGCCGTTAGCTTAAGCGCTACCGCTGTTGATGCAAATGCTGCTGACGTATTAACTTATATGTGGGAGCAAACCTCTGGCACCGCGGTAACATTCACCGGTGAAGCTACTGCAGAATTAAGCTTTACTGCCCCTCTAATTGATACTACCTCTGAAATGTTAGAGTTTACCTTAACGGTCAGTGATGGCGTGACTGATGTTGTTACACCTATTTCAGTGTCGGTGAAGGACATTCCAGTTGTGGTTGAACCTAAAAAAGCTAAATCACCTGGTGGTGGCTCTATGGGTTGGTTAGGCTTGATATTATTACCATTTGCAGCGCTTCGTCGCCGTAAATAAGGATTAATAAACGCGAAAAGCCACAACAATTTGTTGTGGCTTTTTTTATTTAAAAAACTGATTTTAAGGCTTATTTAATGATCACATTTAAAACTCGGGAACATGAATTTTTCCGCTATAGTCCACCTCTAACTCAACGACACTAAAACGAACATCTTTAGATAACTTTTGGTACCAAACATACAAATCAACATCTGCAGAATGAGTTTCAAGTCGATAGGTTTCTTCGGCTATTTTATCTATATCAAAGTCAGTATCCAGCCACTGTGGAGCAACCTTTGAGATTATAACAAAAGAGCCTTTAGCAACGCCGTAGTCATTCATTTGCACATTAAACAGTGACTGACCCGATTTAATAATGACATTATCAGTAATAAATTTTTGGTTGTTGATTGCCACAGAATACTGAGATGTCTCATCGTTCACTAAAGTTTGAGTTTTAGCTAAACCAGCGAGCTTTTTTTGTTTTTCAGTTTGAGTATTAGCAGTCGAGGATTCAGTCAGTTTTACTGCATCAACAGCATGTAACGTCGCAGAGCTTACTTCACTTTCCTTGTTGAGACTCTTATTTGTAGCCTTGTTAATGCCGGTGTTAATTTCCACTTCTTGAGAGTCATCAACACTACAACCACAAAGTGCGACCAATGACGCTAGCATAATTACTTTTTTCATTATTTCCCTTAGCGAAATAGATTATCAAATCATATTTTACCCTGCCCAAGCTAAAGTAACAAATAAGCAACATCTGACAGTTGTATTCCATGAAACCCTAATACTCAGATATCAAGTAGATAAATGTATCATGTGGGTTACGATAAGGAACCAGAGGAAAAATCAAAGACGAGCGACCATAGAGCCAAAAGTATTATGTAAATGCCTTTTTAGCAGCGCTATTTTAGGGGGGTAACGAGCATACTTGTGCTTACCTGCAGGCAATTAAAAAACGCGACAAATAGAAAATTAATAAAACTAGATAGCATAGCAAGTGTATTTTAAAATTATCTACCTGCTAACGCTATCTATCGCTAAAGCGACTTAAGTCTCAACTTAAAATACACAATGCTTGGCATAATCGGCCGCTTCATTAGCAGTCCAATCACCGCTAGGCTTTTCTTTCATTTGCTTACACCACGCCTCACTGCCCACTTCTGGTGAGCAGGCGCTCAAGCCGATAATTAATAAACCTGCGCTTAATACTGCCGCTATTTTTGAAGATGACTTAATCAATGACATACTTTCTAATTCCCTGAATGGTTAATCAAATAAATTATTGTTGTAGCCAGGCTATGGCTTGTTGTTTTTGCTCTAATGGAAACCAAGCCACCTCACCTTGCATAAAAGGACCCAGTAAATTAACCGCATTGCCAACCCAATCAGGGCCACCGACAAATACTAACGCATCAAAATGCGGTAATTGCACTTTATCGCCCCCAGACAAGGAGCTGACGTCCCAACCTTCAAGTAACACGTCCGCCTCTATGTATAAGAAAACCTTACCAGTTTGTTCGCGATATTGGGCAATTAAAGGTTGTAGTTGAATGCGATAATCTTGAGTAGATAAGCGTCCACTAACGAATAAGCTAATAACGCCTTTAGCGATATCGGGGATTTGGCACAACATAAAGCAACTCCAAACGGTCAATGTGGCCTAGTTTTTAGATAATTATTGATAGTAACAAATCTTATCCGCAGTACTAAACAAAAGTTTGTTAAACTCAAGTGCTAACAAACAATAAACTCGGATCAGCGTCCTTAAATAGACCCAAGTGAATGGTAAAAAGTAGAATCATAAAATGATCAAGATAACCAACAGCGTCAGCATCGAAGATAATGAAATTGAATGGCAATTTATCCGTTCAAGTGGCGCAGGCGGCCAGCACATTAATAAAGTATCCACTGCAGCGCAGATTATTTTTGATATACGTCAGTCGTCTTTACCTGAGTTTTATCAGCAAAAGCTATTGGCCAAAGCCGATCATCGCATTACTAAGAGCGGTAAGGTGATCATAAAATGCCAACAAAGCCGCAGCCAAGATTTTAATCGTCAGCTGGCGTTAGAGCAGTTTATTGAGCTAGTAAAAAGTGTCGGTATAGTGCAAAAAAAACGTATTGCCACTAAAGCGACTAAAGGCAGTCAACGCCGTAGAGTCGATGCCAAAAAGCAGCGCGGCGCCACTAAAGCGCTACGAAAAAACAAATCTGATTATTAAGCTGCAATCGTTTTCAAACTCGCCTCAGTAAAGCCATGAAAATTTATCCACTTATGGCAATAATTACATGATAAATTAACCTTATTCGGTATTATCAATACTCATCAGTAGCAATTTTAAGGAATGACCATGACGCCCAAAGCCAAGATTTTATTAGTGAATGGCCCTAATTTAAATTTATTAGGCCGTCGTGAGCCAGGCCTTTATGGCAGCGATAACTTAGACACCATTGTGGCAAAGTGTCAGTCTCAAGCCCATGGTGCCGAACTAGACTTTGATCATATCCAGTCTAATGCCGAACATGCACTTATCAATGCGATTCATGCCACTGATGCCAAGTTTATTGTGATCAATCCTGCCGCCTTTACCCACACCAGCGTGGCGCTACGCGATGCACTGCTTGGGGTGAATATTCCGTTTATTGAAGTCCATATTTCAAATGTGCATGCCCGTGAACCTTTTAGACATCATTCTTATTTATCAGATAAAGCGGTCGGGGTAATTTGCGGCTTAGGCATTCAGGGCTATGAGTTTGCAATGCAAGCCGCTATTAGCCAGCTGAGCAAGGATTAAAGAAAGGACTCGCGTTAGCTATAGAGATCAACAAGATATGAGTAAATTAAAAGCAGATGTCAGTATTATTCAAGCGGGGATTTTCAGTCAATGGGATTCTGATAGTGATGAACTGCCAAGATTTTTAAAAGCCACTGTACATGTGCCTGCTGAAATAGACATTGAATTTGGCTTTGTCACCCGTATTCGCAAAGCCAAAAATCAAGTGTTAGGTTACTGTATTTATCACCCCGATATTCCCGATGCCAATGGCAAAATTCGAGCGCCTTTCGATGGTGAAGTGTACATCAAAGAAAACGATTGGAAATTTTACCTTGGCGACTGTATCTGGGCGCCAATTGCCAACAAAGTCGGCAACTGGCGTATGACCCTAGAGCTAAACGGCAAAGTTATCGCCGATAAAACCTTTAAAGTGCATTTGCCTGAATAAGCTATTTTTCCGCAATAACCGCGCAATTGCGTCCTGCTTGTTTAGCTTGGTATAAGGCGGTATCGGCAAGTTTTAAGATTGAATCCCACTCTTCTACCTGCCTTTTAGCAGTAATGGGCTGGCTTGCGCCAATCGATACTGTCAGCGCCAAATTGGCAGCTGGCGTGCTAATGGCTTCAGTGCTAATCGCTTGGTTATAGCGGCTTAACACTTCTTCCAGAGATATAGACTCTGCTGCATCAATCTGCAATAAAATAATAAACTCTTCACCGCCCCAACGTACTAAAACATCGCCTTTACGAATGCTAGCAGACAAACGTTTGGCAATTTCTGTGAGCACGACATCACCGATATCATGACCATAAGTATCGTTGACCTTTTTAAAGTTATCGCAGTCAATCATCAACATACAATAATAAGCATTTGGAAATGCCGTTAGCTCATGATGAATAAAATGTTCGATATAGCGGCGGTTATGTAGCCCTGTGAGTTGATCGTTATTTGAAGCTTTATACAAACTTTTATTTGTTGAACGCAGGCTATCGATGTTCTTTTCAGTTAAAAAGTAACGTCTAATTAACAGCACTAAGCCAATAGCTAAAATAGCCAAAGCCAACAACCATAGACTTTCTTGCAGCTCTTTTTTATCAAGGGTGGCTGCCTTGAGCTCATTCTCGGCGGTTAATAAGGCAATTTTTTCATCTTGAAGTTGGCCTTCATACTGGGCTTTTAAGGCAAATAGCTGTTCTTCACGCTGATTGAAAAGCAGCTTTTGGGTGCCTTCATAATAAGTGATTAATTGCTCAATGGCCTCGGGGTATCGCTGCTGCGCTTGATAGACTCGCGCCAATAATTCATAGGACTTTAATAGAGAGTCTTGGTTATCAATGGCCTTAAGCCCGGCCATGGCATTGTTAGCATAATCACCAGCAGTGGCGGTATCACCTTTAAATAAACTGACCTCGCCAAGACCCATTAAGCACTCGTTATAAGGTAATTGATCATGCACCTGCTTTGCGATCTCAACACATTCCATTGCCACCGGCTCAACCTCAGCAAAGAGTTGCTGACCAATTAACAAGTGGGTCTGGGTCATTAGTGCATTGACAATAAGCTGGCTGTTATTAGACTCGCGCGCCACGGCAATGCTTTTTTCACTGTACTGAGTCGCCGCCTCTATATCATTAATTTCTAGCATATTGTTACTAGCATTACTGTATAGAACCACTAAATACTCAAAGCTGACATTATCACTGTTAAGATATAGCTCAGTGGCTTTTTTATTGTATTCAATCGCGCTAGGCTAATCTTCCACCATAGAGTAAAGCACGGATATATTTGAATATAACTTAAAAACAAAATCGCTATTATTGGTGGTTCCAGCCAGTTTAATCGCTCTTTGATAATCCTCAATCGCCAACTCATAGGCTAAACTTCGCGAGTGGATGATGCCTCGAATATTAAGTGCACGAGCCAATAAGCGGTCATAATGCAGTTGTTCAGCTAAGCTAATTGCTTGCTCTATCAGTCGCAGTGCTTTTTTACCTTCGCTTTTTCTCGCCGCCAAGGTGCCTTTAATGGTTAGGCCTTCGGCCACAATCCAGTCTTGGCCGCTATCTAGGCCAAATTGATATAAGGTTTTAGTGGTTTTTCTGCCGCCTCAACATCTGACAGTACAAATTGAACGTTATAAAGGATCAGATAATAAATGGTTTTAAAATAGTCATTATCATCGATAACGCCTTGGGATTTTAGTTGCTCTAAAGCCGTTAAGGTGCCTTCTGGGTCTTTATCAGCTCCAAGGTATAACGCGGTTAATTGCGGCCCGTGCTCAATGCTGGCGATCTCATCTAATAGATCGAAAACCGGCGGTTTTGCTGCAGTTGCAGCGGTCGCAAAAGTACCGCAAAAAAACAGCAACAATACGGCTAATAATTGATGGCGCAGCAGATGATTCAAATGAACCTCGTCTGTTTAGACTGAATGAGTCGGATGAGTAAATCGAATAAAAATAGTTGGCATAACTAAAGCCAATAACCGTCATGGTAAAATCTGAATTTAACGGCAACATAGATGAGCGAACAAGCCAATAGAGAATTATCTGCTGCCCAATTCAATAATCACGATATAAAAACCTATTTTTATTAATTTCATGTATTTACAGCAGATGAAAGATAACATATTTGCTTATGGCGAGTCGCCAAATTCAATTAAAACAGAGGGCTAGGCTACAATTTGTTACTTTTAAATAGTAAATTGTAAGAGCCTTATCAGTGCTTGTGGCTACAGTAAAATGAGGGGAGTCAATAAAAGCTCGCTTACAAGTTCTAACACATACCGACAAGCCGCTATAAGCTTGGTATAATCTGTTTTTGCCTTTTCATGCTAACGAGCACAAATATGTCATTGCAGTCTTCTCTTACTCACGCCATTAATCAACGCGCTGAATTTTTTCAACAAGCGGCGCTTCAACAAACCGATTGTTTTCGGGTATTTCATGGCACAGTTGAAGGCGAAAATGGGCTTAATATTGACCGTTATGGTAATGCGTGGCTCATTCAAACATTCCATCAGACCTTAACTGAGCAACAACTTACGCAAATAACCGAAATCCTTAACGCACATCTTGAGTTACCTATTATCTACAATGACCGTGCTAAACGTAATTCACGCATTGAAAATAATCTTCCAGATGACTTCAATGACTTTGCCTGCTCAGAGCAAGTTATCCAAGAAAATGGCATCAAGTTCACCTCAAAATTACGCCATGAAGGCCAAGATCCGTTATTGTTCCTTGATATGCGTATCGGTAGAGAATATGTCAGAGCCAATAGCCAAGGCAAAACCGTACTAAACCTATTTTCATACACTTGCGGTATTGGCACTGCAGCAGCCATAGGCGGTGCAACTCGGGCAGTTAATGTGGATTTCTCATCATTTGCTTTGGCTGCGGGTAAAAAGAATGCTGAGCTCAATGAGGTGGCCGATACTTGTGAGTTCATTCAAAGCGATGCCTTTCCTGCGCTGCGTCAATTAGCTGGTCTTAAGGTTGGTGGGCGCCGCGGGCAAAAATTACCTAAGTACCCGAAGTTAGCTGCGACTCAATTTGATTTGGTATTTTTAGATCCGCCACGTTTTGCAAAAAGCCCATTTGGCACCGTTGACCTGATTAATGATTACCAAGGCTTATTTAAGCCTGCAATGCTAACAACAAAAAGTGGTGGCACCATAGTGTGCTGTAACAATGTCGCCAAAGTGGAACGACAAGCCTGGCTCAACAGCTTAGTGCGCTGTGTTGAAAAACAAGGCCGCAGTGTCAGCTCAATTGAATGGTTGCATTGCCATGAAGACTTCCCGTCATTTGATGATAACCATCCCCTAAAGATTGTCGCACTAACGATTGATTGATTCTTAATGATAAAAAAAGCCAGCTTGCATCATAGATACAAGCTGGCTTTTTACTTTATAGGCCATTATTTTCTATTCATAATGCCCATCAATTAACCCATTAGGTTTTACTAATTTTTTAGCACTTATCCCTCGCAAAAGTTAACCTCTGAACAAGCAAAATTGAATTTATCAATTAAACTTAGGCTCATGGTTCATTTTTACGCACAGTGGAACGAGCCATACATTTCGCTTTAAAAATTATAAATACCTTATTTTTATAATTAATATCAGCATATTGACTCATTAATAGGAAATTTAAATATTATGAAAATCAGCGCTCGTAATTCACTGGTTGGTAAAATCACCTCAATCGAAGAGGGTTCTGTAAACAATGAGGTGGTCATTGAACTTGCACCTGGAGTTGAGATCACATCAGTAGTCACTAAAAAATCTTGTCAGCAACTTGGCTTAACCGTGGGTGGCAATGCTTACGCTATTATTAAAGCCAGTAATGTTATGGTTGCTGTTGATTAATACCCTTTAGCATTTGGCTGTTACAGGTTTATTTAAAGTACA
Source organism: Shewanella sp. UCD-KL21 (assembly GCF_001957135.1). Classification (GTDB taxonomy): domain Bacteria; phylum Pseudomonadota; class Gammaproteobacteria; order Enterobacterales; family Shewanellaceae; genus Shewanella. The sequence continues at coordinate 202,709 of NZ_MPHK01000005.1, read as the reverse complement.
TAAAAGTACCTATTCGCCCGCTTTAGCCAGCGCTATATGAGCGAAATGAACTTCCTTTTATTTCGCTCATATATCTATAAACATCAGCATCGGCAAACCACTCCAATGAGCAATTTTTCAGTTTTAGAATAAATAGCACACACCATAAAACATACTATGTAATCTGCTTTGATTGAGTCTAGCGGCAATTATTTATCTTAAACAGAGCCAGATACAGTCACTAAAGTGACTTTTTATTCCTCAAAACTCAGATTCTCCACCTGCAAATTCACAACATAAGCAGTGCAATTAAGTTAACAATGCCACCTTCACAATTAACATCAAGGGTTTAGCTTTTAATAACTTGTTAAATCAGCTCAACAAATGAACGACACTTGGCCTTTTAAGGCAATCCCCATGATATTTACCGCTAAGTTCCTCTATACTCAATATAACTAATAAATTAAAGCAAAATATTTATGCATATCTAATTGTGATATCTAATCACATTGTGTAACTCATTCAGTGCAAAACAAAAGGAGTTCCATGAATACTGTTTATTCTATTGGAGAGCTTGAATCTTTCCTCGTGGCAATTTTGGTACTATTCATTGGCCATACAATTAATCGACACGTACCTTCTTTCAGAAAATATAATATCCCAGAACCCATCGTGGGTGGACTTATCGTTGCAGGCGTAATCACCATATTACACTTCAACAAAATCAGTTTAGAATTTACTCTTTCAATGCAAAATACCTTGATGCTGATGTTTTTCAGTACCGTGGGGTTAGCGGCAAGTTATAAGCTATTAATGAAAGGCGGTACTAAGGTCATTGTCTTTTTAGGCATTGCATCTTTATATATCATTATTCAAAATGCGGTGGGCGTTAGCTTAGCCAGCGCTTTAGGGCTAGAGCCGATAATGGGCTTAATCGCTGGTTCAATTACCTTATCAGGTGGTCACGGCACGGGTGCTGCTTGGGCGCAAACCTTCCAAGACAACTATGGTATTAATACTTTAGAGTTTGCCATGGCAGCGGCCACCTTTGGTCTAGTCATGGGCGGTATTATTGGTGGTCCAGTTGCCCAGCGCCTTATCAATAAACATAATCTTGTTTCTTCATATGGTGTGGGTGGTAATCATCACGTAGATCATCCTGACTTAGTAACCTATGACCAATTAGAAATTGATCGCGTTACCGGTAAGAAAATTTTAGAAGTGCTATTCATTCTGCTGCTATGTGTGGCAGGGGCTAAGTGGTTCGGCAAATTTGTTAGCTCCATGGATATTGCATGGTTAAAAATGCCTGACTTTGTTTATGCCTTATTCTTTGGCGTGGTCATCACCAACGCCACTGAGTTGAGTCGCGGCTACAAAATCAACAGTGAATGTGTTGATATTTTAGGTACTGTGTCCTTGTCACTGTTTTTAGCAATGGCACTAATGAACCTAAAGCTGTGGGAAATATTTGATTTAGCGGTACCGCTATTAATCATCTTAGTGTCTCAAGCGGCTATTTTAGCGGTGTTTGCCTACTTTGTTACCTTTAGATTAATGGGCTCAAACTATGACGCTGCTGTGATGGCAGGTGGTCATTGTGGTTTTGGTATGGGCGCAACCCCTACTGCCGTTATGAACATGGGCGCATTAGTTTCACGTACCGGTCCGTCGCCACAGGCCTTTATGGTAGTGCCAATTGTAGGGGCATTCTTTATTGATATTGTGAATGCCATTATCTTGCAAGGCTATTTAAGCTTTATGGGCTAGCGCTTAATACGCGAGTTTAATCGCTCGCTTTAAGGCTTAGTTAAAGCTAAAGCCAGATACAAAAATGCCAGTCAGTGACTGGCATTTTTTTGTCTTAAAGAAAACCGAATCCGCGACTAAGCCGTTGCCTCTTGGGCTTCTTTACCTGCACAGTGACCACATTGATTAATCACAAAACCAGCTTCAGTTTCAGTTAAACGACCGTTGCTAATAAACAGTTCAACTAACTGTGCGGCGCTCATATCACTGGCACGACAAGTATGAAACTCTGCGTTTTCACCAAATTCTGCTGCCATCAACGCCAGCCATTGTTGTTGTGGCTGCGGGGTATTTTGATCTTTCATCAATTTGATAACGTTACGACCATGAATTGATTTTGACATTAGAATTCCTCAACAGTTAAAAAAGCCATTTTACGACACAATCACTATTCCACTATTGCGTTGGCTCATGGTTTAACAAAAATTAATCTATAGAAATAGCACCAAGGCTAAGTTTGGCTATAGTGAGCCGCCCACGAGGCTGTTAAAGTAGTAACTAAGCAGCAATCTAATCAAGAAGTAGAGCAACATGGCAAAAAGTATCTCTCAAGAAACCCAAGCTGAAGCAATGAAAATGGCTAAGGCCACCCAAAAGCCTTCGCAAACTAAAGAGCAAACCAAACTCATCGCTCAAGGTATTGAAAAAGGCATCGCTGAATATAAAAAGCTACAGAAGGCTAAGGCTAGAGAAAAAGATAAACAGCGCAAACAAAACCTAAAAGCGAAGCACCAGCCGATGAATGATGACGTTGAGCAGCCACTGCCGCAGTCTCAGAAGTCATATTTGCCTTGGGTGTTGCTTATCGCCAGTTGGGTAGGTTTTATTGCATCTCACGTTCTGCAAACCAGCTGATTTTTGCCAAGGTTATAACCTAACCTCTTTATTGTCTAAATCACAAAGCAAAACAGTCAGCAAGGCTGACTGTTTTTAATTAACTTCAATGCAAGTGCTCTTACATTTTTAAGCTGACATCTGAAGTGATTTTAGTGGAGCAGGCTAATACATAGCCTGCGGCAATTTCTTCAGCGGTTAATGTCATGGTACTGCTAGATTCAGTGGTGCCTGAGATCACTTGGCACTTACAGGCGCCGCACACACCACTTCGGCAGGCTGCGATTATCGGTAGCCCTTCAGACTCTATGCCATCTAATAAGGTTTGCTCAGCCGATAATGCAACTTTTTTATCATTAATTGAAAGCATGAAGTTGCTAGCTTTAGCTGCAGTATTTGTACAGCTTTGGGGTGATTTAGCCGCGCCAGTAAAGCTTTCTTGATGGAAGTTTTTCATCTCAAAACCACTGGCTTCAATCAAGGATTTAACTGACACCATGTAAGGCTCTGGGCCACACACAAAAATGGTGCGCGACATAAAATCAGGCACTAATGCTTGCAGCTTTTCAATATCGATACGGCCTAAGATACGGCTGTCGTTGCCAGTATGATTAACGCCTTCAACAAGCTCATCTGCATTTTCCAGCAGGTAACTTAATTGAAACTGAGCACTGCGATAAGCCATCGCACCTAAGCTATCTGCAAAGATAATATCTTCGTCTGTGCGAGCGCTGTGTACAAAGGCAATATCACTGCCGACTTTGGTGTCTAATAACCAACGTGACATTGAATACATTGGGGTAATGCCACTGCCAGCACTTAAAAATAAATACTTTTCAGCTTCAATATCCACTAAGTTAAAGGCGCCATCTGGGCCGACTAAGGTGATGATATCGCCTTGATTCACCTTATCTGCTAAAAAGTTTGACACTTTGCCACCAGCAATGCGCTTCACCGTGACCACTATTGAATAAGGTCTAGATGGAGACGATGACATGGTATAACTGCGATAAACTATCTCGCCTTCAATCTCTAATTTGAAGGTAATAAATTGTCCCGGTTTGTAGTTAAACTTAACAGGGGTTAAACCTTGAAAACGAAAGCTCACTACATCATGGGTTTCATGCCATTTTTCAGTACAGCGCAATTGCACTTCACCACGTTGCCACTCATCAGCATTTAATAATAACTGATTTGCATTGAGGGATTTTTTCGTTTCAGCAGTAGTTGTAACCTCAGCCGTTTTCTTTGCTGTGGCAGCCAATGCACCCGACATTGAAAAGCTCGGCGCAGCGGTGACCTTGGCAACTGACTTTTTGTTGTCATCTTTTGTTGATTGGGCGGCTGATAATGCTGCTGAAAATGAAAATCCTGATGAACTCATATTGCACCTGTATGGGAACCATGTGTTAGAAGTAGAAAGTAAAAAACAGACAATAAAAAGGTGATATAAGCCTTCAGCCTATATCACCCAATAACCGCTAATTAAGCCGCGTTAATCATCGCTTTAAGATCTGACTCAACATCAGTGGTGTTACGTAAACCAAATTGGTCTTCTAACACTTTTGCTAAGTTTTCAGTCAAAAACGCTGGCGGAGTTGGACCTGTACGAATGTTTTTAACGCCAAGTGATAATAGTGTCAGTAACACCACAATCGCTTTTTGCTCAAACCAAGACAGTACCAAGCTTAAAGGCAGTTCATTGATATCACAGTCAAAAATATCTTTTAATGCTAAGGCTAACTGTATAGCAGAGTAAGCATCGTTACATTGACCCACATCTAATAAACGTGGAATACCATTGATATCACCAAATTCAAGTTTGTTGAACTTGTACTTACCACACCCTAAGGTCAGGATAATGGTGTCATCAGGCACTGATTTAGCTAAGTCAGTAAAGTAGCTACGTTCAGATTTATCGCCGTCACAACCACCGATTAAGAAAAAGTGCTTAATTGAACCATTTTTCACATTCTCAACTACTGTTGGCGCCGCTTCCATTAAGGCATTACGTGCAAAACCAATCGTAATGGTATGTGGGATTTCATCGTAGCTAAAACCTTCAAGCTCAAGGGCTTTGTCAATCACAGCGCTAAAGTCTTCACCTTCGATGTGAGAAACACCTGGCCAGCCAACAATGCTACGGGTGAATATACGGTCTGAGTAATCGCCCACATTGGGGTCGATAATACAGTTTGAGGTCATCACAACAGCGCCAGGGAAAGTGCCAAACTCAGCTTGCTGGTTCTGCCACGCACTGCCGTAGTTACCCACTAAGTGTGGGAACTTTTTAAAGGATGGATAAGCTAATGCCGGTAACATTTCGCCATGGGTATAGACGTTAATGCCCTTACCTTGGGTTTGCTCTAAGATAAGTTCTAAATCTTTCATGTCATGACCTGACACTAAAATCGCCTTACCTTTAAATGATTTGGTGTTGACTTCTGTTGGCTCAGGGTGGCCAAATGCCGTCGTTTCGCCCGCATCTAACATCGCCATTACGCGATAGTTTAATTGACCGATTTCCATTGCGGTAGCAAATAGCTTGTCGCCATCAACTGAGTCTTCGCCAAGGAATGACATGATTTGGTGAAATTCACCGGCCACATCGGCATCAGTTTGCTCAAGTACGCGTGCATGCTCCATGTAAGCTGCTGCGCCTTTAAGGCCATATAAGCAAAGTAGACGTAAGCCCATGATGTCTTCATTAACATCGTCACCACGGTTTGGCAGTGCAACTGGAGCTTGTAGTAGCATTTCAGGCTGAGAAGCCGCTAAGTTAAACTCTGCTTGAGCTATCACTTGTTCAACTGCAACGCCGTTATCAGCACAAGCTTGTTGGTAAGCGGCTTTTAGCTTGTTACGGTAAGTTTGTGCTTGTTGAGCGTAATCAGCTAAACGATCATCGTCAAAATTCACATTGGTTAATGTGGCAAAAAATGCTTTAGGAACAAAGGTATCAATCTCGGCATCAATGATATCAAACTGACGTGCCTTAACCGCATAAGCAGAAACGCCCTGCAACATGTAGATTAATAGATCTTGTAGATCTGACGTAGATGCTAGCTTACCGCACATACCTTGAGAATAACTACAGCCGTTACCTGCTGGGGTTCTAACTGTTTGCTCGCATTGAATACAAAACATCACTTTGCTCCTGAATTTTAATCGTGCATAATATTTACATGTTTAAATGCAGTGTACTTAGATCGGCAAAAATCTAAACTGATTTTTACAATCTTTAATCGGTTTTATGATCTAGATCAGTTTCAGTATTCACTAATATTCAGCCTTATTCACATCGGTTTTATCAATAAAGGCATCATTTAATTGGTCATTTTGTAGTTCATTTAATCGCCAAAGCTCAAATTGAAAGCACAAAAAAACCAGCAACTGATTACTGGTTTTTTGAGGGTATTTTGAAACGTTATAAGGTGCTTAAACAGTTTACTGTGCCAAAAGTACAGTAAAACTTCGCTGCAGATTGTCAGGATCTTGCTTGCCAAATTTAAGTAATAAATCATCTTTGCCATCGGCATTTATATCGGTTGCCGACAGCATAGAGCCTTCAACCGGAATGATCATATCCCATTGCTGAGCTCGTTTACTAAAAGGCGCGCTGCCAGCCTGACCCAGATAAATATCTAGGGTTGCATTGTCATCAGACAATAATAGCTCTTTATAACCATCACCATTGATATCCGCTAACGCCACTACAGGCTCACCGCTTTGGCCTGAGGTTAAGCTGAAATTTAATTCAACCTCTTTACTGACATTGGCTTTATCAGCAAACTGGCTCAGGGCATTCATTTTAAATACATGTACGTCTTGATCAATGCTACCAGACAATAAAGCACTAACAATTTGTGTTATGCCAATATCAAAGCCTGAAACAATCACTTCATCGACATTGTCATTATCAATATCATCAAAGCGCAGCCCGGTTAAGGTGCCTTCAGCTTTAATTACTGTCTCAGGATCGCGGCCAAAAGCCACCACACCATCGTTGTTACCGCCTAAGTAAATTTCATAGTCATTGGTGCGATCAAATACCCCAGAGCTTTTGGTGTACCTAACCACTAAGTCAGTAATGTCATCGCCATTAACGTCCCCAATACGCTCAACTTTACGGTATAGCAAATCACTTTGATCTAACGATTGCCCATAAGCATCCCGCTTATTCCACCAATCAATCCCACTAATAGGTTGGCTTACTGAAATATATTCAGCCGTCGGGGCGAACTGCCCTTGAGCGTTTTGATAGTAGACTTCAAGTGATCCTTCTGCGACTTTGACAATATCATCGCGGCCATCAAAGTTCATATCACTGTGATAAAGCTTAGCGCGGCTATATTCAGCGCCGTTATTGGTAAGCTCAACTTGAGGCAATAACGGCAGTGATTGTCTAGTGAATTGAGCATTACCTGCACCAAGCAATACATGCATTTCTCTGAAGTCACTTATCAGTACATCGGCAATATCATCATTATTAATATCACTGACAAAATCACCGCGCGAAATAAAATCAGCATGGCCTGTAACGGCTAAAGAGTTAATCTCAGCAACAGTAACTAACTCACCAGAATGCGCTTGAGGTAAAGCAGAAGGAGCTTGAGCCACTTTCTCATCTACAGAAAGCACATCTGTGGGCAGCATACTCGGATCGAGCTTGTTAATAGCGCCCGCAGTAGTATTAGCCGTAACTGGGGCATAACGTAATAATTGCTCTGCAGTCACGAAATACAGCTGTTGCAGTGCCAGCACGCTATCAGTATTAGAGTCGATTTCATTAATATCAAAGCTATAAATATCTTTACTTAATAATACTTTATCTAGCATTACTAATTGGTTATCGACAATGCCGTATACAGCAAACCAGCGTTGATGATCATCATCGACCCCCAGCGCTAATAGCTCATTGCCCTCATTATCGAGTAAGTTAGCGCTTAACACTGGGTGGGTCAGTTCAAATTGGGTATCAACAGTAAAAGTGGTGAACTTTAGCTCTGTATTAGCGGCAAAAGCTGAATGAATAAAAGGTAAAATACAGCAGCTTGTGGCCAATAGCGCGCGGGTTAACTTATTCATCCTGAAAATATATCCTTAAACATTATCTTTAACTTATATAGTTAAGATAGCCTTGATTGGATAAAGTTCATACTGTGAAATTGTTACCACTTACGTATCGCGCTGATGCAGTAAAGCAGTAGAAGTTGATAGAGGCGTTATCAGATTAAGATCAAAGTGCCTGATAGGTTATTTTAACCAGCTCGTCACCGTACTTACGCTCAAGTTTACGTACGATAAAGTGGCCTCTTGCCATGTCTTGAAAATGATCAATAAATAAGGTGTTAATGATCGCGCCACCAGCAGCGCCAATAGCAGGTACCGCTTGAGCCGCCACCTTTTGGGTAACCTGCACGCTAAAGCGCTCTGCCACCACGGTCACTAACTTAACCATCATTGGCGCCGCTTCTTTACTAAAGCTTTTGGTGGCAACATATTCAGCGGCTTCAGCAATTGAATTGGCTAACACTGTGCGCACTGCAAAATAGCCTTTTTCAGCCTGATCGTCATCATTTGACTCTCCGCCTAGGGCAAACACTTCCATGCAGGCTATTTTGGTGGCCACCTCATCGAGTTGCTCGCCTTCGCTGCGGGCAATATCGGCAATGGATCGCAACATGATGGTGGTTGAAATAGGTAGCTCTAATGCCAAGGCACTTAAGCCAAAAAAGCCACCCACACCACCGCTCACCGCAACCCCTAGCTTGTGCCAACGATCAGAAGATTGCTCATGAGGGACGTTTTTCATGGTAAATAGCGCCGCATCCGATGCCTTCATCAACGCCATTTCAGTGACTTTGCCAATACCATTGCTGACACTTTTAGGCAGTAGCGCAAAACCTTGCTCAATGGGCGAGCCAATAAAATCAGTAATTTTTGCTGCTAAACCGGGATTTTCAAGCAACTGCTTAGCGTTTGCCAGTTGCAGATGATCTTCTGGTGATAGATTCAAAATAACTCCCTTAATTAGCAGCAAAAAATCGCTTATTGGTTACAGCATGAGTGTCACTGTTTGTGAGTCACAGGCATCAATTAGTTATTTAACTAAACAGCTATTTAGTTAAACAATTTTTTACCTAAACAATAGTCACTTTCTCAATCACGATAGCGGTTTTAGGCACATCGTCGTGCCCTGCTACCGTCGCTGTTTTGGCTTTTTCAATTTCTTTAACCACTTCAATACCAGCAACCACTCTGCCAAATACCGCATAACCCCAACCGCTGTTGGTGGTCGCTGTGTGGTCTAAAAAGCTATTATCAGCAGTATTAATAAAAAACTGTCCGGTGGCCGAATGCGGCGCATCGGTTCTTGCCATTGCTATGGTGCCAAGTGTGTTACTCAAGCCGCGATTAGCTTCATTAACGATAGGATCGCGAGTGGGCTTTTCTTTCATCTTGGCAGTAAAACCACCACCTTGGATCATAAAGCCTTTGATCAGCCGATGAAAAATCGTGTAGTCATAAAAGCCATCCTGACAGTACTGTAAAAAATTTTTCGAGCTAACAGGGGCTTTTTCCATATCCAGTTCAATATGGATATCGCCAACATTGGTGGTAAAAATAACAGTCATGGGATCTCAATTTAACAAGAAAAAGTTAAGCTCAATTATAGCGTTTATCCTATGCCTCAGGCTATAAATAAGCGTCATGCTTTAAGTCAGATAAAGTAAGCTTATTTGCTGCTATTAAACAAATCCATCGCCGCTCGCGTCATTGCCCGCACACCGGTACTGATGGTTAACGGATAATCTGGGGCGAATTTGCTTGAATGCAATGATGGCAAGCTGTCACCGCTAGCAATACTGGCTTGATACACGCTTGGTGTAACCGCCCCTAACCAAAATAAAGTGATCGGAATATTTTGCTCAGTTCGGCCATATAAGCCAAAATCTTCTCCGGCCATAACCTGTGGCGCGCGCACCACATTATCTTTACCTAGTTCAGCTTCAATGCTCGCCTTCACCGCCGCGGCTAATTGCGGGTTGTTATAGGTAGAAGGGATTTTTTCATCTTCATGGACATACACTTCAGGCATCAGTTCATCAGGTAAACCCGCACTTATTGCAATGCCCTTGGTAATGCGTTTTATGGCCGCAATTTGCTGCTCACGTACTTCAGGGTTATATGATCTAAGTGTTAATTGCAGCTTCACTTCATTGGAAATAATATTATGTTTTGAGCCGCCATGAATAGAGCCTACTGTGACTACGTTTGGCTCAAGGGGCGACACTTCACGGCTGGGAATGGTTTGCAATGCTAATACTGTGCGCGCCGCCAGAACCACAGGATCGATAGTTAAATGGGGGTAAGCACCATGACCACCTTTGCCTTTAATGCTGATATCCACCGAATCCACATTGGCTAACGCATATCCGCTAATTGAGCCAACTTTACCAGCAGGAATAGATGCGCTGACATGCAAACCTAACACCTTATCAGGGGTGGGAAATTCGCTAAATAAGCCTTGCTTGAGCATAGCTTTTGCGCCGCCGCCCATTTCTTCTGCAGGCTGAGCCACCATCATCAAAGTGCCTTGCCAAGCTGACTTATGCAGCATCAATTGCTCGGCAGCGCCAATCATGCTGGTCATATGAATATCATGGCCACAGCCATGCATAATCCCTACAGTATTGTTATGTGCATCTAGCGTTGTCACAGTCGATGCATAAGACTTACCCGTTTGTTCAATAATAGGTAAACCATCAATATCGGCGCGGATCATCACCGTAGGCCCGTCGCCATTTTTGAATATGCCCACCACCCCATAGCCGCCATAATTATCAGTAACTTCAAAACCTAATTGCCGTAACTCTTTTGCCATTCTGGCACTGGTGTTTTTCTCTTGATAAGACAGTTCAGGGTGTTGATGAAGGTGCGTATAAAGCTGTTCAAGTTGTGGTAATGCTTTGGCCACTGAATCATCAAGATCTACAGCGCGTAACGAGGTGGTGGTTATCGTTGCAGCTAAAGCCAGTGATATCGACAATGCTGTTGGTATGGCTGTTAAGCGTGCTGATAATTTCATGGTGTCTTCCTTTTCAACGGCAAATGTTAACGGCTAGTTTGAGTGAGAATATTAACTGCTTAGCGTCTCAGCCGCAGATAATTACTATTTATTATATTGAATGAATAACCTAGCATAGCCTTGGTCAATTTTATAATGTGTTGTAAACATTTAGTCGTTGGAAAGGAAACATACTCGTGATGATGGAAACAGGTCGATTAGTTCGCTGGAATAGCAGTAAAGGTTTCGGTTTTATTGAACCTGATGAAGGTGGCAAGGACGTGTTTATTCATATTTCAACCCTTAAGCATATGGCAAGAAAGCCCATTAAAGGTGATCAAATTGAATATATTGTAGCGCAGCAAACTGACGGTAAAATTAAGGCAAGCCAAGCGCAAATAGTGGGCGTTGCCACAAAAGCAGACAGCCATGCCCACCAAAACTCTACACGCAATAATAGCGGCAAAAAAACATCGCCAATCAAAATGCAAAAAGCCACTACGGCTTCAGGCACCATGAGCCGCATTGTTATTATTTTAATTGTTATCGCCATTGGCAGATTTGCTATTCAAGCCTATCACGATGTAACGAATGCCCCTAGTCAATCGAGTCAAGTTCAGCCTGCCACGATAGATAACAAAACGCTTGATTCGCCACGGGCTTCAACGCAGTTTAGCTGCGAGGCAGGTAAAACTCACTGCAGCCACATGCAATCATGCGAAGAAGCGATTTTCTATATTAATCATTGTCCTGATACCCAAATGGATGGCAATGGGGACGGCGTTCCTTGTGAACGTCAATTCTGTAATTAAATGGCATAGCAAAATTTATAAGGATCATAATGACAATAATCACCGAAACAGACCGCCTGATCATTCGCGAATTTAATCTTGGCGATGCAAAAGCTGTGCTTGAGTTTAATTCAGAAGAAGTCACCCGCTACACTGGCGATGCAGGCTTATGTAACACGCTAAAAGATGCTGAAAATATTATCCAAGAGATATGGTTAGCGGAATATAAAGAGTTCGGCTTTGCCCGTTGGGCTGTAGTTCTTAAAGCCACAAATCAAGTCATTGGTTTTTGTGGTTTTAAAAATGACTCGCGAATAAATGCTATCGATATCGGCTACCGTTTACATCAAGACTTTTGGGGAAAGGGCTATGCCACTGAGGCAAATCAAGCCTGTATTGAGTTTGCAAAGCAGCACATGGATTTAGATATCGTCTACGGCGAAGTGGTAGACGTGAATCTTGGGTCAGTCAACATCATTAAAAAGTTAGGCATGACGTTTATCAGGCAATATGAAGATGAAGGCTTTACCTTACTTAGATACGCAATCTCGTTAAAAGGTAATCCGCTACCAGCAAATTAATGAGATGAAGGCACAAAAAAGGCGCCAACGACTTCTATTCGGGCGCCCTTTATCCATCCATCTCTTTATCGTTAGTTAAGGCTAAAAATACGCTGTCCAGCCAATAACAAAACCTTGTGAAGCAGTATCATATGAAAAGTTATCTTGGTTATCATAATCAACCCAAATGGACTTATAACCTAAGTTCAAGTCTGACCAAGTATTAAGGCTATACCTGACACCTGTTAACAGCGCTGAAGTAAAGTCAGTATCTGAGCCCAATCCTGCGTCAACGCTTAAGTAAAATAACCAATCATCATAAATCGCCCTAGCGGTCTGAGGTTAAAACACATATATTTGAGATAGATATTGCGCTTTTAGGGATAAAATTATGCTGCAAACAACATGGCGAACGCTTTTTACTGCATTTTTGTTGTTATCGATGTCGAGCCTAACGCCAACTGTCATGGCTGCAGACGATATCAATTTGAAAAAAGTTGCTGAAGCAGAAAAGCGCAGTGAAGCCATAGCCGAGGCCCAAGGTGGACTCACCCTCGCCCGAGATGGCGAAACACCTTTATCAGCCCTCATTGAAATCGGTAGAGCGGTGCAAGAAAACGACTGGGAAGCTGCCACTGAGTTTATTGATCTGCGTTACCTCCCCAAAGATATTAATCCCGAAGATGGCGCCGATTTACTGCGTAAACTGGCGATATTATGGAATAAGCAAAACATCCTCGATCTGTCGCAGATCAGCGATCAACCAGAAGGCCACCTTAACGACAAGCTGCCAAGCTATCGTGATTTGTTAGGGGTACTAGAAACCAGTAAAGGTCCAGTTCCGGTCTATTTACAGCGAGTTCCAGACGGTAAAAAAGGCAAAATTTGGAAGATATCTAACGCCACGATCGCCAAAGTCCCTGAGCTATGGGACGAATATGGTTACAGCCCGCAAATCGAAGCACTGGCTAACGTTTTACCACAATTCAGTATGTTCCATATGGAAAACTGGCAACTGCTGATCTTTATTCTGTGTATTTTCTTTGGTTGGATCGCCACCGGATTAATCAGCATTGCCGCCAAAACCATTGCCGCTAAATTTGAACATAAACTGGCAGGATTAACCCGTTTTTCAGGCAACACCTTGCGCTGGTTTTTATACCTCACCAGCTTGCAATATGTGGCGCTGTCATTAGGTTTATCAATCAGGGCAAGGGTTTGGTTTGATAACAGCACCTTGCTGTATATCGCCAACACCATTCTAATTTTAGGTTTAGTGGAATTGTATTCCGCAATAAAATCCAAGCAATTAAACGATCAAGATAAAAGCTACTCCGTGGCCTTACTCAGGCCTATGGTAGCAATATTAAAAATCATCATTGTGGTGGTTATCGCCCTAATGTGGTTTGAAAGCTCTGGCTACAACATGGCCACCATTTTAACCGGCCTAGGTGTCGGCAGTTTAGCCATTGCCTTAGCGGCGCAAAAACCATTAGAAAATGTCTTCGGCGCATTAACCTTATATGCTGCAAGACCAATAAAGCCGGGTGATTTTTGCCGCTTTGGCACCACTATGGGAGTGGTTGAAGAAATTGGCTTACGCTCAACGCGGATCAGAAAACTCGATCGCACCGTGGTGCATATTCCTAACTCGGTATTTTCATCCCAAGAATTAGAAAACTTCTCTGTTATTGATCGCCGCCGCTATAAGCACGATCTACGCATTAGCCTTGATACCAGTAAAGAGCAACTGCAAATGCTGTTAATGGAGCTGCGAAAATTATTATTGTCACACCCCAGAGTGTTAGAGATTGCTCAGCGGGCACGTTTTCTTGCCATTGAGCGTGATGCGTTTGTAGTGAATGTAAATGCCTATATCGACACCGGTGATATAAATGAATATTTTGGTATTGCTGAGGATTTAAACTTTCACTTACTGAATATTTTAAAGCAGTTAGATATTCATATTGCACCAGTGGGTCAAAATGTCATGCTACAAAATGCCAGCAGTGCTGATGTCGAGGTGCAGCAACAAGCGGAGCAAACCATAAAGCAGTTAATTGAGAACGATGCCTTACCTTTTCCCAATTACAGCGAAGCTACCCGTGATGAATTTAAAGGCACTGTGCCCTATCCACCTGTGGGCAGTGTCACTAAACCTAAAGATGTGATGAAATCACCAGAAGAAACTGACATTGAAGTCGAAGTGAAAGGATAAGTTTTACAGTCCAGTCGCCATTAAAAAAGCCGAGAACATCTCGGCTTTTTACGTAATTGGAATAACGAAGCAACTCACCCATGGGTTAGTTTTTAAGGGGATGATCTTCAGGGAGTTGACGACTGATCCACAAAATCAATTTGTGTTTACGATTTGGACCATCATCATTATCTTCAGCTAATCCTTGAATTAGCCCATCTTGCACTAACAAACGATAAATACATTCCACTTTATCTTTTGGCGATATACCAACACCAAAGTTTTCAAAACCGCGACGTTTTGCATAACCCTCACCAATTTCCATTGCGAGTTTAAGCAATTTAGTATTGTTCTTACCTGGCTTCATATAACCACTCTCGTTTGGGCTTTAGGCTAAAACTACGCTATTGGGGATAAAATTCAATCACTGCAGCTGAAAAACTGCGACCAATAACTTGTTTTCATTTTAGTTGCACAATTATCAATCGATTAGCTTATCACTTTAGCTATTAAGCAAAGTTCTGGCACAATAGCTAGATTATCGCTATGTGAAGTGACGGCAATATAAATAAGGGAAAATAAAGATTTAATGGCTATAGATAAAGCGGTTATCAGCAGTATTACCACAGCACTGCAGGCTAAAAGCGTAAGTGATATTGAGGTAATTCAATCCTTATGGGGCGGTTATGGTGAGCTATTTCGCGCTAGACTTACTGGTAGCCAATATTCATCTGTTATCGTTAAACATATTAAACTGCCGCAACCTGAGTCGCACCCCAAAGGCTGGAATACTGCCCTTTCACATCAACGTAAACTCAAATCTTATCAAGTTGAAGCTAACTGGTATCAGCACTACGCTCAGCTATGTGGCAGTGGCAGTGGCTGTGGCTGTGGCTGTAAAAGTGAAAGTGAAAGTGAAAGTGAAAAGAGCGTGCCTCAATGTTTATACATTAAGCGCAGCGAACTAGAAACCTTACTGATCCTTGAAGACTTACATACTTTAGGGTTCGATCAGGTATTAACCCATGCCGATCACGCAGCTATTTTGGCCTGCCTTAAATGGCTGGGGCATTTTCACGGCCAATTTATGGCTAATCAATGTACCACTAGCCAGCCATCAACCGTGAATACCACCGGCCTATGGCCAACAGGCAGCTACTGGCATTTAGACACTCGCCCCGATGAATTACAGGCACTCAGCGATCAGCCGTTAAAAATGGCAGCCAATAGGATCGATCGCGCTTTAAAACAGACGCCCTATCAAACACTAATTCACGGCGATGCCAAACTCGCTAACTTTTGTTTTAATAGCGATCACGACAAAGCCGCTGCGGTCGACTTTCAATATGTGGGCCAAGGTTGTGGCATGAAAGATGTGGTTTTACTGCTAAGCAGTACGCTGACATTTACTGAATCACCTAAACTAATCGAACAATACTTGGATTACTATTTTAGCCAGATCGCTGACAGTATTAATATCCACCAGCCAGATATTAATCCAAAAGAAGTTGAACAAACTTGGCGCCCCTTATACTGCATAGCATGGGCCGATTTTCAGCGCTTTATTAAAGGCTGGAGCCCAAAGCATGTCAAAATAAACGCTTACACTGAAATGTTAACCGCACAGGCCTTAAGCCAGCTCGCAACGTCATCAAACTAGCTAACCACCTAAGTGTTTTTTACAGCGATATTGATATCAACGGCTTTAATCACAACTGTGATGACAAGTTTAATAATAACCTTAGCGACAAAAGCCATAGCGATAAAAACTAGCCAAGCAAAATCTACAGCGTAAAAACCAAGCAAAATCGGCTGATAAAGATATCCACTCTGTTTGCTTGGCTAACGCTTACAAAACCAGCAATTTATTGATATAACTAATCTCTAATATACATTTACTGTATCTCAAGACCCTGTTTTTTTTTACTCGCGGCATCAAAAAATAGCCGACATTCAACGGATTGTAATAATGAGCAAAGCTATATTTTTCTTTGGTGACTGGCAGGTTGACCCTAACAGCAATTCCCTTAGACAAGGTAAAAAAACCAAACAACTTGAACCTAAGGCTATGGATGTATTACTGCTGTTATGTCAACAGCAGGGCGAGGTACTTAGCAGTGACGAGATTGTCACTCAATGCTGGCCAGAAGCCGATATTGGCGATAATCCACTGCACAAAATCATTAACCAATTACGCCGCGCATTAGGCGATAAAGCCACTGAGCCCAGCTATATTGAAACCATTCGCAAGCGCGGCTATCGCACTCTCGCTAAGGTAAATTTCCCCATTGGCCATGAAACCGTGGCCGACAGCCAAAGCTGGCAAGCAGGCTCACCCTTTCCGGGCTTACAAGCCTATAGCGCTAATTACGCCGAGGTATTTTTTGGTCGCAGTAAACAAATTGCCACCTTGCTTGACCGCATCAGTGTACAAGTTAAATATGGCCGCGGATTTTGTTTAGTTTTAGGCCCTAGCGGCAGCGGAAAATCATCACTCATTAATGCCGGAATCATACCCAATTTAATGGCTAATACGGGTTACAACGGGGTAAAGGTTGCTAGCTATAGCCATTTAGATTTTGCCAATGTGGCTAAAACACAATTGTTTTCCGAACTGGCCAGTATCATGCTGGACTGGGAAATCAACGATATTCCAGTATTTAGTGGTGACAGCGCCGAAACCCTGTCACACAAGCTAATAACAGATCTGCCCACCATTATTGAGCAATGTCAGCAAGCCATCAAACTCAGCAGCACTAACGAGACTCACTTGGCATTGTTTATTGATCGCTTAGAAGTGTTACTGTCGTCACCTATTTTTGCTGACGATCAACGTTATGCATTTATTGAGATCTTAGAAAAACTGGCCAACTCCTCTGCGGTATTGATTATCAGTGCCTGTCGTAATGAGTTTTATCCATTACTAATGACTTATCCCAGTTTAATGGCAGGTAAAGATCGCGGGGCTCATTTTGATTTAGCGCCGCCTTCTCGAAGTGAATTACTGCAAATGATCCGCCTGCCGGCCATTGCCGCCAATTTAACTTGGAGTGCCGATCCAGAAACCGCAATGCCGCTAGATGAAATACTCTGTACTGAGGCCGCCAGTAACCCTGATGCATTACCTATGTTGCAATACATGCTGCAAGCGCTATACCTGCAACGCAGTAAAGACAATCAATTACTGTTTAGCGTTTACCAACAATTAGGCGGTATCGAAGGCGCAATTGGTAAAAATGCCGATGACGCCATGGCGCAATTAACTGTCTCACAGCAAGCCTGCTTACCACAGGTATTGTCCCTATTGGTAACACTGCGAGAGGATGAAACCTCCATCACCAGCCGCACCGCAACTTGGTCACAACTGCAAAGCAAAGAGCAGCGCACATTGACCCAAGCTATGGTCAATAGCCGCTTATTTGTGTCCCACCTGCAAAATGGCCAAGCCTGTTTCAGCATTGCTCACGAAGCATTATTAAGGCGCTGGCCACGGGCAACCGCCTGGATTAACGAACACAATGATAGCCTGCGAATAAAAAGTCGCTTACATCATCTGACTAAACGCTGGCTGGCAGAAAACAAACATAAAGCCTATTTGCTAGCAGAAGGAAAACCCCTAAAAGAAGCCCAAGCACTTAAACATAATCCACTGTTTGCTCAAGATATAACACCACAAGAGTTGGCATTAATCAGCGCCTCCAATAACCATGAAAAACGCCAGCGCTGGCAAAAAACCTTCACTATCTCACTGTTACTGGTACTGACACTGACCTCTATTTTTGCCAGTATCAGCAGCTATAAAGCCGAGCAAATGGCGCAAGATAAACGTTTAGCAGCAGAAAACTTACTGGGGTTTATGGTCGGGGATTTCGCCGATAAAATGCGCGGCATTGGCCGTATGGACTTACTGGATGGCATCAGTAACAAAGCCTTAGAATACTTTACCAAGGCCTCATCTCCCAATGATGACAACTTGAGTTTTGAAGCACGGTTTCAGCATGCGCAAACCCTTGAGGCCATAGGCGAAGTGGCTTACTCGCGCGGTAAAGTCGACGAAGCCAAGCAAGCACTGCTGTCATCTCGCACCAAGCTGCTAGTACTGCTTGATGAACAACCACAAGATTTAGATATTCTTAAAACATTGGGCGCCAACGCCTTTTGGCTGGGGCAACTTGATTATGACCTAAGTGATTGGGCTGCTACTGAGGTTTGGTTTAAGCAATATCTTAGTTACAGCCAAATGATGTATGACTTAGCTCCTGAAAATACCGAAGCCTTAATGGAGCTATCTTACGCTCATAACTCCTTAGGTTCAGTGTCACAAAAACTGCAAGATTTCATCCAAGCAAAAAATTATTTTGAGCTCTCGTTACAGCTTAAAAATATCGCTTTATCTCAAGATCCTAATAATCAGCAACTGCAGGCTGACATTGCTGATACTCGCTCTTGGCTGGCAACTGCGGTGCTATCTCAAGGGGATATACATACGGCGATTAAGCTGCATCAGCAGTTACAACATGATTTATTGAGTCAGGGTAACGCCCTTGATGCCTATGCCTTAGACAGGTTATTTTCTAGCTATCAAAATCATTCCAGCCTATTAGTCTTTCAGGGCCATCGCCAACAGGCTTTTGAGCTTGCTTTATTGGCATTTGAGGCTGTAACAACTGCACTACAGCAAGATCCACAACACCAACAATGGCAAATTGACAGATATTACACCATGTTTAAATTACTCGAACTGAGCAGCCCTGAAAATCAGCAGTTATTATCTTTTGATAGCGACGCCTTAGCGGAGACTCTTGCTGAAGATAATCAATTACAGCAATCCACCAAACACGACTTGATATGGGCGAATTATTATTTGGCCGCTGCTAAGCATTTTTATTATGGGCAGCAGTTTGATCGGAGTCAGCAACTATCCCTGCAAGCCATAAAGTTATTCACTGATATTTCAGTTAAACAACCTAACAATGTATCTTATACAGCCATGCTGTCGTCGAGCCAAATGCTCCAATACGCGACCGCTAAAGCGCTTAATGCCGCACACAGTGATACTACAGCTTGCCAGCAAACTAAGGCGCGGCTTGAGCCGCTACTTAGCGCCAATAAAGATCCTGACATCAGCCTACCCTATGCAGCGGCATTGCAATGTCTAGGTGAACTTGATGCACATCAGCCCCTTATCGCCTTGCTCAGCAATGCGGGCATTTCAATAACTAATTACTAGTGACAGTTACTAGTAATCGTTACTAATAGCAGTTACGCCCCCTAAAAAAAGGAACCATGATCATGTCAATCAGCAACGGAATCGCTCAGTTTATAGAATTAACAGTGAGTTTAGATAATGGAAAATTGTGCTTCAGTTATAGCAATGGCAATAATCCGATTGAAGTCACACAAAAAGGCACCATTACTTACCAATTAATCGACAACACCGCTAAGGGGCTTAAATTTGTTGGCGCCGCTTTTGATGCGCCTTTTGCAGGGCTGATTGATTCGGCCACCGTAAGTAATGATGGTAAAATGTTACAACTTCTTGATCTTGATAATGCCAGCGGCGCTGCCAGTTTTCGGTTTATCTTTAGTAATGCAGAAAACACATTAATGCTTGTCAGCCCTGATCCTCAAATTATCAATAAAGATAAACGATAAACCCAACTCCCTCTAAAATCAGTTACAGCACATAACATCACGCGGTTGATGCCATGTGCTGTTTTTAACGTTAATGATTGAATTGACGCAAGCTTCGGCCAGCCTTTTTGATGCACATATCGTGTATGTCAGTACATTTGATTTTACATTTTAAGAAAGTGATTTACGACTCACCTACCTAGTTTCCTGCCTAAAAATACAAATTAAAAAAACAAAAATATAAAATTAAACACTTTAAAATCATAGGTATAAATCAGAAGGTTAACGAAAGGTTATAGACATCAAAGCTGCGTAGAGTATCCACTAGAAAATACCTGTTATGTCGATACTTAATCTGAAATGACCTCAGATATCGCCATAACGACCCTAGTAAGGATACTCGTTATGTTAAATCTTTCTGCCAATTTTTATGCGCTAGACAGCAAACCTTGCATTGAGCCACAGCCTCGTATTAATAAAAACGCATTCATGCGCGGCGACTTAGAAGCGGTAAATTTGCCGCTAAAAAAAGCGCCATTAACGACTAAGGCAGAAGCTGATAGCTCACCACTGGTGACCCAAACACCAAGCTCACTAGCAAACTTAGTTGATCACTTAATGGAAGCCATGGTGGTGGTGGATGAGTTTGGCGCTATTCAAATAGCCAATCAACATGCCAAGAGCTTGTTACTGGGCGCAGATAACGCTGCTGAGCTTGTTGGGCAGCAGTGGCAATCGTTTTTGTGCGAACCACAAAAAAGCCTGTATCAAAAAATGATTATCCAATCACAAATGAAGCCTATTCCCCTAAAGCATTTGCCCACTGAAACCAAAATTAACCTCGATAATGGCAGTAGTATTGATGTTGAAATTTCGGTGAGCTACTTGCCCATGAAACAGCCGCTATTTGGGATTGTTATTCGTGATCTGAGTAAGTTTCGAGTTGAATACCAACAACTGCATCACTGGGCATCCACAGATTGTTTAACCAATTTAGCTAATCGACGTATATTCGACACTAACTTGAAGTCACATTGGCAAGCCTGCAGCGAAGCAGGTTGGCCCATTAGCGTGGTTATCATTGATATTGATCATTTTAAGTCTTTTAATGATAAATATGGCCATATTCTTGGGGATCGCTGCTTACAAAAAGTCGCCAACGCCATTAAAGCATCTGTGCCTAATAACGAATGTACCGTGGCCAGATATGGCGGCGAAGAGTTTGCACTGATTCTGCCAAATTTAAGCGCTCCAGAGGTGGAGCAAATAGCTCAGCTAGTGCAAAAAAATATTAATGCCCTAACTTTTATTGATATTGGTTTGGATGAATCAGTCAGCATTAGCGTAAGCCAAGGCTATGCTTGTGAAATCAATGGCCAGTTTCGAACAGCGAATGCCCTGTTATGCGCTGCTGATACCGCGCTGTATCGCGCTAAAACCAATGGCAGAAATCGCATTAATGCGTCTTGTTAACCACATCAATAAGCTAAATAACTGAACCCCCAAAATCGTAAAAGGTAAGTAAAAGGTAAGTAGAAGGCAAGCGAATGTAAGTAAGCACCAACTCACAACTTAACTTATCTAGCTTGGGTTAAAGCTATTACAGCGAGTATAACTAACAATACTCGCTGCCAAGTCACAGGTCTCATAGTACTTAACGTCAAAGTACTTAACGTCAAAGTGCTTAACGTCAAAGTGCTTAGCGTCAAAGTGCTTAACGTCAAAGCACTTAACGTCAAAGTGCTTAACGTCAATTCGGATACCCTGCTATAAAGTTATAGCTTTATGTTTTGTGCTGGTTAATCGTGACCGTTTACCTTTGGCTGCAAAACCACAGGTCTCATACTACTTGACGTCAAAGTACATAACGCCAAAGCACTGAACGTCAATTCGGATACCCTGCTATAAAGTTATAGCTTTATGCTTTCGTGATAATGACCATTTGCAGCCAAACCACACATTTCATCATAAGCTGTTTGATATACCACATTAGCCCTTGAGTAATAATGACTTCGCAGCAGTGTCTTAGCCTCTGCAAGTGAATTCACTACCGCACAAGCCTTATCAGCAGTCTGTCCAGAGAAGTTATTATCGGCGTCCACTAATCCCACCAAATAATGAGTTGAATCTGCCACGCCAATTATTGTCGGCTGACTGTCGTTATAAACTGATTGCTCGAAAGTATTCAGTCCATGTTGGCTGGCAGCTTTTGGGTGGTGAATGACTTTATTCATATTAGGCATACTGGCTCCTCGAAAGTAATAACTGATG
Organism: Shewanella sp. UCD-KL21; assembly: GCF_001957135.1. Classification (GTDB taxonomy): domain Bacteria; phylum Pseudomonadota; class Gammaproteobacteria; order Enterobacterales; family Shewanellaceae; genus Shewanella. Next base: position 180,563 of record NZ_MPHK01000005.1, on the reverse strand, counting down.
CGTAAAATCAAGCTTCATCAACTGCAGCAACTAGCTACGACTAACTGCGACTAACTGCCTGCGGCAATTTGAGGCTTTATAACTGCTCTCAGCACTGAGTTGTTAAATAAATTACGTTCAATGTCCAAAAATTGTTCACTACAATGACTACAGCCACAGTCACAATCCCTTTTTTACCCACACTTAAAAGTAAAATTGTTATTAAAATGTTTACAATAATAGTCAATATATATCCCGCCCCATAGCGCTTGAAAGCGATTCCCTTCCCAAAGTGGCTCCCACACACATAAGTAATTTATATAACCTCTAATCTACTGAAAATATTAAATAAATCCTGACAACCTAATATATAAATTTAACGAAACCATGAATTAATAGTCACTTATTTAGCGATTAAACAACCTGTTAACTCGGTCACATTAACAAGCTAAACACCTTTAAGTAACAACCAAAACAGAATCATTACTTGATTTAGATCAAGGTCTAATTAAAACCCTAAGTTAGAGTAAAGACTCTAAAGTAGAGTTATTACTCTAACTTTGGGTGTTGAAGATCTATTCGAATAAGAACTAAACAAAAACGTGAATTTTTTAAACATAGCTCCATCAGTTAGGAGCTATAGATTGCTAAATAACATGCTCTCGGAGGCATTATGGACATCCCAGTCTGGCAATATTTCGTATCAATGACAGGTTATATTGTTTTATTACTCGTTTTGGTTGAAGGTATGCGCCGAACACCAAGATTAACCGCCGCTTTTTGGCTACTTTCCTTAGTGACAGCCCCATTATGGGCAGATCAACTTGACGGATGGTTCCGTTGGGTTAAAACGGTCAGCGTACTGATCCCCACGGCACTGGTCGTTGGTGGTGCCCGTATCGCGTGGCTATATCATCAAAACCCACACAAGGTACTGGCGTTCTTCCGTGGTGACTGGGTATTAAAAGTACTGTACGCCGTATTGGTATTAAATATTGCAGAAGCCACATTAAAAGACTTTGTGACCGGCAACTATTTTAATGGCATTTGTGGTGTCATTCTTTGTATCACTATTCCTTTCCCACGCTACAAAAATGGTAAACGTGTCTACTGGGTTATCGGTAAAGACAAACCAACCGATTTACTGTTTTATTCAACAGCGGCATGGAACTTCCTCTATACCACGTGGAACCTAGCCTTTGTATTCGGCGAGAACCCAGCTTTCTTCGCAAGTTCATTCTGTATCTTGATGGCGGCAGAGCTATACCCAATTATCAAAGGTCGTCCTGAACTCTATCTCATTGCACGTGTTTACACCTTGGCGTTCCACATACTTATTCGTGCTAACAGCGACATATTTACACCTTTAATGGACTCAAGCAGTTGGGCCAACGATAACGTCGTGTATTACTGGGGCGTCATCAACCTTGCTTTACACGTTCCTTTCGCAATTTGGTACTTCACCATGCAGAAGAAAAATGGTGAACCACCATTTGGTGAAAAGTCTCCACCACCATTAGTCAGCGAATTAGAAGATGATCAAACGGCTCAAGATAAGAAATTAGCAACAGCCTAATCACCTCCAACCGAATACCACATCGGTATTCGGTTAATACAACACGAGACGTTGTTATGAAACATAAACTAATAACACTATTTAGCGCGGTTTTTGCGTTAATGATGGTAAGCATTACCAGCGTTGCTAACGCCGATGATGCCATTAATCATCAAGTAGAAACTCAGCCGCTACCAGGGCAAATATGGCAAGGCACCAGAGACGGCAAACCCGGCGAAGGTAGCTTGTTTTATCGAATGGAATTTGCTGAAAACAATCTTGTCAGTGTCACTAAACAATCTGGCGGCTTTAATAAAGTCGAAACCCAGCGTTGGCAGCAAACTGCCACAGGTGTGGTGATTAGCAGCCAAGCGGGTGATGAGATTAATGACTTTGATGGTGCAACATTAACTTACGTTGACAGTGAAGAAATTCGTTTCACCTTAGCTGACGATGGTTTCAACATTCACAAATGGTATGAATACCGCGCTTATGGACACGTATTACTGGTGCTATTTGGCTTAATTGCATTAAACGAAATGTGCCGACGCTACAAATGGAGTAACTACGTTTTTTGGTTCATCTTACCCATTGCGCTTATTCCACTGTGGTCAAGCTATGAGATCACCTACTGGTTCAAATGGGTAAAACTGTACTCAGTTGTTGGTGCCGCAGCCTTATTCACATTAATCCGCTTTACTAAAGTCGGTGATATGAAATGGGCAAAATTCGGCGCTGCTGCATTCCTGGCTATTAATATTTCAGAAGCGGTAATGCAAGATTTCAGTATGGGTAATCTTGCCAATATCCTCAATGCGATTGGTGGTTTGCTCTCTATTATCACCCTTGCAGGTTGGGCGAAAATTTTCTCAGACAAAAGTAAGCAGCAAGACATGATTTGGCCAGCAATGACCACATTTTGGATTATCGCCTACGACGTTTGGAATATTGTGTTTGTTTACCTCAACTTCCCAGGTTCTGCGACGGCGCAAATGATGGTGCTAATTGCTGCAACATTACCAGCGCTATTCATTAAAAAAGGCACTTGGTTACAGGCTCGAGCATTCACTTTAGCAGGCTCGTTCATGTACTACTTCAGCTGCCCATTCATGTACGAAAGTAACGTGGTACCACTCCCACGTAATGACGAACTCATGCTTGCAGCAGGTGCAGCGAGTTTCATCATTAATGCTGCTTATGCTTATGTATTCTTTAGTAAAAAATATACCAACACCCGTTTAATGGCTGGTACTTATCCAACTCAGTAAAGCTCAATAGGTAGAGGTACTGGCGCCAAATATCGCCAGTACCCGCAGAGTTAATCTTCAAACGTTTTATAAAAATTAACCATAAAAACTAATTACAAAATAATGGAGTTACCATGAAAACACGCATCCTAAGTATGGCAATACTCGCTTCAATGACTTCTGGTTTAACTTATGCTGCTGACACAGAAGCAGATATTGATATGTCTAATCCAACTGATGTTTACACCTCTATTGGCGCATCATACGGCAGCGAAGGCATGAACATTAAAGGCCAATTAATGCTATCGGAAAAAACCGCTGATTCAGGTCAAAAAAGCGGTATTATTTTCGAAGCGAAAAATGTCTTTAACGAAGGTGATAAAAGCCCTCAATTTACTGGCATGGTAGATCATCCCGATTACGGCCTAGTACCAACATTTAATGATGAAACCAGTAAACGTTCGTACCGTTTACGTTATGGCACCATCAACACCACAAATGGCACAGGTTGGTCTATTGACGCCATCCTAGCTGACCATCCTTTTTATGGCAGCATGGCAGTAGTGCAAGCGGGCCCTGTGATGACTATTCCGGTGACTGACAACTTCTATATCTGGCCAATTTTGTATGCCGGTGCTGTCGTTGTTGGCGATAACATGCAAGACATTACTGCGACTGACATCCCGGTAACCAGCAGTGGTATTGATGTTCCATCGCTTATTTTAACGGGTATGGTTTACGCCCGTTATGCCTTTAATGATAACTGGTGGATGCTTTTAAGTGCTTCTTATACCGAAGAAATGCAAGGCAAGTCATGGAGTGACGACATCATGGATGGCGGTTTACAAATGGCCAGCTTTAGCGGTGAATTATCTTTGGCATATCAAATGAACAAGCGTCAAAACGTGCGAGTGAACTATAAAACTGACAATAGTGATAGCACTGATGATAGCTATTGGATTGAGTATAATCACGCATTCTAGTCAGTGTATTTAAATTGATATCTACTAATGCTCTTTCGCTGCCAATAGTTACTTTTTCATATTGGCAGCGGTTTTAAATCCTTAATGGAGGATGACATGATTAAACGCATTATTACCGCAACGAGCCTAATGTTTGTCTGTGCCAGCGCCTCAGCTGCCGTTGATATTTCAGGTGTCAGTGTGCCTGAAAACGTGACTTTAAATAACAGCACTATGGTGTTAAACGGCGCCGGAGTTAGAAGTAAGTTTTTTATCGACTTATATGTCGGCTCTTTGTTTACCACCAGCACTAGCACCCAAGCACAACAGGTGATTGATAGTGACTCCCCAACAGCGATTCGGCTTAATATTACCTCAGATATGATCACCTCAGAAAAAATGATCGATGCCTTAAATGAAGGCTTTGATCGGGCAACAAACGGCAAAACTGAGCCGATTGCCGCCAGTATTAAATCCTTGATCAACTCTTTTTCTGATCCCATTAAGTCTGGCGATCAATTCACCTTAATGAGCGTGCCCGGTGAAGGGGTGATTAGTTACAAAAATGGCCAGCAATTGGCTGTCACTCCAGGTGAAGACTTCCGTAAAGCGGTGCTCAGTGTCTGGTTAGGCAAAAAGCCAACCGATAAAGGCCTAAAAAAATCGATGCTAAAAGGTTGATCTAAAACAATAAAAGTGACGATAACCATGGTCTAAGGCGATAACTGTTTGCCGATGTCACCTTAGCCATGGTAAATCTAGAATGACTATTAATAAACCAATAAAAACAATACTTTATATATACATTATTTAGTTTGGGCTAAGGTAAGTATGCGGTTTTTTATCCCCTAGGCCTTTTTCTACTTTGTATTATAAGAGGCAACTTTATGACTCCCTTGGCAATATGGCGCGCTGCTTTTTTCCCGACCAATAATACCTGGAATGACACTCAACTCAGGTATGTGGAAGTCATTCTATTTTTCTCACTTTTATCACTATTTACCGGCCTTTACAGTCTGTTTAAATGGCTGCAATTCGATCATAGCTTATTGATCTACATCTCTATATTTTTAATTATTGCCGAGATAAGTGCAGGCTTGATTTTGCGCTTGGCAAAAATGCCGACCCTCGCCCTTAATATAGGTTTCCTTGGTATGGCTCTACATGCGCTGAACCTTATTTACCAAGGTGGTGGCGTACTCAATTCAACTCAGAGCCTATGGTTAACGGTATTACTGATCGCCTTCTTTTTAACGGCCAGTATCTTAATGGCGACGATTTGGAGTGCGCTGGTCATCGCAGCGTCATCTTGGATGCTAATGTTAGAGTTACAAGGGGTGAGTATTCCGGTTATGGAACTGTCTGATGCGGCATACATGACTGAGGCTTGGTCTGGTTTATTAATGCCACTGATTGTAATTGTTATCGCTCAAGCCTTTACCGCCAAACAACGTAATAAAGCCATTGAGCATGCTGAAAACTCCCAGCATCAAACAGAAAAAGTCGCAAATGATGCGGAGCAAAGCGCGCAGCAATTATCGTCGATTTTACATCGCGCCGGTGACAATGCGGTGCAACTGTCTAACATGGCTGAAGTGCTTGAAACACAATCTGAAGACTTGCATCATCAAGTGGATGATTTAAATCAAAACTGCCAATCTCAGGCTAGCGCCGCTGAAGAAATGAATCAACAGCTTAGCCGTATGACTCACGATGTCGAGCAGTCAGAATCATTTGTGGTCGATTTACGTAGTCGCAGTCAACTTATCAATGATCAGGCTCAGCTAAGCGCCTCATCACTGGCGGCCACGACAGAAGCTATCAGCAAAATTTTAGTCAGTAATAAAGAAATTATGTCAGTGGCCGATTTAATTACCTCAGTGGCAGATCAAACCAACTTACTGGCGCTCAATGCCGCCATTGAAGCGGCTCGCGCTGGTGAACATGGGCGCGGTTTTGCGGTAGTGGCAGAACAAGTGCGCGAGCTATCAGCTAAGAGTAATACCTCTGCCGTCGAAATTCGTAGCCTGTTAGATCGTAGCCAAAAAGAAGTGCTTCACGGCCAAAGTGTCATTGAGCAATCCAGTAATGAGCTCACCAGTATTATTGCTAAGGTCGCAGAGACTCTCAGTGATATTAATCAACTTGCCGATACTATGGTGCATCAAGTTCAGGCTGTTCAAGAACTTAATACTGCCAGCGCCGAAGTTGCTAACAGTGTTGTTAAAACTCATCAAGTATCAGAGTCTGTTGCCAACCAAGGCGAAAAGCTTACCCATCAGGTGGAAACTTTAAAAAGGTTAGCAACTGATTTGAATATGGCGGTCAGTAGCTAGTATTGCCAAGCTCTATATATGAGCCCTAACAAAGAGCGCTAACAAGGAGTTCTAACAAAGAACACTCGACATTAGCGCTCGTTCAAATATAAACCAATTAAACAGCCTGTTGATAAAACTGTGATACAGCTCTCTTGAGCGCATGGGGAACATCACGCATGCTGTCAGTCCTTTTTGTTAAAGCTGTTAATCACTTAGCAAAAAGATCCGTTCGGATGAAGGTAGCAGGAGAGTGGGGAGTAACCCCACACCGACGAGGCAAGTTTGTTGGATGATATTGATATCATTTAGTAAACCACTCTTTCAGGTGCCACATAGTGGTGAGGACTGTTACTGGACGAGCCTCTGGAGAGACTGTAAGCATTAGCGGTTCGTTAGCTTAATGTCATTACAGCGCCGAAGGCGAAAGTGTCAGCTGAAGTAATTCAACTGCCGCGAAACGCTCAGGCAAAAGGACAGAGGAGAGGATGACTGTATTCATTTATGGTCACTGTCGTTTTCTGCTGTGCCTAATGTCATCAATCATGGTGAACGCCTGCGCGAGCTGTATTCCTCAGTACCACAAATCCAGCCATTTCTTTTCCTCCTCCATATTAATTTTGTTGTTTAATATTCGAGGAACACCATGAATTTTCACGCGCTTTTGGCCGATATCAATGCCATTGTTTGGGGCCCTATTACCCTATGCTTACTGATCGGTACCGGGCTATATCTCACCATTCGCCTTAAATTACTCCAAGTCCTTAAGCTGCCACAGGCCTTAAGCTTATTATTTAAACCTGCTAACGGCAAAGGCGACTTATCTTCCTTCGCGGCCTTATGTACAGCGCTATCTGCCACTATCGGTACCGGTAATATTGTCGGCGTGGCCACCGCGATTAAAATCGGTGGCCCGGGCGCCCTTTTCTGGATGTGGCTAGCCGCCTTCTTTGGTATGGCAACCAAATATGCCGAATGTATGCTGGCAGTAAAATATCGCACCACCGATGCCAGAGGCAATATTGCTGGCGGGCCAATGTACTACATTGAACGCGGCCTCGGTCTTAAATGGTTGGCCAATATTTTTGCAATTTTTGGTGTTGGCGTAGCCTTTTTCGGTATCGGTACTTTCGCTCAAGTGAATGCCATTAGCGATGCCATGACCATTGCCTTTGATGTGCCGACTTGGGTGACCGCCCTCGTACTTACCACTCTTGTCGCTGCAGTGACTATCGGCGGCGTTAAACGTATTGCCAATGTGGCGCAAAAGTTAGTACCGACTATGGCGCTAGGTTATGTACTGGCCTGTTTGTGGATTTTATTTAGCTTTTCTGAGCAAATCATTCCGGCCATTGAATTAGTATTACACTCAGCCTTCGCCCCCATTGCTGCTGCAGGCGGTTTCTTAGGCGCAACAGTGGCGCAAGCCATTCAAATTGGTATCGCCCGCGGGGTATTCTCTAACGAATCGGGTTTAGGGAGTGCGCCCATTGCGGCCGCTGCTGCTAAAACCAAAGAACCGGTTGAGCAAGGCTTAGTCAGCATGACCGGCACTTTCTTTGACACCATTTTGATTTGTACCATGACAGGCTTAGTGCTGATTATTACCGGTGTGTGGAATGGCGATACCGCTGGCGCAGCAATGACCAGTGCTGCCTTTGCCTCTGGCGGCTCAGTGATTGTCGGCCAGTATGTGGTGACCATTGCGCTAGTGTGTTTTGCCTTTACGACAATTCTGGGTTGGCATTATTACGGCGAGCGTTGTTGGTACTACCTAACCAGCAAACGCTTAGGTGAACAAGGTATTAAACTGTATCAGTTTATCTTTTTAAGCTTGATTGCTGGCGGCGCGTTTATTCAACTAGACCTTATTTGGATGCTGGCCGATACCGTTAATGGCTTAATGATTATTCCTAACTTGATCGGGATTATTGGTTTAAGACACATTATTTTAGCCGAAACCAATAAGTATTTTGCTAAACAGCTAGGTAAACATGCCTCTTACAATGTACTGGACTCATCCGTTAAGTAACGAGGTTTGCTCAAATACCTTAAGCCCTTTTTTAATGTTTAAAAACAGGCTTAAATAATAAAAAGGCGCAGTCAGTGAATGACTGCGCCTTTTTTGAAAGCTGATTATCTCAACACTTCATCTTGATAAGCATCAAATTAACCTAGGGATTATTTAGCTGTGATGGCTTGTTTTACTGTGCTTTTCAGGTTGTTCATAAAGGTTTTAAAGTGAGGCATAAAATCCAAAAATAGTGGATGCTTGCGGTTTTGCATCATCACAGGGCCTATATAGTCGTAAAGCTACTGCGACTCTGGTAGCAAGCGGCGCTTCTAAACCACTGCCCTTTTTTATATTTTCAACAGCCTTGAATAGATCTTCCCTATCTTGAAACTCAAAGCTTAAGCTTTTGCCAGTATCTTGGCCTGAAGTAACCTCTTCAATGGTAATGCGGTAGCTATTTTCTCGGTTAATTTTAGGGATCATAATCTCTCTCCGGCTTAATGAAACAAATTAAACTTAGTTGATAAAATCAACTATGGTCACGCTAGTTGATTATATCAACTATTTAATTGTCGCAATGTTAACCAGTAGAGAGCTGTTATACGGTTTTAAACAGGGTTTGGATTAACTGGTTACGTTTAATCAAGACGCAACCAGTTAGTTTGAGCTAGGGTCTTGTTAGTTTCAGCCTGCTTTTTATGACGATAAACTGATTAATATCGAGCGCATTAACGGCGACATTAAGCTTTGAGGCTTGAGCTTTGAGGCTTGAGCTTTGAGGCTTGGGCTTTAACACTTAAGCTTTAAGACTTGAGCTTTAACACTTAAGCTTTAAGACTTAAGCTTTGAGACTTAAGCTTTAAGACTTGAAAAGTAATCATCCCAACTTTGATGCTTACGACCTGCAGCTTTTTGAAAGTCGCTGGGGTTATCTGATTTACCATTGAGAATGCCTTGGTAAATACCTGCGATCACCGTACCAATAAATTCACCCAGTTCAGCGGTGCGATCATCGCGGTATTGCGCAACTGAAATAGGGATATATTTAAGACTCAGATCAAAAGTGCTATTCAGATATTCGGCTAATTGATACTGAGTTATTGACTCACCATGGAGGTTATAAACATGGCCATTATGTTTATCTTCAGTCAACATACAGGCATAGGCAAATGCCAGCTCTTTTCGAGTAGTGTAACCGCACATGCCATCGCCAGCGCAATTAGAAATAACGCCAGCCGCCTTGTAACTCTCAATATACTCAATATCCGGCTCAATATAGATACCGTTTCGGCCTATAACCCACTCAAGCCCTGAGCTCTGAACATCTAGCTAGGTTTGGCGATTACTCTGAATAACTGGAGAAAATGCCGTGCCTTCCTCTGCGCCTTGAACACTGGTGTAGACAATTTTTTTAACCCCAGCTTGCTTGGCAGCTTGAATAACATTGCGATGCTGAGGAATACGCGCTTCGGGGGCTTCCATGCCTGATACCAGTAACAAGGTATCGATACCATCAAGCGAAGTCTCAAGCTCAGCGAGATTATCGTAATCACCTGGGCGAACTTCAACCCCTAAGTGTTTAGCATTGTCGACGGTTCTAGCAAGGGCGATAACATTATCACTGCCGCCTAAAGCAAGCAGGGCTTTGACTATTGCAGCGCCAAGTTGGCCACTGGCTGCTGTTACAGCAATATTCATTGGATTTTCTCCTGTTCAAAGCAAAGCATTTCATCCATCGGCGAGTGGCGATCTACAAAAATTAAAGCATAGCAGTTTATTTACGCAGTCGAAGAACCACAGTCGAATAACCGCAGTCGAAGAACCACAAGCGAATAACCACAGCCAAACGTAAAAGCTAAACAACAGAAAAATAGCAGAGTTAATATCTAAATAAGCTTTAAAGTGAGCCTTATTTAGTGTTTTGTGTTGCAAAAAGTCTTTTTCCGTCCAGCAAAACGCTAACTCAATTGATGCAGATCAAAGCGCTCCTAGCTTAACTATTGTCTTATAAAGGTGACCAAGATCACGTAAGCAGATTCAAACTGTGCTTTCGTATCACAAATAAAGCCCTACAAGCTCCATCACATAAAATAATAGGTGTACTCATGGAATTACTACCGAACTGCTATACCGACGTGTGTATTAATGGAAAATGGTTTCATTACGATCACAACAAACAAGCGGCATTTATGCTTAATGGCAGCGATCCGCTATCAATTGAACTTGAGATCACCCCCACCACAGAAGCAGAACTTGAAGCACACTTGGCCTCAATTGCCACCTTCTAAGTAAGCTTACTGCCGCAATATCAAACCTTGGTTTGATAACGACAATGCCAGAAACAAAAATCCCCTCAATGTTGTTTCTGGCTTGATATTTCATTGACCGCTGTCGCTTTACGCTATAATGACAATACAAGACCAAGAGTATCTAGTTGTTAATGAGGCATTAATGGAAAAATCTACGGTTGTGGTAATTGATGACGATCCTGTTTGCACAGGCCTGTTGTTGGCAATTTTGGGCGATGAATATCGGGTTATGACAGCAAATTCTGGCGATGCAGCTATCGAAATGCTTGCAAGTATCCGCCCCCACCTCATATTCGTTGATATTACTATGCCCAATATTAATGGCTACCAAGTGATAAAGTTTATTAAAGATCAGCCTGAGATCGCCAATACTCCGATCGTAGTTGTCAGCTCACTCATTGAAGCCTCAGATCAACAATTAGCCTTAAAAATTGGCGCTGATGATTACCTGACTAAACCTATCATGCCCAATGATGTGCAAAAAACCATTGATCGGTTTTTGAATTAATCGATCCTTTGCACAGTAAGATACTATGCACAGTAAAAAGCCTTTTCATGCTGAAAAGGCTTTTGATTTTTATATGAATCAGAATATTAGTCCATAAACACTAATTCATAATGGGCTTTGTCACCTTTCACTTCTAAGGCTACCCGGTAAGTCTCAACCGCTGTTTTCCAATTCACACTGTCTAAGGTTAAATAATACAGCCCTGATTCGGCTTCATTGATATCAAGTGAGCAGGTTTCAGCCTCAATGCAATTTGCATGACTGGCCTGATGCCAGTCCAGATTGTACTTGGTTGACGACTGCGTTTTTGAAGGGTAACCCATAATAATCAGGTTAAATGCACTTGCGTCAGTGACCGACAAATCATCATCACCGGTCAGTTTTACTGTTACAGTGCCATTTTCTGCATCAACAGATTGTAAGCTAGCAGTTAGGGTCTCAGTTTGATCGATATTAACCGTTAATACCGGAGGCTCTACTGGTGGCTCAGTTGGCGGATCGATAGTTTCATCATCAGAGCCACCACAGCCAAACAACAACATCGAACTCAAGCCAATCACACTACATAATTTAAAATGTTTCATGTTATTACTCCCAGCAATTAGTGGCCGCCGTGACAGGTATTACATGACATATTCGTTTGCACACTAGGGGCAAATGTTGATGACGATGTATGACAACCTTGGCAATCTTGAGTCGCTTCAGAAACAGGATGATCATTCACAGTTTCACCATCAAAGGCGTTATTGAGCATCGTAACTAATTCATAGACCACAGAGGCTGAAAGCTGTTTACAGCGCATGCCTTTTTCACTAAATGACTTACCATTTTCACTGGCCCAAAGACTAATAGAGCTGTGACAAAGGGTACTATTTGCCGCTGTAGGTTTACCGACTTGAGCTAAGGTCTCTGTCATGTCCGCGCCAATACCTTCAATAAATTCAGCCGTTTGAAACGGTAGTGTTTCTGATTCATAAAAACGCATGGTTTGACTTAGCACTGCATTGGCTGACTCACCATTAATGGATAATAAATTAACCAACATACCTGTGGCGTTAATATTGCCACAAACAGTGCCTTCTCCTAGCATACCTGCATAACCATAATGCGCCATGGCGGTTGGCACTTGGGCGAACTTATCAGCATCAACAGAATCTGATTCTGCCAAGCTTTGAATAATGCTATCAAACACTTGGAACATACAGCCATTACCGGTTTCATAGGCACGTTTTGCCACAACCATAGGATCGAGTTTGCTGTAAGCTAAGCGGGTACCCACTTCTAATTTCCAATCTCCGCTGACATTGGTCACTGCCGCTATAACTGGATTAGCGATAAGTGCCCCGCCCGCTGCCGCAGTAGAAATACCAATAATACGGTTGATCGCCTGTCTTCTATTTAGAGTTTTCATAATCACTTGCCTCGCATTTTTATATTTATTCCCAACTTTTAAGTCGAGTGTTGATAACTGGCAGAACGGTAAATATGTGCATATTTAGCACTCGCGTTTCTGGCTTGAGATAAGAATGACAGATAGGGAAAATACCTATGGGAGCTAGCTCAAAGTAATATTCAAGCTAAAATATCCATTAGAAAAAACGAATGAAAGGTAAATTAAATAGCGTCAAAAACACCATTTGAAGCGTTAAATATCAATATAAAGGCATTATTTAGCGTGTAATACTAATTACAGGATTTTACTTTTGATATTACTTAAAAATCAATGTGACCCAGATCACATTGAGTTAATTATCCGTAGCAGAACTAGCAAATATACGACGCGCTGGAGCTTGATACGAGCAGCCGCAACTGCAATGGCGATTGGTCATAATAAAGAAGTAATGAGTGGCCTTTAGCAAAAGCCAGCTGCAAATTTGCGCTGCAGTATAGTAAAACTGTGATTTGTAGAATGTTTGTGATGATTTATTTGCGGTAAACTTAACAATAGAATGTTTATCTGAGTGTGATTTACATGCGCATTGAAATCTTTGAATTTGATATTGCCAATAACCAAATACTCAATACTGAATCTCAAGTTCAGCTGCACCTTACCCGCACCGAAAGTCAGGTTTTAGAGCAATTAAGTCGCCACCCCAATCGCATCATGACCAAGGGGCAATTAGCCTGTGCAGGCTCTCAAAGCCCTGTTATGAGTGAATCGGCAGTGGCAAAAGCGGTATTTACCTTGCGTAAGTACTTTGGCGAAAATTATGCTGAATTAATTGAAACCATCCCGCGTAAAGGTTATCGGCTCAATATCACCCCACCAGCAGCCAGTTGGATTCAAAAATCAGCTCAGCACAAAAAACACTTTATCTTCGCCGTAACGCTAACAATTGTGGTGTTAACCGCCATTATTGCGGCTATGCATCAATACATCCTATTTAAACCAGCACAAACGCCGATTAAAAATAGCCGCCTTGTACAACTTGATAATCAACAGCAAATTGAACTGGCATGGCTTGAGTCACCCAGCATATCAATGCAACAAGATACCCCTACTGAAGAAAAAATTATTGCCGCGCTTAACCAGTGCGAGACTTTAGTGTGGCAACAAGTGTATCTGGCCTTTTCTAACGACATGCAGGTGCTAAATATCTCTTTAGCTGGACATAAGTCCAATGGGGATAACTTTATGCGTAATATTAAAACCAGCGATTTTAGCTTAACCCCGAATTTTATTTCCGATAAATGGCTAACTGAGGTATCGCTCTGTGACTAATCGCATCATATTCAGAATACTGGCAGCCTTAATAGCCATTGTCAGCAGCGTCATTGTTTACCAGCATATCAAAGCCACCGAAGTGGATATGGTGTTATCTTGTCGCAATGAATTAGTGGCGAAAAACCCGAACAGTGACACCATTGAACATCACTCATTGATCGCTGATTTTACCTTACAAAAACGTTCAGCCAGTATCAGCTATCGTTACTTCAGCACTGATGGTAACCCCATTGCGACCTTGTATTTAACTGGCGATGTACTTAGCGCCTATAAAGAAAAAGACACCTACATTTTAAACTTAACCCACAATGAATTAATTCGGCATAACACTGAACTGCCATTACCACAGCATGCCAGCCACTTAGAAGCCTTTGCTAAAAGAAATATCAGTAAAAAAGGTGTCCATAACCTCACGATTCAAATTACCAATCGAAATGCGCAACAAAATACCGTGTTACTGTATTTTTTACCCAGTACTAATATCTGTGCCTGCAACCTAGTGGAAATGAAGTAACTGAGCTAATGATTTTAAAGTCACAGTTTAAAATGACATTTTAAAGTGACGCTTTAAAACCGTCACTTGCTAATAGGTTAAAAAACATAAACATAACACTACATAGTTCACATAAGCACAAACACTCGGTAACAATGAGCCTAAGCAATGCTATAATCCCGCTTGGAAACAACCTCAATAAAACTATTAATAACAATATGTTGCTGGATTAATATGCCTATAATAACTACAAAAACACTGCGCTACCTTCCTTTATGCATGGCTGCAGCCTTTGCTACCTCAGTTCAAGCTAATAATCACAGTTTTGATGCGCGCTCACATGCCATGGGCGGCGTGGGTGTTAGCAGCGCTGATTATTTAACGGCGCCTTTTCATAACCCTGCATTAACGGCGCGTTTTAAAGAGTCAGATGGGGTGGCGGTATTGTTCCCGTCTTTTGGAGTGCACGCTAACGATCCCACTGACACTATCGACAATGTTGAAGATTTTTCAGATGTTTATGATGAGTTTAAAAACATCAGCAGGCCAACTGAAGCGGATGCCCAAGTGGTGATTGATCAACTGCAGTTGATCCAAGGAAATTACGCCCAAGTACAAGTGGGTACTCAGCTAGCCATTGCGATCCCCAATAAAGTGGTATCGATAAACCTGTTTGCCCAAGCCTATGCCGATGCACTGGTGTTTGCTGATATTGCTGATGGCGATCTTGATCCTATCAATATCATCAATCAAGACCTGAACTCTCAAGCGTTAACCATGGGTGTGGTCGTGACTGAAATTGGTGTCAGCTTAGCTAAGTCTCATCAGTTTGCCACAGGCGAGCTCTACTATGGGCTGTCACCTAAATATCAGACGGTAAACACCATTAATTATATTACGGACATTGATAACTTTGAGTTTGATGACTGGGATGATGATCGCTACCAAAACGATCAAAGCAACATGAACCTTGATGTGGGTATTGCTTATCAACATAACGCCGGTTTTGGCTTTGGTTTTGTGGGTAAAAACTTAATCGAGAATAGCTATGACACTGAGCTCATTAATGGCGTGCAGGGTCAATATCAAATAAGCCCCACTTATACTGTCAGTGCCAATTATCAAAACCGCTTTATCACCGCAGCCATTGATGTGCAGTTAAATGAGTCTGAAGGTTATAGCAATATTGATGGCACCCTTAACCAGTTTGATAGCAGTAATGACAATCGCCAACTAGCCGCTATTGGGCTTGAGTTTACCCCTGCTAGCTGGGCTAAATTGCGCGCCGGTTACCAAACAGATTTAACAGATAATATCGATGACAGCGTGACAGCCGGTTTAGGTTTATCCATTGCTGGAGTATTTAATATCGATATTTCAGCCAATTACAGTGATGAAAACAATATGGGTGCAGCTCTGCAAACGAGCTTCACTTTTTAGGTGTTAAATCTCTAATCTGAGATTTTAGAAAAGAAACATCATCACGGCGATTAAGTGATAAATAACAAAAAGGCTGTTGCAGAAATTCTGCAGCAGCCTTTTTTACAAGTGAATTTAATCAGTTAGTAACGCTTAATAAGCTAAATTATTCAGCACTTACTATTTAGCCCCAGGTTCAGCAAAGCGGTTCATCCACTGCTCAACTTGGTTGTACCAATAAATTGAGTTGTTCGGCTTCATGATCCAGTGGTTTTCATCAGGGAAGTAAATCATCTTCGACTCAACACCACGGGTTTGTAGCGTGCGGAATAACTCAAAACCTTGGCCGACAGGCACACGGTAATCAAGCTGACCATGAACCACTAAGGTTGGGGTATTAAAGTTTTCAGCGCCGTAATGCGGCGAGATAGCCTGGTAAATTTCTGGCTTGTCCCAGTAGTTACCAAAACGGGTACTGTGAACCGAGAAATCAGCCGCCATTTGCGAGTACATGTTATATACCGCAGCGTGGATAAATAACGCATTAAATGGCTGTTCTTTCTGACCTAAAATAATTGAGGTCAAGTAACCGCCATAACTTGCGCCACCTGCCACTAAACGATCATTATCGATCCAATCTTTTTGCTTAAACCATTCAGTCGCTTTAAATACATCTTCCAGAGACTTGTTTTTCCAATCAGGGTTAATGCTGTCGGTAAAGTCTTGACCGAAGCTATTTGAACCGTGGAAGTTTGGCCACGCAGTAACATAACCCCATGACGCAAAGGTTTGTGCATTCCAGCGATAATGGAAACCATCAGAGATCGCACTGTGTGGACCGCCGTGGATCAGCATCATTAATGGGTATTTTTTACTGCGATCAAATCCCGGTGGATAATGAACCCACATTTGAATGTCTTGATCGTTATAACCTTTATAGGTCACTGACTCATAAGTACCCACAT
Source organism: Shewanella sp. UCD-KL21 (assembly GCF_001957135.1). GTDB lineage: Bacteria > Pseudomonadota > Gammaproteobacteria > Enterobacterales > Shewanellaceae > Shewanella. The sequence continues at coordinate 164,072 of NZ_MPHK01000005.1, read as the reverse complement.
CGATATCCGCTAAAATCTCATCATTAAAGCTGTCTAGACGGGTACTATTACCATTGCGTGGATTGATTTTTACCAAGCGTGCAGGGTAAGTAAAGCTATCATTGGCGGCCACTAAAGTACCGTCATTCGCCAGTGCAGGCATACCAAAGTTAGTGGCTTTAGTGATGGCTTTTACTTTGCCGTTTTTAGCATTGATATGGAAAATACGTCTTGTTGCCGCATCATCAATCGCAGCATAAAAGCCTTTGCTGTCTGGTGTCCATACAAAACGCGCTACGGTGCGATCCCAATCTTTGGCAATCATTTTTTCGCTGCGCTTGTTAACATCGAGCAAAATTAGCTTGGCAGTGTCGGCATAAAAACCATGAATAGTTTGGCGAGTAAAAGCCAAGGTTTTGCCGTCTGGACTAAATGTTGGGTTTGAATCTGGCGCTTCGTTGTTCGGGGTTAAGTTTTCAACCTTAGCGCTACCGATTTTAGCGAAAAAGATATCGATTTTAGCGTCAACTTGGTTGTCCCAACCATTGCTATTAAAGGCAATAAAACGCTCAGCTGGATCGATGTCATAGCTAGCTGCACTTTGAGATGAACGTGGTAGCTGCTTGTTTAGTGGCTGAGTGATTGGTTCAATATCGCCGCCTTTAGCTGGAATACGAAACACATGGGCTTCGCGGTCTTCATCCAGCCAATGATCAAAGCTTGAATAAGGCAGTGCATTCCATTGGTGCGCTGACACTTTATCGTCTTTATCAGCTTTTAGTTGCTCGGCTACTTGATCCCAGTTTTTACCCGGAAATACTGAACTGATAAAGTAAATATGCTCACCAACCCACTTAATCCCATACGCGCCGCTTGGCACTTCAGTTAAGCGCTGGGCTTCACCTGGGCTGTTCATCGGTAATAAGTATACTTGGCCTGCTTCGTCTTTATCACGCTTACTGATAAAGGCTAAAGTATTGCTGTCTGGTGAAAAGGTTGGTTCGCTCACCCGTAAACCGTTAGCGGTAATTGGGCGCTGGCTGTTGCCCTCTTTATCAAATAGCCATAATTGAGTTGCGCCCTTATCTTCAGGAACATCGTAGTTAGTTACTGGTGCAATGATGTAATCGCCATTGGGGGAAATAGTGGGATTACCTAAACGGCTTAGTTGCCACAATACATCCACTGAAAGGGTTTTGGTTTGCTCTGCAAACGCTGTCGCTAATGGCATAAACATGCACAACAGCACTATCCCGACTCTCTTCACGTGTCGTCTCCTTCAAATTTTGTTTTAATTATTTTATTTTTGCTAATAACTTTGTCTGTTCATGTGGCGATAAAAGTTAACTAAATTGTATCATCATCAACAAATAGCAGTGGCTCAGTTGGCAAGTTGTTATTGTTATCACATCACCATCATCAGGCTTAACACTTAAATGAAACTTAAACCTGAGATGGATAAGCAAAAACCACAAATTTAGTGCTTATCAGGCTAGTTTTCAGCCTACACGACATTGAAATCAGTTTATAAAAAACGCTACCATTATTAAAATTAGCTGTTGATTAATAAGGGTAATATAACAATGGTGCAACATGGTTGATTCACATCAAGGCAAGATAAAACAGCAGCTTTCAGCGGTGTTTTTAACTGATTATAAAATCAGTAAATTACAGTTTAATCTGCTGATTTTTCTGGCCATCATTTGGGGAGGAGTCAGTAATTACTTAGCGATACGTTATATTCCCATTGAGTGGTTCAATATGCTCGGTTTTTGGCCCATTTTAGCCATGTATTTGCTCTGCGGCATTGCTGGGGCGCTGTTATTAGACCAAAAGTTGCCGATAAAAATCTTTGCAGGCTTTAATATTATAATTTTAGGCTCGGGAATACTGCTCAGCTTTCTACTGCAATCGGTTGCCGCAGACACCATTTATACCTTCTTTCAATATGCGGCATTAATGACCTTATTGATGCTGTTTATCACCCATTTTTTGCCTAAAAACCTGCTAACCAAGAAGGTGGTGGTAGCTATTGCACTGGGACTAATCATGCTAATAGAGCTAGTATCATGGTCACTTTGGGGAGTAACCAGCAACCTATTTAGCTTAGGCATTCTGGTGATGGTTTTTAGTGGCAGCAGCAGTATTTGGGCTGAAGCCAATGAAGAATATGATGGCAGCGTAGGCTATTGTGCCGAACTAGACTTTAAATTAAGTGATGCTATCTGGTGGGGCGTATGTGTGTATATGGGGTTAGTTCATTTACTGATGAACCATCTCTCTAAAAAAGAGCCATCTTAGATTATAAGTAGGGCAAGCAAGCTAACTTGTTTGCCCTATTAATATTTAGCTTAAAAATAGCTTTAAAAATAGCCTTTTAAAATAGCCATTAACTATCAAACTTCAGCTATCCGCAGATTAATCGCTTAGAAAAAACCTAGCGGGTTAATGTCGTAACTCACCAGCAAGTTTTTGGTTTGTTGGTAATGATTTAAGGCCATCTTATGGGTTTCACGGCCTACGCCTGATTTTTTATAGCCGCCAAATGCCGCATGGGCTGGGTACATGTGATAGCAGTTGGTCCAAACTCGGCCTGCTTGAATGTTGCGTCCCATTCGATAAGCCAAGTTAGTGTCACGGGTCCACACTCCTGCGCCCAAGCCAAAGTCAGAGTTATTGGCCATGGCGAGTGCTTCGGCTTCATCTTTAAAGGTGGTTAGTGATATCACAGGGCCAAAAATCTCTTCTTGGAACACCCGCATATCATTGGTGCCTTTAAGTAATGTCGGCTGAATATAAAAACCACTATCAAAATTATCACCCACAGATGCAATCTCGCCGCCTAATAACACTTCTGCGCCTTCTTTTTTGCCGATATCAATGTAGCCTAATATTTTATCGAACTGCTCTTTCGATGCCTGCGCGCCAACCATGGTGTCGGTATCTAAGGGATTACCGCGCTTGATCGCTTTTGAACGCTCTATCAGCATTTCCATAAATTGTGGGTAAATATCTTCTTGAATAAGTAGCCGTGACGGGCAAGTACACACTTCCCCTTGGTTGAAAAAGGCTAATACCGCGCCTTCTACGCACTTACTTAAATATTCATCTTCAAAGTTAACCACATCGTTAAAGATGATATTGGGTGACTTACCACCTAGCTCAACCGTGGAGGGAATAATGTTTTCAGCGGCGCATTTTAAAATATGCGAGCCAACAGGAGTTGAGCCGGTAAAGGCAATTTTAGCAATACGCTTACTGGTTGCGAGCGCTTGACCTGCTTCTTCGCCAATACCATTAACGATATTAAGCACCCCAGCAGGCAGTAGATCGCCAATTAACTCCATTAAAAATAGAATTGATGCTGGTGTTTGCTCCGCAGGTTTAAGGATCACGCTGTTGCCCGCTGCGAGTGCAGGCCCAAGCTTCCAGGTCGCCATTAATATAGGAAAGTTCCACGGAATAATTTGCCCGACAACCCCTAATGGCTCATGAATATGGTACGACAAGGTATTGGCATCAATCTCTGCGGCGCTGCCCTCTTGGGCCCGTAAACAGCCAGCAAAGTAACGGAAGTGATCCACCGCTAAGGGAATATCGGCATTAAGGGTTTCGCGCACGGCTTTACCGTTATCCCAAGTTTCGGCCACAGCCAGAGCCGTTAGGTTATTTTCGATGCGATCGGCTATTTTTAATAAAATATTAGAACGCTCCGTGGCAGAGGTTTTACCCCAAGATGCTTGGGCTTTATGGGCTGCATCAAGGGCTAACTCAATATCTTGTGCATCTGAACGGGGAATTTTACAAAAAACTTGGCCATTTACTGGGCTGATATTGTCAAAGTATCGACCATTAACAGGCTCAACCCACTGACCGCCTATGTAGTTTTGATATACCGATTTATAGCTCATTTCTGAACCTGCTTCGCCGGGTGCTGCGTAAATCATGCTACTTTCCTCTAATTGTATTTTTTGGATAACTAATTAAGCTAAATCAATAATTGGAAAGTGACTATTCTGAGAATCCACAGCTGTTGACTCACAGTACAAATGATTGTGAAACTGGTGTCTAGCTCATGGCGATATTGCCCATAAGCTGAGCTAAGTTAACGAGTTAGCTCCGCGATTTAAGGGGCAAGCTATCACAGCATAAGTAAGGATTGTTGTTCAGGAACAAAGATACCAAATGACTTGGTATCACTCTGTGAGGGAACAATATGATCAGTGGACGCCTACAACTGCAGCGCAGCAAGCCAAAGGTACTAGTAGAAAACAAGATTAGCTTTGCTGGACCTGAATCTGAACTGAGTATTTACGATACCTTTGAGCAAGCCTCGAGGGTGGCACTTAAATCTGACCAACTGTTATTTTGCGGCATGCTAACAGGTAAAAAAGTCATGCATGCGGTAGATGATTATGAGGCGGCGTTTTACCCCCATGAATCTTTTATTATGGCGCCTAATCAGGCCGTAGAAATTGATTTTCCTGAGGCAAAAATCCATCAACCTACTACCTGTCTTGCCATTGAAATTTCAACTGAGCGAGTGCAACAAATTGCCGATAAGCTTAATCTTAGCGCCCCTATCGATAAACAATACGGCCACTGGCAATACCAACAATCTTTAGTGCATACCCACCATAATCAGCAAACCCAAGCGCTATTAGACAGAATTGTGGCGATTTATACCGAGAACGGACAGGATCGCAGTTATTTAATTGATTTGGCGATTTCAGAATTAATAGTGCGCTTGATGCGTCATCAAACCCGCGATTTTTTATTGCATCACAGTCATAACGACCCACAATTTAACGGCCTAAACGCGGCGTTACACTATATTAAGCAGCACCTCAGTGAACCATTAGATATTAATGCCTTGTGCCGACAAGCCTGCATGAGTCGCAGTAAGTTTTTTCAGCAATTTAAACAACATTTGGGCTGCACGCCGATGGTTTATCAGCAGCAAAGCCGCTTAACTCAAGCGGCGACGCTGATAGAGCAAGGTCAGCAAATAACCCAAGTGTGTTATTCACTGGGTTATCACAGTGCTAGCCATTTTAGTCGCCTGTTTAAACAGTTTTATGGCATTTGCCCTGTTGATTATAAACAGCGCCATTTAGCGAGTTAGCTGTTAAAACGGGTTTAGACTTACAGCTGGGTAAATTGACGGATCAAGTTATGATAAACATTGTGCAGATTATCTAACTCAGTGCGATCGGTATTACCTTGGCTAATGAGCGTTTGAATGGTTTGATCAAGCTGATACAGATTTTGCCTTAAACTAGTATCGGCCACCATGCTTTGCATCCAAGTAATGGCTGCGACTCGTTCACCACGGGTCACCGCCGTTACCTTGTGCAAACTACTAGACGGGTACAATACCGCGTACCCTGCAGGCAGCTTTATTTGCTGCTCGCCAAACTCGGTAGCAATGATTAACTCGCCGCCGTCATACTCATCTGGCTCACTTAAAAACGTGGTCATAGACATATCACTTCTTAGCACCTCATTGGTGCCCGGAATGCGCATCACTGCTGCATCTACGTGAAAACCATATTCTTCAGATATACCATAGCGATTAAAGCAAGGCGGAAAAATTTTATGGGGTAAAGCCGCCGAAACGACCTTTGGGGTGCTGCCAAACTTAGCTAATAAAGTATTAGCCAGTTGGCGCACCACATCATCATTAGCATCAGCTTGATTGTTATTTTTGACTGACGCCGCCATACCCATGGCGGTTTGCTTGCCGTCTAACCATGGCGCGTCAGCTAATTGCTGCCTGAATAAACTCACTTCTTCAGCAGTCAATATTTTCTCAATAACAATCATGATAATCCCTTTAATTAAAATTCAAATGTTGCAGTTAAATTAGCGTTTCTAGCATCGCCTAGGTACATGAATGAGCCTGAACGGTATGCTGCTGTCCAGTACTCTTCATCTAACACGTTACCTACATTCAAGCGGAAGGTTAATGCTTCTGTGGCATTGTAGTTCGCGAATAAACTCACCACTTGGTATGCAGGTACTTCTATGCTGTAACGGCCATTTTCACTATCATATCCAGCGGCAGTATCAGGTTGGCCACCGAACATTTCACCTTGGTAAGTGTAACCACCACCAATGACGAACATGTCATTAATCTCATAACGAAGTTGTAAGTAGGCACTTTCGTCAGCAAAGTTACTCAGCTTTTTACCAATATAATCTTCATTAAATGATTCAAGTACTTCTGAGTCCATTAATGACGCCGATAATTGAATACTTAACGCCTCAGTGATGTTACCCACCATGCCAATTTCAATCCCTTCAACACGGTTTTTACCGGTATTAAGGCTGCCTAGAGTTGAATAGCTATCTCCCACGCTTTCCATTACATCATCTTTAGTGATTTGGAATACCGAGGCAGAAAACATCACGCTATCATCAAATAGCATCCATTTGGTGCCAAGCTCAATATTTTCAACCGCTTCAGGATCTGCTGCCAGTACTTGCTCAGGTGTGCCACAAAGTCCACCATAACCACAACTTGCACCAAGGTCAGACTCGCCGCCGTTAATGTTCGTCGCTGTGCTGTAGCTAGCGTATATATTGCCCGCGTCAGTCAAGTTGTACACTAAGCCAGCATGGCCGTTATACATGCTGTCGGAATAGTCATATAAAATATCACCATTGCGGCTACTTGAGGTGTCATTGGTGTAATCAAAGCTGTCATATCTAAAGCCAAAAAATAGCTCTAAATCATCAGTAAGACTCACGGTATCCATGAAGTAAGACGAGATGGTTTCGATGTTATATATGGCATCAGATGCCCCTTTGGTATAAGTACGGCCCATCAGCTGGTCAATATTATCAACTTCATCGCCATTACCATCAATAATACAGTAAGCACCTGAGTCACCTCGACGGCCTTCAACGATACAGTTAGTGGCGTTATTATTGACGATATCATAAACGCCGTTATCCACTGATTCATCGGTATATTCAACACCGAAGACCCACTTATTCTCCATACCTAAAATATCGGTATTCCAGAATAAGTTGAACTGAGTGCTCCAGTATTCAACATCTTGGCGTCCTTGATGGGTACTAATGGTTAGGGTTTCAGCTCCTGGCGCGTCAAGATCGCTCGCAGCGCGATTAGTACCGCTCATACCAGTGGTAATGTAGCCATTTTCAGTGCGACCTACACGGGTGGCATTATAAAAACTTAAATTGTCTGAAATTTCATATTCGGTGCGCAGAGTAAAGGTGCGCACATCTGAGCTTAAGAAATCTGACTCTTGCGCATAAACCGGAATATCTTCAATCGGCTTACGGGTATCTTGGTCAAAGTAGCTACCTAAGTCCGCCACATCATCGGCTTTCATGTAGTAACCATCAAAAATAAATGACAACACATCAGATGGCTCATATACCAAAGATAATTGAGCGCCTTTTCTTTCTGCACTGATGCCTTCACGGCCGGGCTTATCTTCATCTGCAATAAGACCGTTGACTCGCAAGCCAACATCCTCAGCTAACGGCACGTTATAATCGACCGTAAAACGGGTATGGTCGTCAGTACCCACAGCGGCATCAACACGGCCAAAGTCATAAGCCGTTGAGGCTTTTTTGGTGACACTGTTCACTGCGCCACCTGAAGATCCACGTCCTGCAAAGGTAGAGCTTGGGCCTTTGGTAATTTCAACTTGTTCGGTGGCAAAACTCTCACGAGTAGTCATGCCCGGATCGCGCAGACCATCAACAAACACATCACTGCGGGCTTCATGGCCACGAATAATGTAACGATCGCCAAAGGCATTACCGTTTTCACCGGTTCCCAAGGTCACACCCGCTTGGGTAGAAAGAATATCTTTAAGGTCGGTTAAGCCAGATTCTTGAATTTGATCTTGAGTTAATACCGTGATCATTTGTGGGGTATCAACCAGATCAGCAACGCGGCGTTTGTCACCCGATTTATCATAAAAGTAGACTGAGCTTTTTACTCCGTGGACTTCAATGCGCTCAATCGCTTCTTGTGACAGTTCAGACTGGCATTCAATATTTTCGCTTTTATCGCAAGCTTCAGTTGTTGCTTCAGCAGCATAGGCAGGTGCGCCACTAAAAACCAAGGCGGTAGCAACGGCTTTTGCCCCAAGAGATAACGATGTGTGATAGCGAGATTTCATATTACAAACAATCCTTTTGTTAGAACCAACTAATGTATGTGGCGATCCTAACAAAGCAATAACAACAATGTAAATAGAAATTATTATCATTTACATTACGTTCTATATTGTAAACCTGCTTTGAGCTCAACTTCGGAGGTGCTATGGGGTTTTATGTCGAAAGGATTAAATATCTGGCTAGTTCAAGAAACTGTTTTAAGTAAACAGCTAAAACAAACATTGAGAATAGTAGCGTAAAAAATAGGCTGACCTGTTATAGGTCAGCCCATTGTTTAATAGGCATGTTAACTATGCTTATTAATCACATTTGCTTAAAGCGTGTCTTAATCTGCACCAAGTTTAAACAGCACAGCTTTAGCCAAGTGGCATAAATTTAAGTCTAGATAAGTGGATTACCACCTTTACTTTCTACTTGGCCAATAACTTCAACATTGCTCAACGTTGATAAAACACCCCATTGCTGAATCGTCATCATGTCAGTTACTTCAGCAGCACTAAAGCTCAAACGTAAACCATCTTTTTGATGTTCTTTTGCTAGGTTACTTGGCAAAATTTGCTGACCGTCGTCAGTTAGAATGCCCCAAAATCCACCTTCAAGATCAAAATATCTTACTGTTCCTTGTTGCATAGCGATCCCTTTTTCAGAGCTAGTATCAGGTTTTGCCATTTCTGCCGCTTTTTCAACAGGGGCCGCTTTTACCACTGCTTGTGCTGGCTCAGGTTGTGGCTCAACTTGTTCATTACAGCCTTGAACAAGCAATAAAGCGGCGATAGATGCAGATAAGGTTAATGATGTGCGCATGGGAGATTCCTTTTAAGCAAAATTTAAAAACAGTTTTAAACCGATCTGATCAACTGTTTCAAGAACGAATGTGTTACCAGCTAACGCTTTAGCAACTAATAAACTGAGTTTACCAGAAACACAGGTCAGTTTAGTGTCCGCAGCGTGATTTTTGTAAACCACATACAAACCACAACTGACATCGACAATACATGACAGTCATCAAATATAGCAATATGATCAGTTTAGTGTCGGTAGCGTGCTTTTTATAAACCACATACAAACCACATACAAACCACAACTGACATCGACAATACATGACATGACCCCCATCAAATATAGCAACAAGATCAATTAAGGCGCCTATTAGCACCTTAATTAAAGTATTACTCACCAAAGCGATTTATACCGCTATTAGTGCATAACAGACTATTTATCTGAGTTGGTAGAGCCAATCTTATGGATTGCTAAATCAGCGCCGATAAATTCATCTTCTTGGCTTAATCGTAAGCTAGCAATTTTATTGACTATGCCATACACAATAAAGCCACCAATAAGCGCCACTGCAACCCCAGCGACAGTGCCAACCACTTGCGACATTAAGCTTACGCCGCCTAATCCACCCAAAGCTTGCTGACCGAATATGCCAGCAGCAACGCCGCCCCACACACCACATAAACCATGTAACGGCCAAACGCCTAATACATCATCAATTTTGCTACTGCGTTGTAAACGGGTATACACCATCACAAATAAACCACCGGCCACACCGCCAACAATAAACGCCCCTACTGGGTGCATTAAATCAGAACCAGCACACACAGCTACCAAGCCTGCAAGCGGGCCATTATGGATAAAACCAGGGTCATTTTTACCGACAATCAAGGCGATAATAGTGCCGCCAACCATGGCCATTAAACTGTTTACCGCCACTAAGCCACTAATGCCATCAAGGGTTTGCGCTGACATAACATTAAAGCCAAACCAACCGACAATCAGTACCCATGAGCCAAGTGCCAAAAACGGAATATTAGACGGCGCAAACGCTACCCCCGGTTTACGGCCTTGACGGGAGCCCAAGACATAAATCGCCACCAGCGCTAACCAGCCACCCATACCATGTACCACCACCGAGCCTGCAAAGTCATGAAACTCGGCGCCAAAGGTGTCATTTAACCAAGTTTGAAAACCAAAGTTACCATTCCAAATCATGCCTTCAAAAAGCGGATAAACGAATGCCACTATTAATGCTGATGCTAATAAGAAAGGTTTAAAACTGCCGCGCTCGGCAATACCACCCGATACGATAGCAGGGATCGCAGCCGCAAAGGTAAGTAAGAAAAAGAACTTAACTAGCTCGTAGCCATTATTAGCTGTGAGTGCATCTGCACTCACAAAAAAATGACTGCCGTAAGCCACTTGATAGCCAATAACAAAGTACGCCACCGCAGAAAAAGCAAAATCAGTTAAGATTTTCACCAGCGCGTTCACTTGGTTTTTATGCCTAACAGTACCGACTTCTAAAAATGCAAAACCTGCATGCATTGCCAGCACCATAATGGCACCAAGTAAGATAAATAATGTATTTGCACTTTGTGCCATGACGCTAATTGCATCACTAATGTTATCCATGCTTATCCCCATAAGTTTTCTTTTATTAAATTCAGGGACTTACAAAAGCAAGAATTATTCCGTTATGAAGGTTTTGTCATACTAATTTGTACCACTAAGGTGCAAGACATTGATGGGTAAGGTGAAATGTGACTAATTACGACCCAAATAAGTGCATAAATAACGATTAGCTCGTCGCTAAAGCAACATTAAAGTACAGCAATTGCACCATTTTGAATCACCAGACAAGCAAGTCGCCACCCAATGGTGCAAAATTATGCGAAATTGCGATATTTTTACAAGAGCAAACACGAACAAGGCTGCTAAAAGTCAAAATAGTGCACAAAGTTAGCTTAATTGTGCAGCAAAAAATTCATTTCCCTATCTTGATCACACTTTTGTAATACAATAATACGTAGTATTCTACAGCAATGAAATAGAGATAATTCTAAGGGTAAAAACAATGAAAAAGCTCCATCTTAGTTTACTAGCGGTTGCTATTCTTGCAGGTTGCTCCGCGACATCACCAGCGCCACAAGTTAAAAAAGAGTTCAACTACGATCTCACTAAATACAATCTTGATGCGACTAAAGCGCCAGCACAAAATTTTGACCTAACAAAATGGAAGATCACCCTTCCTGAGCTAACCACAGAAGGTTCGCGTAAAGGCAAAGCCTTAGAGATTAATCGCCACGACCTTGGTAATACCCAAACTCCATACGTTCACCCTGAGTGGTTTTATACCGACCCTAAAACCGGAGCCTTGGTTTTCGTCGCACCAAATGAAGCGCCTACAACGCCAAATAGTAAAAACACCCGTAGTGAATTACGCGGCATGTTGGCTGAAAAGTACGATGACCCAAAAACAAATTTTGTGATTGCCTCTCACCCCAATGCTAGCGAATACGGCGCAATTGGCGGCCAACTAAAAGCCACCTTGGCAGTTGATCAAGTCAGTACCAGTGGTGAATACCGCAAGAACAATGCCTTTGCAGTGGTTATTGGCCAAATTCATGGTTCAGATAACGAGCCATTAAAAATCTTATATCGTAAGCTGCCGGGTCACGAATTTGGTTCGCTGTCTTGGAACTACGAGCTAAACCCAATTCCAGAATTACAAGATGCCAGAGACAGTAACGGCAAGAAGCTACGTAAAGATATTCGCCATAATGTATTTGGCACCTACAACCTACGTGAGCACCATGACGATCCACAAGATGGTATCCGTCTAGGCGAAATATTCTCTTATGAAGTGAATATTGAAGGCGACATCATGCAGCTTACTTTCACCAAAAATCCTGGTGAAGCCAACGAAATCGTTAAAACCTTTGATGTGAACCTAGCTGAAGGTAATTACCAAGGCCATGAAGTTGACCAAGGCTACCAAGCTGATTGGATGTACTACAAAGCGGGTGTTTACAATCAATGTAATACCAAAGCCAGTAGCTCAAACTGTGAGTGGCGCGGTATGGAAGCCGGTGACTATGCCCAAGCAAGCTTCTATGAGTTAGAACTTAACCAGTAAGCGTTATTTATATTACTGTTTAGTGGCGTTAAAAAGCGCCGTTAGCTAAATCGCCCAATGTAGTGTCATTGGGCGTTTTTGTAGGCTTATTCATCAATTTTAACCCTGATCCAGTACCCATTGCTCATTGCTCGTTACTTCAATAGCAGCGCCAAGCAGTTGCTTATTGATATAAACAACCGCCTCTTATCTATACAAAACAATTAAATATTTGCCTTAACARCCACGCCAACCTGTCGCTTATCTATAAAAACAGTTAAATATTTGCCTTAACAACCACGCCAACCTGTCGCTTATCTATAAAAACAGTTAAATATTTGCCTTAACAACCACGCCAACCTGTCGCTTATCTATAAAAACAGTTAAATATTTGCCTTAACAACCACGCCAACCTGTCGCTTATCTATAAAAACAGTTAAATATTTGCCTCAACAGCTGCGCCAACCAGTTGCTTATTGATATAAACAACCGCCTCTTATCTATACAAAATAGTTAAATATTTGATAAAGTTGCGCCAAATTAGTTCTAAAGGGTTAGCATTTTGTTTAAGGAACGGTTCAAAGACGTCAATCTTAAAGGCGATTTGTTTGGCGGCGTCACCACAGCCATCATTTCCCTGCCCTTGGCACTGGCCTTTGGTGTTGCCTCTGGCGCTGGTGCTGAAGCGGGATTATGGGGCGCGATATTAGTGGGCTTTTTTGCCTCCTTATTTGGCGGCTCATCGAGCTTAATATCTGAACCTACCGGCCCTATGACCGTAATAATGACCGCCATTTTAACTAGCATGGTGGCCAAGTATCCTGAATCAGGAATGGCAATATCCTTTACCGTGGTGATGATGGCCGGCGGGTTTCAATTTTTACTGGGCACGCTCAAGCTAGGTAAATACGTCACCTTAATGCCATACAGTGTCATTTCAGGCTTTATGTCAGGCATTGGGGTGATTTTAATCATCTTACAATTGTCTCCACTGTTAGGTCATGCCGCTCCTGCAGGTGGTGTGTTAGGCACCTTATCAGCCCTGCCCGACACCTTAAGCAACATTAAGTTTGCTGAGCTATTTTTAGGCTTGCTGACCTTAGCGACATTATTTTTATTCCCTCAACGCTATCGTAAATACGTCCCTGCGCAACTGGTTGCCTTAGTCGCCATCACGTTACTGTCAGTGATTTTATTTGATAGTGACAGCATTCGCCGTATTGGGGTTATTCCTGCAGGGTTACCTTCTTTAGTGATCCCACATATCAATGTGGATATTTTTATGACCATGGTGATTGATGCCTTAGTGCTAGGCACCTTAGGCTGTATCGATACTTTACTTACCGCCGTTATCGGCGATTCATTGACCCGTAAAGAGCATGACTCAGACAAAGAGTTACGGGGTCAGGGCTTGGCCAATATGATTTCTGGCTTATTCGGTGCCCTGCCCGGTGCTGGCGCGACTATGGGTACAGTGACCAATATTCAGGTAGGTGCACACTCACCCGTTTCAGGTATGGTTCGCGCGCTAATGCTGGCATTAGTGGTACTTGTGGCAGGCGGTTTAACAGAGCCTATTCCTATGGCCGTTTTGGCTGGTATTGCGGTGTATGTGGGCTTTAATATCCTTGATTGGAGCTTTATTCAACGGGCTCACAAAGTCAGTATGCAAGGCATGGCGATCATGTACGGGGTGATGATCTTAACCGTCTTTGTCGATTTGATTGTTGCCGTTGGCCTTGGGGTGTTTATTTCTAACATTATTATCATTGAACAATTAAGCCAGCAGCAAGCAAGGCAAGTCAAAGCCATTAGTGATGCCGATCAAAACGATGTGCCGCTGACCCAAAGCGAACGCGGCTTACTGGATCAAGCCAATGGTAAAGTGCTGTTTTTCTATCTGTCAGGGCCAATGATCTTCAGCGTGTCAAAAGCGATCTCTCGCCAACATACCAGTGTGGCTGATTATGAAGCGATGATCCTCGATCTTACTGACGTGCCGATGATCGATGTTACCGTCGGCCTAGCGCTAGAAAATGCCATTAAGGATGCGCAAGATGCCCATTGTGAAGTGTTTTTATTGTGCCCTAACCTACAAACCAAAGAGCAGCTGCAGAAGTTTCACGTGATTGATTCGCTACCCGCTGAAAACACCTTTTTGTTCCGCTATGAAGCCTTACAAGCCGCCCTTAAACATGTGCAAGCTAATGGCTAAAATATCACTAACTGAATGGGTGGGTTAAGATAATAAATAACCAATCCTAACCTACTCAAAAAAATCTTATTTTTAGCGAAAAAGTCATTAAAGTTTGTTAACTAGCTCGCCATTTTTAAACAACATAATGCTATAGTGAACTCAGTTCCAAAATACTGAATTTCTGTTCACCATTTAGGGGTTACTATGTTAAATGAGAATCACGCACTAATTTTCGACTTTCCAGAATTTAAGCAAGACATTGTTGATTTAACACATAAAGATGAAACGTTTCAAAAACAATCTAAACAATACCACCTACTGGATTATGAAATCCGCCAGCTTGAAATTGATGGCAGCCCAACCGATGACGAACACATGCACCAGCTCAAAGTGCAGCGGGCTAATTTAAAAGATGTGTTATTCCAGCAGCTAAAAGCCCACCATAACTAAAGCTTATCAAGCTGACAGCAAGCGAAGGGAACGATACGATAAAACAATCATTCCCTTCACAACTTATTCCACTCAGATTTAAACCAATCCTCCCCCCACTCACAGCTTAAACGACTCTCCTCAAGCGTGTTGTCGCCCATGCCACTGGCTGATTAGCGTAAATAGAAAGTCTGCATTAAGCCTTAGCCACTCGCTATTAACACATTCGTCACTATACTTCTCGGTGTTAAATTTTTAACAACCTAAGAGAGATTAAGATGAAATATATCGTATTAATAATCGGATTATGCAGCTTACTCTTTGCCGTTTCTTCTCAGGCTGAGCTTGAGATTTATAAAGACTATGACATTGGAAAAGAAGTGACTTCGATGACCACTGTTAGGATCGATCCCAACATGGAAGACGTTTACCTAGAAGGCTTAAGAGAAAGTTGGGTTAAAGCGGTGCGGTTACAAAAAGAGCTGGGTTATATTAAAGATTGGAAAATTTTTGCCAGTGAATTACCACAAAGTGGTGAGTTCAATATGGTACTGATGGTGATGTTTGAAAATAGCGCCGATTTAGAGCCCAATCAGGAAAAGTATAAAAAATTTATGAAAAGTTGGGGCCAAGCCAATCAAGACAACAGCCGTAAAATCACCAAAACTTACCCCAATGTAAGAACCTTAACCGGTGAATACCGATTAAGAGAAATTATCATGAAGTAGCAAATATTAACTTCTATTTAATCATTAATTTAATGCCACTTCACAATGTCTAGACCACAGCCTCGCATTAAGGTTTACCCCAAATGCGAGGCTGGTTTTCAGTTTCAAACCCCTTCAGTGATAACTTCTGTAAGCACTAAGCTTAAGTGGTGTTTTAGCTTTATTTAACCGATATTGTGACAAACCTTTCCGCACCAGCCCTTTATGCAAAAGCGAGAGCTAGCGCTTATTTTCATTACTAAAAATCCGCTATCTTGGATATAAGACGTTTTTTTGAGCATTAACCTATGTTTCAAATTTTCACTGATTTTGCATCATGGCTAATTTACGACTTATTGGGCTTGTCGGCGCAGACAAAGCTTGGGGATGCAATGCATTTTTTTGTTGAAGACGTCACTAAGATTTTTGCCCTACTGCTGGTGATGATTTACCTCATCGCCTTAATGCGAGCCTCATTAAATGTTGAACGAGTCAGAGACTATTTAGCAGGTAAACCTAAGGGCTTAGGTTACTTAATGGGCTCTGGATTTGGGGTGGTAACGCCATTTTGTTCTTGCTCCAGTATTCCGGTATTTCTCGGCTTTACCTCAGCTGGGATCCCCCTTGGGATCACCATGAGCTTTTTGATCACCTCACCGCTAATCAACGAAGTGGCCATCTTGCTACTCATGAGTCTACTGGGGATAAAATTTACCCTCTTATATGTCCTGGTTGGCATGAGTGTCGGCATGTTAGGCGGCTTCTTTCTCGATGCAATAAAAGCTGAGCGCTGGCTACAATCTTTTGCCGCTGAAGCCCTCAAACGCGGTCAACAACATAGCACTGCTAATAACCCTGACGATATTCAAACCCAAGCCCTATCAATGTCACAGCGGCATCAATTTGCCAAAACTGAGATGTTCGATATTTTTGGCCGAGTATGGAAATGGGTCATTATTGGTGTCGGCCTTGGCGCGGCGCTGCACGGCTTTGTACCCGATGGTTGGATTGAGGCCCATTTAGGCGATGGTCAATGGTGGTCAGTACCTGCTGCAGTGCTACTGGGGATCCCGCTTTATTCAAACGCCACGGGAGTGATCCCAGTGATGGAAAGTTTGATTGTTAATGGCCTACCCATAGGCACCACACTGGCATTTTGCATGAGCACGGTTGCAGCTAGCTTCCCAGAATTTATCTTACTAAAACAGGTTATGCAGTGGCGCTTACTGGCAATATTATTCAGCCTGCTATTGGTGGCATTTACCTTAGTCGGTTGGCTGTTTAATGCCTTTACGCCATTTTTATGAGGTTACTGATGTAAAAAACATGGGTGACTTAACCGCCTAACAAATAAGGATGTATTATGAAAACCATTAAAATATTAGGCTCCGGCTGTAAAAAGTGCCTTGAAACAGCAGAACTTGCCCAAGCCGTTGCCGATGAAAAAGCCGTGACTGTCACAATAGAGAAAGTCACCGACATGGCGCAAATTATGGCTTATGGGGTAATGAGCACACCCGCTGTGGTGGTGGATGAAAAAGTGGTGCATAAAGGCAGCAAACCCACTAAAAAGCAACTGGCGAGCTGGATATAGCTAATCAAAGTGTCGGGGGAGCTAACACTATAAAAGCCTAAACAACCAATCCCATTAGGCTCAATAGGATTGGTTATAAAAAACCTTTGGCAACTAACCTGCGATAGGTTTATGGCCAGATGGTAGTGTTTCAGTACTCTTAAATAACATATACATGCAGGTGGAAAACAAGCAGACACCTAAATAGATAATTAATCCGTTGCCGACATCGGTAAATGTGGTCGCCAATAATGGCCCTAATACTGAGCCTACGCTGTAACACAGCAACATCACTTCAGTCGCTGAAACCATTTTCTCTTGGGGCAAATTATCACAAGCCAGCGTTATCGCTATTGGATATAGAGCAAAACTCGCAGCACCTAGGCATAGTAAACTTAGCCCCATCATGACTAAACTGGTTGACTCCAGTATGCCTAACACAGCAACGCAGCCAACAAGACTAATAATTGCCATAAGTAAACTTTTACACATGCGAGTCGACATGCTACCTGCAATCGGCTGCACCGCCATGCCACCCACAATGACAATCGCCATCAATAGCCCGGTATAGTCAGCATAAGCACTTGATAGACTGATATATAGCGGCATTAATCCATAAATTGGTCCCAGCAATAGCCCAGACACCATACATCCGATGATCGCTGGCCGGCTCAAATGACGAATGTCTTTGCGGTTAAAGCGCTGCTGCTGATGACTAGGAGGCTGACCATGTCGAATAAGCACTGGTGCCAAAGTAGCTAAAAATAACAACGCTAATACAAACAGATAAGGCGTAATGCCTTCAGTACCGAATACCGAAATAGCCAGCTGTCCAGCGGCGCTACCTCCGTAAAGTGCCGCCATGTAAAGACCGAGACGTTTAGCACGCTTTTTAGGGCAATTAGACATCAAAAGCCAAGACTCTACCACCACAAAAATGCCTGCAACCGCCAGTCCAGCAACAAATCGCGCAGCAAGCCAGCTGATCTGATGAGGTAGCAGTATCATTGTTGCCACCGTTAATGCCAGCAGACATAAAAAAACGATAAATGCGCGCCGATGACCAAGTCGCTTAATCACCTTTTGAATACAAGTAGCACCTAATAAAATGCCAAAATAAAACACACTTGCAAGCCAAGGAGTTAGCGATGGACTAAGGCCAAAGTATGGTAAAGATAATGGTACTAGGCTCATTAAAAAGCCTGAAGCGATAGCGAAAAAACTTAAACCAATAACTGGTGTAACAATGGAGTTTTCACCACTGCCATGAGTATTTATGGACAATTTAAGGATACTTAACATGAAATTTAACGAGCTTGCGCATACTTGTCGGCTAAAGGCTTAGTTATACCCAAAGACTATTTGCGGCGAATGTAATATTGAAGCAGAAATAAGTAAAGAAAAATCTGCTAGAGCTCGCTTAATGGCCAATAAAGTGTCAAATTTTGCTATAAAGGTCATGTTTTGTGGTTATTTCGTACGAAATAAAAAGGACGTGATATTACTGCCAGCCTAAAAAATCGTTAATTGATAGTGGATAAAATACAGTTTAAAGCTACAAAAACAGCTAATAAATACTATTTAAGCTATAATTTTTAGCACTTGTAGGCAGATATAACATGAATGATGTAAAAACTAGAATTAAAGGGGATAAATATGAAGAAAATGAGTTTTAGCAAAATATTTTTGAGGCATATGTTAGCGGTACTTGCGAGCTAAATAGCAATCGATAAAGCTTATTATGAAATAAGTCTTAGATTTATTCATGAACCTCAAATCTAAAAAGCCATTAAATGAAACTAATGCTGCACTTTGAAGGGGCTTGAAGCCTCCTAAAGATGAAAGACAACCCAACAGTATTCTAGCGCAGAATTTTTCATTAGCTTATTGATATAAGTAACTTGAACCACTTGGTATTGATGAAAAAACCTAAGGGAATGGGTTTATCTCCCTTAGGCCTCTATCACTATACTTATATCACTATGCATATAACACCATGCTTATAACACCATGCTTATAACACAACATTAGCCTCTAAATAACGGGTGGCTTAGTGGCAAAACTGTCACATTGATTCACTAACTTGTTTTAAATTGACCAATTTGTTCTCTGAGTTGCTGTGACAGATGATTAACCTGCACACTGGCACTATGTGATTGGTCGGCATTGCTCGCCGTTAATCTGGCTTCATCACTAATATTGACAATATTACGATTAATTTCATCACTGACCGCAGTTTGCTCTTCTGCTGCTGTGGCGATTTGGGTTGCCATATTAGAAATCATCGCAACCGATTCGGTAATTTTAGCTAAGGCATCACCTGCTTGCGCAGCTTGCTCAGTACTTTTATCTGCTTGCTCACGGCTTGAGTCCATTACTGATACGGCATCTTTAACACCGGTTTGTAATTGCCCAATCATTTGCTGAATTTGATTAGTGGACTCTTGGGTTCGTTTTGACAAAGTTCTGACCTCGTCGGCCACTACGGCAAAGCCTCGACCGTGCTCGCCCGCACGCGCAGCTTCAATGGCGGCATTGAGTGCCAGTAAGTTAGTTTGCTCTGAAATACTGCGGATCACATCTAAAATGCTGCCAATATTATCGGCATCGTTTTGTAATTTTTGTAAGGCATTGGCAGCCTGTTCAACCCCGCCAGAGAGGTTATCGATCGAGGCGATCGTTTGCTGAACTATCATGTCACCATGGACTGCTTGGGTATCAGAATCTTTAGCTGCTTGCGCTGCCAGCTCAGCATTATTAGCCACTTCTACTACGGTCGCCTGCATTTGATTCATCGCTGTTGCAACTTGCTCGGTTTCACCTTGTAAGCGCTGCATGCCCGCTAACGTTTCGTTACTGGCCGATTTAAGCTGCACACTTGCGGTACCTAATTGCTGGGTATTACCATTAAAATCAGTAATTAACTCACGAATATTAGTTACAAATACATTAAAGTTGCCAGCGACCTGATTAATTTCGCTATTGCCACTGTCATCTAGCGTCACGGTAAGATCTTTAGAGCCTGAAGCCACATTACTCATTGAGTTATCTAAAGCATTAAGCGGAGTGAAAATATTGCGGTAAAGGGCTGACAAAATAATGATAATAAACACACCAATGCCAATACTGCCCCACAATTGCACACTGGCAGCTTGCATGGTGGCATTTAAAGTATCTTGTACCGCAACAGTAAATTTACCATCTAACTCTTGGGCTAATTGATCTAAATTATCAGCTAACTCTGACGATGCTTGGTCAAAGCCGCCAGCACCTTTCATCAATAAATTGCCGGCATCTGTACCTTGAGTTATATACGCATCAGCCATGTTTAAACCAGACTCATGCAATTGATTAATTTGACGTTTAATCGATTGAGCTCTTGCAGTATATTCCGGTGCCAACAATATAAGCTTATCCATATTGGCCTGCGCGGCATGTAAACAGGCTAAAGCTTCTGCTTTGGCTTCATCAGTTTTTGTTGCGCCAACATCGGTCAAAAATTGCTGAATTTGCACAACATCAAAGCGAGTATCTTTTAAAGCAAAAATGGTATTAACTTGCTTTTCTTCATTTAACACACTGTCGTAGATGAAAGACTGCTGGGTATTACTCACTAAAACTAAAGAGATTAAAGCCAATAATGCTAGCGAAATTGTAATTTGGAGCATTCTCTTAATTGAGACATCAAAACTCATAAAACGACCTTTAAAGATTAAGCCCTACTTTCAATGTAAGTAGAGAGATTTTCACAAATCTACAGTGATTGATGACCTGATGATGCAGCTTGCTCTCAAGCGATTTCAGTTGTCAGTATGGGGCTATGACGAGTAGTTATTAATATGAAAGCCGTTATTAAGCAGCCGTTATTGAGCATTAAAATGTTCAACAACATTACGCAATCACTTTACGCAATAACATTGGCTGTTAATATTCGCTAAATACCCGATTAAGCCCATGTATATACATCGACTTCTTAAGGGAAAACTTTAATGCTGATTTGGCAAGAAAACGGCCTTTGGCTTAACAAGTGTCACTTGTTAAGCCAAAGGCCACGATTTTATGAAAGGCATAACTGGCAAGGTATTATGGTTTATCAACTGCAATCAACTGATGTCAAAGCGGGCAAAAGGATTATAACAAGGCCGATTAGCGCCGTAGTATTGCAGCGCCTCTGTGGCAGGGTTCCTGACTTGGAAAAAATTGGTCGACATCATAAAATCAGTGACTAATTTTCGCTCATACTTATCAATCCAGATAGCGCGCTTTTTAACCACCAAATCAAACGCCGATGATTGATCTAAAATAATAATGGCACGCAGCTTCATCTCACCATATTCAGCGGTAAATTGCTCACAAAACAATTGCAGGTTTTCATCGCTAATATTTAGCTTACCCAGTAAACGATCAAGACTCGAGACGATAAAATTTTGGGTATTTAATGTGTGTACGCCATAAAACACCGCCCCACCCAGCCCTGCGCCAATCGCCGCCACTTTAAGAAACGAGCGCCGAGAAAGACTAGCACCACTCATATTAAACCCCCATTCTCGCTGCGCGCACTGCTAATGCTGCAGCGGTTAAGCTAGGGTTGGCACAAGAACAACTTGCAAATACTGATGTGCCCACCACAAATAAGTTTCGGTATTGATGATGAATAAGGTTTGCATCTACCACTGAGCCATCATCAATGTTGCCCATCCTCAAGGTGCCCTGTAAATGTGATTCAGTCGGCCGCCAGCCACGAAAATGAATCGCTTCCACAGGTAATGCATCAAGTACCTTAGGTAATTGCGCTAAAGCCTGCTCAATACCCTTTTTGGCGTACTCAGATTCTCCGGTATAGCTCACTACCGCCTGCCCTGTAGTAGCATCAATAGTGACATTATTGGATTTTTGGGGGAGATCTTCAGCGACAATGACTAATGGCAGGGTTTCTCGCCAGCGACCCACTTCTTTTCTAAAGCCATAAGGCCAACGATTTTCAAAGTAAATCAAACAAGAAGCGTGATCTTTTCTAAACTCGCCATCATACAAGGCATAATTGAGCCCTGTGGTAATCGTGCTGCCATCAAAGTTCTCTAAACCATCTAAAAACACTTCAACTTTTACCCCAACTTGCTCGTGTAGCCCAAGACCTGTGTCACCAAAATCCATTTTCGAGCGTAGCAATATCGCAGGGCTTTGTATGGCGTTGGCGCCTAAAACAAACTTGTCGGCGCTGACAGTATATTCTTGATTGTTGTTGATAAAAACCACGCTAGAAACCGCGCTATCACTGTGCTGCATATGCCTTACTTCAGAGTTTAAACAGGTGTGTACTCTAGGGTCCGAATACACCTGCTGAAAACCATTATGCACAGTAAATTTGGCCTGAATGGGACATAAATTACATTTGGCATTAGAGCAGCAGGCCGCCCGTGTATCAGTTGACACCCTTGCTCTGGCCGTTGGCATGATAAAGTGGCTGTCCATATTGGCATTTTTCATGATGCGATCAATGGCAGTGGGTCTATGGGGCGGTTGTGGGAAAGGTTTGGAGCGAGGAAGCATACTGTGCATATCAGGGTCGCCTGACACCGACATAATGCTTTCGACATCACAATAATAGGGCTCAAGATCGTCATAGGAAATCGGCCAGTCATTGCCGACCCCATACAAAGAGGCGGTTTTAAAATCGGCAGGATGAAATCGAGGGGTTTGGGCAAACCAGCAATTCATTCCACCACCAAAACCAATGGTGCAATTCCATTCTTTTTCAGCTGTATTTTTAAAGGTATCGGCAGGATCAACAGCCGAATTTTTTCCTTGGGATAATTGCCAATTCCACGAATTATAATCGCCCCATTCCAGCACCAGGATATTACCGTTAATTTTTTTTAGCGCCTCTAGTAAAAAGAATGAAGAGCCAAAGCCAGAACCAATAATTATGAGTTCATACTTTTGCTGTGAAGCCTGTTCGGCGCTGACAATATTTAAATTCATCGTTATGAAATTCCTTTTCACTGATCGCTAACATCAGCGCCTTAAAAGTCTTAAAAAGTAGCCTGCAGCTCACAGATAAATAGTCAGTAACTAGGTTGGAGTTAAATTCTTATTTATCTGTTCGTTTAGTATAGAAAGGTTTAAAGCGAACTTTGCAGCAAAGTATTAATATCAATAGGAAGTTTTAGTTAATAACAGCGGCCCTTATTCTGCTATTACACCGATTCGATTAACTAAATCGATGTTGATTAGAGTAAAAAAACAACACGTTTATAAAGCGCATTTAGCCAGATGATATTTTAGTTATAGCATAAAAAAACGGCCAATCAATGATTGGCCGTTAGGGTTTACAGCGATTATGTTTAAAACCTTAGCAAACAAGCATGAAGGCGATTAACGCCACACGCCCCATTCACCCGTAGTGCCAGGCTCTTCACCTTGGGTCCACCACTGAGCAGTCCACTCTTGGTTATTATGCATCACCTTTTCACCGCCATTATAAACAGCAGATGCGCTCCATTGCTCACCAGGTAATGGCTCAGGGCTTGGGCCTGGCTCTACGTCAGTGGGCGTAATTGAGAAACTATAAACGGTTTTATCTTGTTCACCTTGGCCTGTAACAGTAAGCTCAAAACTCACTTCTTGGGCGACATTGTCAAGTAAAACAGTATTGATAATCAGCTCATCATTCTGGCCAATAACTGTTTCAACCGGCAAACCTGCCACTTGCGCCCAAGAGATTTGCTCAATATCACCGATACTACTTGCTGGGGTTAGTACCACGTATTCACCGTGGCTAACGCTGGCATTAGTAATTTCTTTTAACACTGTTGGCGTAATCACAGCTTTTACAAACTCGTTGTTTGCGCTAATACTGAACTCACCATAAGCCTGTCCATTACTGGCATTAAAAAAGTTATTATGTAGCTCATTTCTGAAATACATATAGTGATTCATTTCTGCATGCCAGCGACCAATAAATACGTTACCGCTATATTGAGTCTCATAATAACCGTTCACTTGTGAGGCTAATAAGCGGTCCCAATCGAGCTGGTTTTCTGTGGTGATTTCTAGTGAGAAACTTGAATGAATATCGCCATTGTCACTAAAGACTTTATAGTTAACCGACTCACCAAGCTGCGGGGTATCTAAATTGATATCTGCAGGAATAAAAGCATCACCTTGCTCTAAATAAGGCTCATTTGGTTCTGGTTCTACCGGAGAGTCACCGCTAATGGTAATGTCACTACAGTTATAAAATCCTTCACCCACGGTGTCATCGCGCTGCCAGCGAGTATACAAAATCGCATCACCTGAGCGATCGGCAGGGATCGCAATGTCCATGCGGTACTTTTTATCCGCATCCACAGCAACATTGCCGTACTCTTGGATTAGTTCCAAATCATCCCATTTTAGTGGCTTAGATACATCAACACCGGGCTTGGTTAAATAAAACTGCCAGAAAGATGGGTTGTGTGGCGCGGTTGCATTAAACACGTACTCAAAAGTGCCTGTTGGTAACTCAGTGCGGGTCCAGTCTGAATGCTCTGCACCCATGCCGCGTTTTTGCGCATCGTTGGCATAACATAAGCTGCCATCAGGAATAGCCGCTTTTACCACGTCCATATCATTGTAAGTCGGTGCAGGAATATTGATGGCAAATTCATTACGCTGAATAAATGGGTAAGTACCAGAAATCTCTTTCGCCTGTGCACAAGCCGCATTGGGTGGCGTGCCACTCCACAAGCCACCTTGCTGGTAACAAATTGATTGTCTTGCTTCAGGAAACTCTGCCCAGCCATGAGCATAAGCGCTTTGATTCGGTATCACTACATACATCGCTGACGCCACGGCAATGGCACCAAACAACTTATTGGTTTTCATGTCAATTTCTCTAGTTATTAGGTAAAAGAAGACAGCAGACTCAATGATTAATATAAATAGCCAACAAGGGTCTGTTCGAGCCACATAGTAATTAAAAAAAAAGATATAACAACAGAGCCAACAAAACAGACAACCGTCAAAAAAATATTTATTTACAGCAAGATAGGAATTAAATTCAAACAAGTTAACACATTTAATAAAAATTTGACTTGTCATATAATTGACGATAGGGAGAGTGGAAATTATGAGCAAGTAATAGCAACCGCCAACAAACACTTATGGGGCTTAGTTAAGCAAGTATGGAACAATATCGCCTTAACATAGATCTACAGCGTTTTATTTTTGGCTTTTAGCCACAGGCCAACAAGCGCCAAATAATTGCTGATTGAATGTTAAGAATTATCATGGTCTTCCACGCACTCATCCGACCACTAAAAAGCGTATTTAAATGGCGATTAATTCAACATTGAAAACGGTTTTATGCCCTCATTTCGCTGCAGCTCTACAGCGCATAAACATTAAAACGGCGTTATGGTGAGTTAATCACAGCTTAATTTAAGCTGCTCACAAATATCACTGGCCAGCACTATTCTCTGGGTTTGGGCAAGCTGATGGCCTAGGGTTGCATGCCAGTTTACCCCGGTAATGGCGGCATCCTCGGCTGATAAACCTTGGGCGATAAGTGCTGCAATAATACCTGCTAAGCAATCGCCCATGCCCGCTGTCGCCATAGCCGCTGAACCTGAATGACAAAAGTTGACTCCCCCTTGGTGAGCCACTAGGGTGCCAGCCCCTTTTAATACCACCACTGCTTTATATTTTTTATGCAGTGCAAGCGCAGCGGCAAGGCGATCGTTAGTGACCTCATCGGCAGATATGCCCAACAAGTCAGCAGCCTCCGCCTCATGGGGAGTTAGCACCCAATGCGCCACCATTTGCGGCTGCTTTGCTAAATAGCGCAAGCCGTCAGCATCTAACACCCCGAGGCTGCGTTTATTATCAACGCCAGAGTTGGCTTGAAGGGTTAATATCGTTTGCATGATTTGCTGAGCTTGCGGCCCGCGGCCAAGACCTGGGCCCACCACCAGCACCGCGTTTTGCTGTAATGTATTGTCGGTAGTTTCAGAAAACATGATCTCAGGGGATTGGCTCAAGCAGGCGACAAAATGGCTTGGCTCGCACTGTAAATACACTCGCCCAGCCCCAGCGTTTAAAGCGGCGCGGCTAGCAATAATGCCTGCGCCCGCCATGTTGCCAAGACCTGCGATAACACCGACATTGCCATGGTGACTTTTATGAGTATTGCCTGTGCGTGATGGCAGCTTGTTTACCCTTGGATCGTAGCGCCAATTCTCTTTTGTTGTACTAGCAATAGGCTCAAGCTCTAAAGTATCTAAAGACAGCTCGCCACAAGAGGCTGGCCCGTATGCGGTAAGTAGCCCCGGCTTATAAGCAATAAAACTGTGGGTGGCGCTAGCATGAACGCAAACTGGCTCAGGCTGGCCGCTATCGGCATTTAAACCGCTGGGCACATCAACGGCGTAAACCTGCCCACTACTGTGGTTAATGTAATTAATCACCTCAATCGCCGCAGCAGATAAGGTGCGGCTTAAACCACTGCCAAATAGCGCATCAATAATGATTGGGTATGACTCTGAGGTTGCTATTGCTGCTGTTGCTATTGCTGCTGTTGCTATTGCTGCTGTTGTTGAGGCTGCTGTTGCTATTGCTGCTGTTGTTGAGGCTGCTGTTGTTGAGGCTGCTGTTGATGCAGCTAAGCTTGTGGCATTAGCACGAACCCTGCCACCAGCTGCTAAAAATTCATTCATGGCTTGCTGCGCATCGATGCCTGCTTTGGGCGCGCCAAAAGGCGCATAAACCACGACATTTTTGCCCTGTTGCAGCAACAATTTGGCAATGTAATAACCATCACCACCATTGTTGCCCTGACCGACCACCACCAATATCGATTGCGATGCATTAAAGGCCGCTTCAAAGCGCTGCACAAAACTGCTCGCCGCCTTAACCATCAAAGGCCAAGTGCTGTTGTTATTATTTGATGCCCAATGCCGCTCGGCGTCTCGTACTGCCTGCGCTGATAACACCACTGCGCTTTTTTCAAAGCCTTGCTTTAATTGATCGCTTAAATGATCTGTTAGCTGAGCTGCGGCGTTATTTTCAGAAAGAGTGGCCATATAAACCTTACCTTGAATGCAAAAAGCTAATATTAACTATACAAGAAGTTTGGCAGCACAAAACAACTGCAGCCGCGATTAAGCAGATATTTGCTACCAATATAAAGCGGCTTGCGGCAATAACTATCGACATTAGTTGTTGCAATTCAATTGCCTTTAGCATTAACACTGGCTTAACAATTGTCGTATGATGGTTTTCTCGCTTACCTAAACCAACAATAAACAGGAAAACCACGCAGATGGTAAAGCCAAATAAAATATTAAAGGGTCTAACAAAATTAAGTTTAGCAGCGGCAATCTCGCTGACGCTAAGCGTGCCAGCACTGGCACAACCAACCTTATTGGTCGCTGATGCATACGTCGATGTTGTAAAAGGTAAAACCATAAAAGACGTGGCCATTGTCATTAAGGGCAATCAAATAACCCAAGTCACCCAACAAGCAAAAATCCCTACCGATAATGATTACAAGCTCATCGATTTAAGCGGTAAAACCTTACTTCCCGGGGTAATGGATATGCATGTTCACCTTAGCGGTGATGCAGAAGATAATTTTTTAGCCTCGCAAAATTATTCCATTCCACGCCAAACCGTTAAAGCGGTTAAAAATGCCGAAAAAACCTTAATGGCAGGCTTTACCACAGTGCGGGATTTAGGCGCTTCAGGTTATGCCGTTATCGCTACCCGCGACGGTATCAATGCCGGTGAAATTGCAGGGCCAAGAATTTGGGCTGTTGGCCATCCAATTAGTATTACCGGCGGACATTGCGACGATAACTTTTCAGCCCCAGAAAAAAAATCAAAATCGCAAGGAGTTGCTGATGGACCGTGGGCTGTGCGCGCTAAAGTGCGTGAAAACATCAAGTACGGTGCGAATGCCATTAAAGTGTGCGCCACCGGCGGGGTGTTTTCAAAAGGCACTAAAGTCGGGGTGCAGCAGTTAACCTATGAAGAAATTAAATCGGCCGTTGATGAAGCCCACATTCGTGGCTTAGTGGTCGCCTCCCATGCCCATGGCACTAGCGGTATTAAAGAATCGATCAGAGCGGGCATCGACAGTATCGAGCATTGCAGCTTTATGGATGATGAAGCCATTAACATGGCCGTTAAAGCGGGCACTTACCTTTCTTGTGATATCTACAATACTGAATACACCCTCGCCTTTGGCGCAGCTAATGGTGTACCTGAAGCCAACATCAATAAAGAAAAGTTAGTATCGCAAGCCCAGCGCGACAGTTTTCGAAAGGCAGTCAGGGCCGGCGCTAACATGGTGTTTGGCTCAGATGCGGCAATTTACCCCCATGGTGATAACGGCAAGCAATTTTCACGTATGGTGACATTTGGTATGACTCCAGCTCAAGCCTTACAAGCTGCGACCATCAACAGTGCTGCTTTGCTTAAGCAAGACAACCTAGGGCAGATTAAAGCAGGCTTTTTAGCTGACATTATTGCCGTTGATGGCGATCCACTCAGCAATATCAGCTTAATGGAAAACGTCAGCTTTGTGATGAAAGACGGTCAAGTCTATAAGCAGTAAACCAGTAAGATGACCACTTAAAGCAATGACTTGCCTATGAGCTAGAAACAACAAAGCCTTGATAGTGTTTGCTATCAAGGCTTTTTAATCTGTAAATTACACTTTAGCTCAAATAATATTGAGTTGAACTTAGTTAATCCACTGCATTAACTCAGGCGCCGATCTCAATGCATACTGGCGTTTTATCAAGTTACCAGCAGGATCAAACAGTAACATTTCAGCAGGATTAGCACGGTATTTAGCAATCAATTGATCGCCCTCTGGAGTGCCAATTCTGGCGATCAAAAAGAACGCTTGATCATTGATCTCAGTACGGGCGGCATTCATTTGTTCAGTTTGGCTATTGCTCACCGCAAGGTTGGGATCATAAACAAATACAAACGCAGGCTTACCTGTGCCAATTTGTTCATGGGTGGTTTTAAACCCTTTGGGCATGACATTAAACACCACCGCAAACAATATCACTATGGAGGCAATAACACCGAGAGTCACCCAAGGCTTACGGCTAGACGAGTTTGAACTGTGATTATCTTTGATAATAAAACCCTCTTTTAAGTGTTCAATTCATGGCAATAATTTATATCATCTTACATTGTAATCAACTTAACTGAGTTTTATCTTAAAACGAAATTACGCTTTTAAAACGCGATCACAAGGTTAACTAAAACGCTGATTTAAAGCCGCAAGATGCCAGCTGCACGTTTTAACACAGTTTTAATCCGCTAAAGTCAGTATCAGTATCGACTCAGGCTAAATGCAAAAAAAGGGAACACTCTCAACGAGTATCCCCTTCTTAATTCAAATATTGGCTCGATCAACCTGATGATAGCCAACCAATTATTATTTAATCGTTACCTATTCAATCTTCAGCTTTTAAATAACCAAGCCAGCATTGGGTGACTTTAATTCGCACGTATCCAATCATCGATAGTTTGATTCACTAAGTCAGCAGAAGACTCCATAAACCAGTGACCACCCGGTACCACTTCAACCTGGCCTTTATTCAAATCGACAACCTGTTGCAGCCACTCTTTACCATGGAACCAGACATTTTTATCTTTGCCATAGATGAAAAGAAAAGGCGTGCCAAAATCTTCTACCGCGACACGTTGGGGTAAATCTTTTGATAAAATAGCGTTCCATAAATGCCAGTATGGGTAAGTCATACGCGCATCAGAACGTAAATTGGCCACTTTTTTATTCGCGTCTACATTCTCTTCCAGTTTTAAAATGTTTTCCGCAGTAAAAAGCGTTAATTTTTCACCGAGAGATTCAGGTAAAACCCAAGCAAGCGCAAGGGCAAAGGTGTATTTAACATTAATGCTTGGTGATTTCTCGTTACCATAGCTGCCAATATCTAAAAGAATAAGTCGGTCGACTAAGTCATTTTTCGCAAGATAATGAGAGGCATAAGACGCGCCCCAGTCATGAGCAAGAACAGTCACCTTATCTCTATCTAAACTTTCGATAAAGGCATCCATAATCATTCGAATTTGCTGAATATTGTAATCGGGTCTTTGGCCATTATCTTCTAGCTCGAACCCCGGCAAAGTAAATCGAGCAATCTGATAGTCTTGCTTTAAATATTCAACTTGCTTGTCCCACAGCTCTAGGCTGTCTGGGTAACCGTGGATCATGACGATGGTCTCTTCACCTTCGCCATCCATTTTAACTTCAAGATTTTTTACTATGGTGGGCAGTTTTTTCTGAAATTCGTCATCTGGCATTGGGCCTGTAAAAACAAATGTGCCTGCGAGATACAGAATGGGAGAAAGTACAACCAGTGCGATCACTAAGATCCTAATTATTATTTTTTTCATACATATCCATTTTTATGTTGAAGTACATCTTTAAACACCCTGCTGGCGTTTGCGCTTTTATCAATTAATACCGTTAAAAATTTTTATACCGAGTTGACTGCGCCAGCAATT
Organism: Shewanella sp. UCD-KL21; assembly: GCF_001957135.1. Taxonomy (GTDB): domain Bacteria; phylum Pseudomonadota; class Gammaproteobacteria; order Enterobacterales; family Shewanellaceae; genus Shewanella. The sequence continues at coordinate 133,599 of NZ_MPHK01000005.1, read as the reverse complement.
GCTGACAGATACTGCAGCGCTAACTGAACATGCCTATTCGCAGCCAAGATCCATCCGCGCACTTTTCAAGCTGATTTATTAGTAACTCGGTTACATCCCACACAAATTAGAATAATAACTCTAATTTTATGAAGATGAAAAGAACTATCGACAATTATGTAAAAAGCCAAATTAATGAGTGGCTCCCTATCAGGCTTTTATCTTAATTTCATATGCTTAATGATTTTTTTTGTGGGCTATTTATTGGGCTGGGGTTTGTCGCCTGGGTCATCCTCAAGCTTTTAAAGGCATAAGCTCGGCTAAGTGATTTAGCCAGCTAAAAAGCTGATTTTATAGTCCATGGTCAATAGGTGAGTTTTTAAATAAATTACGCAAGATAAATTACAACAATTAAAAGGGCTGCCTACGATATTGAACTTGTATAAACAGACTCAAAAAATGGCTCTAAATGGCATGTTAATGTTTATACCTAAAGGTATTGCTGTCGTCTAGAATGTCAATTTTGATCGCTACAATCCCTTGATCGACACTGGCGATTTGTTGAAATGCTTTTTGAGAAAGATCGATCACTCGGCCTTTAACAAATGGGCCGCGATCGTTAATTTTTACATCGATGCTTTTATTATTACCGGTATTGGTCACCCTCACTATAGTGCCAAATGGCAAGGTTTTATGGGCTGCGGTATAAGCTCTCATATTATATTTTTCACCACTTGCCGTCAGTCTGCCGTGAAATTTACTGCCATACCAAGAAGCTTGCCCCACTAACGCATGAGATGCTGAATACTGTTGTGTTTTAGGTGAGTCGATAGGTAATCGTGACGAACAACCCGTTACTATGCCAAGGAGTAAAACGCTAACCAAAAGGGGAAATGTTCTCATTGTGTTTACTACTCGCTGTGATCAGTGATATTGTATCTTGCTAGCCATAACGCGCAGTGTAGATGAGAACATTTATGCTGTCACTCAAGATGCCCCTCAACACCACCATAGCAAGCGCAGCATCACATAAACCCTGCTAATGTTCACTCCCTTGCTCATGTAGTTGCTTCTGGAGCCTATATGGTATGGCTCGCTTGCAACCGTTTATTCTGCGCCCCCCGTTATAACACAGGCTTACACGGGCTTACACAGCTTGCACTTATGACACTGTTAAAAGCGAAACATTATCCCAAAGCTTGTATCTCAAACAGTGCTTTATCAATTTCGGCTTCGTTATTAATTAAGCTTGGCGCAAAACGAGCAAATGAGTCGCGATAAGGTGTCGAGCTCATAATAATCCCTTTAGTGTGCATATGCTCTACCACCTGTTGCGGAGACAAACCATCGACATCAAAACACACCAGCCCCGATGAAAGCTCAGTGGCCATAGGTGTATACAAGGTGACATGTGACATTTTAGCTAAACCCTGTTTGGTTTGGGTATTGAGCTGATGAATGCGCTGTTGCACATTGGCTTTACCCAAGCGCAAATGAAGCTCAAACGCAGCAGGTAATGCCCAGCGATGTTCAAACGAGTGAAAGCCTCCTGGAGACATATGCTCACCCATTGGCACTTGCGCTTGGGTGCTATTACCTAACCACACATCGTAGGATTGACTGAAACTTGGGATCACTGCGGTGCAGTTATTCCAGCCGCGCTTTGAGCCCCAAATAACACCTGTGCCACGTGGGCCAAAGATCCACTTATGAGTGCCTGCAATAAAAAAGTCACAGCCCAATGTACTCACATCAACATCCTCAATGCCAAAGCCATGTACGCCATCGACACAAAATAGGATTTTATCAGCCTCTGAACGTGAGCTGTTGGCTTTGGCAATCACATCAGCCATCGCGCGGATAGGTAATTTAACTCCAGTGGAAGAGTGAACCCAAGTTACGGCCACCACCTTGGTCTTTTGATTTATGGCCTTGGCCAAATTATCGGTAACTTGTTGGGTTGTCACTGTGGCAGGGGTGTCATATAACCTAATACGGCGCACGTTAGCCCCTGTTCTTTCTGCACGTAGTTTTAAAGACAGATCGGTAGAATAATGATCGTGTACGGTTTGCACCACCTCATCATTAGGGCGTAATTTAAGCCCGCTGTACACCAAAGATAACCCCATGGTGGTACTGTCAGTGAGGGCAATTTGTTCGGCTTCACCACCCATATAGCTTGCTGCCGAAGCGGAGATTTTTCCATCTATGGTTTCAAAGTGTTTATGCCAATAATCTGAAGGATTGGCATCTAAGCCTTTGCGGTGTCGCTCAATTTCATCTGCCACAGGTTTAGGGTGAGAGGCTAACAAAAAGGTAGAAAGGTGGATGTAATCGTCAGTTAATGGGAAAAGCTGTCGCAGCGCAGTCCAATCTCCAGCATTGATGTTATCAGGCATTAACGCTGCTTTATTGCCCTCTGCTGTATTGCCTATACCTGTCCCGATGACACTTCCAGCCAAGGCTAATCCCATTCGACTTAAAAAATTACGACGTAACATAGACAACTCTTTATTGATCGCTGTGTACCGTTAATAAAAAGTAGCAACCGAATCCAAAGCTGTCTATTAATCGACCTCAATAGTCAGTATGGCGCCGAAATGTCAGTCTTAAACACTATTAAGCCTGTTTGATAATTTGCGATTAGAATAACTGGGCAGATGATCTCGCTTGCTAGTGATGGTAAGCGCAGTTACAGTTCCTTGCAATAATTGTTATATAATCAACTCAACTGATTTCTAACGTATTTTATCTGAAGGATTAAATTTTAATGGAAAAAGTGTTTGAAAAATTAATGTATGCATCGCGCTGGATCATGGCGCCAATTTATTTGGGCTTAAGCCTTATATTATTGGCGTTAGGCTTGAAATTCTTTCAAGAGATTTTTCATATCCTGCCAATGATTTTCGAAATGAAAGAAGTCGACTTGATACTCGTCACCCTGTCACTTATCGATATCACTTTAGTCGGTGGCCTTATCGTGATGGTGATGTTTTCTGGCTATGAAAATTTTGTCTCACAACTTGATGTGGGTGAAGACAGTGACAAACTAAGCTGGCTTGGCAAGATGGATTCAGGCTCACTTAAAAACAAGGTCGCCGCAGCGATTGTCGCCATTTCATCGATTCATCTGCTTAAAGTATTTATGAATGCTGAGAATATCAATAATGACAAAATCATGTGGTATCTACTGATCCATATCACTTTTGTATTATCAGCCTTTGCGATGGGGTATCTGGATAAAATTAGTCGTACAAAATAGCAAACAAAAAGCCCCGGTACCGTTAAGTATCGGGGCTTTCATTTTCTTATACAAACAGTTCGATTTGAAGCTTATCGGGTTAGGTAAAATACCCTTTATTTTGCGCTAAGATATTCGACTCTACTTATTATGGCTATGGCTACAAAATAATCTCAGCTAACACAAAACCAATCATCACCGAGCTAACAACCGACACCACACCGGGTACCACAAAAGGATGGTTAAACACCCACTGGCCAATACGGGTCGAGCCTGTGTCATCCATTTCAACTGCCGCCAACAAGGTTGGATAAGTTGGCAATACAAATAAGGCACTGACCGCAGCAAAAGAAGCAATGGCAGCCTCAGGGCTAACTCCTAGCATAAATGCCGATGGCATTAGCGCCGCTGTGGTTGCGGCTTGCGAGTACAACAACATGCTCGCTAAAAATAAAATGATCGCCAACATCCACGAGTGCTCTTCTAGTAAACCACCCGATAGCGCTTTAATCTCTTCTAAATGCCCAGCAACAAAAGTGTCACCTAGCCACGCCACGCCCAACACACAAATACACGCACTCATGCCCGATTTAAAGGTAGCCGCATTAAGCACCTCAGCCGTATCCACTTTACAAAACAGCGTAATCGCCGTGGCTGCCGTGAGCATAAACACCATAATGGCTTCATTGCGCGGCAATGTCGGATTATCAATAAGGCCTACAGCATCACTAATCGCCGTGGCGTAAAACACCACCGCCACAATTGCCACCAGAAAAACCATCACCGAACGCTTAGCAGCCGCTGGTAACTCAGTGCTGTTCACCTCGCGTTTGCTCACTAAACCATGAGCTAAGCGGTCTTGATAAACTGGGTCATCTTTTAACTCTTTACCCATAAATTGGGCAACAAAAGCGCCGATCATACAAGCAATAAAAGTAGAGGGAATACAAATCATCAATAAGCTGATATAGCCCACGCCTTTGGTTTCAAGCATGCCGCTCATAAGTACAACCGCAGCTGAAATAGGTGAAGCTGTAATCGCAATTTGAGAGGCTACAACAGCAATACTTAATGGACGTGAAGGACGAATGCCCTGCTCTTTCGCCACCTCAGCGATAACAGGTAAGGTAGAAAACGCAGTGTGACCCGTACCCGCAAACAGTGTCATGGTATAAGTGACAATCGGGGCTAAAAAAGTCACCTGCTTGGGGTTGCGACGTAAAACGCGTTCAGCGAGATTCACCAAAAATTGCAAGCCACCTGCAACTTGCATTGCCGCAATAGCCGCGATGACAGACATGATAATCAAAATCACATCAATAGGAATAGTGCCCGGCGTCATACCTAAGCCAAGAGTTAACACCAACACACCAAAACCACCAGCAAAGCCAATACCAATGCCGCCTATTCGTGCGCCGATAAAGATGGCAGCTAATACCACCACTAACTCAATTGTTACCATAAATCCTCCCAAGCTATAATTGCGCGCACTTTACTGCAAAACCAATATAAGCAATAGATGATTAAATCAATAAAACATCAACTAACAGAATAAAAAACCATAAGTATTACCTTAAATAGCTAGCATTGCTTTAGTTAAAATTCGATCTAGCGCAGCACAGGTTATGCCTGCATCGCTTTAATGAATAAGTTTGGTAAATAGAAAAATGGTTGGCAACAATTATGGAGTCTCATATCTGAGACTGTATTGGAATTGAATTTGATGTTAGAGAAAAGGTTTACTCAGATCCTGACAAATCCCCACTTATTCTATTAGCGACGTAGCACCGCTATCCAGCGGCCAAGATTAAGCAAGCTGGCTAGCGATCCAGCCACGTAGGTCAGCGCCGCCGCTTTGAGAATCTTCTCCGCATGGTTAAGGTCACCGTCGTGCAGGTATTTGCCCTCTTTAAGTATGGGCAGCGCCTTGCCATAACTGGCGTCGAACTCCACCGGCAAGGTCACCAGATGCACAATAGTGCTCAACCCCATCGACAGCACCCCGATCAAAATGGTCAACGCGCCAGCCTGCGGTATACGGGTGAGCATAAAGACCACAGGCGCTGCTAACATCATTACGCCAGCAATACGCTCACCAACCATCGCGGTTCTAGCGAGCTTCTGTCGCATCAGAAACAGCGACTCGTTGCGAGAATCCTGTATAGCATGCCCGACCTCGTGGGCGGCGACAGTTACAGCAGTCAGGGAGTGACCGGAATAGTTATCCGGCGTAAGGCGAACAGTCTTGGCGCTTGGGTCATAATGATCGCCGTCGAGCGTCTCTTCAACCTTGACGTCATTCAGGCCATAACGGTCTAAAAGATGACGCGCAAGTTCACCACCGCTACCTTGCTGACGGTAGCGATCTGTGGGCTGCTGGTACTTGCTCATGATGTGTTTGACCCACAAGCCGGGCAAGAATACGCAGCCCGCAATGACAATAATTAGAATGATCCATAGCATGAAAACCAGTATGCCATAAACCTTAGTATAACTCTCACGGCTTTTACTCAAAGCCATTAACCGTTACGTAAAGCCATTAACCGTGGATGCGTGTAGTGGAAGATGATTTTATAAAAGCTTTAAATTGACAGCTATTTTTATACAAATTCAATCAATAATCATAGCTTTATCAATCTATAATTGGGTATTATGATAATGATTTTTATCAAGTTATGAATGGATGCTGCTGATAAATGATACTCAAAACGAAAACACTGCAAAACACCACTTCACCCAAAGCGAGCGCGGGTCAAAAACAAGAGCAAAACGTGGCCATCTTTTTACGCCGCGCCTTTAAAGATCACCCAGAAATACTGGTGATCAATGATTTCAAATTTAGATTTAATGATGAAGTCGCTCAGATCGATCACTTGATCGTTTACCCCTATGGCTTTGTACTAATCGAATCAAAAAGCATTAAAGGCCATGTGAAGGTCAATCAACAACAAGAATGGACTCGCAGCTATAACAACCAATGGACAGGCATCCCCTCGCCAATCAAGCAGGTAGAGTTGCAGCAAACCCTACTTAAAGAATTACTCAAGCACCATAAAAGTGAAATAATTGGAAAGTCATTAGGCATAAAACAACAAGGGTTTAATGGCCGTTGTTGGGATCATCTGTGCGTAGTATCAAGCGATGCCGTTATTGATAGAAACACCATGCCTAAAGCAGTCTCTGAGCAATTAGTAAAATCTGAGTTTCTAGTCGATAAGCTTAAAAAAATGATGAAACTTAGAAATAAGTTCATACGAGTCGTTAATGTATATGACACTCGACCCCACTTCGACCAAGAAGAACTCGACTCAATAGGCCAGTTCATCATCAGCCAGCATATCGATGGCAATAGCCAAACAAGTGAAGTTGCCACCAAAGCCCCAGAACCACTACAACAGACACAGCAACAGCCGCAAACTCAAACAACAACTAACCGCAGCGTTCCATTAACTGAAAACCAACCTGCTGCTCAAGCGAAGCTAAGCTGTAAACATTGTGGTGAATCAAAAAATTACATCTCAATGTACGGTAAGTTTGGTTACTACATCAAATGTAATCAGTGCACTAAAAATACACCCATGAAGCAAACCTGCCCACAGTGCCAAAGTAAAAATACTAGAGTCACCAAACGCAGAGAAACCTACACCCTACACTGCCAAGATTGCAGCGTAGAAAATCAGTTGATTTAGCAGACAGCAAATTAGATTAGATTTTTAGAGAGACACACTAAGGAAACGGAGTTCATGGAAAAAGGCAATCTTGTACGCTGGAATAATGACAAAGGATTTGGTTTTATCAAACCAATGGCTAACTGTGATAAATCAGATGTATTTATCCATATTTCAGCACTTAAACACATGGCAAGAAAGCCACTTGTGGGTGATGAGATCATATATCAGCGTGAGTTGCAAAGTGACGGTAAAGTTAGAGCTATAAAAGCCAGTATCACAGGGGTTGCAGTTATTTCTAATGCTACAAAGCCAAGCCACACTAAATACCAACACCTAAACTATCGCCAGCCACGTTCAATTTTTTCAAAGTTACTTCCGCTAACACTGATTCTTATTGCTGTATTTGGCTACTCAAAATACCAGCAATTAACTGAAACTCCTGTGCTCACCAATGAAGATATTGAGAACATGCAGCGGGAAGAAACTGTAACGCCATCACCACAGAGCAACCACTCTATACGCCCAATAGGCAAAAAACGGGAATGGGTAGCAACAACCGAACCAAGCACACCTTTAACATCACAATCATTTCGCTGCGAAGCAGGAAAAACCCATTGTAGCCAAATGCGATCCTGCGCCGAAGCTAAGTTTTACATCAGAAATTGTCCCAATACAAAAATGGATGGTGATAGAGATGGAATACCCTGTGAAAGCCAGCATTGTTCATATTAAAAATTTAAAGCTTATATCAATCTTATAAACACCTAGCAAAACCCAACTTTTTACCTGAGGCATAATAAAAATGGATGACCTATTAGCACTTAGACTCTGGCAAGCATTAAGCCTGTTAGCACAACATCAAGAAGGAACTATTCAAGCCTTAAAAAAGGACTGGATAGACTACGTAAGCCTAATTTTAGTGCCAATAATCTCACTCGCCTTTTATATAGTCGGACTGAGTCAAGCAAAAAAGCAGTTTAAATCGCAGTTAGCTCAAATTGAGTCACACCGAATCGAAACTAAAATTCAAGAAATGAGGTTTGCTAAGAAGCAAACAATCGAGCAACTAGACAAAACACTCCTATCGAACATTTGGGCACTAGAAGCATCCACAAATAGCCCAAGGAATATAGACTCTGGGGATACATTAGAAAAGTTAGATAACGTTCATTATGCAAGTTCACTGATAGATAGAGCAGAGATTATGAATCCACTTAATACAATTGGAGATGATAATCAATTTTTCGATGCTGACACAAAATTAGGCGAACTCATAATAAGTTTAAACCCCTTACTTGAAACAGATTGTTCTAAGCCGGATAGAAATAATATTAAAAGACATTGTGAAGCTATTTATGAAGCTAGAAAAAACTTTGTCCACGAAATCGATAAAACAATTAATAATCTTAATCGAACGAATAAATATGAAGCAGAGTGAATTCTAACTAAAGTGCTATTTTTACACATCAAAAAGCCCCGATACCGTTAGGTATCGGGGCTTTCAATTTTCTATGCTCTAAGCTCTAAGCTTTTAGGCTTTAGACCAGCAATGAATTTTGCATTCTTGGCGCAGGATAAATCGGGTTAGAACAAGGCGCTTTACCACGACGTTTAGTTCACTAAACGAGTGGTGAAGCAACGCCGTTATCACCGATTTAGACTAGCAAAGAAGCAATAATTACATCATGCCGCCCATTCCACCCATACCACCGCCCATTCCGCCCATATCTGGTGCAGATGAATCTTGTGGAATTTCAGCTACCATTGCTTCAGTTGTGATCATTAGACCAGCAATTGATGCTGCAAACTGTAGTGCACTACGGGTTACTTTAGTTGGGTCAAGAATACCCATTTCTAACATGTCACCGTAAGTGTCATTACCAGCGTTGTAACCGTAGTTACCTGTGCCGTTTTTAACTGTGTTAGCCACAACTGACGCTTCTTCACCTGCGTTAGTTGCGATTTGACGAAGTGGTGCTTCCATTGCACGTAGTGCGATGATTACGCCGTGCTTTTGGTCTTCGTTGATCACTTCAACTTCAGAAATCTTAGAAGCAACACGTACTAGTGCAACCCCACCGCCAGGAACCACGCCTTCTTCAACGGCTGCGCGTGTTGCATGTAATGCATCTTCAACACGGGCTTTTTTCTCTTTCATTTCAACTTCTGTTGCTGCGCCAACTTTGATTACTGCAACACCGCCAGCGAGTTTTGCCATGCGCTCTTGAAGTTTTTCTTTGTCGTAGTCAGATGTTGACTCTTCAACTTGTTGTTTGATTTGTGAAACACGGCCAGAGATTTGCGCTTGCTCGCCGTTACCATCGATGATGGTGGTGCTGTCTTTAGTGATAACAACACGTTTTGCTGTACCTAAATCTTCTAGGGCTGCTTTTTCAAGCTCTAGACCGATTTCTTCAGCGATAACAGTACCGCCAGTTAGGATAGCGATGTCTTGTAGCATTGCTTTACGACGGTCACCAAAGCCAGGTGCTTTAACAGCTGCGACTTTAACGATACCGCGCATGTTGTTAACAACTAATGTTGCTAATGCTTCGCCTTCAACGTCTTCTGCAACGATAAGCAATGGCTTACCTGTTTTCGCTAGACCTTCAAGGATTGGTAATAATTCACGGATGTTAGAGATTTTCTTATCAACTAGTAAGATGAAAGGAGAATCTAACTCAACGCTGCCAGTTTCAGCTTTGTTGATGAAGTAAGGAGATAGGTAACCGCGATCAAACTGCATACCTTCAACAACGTCTAATTCGTTTTCAAGGGCTTGGCCTTCTTCAACGGTAATAACGCCTTCTTTGCCGACTTTTTCCATTGCGGTTGCAATGATTTCACCGATTGATTCATCAGAGTTAGCAGAGATAGTACCAACTTGTGCAATGGCTTTAGAATCTGCACATTCTTGAGAAAGTGCTTTAAGCTCAGCAACGGCAGCAATTACTGCTTTGTCGATACCACGCTTAAGATCCATTGGGTTCATGCCAGCAGCGACTGCTTTAAGGCCTTCAACCACAATTGATTGTGCTAATACGGTTGCAGTCGTAGTACCGTCACCAGCAGCATCATTGGCTTTAGAAGCAACTTCTTTCACCATTTGTGCGCCCATGTTTTCGAACTTGTCTTCTAGTTCGATTTCTTTCGCTACCGATACACCATCTTTAGTAATTAGCGGTGAGCCAAAGCTTTTGTCTAAAACAACGTTACGACCTTTTGGGCCTAAGGTTACTTTTACTGCGTTAGCAAGAATGTTGACGCCGTTAAGCATTTTAACGCGACCGTCACTACCAAATAATACTTCTTTTGCTGACATTGTTATGTTCCTTCAAATTTGTTGATGATTGCAAAGGGTTAATGTTTAAAATTAACCTACAACAGCCATTAGGTCTGACTCAGATAAGATAAGGACTTCTTCACCATCAATCTTTTCTTTCTTCACGCCGTAACCTTCGTTGAAAATCACTACGTCGCCGACTTTAACGTCAAGGGCTTTAACTTCACCGTTTTCTAAAATGCGACCATTGCCTACTGCTAGGATTTCACCACGAGTTGATACTTCTGCAGCGCTACCAGTTAATACAATGCCACCAGCTGATTTTGATTCAACTTCTAAACGTTTAACGATTACGCGGTCATGTAATGGACGAATATTCATCTACGGACTCTCCTAATGATTTGGTGCCCTAAAACGAGGCGGTTTTAACAAAATGATAAGGGCATTACCCCTTTGATGAATGATATATGGGGGTCGATGTTGACAGTTCCAAGTGTATTTTAAAAAAAACTGCGATTTAATTGTAAAATTTGTGGCTGCTAATATTTAAACCATGTTGAATGCTGCTAGAATTTGGCTCCCGTTTTCGTGTTTAAGTCGAGATAGATGAAAGATAAACATGGGTTGCTTAGCGCACCAATTGGTCGCGTGCTGTTTAATATGAGCCTCCCCAACCTTATCGGTATTCTCACCATTTATGGTGGCAGCCTTATAGATACATATTTCATCAGTCTGCTGGGCACTGAGTCATTAGCTGCGGTCAGTTTTACCTTTCCGGTGGCGATTATTTTTTCCAGTATTGCCATTGGCATTGGCGCGGCGGTTTCCACTAACTTTGCCCGCCTCATTGGCGCTGGTAATCAGCCCCAAGCTAAATCGTTTTTGTTTGATGCCTTGCTACTGACATTTTTATTGGTGAGCGCGTTAGTGTGCATCGGGATTATGACCATTGACCCGCTATTTACCCTACTGGGCGCCAATGAGTTAAGTTTGCCACTTATTCATGACTATATGTTGGTGTGGTTTTTAGGGGCGCCATTATTGGTGTTATTGATGGTGGGCAATCAGGGCATTCGCGCCACCGGTGATACTTACTCCCCTGCGATCATTATGTCGGTGGCAGCCATTATCAACCTGATACTCGACCCTTTACTTATTTTTGGTCTTGGGCCTTTCCCTGAGCTGGGTATTCAAGGTGCGGCCATTGCCACTTCAATATCTTGGTTATTTTCAGCCTCTGTGGCTGTGTATATCTTGGTATTCAAAAAACAAATTTTGCTTTTCACCAAATTAAGCAAGCGCCGGATTATCAATAACTGGTGCAAGCTGGGGCATATTGCCCGCCCTGCGGCTTTAATGAATATGATTAACCCTATTGCTAACGGCATTATTTTGGCCATGCTTGCCAGAGTCGATCAAGCTGCGGTGGCCGCTTATGGTGCAGGGGTGCGCTTAGAAACCTTATTTATCTTGGGGATCATGGCCCTTAACTCCAGTTTAATGCCGTTTGTGGGGCAAAACTTGGGCGCTGGGCAACATCAGCGGGCTAAAGATGCCATGATGCTGTCACTGCGGTTTGCCCTGGTGCTGCAAACCTTACTGTATCTGCCTATCTTTTTGAGCGCTGATTTTATTGCGCAGTTATTCAGTAATGATGCGGTGGTGATCGATTGGCTGAGCTTTTATATTAAAGCCTTGCCCGCAGCCTATGGGCCATTAGCGGTGGTGATTATCTTCGCCACTTGTTTAAATGCCTACCATAGACCTATTCAGTCGTTAGTGATTAACTTAGTTCGGCTGTTTATATTGATGCTGCCATTGGCGGCCATTGGCTTATACTTTGGCGGGGTAAAAGGTTTATTAATTGCGCTGCCGATAACCAATACCATTATGGGCATTGCCTGTTATGTGATGGCCAGTCGGATCACTGAGCCTGAGTCCATTAGCGCATCAACGGCCACAGAGTCAGTTAACACCATAAATTAACAGGGATGTACGAGGGTTAATACACAATGAAAAGATCAATCAACGCCGCGCTATTGTCAGCGTTTGTGTGCCCCGGCACAGGGCACTTATACATAGGTAAAAAAGCCATAGGTTGGGGCATTATTGTGGCTTGTTTTATCAGTTTATGCGCCATCATGACCGTGCTGATGCAGCGCGCTCAAGCTGTGGCTGATGATATTGTCGCGGGTAATATTGCGCTGGATTTTAACAGCCTCTATGGCGCAGTACATGACAGTGTCAGCCTTGATTTACCCCCTTCGGTATCAATAGCCACTTGGCTGTTATTTATCTGCTGGATTGGCAGTACGGTTAGTGCGTATTGGATGGCCGAGCAGCTAGACAAGCCTTCAAAGGATTCCACCCTAGCGCCGTAAATTGGCGCTTTAACTTAAAATCCTAAACAAGCGGCTGATTTATTTGAGCCATAAAAAAACGCTAGCCTTGCTAGCGTTTTTTCATTGAGTCACCAAGCCAACAATTAGTCTTTTTTAGGCTTATCTTGCTCGCCCTTTGCCTCATTATCTGCGCGAGGCTCATCCTGTGGGGTGATATCTTTAATTTCTACCTGATGGGTTTCAGGGGTTAAATCATTTGGATCGAATTTGCGCTCAAAATCACCGTCAAAGGTATTGCCGCCTTGGTTAAATGGGCCATTTTGCCCAAATGGGTTTTGACCCGATTGACCTTGTGGGCCAAAGCCGCCCTGAAAACCGCCACCAGCAACCACGCGCATTTGCATACGTTTAAAGATATAGCTGGCTATGGGTGAGCGGGTAATTGGGGTTAGCAATAACAAACCGATAAAGTCAGTCACAAAGCCCGGAAACAATAACAGTAAACCTGCTGCGGCGAGCATCATGCCTTCGACAATTTCTTTACCCGGCGCTTCACCGCGCTCAAGCTTAGATTGTACTGACATTAAGGTGCTTAAGCCTTGGCTGCGCACCAGTGATACCCCAACAATCGCAGTGAAAAACACTAATGCGATGGTATTCCAAGTGCCAAGCACGTCGCCCACAGAAATTAATACTGACAACTCAATGGTCGGAACGATAATAAATACAAACAATAAAACAAATAACATGTGGGCCTCAATTTTTTCACTGGCTATGAAAACTAAATGGGGGTTATCCGGTCTTAATTCAAGACGTGTCACGATTATCATCAATGACTAATGCAAGCGCTTACGAAAAAACGTACAGTATTGCACTATTGAAATCGCGATAAACATAACATTAGCAACAACAATAAAGATAAACCGCAGTTTATGTTATTAAGCTTAAGCTAACTTTAAGGCAACCAATAGATGATAGCATTCCAATGCCAGCAACTTACTTATTAGTTATAACAACTTGCCCTGATAACGCCAGTGCCAAACGCATTGCATCAGCGCTAGTGGAACCGAAAGCGGCTGCTTGTGTGCAATTAATTCCACAAATAGAGTCAGTTTATGTGTGGGAAGATGAGGTCTGTCATAGTAGTGAAGTCGCTTTACACATAAAATGTATTGCTAAAAATTATGATGCAATTCAACAAATAGTGATCCAACAGCATCCCTATGAAGTACCTGAATTAATCGCTATGCCTATTACTCAAGGCTTGCCAAATTATTTAAAATGGATAGAAGAAACTTCCCAATCATGAAAAAAATATTTGCGCTTATTTTTACCTCTTTACTCCTGCTAACGCCATTAGCTCACAGTGAAGGCATTTTTAGCAGTAATAAGTTCAGCTTCCTTCAGGGCGAGCCAGAATTAATGCCTGTTGAAGAGGCTTTTGTATTTGATTATCAGCAAAAAGATAATCAATTAGCCATTAGCTTTGTGATTGCCGATGGTTATTACATGTACCGTGACAAGTTGCAGTTTTCTGCTGACGGCGCAGTGATTGGCGATATCGATCTGCCCAGTGGCAAGGTGCATAACGACGAATATTTTGGCGAACAAGAAGTTTACTACACCTTTGTTGAGCTGCCGTTAGCCCTTAAAGAAGCCGCCCAAGACAGCCTAGTACAAGTGACCTTTATGGGTTGTGCTGAAGGCAAGCTGTGTTATCCGCCGACCAAACGTGATGTTAAGCTCGATGCCGTGGCAGCGAACGATGGCAAGGTAAAGGGCAAAAAAGCCATTATTGGTGCTGCGCCAGCTCAAGCTGAACCAGCAACAGCAAGCAATGCGACAGCCCCTATCACCCAACAAGACAGCTTAAGCCAAATGCTGGCCAACGATAGCTTAATGTGGACCTTAGTTATCTTCTTTGGTTTAGGTATTGGTTTAGCCTTAACCCCTTGCGTGTTCCCTATGTACCCGATTTTGTCAGGGATTATTGTGGGCCAAGGGAAAAAGTTATCCACCGCTAAAGCCTTCACGCTATCAATGGCCTACGTTCAAGGTATGGCGATTACCTATTCATTACTAGGTTTAGTGGTTGCCTCTGCGGGCATGAAATTCCAAGCGGCATTACAGCACCCTGCTATTTTGATTTTCTTAGCGGTAATGTTTGTACTGCTGAGTTTATCTATGTTTGGCATGTATGAGTTACGCCTGCCGGGCAAGTTCCAAGACAAGATGAATACCCTGTCCAATAACCAAAAAGGTGGCAACCTTGTTGGGGTGTTCTTTATGGGGGTTATTTCAGGCTTAGTGGCATCACCTTGTACCACTGCGCCGCTGTCTGGTGCGCTGATTTATGTGGCCCAAAGTGGTGACTTACTACAGGGCTTCTTGGCGCTGTATGTATTAAGCATGGGTATGGGTGTGCCATTACTGATCATTGGTACTTCTGGTGGTAAATTACTGCCGCGCGCCGGTGCATGGATGGATATCATTAAGACCATTTTCGGCTTCTTATTGATTTCAGTCTCAATCGTAATGATTGGCCGCATCTGGCCAGGACTGGTATCAGATGTATTGTGGTCAATTTGGGGTATTTGCTTAACGGGCTACCTAATGCATCAGAACAAACTATCAGAGTTTAACTGGAAGCAAACCACCCGTGGGGTAATACTTATCCTGACTTTACTCGCCAGTTTTTCTTATGGGTTCCAAGCGGTGATGACTGCTATGGGTCATCAAGCGCCCTCAATGAGTAATGAAACTCGCCAAGCTGCAGCGGTCAGCCACGGTGAGTTATTTATTCAAATTAAGTCACTAGAAGACTTAGAAGTGGAGCTAGATAAAGCCAGTCTGAGCGGTAAAACCGTGATGCTAGATCTATACGCAGACTGGTGTGTAGCCTGTAAAGAATTTGAAGCCATCACCTTTGCTAACCCAATGGTATTAGAGCGTTTAGATCAAATGGTGTTGTTACAAGCCGATGTCACCAAAAGTGATGCTATTGATATTGAACTGCTTGAGCACTTCAGCGTTTTAGGCTTACCGACCCTGTTAATGTTCGATGAAAACGGCAATCAGCGTGAAGATTTGCGCGTAACCGGCTTTATGGGACCTAAACCTTTCGCTGAGCACTTGGATTTATTGCTTAATTAATTGTTTCAGCTAGCGTTAACATAATGAAAATGGTCAATTTATTTATTAAATTGGCCATTTTTTTATTCTAGCGCCACATTTTAATAGAAAGTTAATTTCATTCTTATATAATCCACCCATAAGTAACCTGCCATTAACAGTTATAACTAAGGCATTATGGAACCAGCAATTCTCATCATCACCCTACTGTGTGGCATACTCGTAAGCCGAGTGGGTTTACCGCCGCTCATTGGTTATCTTGCTGCGGGATTTATCCTGTTTATTTTTGGGATCCAAGATGAAAGTCTGCCACTGCTGCAGGAGTTAGCCGATCTTGGCGTGATGCTATTGCTGTTTGCAATTGGTCTAAAGCTGGATGTACAGAGCTTACTTAAATCTGAAGTGTGGGCCAGTTCCAGTTTGCACTTAATTGGCTCAATCTTATTCTTTTTACCCATCTTAAAATTGCTGGGGTTAATAGGGCTAGACAGGCTAGTTGATTTAGACATTAATCAGCTGTTGCTACTGAGCTTTGCCTTAAGTTTTTCAAGTACCGTATTTGCCGTCAAAGTGCTGGATGAAAACGGCGATAGCCAAGCCTTATATGGTCGTATCGCTATTGGTATCTTGATTATGCAAGATATCTTCGCAGTGCTATTCCTCACCATTTCAAAGGGAGATTTTCCTTCAATTTACGCCTTAGGTTTATTGCTGTTACCGCTACTTAAACCCCTTATTTATAAAATTTTCGACCGCGTTGGCCACGGCGAAATGTTGATTTTATTTGGTCTGACTATGGCATTAGTCATGGGGGCTTGGCTGTTTGAAGCTGTGGGCTTAAAGCCAGATTTAGGCGCATTGATTATTGGTATTTTACTGGCGGGCCACGCTAAAGCGTCCGAGCTGTCTAAATCAATTTACTACTTTAAAGAGCTGTTTTTAGTCGCGTTTTTCTTAACTATTGGTTTAAATGGTTTACCAACCATTGCCGATGTGGGCCTTGCTGGGTTGCTGGTACTATTAGTGCCATTTAAAATCATGCTGTTCTTTATACTATTGACCCGCTTTAAGCTGCGTTCTCGTACCTCACTATTTGCCTCATTCAATCTAGGTAATTACAGTGAGTTTGGCTTGATTGTCGCCGCTGTAGCCGCATCAAAAGGCTGGTTACCTGCCGAGTGGTTAATCATTCTCGCAGTGGCCTTGAGCATCAGTTTCTTAATTGCGGCGCCACTTAACGCTGCGGTAAATAAGCTATATCAGCGCTACCATAGCACTCTGACAACCTTAGAGAAGTACCCGCTACACCCTGAGGATAGACAAATTCCTGTGGGTAATCCGCGCTTTTTGATTCTAGGTATGGGCCGGATTGGCTCAGGTGCTTACGATGAGCTGCGTGCTAAATACTCTGGCGAAATACTGGGTATTGAACATAAGCAAGACCTCGTGGACTTTCATCGTCAACAAGGGCGTAATGTGGTGCAAGGCGATGCCAGCGATACCGACTTTTGGGAAAAACTTGAGCGGGCTCCGGGGCTTGAGTTGGTGCTATTAGCCATGCCACACCATATTGGTAATATGTTTGCGGTAGAGCAACTTAAAAAGCTCGATTATCAAGGTAAGATAAGCGCTATCGTACAGTATTCTGAAGATGCAGAGTCACTGAAAGAGCAAGGGGTTAACAGCGTTTATAACCTTTATGAAGCTGCAGGTGCCGGTTTTGTGGACAATGTCATTCATGAATTACTTGAACCAAACGCAGAGGAAGAAGCTGAAGCGAGCCTTGATAAAGCCAGCGCAGCCGCTGAAATCACCCCGAACTTGAGCAAGCCATAAACGCAAATAGTTAGCTGTATGCTCTATTCGCTATGCTAAATCCATAAGCGCCTTATTAACATTAAGGCGCTTTTTTATTGCTTAAAATGCGCTTTTATATCAATCGCCCACGGTTAGCCAGCGTCGCTATTTGAGTGCTTATAAAGCCCATTTATACCAAAAGTTTGTTCTGCCAATAAAACCGTCGGCGTAAACCCTTACACACTTAAACACTTCACGCTTACCCACTCGCGCATATCTCTTTAGTAGTATAAAAAGCGTTGAAATTACTGTTATTTCCACAAAACAGACTACTCTTAAGCTGTAATTTGTATCAATCTAGTTGCTGCTAGTTACAGTCACTGCTAACTCGTGATATAAATCACATTATCAATCTAATAATTAATACTTTTATACCGCTTAGGTAACTTCGTAACTCGGCATTCTTTGGAAGTGAAACTGTATGTCTAATCCTGCTCAAAAAGCCATGAAGTTGTTTGTACAAACATTTGGCACTACGGCTGACGACCTGTATCAAGCACCAGGTCGTGTCAATATTATTGGCGAACACACGGATTATAACGAAGGATTCGTTTTACCCGCTGCAATTAATTTTCACACTGTTATTGCGGTTAAACACCGTAGTGATAACACCTTTAGAGCCGTGACTGATGCCTTTCCTGGGCAAATTGAACAATGGCGTTTTGGTGAAGAAAGCGCCATTGAAAATAAAGGCAGTTGGGGAAATTACCTAAAAGGCTTTACCGCCTCAATGGCTCAGTCTGGGCTTAAAGCTAAAGGCATGGATATTGCCATTGTCGGCAATGTGCCACTGGGCGCAGGTATGTCGTCATCGGCTGCACTTGAGGTGGCCTTTGGCACTGCCATTAGCTACGCCAGTCAATTGCATTTATCGCCATTAGCCATTGCACAAATTGCCCAACGCGGTGAGCACAGGTTCATAAAATCAGAATCTGGCATTATGGATCAAACCATTAGCGCACTGGCAGTGGCCGATCACGCCTTATTGATTGACTGCTTAGAGTTAGACGGCCGCGCAATCGCGATACCTGACAGCTTAAGTTTACTGATTGTCGATCCTAGCATCGATCGCCAGCAGTTAATTAACCGCTTTGATGCCCGTAAACTGCAATGTAATCAAATTAATGAATTGCTTGGAGTTGAGTCACTCAGGGAAGTCAGCCTTGGCCAACTCAACACTGCTAAAGCCAGCTTAGGTGAGGAACTTTATCTACGAGCTAAGCATGTACTAACTGAAAACCAACGCACTGTGAATGCTGCCCGCGCCTTAGAGCAACAAGATACGGCCCGCTTCGGCCAATTAATGGCACAATCACAACAATCCATGTGCGATGATTTTGACATCAGCACCCCTGAGATTGATGCCTTAGTGAAAATAATTAAAGATATTATTGGCACCAAAGGCGGCGTCAGAATGAGTGATGGCTGTGTGGTAGCGCTTATTGATCATGAGCTAACGGATGCTGTGGTCAATGCCGTTGAGCAACAATATCCACAACAAACATCCTTAGAACCGATTATCTATTTATGCTCTGCCAGTGGCGGCGCAGGCAGAATTGAATAAGCAATTCTATTGCTATAAGAGGCATTAATGTTACAAATCACCACACTTGAACCATGGCAAGATCCTCGCGGAGGATGGGTAGAACGTATTCGAGTCGACAATGGCAAGGTTGCTATTGAAGTGTTAAGTCTAGGGGGAATTATTAATGCCTTATGGACTGAAGATAATCAAGGCCAGCGAGATAACATCGTTTTAGGTTGTGACAGCGTTAGTGACTACTTAAAACAGCCGGCTTATTTAGGCGCCATTGCTGGGCGATACTCTAATCGTATTGCTAACGGTAAATTGCAATATCAAGGCAATCACTATCAGCTCGATATAAACCAAGCGACCAACTGCTTACATGGCGGCGCTGAAGGCTTTCATTTAAAGCATTGGCATATGCAAGCCCTTGAAGACGGCGTGAGGTTAACCCTTGAAAGCCCTGATGGTGATATGGGCTTCCCCGGCAATTGTACGGTGCAATTAGATTATCGCTTGGCTGATAATAATTTGCTCATTGAAATGCAAGCAAGTGTCGATAAAGCCTGCCCTATTAGCCTCACCCAGCACAGTTATTTTAATTTAGAAGGCGCAGATAGCTTAACTAATGCTGAGCATGTGATCCAAGTGGATGCCAAGCAATATTTGCCGATGAATGAAGTGGGTATTCCAACTTCAATTGCAGCGACCACTGGCAGCGATTTAGATTTAGCCCAAGCCACCGCATTTGCAGTGCAAACTCAGCGACCGGCTCTTGCTGCCACCAATGGTTTTGATCATTGCTATGTGCTTAATAACGCCGAGCAAGTCAGCCGATTTGGTTGTCTTTCAAGCCCTAAAACTGGCCGCACCATGACGATTTACACCAATCAACCTGGGGTGCAGCTGTATGGCGCTAACTTCCTTGAAGGCGCAAAAGGCTTTGACGGCCGTATTTACCAGTCTCATCAAGCAGTATGTATTGAACCACAAATGCTGCCAGACTCACCTAATCAAGCCGATTTACCCGGTAAGCCTTGGGTAGAGCCAGGACAAGTTTATCGCCATGTGAGCCGTTATGAGTTTGGGGTTATTTAAGCCTAAGCGCTCACTGCAGGGCTGTTGATTCACTAACACTCAGCCAATAAAAATGGAGCTATGATTTATCATCATGCTCCATTTTTTATCTTTAGCGATTAGCTAAATTAGCCCTAAAAAATACCTAGCTGTGAGTGTTAGCGCTTAGGCTAATCGTCACTGTCATCACCGATACCGGCACCGAAGTCGGCATCAGCATCTTCAAATTCCATTTCACTGTCATCGACATCAATAATCTCATCCACCACTTCAACTTTTTTAGCTTTTGAGGCTGGCGCAGAGTCTGGCACAGAAGATAATTCGATATGCGCTTCATGTTTTGCCATAAACTCAGCTCTAGCAGCAAGCCATGCTGCTTCATGTTCAGCTTTGGCGGCTGTTAACTGCTGGGGTTCCAGCTCATGCAGGTTAACCTTAACGATATCCTCTACGTACTCGCCAATCGTGTTACGACTAACATTAAATAAGTAGATTCGACCAGGAGACGCATCGGGGAGTCGGTTGTCATGGACGACAATTGAGGTGCC
Source organism: Shewanella sp. UCD-KL21 (assembly GCF_001957135.1). Taxonomy (GTDB): domain Bacteria; phylum Pseudomonadota; class Gammaproteobacteria; order Enterobacterales; family Shewanellaceae; genus Shewanella. The sequence continues at coordinate 112,944 of NZ_MPHK01000005.1, read as the reverse complement.
ACGTGGAGTACGAAGCTCACCATACCAAACTTGTTTTTTTGCAGTGTTATACATATATGCTAATGCCCTTAAATCAACACATACCTAACAAATGTGCGTTTTAACAGCACACAGTTTATTTACTAACCTCTACGCAGCGCGCATGATTATTGAGGATAATTAATCAAAAACTTATGAAAAAATCAATATATTATTAATTAACTTTTTCATATTTTTGCAATTTGTTGCGAGTGCCATATGGCCATAGTCTTTTGCTGTAAATCATCCAAGTTATGATTTTCCCAAGGCGTTATGCACCCAGTGTCATTTAGCGGCGCTGCAAGCTCTAATTTAGTTCAAATATGACAGCCTTCAAGTCAGCTATGATAAAAAGACTGTTTTGAATTTGATGCCTTACTATTGCCTAATTCTTGCTTAGGTTTTGTTTGTTTAAGCGTTGTTAGCTTAGGGCTTGTTTACTTAGACTTTGCTTATTGAGGTTTAAGCTTCGCCTAGCTGCAGAATAATCTTACCTCTATGCTGAGCTGACTCCATATAGTGATGCGCTTTTACCACCTCATCAAACGGGAACACTTTATCAACCCGGATCTGCACTTGTTTAGCATCCAGTAATGGCCATAGCTGAGCTAATAATCCAGCGGCGATGTCAGCCTTAGCCTCGACGCTTTGCGGCCTAAGCGTTGAGCCGGTCCATTGAATACGTTTGGCCATAATGCTAAAAATATTCACTTCTGCTTTAGCGCCGCGCTGGGTTGCCACTGACACCATGCGGCCATCAAAAGCCAATACCTTTAAATTACGGTTGATGAAATCACCACCCGCAATATCTAACACCACATCGACCCCTTTAGCGTGTGTTGCAGCAAGAATTGGCTCAACAAAATCATCTTTATGGTAGTTAACCGCCATACTCGCCCCTTGGTCGAGGCAATATTGGCATTTTTCATCGCTACCTGAGGTGACAAACACTTTAGCGCCTAGGGCTTTGGCAATTTGTATTGCTGTAGTGCCAATACCGCCAGAGCCGCCGTGGATCAATACGCTTTCACCGGCTTTCAGCTTGGCGCGATTAACCAAGTTTCCCCAAACCGTGAAACAGGTTTCCGGCAAGGCCGCCGCTTGCACAAAGCTGTAGCCTTTGGGAATAGGCAAGCAATGTGAGGCGTAAGTGATCACTTGCTCTGCATAGCCGCCACCTGGCACTAAGGCACAGATCTTATCGCCGATTTGCCATTGGCTGACATCTTTAGCCATGGCAATGACTTCCCCAGCCACTTCCAAGCCTAATATCGGGCTAGCACCTTTTGGCGGCGGGTATGCGCCTTCTCGCTGCTTAATGTCGGGGCCGTTCACACCGGCGGCGTGTACTTTTATGATCAGCTGCCCAGCTTTAAGCGTAGGTAATACTGAATGGCTAAAGTGCATCACTTCAGCGGCGCCGGTTTCATTGTAAGTCACATGCTTTATGCTGTTTACGCTCATTTGACTGTCCATATTATTTATTGCGTCACAAAAAAATTAACTTTTCGCTAGCAAACGGTCGTTTTAGGTTACTATATTTACTGCAAGTGGCTAGATTTAATTCAGCTAACTGAATTTAAGCAGGCGACTAGGTTTAACCAAGCCACTAGGTTTAAGTTAACCACTAGGTTTGAGCTAACCACTAGGTTTAAGTTAACCACTAGGCTTATTAACTGACCATAGTGCGGTGAAAACTAGCTAAGTAAGGCTGCGCCATTAGCAGTTATTCTATTGAGGCCAACGCTACCGTGAAATATATTATCTCTTTGCTACTACTGGTTTCTTCATCCCTTGCAGCTAAGCCTGTATTGATCGCATCAGATATTTGGTGCCCTTATATTTGCCAAGGCCACACCGGCTATGTCACTGAACTGACTCGGCGCTCATTTGAAGTCATGGATCAACAGGTGCACTTTATTGCTGTGCCGTTTAATCGCGCTTTGAAGGAGGTTCAAATTGGCAATATCGATGCCGTTCTTGCCGTTACGCCAACCCATATTGAACAATTTAATTTATATACCGACACACTGATTGTGGGTTATGCCAGCACCGATTTTTATACTCGCGCAGACGCTTCATGGTCATTTCAGCAATTAGACAGTATTGATGGTGTGCAAGTCGGGATTATCGGAGGTTATGACTACGGCGAGCAGCTCAATGATAAAATTAGCCGCTCAACCGACTTTTACGCCGCCACGGGGGAACAACCCATGATGTTGAACATTAAACGCCTCGCAAATGGTCGATTTGATGTGATACTGGGTAATAAAGTCGCCATTGAATATACTGCACACAAAAATGATTTAGCCGATCAAATCAAATACGCCGGATCATATGGTGAGCCAACGCCTTTATATGTCGGCTTTAATCCTAATCAAAGCCATGTCGCAGATTTGTATGCCCAAGGTATTGCTAAATTAAAGCGCTCTGGTGAGTTTCAACAAATTTTAGATAAATACCAAATTAAAGCACCTGAAAATATGCCGCCATTAAGCCTTTAATGATTAAGTTTAATCAAAGCCACTTTAAAAAACATACCATATAAACCATGCGCTTAGGTATTATCCAATAAGCATTTGGCTTATATTAGCCCGAGTAAATACCTGCCATGAGCCTCAACCATAGTCAGCTAATCAATTAGCGGTAACCGCGCTCAAGCTGTGGCCAACCTCCTATTCAACATTGAAAAATTTGATAATAGATTTTACTAATACTTTATATTGACCTATGGTATTTAATGAGTATTTGCTGTTAATGCCTGCTTATTTTCCGCGTATCAATGTTTATTAATGACCAACAGGCTAAAGTCACGTATCTGCTCAGCGTCATGCAGCTCAAGCCTGCATTTAAAACAGCTAGCAATAAAGGTATATAATAATGTTATGGATAATTATTGCTCTAATATGGTTTATCGCCCTTAGCGGCTTGTTATTATTCAATTTTCAAGCGTCAGCTAATCGAAAAAAAGAAAGCTATACCAATGTGCTGTTTAATGCCAAAAGCGGCAATGTCGCTATTCAACACTGCTTTTATTTAGCTGATGCCCAGCAAACAGCTAAACGCATCATTGGTGTTGATAGCGATTTAGTCAAAAATCCACAAAGCAGAAAAGCGTTTGCTGACTACGTGCAGACAAATTTTCAAATTGCAGATAACAACCAGCAATTACTGCCGCTTGAATACCTGAATTGTGAAATAAAAGGCCACTATCTATGGCTTTACCAACAAACCACGCTAGCCAAAAGCGTTATCGGCAACGACCCCAAGTCAGTGGGCTTCTACATAAAAATCGCCAATCAGTTAACATTGTGTCCCAGCCAATTGAACAATATTAATGTTGAGCACAACAAACAAGTCAAAGTCATGCATATTAGCGCCGATGATGAATGGCAACACTTAGCATTAGACACAGATGTCGCCTAAGTGAATCTGCTAGGCCTTATGCAGCACTCAACATTGACAAATTAATCGCTGATGAAAGAGACTTTATGGTCTCTTTTTTATTGGCAAAAAAGAAACTCTTTAACCTTAAAAACAGTTTATTACCCTTAAAAATTCCTTCAATAATACTCTCCTACTAGGATCTTTTTTAGACAAATTGATCTAGCTCAAAGATATTGTAACTTATGTTAATTTAATGTTGTTTTGCATTTGTAAACAGGCAAACTGGAACTAGCTAAAAACAATAAAGAAACCGTTTAGGCCAGCAAGTTAATACGCCGTTTGGCGGTTAGCATTTCGCCATCAAAGGAGAAGGAATGACAGGGTTAGTTAAGCTTTTACAATCCATGCTCGGCAGTTTTAAAGATCTTATTCCCATCATAGTCGTGGTGAGTTTCTTTGAAATATTTATCCTCCAACAAGCACCCGATAACTTATTTTCCATTCTTGTAGGCTTAGTATTTATTGTTCTTGGGCTAACCTTTTTTGTCTTTGGTTTAGAAATGGGGCTATTTCCCATTGGTGAATCATTGGCACACGCACTGGCCCGTAAAGGCAGTACCTTCTGGCTGGTGACCTTCTCCTTTTCATTAGGTTTCGGCACCACCTTAGCTGAACCCGCCTTAACCGCTGTCGCCGCTGAAGCAGCCCAAGTTGCAGCAGATGGTGGCGCTATCAAGGCCACTGAGGCTGCCATGGACAGCTATGCGATGGGACTGAGGTTAACCGTAGCGGTGTCGGTAGGTTTAGCGATTTTATTAGGGGTTATTCGCATTGTAAAAGGCTGGCCAATTCATTATTTGATCATTGGCGGCTACATCATAGTGATGGTGCTCACCAGCTTTGCCCCGGAGAATATTATTGGTATCGCCTATGACTCTGGCGGCGTAACCACCTCAACCATTACTGTGCCGCTGGTAACGGCTCTTGGCGTTGGCTTAGCCACAGTGATTAAAGGCCGTAATCCCATGCTTGATGGCTTTGGGCTGATTGCCTTTGCCAGTTTAACCCCGGTTATTTTTGTGCTGCTTTACGGAATGATCTTGTAATGGCATTGCTCTACAACCCTGTTTTAGCTGACGTTGTAATACATCAAAGCTGCGCCTACAAGGAGTATTATGGAGTGGATTAATCAGCTATTGGCAACCTTACTGCTTACCATGCGTGATGTGGTGCCAATTGCGACAATTTTATTTGGCTTTCAGCTGGGCGTACTCAAGCGCCCCATCGCTAATTGGAAAACCGTAGTCTTAGGTTTTGTGTATGTGATCTTAGGCTTAAGCTTTTTCCTTGTCGGCTTAGAGTTAGCGCTATTTCCCATTGGTGAAAACTTAGCGGATCAACTCACCTCCCCCAGTATTTTGCACCCTGATGGCTCCGCAGGGCCGTTTATTTGGCAAGATTACCTGTGGGTTTATGTGTTTGCAGCAGCCATTGGCTTTAGTACCACCATTGCAGAGCCGTCATTAATTGCAGTCGCGATAAAAGCCAATGAAGTCTCTGGTGGCACCATTAGTATTCAAGGCTTAAGAATTTCTGTGGCCATTGGGGTCGCTTTTGGGATCTCGCTAGGTTGTTTTCGTATTGTGGTTGGTGATCCTATTCATTACTACATCATGGCAGGCTATGTGATAGTGGTAATTCAAACCTTTTTTGCGCCGAAATCGATTATTCCTTTAGCTTATGATTCCGGCGGCGTCACCACTTCTACCGTAACAGTGCCGCTTGTGGCGGCGCTCGGTTTAGGGCTTGCCTCTAATGTTGAAGGCCGTAACCCTCTTATTGATGGCTTTGGCTTAATTGCCTTTGCCAGCTTGTTTCCCATCATTGCCGTCATGAGCTACGCCCAAATTGTAGCCTTTCTTGACCAACGAAAATCCGCCAAGGAGTAACCCATGCGATTTAAATTAATTGTCGCTTTTGTTGATGATATTAGTACCGAAGCGGTACTGGATGCCGCCAGAGAAGCTGGCGCCACTGGTGCCACTGTAATTAACCATGCACGCGGTGAAGGGCTAACTAAAAAGAAAACCTTCATGGGGCTGGGCTTAGATGTACAACGAGACGTCATTTTATGGCTGGTTGAAGAGCATATGAGCCGACATATTTTAGAAACGATCTGTGAGGTGGGCGGCTTTAATACCCATCCAGGTCAAGGAATAGCTATTCAAATTGATGTTGAAGATGCCGTTGGTGTTGCTCACCAAGTTGCAAAACTCACTGATGATATAAAGGATCAAATATGAAACCATCAACGCCAATAAAAAACCGTGATATTTTGATGAATGATTACGCCATGATTGATGGCCTGCTTACCGTCAGTGAAGCCATTAATATTGCAGTGGCAAAAAACGTCACTATTTTAGTGATTAACAAACGCCATGAGCATGATGAATACGGCATATTGTTACTCAGTGATATTGCCAGAAAAGTATTAGCCACTGATAAGTCACCAGAGCGGGTTAATGTTTATGAAATCATGATAAAGCCTGTAATGTCAGTATGCCCAGATATGGATATTCGCTATACCGCCCGCTTATTTGATCAATTCCAGATCAACAAAGCTCCTGTCATTGAACAAGGCAATATTATTGGCTTTGTCACCTATAACAATATTGTCTTAAAAGGCATGGTTAACAATGCCAGTTGATCGCAGTTTGTCATGACGACGGATGATTGCCACTAACGTAAATCGATTCCATAACCAATAAAAAACCCAGCAAATATGCTGGGTTTATAGTTTAATCTACATTCAAAATTTACTGTGAATTAAAACGGGATATCATCATCCCAATCGCCGCCTAAATCAGGTGTAGTATTTTGTGGCTGTGGCGTTGGCGCAGGGCGCTGTGCTGGAGCTGGTTGTTGAAAACCACCTTGCTGCGGTGCAGGAGCCGCTTGCTGATATCCACCCTGTGCAGGTTGCTGAGCTGGCGCTTGTTGGAAGCCACCTTGTGCTTGTTGAGCAGGCTGCTGAACTGGCGCTTGAGGCTTAGGCGTATAAGCAGGCTTTTGCGCTTGAGCTGGTTGTTGGAAACCACCTTGAGCTTGTTGCTGCTGACCATAACCCCCTTGTGCTTGCTGAGGAGCACTTTGTTGCGGCGCGTTACCGTAACCTTGGTTCATGCCACCTTGCTGACCACCACCTTGACCGCGGCTATCAAGCATTTGCATTTCCATCGCATTGATTTCAGTTTTATAGCGATCTTGACCTGTAGTCTGATCTTGCCATTTACTGGTTTGCAATTTGCCTTCTAAATAAACTTTAGAACCTTTCTTTAGGTATTCGCCTGCAACTTCAGCTAAACGACGGTACATGACGATATTGTGCCACTCGGTGCGCTCTTGCTGCTGACCCTGTTGGTCTTTCCAAGTTTCACTTGTAGCTACAGTAAAGTTGGCTACGGCATTACCGTTTGGCATGTAACGAACTTCAGGATCTTTACCTAAATTACCAACCAAAATTACTTTATTTACACCACGACTGGCCATCGAAAATCTCCTGCGATTTTATCTATTATCTAATCTAAATTACAAAACTGAGCGATCAAAACGATCTAATTGACAGAGCCTAACACAGCTCGCGCTTCACTCAAATCGAATTGATCATCAACTTTCAAATAAGCTGCTTTCTCTTCCATGACGACAATGGCTTCTGCTACCCCAGATAGCTGTGATAGCTGGGTTGCCATATCTTTGGCATGACTTCTATCTTTAACTTGTGCCTCAAGGGTATAGCTTTTTAGCAGTACGGGTTTTTCCATGCCTATGGTTAATAATAACCAAATAAACATCAGTCCAAGTGCCACATAAAATACCCCTGCAGCGCCAACCAGCTGATAAGCTCCGCCACCTAGCATACCGCCACAAAATGCCCCTAAAAATTGGCTAGTGGAATAAACGCCCATGGCTGAGCCTTTATCGCCCACCGGACAAAATTTAGCAATTAAACTGGGCAGTGACGCTTCAAGATAATTAAATCCAGTAAAAAATAACACCACAGCGGCGCTTAATACCCATAGGTTATCAGCATAAGATCCCATAGCTGCTAATGCCAGCATCATGATCATTAGTGATATTTGGAACATGGTTTTGGTGTTGTTACGTTTAACGCCAATAATAATTAACGGCACCATTAAGAAAAACGCCCCGATAAAGGCAGGGAAATACAGCATCCAGTGTTTTTCTTTGACTAAACCAGCGTCGACCAAATCCAGTGGCAAGGCCACAAACACCGCAGTCAGCACTAAATGCAGAATAAAAATCCCCGCATCGAGCCTGAACAGTTGCGGGTCCATTAACATCCGCTTTAATTTAGTGGGCGTAGCAACAGTATCGCCTTTAGGCGCTTGTGATACTGGGTTAGGCACCAACACCTGCACAATGATCATGCCTACCACCGCTAAGATAGCGGTTAAAAAGAATAGCCCTTCTAAGCCTGCATATTGGGCAACTATCGGCCCAGCAAGCAATGACAATGCAAACGAGAAACCAATACACATGCCAATAATGGCCATCACTTTAGTGCGTTGCTCATCACGGGTTAAGTCGGCGGCCAGCGCTAACACTGCTGCGGCAATGGCGCCCATCCCTTGAATGGCTCGGCCAAGCACAACGCCATAAATATGATCTGACATGGCAGCAACCACGCTGCCTATAGCAAACACCACCAGCCCAGCCAAAATAATCGGCTTACGGCCATATTTATCTGACAACATGCCCATGGGAATTTGTAACACCGCTTGGGTCAAGCCATAAGCACCGATAGCGATACCCACCCATAAAGGTGAAAAACCCTCTAAATGTTGGCCGTAAAGCGCGAATACGGGCATGATCATGAATAAGCCCATCATTCGTAAACCAAACACGCTGGCTAACGAAAACGCGACTTTCTTCTCAATGCCTGATAATCCATTGTTGGCCATTCAGTTGCCCTTAAATTGTGTATCTATAGAAAAATGCGAGTTGCGCATATTATCACAGCGTTCTAATTTAGCTCAAAAGGAATAATGAACCAAGATGCAACTGTTTGTCGTATTTGTTAATAAGGTTAAACAAACAGGTTATAATGTGTTTTATATCCCAGTCGTTTTATGTGGTTTCAGCTGCTAATAATCTGGCGTCCTGCGTACATTCAGTACCATTAACACTGTATAAAACACTGTATAAAACACTGTATAAAATACTGTATAAGCCAGTTGATTAACGATACACTAACGGCTATTTACTAAGCTAACTCAAATTTTGCTACTTTGACAAGGTAGCTAAAACAACCTGTAGAGTGATGAATGGATACCATTGAAATTCGCGGTGCACGAACCCACAATCTTAAAAACTTTGATTTAACCATCCCCCGAGACAAGCTTATTGTCATTACCGGTCTATCTGGCTCAGGTAAGTCTTCGTTAGCCTTTGATACCTTATATGCCGAAGGCCAGCGCCGTTATGTTGAGTCATTATCAGCCTATGCGCGCCAGTTTTTAAGTTTGATGGAAAAGCCTGATGTGGATCATATCGAAGGCTTAAGTCCTGCTATTTCAATTGAGCAAAAATCCACGTCCCATAATCCACGTTCAACCGTGGGTACCATCACTGAGATTTATGATTATCTTAGGCTGCTATTTGCCCGTGTTGGTGAGCCACGCTGCCCAACCCATGGTCAGGCGTTAACCGCACAAACGGTCAGCCAAATGGTAGATAAAGTATTGGAACTGCCTGAAGGCAGTCGCCAAATGCTATTGGCACCCGTGGTCAAAGCCCGTAAAGGTGAACATGTAAAATTACTCGAAAGTCTGGCTGCCCAAGGTTATGTGCGCGCCAGAATTGACGGTGAGGTTTGTGATTTATCCGATCCGCCAACCCTTGAGCTACATGTTAAGCACACCATTGAAGTGGTGGTCGATCGCTTTAAAGTGCGTGATGATTTAAAACAGCGCTTAGCAGAATCTTTTGAAACAACCTTAGAGTTATCAGGCGGTATTGCCATTATTGCCGACATGGCCGGAGAAGCCGACGAGCTGATGTTCTCGGCGAACTTTGCCTGTCCATATTGTGGCTACTCCATGGCAGAGCTTGAGCCACGTATTTTCTCATTCAATAATCCCGCTGGCGCTTGTCAAACCTGCGATGGTTTAGGTGTGCAGCAATACTTTGATGCAGAAAGAGTGATTGCCAATAGCGAGCTGTCATTAGCAGGCGGCGCCATTAGAGGCTGGGATAAACGTAATTTCTATTACTTCCAAATGCTCAGCTCCTTAGCTGAACATTATAAATTTGATGTCGAAACCCCCTTTGAACAGTTAAGCGCTAAAGTACAAAAAATTATTCTATCTGGCTCAGGTAAGCAAAATATTGCCTTTAAGTACATTAACGATCGTGGTGATGTGGTTATTCGTAATCACCCTTTTGAAGGCATCCTCAATAATATGGATCGCCGCTACCGCGAAACAGAAAGTAACTCGGTACGTGAAGAGCTATCAAAGTTTATTAATACCCAATCCTGTAAAAGCTGTGACGGCTCGCGTTTACGTGAAGAAGCCCGCAACGTATTTATTGGCGAGTTAAACTTACCGCAGCTGACTCAGTGGTCCATCGGTGAAGCCATGAGCTACTTCACTGAGATTAAATTCGAAGGGCAAAAAGCCCAGATCGCTGAAAAAATTCTTAAAGAAGTTGGCGATCGTTTAGGCTTCTTGGTCAATGTCGGCCTTAACTACCTAAGCTTAGATCGCTCAGCCGATACCTTATCAGGTGGTGAAGCTCAGCGTATTCGCTTAGCCAGCCAAATTGGCGCTGGCCTTGTGGGCGTGATGTACGTGCTGGATGAGCCTTCAATTGGCTTGCATCAGCGCGATAACGAACGTTTATTGCAAACGCTAATTCACCTGCGTGATCTCGGTAATACCGTGATTGTGGTTGAGCACGATGAAGATGCCATTCGCATGGCTGATCATGTGATTGATATTGGCCCCGGCGCAGGCGTTCACGGCGGCGAAATCATTTGTTCCGGCGATCTGCAATCGATTTTAGATTGTGAAGAATCCATCACCGGACAATACATTTCCGGTAAAAAACAAATTCATATCAGTGATAAACGCACCCCAATGGATCCCAAAAAAGTCATTGAGCTGTGCGGCGCCACGGGTAATAACCTCAAAAATGTCGACTTAACCATTCCTATTGGTTTATTTACCTGTGTTACTGGGGTGTCTGGTTCGGGTAAATCAACCTTAATTAACGACACCTTTTATAAAATTGCCCACAGAATGCTAAACGGCGCCACCATTGATGAACCCGCAGCCCATAAAAGCATTACCGGCATGGAGCAATGCGATAAGGTGGTTGATATTGATCAAAGCCCGATCGGGCGAACGCCGCGTTCAAACCCTGCCACTTACACCGGCATCTTTACTCCTATTCGTGAGTTATTTGCTGCAACGCAAGAGTCTCGTAGCCGCGGTTACTTACCGGGTCGTTTCTCGTTTAACGTTAAAGGCGGTCGCTGTGAAGCCTGTCAGGGTGATGGCTTAATTAAGGTTGAGATGCACTTTTTACCTGATGTGTATGTGCCTTGTGACTCCTGTAAAGGTAAGCGTTATAACCGCGAGACCTTGGATGTGAAATACAAGGGCAAAAATATTCACGAAGTGCTGCAAATGACCATTGAAGAAGCAAGGGTGTTCTTTGATCCGATCCCTGCTATCGCCAGAAAACTGCAAACCTTAGTGGATGTGGGCTTGGCATATATTTGTTTAGGCCAAAGTGCAACAACACTGTCCGGCGGTGAGGCCCAGCGGGTGAAACTGGCAAAAGAGCTATCAAAGCGTGACACAGGTAAAACCCTCTACATTCTTGATGAGCCCACTACTGGTTTGCACTTTGCTGATATTCAACTGCTACTCGATGTGCTGCATCGCTTAAAAGCCAAAGGCAACACCATAGTGGTCATTGAGCATAATCTTGATGTGATTAAAACGGCAGATTGGCTGGTGGATTTAGGCCCTGAAGGCGGCTCAGGTGGCGGCACTATTTTGGCAAGCGGAACCCCTGAAGAGGTGGCAAAACATAAAACCTCCCATACGGCGAGCTTTTTAAAGCCGCTATTGACCAAGAAGGCTGTTGCTAAAAAAGAGCTCGCTAATAAAAGTGGCGTGAAGAAAAGTCCACCAAAGAAGGCCACTAACGCCAAATAGCGATTACACTGTTAGTCATTGCACTATCCGTAGCTAATCTATTCGTCATTGCGCTATTTGTCATTGCACAGATAGCACCAACAGCGGTATTCGCACCATTGAGTTAGTTTACTCATCAAGCCAGAGGGATATAAATGGAATTTTACCAAAATACTCTGGCTTATCTATCCTCGGTAATAAAATCATTTCTGCAAAAATGTCATTTTCAAAAACCACCCTGTTTCACTGTATCCATGAGATTGACGCCTGTGGCATTGTGCTTATTGCTAAGCGGCTGCGCCTCGCAAAACTGTGGTAATGATACTTCCAGTCAATGGGCTGATAAAAATCAGCTCATCGAGGATATTCGCACATTAACCAGTGATGATTTTGCTGGCCGTAAAACCAATACCATAGGCGTAGAAAAAACCCGCCAATACCTAAGTGCGCGCTTTATTGAACTGGGGTTATCACCTTGGCAAAACGACTTTGCGGTGCCATTTATTTATCGGCAAAACTTTGCTGATAAACAGGGAATAAACCTCATTGCCACTATCCAATCAAAGCAAGCATCCCAGCGCTGGCGCATTATTACCGCCCACTATGACCATTTAGGCAGTCGTGGCAGCAAAGTCTATGCAGGTGCTGATGATAACGCTTCAGGCATTGCCGCCATGCTCGCGATTGCAAAGCAATGGCAGCAAGATGGCGATCCGGCGGTTAATTTAATGCTAGTGGCCACCGATGCTGAAGAACCGGGGTTATTTGGCTCATACGCGCTAGTTCAGCAACTGTTAAAACTGCCCGATATGCAGCTAGAAATGTCGCTAAACCTAGACATGATTGGCCACCCTTCTAGGCCCAAAGCCATCTATATTGAAGGTGAGCAAAATCTATCTCAATTTACGCAGATAAAACACCAACTCCAAAACGACAATAATCTATGTGTGAGGCAGAGTCGTTCAAGGCTAAATGATGGCAGTATGCTCAAAATTAATTGGCTGCGGGCATCAGATCATTACCCGTTTCACAAAGCCGGTATTCCTTGGCTCTATTTAGGCGTGCCAACCCACAAGCAATACCACACTGCAGAAGACACCATAGAGACTATCGATTTTGACTTTTTAGCCGCTGTCACTGAAACGGCATTCACGCTAGTTAAACTGGATAAACAGCGCATCATTACAAAGCGCTAGAAATTGAGCTCAGGGCGATTGCCGCCACAGCATTTTCGAAAAAGGCTTGTTTATCGGCGATAATATATCGATTAAATGAATCACGGCCATGAATAACCGGTTCTGGTTAATTACCTCAAAAATAACTTAGTTAATCGCTCAATAAGCACTACAATAATCAGGCCAATTTTAGTTATTTGTTAAAATTAGATAGTCAACGAGGCCAAAGCTTGCTATAATATCGCCCCTTTGACGCGGGAAATCGACACGGGGTTGATTTTCTGTCTGTGAAACTCTAGTACGAATGCCAATAACTTCGTACGCATCCACAAGGCTACAACTCAATGTCATCCGATGAAAGAACTTTCCGCGAACTTGGTTTATCCGAGAATTTGCTTCGTGCCCTTGACGATCTAGGTTACGAAAAACCAACTCCAATTCAGTCTGCTAGTATCGATCCTTTAATGGAAGGTAAAGATATTTTAGGCCAAGCTCAAACAGGTACAGGTAAAACAGGTGCTTTCGCACTGCCTTTACTGAGTAATGTTGACCAAAAGCTGAATGCTCCTCAAATCCTAGTGCTTGCACCAACACGTGAACTTGCTGTTCAGGTTGCTGAAGCATTTGGAAGCTACGCTAAACACATGAAAGGCTTCCATGTACTACCTATTTACGGTGGTCAAAGCATGCATCAACAATTAAGTGCGCTACGTCGTGGCCCACAAGTTGTTGTTGGTACGCCGGGTCGTGTTATGGACCACATGCGTCGTGGCACTCTTAAACTTGATGCACTACAAGCACTTGTTCTTGATGAAGCTGATGAAATGCTAAAAATGGGCTTCATCGATGATATCGAATGGGTTCTTGAGCACAAACCAAAAGACAGCCAACTTGCGCTTTTCTCTGCGACTATGCCAGAGCAAATCAAGCGCGTTGCGAACAAGCACTTAAACGACCCTGTTCATATTAGTATTGCAGCTAGCCATACTACTGTTGAGTCAATTGATCAGCGTTATGTTCAAGTATCACAACACAACAAACTTGAAGCGTTAGTACGTGTTTTAGAAGTTGAAAATACTGAAGGTATTATCATCTTCGTACGTACCCGTAACAGCTGTGTTGAACTTGCTGAAAAACTTGAAGCTCGCGGCTATGCATCTTCACCATTACACGGTGATATGAACCAACAAGCCCGTGAACGTGCTGTTGACCAGCTTAAACGCGGCAAGTTAGACATCCTAATTGCTACTGACGTTGCGGCCCGTGGTCTTGACGTTGAACGTATTGGTCACGTAGTTAACTACGATATCCCATATGATTCAGAAGCTTATGTACACCGTATTGGCCGTACAGGTCGTGCTGGTCGTACTGGTATGGCAATTCTTTTCGTTACCAACCGTGAAATGCGTATGCTTCGCACTATCGAACGTGCAACGAACAGCCGTATCTCGCCAATGAAAGTACCTAGCCCAGAAACTGTTGCTGAGCGTCGTTTATCACGCTTAGGTGAGCAAATCCAAGAAACCGTTAACGGTGACTTAGATTTCATGAAAAATGCAGTGGCTCAGTTATGTCAGCAGCTTGAAATTGACACAGACTTACTTGCAGCAGCATTACTTCAACAAGTACAGGCTGAGCGTCCATTACAACTTCCTGCGATTCAAGAGCGTCAACGTGATTCACGTGACCGTGATGATCGTGGTCCTCGCGACGCTGGTCGTGAGCGTCCTCGTCGTGATTCACGCGGCAGCCGTCCATTGCCAACAAGCTTTGGTAGCGCTGAAGGCCTGAAAGATAAGCCTGACGTTAAAATGTGTCGTTACGTAATCGATGTAGGTCGTGATAACGGTGTTGGTGTTGGTAATATCGTTGGCGCTATCGCTAACGAAGCAAACATTGACAGCCAGTTCATTGGTCAAATTCAATTATTTGATCAAGTTACTTCAATTGACTTGCCAGACGGCATGCCAAAAGATGTACTAGGCCATTTAAGAAAAGTACGTGTTTGTGGTAAAGCATTAAACATTCGTGAAGCGAGTGATGCCTCTTTCCCAGCTGAAGCACCACGTCGTCCACGTAGTGACCGTGCTCGTAGCGACCGCCCTCGTGGTGATCGTCCACGTAGTGACCGTCCTCGTAGCGACCGTCCACGTAAGCCACGCGACAGCGAGTAAATACTTGCAGTCCAACTAACGTTGGTTTGACGCATAAAAATGGAGCCTTGTGGCTCCATTTTTTATGGCTGAAAGAAAACTCACCCTATAAAGACTAATAACTCAAAAGCTATCACCATATAAGCTTTAGTCGTAAACGCTTTTCTCTCAAACGCTTTCACCTTCAACACGGGCTTGCCGCTTTCGCTTGTCGGCCACATACAAGGGCCATAGCTGCATGGTAAACACAGCGCCAACAATCAATACAATCCCCAGCAGCGACCACAGATCCATCACATCAGCCTTAAACACTGCAGGCCACCAGCCTAAATACACCACTAACGCGTTAACGCTAAAACTGAGCACTGGCGTCAGCGCGAGCATGGCGCTCACCTGCGCCGTCGGCCAATACTTCATCGCCTGACCAAAACAGCCATAAGCAATTAGGGTATTGATGGCACAAAAACCGACGATTAACCAATGGCTGCTATCCATAACCTCAAAGTGGCTAAACTCGCTAAACGGCGCCATCACAAAGATCCCTAAGCCATAAATACATAGCAACACATTATTGGGCGATAGCTTAGTGAACAGTGACTTTTGCAATAAGGCATAGCTCGTCCACGACAACACTGAAAACTGCACAATCAGCACCCCAAATAGAATTTGACTGCTATTTTCTGCCGATACATCAAGGCTGGGATGAAAGAACAGCAACACCCCTAATGCCAGTGCAGCAAAGCAACTTAACTGCACCGCCGTGAGCCGCTCTTTAAAAAACAGCGCGCCACCAAAGGCTAAAAAGAACGGCGCAGTTTGAAAGTTAAGTTGCGCAGTACCTGGGGATAAATAATCCAGTGAATACACAAAAGAGGTGTAATTGAACATCAGTAAAATGCCTGCAGCAGCAAGCTTTAGCCAATCAAGACCCTGCAGTTGACTAAATTGCTTTAAATTACCAAAGCGCCATAACAGGATAAATGTCACCCCAAAGGCCACTAAAAACCTAAACCAAGTTAAGGTCACCGGATCAATAAACCCTCCTGATAACTTAAGCGCTATGGGTAATATCCCCCAAAACACAATGGCAACGCTGACAAACATAAGACCTAAACGGGTATGGCTCACAAGTGATTCACTCTTTAATGGTAAACGTGCAGAAAATTCATTCTAAAGAGCTATGCCATTAAAGCCAATGGCTAATAGCGAGTTTAATTTGCCTCAGTATTCGCTATACAGGATTAAGAGTTTAGCCGCCTGATAAGCATGGAAATCTGCCTTAATACAGGTAAAATAGCCGCCATAAAAATACCTAACTATCCTTATCAATAAAGGATATCTCCCTACACTCAATTTCTTAAGGAATACTGGCCATGAGTCTTGCTGATTCAGTTCTCGCTATCAATAACGATTTGCCGATCCGAACCGATAAGCCAGTACACAGCGGTAAAGTTCGCAGTGTATATTGGTTAACTGAGGCTGATAGCCGCCGCTTGATTGCTGATAAAGGCTATAACGTGCCAGCTGACACCCCATTAGCGATAATGGTGATCAGCGATCGCATTTCAGCATTTGATTGTATTTTTCATGGTGAAGGTAATTTACAAGGCATCCCTGGTAAAGGAGCTGCCCTTAACGCTATCTCTAATCATTGGTTTAAGTTGTTTGCTGAAAATGGTTTAGCTGATAGCCATATTCTTGATATTCCACACCCATTTGTATGGATTGTGCAAAAAGCTCGCCCTATTAAGGTTGAAGCAATTTGCCGTCAATACATTACCGGTTCAATGTGGCGCGCTTACGCCAAAGGCGAACGAGAATTTTGTGGTATTACCTTGCCTGAAGGGTTAACCAAAGATCAAAAATTGCCAGAGTTACTGATCACCCCTTCAACCAAAGGTATTTTAACCGGTATTCCAGGTGTGCCTGAGCAAGATGATGTCAATATCAGCCGCGCCGACATTGAAGCCAATTACCAAGCCTTTGGCTTTGAAAAAGCTGAAGATATCGACTTATATGAAGTGTTATTAAAGCAAGGCTTTAAGGTCATCTCAGATGCACTAGCCACTCATGACCAAATGTTTGTCGATACTAAATTTGAGTTTGGCTATGTCAATGACAAAGACGGTAACTCAAAACTGATTTACATGGATGAAGTGGGCACACCAGACTCGTCACGTATTTGGGATGGCGCTGCCTATCGTGATGGCAAGGTTGTTGAAAACTCCAAAGAAGGCTTTCGTCAATTTCTGCTCAATCATTTTGACGATGCCGATATTTTGCTTAACAAAGACAGAATGCCTGAGCGTGAAGCCCTCGCCCGTGATAACGACTTACCATTAGATGCGATGATGAATGTGTCACGCACCTACACTGGCGTGGCAGAAAAGGTAACCGGCACTAGCATCTCGCTAGCTGACAACCCAAAAGCGGATATTATTAAGGTGTTAGCCGAGCAATATGACTTAATCGACTAATACTAAGACTAATTCCACATATAAAACGAAAAAGGCGCTTAATGCGCCTTTTTAGTATCTACTGATTAACCACAAGATTTTGGTTAAGCTAGTGCCTAAAAATACTTAATCCAGCCCTGCTTGCTTTGATGCTTATACTGACTAAACCACTTGGTTGGAAAGTATAAAAGCAGCGCCAATATCACTGTCACTACCCACACCCAGCTTATATCGGCAAAGCCATATAAATCGCCATAGTTAGGCCCAATAACATTAACGGCAAAACGGTACATAAACAGTAATACATATAAATGCACAATATAGAAAAACATTGGCGCTGAACCAAAGGTTGACAGCACTTTACCATAGCGTGGGTTCAGCTTTTCAAGCGCCCGTAAACACAATAAAGTGCCGCCAATAGTCACCAGTAAAAAGTCCAATGAAGGTGGGTATTTCGTTAAGTTAAATACCGACTTTAATGTCATTACTAGGGTTTCACCTTGCTGCCAATCAAGCGTTTCGCCGTAAATATTAAAGCCACGTAAGACAGCAAAAATCGCGAAACTGCTTAAGCCAAGCCCAATGAGCAGATTATGACGTTTGTTATCATCAAAGCTTGCGCTGTAAATCGGTGCTATCACATAGCCTAACAAAATAACCCCAATCCAAGGCAGCACCGGATAACTGGCTCTAATACCGATAAAGTCATTAGGTAAGATATTACCGCGGTCATGCAATATGGCCCATAACGTATAACCCCACTCCCCTGGCGAGAAACTAATAGGCGTAAGCATGTTATGGCCAAATACGATCACCAAGCCAATGAGCCCAAGCCAAAATCTTGGTAAGCCGATTAATAACGCTAGCGCCAACATACTGATACCAATTGCCCACATGACTTGCAGCCAAATCATCTCGTAATTACCCATCCACTGAAACGTAATCACTGTGCACTCTAATGCGATAATAAACAGGCCACGCTTGATTAAAAATGACCTTGCTGAGCGCTCTGGCCCAAATTGCGGATGGCTATACAACCAAGCAGATACTCCGGTTAAAAACACAAAAGTCGGCGCACAAAAATGCGCTGCAAATCGGCTTAAAAATAATCCGGTACTGGTGCTATCCAGTGTCATCGGATCGGTGACTTGCTCATGAAAGAAAAACCGTTCTCTCACATGATCCAGCAGCATGATGAGCATCACAATGCCACGCATAATATCGATACTATCAATGCGCTTTTTTAACATTGGCGCGGTTACGGTATTCAACTTTTCTACTCTCTTTAACACTTAAAAAACACAGCCAATTAATGGGGCAATTACTAGTATGACACTATAACAGGCGGTTTTTTTATCGCGGTGATTTAAAGTAAATTGCCTGCAAAGCAAGCACAAAGCGTAATAAAATACGCTCAAAAAATTTACAAACCACCACCGATTTTAAATGATAATGATTTCTATTAAATAATAGGTCAATTAGCTTTTACGGCGCAGGCCTAAAGCTGACAACAGTAATAAGCCTAAGTAACCTAAGCTGGCGCCATCATCTTTGGCTGTCGTTATAGACTCTGCATTTTTAGTATCCTGTACTGCGGGATATGCCAGTGCAATGATCACCGGATCGTGATCTGATGATGAATAGCCATTGTCAGACTTAGCTAAGTCGCCGGTGTATTTGCTACTGTATTCAAACAAGCTCGATTCAACCGCATTGATATGCCAGTCTTCAATCGCCACTAGCCGAGCCGCTAAGCTGCTATTACCTAAAGCGTGGTCTAAATTACCCAACTCACCAGCATAACTGTAGGAGTAAGTAGCCGCTCCATGTGCTTGGGTGTTTAAGTTAATTAGCCCATAGCCCTTATCAATCACACCTCCTTGTACATCATAGTCGGCGCCATTTAAACTGGTGTGTGAGGCGGTTTTTATTACATGTTCACTCAGGCTGGCATCATAGTCAGTGAGCACTGCTAACGGATCTTCTTTGCCATAGGCATTTAAATCGCCGATCACCAGCACATCACCGTCTAAGGCTGTTACCGACTCGCCGATCACCTTGGCGGCAGAAACCCGAAACGCATTACACTTGCCCTGTAAATCCTCTGGCTCTGAATCTTCATTAAAGCTTAACCAATCTTCGATACAACCTGAGCCTTTAGATTTAAAGTGATTAACCACAATCGTCAGCTTTTGACCATTAATGCTAAAGCTTTGCATTAGACTGTGGCGCTGATATTTATGGTAGCCAGGGTTTGTTTCTGTAACGCCCTCATTGATTCGGGTTAGCGCTCCTTCTGCCACGTGTTGCTCAGGGGTCGCGATGATTTGAGCTGCGTCAGCTAAAGCGACAACGGCGGGTCGATATAATATGCCAACCGCGATGGCATCAGTGCCGATGAAACCGTCATTGTCAGTGACTTCAACAAATTGATAAACCTGCTCAGGTGCCAGCTTGGCATTAAGGGCATCAACTAGATTTTGAATGGCACTTAACTTACCAAAGCCATTATTTTCAACTTCCATTAAGCCAATAATATCGGCATTCATCGCCGCCATCGCATTCACGATTTTTGTGCGCTGCAGCAGCATTTCTGACTCAAGCTTTGCCCCGCGGTTGTGGCCTAATGGATTTTTATCACCGCCAAACTCACTATTAAAGAAGTTCAGTACATTAAAACTTGCTACCCGTAAGTCACCTTGGTTAGCTACCGCTGGCGCCGCGGTGCGATCATGATGGCGAATAAAATCACTGGCATTAATGTCATTGGTTGGCATAAAGCGATATTGCTCATAACTATAGCCAATCACACCTTCAATATTGGTTAACTGATCGCCAACCCGAATATAGCCGTTATCGGCATTAAAACTTGGGAAGTACGGCACCTCACCATGTTCAGCTTTATAGTCTGACTCAACCACCAGCTGATTGGCGATATTGGCTTTGTTTAATGCTATCGCTGCTGCTGATAATGGCGCGTAAACCTGCGTGGCTTTCATCAATGGCGCTTGATGTGATAACACCATGTTGTTGCGATATGAGTCATAATCTAGGCTAAATGAACGGGTCACTTTCATATCACTGGCAGAGTCTAATACCACTTTCATGCCTTCAACACGCTCAAGCGCTTCGGCAAGTGATTGACCATCTGCAATACGTAACGGGGTTGCTGGCAACTCACCAACATAATTACCTAAGTGAAATTGTTGCTGCTCTTCAATATTAATTTGGGTAAAGCCGGCATATTGTTGCACTTTACCAGTGACGCAAATCTGCATCCCCGGGACGATTGCTGCTGGCGCAGTGTCTCCCCAATGAACAAAAATACCGTCAGATGCCAAAGGCGAGCCGTCACCTTGGGGATCTTGAATAAAAAAACCTTTATATAATCGTTCTGCCCGCGCAGTGACCACACCTTTAGTGGTCACTTCAAGAATGGATTCATCAGCGCCTGCAGCGATCAATGGACTCGTCGCACCAGCGCCTTGGATCTCATAGATAGGAATAGTGCTTTTGCCTTCACATGAAAACTCACTCGCGCTAGCGCCTTGTGACGTTACTGCTTTGGCCTGTGCCAGCATCGGCATAACCAATGTGATGGCTAACGATATTGCAGATAACTTGCTTACTCTCATTTAACACTCCAACTTATTCTTCTTTTTATTATTCTTAGTATGCTGATTGAAGCCATATTACAACGGATCATTTAATCGCTAATCCGTTGAATTATATTCTTAAAATCCCATTTTGCACGCAGCAATGTATTCGCATTCTTTATGCTGATTTTTATATCGAAAAAGGAGCCGTAGCTCCTTTTTAATCAATAGCTCAGCCGCCTAAAATCAGTGCGACTTTGCTACTTTTAAACATTAGCAGTTAATATTTTGCTGCCACATCGCCTTTTGGCAAACTGTTCTTAATAAACTCACGTAAGTCTTGATTCGATTGCTTTAAGTCTTCGGCACGTAAATACATCATATGGCCGCTGCGGTAGCCTTTAAAGCTAAGGCGTTGTTTCATTTTGCTGCTCGGATCTAGTTGCCACATGCTGTATTTGGCATCGAAGTAGTTCGTCGCGCCGTCATAGTAACCCGCTTGAAATAACACATTTAAATATGGGTTTTGCGCCATCGCTTGACGTAGGTTTTCACCGGTTTTATTTTCAGTGCGATCCCACGGATGCACATCACCCAGCATGTAATATTTCACATCGGTTTTGTAATTTAGCTCTTCACGCATGTAAGCATTAATTGCTGGGGTAAAGGAGTGCAACCAAGACATAAGCTCAGCGTTAAAGTCTGGGCTATCGCCAACGTCTTGCTTATCAATGCCGATATAACGTGAGTCTAAACGGCCAATGGTTTGACCGCGCTCACGCAGTAACTCTTTCCAAAAATAGCGAGTTGATACATCAAGGTTTGATTTCAAAATAACATCAACACTGAGGCCTGAATACAGCGCCACTTTCTCTGCAATTTTTTGCTTATGATCTGGAGCGATAAAGCCGCCCATGGCCAATGCAGGGATATATTCATTAATGGTAAAGGCTTCAACTTCAGGTAAAAATTCAGCAAGGTCAGCTTGTTGAAGTTCAGGGCTTAAGGCTTTGTGGAACCAAGCCGCTGCCGCGAAATACGGTAAGCGATTAGCTGATTTAACCGGGCCTTTACGTTCAATACCCATGTCTGTCGGCGAAACTAAAATCACCCCATTCACATACATCCACTGGCGATTTTGGAGCTCTAACGCCAAGCCTGCAACTCGAGTGGTACCATAGCTTTCACCAATCAGATATTTAGGTGAGCGCCAGCGTTCATTACGACTGACAAAGGTATTGACCCATTCTGCTAAATATTTGATATCAGCGTTAACCCCAAAGAACATCTCTTGCTGCTCATCTTTACTTGGCATCTCGCCGCCTTTATTAGCTAGCACTCTTGAATAGCCAGTATTAACTGGGTTTACATATACAATGTCGGCAATATCTAAAATCGAGTATGGATTGGTTTTCACCCCATAAGGTTGTAGCGGGTAACCTTCATCATCGACATTAATTGCACGCGGGCCGGTATAACCAATATCCATCCACACAGAAGCAGAGCCTGGGCCACCGTTAAAAGAGATTAACAGCGGTCGTTTGGCGGTGTTTTTTATATTATCTCGTTGATAATAGGTATAACTTAAAGTGGCAACCGCCTCGCCTTTTTTGTTCCAAACTGGCTGAGTGCCGACCGTTGCGGTATAGGAGAAGCTATTACCGTTCACCTTGGTTTTATGGTTAGTCACCACAGTGCTATCCACTGCGATGTTACGGCCATAATCTGTTTTTTTGCTCACTGCGGGCTCTTCAGCAATCGCGGCACTGGAAACAGAGCAAAATAACAATGCGGCAAGAATGCCTGTTCGACTGGCGGTGTTCATAGCTTCTCTCTTATTATTAATGTTCTAGATTGAGGGCTTAGGATTTACGATTTTACTTTGCTGCACATCATTCGGTTTAAGCAGCAAAAAGCGAATAAATCTCATTATTGGAGCCTATTTAATTAACATATCAGCTAAAGTGCAACATCACAGTTGTGCCTTTTCGTTACAGCTAGCGTAATACATTGTTTATTAAGCGATTTGCCGTTTATATAAATCGTAACTAAACGTACACCTTTATTTAACTGCGACACATGCTACCCTAAAAACAAAACCCCATAACAATGAATAAGATAATGTCACCTTCCAGCCAGCCCACTGGCGCTGATTTAGCCATGCAATTAACCAATGAACTAGCCAATGAAATAACCACAGCTAAAGCAGCTGCGGCAAAGCAAACCTGGCAATTACCAGACTGGCCTAAGAGCGCCAATGCATGGGTTAAGTCTGTATTGTTAGCTAATAATATTGAGCCCATTGGCGAGCTAGTAGAAGTAAAATGCTGGGCTCTGGGTCAGGTGCTAAAACATGCCACCACTGAAGGTGATGTTTATTTTAAAGCCACTGCCCATTTGCCATTATTTTCTAACGAATCACAAGTTGCTCAACGGCTAAGCCAGCTTTTTCCTCAGCACTCGGCTACTGTCATTACCATTGATGCTGACAAGCAATGGTTACTGGCCAGCGACTTTGGTGCAGCCTTGGAGGAGACAGTGCCTTTATCGGTGTGGGCCGATGCTTTTAACGCCTTTGCCAAGTTGCAAATAGCTAGCTCCCAGCAGCTTGATGCTTTATCTGCATCAGGTTGTTTAACCCGCGATATCAGTCAACTGCCACAGCAGTTAAGCACTATTTTTAACGATAGCAGCATCATGTCACGCTTACCTGAGTCAATAACTGCCCAGCCACAGCATTGCCATTCCGCTTTGATAGCCTTACAACAAGCCATTAGCGCATTGCAGCAGTACCATTTACCCAATACCTTAGTGCACAGTGACCTACATATTGAAAATGTCGCTCAGGTAAATGGCGAGTATGTTTTCTTTGATTGGAGTGATGCCTGCATTAGCCACCCTTTTATTGATGGCACTTACCTTTTTAGAATGCCGCCCAGTGCAGATAAACAACAAGTTATTGAGGCATATTTAGCTCAATGGCGCCAATTTCAGCCACTGCCAAAGCTAAAACAAGCTTGGAGCATGGCCGAAGTGGTTTGTTATGCCCATCAAGCAGTCTCATACGCCCAGATGATTAATCGTTTGCCGCAGCAGCATATTAAAGACTTACAAGCCGCCTTTGAAAATGCCTTTAGGCGATTGTTTGATAAGGCGTTAATGGCAACTTAAACGACATAAGCAATTGCTGGTAAAACTCGCAACGTGACTCAAATTTAAAGAAAAATGCCGATAATATTTATCGGCATTTTATTGGTTTACTGTTTTTATTACTCTCAATAACTAAAGCTGTACCAAGTTATACCCAAAAGAGCTGCTGCTATCTGGCATTAATACAAAGCTGTAATTACTTTCACCGTCAAAGCTAATAAAATCAGATTGATATAATAAGGTTTGAGTACCGGTATCTGACTCATAAACCACATTAATTTCATAATCATCATGGAGTAATACTAAGCTGTCTTGATCGGTAAAATCCAAATCCTTGATGCTATATTCTGCCGACTCAATGGTCTCTGAGCTGCGAACAAAATACACGCTTAAATCATCATAATCTTGCGATAAATTGACGATATCAACGTTGTTTTCAAAGGCTCTTGGGCGCAAATCATGTTCAATGACCATGCCTTTAATTGTGTCATCTTGATATAGCAATAAGGTTCGCACATCATCTTGGTTAAAGGTCACTAGTACATTATCTAACAGTATTTCTGCAGTGGCTGAATCAGTGACACTGACGCCATAATCATTGAAACCGGTTTGCTGGTAATCGCTTACTGTAAAAGGGGCGATATCCAGTAAGTAATGCGACTCAGCTTTACTGATCACATCGACATCTAAACTACGTTGCTCTAGGCCGTTAAAAACCCGAAAATCAGCAGTGGCATCGATGTTAGTGTAAGACGTTGGCGTTGTGGTTGAATCGACACTGTCGATCACTACTTTTAAATCACCTGAACCAAAACTGTTCTAATCATAAATTTATAAACAGTTTCTGTGGTTAGGCTCATACTGCTAGTGGTATAGACCACATTATCTGTACCCTTGTCGGTGAGATAAACAATATAGTCATCAGTGTCGAGCATCAATTCTGAGGTAACCCCACGGTAATCAACACTGCCAATCATAGTGGCATCGGCGTATGAATCAGTGTCGAGGGAGATATAAGCATCAAATGCCATTTCCTCTGCAGTCACATTGGCAACCAGAACCTGCATTTTACTGTATTCATTATCTTCATCGCTATTGAGGTCATCTATATCCGAGCGGTCATAAATAACTTTCAGTAGCTCCGGCGAGTGATAATCACCATAAAGTACAAATAAATGATTCTCTTCTTTATCTAAATCCATGTCCTCAGAATAAATACTGATTGAATCACCATTTTCATCTGAACCATAGATCTCCATGGTGACACTGCCAGTAGCGTAACTATAACGGGGCATACTGTCGCTAAACGCCACCGAAGTGTATTCATACTCGTCCATCACCAACGATGTGGCTGTGCTGTTAGCCGACGCATTATAAAACTGGATATAAGCACTATCAGTTTCACTGTCATCATCACTATCGGAAGAATCACAGCCCATTAGAGTTAAGGAGCTCAGTCCCAACATCATTAATCCACACATTTTCTTATCAAACATAACAACTCCATTAACGATTTAACTACATGTTAATGGATAGGACTAAGCTTGAGCGTAATCGATTGTCAAGAAGTGTAAAGCTCATAAAGGCTATGTAAATTAGAGGGTTCCATTACTCTTATAAAACAAAAAACACCGACAAGTCGGTGTTTTAAAGGTTAAGGCATTAAATGTATTACTGCAGTGTAGCGCTTAGCTACCAGCTATTTTCATTTCACTCAGTAAGATACCGCCAGTGCGAATAGATGAACGTAAATCTCTATCCTTAGCCACACCTTGAATGCCCATGAACATATCTCTTAAATTACCAGCGATAGTAATTTCTTCTACTGGGAACTGAATTTCACCGTTCTCAACATAAAAACCAGCAGCGCCGCGAGAG
The DNA here is from genome assembly GCF_001957135.1 of Shewanella sp. UCD-KL21. Lineage (GTDB taxonomy): Bacteria > Pseudomonadota > Gammaproteobacteria > Enterobacterales > Shewanellaceae > Shewanella. Next base: position 86,903 of record NZ_MPHK01000005.1, on the reverse strand, counting down.
TAATCGCCCGTGACCATATTGACGCCTTGACCCATCACTTCTGTGACGATAAGGCCTGTACCCATGGCTTTAACCAATTCATCAAAGGTTTGGCCGCTATGACTTAAGGTCCAGTTATAAATGCCGCCAGCATGACCAGTATTGACTAAATCTAACTTGCGCGCAGAATAACTGGTTAGCAGGTAAGTGGATAAATGGCCAGCATCGATAATATTACGCTGCTGGGTAGCCACACCTTCACTATCATAGTTTGCACTAGCTAGAGCGCCGATAAGATGTGGGTTTTCCTCGATGTTAAACCACTCAGGAAACAGCTGCGTGTTAATCGAACCTTGTAAAAAGCTCGATTTGCGGTACAGACTACTACCACTTATGGCACCAATCAAATGCCCCATTAAACCAGTGGCGATTTCAGGCGAAAATAGTACTGGCAGCTTAGCCGTTGGAATTTTACGAGCATTTAGACGACTCGCCGTTTTGTTAGCGGCTAAAATCCCCACCGACTCAGGCGTCATTAACTCATTATATTTACGTGCAATGGTGTAATCATAATCACGCTGCATGTTGCCATCGTCTTCTTCACCGATCACCACACAACTTAAGCTATAGCGTGAGCTGCAATAGCCTTTTAAAAATCCGTGACTATTGCCATAAACCTTGGCCGCAGTATGAGCATTAGCGGTCGCGCCATCTGAATGCTGCACCCGACTGTCTACTGACAAACTGGCCTCTTCGGCGCGAATGGCTAACTGAGCTAGTTCATCAGGGCTAATATCTTGAGGATGGTATAAATCTAAATCGCGGATGGTTTGCGCCATTAATGCTTTATCAGCCAGGCCACTAAAAGGATCTGATGAGGTATAACGGGCAATATCATCAGCGGCTTTAACGGCAACAGCAATAGCTTCAGGGCTAAGGTCAGAAGTTGAAGAACTGCCCTTACAACCATCACGGTAAACCGTAATACCTAAAGCACCATCTTTATTAAATTCAACGGTTTCAACTTCTTTTTCACGGGTTGAAACCGACAAACCTTGTTGTTTGCTAATGGCAACTTCAGCCGCACTCGTGCCTAACTTTTTTGCATGCTCTAATGCGACAGCAACGGCATCTTGTAACGCCGTTAATTCAGTATCAATATTATTGGTAGACACAAATTTACTCTTTAGTTTCCATTGTTAGGCTTAGCATATCAAATTCAAAACTGTATTGATAACCATCAAAACAAGGATTTACCCACCACAATGGCGCTAAATAAACTAACCTTAAGTTAATCAGTGAGTATCATATTGAATTCTCGCAGATTGATTCTATGCAGCTGGTTGATAAATCGGTCTCTACAGGCATGCTCTTTTGGCAAGCTGAAGACGATGGTAAGCATCAAAGATTGACCAGCCTTAACATATTTAAAAAATATTCATCGGCTTAAGCTTGAAAACCCGTTATACAGTGGCCTACACCACCCTGAAAGTGCTATTATTCGCCGATATTTATGAGAGGTTTATTACTATGAAAATTGTCGGCGATTCAGATCACTTTAAACAGCCATATGACAATGACGATGAATACGTCAGCAGAACAGAATTTAAAAAAGAAAGCGAAGAAGCTCAAGAGCTTGGCATGCGCTTAATTGCATTAAGTAAAACGCAGCTTGATAAAGTCGAGCTAGAAGAGTTTTTATACGATGCAGTATTAAAAGCCAAAAATATTAAGCAAAAAACAGAAGCCTATCGTCGTCACTTACAATACATTGGCAAACTAATGCGTGGCTATGATCATGAGCCAATCATTAAATCAATCGATAATGTATTGAATAAAAACAATAATGAATCTGCACAGGTTCATAAAATTGAAAAGTTACGTGCCCGCTTATTAGAAAATCCAAACGAAGAAGTTGAAGTTTTACTGGCTGAATATCCGCTTTTTGAACGTCAAAAATTGCGTCAATTAATCAGACAAACCACTAAAGAACTCGCTAAAGGCCCTGAGTCAAAAGCGTTTATCGAATTATTTAAATATTTACGAGCTGGAATAACCGAATAAACACCACTTACAAGGATGTTGCTGATGCCACTAAAAACAATAATACGTGCGCTGCCTTTTTCTATTGCTTCACTATTTTTAATGACCGCTTGTAATGGGCCTTCTGATGATAACGATAATGGCAATGGAGGCGAAGGCAGTTACAGCATTAGCTTAAGCTACCAAAGTGTTGTTAATGGCCAATGTGCTGAAACCACTGATGAATTACGCTTTGATGTAACTGAGAGCTTTTGCGCAGTCGCCCAGTTAACACAATCCAATAGCAACGTCAGTGGCGCCATTGTCAGCTTCGCGCCAAGTTTTGGTCAAGCAAGCGTTGATAGCACCTTAACAAACAGCAGCGGTATCGCCAGCGTATTCATCAGCACCACAGATAATACTGTCGGCGCAGGTACCTTAGTGGTGTCTCATACCCCGACAGATAGTGAAACTGATGACAGTGTTTCTGCCTCACGTAATTTTGAATTTATAAACTCAGCGACCACGCCAACACCTGAAACTATCACAGTCAATGCCAGTATTACTCAGGCAGGGCAAACGGTAACCCGTTTTAAGATTGATCAAGCCGTATTGCTTACAGCAGCAGTTTTAGATGGCAGCAATCAACCAATAGCGGATCAATTAGTGAGCTTCCAGGCTGGCAGCGCCAGTTTATCGCCAAATACCGCCTTAACCTCTACTGATGGTATTGCGACTGTTAGCTACACCCCAAACAGCAGTGAACTTGGCGCTTATAGCTTAATTGCCACTACTGACTTTGATGGCACCACGGTTTCAGGTACGAGTGCTTATGAAGTGCTAAGTGGTGATGAAGTGATCCCTGAAGGTACAATTAAGTTTGGTTATATTGTTGACCCTGACACATTCATTGAAAGTAAGCTTGGTTCAACCTTAACTGCCATTAATGACACCTACACCATCGGTGCTGGGGCAAGTTTTGGCGTTTATGCTGATGTGATTGTTGAAGCAGCTGACGGTACATTCGAGCCATTACAAACACCTGTAAGTGTTTCGTTTAGTGCTGATTGCGTCGCCAATGGCGATGCGAGTCTTGATACTCCGGTTACGACATCCTCAGGCAGAGCCGACTCAACCTTTCAAGATAGCAGTTGCAGTGGCAACAGTATCCGCAGTCAACGAATTATCGCTGCAGCCGTTATTGGTAATGATACTTACAACGCCAGCTTCGATTTCTCTTTAGATCGCCAAACACTGGGGAGCTTAGGTTTTGTCTCAGCAGAGCCAACTCAAATCAGAATTAAAGGCGCTGGCGGTACAGGTTCTACTGAAAGCTCATTAGTAACTTTCTTAATCAGCAGCGCTAATGGTCAACCTGCAGCGCAGCAAAAGGTGACCTTTGGTTTAGATACCGTTATCGGCGGCTTAAAGTTTGCCAATGGTGATGAGGCTATTAGTAATGCCAACGGATTAGTCAGCGTTACGGTGCAATCGGGCACAGTGCCTACGCCAGTAAGAGTGTCAGCATCTGCAGAAGATGCAGATTCGGGCACCATCATTACCACACAATCAGAGCAGTTAACCGTTAATACTGGCCTGCCCCAACAACTGGGCTTTACGATTTCTCCATCTTTGTTTAACCCAGAAGCCGCTGATGTTAACGGTGTTGAAGTTACCATGACCGTTTTGGCCTCTGATAGCTTTGGCAACCCAGCACCTGATGACACCACCATTAACTTCACCGCAGAAGGTGGCCAAATTCAGCCGTCATGTTCAACTATCAATGGCAGCTGTTCAGTGGTTTGGACTTCAACCGCCCCTCGCCCTACAGATCATCGCGTCACTGTATTGGCTTATGCATTAGGTCATGAGACCTTCTTTGATACCAACGGTAATAATATTTATGATGAAGAATTTGATGGTGGCGCAATCGCTGAGGCATGTTTAAAACCAAATGGTGACAAAACCGTATGTACCGGCAATGGTATGGATATTGAAACTTATCATCAAGGTGGGTTTAGTGATTTAGGCGATGCCTTTAGGGATGATGATGAGTCAGGTGTTCGCCGTGAAGGTGAACCTTACTTCAACACCTCAGGTAAAGACTATAATAAAGACGGTGATACATTGTTTAACGGCCCACAATGTGAAGGCAGTAATTGCGGCACATTACAAGAGCAAAACAATAAAACCTACATTCGCGCTGCGACGGTATTAACGCTATCAGGCTCAACTGCAACTATTATTACTTCTGATGATAACGGTGCATTTGGTGATTCACCCATCTCACCTGAGAGCATGACAAAAGTGAAAGTTGAACTGTATGACAGTGCCAATCAAATGATGCCAGCAGGTTCAACTTTAACGGTTGCGGCAGTCAATGGCTCTATCACCTTTAATGGCTACACAGTTCCAAATACGACTTGTTTCAAATATAAGGATATTACTCCTAGGCTATCATGTGATATCGAAGCTGCAGATTTTTATTACACCGCAGCAGATGAAGCCGGTGAAGATGTGATTACTTTAACCGTCACCACTCCGCGCGGAATTAAGACTGAAGAATCAGTTAAGGTTACAGTGCAATAGTACTGCCTAACCCAGTAACTAGCTGAAACTATTAAGGCCTGCCAATGCAGGCCTTATTTTTTGGCCTTATTCAAGAAAAGTCACTACATCAAGCTAACGCACCAAATAAGTGCACAAAAAAGCACTATTGGTAACGGCAATTAAGAATTAAACTTTTAAGCAACTGTTTTATTTATGATATTTAGTTGGTCTAGTCTTTGCTTAGCCTGCATCGACTTTAGTAAAAAGGATTTTAAATGCTACCTTTACATACCTCATTACGAGGTTTGCGTTGTTTTTGTGTTGCAGCCGAATGTCTCAGTTTTAAAGAGACTGCTCAAAAATTATTTCTCACCCCTTCAGCGGTGAGCCATCAAATTAAACAGCTAGAAGAAAACCTGCAACAGCAATTATTTATTCGTCAAACTCGCTCAATTACTTTGACAGAAACCGGCATGCGCTTTTATCAACAAATTACCCCGTTAATGCTGCAGCTGACCGAAACAGTCAATAACTTCAATAATGCCCACACCATGCATGAAGTCAGTATTTCTATGCCGGAATTTTTTGCCAGTGAGTTATTTGTACCGCAACTGGTGGGTTGGTCAAACGAGTACCCCAATATTAATTTAAAGCTCGAAACTGTTAAAACCCGCGCCAAGCAAACTGCCAATACAGATCTGTCGATCGTGTTATCTGGCAGTCGCCAAGACCCTGATAAATCCCATGATTTATTTCCGCTTAATTATGTTCCAGCCTGTAACCCAGCACTGTTTAACAGACTTGAACATAAAGGCTTTAACGCCCTGCTAGAAGTCCCGTTAATCATGCATCAAGCAAGACCTTATGCATGGCATCAATGGGCAGAAAGTGTTGGCCTTGATCATTTTAAACCCAAGCAAATAATCCAATTAGACAGTATGTTTAGCGTCGCAAGAGCGGCTGAGCAAGGTTTAGGCATCGCATTAATCCCGCGGCCTATCAGTAAATCATGGTTTGAAAACAATCAGTTAATTTCATTGTTTGAGCAATCCTTAACCAGTCATGACCGCTACTATCTGAGCAACCATAATAATGTCACCAAACCAGAAGTGCAGTTACTCATTGACTGGATTGTTGCCCGCTTCCATTTTTAAATCAGCTCAGAGGGCTGACTTACGAGCTAACTTCATGGGTGAATAAATCTCACTTATCGAATTGATTTATCTCGTTTGTCAGCCTGAGGCTTTTTTCCTAAATTAGCCATGTAGCAACTAGCTACCACCTATAAAGGAATATAACCATGAACAAATCAACACTCTCTATCATCACCGCAGCTGGTTTATTATTATCAAGCTCTGCTGTCATGGCCAATGCCATCGAAACGAGCAAATATAAAATGGTGCTTATTGAAGACACGCCTGGAGTTGATGCCATTCAATCTGGTGACATCAGTGAAGGTATCGCCCTAACTGAAGCTGCAACCGCCACAGCCATTGATAAATACACTCGCAGTTTAAGTCTTTGTGTTGGCTACACTAAGCTGTCAAAGTTTGATATTGCTGAAACAGCTTGTACTGAAGCGGTAGAAATGGCCAATAAGGCAGCTAAGTTACCCTCAATGCAAATGCGAGCTTATGCCTACAATAACCGCGGCGTAATGAAGTTAATGGCTAATGATAATCTAGGCGCACTGGCTGACTTTAAGAAAGCTGCAAAAGCCAACCATGAGCCAATTTACCAACATAACTTAAGTCGCTTAGAAGCGGAATTAAGTACCTCTGAAACAGGAACTTTATAATTTGGAAGACGATCAACAGCGACAGCAAAGCTTAATGATTAAGCTCAAAGACATGAAAAACAAAATAGGTATATTTCATCTGAATATACCTATTTTTATTTATCTACATAATATCACTGGATAATTAAGCTCAATACACAGTGATTAACCAGCTAATTCTCAGCTGCTAAATAACCGCCGTTTTACCCCAATAAAGGCCAGTAAACCAAACAGTAAAAATAAGCCCCACATTTGCAGCCACATTGGCATGATGGCATTCCATGAGGCGCCCATTTGATTTAACTGCAACATCCCCATAATGGCAGGTACAGCAGGGATAATTTGCGAAACTTGCACTAAGGGCTCAGGAATTAATGCCAGCGGCCATACAAAGCCTGAGACGAATAAAATCGGCATTGAGACCAATAATAATACCTGAGTGGGCAAGTCACGCCTGACAAACAAACAGCTTAATGCAACCCCGCACGCCGCGGTAGATAATATAAATGGCACCATAAACAGCAACACTTGGCCTAAACTCGCTTGCACACTAACGTCGTAAAAGTAGTAGCAGTAGCCCAAATAAAAACATGAAAAAAAGCTATAAATTAAACTGAAAACGGCTATTCGTGCGGTGATCAACGCCAGTGGCGATACCTGCTGCCAATAGCCCTGTTTACGCCATTGGCCTGCCCCTAAAATACTGGCACCGATCAATAGGGTTTGATGCAAGATGAGTAAAAATAATCCCGGCACCACATAAGGGGTGTAACCCAAACTTGGATTAAATGCCGGTACACTATTTAAATTGACTGAATTAAGATCTTGTTGTATTTGCTGTGGGTTTTCGCCCCGCGCCAGTAAACCTATCATTTGCACCTGCCGACTGGCATCCATGCCTGCTGCCACTAAGCCTTCTGCGACCGCAGAATAAATTAAGAAGTAACTGGCATCACCGCCGTAACTTAAGGTTGCCCCTTTACCCAATAGCAGGTTACGTCTAAAGCCTTCAGGAATAACCAATAATCCAAAGGCATCACCGTTTGAAATCCACTGCTGCGCCTTATTAATACTGGCCACTTGGCTGACTATTTTGATTTTGGGGCTGGCATCGGCATGGCGCACTAACTGCCTGCTCAATGAGGAATTGTCCTGATCAACCACAACAATTTTTTGCTCGGTAGGCACTTGATGTAAATAAGGCAGTGGGTATAACACCGAATAAAATAACAAACCGCCAAACACCGTTAGTACAATATCTTTATCAGTTAATAACGCTTTAAAGTCAGCGACCACAAGTTGCAACCAATTCATCGTGCCTCCTGCTGTTGACTTGCTACAGCTAATGGCTCAGCAGACTTAACGGACGCTTGTTTTTGACGAATGATTTTTACCAATAGCCAAGCAATAGGCAGTAACAGGAGAAAATATAACAAAGAGCTTGATTGCCGTAATACCTGCCCAGCCTCGGCGCCATAGCTAACCACAATCACATGGGTATCCATATAATGACTTGAAGGCATTAATAATCGCCACCACTGCGCCAGTTGCGGCATATCATTAACCGGAAATGTAATCCCCATAAAGGCAAATGCTGGCGCAAACATCGCCGAGCCCATACTGACACTGCCTGCAGGCTCGCGCATAATCACCACAATCAATATAACCAGCAGCCATAAGGCTGCTAGCATCATTGCCTGAGTCAGTACTAACAAGCCTAAGCTGCCAGCAATGGGTAAGCCTAAATAGCCATATAACCAAACTAAAATAAAGCCGCCATGGAGCAACATGATTGGCGTGTAGAGCATGACTTTAGTGGCCACTAATTGCCAAAAATTATCAGGCAATAAACATTTTCCTTCACCTTTGAGCAAACTGGCATTTAATGCGTTAACGAACACCATCATCGATAATAACTGCAGCAATGCAATTAATACTGGCGGCACTAAAAAACCGACGTAGTTATTATTACGATTGAATAAAGCTGTGGTTTGGCTGGTCACTGGCGATAAATTTACCGCGACAGATGCTTTATTGGCACCGCCTAAAAGTTGTTTTAACCCCGCCACTTGCATTAGCCCTGAGCCAAGACTTAATTGTAATTGGCTTGAGAGTAACTTACCGACTAATAAGAATTGGCTGTTATATCGAATATCTATGGTAGGGCTAGCGCCAGTTAATAAGCCATGCTTAAACTGGTGGGGATACACAACCAATGCATAGACTTCAGCAGTGCTCATGGCTTCTTGAGCCAGTGCCAGATTAGGATAAGTTTTAGGACTGATAACGGAGTTAGCACTGAGGTTGCGAGTCAATGTTCGCGTCAATTGACTGTTATCTAAATCAACCACTGCTACAGGTAATTGTCGTGGTAATCCAGCACTAAATAACCACCATAAACACAACATGCTGATGATGGGAATGTAGCTCACCAAGGCTAATTGCCAAGGTGAGTTCCATAGTGTCTTGAGTTCTTTCTGCAATAAAGCTCCCATGAGCGCCTCTAGCCTCTACAGGCCTGTAAATGCTGAGATTAGTCTAATGTCAGTAAGACTGACATTCCCACTCTAAGATCATCAATGTCTTCATTAGGGCGCAGCTCGACTTGAAAAGTACGCATATCAAAATCATGGCCACTTTCGGTCGATCTCCAGGTAGCAAAACTGCCCATCACACTGATGTGCGCCACAGTAAAGTCAGTCGTCAGTTTCAGTGCCGGAATGGTTAGCGACACGACATTGCCCACTTTAAACTCAGCCAATTGGTCTTCACGTAATTGCAATACTGCCCACGCATCTGACATATCAATTAAACTGACCACAGGAAAGCCACTTGGGGCTAGCTCGCCAGCTTGCAGTAACACTTCACTGACTTCGGCCACTTTAGGTGAGCGCATTTGACTGTCGGCTAAAATGGCATTTACTTCTTTAACTGCGCCTTCAGCCATACGGGCATTACCCGCAGCAGCAGCTTTGGTCTCGACTCGGGCGCCTTCATCAGCCATTTCATACATAGCTAATGCCGCTTGCTGGGTGTATTTGGCAGCTTGCCATTGGGTAAAGGCTTCATCACGCTTTTGTCTGGCTACCACACCTTCATCAAACAAGTTTTCAACTCGCTGATAGGTGGTTTGCATTAACTCTGTTGCGGCTTTGGCTTTTAACCATTGCTCTTTTGCTGCGGTGACTTGCTGCTGTCTTGCACCATTATCGGCTTCCTGTTGCATGGCGTTAGCGGCATCACGACCGCCCTCAGCTTGCATTAATTTAGCGTCTAATTCAGGGCTATTAATGGCAAATAATAAGTCACCAATAGCCACCTTGTCGCCACGCCTAACCATGACTTGCTCAACGCGGCCGGGCACTTTTGATGAAATATTGTATTCTCTGGCCTCGATTTGGCCCTGCAATACACTCGGTTTAGGCTCAAAAGCCAATCTCAAGCCGTTAGCTAATATGCCCACCAAAAAAATAATGGCGATAACTGCAATAATCTTATTAGCCCGCATGTTGGCTCTCCTGTAATTGGGTTCGACCGATAAATTCATCCACTTGACCACTAATGGCCATTAATCTGGCATAAGCTTGCACATAGCGATATTGCGCCCCCAGCTGTTGGGTTTTAACGGCGCTAAGTTTAAGCTCTGCATCAACCCGATCAATTGAGGTTGATAAGCCTTGGTTAAAGGCAAGTTCACGTAATCTAAGATTTTCAGTGGCTAGGGCTAAGGAAGCATTAAGGGCGTTCACTTCTTCATCTGCTTGCTGTAGTTGGCGATAGCTTTGATCCACCAGCAGACTTAAATCTTGTTGAGTTTGCGCCTTGGTATGCTTGGCTTGTAGCAAGGCACTTTGCGCCGCTTTAACTTTCCCGCTGCGGCCATCACGACTGAATATCGGCACGTTAACCCCTACGCCAACCATCCAATCAGGTTCAATTTGTGAGAATAGGCTGTCATCTTCATACAGGGTGTAATTACCGTATAAAAATACGGTGGGATGATACTTGCCCTTTTCGAGTTTAATTAATCCATTAGCTTGATCTTCTTTAGCTGTAAGGAGTTTTAATGCCGGGTGTTGGGTAATGGTTAACTGACTTAGGCGCGGTAATGAAGGCGGCTGAGCCAGTGAGAATAGCCCTGATGTTGGGTTAGCATTACTCAGCTGCAACATTCTCGATAAAGCAATGGTCGACATTTCATATTGGCGTTTAGAGCTACCTAAATTTACTTTAGCGTTTTCTAATGCCACTTGGGCATTTAAACGCTCAACTTTGGCAATCTGCCCTTCACGTTCTAACTTCTGTGCGTGCGATGCATGTTCGGTTAATGAATCCACCAACTGTTGATTGGTTTGTACTAAGGTTTTGGTAACTGCCACGGCAAAATAACGGTCCACCAGTTGGGTAAATAGTTCGCGGCTAACTAAGGCATACTGATGCTTTTTTTCTTCGACTTGGGCGGCATGAATACCTTGAGCGGCGGTAATTTGACCACCGGTATAAATAGGCCACATGGCTTTCAAACTGGCTCGAAAAACGTCTTGCTCGGTAAACGGGGTCACAAACAGTGAGCCGGGGATCGCGCCAATGATATTACCAAGTGCAGGCGGCAGAGCGGCAGGATCGATTGATGCAATAGGATTAAGGTCCCGCAAATCAAGTTCAATGGGTTTTTCTAAGCGGGTATAACTACCTGATAGGTCTAATGAGGGTAAGCTTAAGTCTTCACCTGCATCTTGCTCGGCTTCAGCGCGACTAACCTCTTGGGATTGCGCCTTTAACTTATCACTGACGGTTAGCAGTTGTTGCCAGGCCTGATTAAAAGCCAAGGGTTCAGCTTGAACAGGGGCGATGACACTGACCCCAAAAGCCAAAAGCACTGATAAACTGCACCACATATTACGATTACAAACGACCAAATAGCCCATTACACCACCCGAGTTAGAGTTTTTACTCTAGATTAATAGCAGATTATAACTAACTTTACTTTTTACATCCACAACAGATAGTTAAGTGTAGTTAAATATCAAACAATGTCGATTTAAAATGACTAGAATGGCCTCAAATAAACAAGGTGCCATTTAGGCACCTTGGTTTAAATGTTAAGCTGTACCACCAACAGTTAAACTGTCTAACTTCAAGGTAGGTTGTCCCACCCCAACAGGCACGCTTTGACCATCTTTACCGCACACGCCGACACCTTGATCTAATGCAAGATCATTACCCACCATCGAAATTTGACTCATGGCCTCTGGACCATTACCGATAAGCGTTGCCCCTTTAATCGCCTGAGTCACTTCGCCTTTTTCAATCAGGTAGGCTTCTGAGGCAGAGAACACAAATTTGCCTGAAGTAATATCCACTTGGCCACCACCAAAGTTAGGCGCATAAATACCTTTCTCTACTGACTTGATCATTTCTTCAGGGCTTGAAGTGCCAGCTTCCATATAGGTATTAGTCATACGTGGCATTGGCAGATGAGCATAAGATTCTCGACGACCATTACCCGTTGTCGGCTCGCCCATTAAGCGCGCATTAAGCTTATCTTGCATGTAGCCTTTTAAAATACCATTTTCGATTAAGGTGGTCTTTTGGGTTGGCACACCTTCATCATCAATACTTAATGAGCCGCGGCGATTTACAATGGTGCCGTCATCCACAACGGTCACTAATTCTGAGGCCACTTGCTGACCGACTTTACCACTAAAGGCACTGCTGCCTTTACGGTTAAAGTCACCTTCTAAACCATGACCTACTGCTTCATGCAGCAATACGCCAGGCCAGCCATTACCCAGTACTACGGCCATTTCACCTGCTGGGGCATCAATAGCATTGATATTCACTTGGGCTTGACGCACCGCTTCACGGGCAAAGTCAAAACACACAGGTAAACCGGCGTCATCGGTTGCCATGAATACGCTGTAATCGTGACGACCGCCGCCACCTGCACTGCCGCGCTCACGCTTACCGTTATCTTCTAAAATAACACTACAATTAAACCGTACTAATGGACGAATATCCGCCGCTAATGTGCCATCGCTGGCAGCCACTAATATTTCTTCATGCACACCTGATAAACTCACCACGACTTGGATAATGCGGCTATCAAGGCTACGAATATAGGCATCAGTTTGCTTGAGCAAATTGATTTTTGGCGCTTCTTCCATGGCCGCTATTGGGTCATCACTGCTGTAAAGCTTATGGGTGTCATGACGCTTAAACGCATGTACTTTGTGCTCTTGACCCGCCAAAGCAATGCCTCTTGCCGCTTCTGCTGCTGCGCGTAATGCCGCTGGATTAATTTCATCAGCATAGGCAAAACCGGTTTTCTCACCCGTAATGGCACGAACACCGACTCCGCGCTCAATATGAAAGCTACCCTCTTTGATAATGCCATCTTCAAGCGCCCACGTTTCATGGCGGCTCCCTTGAAAATATAAATCTGAAAAATCAATTTTATGTTGATGAATAATGTTCAGATAATCTTGTAGTCCATCAAGGGTAAGTGCGCCTTGTAACAAACTTTGTTCTACTTGAGCTAAAAATGGCATTAATTCTCTCTTTAAGCCCCATGGCTTGTATTTGGATTCTTGTCTCACCGAGCCTATTTATCTGCCCGGTATGTTTGCTAATTCAGTATTTATTTTAACTGGGGCGCGATAAAACGATTATGCGCCACCACTGGAATTTGTTGTCTTATGGTCGCTAAGGCGGTTAAATCAAGCTGGGCTTGCACCCAACCTAGACCGGTCTTTTTCTCAGCGATAATCCTGCCCCAAGGGTCTACTATCATACTTTGGCCCCAGGTTTCTCGGCTACCTTGGTTATGCTGACCCCATTGATCGGCTGCCAGAAAATAACACTGGGTTTCAATCGCCCTTGCTTGGATCAAGGTTTGCCAATGGGCGGCACCAGTCACCTTAGTAAACGCTGATGGCAAGGCAATAATTTCTGCCCCCGCTAAGCGTAATGCCCTGAATAAGTCAGCAAAACGTATATCGTAGCAAATGGCTAAGCCTATTTTGCCAAATGGCGTGTCGATTACAGTGATACGATCGCCTGGGCAAAAGGTATCACTTTCTCGATAGGATTGAGTTTTATCGGCAACCTCAACATCAAATAAGTGTAACTTATCATAGCTGCCTAATGTATTGCCTTCATCATCAAATAAGTAACTGCGACTATAGACCCTAGCTGCATCTGCAGAAATCGGGATGGTTCCGGCCACCATATAAACATGATGACGCTGAGCTAATGCGGCCAGTTGCTGTTTAAGTTTGCTGGATTCATCCACAGCCGCTACGGCCAATTGCTGTTGTTCGTGACCACCAAATAGCAAACTGCACTCAGGCAGTACTACCAGTTGCGGCTCGTTGGCCTTTCGCGGTAATACCCTAAGCTGCGAGTCGATAAAGGCCAGATTGGCTTTGACATCTCTGCTGCTTTGACATTGCAATAAGCTGACTTGCATTGGCGCCTCCTTGGCATTGTCGATGATAGTGGCTAAAGGACACGATATTGGCTGCAGCCTCTGTGGCAGCTTCATCTGCTTTTAGGTCTTTGTCAGTGGCATCTGCTTCATTAACACCAGCGTCATTAACACCAGCGTCATTAACATGTCCTTCATTAACATCTGCTTTATTAACATCAGTTGCATTCGGCTGATTTTCAGAGTGATTTACTTCTGCACTCACCGCTTCAGGGCTAACGTTTTCCGAGCTAACCATATCAGAATCGAGTTTATCAGGGCTGACTTGGGTTGTAGGCTTTCTTGGCAAAATTGATTCTGGAATTTCTATTTCTTTACTTTTTCGCTCTAACTCTTCCAATTGTGGATCACTCATAGTGCCTCCAAGACGGAAACGAATTTCAGAAATAATCTCAATCACAGGCTCTAACACCTTGGTCAATGCAAAGGCCCCTAGACCTAAGGTCCATGCGCTGGTACTAAGCAATACCACTGTCGGCACACTTGATGCCAATTGCGGAATAAAGCGAATATCATAATTTAAACTTTGGGTGGTTAAATCGGTATAACCACGTACTTTCATATTACCGGCAATAGCATCCATTTCGGTGTCGGTGGTTTTAACCACACCATTATCAATATTAAGCGAGCCGCCGAACGAGTCAAAGTGCAACCCTTTACCAAAGACATCTGAAAAATCTAAAGACAATTTACGTACAATAGAATCTAAGCTAAATAGCGAGAATATCCGCGCACCTTTGTCACTGATTTCAGATAAGTAGCCTTTGCCCATATCAAAACGTAATTTACCGTTTAGGGTGTCTAATGAGAACCCATAAGGTGGCCCCTGCCAAGAAAACTCGCCAACCATATCCAGTGGCGCGTCTTTTAATCCAGGATTAATGCCGAGGGCTTCTGACAATGCATCAAATTTACTGGCTGTTAATTTAACGTCAAACTTAGTCAGGTTTTTGCCGTCTTCAAAAGTCCAATCGCCAGTAGCTTGCAAGCTAACAATGGGCCGGGTGAGGGTCAATGTTTGAAAGCGATAACCGTCTTCATAAGGGATCCCTTGCAGCACTAAATGACCCAAACGCCTATCGTAGATGCCAAAATCATCAACATCCACAGCTAGTGGCGGCAAGTTATCAAGCATGCTATTAAGGCTATATACCGCTTCTTCTGCAGGTTTAACCGTCGGCGCTAAATGCAATTTACTGGCTACAATTTTTAAGCCTTGTTCACGCCAACTGGAATAAAAATCAATTCGTCCGTCAAATTCTTGTGACAAAACATCAAAACGCCATACATGCTCTAACGGCTTGGCGCTAAAACTCAGTTGATTAAAGTCTTGGGCTAAAATATCTAACTTACCCACCTTGGCATCAATTAACGTTAACGGTGGGAAAAAGCTAGCTTTTGGCGGCGTTAGGCTCGCTTCTGTGGTGCTAGGCTGGTTTTCAGTGGGCGCAGAGGTTTGCGCTGCATGGGCTGTCACAGTATCAACCACGGCAGAGTCAGCTGCAGGCTTATTGGCAAAAATACTGGCCATTTCCTCTTCAGTATTTACCAGTGCCGCAGCCGTGGTATCTGGAAGATCAATACTTGAGGTTGCCTTATCGGTAAATTGACTGATGATCGGCAGCCACTGGGTGAGCACCGCATCAGGTAAATCAATAATGATATGACCTTGGTCTTTGGCAAGCTTGTCGCCTAACTTAAACTGACGCCCCAAGATCAGATCATAATGGGCTAAATTATCACCACTTTGTTGATTAAAGCCGCCCCAAAACTCAGCTTGTTTCGCTAATTTAAGCCCCAATGAGGCCTGTTTATTATCGCCAATAAGCTCAGCACTTAACCGGGTAGGCGTAGCGGCAGCTTTTGTAAACGGCGCAGGTAAGGATAATTCAGCGCCAACTAAGTCTGAGTTAAGCTGTACTTGCAGGCTGTAACCTGTGGGATCAAATATCATAGTGACCCCGCCATCCCAATCCAGTTGACCGGAATAATAGTCAGATAAAGGGTTATCAATATAATCAGGTAGATTGTCTAAATCCCACAATCCTTTTAAACCAACGCTTAAAGCTAAATCATCAGCTGAGGTTTTGTTGGTGCCAAAATCAAATGTCAGTGGCTGCTCAAATAAATCTGCGTTGATTTGTTTGCCGTTAACTTCGGCATTAATAAATGCCACAGTGCCATTCACTTTTTCTAGATTAAGCCCTGGCGAGGCGATAAACACCTGATTATCGTTAAAATGAATTAAGCCTTTATTGTCAGCAACGCCGCCCTCATACAGCGGAATGGTCAAATCTAAATCACTGATAATATCCCCTGAAATTTGTACCACATCCAAGGTTGTCCCCACAGATGATTGCAAAGGCGAGTTATCAATAAGCGTTTTGGCAGCCGCTGCTGTTGCCGCGATTTCAGCTTCAATTTTTAAGGTGGTATCTTTACCCATAAAAGGAATATAAACATGGGCGCCAGCAGCATTTACGTCTAATAATTTGCCCTTATTAATCATGATATCCATGGCGGCATTTTCAAATAAAGCATATAAGCTCAAATCATCAACTTTCGGCCAATCAGGCTGAAACTCAAATGCGCCGTCATTTAGGTTAAATCCGGCTTGAAAAATACCTGAGCTGTCTTGATAAGGAAAACCGCTAAGATCTCCATGCCACACAACCTGCGCATCAGGAATATGACCTTTGAGGATCGCTTGATTAAGGTAGTCGACTAAACTATCACTCATGGTTTTAAGGGGGAAATAACGCCCGGCATTGGCTGCATTGCTGATAGCCACATTGGCATTTAACGCCAAGTGCGCTTGCGCAGCCATATCCAGCTGCATTGACGCGGCGAGATCAATATCATCATTATAAAAATGAATATTGGCTAAGCTCAGCCGTGATTTAGCTAAACTATACTGCGCTTTAAAAGCATCAGCCGATAATGTTAGCGGCGCTTCAAAACCATCTTGGAAATCTAGCTGATATTGCTGCGCAGGAAACTCGGCACTTAATAGATCGTTAGCCCAAGAAAGACTGCCATCAATGGGCTTACTGCCGGGAATATTTCCCGCAGCTTGCCATTGCAGCTGTTTAATATCAGTTTTAAACAATAACGGTTTATCGGCAACTTTGAGTAATTGCAGCGGCCCAATACTGCCCTGAGGTTGCAATTTACTCCATTGCTCAACCCCTTTAAGGCCCATAGACGGGATTAACGGCAATAATGGTGTCAGCATTTCTGGGGCGATTTGATTAACGCTCACCGACAAGTCACTGTAGTTAGTTTTTAAAGACAGCTGTAACTCAGGCCAAGCTTGCTGATTAGATTTTAAATCAAGGTCATAGCTATTAATCTGCCAGCCATTATCATTGGGTTGCCAGGTTAACGCGCCGCCACCAATTTCAAACTTCTGCGATTCAGTGGCCCCATGCCATTGTAGCCAACTTGGCTCAAAGACTAATAAACCGGTATTAATGGTGCGATGCTCAAACCCGAGCCAAGCTTTTAAATTTACAATGCCTTCAAATTCAATGCTATCAAGCTTTAACTCTTTATCATGCTGTCTTGATGCCCATTCCCCTAAGTCCAACGACTCAGCCGAGATATACACTTGGCCCTTAAGATTATCGGGTTGATAACCACTGCCTTCTAAATCAACTCTTAACGCCAGTAATTCTTTTGCTGATGCTTGTTCATCTAGATGCACAAAACCTTTCGCTTTGTGCATGCCCGCCATATTATGCCAAGTTAAATTACTAATAAATATCGGCCGATAATCATGGCTGTTACTGAGTAATTGTAAGGTGCCATCACTGATTGAAAAGGTCTCTAGTTGCTCTAACAATAGCGCGTAGAGCCAATCAAGATCCGTGGCAGTAGTTGCTGTGGCCTCAGCGCTTGCAAGGGCATCCATGTTCAATGCCACATGAATGCCATCAAACTTGACCGTTTCAATTTGCGGGCTAAGACTAAGCAGGCTTTGCCAAAAATCCAGTTTTAAATGTACTTTGCTGGCAATCGCTGTCACAGGCAAAGCTTGTTGCGGCGGGATCACGATATTACTGACGGTTAAAGCGGGGCCATAGGCCTGCCACTCGGCAGACACCTCACCCACTTGAACCTCAAGCTGATATTGCTGATATAAATAATCAACAATTTCTGAACGCACTTCAGGTAAATGTGGCAGTAAACCGCGGATAAGACTGACCGCTAGCGCGAATAGTACCAAGACTACGGCTACTGATTGAAAGCATATTCTACAAGCTAATAGGGTTTTACTCTTGGGCACTACACCATCACCACGTCATACTTGTTTTGGGTATATAAGGTTTCATTTTGCAGTCGAATACGTTTACCTATGTACACTTCAAGCTCAGCTAATAAATGGCCTTCCTCATTGCTTAGGCTTTTATAAACCGCTGGCGAGCAATACAATAAAAACTCATCGGCTTGATAGGCACGATTTAAGCGAATGATTTCTCTAAACACTTCATAGGACACGGTTTCAACGGTTTTCATTGAGCCAGTACCTTGACAAGCTGGGCACTCACCGCAGACAACGTGCTCTAAACTTTCACGGGTGCGCTTACGGGTCATTTCCACTAAGCCTAAGCCCGAAAAACCACTGACACTGGTTTTAACTCTGTCGTACGCTAAAGCGCTATTTAAGCTGTCCAGCACCCGCTTTTTATGTTCATCATTGAGCATATCAATAAAGTCGATAATGATAATGCCACCTAAATTACGTAACCGCAGCTGCCTCGCAATCGCTTGAGTGGCTTCAAGATTAGTATTAAAAATGGTCTCTGCTAAGTTACGATGGCCCACAAAAGCGCCGGTATTTATATCGACCGTGGTCATGGCTTCGGTTTGATCAATAATTAAATAACCGCCAGATTTTAATTCGACTTTACGCCCCAATGCGCGCTGAATTTCATTTTCAACGTCATAGAGTTCAAAAATCGGGGCTGGCCCTGAGTAATGCTCAAGTTTTTCTGCAATTTCAGGCATGAATTCTTGGGCAAAGCCCTGCAGCTCAGCAAACGTGCGCCGAGAATCCACTTGAATGTGATCAAGTTCAGCACCAACAAAATCACGAATAATCCGTACCTGCAGCGCTAAGTCTTGATATAACAAGGTCGCGCCTTTACGCTTTCTACGTTCACAGACTTTTTTCCATACCCGACGCAAAAACGCCGCGTCTTGCGCCAGTTCATCATCGCCCACGCCTTCAGCAGCGGTGCGAATAATAAAGCCGCCATCTTCATCGACATAAGGTTCGGTAATCGCTTTTAAGCGAGCCCGCTCAGTCTCTTCTTCGATACGCTGAGAAACGCCTACATGGCTTGAACCGGGCATAAAGACTAAGTAGCGTGATGGCAAAGTGATATCTGTGGTGAGACGAGCACCTTTAGTGCCAAGAGGATCTTTGACGACTTGTACTATGATGTCCTGACCTTGCCTGACTAACTCGGCAATATCACGCACCACAAAGTTGCCTTTTTCAACATCGGCAACACATTCGGTATGGGGAACAATATCTGAAGCATGTAAAAATGCAGCTTTTTCCAGACCAATATCCACAAAAGCAGCTTGCATGCCAGGTAGAACCCGACTGATTTTTCCTTTGTAAATATTGCCCACTAAACCACGCTTCATGCGTCGTTCAATGTGAACTTCTTGCAAAACGCCATGCTCAACCAGCGCGACTCTCGCCTCTGTTGGCGTCACGTTAATCAGTAATTCAGAGCCTTTTTTACGTTGAGCTTTAGTTTGCATAAGCCACCTGTTTAACGTCTTGTTATACGATATGGGTTATCGAGCCAACGTCTGCAGCTCAGTGTCAAAGACAGATAACCTAAAGAAGTGTTATTTAATCAGATTCATTTCAGTTAGTAGCTCGCGAGTCTCTACTAACGGTAACCCGACCACGGCTGAATAACTGCCTGTAATTGCCTGTACAAAGCAGCCACCTAATCCTTGAATACCATAAGCTCCGGCTTTATCCATTGGCTCTTGGGTATCAATATAGGCATCAATCGTCTCGGCTGATAGCTCACAAAAGGTCACCGCCGTTTGGCAAAGCCTTGTTAGGGTTGTGGTGCCATTAGTCACAGCAACGGCGGTCATCACTTGATGGGTTTGCCCAGACAATGACGCTAAAATAGCCTGAGCATCTTGTCTGTCTACTGGCTTACCTAAAATCTGCTCACCTAGCACGACAATGGTATCTGAGCCCAATACTTTGGCATCGTCGATTTCAGTACATAAAGCTAAGCCTGCAGCGGCTTTTTCTTTAGCTAATCGCAGCACGAAATCGGCGGCTGACTCGCCAGCAATATGCGATTCATCAATATCAGGTGCCACCTGCACAAAAGAAAAGCCAGTATCTGAAAACCCAGCTTGGGCCAGTAACTCTTTACGGCGTGGTGATGTTGAAGCAAGAACCCAACTCATACTTAGCGAACCTTATAACGTCGACGAATGTTGCGTAACACCCAAAAAAACCACCACCACATAAAAATACTGGAGATCGCAGGTAAGAACATTGACCAATCAAAGCCAACCCCGTTAACCACAAATTCAACCCAATAAATAATAAAGTGATATAAACACACAAACAGCGCCACTAATATAGACTGCTGCCAACGGGTAAAGTTACGTAACCTTTGGGATTGGATCACAATAAGATAAATGACAATCGAAAACGCTAACGAGCGCACGCCTAAGGTCGCGCCAAGCATGACATCCAGCAGCACCCCAAGTACCCACGCAGTAAGCACACTATAACGATGAGGCAATGCCATCGCCCAATAAATCATCACCATTAACAACCAATCGGGTCGCCACGCTTCAACAATGGGTGGCAGCGGCATGATTTGAAACATCATGCTGACAAAGATGGTGATCAACACCACCATGCGGCCATTGGCAATATGCGCACTCATTGGCTCACCTCAGTTTCGGTCTCTAATTCAGCATCGGCCTCAAGGGGAGGAATATCGGAAACTAATGTTGGCTTGGGAGACTCAAGGTCTTCATCAGGCCAAATCAATAATACATAACGGATGCGATCTAAAGCCGCTAATGGCTGCGCAGAAATAACCGAGTAACTTTGGCCCGCATCACGTGAAATGTTCATCACACGTGCCACTGGGTAACCTTCAGGAAAACGCTTACCCAGACCCGATGTCACCAGTAAGTCACCCACTTTAACGTCGGTACTTTTGGCCACATGGCGTAATTCGATTTCATCAATATCACCGGTGCCTTGAGCAATGGCGCGCACGTCATTACGGGTAATTCGCACCGGAATACCATGGCTGGTATCGGTTAGTAATAATACTCGACTGGTAAGCTCACTCACTTCAACCACTTGGCCGACAACGCCTTTGGCATCGACAACCGACTGGCCGACAAACACCCCTGTGCGAGCGCCGTGGTTAAGTACCACATAATGCCTGAAAGGATCGCTTGCCACTTCCATCACTTCTGCAACCACTTTACGCGAGTCCATGTGCACCGGTGAGCCAAGTAAGGCTCTAAGACGCTCATTTTCTTGTCGCAGGTGTTCAAAACGTTGTAAACGCTCAGACATCAGTAATTGTTGGCGCATTAACTCTTTGTTTTGTATCGCCAACATATTGCGGGTAGCAATAGAGTCAGCTGACCAATCCAGCAACACACCGGGGACATTAGCTAAATATTGAAGCGGGCTTAAAACAGAGGAAATGGACTGACGGATAGGATCGAGGCGATCATTAGCGATAAGCAATACCACCGACAAGATAATTGCCAGTGTTAATCTAAATTGTTGCGATATACCACGAACAAAAATTGGTTTCATAATTATCAGGCGGTGACATTTTAGCTATAGAAGTCAAAATATACACCGCCATTGGTTCGCTCTTTAGTTCTCTTCTGAGAATAAGTCGCCACCGTGCATGTCGATCATCTCTAGCGCTTTACCGCCGCCACGAGCAACACAGGTTAACGGATCTTCAGCAACCATCACAGGAATTCCGGTTTCTTGCATTAATAAACGGTCAAGATCACGCAATAATGCGCCACCACCGGTTAATACCATGCCACGCTCAGAGATATCTGAAGCCAGCTCTGGTGGAGACTGCTCTAATGCAACCATGACCGCGCTGACAATACCTGATAACGGCTCTTGCAGTGCTTCTAAGATTTCATTGCTATTTAGGGTAAAGCTTCTTGGCACACCTTCAGCAAGGTTACGACCACGTACTTCAATTTCAAGTACTTCGTCGCCAGGATATGCAGTACCAATGGTGTGCTTAATGCGCTCAGCCGTTGCTTCACCAATTAAGCTACCGTAGTTACGGCGTACGTAGTTAATGATGGCATCGTCAAACTTATCACCACCAATACGTACTGATGACGAGTAAACCACACCGTTTAACGAGATAATCGCAACTTCAGTAGTACCACCACCAATATCAACAACCATTGAACCTGTAGCTTCTGATACTGGTAAACCAGCACCGATTGCAGCTGCCATTGGCTCTTCAATTAAGTAAACTTCACGCGCACCAGCGCCCATGGCTGATTCACGGATTGCACGACGCTCAACTTGCGTTGCCCCAACAGGCACACACACAAGTACACGCGGGCTTGGACGGAAAAAGCTATTGTTATGCACTTGCTTAATGAAGTGCTGTAGCATTTTTTCGGTCACGTAAAAGTCAGCAATTACGCCATCTTTCATTGGGCGAATTGCTTGAATATTTCCAGGAGTACGGCCTAGCATTTGCTTTGCATCTGTACCCACAGCAGCTACTGATTTTTGTCCGCTGCTGCCACGCTCGCCACGAATCGCGACCACCGATGGCTCGTTTAGCACGATCCCCTCGTCACGAACGTAAATTAATGTATTTGCCGTACCTAAATCGATCGATAGGTCATTTGAAAAAACGCCACGCAGCTTTTTGAACATGTATCTAGCCTGTATTCTGTATCGTCAGAAGAAAGAAAAATCAGGTAACTTTATCAATGCCGCTGGCTTTCCACAAGACCGAACAGGTTAACAATCGCTAATCTAGGGCTTTTTTTTCTATATTAGGCAAATTAATTAAATTTTGACTTAAAACAGCCCATAAACGCTGAAAAAAGCATCAAAAACTAACCCGCATGGAATCGCAATAACCAAGACTCACGACTTAACAGCAGTCAGTTTGGGTCAGCGTTAGCTCAAAAGTAGTATTAATAAAATTAAGGCAAATAACCTAAGGGCTAAAATCAGCAGCTAACGGACTTCACGCCAATAGATAATCCGATCATGACCGCGATAACGACCAAAAAAAGCACTGGCTCTTGGATCGTAAAGCGTAGTGGAAGATAAAGCGTCCCAATCCCAATACCACTGTAGCCAATCTGGCACAGTTAAAGGCGCGCTAACTTGGCCTCTATAATCATTAGGGCCTGTGATAAGTGCATTCCATAACAAGGTAAACTCACCATTAGCAAAACGGCTTGATTGACCCGTTCGCTCAATCGCTTGCCCAGACGTTAAAGCTGGCTCAAATTGATACCCCAATGCTGCATCATCGGTTTGACGACTCAGTGCTGGCGTAACCACACTGCAGCTATCTTCGATATTAGTTACCCAGTCACTACCATTCCAATATTCAGCGCGAATTGGCATTTTTAGGGTGTCATTTTCAGCGCCGTAGGTGTTATCCATCACCACTCGACCATGGCGAAAACGCTGGGTAGAAAGTAATTTAGCATCACAATTACTGCCACAAGTGCCCGAGGTGGCCGCGTTCATATCTGGGTCGGCCACAAAGGCAAGATTACCATCGTTGTCATCGACAATAACCCCGATATCAAAGCTGTCAAAAGGCCCGTCTTGATTAGGCGCTGCCAATCGGCTTAAGCTTGCCATATAACTGCTATCAACCGTTGCCACACCTTGCAACCATGAGCTTGCCGATATTGGCAAAGCAGTTAAACGATTACGTTTGTCGTCGCCATCATCACTATCCTCTCCCACCAATAGCGCGGTGGCTTTTGAGAAGTTGCCTTGATAGTTTTTAGTCACTTCATTGCCAATATTAAAGGCACTGATATTCATTGCCAGTGGGAATGGCTGATCCATATAACTAAATGCGCCACAGGCTGGCAGCACACTCACGCCACTAATGGTAAATCTATCAGGCACAAAGCGGCCTATATTGCCCGAGCTTGCCAGTGGGATATCGTAAAAACTTGAACCTTCATAAGTGGATGGCGACTTAACCGTAAACTCAAATACGCCTACTTCGCTGATAGACTGAGTAATGCTATTAACATTATTGGTTGCTGCAAGATGGTTGTAATCACTAAGGCTAAGGCTGCCTTGCTCACCAGGTATTGGCGACACCAACTCACTGGCCAAAGTCATCCCACTATGGATATAGTTAGGCGTAGTTAAGTTGTCACAAAAATCGATATCATTATCAGACTGCCAAGCCATGCCTTGAACCGTTAAATCAAACTCCTCACCGGCTTTTTTATACACATTGCAGCTGCTATCGCCCGCTGCGCAGCTGGCATTGGTATCAACAGGCTTAACGCATAAGCCGACAGGAAAGCTGACAAACGAGTCCGCGCCCACCATGACTAAACCCGCTTCGTCGCCACTGCCATCATATTGTGCATTTAATTGCACCTGACCCGCATCGGGGTAATTCACGCTAATATCCGCTTCGCCATTAGCATCAAAATCCAGTGATATCGGCGTGCGCGCGCCAATTGATGTCCCTATATTGGTTGCTTGGCCATTACCTGTTACCGCCACTTGCGCCCCAGATATAACTGAACTCGGCGAAACATAATCGCTCCAAAAGCCCACATTTGTTGTCACATCAGCAAATTGCGGCACACACGCTTGTGAGGCATCATCTTTTTTCACTGCTGAAACACTAATACCAGAGGCAGGTTTATTCGCCAGCTTGTCAGGTACGGTAAAAATAAAGCCGCTGTCAGCAAAATTAAAAGTACATTGCGCTGCTGTGGGCGTATTACCGGCAATGCTACATAAAGTGGTGCTAAAAGGTTTAGCGCCAGGCGAGGCTCCTGTTACATCAATGGTCACTGTGCTGGCGACATTATTGCGCAATTCTAGGTTGGTGCTACCGCCGCTAAAGCTCACAACATTACCGCCAACCCAACCACCGCCAGTAGCAAGGGATGTGGGGCTCAAAGTTGCGGTAACAAAATCAGGGATAGTTTGAGAACAATCAGCATTAGCACAAGCTTTGAGGGTCATAGGTTCTGCATTGCAAGTTAACGCTGCACCTGTATGAGTGAATTCAAAGTGATCAATCACAACTCCCACAGGTGAAGAATCAAGCGCACAAAACTCGACATCATCAACCGTATGAATGTTAGTAGAGCCACCAGTAGAGCCAGTTATTGAAAGTATAAAGTTCTCAGGAATGTCATCTTGAGTCGCAATATCTAGCACATCAAATAAGGGAATAATTTCCTCAAAGCCACTACCTGTATCGCGCGATACTGACACCCATGATTGACCAGAAACTCTCGAGTCAATAATAATTTTGTAGCGATGAGCGGGGCTGGTGTTGTTATCATCTACAGTTGGCGATAAACAGTTCCCTGAAGTGTTTGTAGTACCGTTATTACAAGTGCCTCGTAAATAAGGATAGCCACTGGTACCACTGCCAGAGCCGCGAATTGCAACACTTTGACGACGACGGCCTATATTGCTATCTCCTCCTTGTGCAGAGAAGTTACCATATTCATCAATACCAATACCGAGCCAACCACCAGCAAAGCCATTGGTGCCATTTTTGTAGCCATAACCTAAGGGTCCACCTGATGCTCCAGGTTGAGGCGTAATTGATGCGTCAGAAAACACCAATGCAATACCGTCAGCACCATTACCATTATATGCGGCATGGTCAAATTCAATTTCAATTAGATTATCTGCAGCAGGAAATAATCGTTGGTATGTCGTTGAAGTTGCCTGATTACCTGCAGCTTGAGTCAGCTGTAAACGGTTACTCACAATAGACGGTGTAAAACCGCCACTTGATCTCGCAGCAATCCAATCATCACCTAAACTACTTCGATTAAAATTATCAGTGAAACATTGAGTTAGTGGCTTTATTTTTTCTAATGCGACGAAACTATAACTTTCCCAAATATGACGGCGGTCTGTATCACGATAAGTATCTTCATCAACCACCATACTGACACTATCATTAGTCAACTTACATCGACGCAGCCAGCCACCATCACCACCATTTCGACTAGTTTTTCCTGAAACTAAGACTGGATCGTTGCTAAAGCCCGTTAAACTCGTGGTGAAGTTACACTGATAATCTAAGTCCTGAATATTTGCTGCCGTAAAGGTCTGCGCATTCCCAAAGTGAAAGTTGGTATTTTCACCATTTAACTCAATCGATCCGTCACCAGCCTTTAATGACATATAGGCTACGGTTTCTGATTGAAGCTCATTGTTATCTATACGGCCTTCCATACACCTATTCGGATTTGTCACCCTAACCTCAGATGCTTCTAAAGCAACTTCAGCCCCAGTAGCCGTAAATTGCGAGGTGGTGGTAAGCCAACAATTATTAACCTGAGTTTGTATTTGGTGCAAAAAGATATCTTGGCTGTCGGGTAATGTCACATCGGTATAAGGTGAGTTTGATCCTATTAGCGCATCATCAACAGCCACGGTACCGGCAATAAGCTGAGTCCCATTTGATAAAGCATGGGTCCCCTCCGTCACCGCTATCCAATGAATTTCAGGCATATTTTTAGAATCAACCTGACGCCATATGGGTGAAGGCGATTCTTGTTGCTGCCAACTAAAACCTGCAGTGGTGACACTATTTTTCTCTAAAAAAACTGAAGCGGGGCCATCACCATTTGCATCAGTTTCAGAAATGGTCGGCATTAAGAAGATTAGCGGTGTAGAACCTGCTGGAAATGGCGTCTCAAATACTACATCTGTTGAGGTCGCTTTACCGTATTGGATGTGGAATGGAGTCGTTGGTGGCAATGATACAGCGTTTATTTTAGAATTATTTGTCATATTCAAAACTTTAGCGGTAACACGACCGTTGATAATTGACTGGTTCGTCATTTCTAATGCTTTATCGACATATAGCAAGCCATTAATGACTGACTCGCTGGATAATGTTAACGAATTATATGTAATTAACTGCAGTTCAAATTTATTACCTTCATTCAATTTTACCCTATCACTCCAAGTAGCAGACTGGTCGACAAAAATTCTCACATCGCCAAGTAACTCTATGACCGAGCCACTACCTAAAACGAATTCTTCAACCCAATAATCCCCTGGGGCTAAAATCAAAGTACTGCTGTTTGTCACCTCTAATTTTTTAAAACGATATTCGTTGAAATCATTCGTGACAGTCGCAGTGCAAGTGCTCAACTTAATACTCGAAAATTCATTTTGACCACCATTACCTATGCTTGTTTGGCTATTAGCACAAGCCGTAATACCAATGCGGTTAGTTGCTTTAAAAGCATTAGTGCCGTTCATACCTAGCCCACGAATATCTCTACCGGTAATACTACAAGTGCGGTCACCACCAGTAGCCGTATCGCAACTTTCGCCACTACCATTACCGATGCTGCTGGAGCAAAACTGTAAATCTATACCATTGGTACCATTTATACGGCTTTGGTTATTCATAAATAACTGTGCATCAGAAGCACACTTAGAATTATTATCGTCTCCACGGTGCCCTTGAGCCACAGCAGCCCAAATATCACTTTGATCAATAACTTCAAAAGCATAAGCTGGCATCATTAAAAAACAACACATAACTAACGCTGTGACACTACGTTTTAGCAATCTATTCACCACGGGCTTCTACCTCAACTTGTCGATTAACCCGTAGGCAATCTGTTGTTGCAGCATCACCACTACAATTACCGGTTTCACAAACTGCATAGCTAAGAATGCTGTATTGGGTCACGC
The DNA here is from genome assembly GCF_001957135.1 of Shewanella sp. UCD-KL21. Lineage (GTDB taxonomy): Bacteria > Pseudomonadota > Gammaproteobacteria > Enterobacterales > Shewanellaceae > Shewanella. The sequence goes on along the minus strand of NZ_MPHK01000005.1, from coordinate 59,096 downwards.
CGTTAGCCACTGTCGGGGTGCAAATCACTGAAACGCTACAGCCGTGAAAACCCACTGTTGATGGCGCTATCCAATCGTGGCGAACTGAATTACAAATACCAATACCACCAGCAACCGGAAATAAACTGGCTAATTCAGCATCTGCGCCGCTATTGGCTGCAAATAAGGCTCTGGCGCCCCACACTTCAAGATTGACAGCATCATCGCTATCTTCCAGCATCCGAATTAATGTGCCCGCCAGTAAAAACATGACAATTAAGACAAAAATAGCAATCACCAAGGCACTGCCTCGTTGACGTTTTGCTATTAAGCCACTAGAGCTTAGTGCCTTGTTTAAAGGGTTATGGAACATTCGTCACCTTAACTTGATGCTGATATTTGAACGTTTCGCCATTAACACTAAATCTGGGTTCAATATGGACTATGGCATTTCGCATTAGGTTTTGTTCAGTCAGTTTAATGGCAGGCTCTAGCAGCAGATTGTTACTGACATTCTCTGCCATCAATACCGCAGTGCCCATTTGCGATGGCGCGGGCTGACTCGCTATGTAGCCATAGTCAGCGTAACGATAAAGTTTTACCTCGCTAGTGCCAATAGGGCTTTCAAAACAATAACTAATAGGCTGACTGGCAAAGTAGATACGTTTAATGGGCGACTGCTCAGCAAATTGAGCTAGGCCAGTAAATGTTAACCTGAGGATATTGGCAGAGCTTGAACTTGATTGCAGTTCAAAGCGCTTATTTCTGCTGGCTTGATATACATCGTTAACGCCGCTGCTATTGCTCGCGAGTGGGTAAACCAGCGCATATTGCCCTGCATTAATGCTAATACCATTATCAATCACAGTACCTGTGGTTTCGGCATCATCAGGATAAATTGGCAGTTCAAGGTAACTGGTGCTGGAATCAATAGGCAATAGCTCAATACATTGGTAATTGCCCGCAGTTGCAGTGCGTAACCTGACACTGTTTGGCACTGCATTACGAATATCACGGGTCATGCGCTCAACTGCAAAGCGGCTTTGGCTAAGCACTTGATCAATCGAGCTTGATTCAACAAAAATACGCGTACCAAAAATAATAAAGCCACTGACTCCTACCACCAGTATGCCCAAAATCAAAATCACCGTAACCATTTCAATTAAGGTAAAACCGACCTGTCTAACGCCTAATTTCGACAAGCTTTTTGCCCGATGCTGTATGCCCATTAGTAATTACTCCTTACCGCTTGGTAAGTGATCACTTCACCAGTAGGTGTGGTGACATCCACAGTAATTAATTTCGCAGCTTGACCGTTAAGGTATGACACATCAACTTCCAAACCATAACCTAAATAGACTTCGGCATAGCTCTGGTTTGAATCTAGCATCAGGCTGTTAATATTCAAGCCTTTGTAATCGTCCACATCATTGAAATTATTTCGGCTTTCACCATTTGGCCCCAGCGTGGTTGAACAAGCTACCCCAGCAGCAGAATTGCACGCAGGTATACCGCCATTAGCGTCAGTGTTTTCATCAAAGCGCTTACCCCAAATCTCATTCATTACCGAATGGGCCAGCTCTGCTGAGCGAACCCGTGAAAGTGTTTCAACGGCGCGATCGGCTTGGGGTAATAACATTGAAGTCATCAGTACGATGGAAATGCTCAAAACCAGCATGCCTACCACTAATTCGATTAAGGTAAAGCCTGATTTTTTAGGCGTAAAAGCATTAAAAGGGGATAATTTATAGGCCATGAATATAGCCCTCTGACTCGATTGCAATACCCAAGGTTTCATCGGCTACCGCATTAAAACACAAGCCTGAGCAATTAATGTTTGAGCGGCCCGAGTTATCAAATTCGAGGCTAAAACTAGTGGCATTGCTACTGGCAAGCTCGATATAAGCGCCGCCCTGAAAAGGCTGCTCAACTTCAACTCTTACAAGGTTTGCGGTATTACAGCTTGCTGATGCGGTGTTAATGGTTTGCGAATAATGACTGAGCTGATAACCCGATGGCGACACGCTAATACGATAACAACGATCGCTGTTATTCATCGCCCTTAACTGCACTTGGCGCAGCTCACTGATAAATTCATTTCGCAAAGAATAAGCGCTATAACTGGACTGAGGAATGAGCCTTGGGATCACAAACACAGCAACAATCCCAACAATGAGGATCGTCGTCACCAGCTCCACTAAAGTAAAGCCACAATGAACGCGTTTATGTTTAAGCCCCAGTGAAAAGATCATTACCACCTATCAAAATACAAATCAGTTATTAGTATGGCAAAATATATCATAAACGTCTTGATATCCTTTATTAAAATTGCCATTTAGCTGATTGGTAATTTTAGCCAGTAATAAGCTTAAACACTGGAATATTGCCAAAAAAAAGCCTGCAACAGCAGGCTTTAGTTTACAGCTATTTAAATATTAGCAATCTGAAGCTGTAGGTAATGTTAGAAATGTTGGGAGTGTATTCTCTCCAGCACTTTCAGTATAAGTTAACTTGCAAGCTGCTGGAGCGCCTACTTGAACTATCTCAATAGATTTAGGCGCATCTGCTGCAACAGATACTACTGTAAAATCCCATTCATCGTCTGAAATATCTACCGCTTTTAATAATTCAGTTTTTGTTGCTGCAATATAGCCGAATACTGTGGCAGCATTAGCTGAAGCACCAATACTTACTGAACCTGGATTTTTCTTTTCTTCACCCGCAAGGATTGCTTTTGAATATACTAAGCTATTAGCACCTTGAATCGCTGCTTTAACACCTTGCAAAGTTGATACGCGTGCATCACCTTGTAAATTGATAAATTTAGGCGCTGCAGTCACGGCTAAAATACCCAGAATAATAATCACCACCACTAATTCAATTAGTGTAAAACCTTGTTGCTTTTGCATATGTAATAACCTTGAATATAATTGAATAACATCAGCCCAAATAATTCGAGCTTATCCCTTTCTGGCAACAATTTTATCACTCAATCATAAGTTTCATGTGTTACTAAGATTACACTGCGGCAAAATTTTTCTTTTAAAAACAAAAAAGCCTGCATAAGCAGGCTTTTATTATCCGAAAATTTTATTTAGCAAAGATCGGGATCTGTTACAGCTTCATAAGTTGGAAGATCTGTATCGGTTGCCTCTGTATAAATCAGCGTACAAGTATCAGGTGCACCACGTTGATATATAGTCGCTTCACCATCAGTTGTATCATCGATAATCCAATCATTGCTACCAGTATCAACATCTGCAATAGCATCAAAAGAAACTTCCATTGCTCGCTCTAAATCAGCTTGAGTAGCAGCAGTATAACCATACACAATATTGTGATCTGCTGTACCTGAGCCAATATCAATTGTTGCAGTACCATCGGCAGCATCACCTTTCTCTTGACCAGCTAATGCAGCTTTGGAATAAACTAACGTATTTGAACCTTGAATTGCTGCTTTCATACCAGCTAACGCAGAAACGCGTGCATCACCTTGCAGATTAATAAATTTAGGTGCTGCGGTTACCGCTAAAATACCTAAAATAATGATAACCACCACCAACTCAATTAACGTAAAACCTTGTTGTTTTTGCATAATGCAGATCCTTTTTTAAAATAGAATTCATTGTATTTACAACATTACTGAATAATCCTTATTCAGTAATTTACTGTTACTTACTAGTGATTAAGGTTTTATTACCTTAACCATTAAACTAATCGTTACTAAAGCTTAATACTTGGCCTGTTCCTGGATTGTAAGTCACACCTTTTGCTCCAGCAGTATCTAAGTCAGGAGCTGGAGAAGCTATGCCATTATTTGCATTCAATACTAATGAAGCCACTTGATGATAAACACATAAATCAATGTTATTTACTGTGGTGCCGTCTATTGCGGTTGCAGAACCTCCACTTCCGCCAAGGACTCTTACAGTATAACGCTCATCACGAGCATCTTGGTTAAATAGCACATTGCGCGGCGCACTTTGCAATACGTTATCAAACACTTCTTGGCATGTTTGGTTAGTCATTGCTGTAACACTGGTATTGCTACTATTGCTACTGCCTGTCGGGAAGCCAAAGCGAGTATCCAATGACACCACTGTGCCATCTAAAATAACAGAGGTATTACGGCGACCATCCACTTCCCACTGGGCGCGAACAAAACCAACTGCGGTGGCTAAGCCACCTGCCACACCTTCAACACTGGCGTTTTGTGCATCTTCAGTCACGTTTAAAAAACGTGGAATTGCGGTTGCCGCTAGCAAGCCTAGAATGACAATAACAATAACCAGTTCGATTAAAGAAAAGCCTTGTTGCTTCATTTTCATATAAAATACCTCTATTGAGACTGACATCTATTTGAGCTGCAGTCATATTGCCTATTGTTAACTAGCTAAAGCTTATATGTAAATAAATTTTAGCACTTAATGTAGATTAAACACCTGTATCGATTAAAATTTAATCTGATCCGGTAAAAATAACCCGCCCCGATGAAACCTGATAACTAATGCTGCCACTTTGCACTGTTGCGAAATGACAAATCTCTAATTCGGTTTGGTAATTTACCCTAGCTCCCATATCTTGCAAGTTGCTTGCCATCAATTGTTGCCATAACTCGACACAGCCCTGTGGGGAGGCGGATTTTAGCATTGGCCTGCCAAAAGTCGACATCAAAATAATATTATCTTGTTCTGCTAGCGTGCCATCCTTAGACTGTTGATTCACAGAGTCTGGCGCTAGGTTTTCCCAGGTTAATTTCAAGCTCTGGGGCCTGCCCTGACTGAGCCACTGGCTTTTCACCATTGCTAAAACATATAGCAACCGATTATGTTCACGCTGAATACTTTGCGCGCCAATAGTATCTAGGCTGGCAAAATGTTTTGCGCCGATCACCGCCATAATGACTAGCGCTAAGGTGACGCTGACAATACGGATATAGCTTTTAACCAGATTGCGTTCTGATTGCTGTTGCTTTTGCATTATGCAATTAACTCATGGGTTGTTGCGTTATGCACAGTTAGCCACCTTTGACCACATTGAGCATATCCCACATAGGTAGATAAATACCTAAAGCCAAAATCAATACAATCCCAGCCACAAAACCGATTAAAATAGGCTCTAGCTTGGCGGTTAAGTTCTTTAAATCGTAATCAACCTCACCTTCATAGAAATCAGCAGCATCGTTAAGTAGCTTATCAATTTGGCCGGTTTCTTCCCCTACTGCCACCATCTGCAGTACTAATGGGGTAAATAAACCACTGTGATTTGAAACCCTTAGCATTGACTCACCAGATTCAATGCCGCGGCGCATGGCAACAATGCGGTCGTGCATGTAACTATTATCAACGGCATCAGCCACTAAACTTAACGCTTGAGTCATGGGCACGCCCGCGCCCAACATCATCGAAAAACTGCGGCAATAACGCGATAAGGTTGAGCGCTCAATAATTGATCCCACGGCGGGAATATGTAACTTCCACTTATCCCACTGTCGCTCACCTTTTTCGGTGTGATGCCAATAACGAATACCGACAATAATGGCCACTAAAACCACTGTCATTACATGCCAATAATTAACAAATAAATTAGAGGTGTTAATTAAAATTTTAGTGGCCCATGGCAGCTCGGCGCCAAAACGGGAAAACATATCAGCAAATTTAGGGATCACCATGATATTAAGTACCACCATGGCAATAGTAATAGCGATCAATACAAAGATGGGATAGCGCATGGCCGACTTGATTCGGCGGCGTGTCTCTTGCTCTCGTTCGATATAGCTCGATAACTGGATAAAAGCATCTTCCAATTTACCGGTGTTTTCACCCACATGAACCATAGAGATAAACAACGAATCAAAAATATCTTGATGCTGATTCATGGCAGCAGATAACGGACGACCTGAGGTTAGTTGCTCTGAAATATCATTAAGGGCATCTTTCATTCGCTGAGAATGAGTGGTTTCAGCCAAGCCTGCAATCGCACGCAAAATTGGAATGCCAGAGCGGGTTAACGAATACATTTGCCGAGTAAAAATTTGTAGCTCTTCTAACGACACCTTTTGAGTAAAAATACCGCCAAGATTAAAAGGCTTGGTCGGTTTTACTTCACGCAGCTCAAGGGGAATGATGCCACGAGACATTAACGCATCTGCGGCGCTATTCTCGTTTGCAGACTCGATTAAGGCATTCACTGCAGCGCCTTGGGAGTTCCGGCCTCGATACTGGAATGTTGGCATAATTAAACCCCTAAGCCCATATCATGTTGCGCTGGGGGCTCCATCCGTTGCTCACTAACATCTTCAACCAGTTTGGCCACCTCTTCTATGGTTGTCATACCATTAAATAAATATTCAAAGGCTGAATCGGCCAGCGGTACAAAGCTTGGGCTTTGTTTAGCCGCATGGGCAAAGTCTTGCGGATTACCGGTGCGCATTGCATCCACCATGGCATCATCAAGCTCAAGAATTTCAAAAATACCAATACGACCACGGTAGCCGGAGCCATTACAGCTTTGACAACCTGTACCTACTTTAAAGTTGGCGTGGCTAGGATCTTTTTTGCTGACGGCGTTAATCCAGGCTAATTCGCCTGCTGTGGCTTGGTAGTCTGTCACACAGTTCGCGCACACACGGCGCACTAACCGCTGGGCAATAATCACCCTTAGCGCACTGGCAACTAAGTAACTGGCTGCGCCCATGTCTAATAAACGTAGCGCGCTGGTAATGGCATCATTGGTATGCAAAGTTGATAATACAAAGTGACCGGTTAATGCGCCTCGAAGGCCAATTTCGACGGTTTCTTGATCACGCATCTCACCCACCATGATGATATCGGGATCTTGACGTAATGTGGTGCGTAGTACGCTGGAAAAATCTAAGCCTATCTTATGATTTACCTGTACTTGGTTGATCCGCGGCAATTGGTATTCCACCGGATCTTCAACAGTAATGATTTTGGTATTGGCTTTGTTCAGTTCACTTAAAATGCCATACAAGGTAGTGGTTTTACCGCTACCTGTTGGGCCTGTGACTAACAGCATGCCGTGGGGCCGCTTAATCTGTTTACGAATGCGCTGCAGAATATGATCCGGCATCCCGGTTTCATTTAGTGTCAGTAAACCTGCAGATTGGTCCAATAAACGCATTACCACTGACTCACCGTGGTAAATCGGCATGGTCGACATACGAATATCAATTTTGTGGCCTTTAACCTCAATATTAAAACGGCCATCTTGTGGCATACGTTTTTCAGAGATATCAAGCCCAGCCATGAGCTTTAAACGCAGTACTAATGCCGAGGCAATATTAACTTCATCTAAGGTGTTTTCATGCAATTGGCCATCAATACGTTGGCGAATACGCAGTACTTTTTCACCGGGTTCAATATGAATATCCGAGGCGCGCATTTGCACTGCATCTTCAAAAATCGACTGTAATAATTTAACCACTGTGGTTTCATTATCACTGTCACTGTTGGTGATACTGGCCAAGTCGAACATGTCATCGGCAGCGTATTCTTCTTCTAATTCGCCAGCAATTTTTGCAATTTCATCGGTGCGTCGATAGAGGTTATCGAAGGCATCCAGTAACTGTCGCTCTGGCGTCACCGCAATGGTCAATTTTTTCGGTGCGACAAACACTTCAAGGTGATCGATAGCTTGCAGATCCGCCGGATCGCTCATGGCCAAGGTCACGCTGTCATCTGTGGCTTCAACGACTAAGGCGCGATAACGACGCGCCTGCACTTCAGGGATCAAACTGACCACTTCAGCAGGAATAGAAAGTCGGCTGATATCTAAATAAGGCAGATTAAGCTGCTGAGATAAAAACTTCAGTAATTGATCTTCAGTAATACAGTTAAGATCAATTAAAGTACGACCGAGCTTTTTACCGGAGTTACGCTGCTCCGCTAATGCCTGCATTAACTGATCGTTTGAAATAATGTGTTCTTGAACTAGTAGATCGCCCAAACGCATTTTCAATTTAGGTTTCATTGGCTACCTCCTAGTTGAATTAAACGCTGCTCTATATAAGTCATAGCACCCGTTGATAAACCTCTATATGACATTGCCTTTCGATAAGCATCTGCCGCCTGAGGATATTGTTGTTGTGAATCTAACGCATAGGCTAAGCCCATCCACCAGCGCGCTTGCGAGGGTTCAATGGTCAGTAATGAGCGATAAGCCGCTTCTGCCAGTGCAAATTGACCTTCTTGTTGTGCAATATCACTTTGTAACATCCACTTGTCTCTGGCCCATTCGCTGTTATCGTCTATCTCACTCAGGGTATTGAGCGCTTTATTGGGACTAAACGCGGCGATTTGCACTTTTGCCTTTAAGATGGCTAATTCAACCTCTTCAGGAAAAAGGCTCACCCCTTGGGCTAAAATCTGTTCAGCTCTGCCTAAGTTATTGACCGAGTAATACAGTGCGGCGAGTTGTTTTCTTGCCTGATGCATAGAAGGCTGCAGCACCAAAGCTTCATAATAATTTTTAATCGCTTGATCAATTTTTTGCTGCTGCTCAGCCACTTCTGCTACATCAAATTTTTTCTTCGCTAATTGTTCATTGGTTAAGGTCACTTCTTTAACCGCCATGTGACCTTTTTGATTTACATTGGCCACGGTTGCAGTATTGGCTGCCATGGTTTTAGTCGCTGGCGTCTTTATATCCGTTACGGCTGCGCTGCTGCTTGAACGGCGATTTTGGGCAAAACGCACTTTTACATCCGCCGTTTTTTCAGCCACGTTGACGGCTTCAGGTTCAACCAGCGTTTGGTGTTGTGTTACTGCCTTGGCTTCTGCGATGAGGCTTGCTGGCTCGCTAACGACTATGTCTTGTTGCTCAGCTAACTCTTCATTTACTAGCTTTACATTAACTAACTCTACATTTGCTAGCTTTGATTGCTGGTTAGCATCAGCTTCATTTAGCTCACTTTCTTTTAGCTCAGCGCCTGCAAGCTGATCCGAGGCTTTAATCTCACTCTCTTGCTGCGCTATGGTTACCTTCGCACTGGCATTGCTAGTATCAGCCTTAGACTGAAGATTATGCTCAGCCAAAGGCTGCAGATTTTGTAATTGCTTACCTTGTTGATAGAGCATAAAGCCTAATATCAACATGGTAATGATCATCACCAGCGCAATGAATAAGCCTCGGTTCGACCCCACTGCTGAGGCAGATGTTGATTCTGGCTGCAACTGACTGTGGAACTGTACTTTTGGGGTAACAAAAGCCTCAGTCGAGTTGGCAGCGCTATTTTCATCTACTGCGTTTTGCTGGCGCTTATCTAAATCTTTTAAAACTTTATTGATTACGCTCATATTGACTCACTTAAAACAGCTAACCAGTCAACATCGACAAGATATAAACATGTCAGTGATGCGCTAATAATTAAGATAAAAAATACCCAAGCATTTATGGTATTGCTGGGCGCTAGATGTGTGGCGTCCTCAGTATCAGCAATGGCGGCGCGGCAATGTGATGTACTTATTTGCGCTCGCCCTTCTGCATAACACAGCAACATGGCTTTATTAGCAATCACATTAACTAACCGTGGTATGCCTCTTGCCGCTTGGGCGATTAATTGAATGTCTTTATCACTAAACAAACCTTTGCCTAGGTAGCCTGCAACACTTAAGCGATAGTTAAGGTAAGCTTTAATTTCATCCCACACTAACGGCCTTAGGTTATAACTAAAGGTGATCCGCTGTTTTAACTGCCGTATTGCTGGGTCTTGTAAGCGCTCATCTAGCTCTGGCTGGCCAAATAATACGACTTGAATTAACTTGGCGCTTTCAGTTTCTAAATTGGTAAAGAGTCGCAGCGTTTCTAAACTGTTATTAGGTAAAGCTTGAGCTTCATCGAGCACCAGAATCACTTTAAAGCCTTGGCTGTTGAGCTCAAGTAAACGGCTTTGAATTAAGCTGGTAAGTTGCTGCTGATTTAGGTTTTCAGTTAATAAAACCCCGAGCTCCGCCGCTAACGCCCAACGAAGCTCGTCAGGGGTTAAATAAGGATTAGGCACATAGGCACAGTGATAATTAGTCGGTAAATCATTCATCAACTTACGACAAATCAGCGTTTTGCCTGTGCCCACCTCGCCAGTAACTTTAATAAAACCTTCACCATTGGCAATGGCTGTTTGCAGCACTTGTAACGCCTCCACATGGGGCGTCAAACCAAAGAAAAACTGAGTATTTGGTGTTAGCGTAAACGGTAACTGACTCAGGCCAAAGTGCTGCTGATACATAATGTTTGCTCGTGCTTACATCGCTATTCTTGCTCTGGGTACCAACGGTCTAGCAAGTCTTTTGAACGCTTTAGCTCGTTGGTCCAAGTGTCAGCACCGACAACCGTTGGCTTAAGCATAATGATAAGCTCTGTTTTTTTGGTTGATTTACTGCGGTTGGTAAATGCCTCCCCTAAGAAAGGAATATCACCCAGTAGCGGCACTCTAGACACGATTTCAATATTCTCGCTCTTCATTAAGCCACCGATCACTACCACATCACCTGATGAAGCTTTTATCACAGTGTCAGATTCACGGATTTCACTTTGCGCTAATGGCAGCTCTAATGATGAGCCACTGACTTTAATTTCTTTGATTTGCTCAGACACATCAATCACTGATGGATGAACATGCAACAACACATTGCCTTCACCATCAATTTGCGGGGTCACGTCTAAAGCAATACCAGAAAAGAATGGCGTCAGTTCAACTTGCGGGGTCGTCACTGGCGTTGTACCTGCGACCGTGGTTGATGATACGTCAGTAACAAAGTACTCATCATTACCCACTTTGATCACGGCTTTTTGATTGTTAGATGCGGTCACCCTTGGGCTTGAAAGCACATCTACATCCCCTTGGGTATCCAGCAGGCTTATCATGGTACTAAAGTCGGTACCGGTTAAGCTGACAGAGGTCACTCCGCCTATTACATTCGTAATTTGATCGCTTAAGCCATTACCCGGTGAAGTACCAAAACTAATGTCTGTGCTACCTGCATGACCTAAAACGTTATCCCATTGAATACCTTGTTGATAACCATCAGATAAGGTCACTTCTAAAATTTTAGCTTCTAGGATCACCTGACGCTGTAAGTGGGTTTCAGCAATATTTAAAAAGGTACTGACTTGGCGTAACTCGTTTGGAAAAGCGCGCACCGTTACTAAGCCTGCTTGAGGCGTAATCACCACTTGGCGTCCACCACCGGTATCGCCAATAATGGACACTAAGGTTTTTTCTAGCTCACCCCAAAAATTTGACTTAGTGGTCGAGCGAATAAAGGTGCCGTTGGTATTATCACTACCATCATTACTACTGTTGTTACTGCTGTTGTTATTTGAGCTATTGCTGCTATTTGAGTTATTGCTGTTTGAGTTATTGCTGTTTGAGTTCGAGTTTGAATTATCATTACTGTCTGAAATGCGCCCAGAGCTGACAGAGGTTAGTGATAAGCCTTCACGTTCCATATAAATATAATTTAGCGGATAGGTTTCGGTGCGCATGCCCGCAGGGAAAATCCGTAAAATACGACCATCTTGGCTAACTTCATAACCATAAATGTCTTCAATCACTTTAATCACTTCAGAAAGCGTCACGCCATTGAGCGATACAGAAATAGAGCCGGTCACATCAGGATGCACCGCCACACTTAAAGGAGTGCCTTGAACTAAACTTGGGAAAAACACTTTAGCATCAACATCGTTAGCCGACACATCAAAGCGGCGCTCAGTCGGTAAAGCTGCACTGGTTCTGCCAAGGGAACTTGAACCATTTAATTCACGCTGCACATCTTCAGGCATTTGCGCTGGCGGCGGGACAATATTTTGCGCCGCTTGTGCTTGCTCAAGAGATTGACTCAGCTCACTTTTAGAGGTGGTTGGATCGGGTCTGTCTGTCGTTTGACAGCCCAACAAACACAGGGATAGCAGAGGGGTTACATACTTAATTACATTCATTGTTATTGATTTCCTATCGCTCTGTTATCGATTGAAATAGCGTTAATTTTCTGCCATCAGCTAAATTAACGTATTGCTTTCCAATATATTCAATTCGTACCCCTTCGACGCGATCGCCAACAAATAATATTTTGTTGTTAATCACCGCGTGGGGTTTATTACTGTGCATTATGCTATTAAGTACTAATGAGCCCGGACGATTAACTTGAGTCGATGACACTGCGTAGCCTTTACCTGGTAGTGTCGGATCTCTCAATGCTTTTGCAAAACTTAAGCTACTGAATAGCAAAAAGCTTAGGCTGATAGCACAGGTGATTATGAGTATCTGCTTATTGTGCAACACTAATAAACTCCTTATTAATACTTAAGGTATAAAGCTCTATTTCTACTGTGGCATTGGGGTGTTGCTCAACATGATAATCAAGACGCTTCCAATATAATTTGTCTGGCATAGCTTCAATGGACTGAATAAATTTTAAAATCGCGAAATAGCGCCCTTCTAGGGTTAAGCGAATACCATGGCTATACAGGTTCATTTTGTCTTCTTCGCCCACTTCAATAAGTGGCTGCGGCGCGATAGAGGAAAATGACACTAGCTTCACATCGTTAATATTACCCAGCAAAGTGGTTAATACTGTCGGCATATAATTGGCTGGCACCATGGAGATCATCTGGCTTTCTAAATTGGCATCCATCTGCTGATTTTGCTGCTCAATCAAGGTCAACCTATTGCGATAATCACTATTAGGATCCATGGCTAATCGCTGCTGATAAAGCGCAATTTGTTGCTCAGAAACCTCATTTTCAGATTCAATTTGCGTTACTTGATGTGACAGCTTTAATCTTTCTTTCCAGATAGTTTCAACCGGTATATAAAGCAGCATTGCAACAACAATTATGCTGGCAAGGGCAATCAATACTCTTTCGCGCTGACTGAGCTCATTAAACTGAATGGCGAGTTTTTGCCATGATTGCTTCATTGCTTCGCCCCCTGTTCAACAGTGCTCGCCAACTTAAACGCCAAAGGCTGGTTTTCGCCTCTATCCATGGTCATGGTAGAAAAAGCGTAACCTTTAAGAGTTTCGGTATGCTTTAATCGCTCCACCCAAAGTGGAATGCTTTGGGGGTGAGAGCCAAAACCTTCAAATTCAAAATATTGTTCATTTATCACAATCCGATTTAGCCATACAGAATTATCAGATACAGCGGCAAGATCGGTGAGCAGGCCTGCGTAGCCATGACTTATCATGTTATCTCGTTGTTTTATTTCATCTGATAATAATTGCTTTAACTCTAGACGTTGCTGCTCAAGCTCGACTTTAGCAACTAAATCCGCATCCGGTTGACGGGTGGATAATTGCAACTCTAACGCTGCTTTTTGATTGTCTAATTGCAGCTTTTGCTTTGATAAAGCCGCGTGCTGACTGGCAAGAGTCGACTCCAACCAAAAGCCAACACCCCAGGCGATAAGACTGAGCACAACTACGGCGGCAACCGCCAACATCATGCGCTCAAAAGACAATCTTAACTTGGCGGGCAATAAGTCGGCGCTAAACAGGTTAACCGTGGTTTTGATCACTTAACACCTCCAGCGAGTTGCGCATATGCCATGGTGGCAAAATGACCATTTACAGAGTCGTGTGAGATCACGCTGACCGTTTGATTAAAGTTTTGTGCGACCAAAGGCACCAAGGCTTGGGATTCACCACCGATAAGTAAATTAATCGACTGAACTGGGGCTTGGCGTAATTGGCTCTCGAAGTAATCCATTGAGCGTTGAATTTCTAAACTCAAATTATCGGCTAATCCATATTGTAAGTCTTGGGCACTGGCGCTATCGATTTGACTAAAGCCGCGCACTCGGCGCTGCATTAATAACTCGCCTTGCTTAACCACGGTTAATAGCAACTCTTGCCCTGATACATGACTAACAATCATGTGGGCTGACTCATCGTCAAATAAATGGGTCATGGCAATTTCTTCAATGCTGATGCCGCTAATGACAAAACCATGATGCTCACAAGCTTGGGCTAATTGCGATAGTTGCGCTTTATTAGCCACTACCACATTAATTTTTCCGGATGTGTTTAATGAAGACTCAAAGTAATCTAATTGAATGTTACTTACAGGCTCTGAAACTAAGTCTTTAACCGACCACAAGAGTGCTTGAGATAGCTCTTGGGCTTCTACGTTTGGTTTATCAGCAGTGACTAATTGGTAAAAGGCTTCACTCAAGACTATTTGAAGCTTAGCAGCGCCAAATTCTTGCTGTAGCATTTCAAAGGCTTTTGAGTAATTATCGCCATTTAAAGCGATTTGATGAGTAACGCCGTGTATAGCCAAGTTTGCAAAGGGTTTTGTTGTTGAATCAGTTTGTTGCTCATCATTGCTGACTATATTAGTCTGAAAAACTGAAATCGTATCCGCGCCAAGGTATAAGCCTAACTCTGCAGTAGGCTGAGGCTTGCGCCAAAAAGCTAATGTGTTCAAAAAACCATTTTTCATTCAAAACCCTGTGCTTCAATGACTCGCGAATGTAATGACATAGAAAGAAAGTAACTCTACGCAGCCAAAATCAAACCAGTTAGACAACATCAAAATAGCCTACTTACCGAGATGTCATAACGATTTTCGCCAACTAAGACTAAAAAAGCGTCAAAAAAAATAACGAGTGTCATTTTAACCTCTAATCCCTTAATTTTATAGGGGAATATTTGGCTAATTTTCCATTATACATAAGATAGGTTGTTAAACGAAGATACACAAGTTTCACACTCGCTCATCAAACATGCTATCACAGTAAAATGTGGCAAAATCAGCTGAATAAACAGCCACAATCTATCATTGTTCCCATAACGGCTGCCGATAACGACTCACTATGAGCTATTACTGATACAACAAGATACAATTATCGTACCAATTTATAGTAAAACGCTTTTAAGCTAGCCCAAGCAGCTTCAATACTAGTGGTTAAAAAAGTCACCTTGGGCGGCACTAACACCGAGAATTTTTAACGTTTGCCACTCTTCAAAACTACTGACACCTTCAGCAAATACCTGCACTTCAGCGCGATATAAGCCACCAATTAAGCTACGAATAAACAATTGGTTTTCAGATTTAAGATGGATTTGATGAATAATAGAGCGATGCAATTTCACTAAGTCAAAATGGCACTCTTGAATGTAGTGAGTGCCCACAACTTGCAAGCCCACATGGTCAACACACAACCTTGCTCCTATTTTGCGAAGCATTTCGAGCGTGGCGACCAAGTCTTGTTGATGTTTGACCACAATATCTTCAGCCACTTCAAAAGTAAGCCTTGATGCTAAGGGGCGATGCTCAAGTAAGGTGGTTTGTAGCCAGCGCGTAAAAGCGCGACTGGTTAACGAATCGAGACTTAAATTCACACTAAAATGCTGTTGGTTATTGGCCATTAATTCAAATAGCACAGTTTCAATTAATTGCCGCTCAATTTGCGGCATCAAGCCACACTTGTTGGCCATAGGGATAAATAACGTCGCCCTAACCTCATTACCTTGATTATCAATAGCGCGGCTGAAGGCCTCTTGGTGGCAAGCTGCGCCATCACTATCAATCACATTTTCGGTGATAGCCACAAAGCGGCGGTTAACTAAGGTGCTTTCTAAAAAACTGCGCCAACGCACTGAGCCTTTGGCAATCTCTTTATCTACAGCGCCTTTGTCATACATAAACCAATTATTATTTCGTTGCAGTTGTGCAGCTTTTAAGGCCATTTCAACTTCTTCAACGATCTGCTGCTGCTGATCGCCAGCCTTGTAAAAAGCGGCCCCTAAATGAATATAGTTATCTTGCGAGTCAGACTGATTTTGTAATTGGCTAATACCAATTTTAAGCAGTTTGCCGGCTAAACTGTCTGCTTCAGCAAGGGATAATTGCGGCGCGACCACCACAAATTGATTAAAACTGTAGCGGGCAAAAATGGACTCTTCAAAACTCACCAGTAACCTTTGTACGGCTTGCACTAAGTCATTAAGCTGCTCATTCACTTCTTCAACACCGTGTTGTTGCTGTAATAAATCTAAGTCGTCAAAGTTCATCAGCACCACTACCCCATGGGCAATCATGGCTTCTTGGTGGGTTAACGCCTCCAAACGGTTTTCAAAAAAGATGCGGTTACCAATGCGAGTGCTGGGATCCAAAAAGGTATTCGAGCGAATAAACTGATCAAAACGGCCCCGCTCTTTTTGTGCATCTTGCAGTTGCACAAGTAACTTGGTCATGGCGCGGTTAATCAGTCGTGGTCTGGCCTTAGCCGCATATTGCAATGCTTGTTGATGCTCGCCATCCAAAATCAAATGACTACGCTGAGCGATATGTTCAATGCCGTCTAACTCTTCAGTAAACCAGCGCAATCCAAAACGGACAAACAGTCCAATGGCGCTTAAAGCAATAAACAAGCTGATATATTCATACCAACCTAATTGTTGTACTAGATACGGCTGGGGTAAATTTAGCTCCATCGCTAAATTAGACGGCTTATCAAGCGTATGCTTATAGAGAGTTGGATATTGATCTGCCGTAGGGGAGTAATACTCAAATAAAATATCATCACCACGGGTCAACTTAAATGAATTGGCGTTATAAGCCATTAGCATAGGCGGTAGCCATGCATGTAAATCCCACTGGCTATTGGATTGGCTATTAGATTGGCTATTAAATTGGCTAATAGATTGATAGTGCTCAACTAACATCAACCCTAACTTATCGACTTTTTGCTGCTGAAATTTATAGGTCAATTGTGTGAAACTGACCATAGCACCCACCAAAAAAATAAAGCCCACAGCCGTGAGCGATAACAGCCAAAAACTGATCAGCTTTTTGGTTAGCATTTTCGTTAATTTCATTTATCAGCATCCTGCTTAAACACAGCACTCAAGGGGAATTCGTTATTGTTATTTTATTGCGAGTACATTTTTATTATTAGAAAAATAGTTTAGAAAAATAATATTAAAATCACATGTTCAGTTTATGCTAAACGCGTTTACTTTATACTAATAGTCTCGCCTTATATTGAGCTCGTCATAATATCACTTGTTGAATAAAATAATGCTGTCGCAGTTTTAAAAAAGTGAGCTTAGGCTTAATAATCTTATTTTGCTAAATTATCTGCAGCAACCTTGCAAAAATAACGGTGACACTGACTCAGCATCATTTAATTATAGCAGCCAAATCATTTTTATTATTAACGCCATGATCAGCCAATAAAAAAGGGGCTAATGCCCCTTCCTAACTCACGCTAATATCTCACCATTAATAGACTAATAGTCAGTGGGTACCTTATCTAGTACCGCGACACCTGAATCAATGGCCGCTTGAGATACCGCACTGGCGATATTTCTTAATAAACGAGGGTCCATTGGCTTAGGCAGCACATACTCTGGGCCAAAGCTTAATGAATCAACATGTGGGTATGCTGCTAATACTTCCGCAGGAACAGGTTCTTTAGCAATTGCCGCTAACGCTTTAACTGCAGCAATTTTCATTTCATCATTAATGACACTGGCTCGAACGTCTAATGCGCCTCTGAAAATGAAAGGAAAACACAATACGTTATTCACTTGGTTTGGGTAATCACTGCGGCCAGTACCCATAATCAAGTCTTGACGGATTGAGTGTGCCAACTCAGGTTTAATTTCAGGATCTGGGTTTGAACAAGCAAAAATAACCGGTTTTGGTGCCATTAGTGCAATGTCATCAGCAGTTAATAAATCAGCGCCAGAAAGCCCTAAGAATACGTCGGCATCCTTAATCACATCTTGTAAGGTACGCTTGTCTGTGTTGTTAGCAAACAAGGCTTTGTATTCGTTAATGTCTTCACGGCGAGTATGGATCACCCCTTGTCGGTCGAGCATGTAAACATTTTCACGCTGAGCGCCACACTTAACAATCATGGTCATACAAGCAATAGCCGCTGCGCCTGCACCTAAACAAACAAATACTGCGTCTTCAATTTTTTTGCCTTGAATTTCAAGTGCGTTCAACATGCCAGCTGCAGTTACGATAGCCGTACCATGTTGATCATCATGAAACACAGGCACATTACAACGGGCAATAAGCTCTCTTTCAATTTCAAAACACTCAGGCGCTTTGATATCTTCTAAATTAATGCCGCCAAAGGTATCTGCAATCGACTCAACCGTATTAATAAAATCTGCCGTGGTTCTGTGCTTCACTTCAATATCAACTGAATCAATATTGGCGAAACGCTTAAACAATAATGCCTTACCTTCCATCACAGGTTTTGATGCTAATGGGCCTAAGTTACCTAAGCCTAAAATAGCCGTACCGTTAGAAATCACCGCAACGGTATTACCTTTATTGGTATAACGATATGCGTCATCAGGATTGGCCGCAATTTCTCTTACCGGCTCTGCCACACCTGGACTGTATGCCAGCGACAGATCATGACTAGTTTGCGCTGGTTTAGTGAGGGTTACAGCAGTTTTACCTGCAACTGGGAATTCATGGTAATCGAGAGCTTGTTGGCGAAAATCTGGCATTGTATTTTCCTGAGTGAGGCAAGTGATACGGCGAAGTAAAAGTAATTCTGCGAAAACGAGGCCTGTTAAAAATAACCTAAGATCAAACTAAACCGTCAGCGATCGCTTTCAGCTGGGATTATAAATCAAAAAATAACAAAAGTTACCTTTAATAATTGGAATTTGGTCAAGTTATATTTTTTAATCAAAAAATTAACCATCACATTAAGAATCAATGACTTAAAAATGTAGAAAAATAACAAGATTTGCTAATAAAAACCGTAAAATGCTACTTAAACTTGTCAAAAGTTTGCCTAAATAACAATATTATTAACTCAGTTGAGTTTATATAATTTATAACCAAAAACTTTATTTAGCTGAAAATAAATTTGTGTAAAAAGTGACAGCTACAAAAAAAGACGCCGAAGCGTCTTTTTCTTAAAATAATTGCAAGGGCAATTATTTTTTACCAAGTGCACCAAAGCGCTTGTTGAATTTGTCGATACGACCACCAGTGTCTACAACTTTCTGAGTACCAGTGTAGAATGGGTGACATGCGCCACATACGTCCAAGTGCAAGTTTTTACCAGCAGTTGAATTTACTTTAATGATGTTACCACAAGTACAAGTTGCAGTAATTTCAGCGTAGTCTGGGTGGATACCTGTTTTCATTTGGATTACCTTTTAATATAGGCCACGTCGCTCTCCCAACCCGAAGTTGAGCACCACATGCGTTAATAACAATAGTGTTTTAGGCGCGCAATAGTACAGTATGTGTCCAGCCCAAACAAGTGCTATTTATTGACGACGGTGTTTAGCTTCCATCGCCTCAAATTCAAGCTTGGCATCTGCCTTAGTTAGATATTGATTCAACTGAACTTTTGTCGGGCAACGCAATGGGACATTGCGTTTGATTAAGTGAATTTTCTGCTGCGAAAACGCCTGAGGATTTGCCTCATAAAGCGCTAGCATGGCCCCATAAACATGGGTATTCCACGATGTAGCATAACGTGATGCAATCCCCCATAAGGTTTCAGTGTTATTACGCTCAACCATACAAGCCTGACTATAATTGCTGTTATTACTTGCCGTTACAGTAATAGGATCCTTTAGAGCTGGTGTTGCAGCTAACGGGGCTTTTTTGAGTGCTTTAGCGGCATCGATTTTAATCTCACTGCGGCCATTGGGGCTTATGTAAGGGGCATCAAATACCGACAATACCGCAAACTGCTGCCAACTATTGCCCTTATACTCACTGACAATCAGCTTAGCATTAGGATCGCTGACATCATCAACCCCTATGGCGTAGAGCATAAAGCTATTCACCGGTTGCAGCATTAACTCCTCAACAAGCTCATTTGCTCCATCGGTTTGACGTAAGTGAAAACTCAGTCGTGACAGGTCACCGTTAGCGGCCACAATATTGAGTTTTAATTGCGGATGCTGATCTAGCTTAAAATGGCGGCTATTGATACTGATATGACTCAGCGCCGCTTGGGCGCTAAACGAAAATAAAAAAACGGACAGTGCTAGGGCGTGTTTGCTAAATAATCCTTTTAACATCAATTTTCTCTTATCCTATTTCTTTATGGTCTAGCTCGAGTAAACTAGAGCTTCACAATTCTGAATGATGATGACTTATGCCTGTGTTTGTTGAGGTTGCATTGCCCGTTCCCATGCGGCAAACCTTTAGTTACCAAATCCCTGAAGCCAACGTAGCACAAATAAAGCTTGGACTGCGGGTAAAAGTGCCTTTTGGTCGACAGCAACTGATTGGGCTTATTACTGCCATTAAAGAGGACTGCGACGTGCCAGCAAACAAGATTAAAGCTATCACTGAACTGCTGGATGATAAACCGTTACTGCCTGAAAGTTTGTACAAATTAACACTTTGGGCGGCAAGATATTACTTTGCCAGCCAAGGGCAAATGCTCAGCCAAGCCTTACCGGTTGCCCTGCGTAAAGGCCTAAGCGCCCAACCGCAGACTGTGACTGTATTTGGGTTAAACGAGCAAGGCAAGCAGGTTGATATCAGCGTGCTCAAAAGAGCGCCCGCACAAAAGAAATTATTCCAATTACTGCAGCAGTCGGCCATCAGTCAAGATGAATTTACCACTCAAGAACTGAGTAAAGTAGCCTTAAAAGCCCTTGAAGATAAAGGCTGGATTGAGCGCCAGCACATCACCAATGCCGCCGACTTAAGTTGGCGTCAACAACTCGTAATGACAGAAACCCCACTTAAGCTTAATAAACAGCAAGCGGTGGCAGTATCTATCCTTAATCAGCAGCAAGGGTTTCATTGCAGTTTATTAGAGGGCATTACTGGCTCAGGTAAAACCGAAGTCTATTTATCAGTATTAGAAACTATCCTAAAGCAAGGCAAACAAGCGCTGATTTTGGTGCCAGAAATTGGCTTAACGCCGCAGACCATTAACCGCTTTAAGCGCCGATTTGATGTCAATATTGCGGTTATTCACTCTGCATTAACTGATAACCAGCGCTTAGAAGCCTGGCGTCAGGCCCGTAGTGGTGAAGCCGCGATTATTATCGGCACTCGCTCGGCACTATTTACCCCTATGGCATATCCGGGGCTGATCATTCTTGATGAAGAACATGACAGCAGCTTTAAGCAGCAAGAAGGGGTGCGTTATCACGCCCGTGACTTAGCGGTAATGCGCGGCCACCTTGAAGATATTCAAGTAATTTTAGGTTCGGCCACGCCATCACTAGAATCACTACAGAATGCCATTTCAGGCCGTTATGCCCACTTAGAACTAGGCGAGCGAGCTGGTGCAGCGCAAAAGGTAAAACAAGGCATTATTGATATTCGCTCCCATCCGCTTAAGGCCGGCATGAGCGCCTCGATGATCAATGAAATGCGCATGCATTTAGATGCAGGTAATCAAGTATTACTGTTTTTAAACCGTCGCGGCTTTTCGCCAGCCCTACTTTGTCATGAGTGTGGACATTTGCATGAGTGCGATCGCTGCGATGCCTTTTTTACTGTCCATCAGAGCTTAAATGAAATCTGCTGTCACCATTGTGGCAATCAATATGCTATTCCTCATCAATGCCATGAGTGTGGCAGCACCATGTTAATGGGTCATGGCACCGGCACTGAGCAACTGGCGCAAACCTTAGAGCAAGAGTTCCCCCAATATCCGGTGGTGAGGATCGATCGTGATACCACCCGCAGAAAAGGCTCATTAGAAAAGCAGCTTAATGGCATTTTAAAAGGTGAATATAAAATCTTAGTGGGCACCCAAATGCTGGCAAAAGGGCATCATTTTCCTGATGTGACCTTAGTAGGCTTAATGGATGTCGATGGCGCTTTATTCAGCGCTGACTTTAGAGCCCCAGAGCGTTTTGCCCAGCTTTATACCCAAGTATCAGGCCGCGCCGGCCGTGCTGATAAGCCCGGTAAAGTATTACTGCAAACCCATCAAAGTGATAACCCCATATTAAGGGATTTGCTGCAGCACGGTTATGGTAAGTTTGCCCGCGGGCAACTGCTTGAGCGCCAACAAGCCCTGTTGCCACCCGCTTGGCACATGGTGCTGCTCAGAGCCGATGCCCATTTAGCAGAAGATGCCGATAACTTCCTTAATCAGGTGGCTAGCTTATTACCACAAGATAAAGAGTTTGAAGTCATTGGCCCAATGCCAGCTCCGCTAGATCGCAAGGCAGGGAAATACCGCCGTCAGTTATTGTTTCAAGCTAAAAATAGACAACGATTACAACAGGTTTTTGAGCAAGTACTGCCAACCATTGAAGCATTACCTGAAAGCAAAAAATGCCGCTGGAGCATTGACCGCGACCCGCAAGATTTAATGTAATCAGTTTGTCTAATGCAGCGATTAAATTCGCTTTGCTGAAATTTAAAAAAAATCTCGAATAAAAACACTATCGAGATAGCATTCGAGTATCAAAAGCGGCTAAAATAGTCGGTTACTCCTGTCTTTTACTTTAAGTTAGTGCTGATAAACGCCCATGAAATCACATATTGCATCTTTACTAGAACAAACCGTCGACTCTTTTAAGCAACAAGGCATTGTCCCAGCTGATTTTCAGGCTCGCATTCAAGTTGAGCGCACTAAAGATAAAACTCATGGTGATTTAGCCACTAACTTAGCGATGATGCTAACCAAAGTCGCTAAAAAGAACCCGCGCGATATCGCCCAGTTAATCATCGACAATCTGCCGGCATCTAGCCATGTGGCTAAAGTTGAAATTGCCGGCCCTGGCTTTATCAACTTCTTTATTGATGAAAATGCCTTAGCAAATCAACTGCAAGATGCATTAAACAGTGAGCATTTAGGTATCAGCTTGCCTGAATCACAAACCATTGTGGTCGATTACTCATCACCAAACCTGGCTAAAGAAATGCACGTAGGTCATCTACGTTCAACCATTATTGGTGACAGTGTAGTACGCGCACTAGAATTTTTAGGCCACAAGGTCATTCGTCAAAACCATGTGGGTGACTGGGGTACTCAGTTCGGCATGTTACTCGCCTATATGGAAGAGCTTCGCGCTGCTCATGGCGAGCAAGCTGATCTTGAGCTATCTGATTTAGAAACCTTTTACCGTGAAGCCAAAGTACGTTTTGATGAATCAAGCGACTTTGCTACCCGCGCCCGTAACTTAGTTGTATCGCTGCAATCAGGTGATGAATACTGCAATAAACTATGGCGTGAGTTTAATGATATTTCGTTAGCCCATTGTCATGACGTTTATAAACGTCTTGGGGTGACCTTAACCCGTGAAGATGTTCATGGCGAAAGTGCTTACAACGATGATTTAGCCCAAGTGGTTACAGACTTAAATGCTAAAGGGTTATTAAGCGAAAGTAATGGCGCTAAAGTGGTATTCCAAGAAGAGTTCCGCACCAAAGAAGGCGAGCCTCTACCGGTTATTATTCAAAAAGCAGATGGCGGGTATTTATATGCCACCTCTGATTTAGCCGCAATGCGTTACCGCTCAAATGTACTAAAAGCCGATCGCGCCCTGTACTTTGTCGACTTGCGCCAAGCGCTGCATTTCCAACAAGTATTCAAACTGGCTAAAACCGCAGGTTTTGTTCGTGAAGGTTTATCACTAGAGCACACAGGTTTCGGCACCATGAATGGCCCAGATGGTCGTCCATTTAAAACCCGTAGTGGTGGCGTTGTTAAGTTAGTGGATTTACTGGATGAAGCAAACACTCGCGCCGTTGAATTAGTGCGTAGCAAAAACCCAGATATGGACGAAGAGACCCTACTTGAAGTGGCTCGCGTTGTGGGTATTAGCTCAGTTAAATATGCAGATCTATCAAAAAACCGCGCCAGCGATTATATCTTTAGCTTTGAGCAAATGCTCAGCTTTGAAGGTAACACCGCGCCGTACCTACTTTATGCATACACCCGTGTAGCAGGTATCTTTAAACGTGCCGCAGATGTTGACTTAAGTCAGGCTAAAATCGTGCTTGAACACGATAAAGAAAAGCAACTCGGTACTAAGCTTGCTCAGTTTGGCGAAGTATTAACTCGCATGACTGAAAAAGGCCTACCACATGTTATGTGTGCTTATGTTTATGAGCTAGCCAGTGAGTTCTCAAGTTTTTATGAAGCTTGCCCTGTGCTTGCCGCTGAAACTGAAGCGCAAAAACAAAGCCGTTTATTATTGGCGCAGTTAACTTCAAAAACCTTAAAAACCGGTTTGTCGCTGTTAGGCATCGAAACCTTAGAGCGTATGTAAATGAGCCGAGATTACGCTAATAAAAAGCCTAGTCCCAAAAAACGTTCGGCATCTAAAAAGAGAGGCGCAGCTCAACAAAAGCGCTCTATTCCTTATTTGCCGACCTTGGTGGTCATTTTACTGTTAGGCGGTTTTGGTTATTTCTTGTGGTTTATCAGTGGTAGTTCTGATGATGTGACGCCTGAGTCAGCACCAGCAACTCAAGTGGTTAAAAAGCCAACGCCAAAGCCGACTAAAAAAGACCCTAATGCCCTGCCGCCAAAACCAACGGAGCAGTGGACTTATTTGGAAGAGCTAGAAAATAAGAGTATTGATATTGAAGTGCCAGAAGATGCGATGAAGTCTCAAGGCCCTTACCAAATGCAATGCGCCTCATTTAGAAAACTTGCTCAGGCGGAAGAAATGAAAGCCGTGATTGCCTTTCAAGGTCTAGAAGCCCAAGTCAGAGCCACCCAAGGCACGACAGGCGTGTGGCATAAAGTGATCTTAGGGCCATTTGAGTCAAAACGTGCCGCAGAGCGTGCCAGACATAAATTGCAGCGTGCTAGCATTAATGGCTGCCAAATTTGGCTATGGGAATACTAAGCTTATCTCAGTTAGATAACTCAGCCTTCGTATCCTAGAATCGATAAACAACTCAAAAAAGACGCTAACACTGTTAGCGTCTTTTTTATTCCCTTGAATTTCGAATAACCAACCCCATATCTAGTTTATCAGCAAGCAGCAGACTCCTATTCGCTGCCGTCGTTAAGAGGATTTACCGTGACTACTATCGTATCCGTACGCCGTAACAATCAAGTTGTCATCGCAGGTGATGGCCAAGTATCCCTTGGCAATACCGTCATGAAAGGCAATGCCCGCAAAGTGCGTCGTCTCTATCAAAATAAAGTGATCGCAGGTTTTGCTGGCGGCACAGCCGATGCATTTACTCTTTTTGAGCGTTTTGAAACCAAGCTCGAAATGCATCAAGGCCATTTATTAAAGTCAGCCGTTGAACTCGCCAAAGATTGGCGCACCGACAAAATGCTCCGCAACCTTGAAGCCATGCTTATTGTTGCCGACACCAAAGAATCATTGATCATTACTGGCAACGGCGATGTGGTTCAGCCTGAGCATGACCTCATTGCAATTGGTTCTGGAGGTAACTATGCCCACGCCTCTGCGCTAGCCTTATTACAAAATACTGATTTAAGTGCTCGTGACATTGCAGAAAAATCATTAACGATTGCCGGTGATATATGTGTATTCACCAACCAACATAAAACCGTTGAGCAAATCGACTACTAAATTAGCACGTAAGGAATTATCTATGTCTGAAATGACCCCACGCGAGATTGTCCATGAGCTAGACTCGCACATCATTGGTCAAAAAAATGCTAAACGTTCTGTTGCCGTTGCTCTTCGTAACCGTTGGAGACGCATGCAACTTGAAGCATCATTTCGCCAAGAAGTGACCCCAAAGAACATTTTAATGATTGGCCCTACTGGTGTGGGTAAAACTGAAATTGCCCGCCGTTTAGCAAAACTAGCTAATGCGCCTTTCATTAAAGTTGAAGCCACTAAATTCACTGAAGTGGGTTATGTGGGTAAAGAAGTTGAGCAAATCATCCGTGATTTAACAGACTCAGCCGTGAAAATGACCCGCGAACAGCAAATGAAAAAAGGCCGTCATCGCGCTGAAGAGCTTGCAGAAGAGCGCATTCTTGATGCCCTATTGCCTAAGCCAAAAGATGACTGGGATACTGAAAAGAAAGACGATTCAAATACCCGTCAAATCTTCCGTAAGAAATTACGTGAAGGCCAGCTAGACGATAAAGAAATTGATATCGATTTAGCCGCGCCGCAAGTGGGGGTTGAGATCATGTCACCTCCAGGCATGGAAGAGATGACCAATCAGCTTCAAAGTATGTTCCAAAACATGGGACAAACTAAAGAAAACCGTAAAAAGGTTAAGATTAAAGAAGCATTTAAGCTGTTAATCGAAGAAGAAGCGGCCAAGCTTGTCAATCAAGAAGACATGAAAGAGCAAGCTATCGACTTGGTTGAGCAAAACGGTATCGTATTCTTAGACGAAATCGACAAAATCTGTAAGCGCGGCGAAAGCTCAGGCCCTGACGTATCTCGTGAAGGCGTGCAACGTGACTTACTGCCATTAATCGAAGGTTGTACTGTGACCACTAAACACGGCATGGTTAAAACTGATCACATCTTGTTTATCGCCTCAGGTGCATTCCAGATGTCTAAGCCATCGGATTTAATCCCTGAGCTTCAAGGCCGTTTACCAATCCGTGTTGAGCTAAGCGCATTAACCGCTGATGACTTTAAACGTATCCTAACGGAACCGCATGCATCATTAACTGAGCAATATGTGGCATTAATGGGGACTGAAGGCGTTAAAGTTGAATTTAGTGAATGTGGTATTGAACGCATTGCTAAAGCCGCTTGGCAAGTCAACGAGACCACTGAAAACATCGGTGCGCGTCGCCTACATACTGTGATGGAAAAGCTGATGGAAGAGATTTCATATGACGCTTCAGAAAAATCAGGCAGCACCTTTGTGATTGATGCAGATTATGTCAATGATCACTTAGATGCCCTAGTAGAAGATGAAGACTTAAGCCGCTTCATTCTGTAGCGATTGCTTAAGCTTACCTACCCTAGCTGTGATCTATTACTAATTTAGCCTCACAGATATTAGGAAATTAAAGGTGAATAGTGCCACAATGGACTATCACCTTTTTTATTGTCTATCATTGCCAGCCAAGAGTATCTTAACGTTGCTGACAGTATTTTAAAGAGAGCAATGCCATGAACCAGCAAGCCAATAGCCCCGTTGTAACCAATCTTAAATTAAAGCGTAAATCTAAGTTACTTGAAGTGAGCTTTGAAAGTGGTGAAGTGTTTAATATCAGCTGCGAAATGCTACGTGTTCACTCCCCTTCAGCTGAAGTGCAGCGCCACGGCAATCCAATTTTGGTCACCCATAAGAAAAACGTCAATATCACTGCCATTGAGCCTGTCGGCAATTATGCAGTTAAAATCATTTTTGATGATGGCCATGATACAGGGCTGTTTTCGTGGAAGATTTTATTTGAACTGGGTAATCAACAAGTGGAAATCTGGGAACGGTATTTAGCACGACTTCGTGCTGAAAAAGGTTCGCGTGAACCCTTGATTGATATGAATATCAAATACTCTTAGTTTGGTATTTCCAAACTTGGTATGGACATTCTTAGTCATCAAAAAGTAATGGCCATCCGCTCAAATTCCAAATACAAAAATGCCAGCTTAATCGCTGGCATTTTTCAGTTTACGCTTTTAAACGTCAGTCATCTTTTTAAAGATTAAACCGCAGCTTGAAAAATCACGCTGTCAGCTTTCTTAGTGTAAGAATCAATTTGATCAAAGTTCAAGTAACGGTAAGTATCAGCTGCGGTTGCATCTAATTCTTGAGCGTATTGTTGATACTCTGCTGGTGACGGTAGACGGCCTAATAATGCCGCTACTGCTGCTAACTCAGCTGATGCTAAGTACACATCTGCACCTGTACCTAAACGGTTAGGGAAGTTACGCGTTGACGTTGAAACAACTGTCGCACCTTCAGCAACACGTGCTTGGTTACCCATACACAGTGAACAACCCGGGATTTCAATGCGCGCACCAACACGGCCAAAGATCGCGTAGTAACCTTCTTCGGTTAACTGATCTTTATCCATCTTAGTTGGCGGTGCAATCCAAAGACGAGTTGGCAAGGTCGTGGCAAACTTCTCTAGCATTTTACCGGTAGCGCGGAAATGACCAATGTTAGTCATACAAGAACCAACGAACACTTCGTCAATTTTTGTTTCTGCAACTGATGAAAGTAATACCGCATCATCTGGATCGTTTGGCGCACAAAGAATTGGCTCTTTGATATCGTTCAAATCGATTTCGATAATTTCAGCGTATTCAGCATCTTTATCAGCTTCCATTAGCTCTGGGTTTGCTAACCACTCTTGCATCGCAGTAATACGACGCTCGATAGTACGGCGGTCACCATAACCTTCAGAAATCATCCACTTCAACATCACGATGTTAGAGTTTAGGTATTCAATGATTGGCTCTTTATCTAGCTTAATCGTACAACCTGCAGCACTACGTTCTGCTGATGCATCAGATAATTCGAATGCTTGTTCAACTTTAAGTTGCTCAAGACCTTCAATTTCTAATACACGGCCAGAGAAAGCGTTAATTTTGCCTTTCTTCTCAACCGTTAACAGACCCATTTCAATGGCTTTTAATGGGATTGAATGAACAAGGTCACGTAATGTGATACCTGGTTGCATTTCACCTTTAAAGCGCACCAAGATTGACTCAGGCATATCAAGTGGCATGACGCCAGTTGCAGCAGCAAATGCCACTAGGCCAGAACCCGCTGGGAATGAAATACCGATTGGGAAACGGGTATGTGAATCACCACCAGTACCTACGGTATCAGGCAGTAACATACGGTTTAACCAAGAGTGAATAACCCCGTCACCTGGACGCAGTGCAACACCGCCACGATTCATGATGAAATCAGGTAAGGTGTGGTGAGTGTTCACATCGATAGGCTTAGGGTAAGCCGCTGTGTGACAGAAAGACTGCATGGTTAAATCGGCGCTAAAGCCTAAACATGCTAAATCTTTCAGTTCATCACGGGTCATTGGGCCAGTGGTGTCTTGTGAACCAACTGAAGTCATTTTAGGTTCGCAGTATTGACCTGGACGAATACCTTTAACGCCACATGCTTTACCGACCATTTTTTGTGCCAGCGTAAAGCCTTTGTTGGTCGCAACCACATCTTGTGGACGAACAAACACTTCAGAAGCCGCAAGGCCTAATGTTTCACGGGCACGGTCAGTTAAGCCACGGCCAATGATTAATGGAATACGGCCACCAGCACGTACTTCATCAAGCAGTACCTCGGTTTTTAGCTCGAATGTAGAGATAACTTCATCACTACCGTTGCGCTTAACGACGCCTTCGTATGGATAGATGTCGATAACATCGCCCATGTTCATCTTGTCTACGTTAAGCTCGATTGGTAGTGCGCCTGCATCTTCCATGGTGTTAAAGAAGATAGGGGCAATTTTACCACCTAAACAGAAACCACCAGCACGCTTGTTTGGCGCATAAGGGATATCATCGCCCATGAACCATAGTACTGAGTTAGTCGCTGATTTACGTGAAGAACCGGTACCAACAACATCACCCACATAAACGAGCGGGTAACCTTTGCCTTTAAGGGCTTCGATTTCTTTAACTGGGCCAACAGTGCCAGCAACATCAGGTACAATACCGTCACGAGCATTTTTCAGCATAGCTAAAGCATGTAATGGGATGTCTGGACGCGACCATGCATCAGGAGCTGGAGACAAGTCATCTGTGTTTGTCTCACCTGATACTTTAAATACGGTCAAGGTGATCTTTTCAGCTAATTTAGGACGGTTTAAGAACCATTCTGCTTCAGCCCAAGACTCAACAACTTGCTTAGCAAACGCATTACCAGCTTGCATTTTTTCTACCACGTCGTGGTAGGCATCAAACATCAATAACGTGTTTGATAACGCAGTAACCGCGATTGGCGCAAGTGCATCATTATCTAATTGAGCGATAAGCGGTTCAATGTTGTAACCGCCCTGCATAGTACCTAATAACTCGGTAGCACGCTCAGCTGAAAGGATGGGTGACGATACAGTGCCTTGAGCCACTGCATCTAAGAATGCTGCTTTTACGTAGGCAGCTTCATCAACACCAGGGGGAATACGATTCTCTAATAAGTCAAGAATTACGGCCTCTTCACCAGCAGGCGGCGTCTCAACTAACTTCACTAATTCAGCCACTTGTTGTGCATCTAATGGCTTAGGGACAACACCCTCTGCAGCACGTTCTGCGACGTGTTTACGATATGCTTCTAGCACGGCAACATTCCTCTTTGTTATTGCGCCTAACAGCGAAACTGAACGTCATTCAATATAGAGAATGACCATTCCACAGGTTCGGGCTTGAAATCCGACCCGTAGTATACTACAGGTTTGCAAAAGTATGAATTAGATCACACTCTATCGGAGACGAAATCCATCTGAATTTTGAGTTCGATGGCTAATTTACTGCTCACTTTAAACAAAATAAATTAGACGATAGTTTAAAACGTTATAAAAAACCATTTAATTCAATGCATTAACTAATATATACAATTTAAACTTAACCGAGTCAACTTCTGCAAATTATCGCTATTTTTTTGCAATTATTTTGACTGTTAGGCATAGTTATTTGGCTATGATTAATCACTTGCACCCACCAGCATGCTTATTCAACTTTATCGCCTAGATATTCAAAACAGTAAACAGGACTATTATGACATTGATGAAAATTAACGCGGTTATTTTTGATATGGATGGGGTCATTATTGATACCGAGCCCGCTTGGCAACGAGTCGAGGTGGCGGTATTAAGTCAATTTGGCGTGCCTATCACCCTTGCTGATGCAGAAAAAACCACCGGCATGAGAATTGATCTTCTGGTCCACTATTGGTATCAAAAATACCCTTGGGCTAACTATGATAATCAAGCCGTTTCCCAACAAATTATTGATGGGGTTATCCACTTTATTGAAACTGAAGGCCAGCCGATGCAGGGCGTAGTGGCAGCATTGCAAGCATGTCAGCAGCAAGGGCTAAAAATCGGCTTAGCCACCTCATCATCCAGTGACTTAATTGCGGCTGTAATGAATAAACTGGCTATTAGGGATTATTTTGACGCCATCACCTCTGCCGAAAAGCTGCAATATGGCAAACCTCACCCTGAAGTGTATTTAAATTGTGCTACGGCCTTAGGCATTGAGCCCGCACAGTGCTTGGCAATTGAAGACTCATTTAATGGCCTAATTGCAGCAAGAGCGGCAAGCATGCAAACGGTGGCGATCCCCGCGGCGGAGTTAGCCAGTCAGTCTCGCTGGCAAGTGGCGCACCACCAGCTGGCGCATTTAGGTCAGCTTAAGTCGTTGATTGAAAATATCTAGCGTTAATGTCTTGCTAACATCTGCCATAAAAAAGCTGCCTTATTTAAAGATACGGCAGCTTTTTATCTTCAGACTGAACAATTAAAAGTTTTTACCTAGGAATAAATAAAGGGACTGATCACCGGTATCGGTAAAGCCGAAGCCAAGTGCCGCGGGGCCCCAGCTAGTATCAGTGCCTAAATACACGCTGCCTGCATAAATAAGATCATTGAAATCAATATCATCTCGATTAACCCACACATTACCCGCTTCGAAACTGGTGCCGATATACAAAGGGATATCACTCAAAAACAAATCTCGGCCTAAATCATATTGATAAATCAAAGCACCGAATGCTTTATGGGCACCCGCTAATGCGCCCTTATGGAAACCTGATAAATTTAAAAAGCCGCCGAGCTCTGCAACATGTAAGGTAAACTCACGGTCAACATCAACAGTGGCTAAGGCGACCTTACCCACAATGGCATGATTACCTAGCTTAAGTGCGCCTTTCCAGTCAGCTTCAAACTGCCAAGACAGTTCATCAGAGTCATTAATAACCGCGCCTTTATAGGTTTCATTTCTAATCGACGCTTTAAAGGTTAACCGCTGCCCTTCAGTTGGAAAACTAATGCTATTTAAGGTGTCAAAACTAAAGGCAAAATAGCCACCATAAGAGTCATATTCAAGATCTTGGGTAGAAACGGCTCTATTACTTAAGTCACCTATTTCACCTACAGCACCCACCTCTATTAATCCGGCGTGGGAATAGTTATAACCTACGCCAAATAC
Organism: Shewanella sp. UCD-KL21; assembly: GCF_001957135.1. GTDB lineage: Bacteria > Pseudomonadota > Gammaproteobacteria > Enterobacterales > Shewanellaceae > Shewanella. The sequence goes on along the minus strand of NZ_MPHK01000005.1, from coordinate 27,090 downwards.
CAATTGATTTAGTGTGTTTTTCAGTTCAAAGACTCGGTTGTTATCATCATAAAAATCCCAGTTTTTGATCTCAAATTCGTATTTAGAGCGAATGTAGAAGTCTTGGTCTCTGTCTAATGGCTGATAAAATTCTGAGCTAACTCGTTTGTCGTAGCCTAACTGAACTTCATTGCGCCACTCACCACCATTATCGGTCAGTTCACCCATGGTATAAGCCAGACTAAGGGTAATGGCTGAATCTAAGGTAAAGTCATCTTCCCAGTTAAAGCCGGCGTCAAAATAATTTGGCCCCCAGGATTTGGCATGGGTAGTCACCGTTAATATGCGCCCAGCTTCTGTGTCTTCAAACTCGGCATCAACACGCTGAAACTTATTAAGGGAATAAAGCCGTTTTATGCCCTCGTCTAAGGCTTCTTTGGTGATCACTGTGCCTTTTTTAAGGGCTAACTCTTCATCTAACAGGCTTTCACTCACTCTAGATTGATTATCAAATACAATCTTAATCACTGGGCGATTTACTTGATTGACTAGCAGTAATTTGGCGCGTTGTTTATTGTCTTGATAGGCCTGATATTCTTCCGCGCTGACACTTAAATGTGTCAGCATTGGCAGCGCCGCTTCGCCCGCCAGTGTGCCGGCAGCTAATGCGTCTGGCATGATATCAAAGTCAGTGGTGCTCATGTCATCAATCGCTGGACGAATAAGCACATCATCATCCGTTAATAATGTTTTTTGATGCTCTGTGGTGGCTTTGGTCAAAATGGTTGAAAGCTGCTCCAACACAGCAATGGTGCCATTAAGTTGCTCTTTGCTGGCCAATGGTGAGCCAATATCAATGGCTATGACCACATCAGCGCCCATAGCTTTAATGACATCGACTGGCATGTTATTTGAGATGCCACCATCAACCAGTAGCTTGCCGTCTATTTCTGCCGGTTGTAATGCCCCCGGTACCGTTGCAGAGGCTTGCATGGCTTTAACGATACTGCCGTGGGCTAATACCACAGCATGGCTAGTAACTAAATCTGTTGCCACAGCGCGATAAGGAATGGCCAGATCATCAAAATCGCCAAATTGCTCTACCACATCAGTTGATGAACGTAATAGCTGCGACATGGTTTGGCCAAGTAGTAAGCCACTAGGGACCGCTAAGCCGCCATCTTTATAACCTACGTTAATGGGGATATTAAATTTGTCGCGGTGTTGTTTATCGCGGTAAGTAAGTACTTCTCGAGGAATGGTATCTGAGTAGCCATCAGCCCAAGGGGAGTTAAGCATAATGTGTTCGATTTCTGCGGCGCTATAACCTAAGGCATACATGCCGCCAACGTAGGAGCCAATACTGGTACCAGTAATATAATCAACCGGAATACGGTGCTGTTCTAATAACTTAAGCACCCCAATATGCGCCGCGCCTTTTGCGCCGCCGCCACTTAATACTAATCCCACTGACTGGCGTTCTTTAGCCATTAAGTTGTGTGAAAATAAACTGAGTAGCAACAGCAGTGCAATCTTACGGCCCATATAAAGCATCCTATCTTTAATAATGATCTACCGCGTCATTCTAGCAGAGAAAAACTCACATGAATAAAACCTTTATAACCCACCGTTAACCATGCAAACTTCACTTTTTACAGCTTTTTCCAATCCCGATAAACTTATCCAGCTCAGCCTTTGGCATAGGTTTGGCAAAGAAATACCCTTGGATGATATAACAACCTCGGCTAAAGACTTGCTCCATTTGTGCGTGTGACTCTACCCCTTCGGCGACTACCTGTAATTTTAGGTTTCTTGCCAGTTCAATAATACTGCTCACAATGGCTTGATCAGCTTCATTAGTAGCAATATCAATTAAGAAGGAGCGATCGATTTTTAAGGTATTCACCTCAAAGCTTCTTAAATACGCCAGTGATGAATAACCGGTGCCAAAATCATCGATGGCCACCTCAATACCAAGCTGCTTAAGCTGGGTTAAATGCGATCTCGCCACCTGCAGCTCTTTCATTAACACGCCTTCAGTAATTTCGATAGCAAGGCATGTTGCTGGCATACCAGTATCGGCTAAGGTCGCTTTTAAGTTATCAATAAAATCCACCTGCCTAAACTGCACCGCAGACACATTGACTGACAGCTGAAAAGGCTGGTCGTAAAGAGCATGCCATCTTGCCCCATCAATACAGGCTTGGCGCAACACCCAGCGATCAATATCAATAATCAAGCCACAAGATTCAGCCACCTTGATAAAGATATCAGGGCGAATAAAACCTTCAACCGGGTGATGCCAGCGGATCAGCGCTTCCATACCAACAAATTTATCACCTTGGAGTATGTCTATCTGAGGTTGGTAATAAAGCTCAAAGTCGTTATTTTCGATGGCGCTACGTAAGTCAGCTTCAATTTTTAAATGATATTGCGCCTCGGCATTACGCTCAGCCGAATAATATTGGAAGTTACCGCGGCCTTCTTCTTTAGCGTGATACATGGCTAAATCAGCATTTTTTATTAAGGTTTCTGCATCTTGGCTATCTTCAGGCCACATGCTGATACCAATACTGGTTGAGACAAAAAACTCGCGGCCAAATAACCTAAATGGCGCCTCGATAGTTTTTAAAATCGTCTCCGCGATGAGGTTTATTTGGTCGATTGAATTAGCATTTCTGATTAAGATAACAAACTCATCGCCACCAAAACGGCAAACCAAGTGTTCAGCCTCAACGCTATGTTGTAATCGTTTCGCCGCTTCAACAAGTAACGCATCGCCCATACTATGGCCATAAGAGTCATTGACGTGCTTAAAACGATCTAAATCTAAAAACAACAATGCCAGTTTTTCATTACTGCGGTGAGCTTGCTGGATAATTTTTTGCAAGCGGCGATTAAACATCGCTCGATTAGCCAGCCCGGTTAACGCATCATTATTGGCTAAATGCTGTAAATTAGACTCGTATTTTTTACGCTGGGTGATATCTGAAAAGACCACCACATAATGCTGTGAGATATCGCGCTTATCAGACATTTTAGAGATATTAACCCAAACAGGAAAATGCTCATTGCTCGCCCGTTTAAAGCTTAACTCGCCATTCCATGAGCGGCTATTTTGCAATAAATCATCGATATTTTTGGAGCCATGATCCACATACAGTAATGACTCAAAGCCTCTTCCATTAAGCGCTTCATGCTGGGTGGTAAAGATAGTTGCAGCTGCGGTATTTAGTAATTTTACCCGCTTACGACTATCAAGAATTAACATGCCTTCTGAGGTGTTTTCAAATGCCTTGGCAAACAAGTCAATTTCATTTTGAAGCTCACGTTGCTCAGACACCTCAGTATAAATACCGGCAACTTGATCTAACTGCCCAGTGGTTTGGTTACGCGTGACTGCACGGCCTCTGATACGCAGCCAACCAATAGCCTCTTCACCACGGTAATACCTAAACTCAATATCAATGGTTTCTTTATCGCCCTTTAACAAAGCTCGCCATTGCTGCTGGAGGTTATCTTTATCGGCGGCAACAATTGGTAAATCGGACACGAGATAAGATAACTTTCTTCCCTCACCCAACAGGCCCGATTTATTATCAAATTGGATTTGGTTAGTGCTAGCTTGCCACTCCCATAAGTCTGAGTCGCTACCACGCAGTGACTGACGTAATTTGTCTTCGCTTTCCCTTAATGCCTGATTAATGCCAATAACACGGTTTATTTGTTTTTTGCGAAACCATAAAGAAGTAAATGCCCCAAACAGAATGACAAAAAGCACTAAGGCTTTAAACCACTGTGACGCCCACCAAAATTGTTCAACCTTAAAACTAAATTGAAACGGACTGCTTGCCCACATCCCATGCTTTTTATGTAATAGCTCTAGGGTATATTCACCTGCTTTTAAATCAGCAATATTAATCTGAGTTTGGCCTTGTAGATAAATATATTGGCTATCTAAGCTATTATGCTCATGAAGCAAGCGATACTTTAAGCTGATTGGTGTTTCATCCACGTAGTCGAAAGTAGTTATTTGAAAACTGATTAATTTAGCTCCTGGCTGCACTAAATTAAAGGAGTCTGGTACCAAGTGATACTCAGTATTGTCCTCGTAGTAAATTGCAATGGACTCTAGGGCGATACCGTCATTACTGACCCGGCGCTTAAGCTTATCAATATCAACTAACATCGCCCCATTAGGGCCGCCAATATATAAGCCTGCATTAGGGTCATAATAAGCTGCTGACTCATTAAACTCATTACCAATAAATCCATCGCTGGTAGAAAATGCATCAATGGCTTTTGTCTGTTTATTTTGTCTAATTAACGTTGACGTACAACCTACTAAGTTATTTTTTTCAGTTTGCTCAATAAAATAAATCGTCGGACAATCAACATGCCAATAGTCACTCATGGATAGGGTCTCATGAGTTTGGGTATCAAAAACAATGACCCCATTTTGGCGAGTCCCTAACCACAGGGTTCTCTCATCAACGTTAAGAATATTATTAACGGTCATATCCTTAACGTTCTCGCCTAACATTTCACTTAATGACACTGCATTATTATTGCTATCTATATAGCCAAAGAAACCACTACCGCCTATCCATAGACGATCATGATTTTCACGGAACATGCTTCTAATGCGCACAGACTGAGTTTGTGGAATATGATCTTTCAGTGAGATACTTTCGATATCATCTAATCCCGGCTGCCAATAATAAACCAGATTAGTCGCCCCCCACCAAACCCTTCCGTTTGGCAGTGGATCTGCATAGGAATTAAATAATATTTCTCCTTTTAGCGAGTCACTTAAGGCGGCAAAATCGCTAAAATCTACTTGCTGATCAGTTTGTTTATTAATAACAAACAGTCCACTGGTTGTTGTGACCACAATATGCTGATTATCAAGCTCATTAACACCGTAAATTGAATCTCTCGCTTCAAAGCCTGTTGGGATAAGGTATTTTGAAGTCTTGGCTGATTTATCAACAATGGTTAAGCCGCCATCACCGCCAAGCCAGACTTTATCTTGCTCGGCATAAATACTCCAAATCATGTCATCTTCAATTTGATAAGCTGATGAATGAGTGAAACTCTCCAATAAAAAGTCAGGAGCTATTGCCAGTAACGCTAAACCTTCGCCTGCGCCGCCAAGCCAAATTAAACCATCTTCATCAATAGCAATATCGTCGATATAATCAATGTCTGCATTATTTTTTAATTGCTCTTTATATGAAATTGGCTTCGATGATTGCCTATCCCATGAAAATAGCCCACTTTTTGCACTAAGCCACAAATTGCCTCGGGCGTCTTCGATTACCTTTTCAATATAATAAGGCAGCCCAACAACGGCGTTCATCTGATAGTTTAGCGGGTTAAGTTCATATAAGCCTTTATTGGTTAATATCCAAATATGCTGACTTGAATCAATAAATACTTTTTGGATTAATAAATTATTTACAGGCCGCTTTATTTGTTCGATCAATTTTCCTGCGGGATTTTTTATCACAACTTCATAGGCAGACGAGTAAATATAGTGGCCATTACTTAGCTGATTGACACTATTCCATTGCAATGTCTTATCCAGCTCTTGGGCTGTTAGCACTGAGATTGACAGTGAATTAACATCAAACTCAAGCACCTGCCCTAAACGGGTAAGCAGAATTAAATTACCATTATCTAGACGTGTTTCATCAACAACAGAATCATCACTAGTTATGAGGCCGGCAATAATGTCATCTGAAAAACGATTGAGTTTAATATCGTAGAGGTAAAGCGATGTGCCAGAAGCGACTAGAAGGCGCTGAGAAGTCACCTTAGCGATAAGATGAATGTTTTCTGCAGCTAATGCATTATCACTATCAGGTTGATCAATGCGGCGGGTAACAGTATCGCTAACACGAAATACTCCCTGCTCAGTTGCCAGCCAAACATAGCCATAATCATCAAATGCAATGTCATTGATAGTGTAATTAACCAGGCCATCTTTGATATTAAATAAACGTTGGACAAGATCGTCAGCCACGCTTGGAAAGCTGCAACTAAGGGTAAGAACGACCAAGGTGAGAAACGATTTAATGCCTTTTATCATTATGACTGGGTTACTCTTTTATTGATTTTATTATGCTAAGCGCTTCTATGTGAACCTATATGGCTTTATGCCTGCAACAACAAAAACAATTAAATTTAATACAATATTTGAATATATCACCTAAAAGTAAATTTAGAGCAAAAAAAAGCACCTCGAAAGGTGCTTTAATACAAATTGCTACAAATAGCTACATGTTACTTTTTCTTTTTTGCCTTCGGGTTTGGCAAATCAGTAATTGAACCTTCATAAACTTCAGCCGCAAGACCGACAGACTCATGTAACGTTGGGTGAGCATGAATAGTTAAGGCTAAATCTTCAGCATCACAACCCATTTCAATTGCTAAGCCAATTTCGCCTAGTAATTCACCGCCATTAACACCAACGATAGCACCACCAATAACGCGATGAGTTTCTTTATCGAAGATGAGCTTAGTCATACCGTCACTTGCATCAGAAGCAATTGCGCGGCCACTTGCAGCCCATGGGAATGATGCAGTTTCATAGGCAACGCCCTGCTCTTTGGCTTCTTTTTCAGTAAGACCAACCCACGCAACTTCCGGGTCTGTGTAAGCAATTGAAGGAATAACTTTGGGGTCAAAGAAGTGCTTAAGACCTGAAATAACTTCAGCAGCAACGTGGCCTTCATGCACACCTTTGTGCGCAAGCATTGGTTGACCAACGATATCACCGATAGCGAAGATGTTAGCAACGTTAGTACGCATTTGCTTATCAACATTGATAAAGCCACGCTCATCAACATTTACGCCAGCTTTTTCAGCGTCTAGGCCTTTACCGTTTGGTGTACGACCAATAGCAACCAATACAGCATCGTAACGAACTGGCTCAGATGGGGCTTTTTTACCTTCCATAGAAACGTAAATGCCGTCTTCTCTCGCTTCAACCGCAGTCACTTTAGTTTCTAGGATTAAGTTAAACTTCTTCTTAATCTTTTTAGTGTAGATACGCACGATATCTTTATCAGCAGCAGGAATAACTTGGTCGAACATTTCAACCACGTCAATTTGACTACCTAAAGAAGAATAAACTGTACCCATTTCTAGGCCGATAATACCGCCGCCCATGACTAATAACTTTTCAGGTACTTCTTTTAGTTCTAAAGCATCAGTTGAATCCCAAATACGTGGATCTTCATGTGGGATAAATGGCAGTTTAATTGGACGAGAACCCGCTGCAATAATGGCGTTGTCAAAGTTAACCACTGTTACAGTGCCATCTTCAGCAGTCACTTCCATTGTATTTGGGCTAGTGAATTTACCTAAACCATTTACCACATCAACTTTACGCATTTTAGACATTCCGCCTAAACCGCCAGTCAGTTGACCTACTACTTTTTCTTTAAAGCCGCGTAACTTGTCTAAATCAATTTTTGGCTCACCAAAAACAACACCGTGATCGGCAACTGCTTTTGCTTCTTCAATGACTTTAGATACGTGTAAAAGTGCTTTCGATGGGATACAACCCACGTTCAAACAAACACCACCAAGGGTGCTAAAACGTTCTACAATCACAGTATCTAGACCTAAATCTGCAGCGCGGAAAGCTGCTGAATAACCTGCTGGGCCGGCACCTAGTACTACTACCTGAGTTTTGATTTCGTTACTCATGTTTTCCTCTATTTTATCTATCGTTGGCGGAAAAACCGTCCAAACTGCAAAATGTGGTCAAATCTTGTAAGGTGGCCGCATTTTACCCTTTGTTTGATACTGATCACAATCCTAGTGATAAGAATAAAAAGGCCGCTCACTATGAGCAGCCTTTTTGTTTACAAAATTAGCGTACGAATATCGCTAAGAATGCTTGATAATGTCACGCTAAATCTCGCTGCCATTGCCCCATCAATCACACGATGATCGTATGATAACGATAGTGGCAACATCAACTTAGGTTCAAAATCACTGCCATTCCACTTCGGCTTCATTTCTGATTTTGACACCCCAAGAATAGCCACATCAGGATAGTTAACGATTGGGGTAAATGCTGTACCACCAATGCCACCTAAACTAGAGATAGTAAAACAGCTACCTTGCATGTCTGCTGACTTCAGCTTGCCATCACGGGCACGAATTGAAATATCCGTTAACTCACGAGAAAGCTCTACAATGCCTTTCTTATCGACATCACGAACCACTGGCACCATTAATCCGTTTGGCGTATCAACTGCAACACCAATATGGAAGTATTTCTTCTGGATTAACGACTCACCATCAGGGCTTAAACTTGAGTTAAACACTGGGAATTCAGCCAGTGTTTTCGCCACGGCTTTCATCATAAATACTAACGGAGTAATTTTGTAATCCGCTTTCTTCTTAGCAGCAAGTGTATTTTGTTCTTTACGGAATGCTTCTAATTCAGTGATATCAGCTTCATCAAATTGCGTCACATGTGGAATCGTCACCCAGTTACGATGCAAGTTAGGTCCAGAGATTTTCTGGATACGGCTTAATGGCACTTCTTCCACTTCACCAAACTTACTGAAATCAACTTTAGGCGCCGCAATCACATTCAAACCACCCGCGCCACCAGCAACCGCTGTAGCAGCGCTCGCTTTAGGTCGGCTAAGTTCATACTTAATGAAGGCTTGAACGTCTTCTTTCAGAATACGTCCTTTACGGCCAGAGCCTTTAACTTGGGTTAAATCAGCACCAAATTCGCGCGCTAAGCGGCGAACTGCAGGTGATGCATGCACAGCACCGGTTTTAGGTTGGCTGCCAGCACTTGGATGATGCGGCACAGGCGGCTTACTTGCTGGCGCAGCGGTAACAGGTGCAGGCGTTGCTGCAGTAGCTGCGGGTGCCGGAGCGGCTTGCACTGGCGCAGCGACTGATGCGGCAGACTGAGTTTCAACCGTAGCAATAATGCTACCTTGTGACACTTTATCGCCAACATTTACCGTTAAACCAACCAGTTTTCCGGCAAATGGCGCTGGTACTTCCATGGTGGCTTTATCGGTTTCTAAGGTAATTAAACCTGTATCCACGTCAAGCATATCGCCAACAGCAACCAACACTTCAATCACATCAACATCAGCGGCATCACCAATATCTGGTACTGCAACTTCTTTAACTTCAACAACTGATGTTGCTGGAGCTGCTGCAGGCGCTGCTACTGTTTCAGTAACAGGTGCACTAGCACTAGTGCCCACTTCAAGCATCAGCACTAAAGAGCCTTGTGAAACCTTGTCACCAACGTTCACTTTAAGTTCTTTAACTACACCTGCGGTTGGTGCTGGCACTTCCATGGTCGCTTTATCAGTTTCTAAGGTGATAAGCCCAGTGTCCGCTTCAATGGTTTCACCCACACTCACTAACACTTCGATAATATCAACATTTTCAGCATCGCCAATATCAGGCACGTGCACTTCAATAATTTCAGTGCCACCAGCAACGGCTGGCGCTTCTGCTACTGGAGCCGCGGTTTGAGCTGCAGCGGCTTGAACTGGCGCCGCTACCGGTGCAGCCACTTCAGCGACAGGCGCATCACCAGCCGCTTCAACAGACAGCACCGCAATTAGCGAGCCTTCAGATACGCTATCGCCCACAGCCACTTTCAGTTCAACCAATTTCCCAGCAAAAGGTGCTGGAATATCCATAGTCGCTTTATCGGTTTCAACTGTGATGATTGATGCTTCTTTTTCAAGCACTTCACCAATCTCAGCACAGATCTCAATAACCTGCACAGCATCAGTATCAAGGTTAGGAACCAAAACTTCTTTTAATTCAGCCATTTTGTTTCTCCCTATGCGAACTGTGGATTGATCTTATCAACGTCGATACCGTATTCAGTGATAGCTTGCGTTAGCACTTCTACAGGTAACTCTTTACGGTCAACAAGGGCTTTTAATGACGCGATAACAATGAACTTAGCGTCAACTTCAAAATGGTGACGTAAGTTTTCACGGCTATCACTGCGGCCAAAGCCGTCAGTACCAAGTACTTTATAATCAGTTGGAATGTAAGCACGTAATTGCTCACCATAAATCTTCATGTAATCCGTAGCTACAATAGCTGGCGCATCACTTGATAATACTTCTGAAATATAAGGCACTTTAGGCGCTTCAGTTGGGTGCAGCATGTTGTAACGCTCTGCAGCTTGACCATCACGAGTTAGCTCATTGAAACTAGTCACGCTGTATACGTCAGCAGTAATACCGAAGTCTTTCGATAATGCTACAGCCGCTTTACGTACTTGCTCTAAAATGGTGCCGCTACCCATTAACTGTACTGCGCCTTTACCACTACCTTTAAGGGTTTCAAGCTTATAGATACCTTTAACGATACCTTCTTCGACACCTTCAGGCATTGCCAGCTGCTCGTAGTTTTCGTTCATGGTAGTCAAGTAGTAGAACACGTCTTCTTGCTCGCCATACATACGGCGAATACCGTCTTGCACAATTACTGCAATCTCGTAACCATAAGTCGGGTCATAAGAAATACAGTTTGGAATCGTGTTTGCTAATACATGGCTATGACCATCTTGGTGTTGTAGACCTTCACCGTTTAGGGTTGTACGACCTGAAGTACCACCGACCATAAAGCCGCGAGCACGCATATCACCTGCAGCCCATGCCATGTCGCCAATACGTTGGAAACCAAACATTGAGTAGTAGATATAAAACGGGATCATTGGGGTGTCATTAACTGAGTAACTGGTTGCCGCCGCAACCCAAGATGACATTGCACCTAACTCGTTAATGCCTTCTTGCAATACTTGACCGGTTTTATCTTCACGGTAGTAAGCAACTTGATCAGAATCTTGTGGCTCGTATTTTTGCCCTTCGTGAGCGTAAATACCCACTTGGCGGAATAAACCTTCCATACCAAAGGTACGTGCTTCATCAGGAATGATCGGTACAATTTGTTTGCCGATCTTCTTGTCTTTTAGCAGCGCCGTTAAAATACGCACAAATGACATAGTGCTTGAGATTTCACGACCATTTGAGCCTTTAAGTACTGAATCAAAGATCTTTAATGGCGGCACTTCAATATCTTTAGAGAACTTTTCAAGACGCTTTGGCATAGCACCATGAAGGGCAGCACGGCGCTCTTTTAAGTATTTAACTTCTTCAGAGTCAGCACCAGGATGATAGTAAGGAATATCTTCTAACTGATCATCGCTAATTGGGATATTAAAACGATCACGGAAGTATTTAAGCGACTCAATGCCCATTTTCTTCACGTTATGGGCAATGTTTTTACCTTCGCCCGCATCACCCATACCGTAACCTTTTACTGTTTTAGCAAGGATAACTGTAGGACGACCTTTGGTGTTTTTAGCATGTTGCAGCGCAGCATAAATCTTAACTGGATCATGGCCACCACGGTTTAAACGCCAAATGTCATCATCTGACATGTTAGCTACCATTTCAGCAGTCTCAGGATATTTACCAAAGAAATGCTCACGGGTGTAAGCGCCGCCTTTGGCTTTACAGTTTTGGTATTCACCGTCTACGGTTTCTTCCATTAACTGCAGTAATTTGCCGCTTGTATCACGGGCAAGTAATGGATCCCAGTAGCGACCCCAAATCACTTTAACGGCTTCCCAACCTGCGCCGCGGAACTCGCCTTCAAGCTCTTGAATAATTTTACCGTTACCACGCACAGGGCCATCAAGGCGCTGTAAGTTACAGTTAACAATAAAACATAAATTATCTAATTCTTCACGGGCAGCAAGACCGATAGCACCTAATGTTTCAGGCTCATCACACTCACCATCACCTAAGAAACAGTAAACTGTTTGCTCAGAACAATCTTTCAAACCACGGTCAGTTAAGTACTTAAGGAAACGGGCTTGATAAATCGCTTGAATAGGACCTAAGCCCATAGATACCGTCGGGAACTGCCAGTAATCAGGCATTAACTTTGGATGCGGGTATGAAGATAAACCTTTACCATCAACTTCTTGACGGAAATTGTTCATTTGATCTTCAGTGATGCGGCCTTCAAGGAAAGAGCGAGAATAAATACCCGGAGCAATATGACCTTGATAATAAACTAAGTCGCCACCGTCTTTTTCATTTGGAGCGCGGAAGAAGTGGTTAAAACACACATCATAAATGGTTGCACTAGAAGCAAAACTTGAAATGTGGCCACCTAGTTCTAAATCTTTCTTAGAACCACGTAATACCATTGCAAGGGCGTTCCAACGAACGATAGCACGAATGCGACGTTCCATTTCCTGATTACCAGGCATATGCGGCTCTTGGCCAGATGGAATCGTATTCAAATAAGCAGTGGTCGCTTTATATGGTAAATGTGTACCATTGCGGCGTGCTTTATCGATTAATTGTTCAAGTAGATAATGCGCTCGTTCAGGGCCTTCTTGCTCTAATACGGCTTGCAGTGAATCAACCCACTCTTGAGTTTCTAATGGATCTAAGTCTTGTAGAATATCTTCAGACATGTCGCTGTCCTTTCTCTAGATACAGATAATTAATGTGTTTCGGTAAATTTATAATGCATTTGATTATAAATAGGTATCAAACACCACTTTTTAAGCGGCGCAAGCTACGCTGTAACCGGCTGTCTTCTTCCCTCACTGACAACATGACTTCCTCGATATAACTTAAATGTTCGTTCGAGGCTTCACGTGCCGCTTCAGGATCACGACGAATAATGGCAGCAAGCAGTGCTCGCCTATGTTCATTCGCCATGGTAGATGCTTCTTCGCGACGGCTTAAAAGCTCTAAATTTTGTGCCACGTTTTTGTGCAGCACAGGGGTTAAACTGAGTACAAGGTGTAACATCGCCACATTGTGTGACGCTTCAGCAACGGCACGGTAAAAACGCACAATGGCATCAGCCTGCGCTTCTACATCTACAGCTGCTTCAACTTCGTTAATTGAACGTTTAATGCTTTGCATATCGGCATCATTACCACGCAGCGCAGCAAAATAAGCCATCATGCCTTCAGTGGCGTGACGAAACTCAAGTAAGTCGTACTGACTTTCTGAGTCGTTATGCATTAATTCAACGATAGGATCGGCAAGACTTTGCCAAAGTTGTTCTTTAACGTAGGTTCCGCCACCTTGGCGGCGCATTAGTAAGCCTTTGGCTTCTAATTTTTGAATCGCTTCACGTAATGAAGGGCGTGACACTTCAAATTGCAAAGCAAGCTCGCGCTCGGGCGGTAATTTTTGCCCAGGCTGCAAACTTCCTTCGAGGATCATGCGCTCTAATTGCTCCATGATCACATCGGAAATTTTAGGCTGAGTTATTTTGCTATAAGCCATTTGGGGCTCGGCTCCGTTGTCAATTGGTCTTACCAATTTATATGATATAGCGCACTTTATCAAATCAAACAATTGATGTCTAGTTAGACGAGCGTTGAATGGGTGTTAATTGAAGGTTTCAAACATCGCTAGGCACTTTGAGCAAGAGCATAACGAAAAAAACCGTTGAAGAGGTTTGACCATCTCGGTGTTATCGCAATAAAGCATTGAACGCTCTACTATCGCGATAACAAACTCATTTTAAGCTTAGATTGTAGCTATAAAAATCCATTTCACACAGCACAATCTATAAAAACACTGTTTTAACTTCTAATCATTATTTCGGCGGCTCATGCCGCCCATCACCGCAATGAAAACTTCTTAGCTAACCAGACCAAATATAGTCAGCACCGATAATACCGTAACCAGTAAAATAAAGTTTCTTTTACTCAATGCAAGCAGCGCCAATGTTGGCTGCACGCACACTGGCGCATCACTTTTCTCAGGCATCACTTCAGCGGCTAAAGCAGTATAAGTGACAATATTTTTGGCACTATTGTTAGGGTTAAAAACCTGTTTACGCCACTGTGAAATACCTGCAGCAAAGTGACCACTTAATACAAACCCAAAGCTAAAGACTCGGCTCGGTAACCAATCAAATAAAAATAATAACTTATCAATAAATGGCATATCCAATTGCTGCTGTTGATTGTATTGCTGATAAAAACGCACCGAACAATAAAGCACTGCGCCAACAGGGCCAAAACAAATCAGATATAACGCCACCGCGCCATAATAGCGATAGTTAACCCAAGCCACGGTTTTACCAATCTGCTGACCCAAATCTTTTTCATCAACCGCATCTAAACACTCACTGCAATCGAGTTTTTCAGCATGGTGATAACAGGCTTGAACATCGCCGCGGCAAGCCGCAAGCATATATTTTTTAAATGCCGCCCTTAAGCTTTGGTGGCTAAAACACACAATCGAAACCAGCATCCACATCAATAAGGTGATCACATCAAAAAAAACACCATCTAATAACAGCAGCACCAAAAACAGCGTCATTGCCGGTAGCAGCACCACAAAGGCAACCCAGCCAGCAGAATCTAATGCTTTATCTTTCCAAAATAATTGCTGGTATTTAGCCAGTAAAACATCAAATTGCCAATGCGCGGGTAACAGCTTTAAGCGCTCAACCATAATTGCAATTAACAATGAAAATAGTGCCATGGGACCTCTGCAAACAATCTAAAAAAATATTGAGTTAAACTTACACTAACATCATGACTTCGCTGTTAATGCAGTAAAATATCTTTGCCAATCAAAACTATCACCTGGATCGGTTTTGCGTCCAGGAGCAATATCACAATGTCCGACGATATTTGCTTGATTAAGCATAGGATATTGCGCAAACAACACCAAGGTTAATTGCACTAATTCGCGATATTGCGCATCGGTATAAGGGTCGGTATCTGTGCCTTCCATTTCAATGCCAATGGTAAAATCATTACAAGCTTCTCGGCCATTTAAACACGAAACCCCAGCATGCCACGCTCTATCATCACAGCTAACATACTGCACTAACTCACCATCGCGGCGAATTAAAAAATGTGCCGACACTTCAAGCCCGGCGATATCGGCAAAGCTTGGATCAGCATCAACCGCTAAACAGCCCTGAAATAACCCATCAATGTGCGGCAAGCCATAACAACCTGCAGGCAGGCTGATATTATGAATAACTAAACCACTCACCTCATTATCTGGGCGCGGGTTAAAATGTGGTGATGGACAAAGCCGCGCACCTTGATGCCAGCCAGATTTCAATTGTGTATCCATAAATTAATAATAAAATCTCAAGTAATGAATTAACGATACAGCGTAACAGCAGCGCACATTTCAACTCACAATTGGCAAGTCACAAACATCGAGTTACAAACATCTAGTCACAAACATAAAGTTACAAATAGCGAGTTAAAAATAGCGAGTTAAAAATAGCACTCATTAGTACAAACTATCAGCGACACAATAGCTCAAAATAATATTGCCCAATCCGACGTAACCCTAACAGTTTGACTGCTATATTTTAAATTAACAACTGTGATAAAGTAATAGGCATATTGTTTCTCATTTTTTAAACATTGAGTTGGCCCAAGCAACTCAGTTTAGTTGTAATTTCAAGGACATTCACATGATTGAAAATGACATCCGTCATGCCGTTAAAGCTGCACTTGATGAAGACCTAGGCCACACTCCAGCCCAAACCCCGCAAGATATGCTTAATGCCGATATTACCGCGCAACTTATTCCAGCAGATAGACATGCTGAAGCGGTATTAATCACCCGTGAAGAAGGTGTTTTTTGCGGAAAAGCATGGGCAGAGCAAGTATTTAATCAGCTCGGCGGTGATGTTGCCTTACATTGGCATGTGGATGATGGCGACTTATTGGTTCCCAACCAGGTGTTATGTGAATTATCAGGCCCAGCAAGAGCCATCTTAACCGGTGAGCGCACGGCGATGAACTTCATCCAAACCCTATCAGGCGTTGCGAGTCTCACTAAGCTTTACGTTAATAAGCTGGCTGATACCCACACTAAACTGCTCGATACCCGCAAAACCATACCCGGCCTGCGCACTGCGCAAAAATATGCCGTATCTTGTGGTGGCGGTAAAAATCATCGTATT
The DNA here is from genome assembly GCF_001957135.1 of Shewanella sp. UCD-KL21. Taxonomy (GTDB): domain Bacteria; phylum Pseudomonadota; class Gammaproteobacteria; order Enterobacterales; family Shewanellaceae; genus Shewanella. Next base: position 11,103 of record NZ_MPHK01000005.1, on the reverse strand, counting down.
GGTTTGTTTGATGCCTTCTTAATTAAAGAAAACCACATCATGGCTTGCGGCAATATTGAGCTAGCAGTAAAAACAGCCAGACAAGTAGCCGCAGATAAACCAGTTGAAGTAGAAGTAGAGTCAATCGCCGAACTCACCCAAGCATTAGAGGCTGGCTCTGACATCATCATGCTAGATAATTTTGATATCACCATGATGCTTGAGGCTGTTGCACTCAATTCAAGTTATTTAGATCAAGGTAAAGGCGCAAAACTGGAAGTATCCGGTAATGTCACCATTGACACTATCGCTGACTTTGCCAGAACCGGCGTTGACTATATATCCGTAGGCGCACTCACTAAGCACGTTAAAGCCTTAGATTTATCATTACGCTTTAAAAGCTAATGTTAAACCGAACTCGTTAACCAATTAGGCTAGCAGCCTAGTAGAGTTAGCCATAACTAATAGCTAATAGCTAATAGTTAATAGCTAATAGTTAATAGCTAATAGTTAATAGCTAATAGTTACATTCAAAGCCAGCTTACTCATAAGCTGGCTTTGTAATGCTTATAAAAAGCTTAACTAAATGGCTATGCCAAAATAAATAACGCCATAAATAGCCCTATTGTAGCCAAGTGACATAAGCCCCACTGTTTTAATAAACCGGAATTCAAAAAATAACCACAAAGATTAAACTGACACATCGCCCCTGCTTTTGACCACTATCCCGCCCTAAAGACTAAAACAAGGTCATCAATAAGGTTTTAATAGCAACATGAGTAAAGCGCTATAACCTTACAATTAATAAGGTGTCACTTTTTTGACAAACAACCATCAAAGTCAAATTGACTAAATAACTACCTAAAAGTGTCAATTATGTACTGCAAAATCTTTACAAACAGGGCGTTAAAACAATCTTTTTATCTTTTTAGTTAAAAAATGCGCCACAAGCTATTCCATTTTTAGCAACTTTATACTAACGTTTACCCTGGATGAGTGAAGTATCAGAATTCAGTTTTAATAATCAGTTTTTCAATGTGTTACAAATGTAACATTGAGTGAGTTTAAAAATGATTTTTAAAAGAACATGGTAATTCAAACATTTTGTTAACAAATTAACTTCAAGCATCGTGTTAACCCAGGTTGCAGATTGGATAGCAATTTGTTAATGACTAGCCTATTCTGTTTTCTAGTTATTTAGTTTTACGTATGCGTTTTACTTAGAGTGGCATCATTGAAGTCTAATGGAATCGCTTTTCTAAAGCACTTATCTAAAACATTTACCTAAAACACGTTTGTACTTTAATCACAGTAATGCGGATCAGGAAGTTTGATTCACAATAAACTGTAATTCAACATCACTAGTTTAATTATGCAGACAGGTTGTGGTGACTAGGACACCATTCATAGCAATTAAGGGCCTTTAACTGTTATGAAATTCAAGGATTAGAACAAACTCGACGCAACACTAAAGCATCACAAGAGAGAGATAAAAAATGAAAAGCATTAACCAAATCAAAAACGCTAAGGGTTTTACTCTTATTGAATTAATGATCGTAGTAGCGATCATCGGTATTCTTGCAGCAATCGCATTGCCTGCGTATCAAGAATATGTGAACAAAAGTAAAATTAACTCTTGCTTAGGTGAAGCTGCTGCTGCAACTAAAGCAAATGCTTCGGCTATTATTGCTGAGCTAACAGTTCCGACATACGCACCTGTAGCTTGTTCTTCTGGTTCTGGTAGTGCTTTACCAAGTGATTTAGCTGGATTAACTTCTGCAACAACAGCCTCTTTTACAGCTTTAGATGCTACTTCAACAACTATTACATGCGATCTACAAACTGCAACGTGTAAAGCGGGCAGCTAATTTACAGTCGATTATCAACAAAAAAGGCCGCTTAAAATGCGGTCTTTTTTGTTTGTATATCTTCCTGAGATAAACCTACAAATAGTAACATTACTGATTTAGCTTATAAGTTATCTCTACTGCTTATGACAGTTTATTAAAACATCCTAAAAATATACTATTAGTCTACCCTCAATTTCATTTGCCATATCGACTTGTTAGCAATTTGCGAAACCAACTTCTTACTGAAAAGTCCTTAACCCCTCCAAAAAAGTTGAAATGTAATCACATTAGCCATTACGTTATTATATATTCTTATTATTCTGAAAAACTCTCAGCGATTGAAATAACTAAGGTCTTAACTAGTCTAAAATTTTGATACTTCATTTAATATCGCGCTTAATAACTAATCAACCCATTCACCCATATCCTTGGAAAAAGTGCAGATAGCAGATCTTCATTTTTGTATGTCAAAAATAGTAAGTAACTTAAAGCTGTAACTGACAAAAAAAACACCGCTCGAACAGGCAATTTAGTTTGATAAAAACGGGCAGAATCAAACTGTGTCATTATGGCAACTAAAAATACTAAAGCTAACTGTGCAAATGGCATGACAGCGACACCACTAAATAACGAACAAATAAGACCGGATAATACACCAAATATTATTGGGGCAAACTCGGGAAAAGTTTGCTGGCGTAAAGAGTCTAATCGGTTGTATAACCGACTGACACACCATGTCATAAAAATAACACAGGATATAACACCATACTCGTACAATATTTGCGTAACTGAATTATGTGGATGAGCATGCGGTAGCGGTTTTGCTTCTGCCCATGTAAAGCTCATAGGCCCATACCCAAGCCATAGGCTTTCAGGAATATAAGTTAGAATATAAAGCCATAAATCTACCCGCCCTGAACTGCTCGTTCTTATTTGAAAGTTTGCGCTCTCCATTAGCCAATGAGGGATGGCAATGATAAATACTAGCCATAAAGCGACTCCAGCCGTAACTGTTTTAAATACAGTTAAAATAAATTGCTGACGAGTTTGTTTAGATAAAAATAACGCGATCAAACTAGATGCAAGGATGAGGGATAACATGCCCCCGCGCGCTTGTGTTTGCAGCAACACGAGCCAATGCAACGATATAATAATAAATGAAAAACGCTTGAACTTAGCTAAATGTTGACAAAAATACGGAAAAAAAAGCAGCGGTATTACCATCACTTGTAATTGGTTAAAAAAACGAACATTTACATAGCCAGAAATTAGACCATGAATGTCAAAACTTTGCGCATCAGCATACGAAAAGAGTAAAAATAAAATGTACTTAATAAATGTAAATATAGAGAATAATAAAGCGCAGAGATAAAGTCCTAAAAAAAACTTATCTCTATTAATGGCTTTAATACTGGTAGAAAAGATAAAAAATGCACACAATAATAACCCCATATTTGCAATTTCAACCATGCTCCAAAATGGATGTTTACTGTACAAAGCAGAAAAAATAGCTAATAAAAAAAATAGCCCTAAAAAGGCTGTTGTAGCTTTAGAAACCTTGGCGAATTCAACTTCCTTAACGAAACACAGCCCAAGCGAGGACAAACATATAAAAAACACTACCAGCATGCGTTTTATGTCGTATTGACTATCTACACCAACAAAACGTGTAAAATCATTCGCAAATACAGTTCCAAGAAGTAATACACATACAAAGCTTATAAATACCAATTTAGAATATGTTTTTAATTGAATGCACATCAGCTACCACCCCTTGAACATTCAAACATTGTAAGTTCAGTTCATTATCCATTGTTGACTCACAGGTTTTGACAAAATTAACATCCTGCCCCAGCATTACTGGAGCAACATTATCCATTGTAAAAATATTAATATATGAATCCCCATAATTAACCAAAAAGTTATTTATTATAAGAATACAACTACTTAATAACAGGTTCCTTTTAGCTTATTTACAGTGCAGTTTAAACCGATTGTTAACATAAGTCATTCATCAGTGGAGCATCCACCTACCATAGTAATAAAAAAATTATTCTTACAGATATCTATTTTGTGTTGAAATTGATATATTTTTAAGCTTCTAATTTATGACAAATTCTTAAAAAGACGTTATCATTTAATACTTAGTTTCAACTGGAGCCTCCATGCCATCTAACGGCTTACATCTTGGTTTATCAACCTTGTTTATCCGGAAAGGGATACTATCTGATCAACAGGTATCTTCTGCGATTACTCAATCTCGCAAATCTAAACATTCATTGGTAACGACCTTAGTTGAATCAAAAGTCATATCGGCCAGAGCAATTGCTGAGTTGTGTTATGAAGAATACGGCTCACCACTATTAGATTTAGCCGAGTTTGATTTGGCTAATATTCCTGAAGACTTACTCAATAAAAAGCTCATTGCCAATCACCGCTGTCTCCCTTTATTCAAGCGCAGTAATCGTTTATATATTGCCACTTCAGATCCCACTAATATCGCCGCCCTTGAGGATTTCCAGTTCAGTCTAGGCTTGCATGCTGAAGCTATTATTGTCGAGGACGATAAGCTACATACTGCATTAGATAAAGTTCTAGAAGATGATATATCAGGCTTAAGCTTAGACGGCATGGATGAGCAAGCACTTGCAGGCATTGAAATAACTGATACCGATAAACAGCATCAAGAAAAAGAAGCTGAAAGCAGTGATGATGCGCCGATTGTTATTTATATTAATAAAATTCTCACAGATGCTATTCGTAAAGGCGCCTCTGATTTACATTTTGAGCCCTACGAAAAACGCTATCGTATCCGTTTCCGCATCGACGGCATTTTACACGAAGTCTCTGAGCCACCGGTTAATCTGTCAAACAGGCTATCAGCGCGCTTAAAGGTGATGTCAAAGCTTGATATTGCCGAGCGCCGCGTTCCTCAAGATGGCCGCATAAAAATGAAACTGTCACGGACTAAATCCATTGATTTTCGTGTCAGCACCCTGCCCACAATTTGGGGTGAAAAAATTGTAATGCGTATTTTGGATTCATCTTCTGCGCAATTAGGTATTGAAAAACTCGGTTACGAAGATGACCAACGTGAACTGTATGAGCAAATGCTCGCTAAGCCTCAAGGAATGATCCTTGTGACAGGCCCTACGGGTTCAGGTAAAACCGTATCCCTTTATACTGGTCTTAATATACTCAATACTGAAGAGCGTAATATCTCCACCGCAGAAGATCCGGTAGAGATTAACTTAGAAGGCGTTAACCAAGTCCATATTAATTTAAAAGCCGGTTTAACCTTTGCTTCAGCGTTAAGATCATTTTTACGCCAAGACCCTGATGTGGTCATGGTCGGTGAAATCCGTGATTTAGAAACTGCTGAAATTGCCATTAAAGCCGCCCAAACCGGTCACTTGGTGTTATCGACCCTGCATACTAACTCGGCTGCCGAAACCCTAACCCGTTTAATTAATATGGGCGTACCCGGTTACAACATTGCCAGCTCAGTAAACCTTATTATTGCTCAGCGCCTTGCAAGAAGGCTGTGCCCTGAATGCAAAGCGCCAGAAGATGTACCTCAAGCAGAACTCAAACGTTTAGGCTTTACTGAAGACTGCATTAATTCTAACTTTACGGTTTATAAACCTGTTGGCTGTGAGCATTGCTCTGGCGGCTATAAAGGCCGTGTCGGTATTTACGAAGTCATGAAAATGACTGACGAGATTGCTAAGACTATTATGGAAGGCGGTAACTCTTTGCAAATAGCAAAACAAGCAAAAGAAAATGGTATGCGCGATTTGAGACTATCAGGCTTACTTAAAGTCACCAAAGGCATCACTAGCATTGCCGAAGTGAATCGTGTTACCAGTTTTAACTAATGCAATATAGCAGTTTTACAAAAAACGGCTTAACAACAGAATTGTCAAATAATAACAAAAAGGATTTGCTTGATGGCAACTGCAACCCTAAGAAAAAAGCAAAGAGAGAAAAAGAGTGTAAAACACCAGCCTAAGGTGTTTACCTTCGAATGGAAAGGCGTCAATCGTGAAGGTCAACGTACTTCAGGTGAATTACGTGGCAGTAGTATTGCTGAAATTCGCGGTGTTTTAAAAGCCCAAGGCGTCACCCCTAAAGGAGTTAGAAAAAAATCTGCACCTTTATTTAAGTCTGAGAAAAAGATCACTGCAATGGATATTGCCATGATCACTCGTCAGATCGCTACTATGCTAGCAGCAGGTGTACCGCTGGTAACAACAATTGAGCTACTTGGTCGTGGCCATGAAAAAGCCAAGGTGCGTGAGTTGCTCGGTGTGATTGTCACCGACGTTCAATCAGGTATCCCACTATCAGATGCATTAAGGCCTCATAGGATCTATTTTGATGACTTATATGTCGATCTAGTCGCAGCAGGTGAGCATTCAGGCTCATTGGATGCCGTATTTGACCGAATTGCTACCTATCGTGAAAAGGCTGAGCAATTAAAATCAAAAATTAAAAAAGCCATGTTTTATCCTGCAGCTGTTGTAATTGTAGCTGTAGCTGTGACCGTTTTATTACTATTGTTTGTAGTGCCACAGTTTGAAAGTATATTTGAAGGATTTGGAGCCGAACTTCCTGCATTTACTCAATTCATCGTCGGTATTTCACGCTGGTTACAAAGTTCTTGGTATTTCTTTGCTATTGGAATTATTGCTAGTATATTTTTATTTAAGCGTGCTCACCGAAACTCCCAAGCATTTCGTGATCGGGTTGATGAGTCATTATTAAAAATCCCAGTAATTGGTGATATTTTACATAAAGCAGCTATGTCACGCTTTGCACGTACATTAGCCACAACTTTTTCTGCTGGTGTCCCCCTAATTGATGGTTTAAAGTCTGCTGCGGGAGCATCCGGTAACGCAGTCTATAAAAAGGCCTTACTAAAAGTTCGCCAAGAAGTCATGGCAGGTATGCAAATGAATGTCGCTATGCGCACCACGGGTTTGTTCCCTGATATGCTAATTCAAATGGTGATGATTGGTGAAGAGTCAGGCGGGCTGGATGATATGCTCAATAAAGTAGCCAATATTTATGAAATGCAAGTGGATGATGCCGTCGATGGCTTATCTAGTCTAATTGAACCCATTATGATGGTAGTTATTGGTACACTTGTCGGCGGGCTAATTGTTGGTATGTATCTACCCATCTTCCAAATGGGTAATATTGTTGGTTAGTGCACCTTTTCCAAATTAAAATAAGAATAAAATGACCGAATTTTTAGAAACCTTTACCACTAGCATGAGCCAATATCCTTGGCTCTTTATGCTTATTAGCTTTATCTTTGCTGCCACCATTGGCAGCTTTTTAAATGTTGTTATCCATCGCTTTCCGGTAATGATGAAACGTGAATGGCAATCTGAATGTAATTATTACTTATCAGAATATCACCCTGACATAGTCAAAGAGGTGGGTGAAAAAAGGCTAAATAAACCCATTGACCACTTCCCTGAAAAATACAATTTAGTGGTACCCAATTCTGCCTGCCCCAAGTGTAAAACCAGCATTAAAGCTTGGCATAATTTGCCGGTTTTGGGTTGGATGCTACTTAAAGGCAAATGCGCCAGTTGTAAAACGGTAATTAGCCCCCGCTACCCAATCATTGAGTTTATTACCGGAGCCCTAATTGCCACCTTAGCTTGGCATTTTGGCCCAACATGGCAGTTTTTATTCGCGTCTATTTTGACCTTTGTACTTGTTGCGCTTACTGGCATCGACCTAGATGAAATGTTGCTGCCCGATCAACTCACACTACCTCTTTTATGGTTAGGCTTAATCATTAACCTCAATGGCGTATTTACTAGCCCCACCGATGCCATAATTGGCGCTGCGGCAGGCTATTTAAGTTTATGGTCAGTATTTTGGTTATTTAAATTAGCCACCGGCAAAGAAGGCATGGGCTATGGTGACTTTAAGCTATTAGCCGTATTTGGCGCTTGGCTTGGCTGGCAGTATTTACCCCTTATCATTTTACTATCGTCTTTAGTGGGTGCTATTGTGGGTATTGGCCTAATCATTTTTAAAAAGTTAGCTAAAGGCAACCCTATTCCATTTGGGCCCTATATTGCCATAGCTGGCTGGATAGCACTCATCTGGGGTCAAGACATCATAAACTGGTACCTAAGTACTCTGTAAACTAAGTACTCTGTAACCCGCTTTAAACTCCTGTGTGAGAGATAATTATGAGTAAATTCATTGTTGGCCTAACAGGTGGTATTGGCTCAGGTAAAACTACCGTAGCAAACTTGTTTGCAGATTTAGGCATCGAATTAGTCGATGCCGATATCATTGCACGCCAAGTTGTCGCTAAAGGCTCTGAGGGCTTACAACAAATCCAGCAACATTTTGGCGCCAGTGTAATACTCGACACTGGCGAACTTGATCGCTCAGCACTGCGAGAAAAGGTATTCAATGAGCCTGAAAAGAGGTTGTGGCTTAACAATCTCTTACACCCCATGATCCGTCAGCAGATGCTGCAAGCTGTAGAAAATGCTAAGTCTATTTATGTAATTATGGTTGTACCCTTGCTATTTGAGAATGGGTTAGATAGGTTAGTCAATACAACTTTAGTGGTGGATATTCCACCACACGAACAAATAGCAAGAACAGCTAAACGAGATGGTGTTGATTCAACCCAAGTTGAACAAATAATTAATAGTCAGATAGATAGAGATCAGAGATTACAAAAAGCTGACGCTATCATTGATAATACCCAGACACCTGAAGCACTTCGTCAAACTGTTCAGTTATTACATCAGCAATATATAGATAAAGCATCTCAAGACAATAATAATGAATGATGACCTGATTTATGAGCAACCATTAAACGAAAAAACCAGAAGCTACTTACGCCTTGAGTATTTAGCTGATCAGCTCGAGCTACACACAAAATCAGATCATCAACATCATTGCTTTTATCCCTTATTTTCATTATCAGAACTAACAGATCGATGTGACTATCGTTCTGACATCTTAAAAGATATCGACAAACAACTTATCTTGTTAGAAAAGTGGCACGCTTTGCCCCATGTCAATAAAGCCCAAATCCAACGTATTATTGATCAGCTAATTCAAGCAAAAGCACCGCTACAGACCAACGAAAGAATAGGCTGCCATTTAAAGCAAGACAGATTTATTGCCGCACTAAAACAACGATTTGGTATGCCAGGTGCTTGTTGTAATTTCGATTTACCGCAACTGCATTTTTGGTTATCAAAACCATGGGGTGAAAGACAAAAAGATTTGAAAACCTGGATAGCACATTATCAGCCCATTTTAGAACCCATTAAAATACTCCTCGATTTAACCAGAAGTACAGCCGAATTTAGAAGCGCCGAAGCTGAGCAAGGTTTCTTACAAGGAAATAGTCCCCATCCTCTGACGCTAATTCGAGTAAAAATCAAAAGCAAAGAAGGTTGTTACCCTACAATTAGCGGCCACAAAAATCGCTACGCCATTCATTTTGTCAATTTTGACAACCAAAAACACACTGACAAAAAAGTAAAATTCAAACTGGCTACTTGCAACTAAATTCTTTAATATCAGCAAGAATTTTACAGCGAGAAATCTTATGCCTATTTCAGTTAAATGCCCAATCTGCCAGACTCAAGTAGAGTGGAGTCCAGAATCTAAATTCAAACCTTTTTGTAGTGAACGCTGCAAATTAATCGACCTCGGCGATTGGGCCAGCGAAAAACATGCTATTCCAGTTAAGCCAGAGTTTGACCATGAAATGTTAGATTCAGAAGGTTTTGACGAAGGCGACTTCTTTAAGCACTAATTACTTCATTTACCCAAACGAGCATTCTAATGAAAAGAGTCAATGTTGCCGTTGGCATAATTATCAATGACCAACAACAAATTTTGTTAGCTAAGAGACACGCACACCTACATCAAGGCGATAAGTGGGAATTCCCTGGCGGTAAGGTGGAAGCGAATGAAACTGTCTCACAAGCGTTAATTAGAGAGCTTAAAGAAGAAGTAAACTTAACAGTTAATACAACTGAACCCTTTATGGTCATTTCACATGATTACCCAGATAAACAAGTACTTCTTCAAATCCACCTAGTGAAAGACTTTACTGGCACTGCCAGTGGTGTTGAAGGCCAAAAAATTGAATGGGTTAATAAAACCAATCTAACCAGTTTTGAATTCCCAGAAGCCAATATACCCATCCTTGAGAAGTTACTCGCATAACAGCAACAGTTCCGTCGCTATTAGAAAATATATAAAGCACTACGCTAATAAGTGCTTTAATCCAATATCCAAAATAACAGCGAAACCACAACCCCTTAGCTGTACTAGCTAGGTAACTCACAGACACCACTAACAATTGTATATGCAGATTTACCTGCCAGCTCATGATCATTAATACTCTAAAAGCGAACTACAATAGCCTTCTTAATCCAGATTAAGCGCTATTCAGCTTTGGATAAATCCTTCGCATCTCATGTTTGTATAAAGTCGGTATAAAGTCGGTATAAAGCGTTGTTGAATTTATACTGGCAATTAGAGACTACTTTGTAATGGCCATACGCCCCACTCACAGTTCGCAATGAGATGTAGCAACTGATGACTCAAGCTGTCAGCGTTAGGACTTGTTTTATTTTGGCCACAACGAAAAAAGCCCTGACTATTAAGTCAGGGCTTTATCGACTCTCTTACGAGAGAAATTAGGCGCTTGGCGATGACCTACTTTCACATGGGGAGACCCCACACTATCATCGGCGCGATTGCGTTTCACTACTGAGTTCGGGATGGGATCAGGTGGTACCACAATGCTATTGTCACCAAGCAAATTCTTGCTTTATCTACCGCAAACGCAGTAAATAATAATTCGGAAATCTGATAACTCTTWCGAGATTTTTTGAGTTCGCACTTCATTAAGCGCTATATATTCTTCACTAAGTCTGTAACACAGCTTGTATACAAAACCCATTAGGGTTGTATGGTTAAGCCTCACGAGTCATTAGTACAGGTTAGCTCAACGCCTCACAACGCTTACACACCCTGCCTATCAACGTCCTAGTCTCGAACGGCTCTTTAGAGRRATTAAATYYCTAGGGATGACTCATCTTAGGACTCGCTTCCCGCTTAGATGCTTTCAGCGGTTATCGATTCCGAACGTAGCTACCGGGCAATGCTATTGGCATAACAACCCGAACACCAGCGGTTCGTCCACTCCGGTCCTCTCGTACTAGGAGCAGCTTCCTTCAATCATCCAACGCCCACGGCAGAT
>NZ_MPHK01000039.1 GCF_001957135.1 Shewanella sp. UCD-KL21 | reverse complement strand
GAAACGTAAACGTCCGGACAAGTACATCTTCAACTGCTTTCATTGATCCCTTATTTTAACTCCTGACTATACATCAGGAGTTAATATGGCTAAACGTTCTCATGAAGATTGGACTGCTTTGATAAAACAGCAGCCCGCTAGCGGCTTAACGATCACGGCTTTCTGTCGTCAGCATAAATTAAGTACCAGTACTTTTTATGCCCGTAAAGCCAACAAGGCTAAAATTAAAACGGTCATGCCTTTTGCTAAAGTAACAGTGGCAACGCCAACAGATGTGACGAGCCAAACCCAAGTTAGCGATGCTCAACAAGTTATCTGTTTACAGCATCAAACTGGCTTATGGACTTTCCCAGGCTCGTTGCCAGCAAATTACCTACTTGAGATTATAAAAGGCCTGCAAGCATGTTGATGTTTCAGCAGCTTCCCAGTGTTTATCTGCATCGTGAGCCCGTGGATTTTCGCAAGTCGATAAATGGCCTGGCCATTATCATTGAACAACAACTGTCGCTACAGGCCACCGATGGCAGCGTGTTTGTTTTTTGTAATAAAAGTCGTGATAAATTAAAAATCTTGTACTGGGATAGCACAGGTTTTGCGCTTTGGTACAAGCGCCTTGAACAGGCCAAATTTAAGTGGCCAACGCAGAGTAAAGATGAGTGCATGAGCTTATCAGAGCAAGAGTTTCATTGGCTGCTCTCAGGGTTTGATGTATTGGGACACCGTCAAGTTAAGGGCTTGAGTTACAGTTGATTGATCGCCATTACGTATGAAGTTTTCGATAATGAGATCACTGTAATGGCCTTGTTTAGGCTGACATTTGATATAATTACCTCATGAAATTAGCACTCGATGACCTACCCAACGATATTGATTTACTTAAGCAATTATTGCTTGAGACGTTGGCGGCTAAAGATGCTGAAATCACTGAGCTTAAACAATCCATGCAGCGGTTACTTGAGCAATTCCGTCAAGCGCAGCAAAAACGTTTTGGGGCCAGCAGTGAAACCCATGATTATCAAGGTGAGGTATTTAACGAAGCTGAAGTCATCAATGATGAGCCTGCTGAATTAACCGCTGTTGATGAGTCCGTTCCCCCTAAAAAACGAGCAAAACGTAAGTTACTACCTAAAGACCTGCCTCGTGAAATTATTACTCATGATATTAGCGAAGCAGATAAACAGTGTGCCTGTGGTCATCGGTTGACCTTGATGGGGCAAGATAGCAGCGAGAAACTCCAGTTTATTCCAGCACAAATTAAAGTGATTGAGCACGTTAGGTTGAAGTACAGCTGCAAACACTGCGAAGCGCAAGGTACCCAGACCAACATCAAACAAGCGCCAGCTCCAGTCAGTCCAATCCCCAAAAGCTTTGCCACGGCAAGTCTATTGAGCCAGCTTATCACGAGCAAATATCAATATGCGTTGCCACTCTATCGACAAGAAACCTTATTTAAACAGCATGGTATCGAATTAAGTCGCCAAACGATGTCAGACTGGATGATGAAATCAGCCGCCTTGTTTAAACCCTTATATGATTTACTGCACCAGCAGCTGCTAAAGCAAAAAGTCATCCATGCAGATGAGACTACGCTCAAAGTGATTAACGATGAGCGTGTAAAATCCTACATGTGGGTGTATTGCTCAGGTGCGGATGGGCCGAGTATTGCGCCTCGATATCAAGAGTTAAACAGCATCGTTCTATACGACTATCAAGACGGTAGCCGCGCGAGTACGTGCGTGAGTCATTTTCTGTCCATTGAAAAAACGGTGTTTAATGGCTATTTACAGGTCGATGGCTACGCGGCTTACCAACGAGCCAATGACAGACTCGTAGGCTGTTGGGCGCATGCACGACGTAAATTTAAAGAAGCGATAGTGGCGCAAGGAAAAACTAAAACAAGCAAAGTCAGCAAGGCAGATATGGCATTGAGCATGATAGCTAAGCTGTACCGGATTGAAACGCAAATACAATCACTCAGTCTTGAAGCAAAGCTCAGTCGTTACGTAGAAGACAGCCGACTCAATATAGACAACAACCGTGCAGAACGCGCAGTAAAACCATTTGTGATAGGGCGTAAGAATTGGCTGTTTAACCACAATCATCGTGGTGCAAAGGCCAGTGCTATTTTGTACAGCATCATAGAAACGGCCAAAGCCAATGGGCTAACGCCATTCGATTACATTGAACACTGCTTGGAGCAGCTATCCCATCCAAACTGTGACCTCAATAGCCTTTTACCCTGGCGCGTTAATCTAAGCAAGGCGTAGTTCACCGGACGCTTACGGAGAAACTTATATCAGTCTAGTGACAGATGCTTACTCTCGAAAAATAGTGGGTTATCAAGTTGATGACAACATGAAGACGAGCTCAGTCAAGCAAGCCTTTAGGCGGGCATTAAGAAATAGACAAAGCAGTGATGTCCTTGTTCACCATTCAGATAGAGGCATACAGTATTGTTCAGCAGAGTACCAAGCATTACACCATAAGTACGGCGTCACCTGCTCAATGACGGACGGTTATGACTGTTATCAAAATGCACTCGCAGAGCGGATAAACGGAATACTTAAAAACGAGTACCTGATTAGCAAACCAAATGACCTTGCAGATGCAAAAAGAATGGTTGCTGAGTCTGTAGCAATCTATAATCAACGCAGGCCACATATGGCCTTAAAATACAAAACGCCCGATGAAGTTCATCGAGCGTTTTAAACTGAAAAAAGTGTCAACTTATTTCAGGACTAGTCATGAATAACGTTAAATTACAGAGTTACTACTGCATCTAATGTCATGATAATCATTTCGTTGAAAGTATTTTGACGTTCATCAGAAGTGGTTTTTTCACCAGTTCTGATATGGTCAGAAACTGTCACTACGCATAATGCTTTAGCGCCAAGTTCATGTGCAACACCGTAAAGGCCTGCCGCTTCCATTTCGACCCCAAGTACACCCATTTTTTCCATGGTATCGAACATAGAAGGATCTGGAGTGTAGAATAGATCTGCAGAGAAAACGTTACCTACGCGCACTTTAGTTTCGTGCGTTTTAGCTGATTCAATTACCGCATTCATTAAGCCATAATCTGCAATCGCAGCAAAATCTTGACCTTTAAAACGTAAACGGTTTGCTTGCGAGTCAGTACAAGCGCCCATTCCGATAATCACATCACGTACTTTTACGTCAGTGCTAATTGCACCACATGAACCCACACGGATTAGGTTTTTAACGCCGTAATCAGAAATAAGCTCATGTGCATAGATAGAACATGATGGAATACCCATACCAGAACCCATTACAGATACACGAGTACCTTTATATGTTCCAGTAAAACCAAGCATGTTACGTACATCAGTAACTTGCTCTACATTTTCTAAAAATGTTTCAGCAATGTACTTTGCGCGTAATGGATCGCCTGGGAATAAAACTGTTTCAGCAAATGCACCGTCAACAGCATTAATATGTGGTGTAGCCATGGAAAACCCCTATATTTTTATCGTATATCTTTATATGTGGGCAGCAAAGTCATCCCCTTCGCTGCCGGACGTGATTCTACTATATTTATTAACAAATTAACCTTAGTAGATGGCATTTGAATCATCAATTAATGAAAGATTCACCATAATCCATAGGTTCAAGCTTGAAATAACTCGCAATCGACTGCCCAATGTCGGCAAAACTGTTTCTACGGCCTAATGAACCGGCAGCTAAACCCGCGCCTAAAGCAATCACAGGAACACGTTCACGGGTATGCTCAGTACCAACCCAGCTAGGGTCGCAACCATGATCTGCTGTCAGTAATAACAGGTCATCAGGGTTAAGTAAGGCTAATAACTCAGGCAAACGTTGGTCAAAGTATTCCAGTGCTTTGGCGTAACCGGCAATATCACGACGGTGTCCGTAGTGAGAATCAAAGTCGACAAAGTTTGTAAATACAATGGTGTTATCTTCAGCACGCTTGATTTGCTCAAGGGTTGCATCAAATAACTCTTCAAGGCCCGTTGCCTTAAATTTTTGCGTAATACCGCTGTTGGCATAAATATCAGCAATTTTACCGATACTGACCACTTCGCCACCGGCATCTTTAAGCTTATCAAGTACCGTTGGCGCTGGCGGTAATACCGCATAATCATGACGATTACCTGTGCGAGCAAAATCTTCAGGGCCGCTGCCCACAAATGGACGCGCAATCACGCGGCCAATATTGTATGGCTCTAACTCTTCACGGGTGATTTCGCATAAGCGATATAAGTTTTCTAAACCAAATGATTCTTCATGACAGGCAATTTGAAACACAGAGTCTGCTGAAGTATAAAAAATTGGCTTACCGCTGCGCATGTGCTCTTCGCCAAGTTCTTCTAGAATGGTGGTACCAGAGGCATGGCAATTACCCAAAAAGTTGGTTAAGCCTGCACGTTTGAGGATTTTATCCGTAAGCTCTTTTGGAAAAGAGTTGGTTAAATCAGAAAAGTAACCCCATTCATACAATACAGGCACACCAGCCATTTCCCAGTGTCCACTCGGGGTATCTTTACCTGAGCTTAATTCATCCGCATGGCCATAGGCACCAATCACCTCGACATTATCAGCGAAACCATCGGCGAATTTACCCGTACTTTCAAAGCCTAAATGGCCTAGGCCAAGTTTGGCTAAGTTAGGCAGTGTTAATGGTCCTTTACGGCCAATATCGGCACGGCCTTCAGCACAGGCTTTGGCAATATGACCAAAGGTATCTGAACCTGTATCTCCGAATTTTTCAGCATCAGTGGCTGCACCAACACCAAAAGAATCCAACATTAATATAAATGTACGTTTCATAATTTTTACTCCATTATAAATCTGAAGCGCGGATATAACGGTAGATTTCAGGCGTCTTTTCTGGCGCAGAATCTTCAATGTTAATCGCCTGCTGAACGGCAGCAGAGGCTTCTTCGAAAGCGGCTTCAGATTGAGCATGTACCATGGCGATAGGCTTATCAGCTGATATCTCATCACCTAGTGCACATACTTCTGTTAATCCAACGCTATAATCTAATGCGTCGCCAGGCTTTCTGCGGCCACCACCTAAGGTCACTACCGCTAAACCTAACTCTCGGGTATCCATGCTATGAGCAAAACCCTGTTTGTTGGCATACACAGGACGAATAATTTTCGCCTGTGGCAAATATTTGTCATAAGACTCAACAAAATCTGCTGGCCCGCCAAGGCCTGATACCATACGGCCAAAAAATTCAGCCGCTTTACCATTATTTAAAACAGTATTTAATTTTGTACGTGCGTCAGCATCATTTTGCGCAATGCCGCCAAGTACTAGCATTTCAGCACATAAGCCCATAGTGACTTCGTAAAGACGTGGGTTACGGTAAGCGCCAGTTAAAAAGTTAATCGCTTCACGCACTTCAACCGCGTTACCGGCACATGATGCCAACACTTGGTTCATGTCAGTTAATAAAGCGGTAGTTTTAGTGCCAGCACCGTTTGCCACTGCAGTAATACTGCGAGCAAGTTCTTCAGAGGCTTCATAAGTTGGCATGAATGCGCCACTACCGACTTTAACGTCCATAGCTAAAGCATCTAAGCCTGCTGCGAGTTTTTTAGAAAGAATTGAAGCGGTAATTAACGAGATAGACTCAACGGTTGCGGTATTATCACGGATAGAATAGAAACGTTTATCGGCTGGGACTAAATCACCGGTTTGGCCAATAATGGCAACGCCAGCTTCTTTAACTACTTTGCGAAATAACTCACTTGATGGCTCGGTTTGGTAACCTGGAATGGCATCAAATTTATCTAAGGTGCCGCCAGTATGACCAAGGCCGCGACCTGAAATCATCGGTACATAACCACCACATGCCGCCGCCATTGGGCCAAGCATCAGGCTAATGACATCACCAACACCGCCGGTGCTGTGCTTATCAATAATGGGGCCGTCAAGTGACAGTGCATCCCAGTTTAATACAGTACCTGAGTCACGCATACCTGTGGTTAAGGCAATACGTTCATCCATGTTCATATCTTGAAAATAAACAGCCATACCAAAAGCGGCTATTTGGCCTTCTGAAACGGTATTTTGGGTAATGCCATCAACAAAAAATTGAATTTCAGCTGCGCTTAATGCATCACCATTACGTTTTTTACGAATAATTTCTTGAGCGAGAAACATGTTACTTCCTCCAGCAAGATGAATTTATTGAGCCATCTTGCTACAACAATAAGGCACCGAATGGACTTAAATGATCTATTCGGTGCATGCTAAATCGTTATGTCAAAACCGTACAATACTAACTTTGATTAGTAACCTTGTGCACCAGCAGGCGCATCGGCTAACTCAAGAGTATGAAGTAAGCTAGTTAATAAGCTTGAAGCGCCGAATCTAAAGTGTGCAGGAGTAACCCAGTCAGCACCTAGAATGCGTTCAGCCAAACCTAAAAACTCGGCAGTTTTAGCCGCGTCACGTACACCACCGGCTGGTTTAAAACCAACATTGGTGTTCTTTTCGCTAATCACGGTTAACATGATTTCTGCAGCTTCAAGTGTGGCATTAACCGGTACTTTACCGGTTGATGTTTTGATAAAGTCTGCACCTGCATCAATTGAAAGCTCAGATGCTTTACGAATTAACGCTGCATCTTTTAACTCACCTGATTCGATAATCACTTTCAAAATTGCTTGGTCGCCACAGGCTTCTTTACACGCTTTAACCAGCTCAAAACCTAAAGACTCGTTACCAGCCATTAATGAACGGTATGGGAAAACCACATCAACTTCGTCTGCGCCATAAGCAACTGCTGCACGGGTTTCTAATACTGCTATGGCAATATCGTCATTTCCATGCGGAAAGTTAGTCACTGTCGCGATTTTGATGTCTTCACAATCTAGCTCGTTTAACGTTTTGCGAGCAATTGGGATAAAACGCGGGTAAATACAGATTGCAGCAGTATGGCCAGCAGCGGTATTCGCTTTGTGGCATAAATCTATGACTTTTTGATCAGTATCATCGTCGTTTAATGTGGTTAAATCCATTAAAGAGATACCAAGTTGTGCTGCTTTTTTTAAATCACTCATGTTTGCTCTCCGAAACAAAAAATAAATTAATCTTGTTTTGGCAATGCATAAAGCTGGCAGTAGTTTAATTGTGAGGCCGGGCCTTCGAGCATTGCCAGTAAATTAGTTGATAAGTTACTGAACTAAGTATTCAATCTGATAACGAGTACCACGACTTGAATCCTTGAAGACCGGAAGAGGTGAAACAATGAAGTATGCTTCATCCATTCCGCGAAAATTCCTTTTTAGCGCGCAAATCAATCCAAACTATTTATGTCGAACATTTTATGACTTTCTCATAAAATATTAGTTCAAATAAAACTCTGTTTGGACGTTAATATTTAACTAAATACACTGTATCAAATTTTAGGATGTATTTAAGTAAATACTAACATATTTTATAAAATTTGGAGCCACATTTTCTGTGGCCCCAAGTGCTTACAAGTTAATTTAGAACTTGTAAGTAGCAGTTAGGTAGTGAGCCCAACCAGTTGTGTCTAGACCAACGATGCCAGCACCATCTTCAAGAAGGTAAACATCTTTATAGCCTTTTAGGCCATAACCTAGCGCGTAGTTGTCTGAATGCCAGTGTAGACCGAAGTAAGCAGCACCACCGTTAGAGCTCATAGGTACAAACTCATCACCATACTCGTCGTCAGCACCAAATTGGTAATCAACATAACCTTGGAACGCTACGAAAGTACCGTTGTCAAAATTGTGAACAGGCTTGAACCAGTTCATAGAGAACTGGTAACCATTCCAGTCTTTACCGTTCATGTCGTAATGAGCGTATAAGTTCATGCCAGTTTTACCTAACCATGGAACCATAACGTCAGCACCTAAACCCCAGAAAGAAGAGTTTACGTCTTCGCCGATTGCACCGCCACCCCAGTTGAATAGAGTAGAGAAGTAAACTTCTTGGATAGGGCCAACTGAAAGATCAACACCTGTGATTGCATCTAAAGAGAAACGAGGTGCAAACTTCATGAACATTCTGCTTTCGCCGTAACCTTTGTCACCTGAATCTTGAGTGAATAAGTTAAATACGTCTACGTAACCGTATAAATCAACAACACCAGCGCGACCACCAAATTCCATTTCTAAGTAATCGTGACCACTTTCGCCAGCACTTGGTAATTCGTCAAATGCGTACATTGCATTGAACTGCATCCAGCTGTAATCACCAGAACGTAAATCGGTACGGTCAGCAGCCATTGCAGGTGCAGACATTGCAGCTATAGTTGTAGCAGCTAAAGCTAAAGTTTTAACGTTTTTCATTATCAACCCCATTGATATTTGTTTTTTACCACCTACGTGGGTGGCGTTTTTTATAAACGTTCGCATTGTACCTATTTCGGCTAAAAGCTCAATACAAAAAAGACAAAATACGAATACTTAATCCCAAAATGTGAACAATATCCACACTTTTCACTAACAACTAATAATTAAATAATCTATAAAACCACCAAAAGCACCCAAAACATTATAAAAAACCACAGCAACTAACATGCCATAAACACCTGTAGCAACAGTTAATGAAGTAAACTTCATGGTCGCGCCTATGTTTAATCGACAAAAAAAAGCCGTTATTATCAGATAATAACGACCTTTAAAATTGACAAGCTTTAATTATGACGTTCAGGGTAGTGCGCGAATGTTTTCCCGTTAAGTTAAAACCCCAGAAGCCGCAACAAACACCATAGAGAGCAAGCTCAGTAAACATCTGATGACAAAACAAAACAAGACTAGGCAAAACAAGGCCATTTGCAGTTAACCCCCTAATCACAGCTACAAGCACAAGCACAAGCACAAGCACAAGCACAAGCATAAATTATAAGTTAGTGATATAGCATCACCACAAGATATACTCGCGACTGCTTTTAAATACAAAAAGGCCGTTATTATCAGATAATAACGGCCTTTTTATTAACTAGGTTTAAACCATAACGAATATTAAATCGCTAAGAATAAACCTGCTAATGTTGCACTCATTAAGTTAGCTAGTGAACCAGCAATAACGGCACGGATACCAAGCTTAGCAAGGTCGTGGCGACGGCTAGGCGCCATTGCACCTAAACCACCTAATAGAATAGCAATAGATGATAAGTTAGCGAATCCACATAATGCGAATGAAATGATAGCTTTAGTTCTATCAGACATCATCATGCCAGTCTCAGCAACTACTTTGAAACCTTCTGCAGAAGCATCAAGTAAGTAAGGAGCGAAGTTTAGGTAAGCAACGAATTCGTTTACAACAATCTTTTGACCGATGAATGAACCAGCAACAAGTGCTTCGTTCCAAGGTACACCGATTAAGAATGCTAATGGCATGAAGATATAACCAAGAATTAGCTCAAGGGTAATGCCTTCAAGACCAAACCAACCAGTAACACCACCGATGATACCGTTGATCATTGCAATTAAACCAACGAAGGCAATCAACATTGCACCCACGTTTAGTGCTAAATGCATACCAGATGAAGCACCGCCCGCTGCAGCGTCTAACACGTTAGCTGGCTTATCAGGATCTTCAGGAAGATCTGCCATGTCATTTACAGCTTCTTCAGTTTCTGGATGCATTAGTTTAGCCATCATCAGACCACCAGGAGCCGCCATGAATGATGCTGCAACTAAGTATTCAATTGGTACACCCATTTGCGCGTAACCCGCTAATACTGAACCCGCGATTGATGCTAAGCCACCAACCATAATTGCGAATAGCTCTGAGTTAGTCATAGTCGCAATAAATGGACGAACAACTAGAGGCGCTTCAGTTTGACCAACAAAGATGTTAGCTGTTGCTGACATAGACTCTGTACGGCTAGTACCTAATGCTTTTTGTAAGCCACCACCGATAATACGGATGACCCACTGCATAATGCCTAAGTAGTAAAGTACAGCGATTAATGAAGAGAAGAAAACAATAACCGGTAAAACATTTACCGCGAAAATGAAGCCAACTTTGAATTGAGCTAAGTCGCCAAATACGAAGTTAATACCTGCTTGCGCATAACCAATTACGCTAGATACGGCATCAGACATGCCTTGTAAAATGTCTTTCCCGACTGGTACATATAATACGAAACCAGCAAAGAATGCTTGAATTGCTAAAGCACCACCAACAGTACGCACATTAATTGCTTTTCTGTTATTTGATAGTGCATAACCGATTGCTAGTATGGTAACCACACCTACTAGACTCATTAGTATATCCATTAATCACGACCCTTTTTAATTTGTTAACGATATGTATAATTGTTGTTAACTCACCTATTTTCAGTTAGTGATTATAACTGACGAGCAGATGAAAATCGTGGATTAGTTCATAGTTTTAGAGTTTAATTTCAGGATCTTATCCTACAGCAACGCCCACCAACCGCTGTGTTTAAAAAAAAAGAATTACAGCTCAAACAGTTGTCGCGCATTCCTCTCTAGTTGTTCCATAATTAAAACAGTGGTTTTTTTTTGTAATTTTGCCATCTGTTCAACAAAACTTGTTAACTGAAGCGGAGTATTTCGTTTATCTGGTGAATTATAGGGCGCCATGCTGGGAGAGTCGGTTTCTATTATGAAGTGTTCAATATCAACTTCTGTAACCGTTTTTTGTAACTTTTTGGCATTAGGGCTCATGATTAACCCACCTATTCCCAATTTATACCCCAGTTCAATATAAGATTTTGCCAGCTCTGGGGCGCCATAAAAGCCATGAATAACCCCGCCTTTAGGGTTAGGGTATTTTTTCAACATAGCTAATAGCTCAGGATGAGCTTTTACCGCATGTAAAATCACCGGTAATTGCCAATCAATTGCTGATGCTAATTGAGCTTCGAGTAAATCCAACTGTGATGGCGACCAATGTCGAAGTTTATCTAAACCACATTCCCCAAGGGCAACAAACCTTGGGTTAGCCCGATGTTTAGCGATAAGATTATTTAACGCAGCCACTGCTTGAGAAATGTCAGCAGGTACATACCAAGGGTGGATACCTAAGGCATAATAACAGTCAAACTCGCTGGCAACCTCTAGCTGTTTAGCCCAAGATGACTCGCTAATCCCAGGAATAATAGCGTTATCTACCCCATTTGCGCGCATCGCGGCAAACAAAGCTGCTCTATCATGATCAAAATCCGCTAGGTCGAGATGGGCATGGGTATCTATCATCACTTTCTCTCAAACAAATGACACGGCTGTAAATTAGCGCTCAGACCGCAATTTAGCTAACCGCTCTTACATGATTTATTTGCCACTATAGAATAAAAATCACCTTTAAGGGTAAATTACAGCCAATAAAATGTATGGTCAGCCTCGTTATTGCAAATGATATTTTCGATAACGAGGTTGGTTTGCGCTAATGTATTCGGAGTCTTCATTAGGTGCTTACCACCCGCTCCACGATGAGTTCCGCGCTAGATTGTCCTCAAAAAGCCCAAAGCATACTGCGTTGCTGTTTTTATTGTCAGGTCTTCAATCTAGTGGTCTGACCGTTCTGTCATCTTCTCTATCATCTGCAAACTCGGGTTAAACTCTTATTTCAAAGGCTTGCTTGGTCGATAACACCGACCACGCTATTCGYACCAATTTATTCGCTAATGCTACGACTGCGACATTAAATGGCTTTCTCGCTCTAAGCTCAAGTATCCATTCGCCAAACACCGCAACCGCAACGTCTGGCCTCGATAAAATTGACCGTGCTCCATGGATAAACAAGGTCCTTAACGCTTTGTTACCCCGCTTACTTATCCCCAACAACGTGGTTTTACCGCCAGTGGAGTATTGGTGCGGCACTAATCCTATCCACGCTGCTAACTGTCGTCCGTTTTTAAAATTACCCGCATCAGAGATATCGGCTAAACACTGACTCGCCGTTAAAT
>NZ_MPHK01000038.1 GCF_001957135.1 Shewanella sp. UCD-KL21 | reverse complement strand
AGACATCAAAGCTTAAATCTAAGTCGCCATTGAAGTCCGCATCTGGGGTAACCGTAAAGCTGCCATCTGGGTTAGCTACAACCGTGGCATTATCGCCTACTGATAGGTTTTCAGCGCTTAGGTTATCACCGTCCACATCAGACGCATTAGCCAGTAATTGCTCTTGGCTTAGGGTAATTGAGCCATCTTCGTCAACCGAGTACGCCAGATTACCATCAACTATAGGGGTATCGTTTACCGCCAGTGTGGTAATGCCAGCAGTGGTTTCAGCAGTGGCGCCATCATCATCGATAACCACCACATCTAAGCTGATGTCACCGTTGAAGTTCTCGTTCGGTGAGAAGGTTACAGAGCCATCGTCATTGGTAATTAATATACCGTCGGTGCCTGAGTAACTCACGCTATCAAGTGAAACCGTGCCATCCACATCGCTAGAGTTTGCAAGTAACTGCTCAGCGCTAATGGTGATTTGGCCGTCTTCGTTAACTGTGTAACTTGTGCTACCTGCAACCGGTGCATCGTTGACATCGGCAACCGCGATATCAATGTTGGCTGGGGTCACAACCGTGCCATCGCTGACACCAAATTCAAGCGCTACATCGCCATTGAAGTTTTCATTTGGCGCAAAGCTATGGGTGCCGTCACCGTTATCGGTGAGTACCCCGTCAGTGCCTGTGTAAGTCACATCAGCAATGCTCAGTGTGTCACCATCGATATCGCTGGCGCCTGCAAGCAGTTGCTCATGGGTAATGATGATAACGCCGTCTTCATTCATCTCGAATGCGACGTCAGGCGCCACTGCAGCATCGTTAACAGGGTTAACCGTGAGGTCTACGCCTGTTGCCACGGTAGTGGTGCCATCTGATACATCAAAGCTTAAATCTAAATCGCCATTGAAGTCCGCATCTGGGGTAATCGTAAAGCTGCCATCTGGGTTAGCAACCACGGTAGCATTATCGCCTACTGATAGGTTTTCAGCGCTTAGGTTGTCGCCGTCGATGTCAGATGCATTGGCCAGCAATTGCTCTTGGCTTAGGGTAATTGAGCCATCTTCGTCAACCGAGTAAGCGACATTACCATCAACTACTGGCGTATCGTTTACCGCCAGTGTGGTAATGCCAGCAGTGGTTTCAGCAGTGGCGCCATCATCATCGATAACCACCACATCAAGGCTAATTTCGCCGTTGAAGTTCTCGTTCGGTGAGAAGGTCACTGAGCCATCTTCATTGGTAATTAATACACCGTCAGTGCCAGAATATGACACTGAGTCTAGGCTGACTGTGCCGTCCACATCGTTTGAGTTTGCCAGTAACTGCTCAGCGCTGATGGTGATTTGGCCGTCTTCGTTGACTGTGTAACTTGTGCTGCCTGCCACCGGCGCATCGTTAACATCAGCAACGGCGATATCAATGTTAGCAGGCGTCACAACGGTGCCATCGCTGACACCAAATTCAAGCGCTACATCGCCGTTGAAGTTTTCATTTGGCGCAAAGCTATGGGTGCCGTCACCGTTATCGGTGAGTACCCCGTCAGTGCCGGTGTAAGTGACCGTATCAATTGATAGGTCATCGCCATCGATATCGCTGGCGCCAGCCAGTAGCTGCTCATCGGTAATGATGATAACGCCGTCTTCATTCATCTCGAATGCGACGTCAGGTGCTACTGCAGCATCGTTAACAGGGTTAACCGTGAGGTCTACGCCTGCTGTTGCCACGGTAGTAGTGCCATCTGAGACATCAAAGCTTAAGTCTAAATCGCCATTAAAGTCCGCATCTGGGGTAATGGTGAAGCTGCCATCTGGGTTAGCTACGACTGTGGCATTATCGCCGACGCTGAGGTTTTCAGCGCTTAGGTTGTCACCATCGATGTCACTGGCATTAGCCAGTAATTGCTCTTGGCTTAAGGTAATAGAGCCGTCTTCATCCACTGAGTAAGCGACATTACCATCAACCACTGGCACGTCATTAACCGCCAGTGTGGTGATGCCAGCAGTGGTTTCAGCAGTAGCGCCATCATCATCGATAACCACTACATCAAGGCTAATGTCGCCATTGAAGTTCTCGTTTGGTGAGAAGGTCACTGAGCCATCGTCATTGGTAATTAATACACCGTCGGTGCCTGAGTAACTCACACTATCAAGTGAAACCGTGCCGTCCACATCGCTAGAGTTTGCAAGCAATTGCTCAGAGCTAATGGTGATTTGGCCATCTTCGTTAACTGTGTATGAGGTTGAGCCTGCAACCGGCGCATCGTTGACATCGGCAACGGCGATATCAATGTTAGCTGGGGTCACAACAGTGCCATCGCTAACACCAAATTCAAGCGCTACATCGCCATTGAAGTTCTCATTTGGCGCAAAGCTATGGGTGCCGTCACCGTTATCGGTGAGTACCCCGTCGGTGCCTGTGTAAGTCACTGAATCAATTGATAGGTCATCGCCATCGATATCGCTGGCGCCAGCCAGTAGCTGCTCATCGGTAATGATGATAACGCCGTCTTCATTCATCTCGAATGCGACGTCAGGTGCTACTGCGGCATCGTTGATTGGGTTAACGGTTAAGTCAACACCTGTTGCCACGGTAGTAGTGCCATCTGAGACATCAAAGCTTAAGTCTAAATCGCCATTAAAGTCCGCATCTGGGGTGATAGTAAAGCTGCCATCTGGGTTAGCCACCACGGTAGCGTTATCGCCGACACTGAGGTTTTCAGCGCTTAGGTTGTCACCGTCCACATCACTCGCATTAGCCAGTAATTGCTCTTGGCTTAGGGTAATTGAACCATCTTCGTCAACTGAGTAAGCTAAGTCGCCTGACACTGGGACATCATTAATCGGCAACACATCCACTGTCATTTGTGTAGTGACCGTTGCGCCCTCTTCGTCCTGAATAACAATATCCAGTGTCACTTCGCCATGGAAGTTTTCATTAGGGGCAAAGCTACAAGTCCCATCACCATTAACACTGAAAATACCATCAGGGCCTGTATAGCTAATCTCAACTAATGAGACACCACCTTCAATATCTGAGGCATTCGCTAAGATTTGGCTTTCATTAAATGTCAGTACACTGTCTTCATCGATGGTGTAAGAAACAGGGCCAGCAATCGGTAAGTCATTAACTGCGATAACTTCAATGCCTGCATTACCAACAGTGATTGCACCAGCTTCATCCACAACAGACACATCTAAGTTAATATCGCCGTTGAAGTTTTCATTAGGTGAGAAGGTAACCGTGCCATCTTGATTGGTCACTAACACACCATCAGTGCCTGAGTAGCTGACACTATCTAGCGCCACTTCACCTTCGATATCAATAGCATTGGCAAGTAACTGCTCTGGGCTTAACGTGATACTGCCATCTTCGTTCATTTGGTATGAAGTAGAACCCGCTACAGGTGCATCGTTCACTTCTGCTATTGCGATATCAATGTTAGCTGGGGTCACGACTGTGCCATCGTTAACGCCAAATTCTAATTGAACATCGCCATTGAAGTTTTCGTTAGGCGCGAAGCTATGGGTGCCGTCACCGTTGTCGGTCAGCACACCATCGGTGCCAGTGTAAGTGACCGTATCAATTGATAGGTCATCACCATCAATATCGGTAGCGCCAGCAAGCAGTTGCTCATCGGTAATGATGATGACGCCGTCTTCATTCATCTCAAATGCAACATCAGGTGCTACTGCGGCATCGTTAACTGGGTTAACGGTTAAATCAACGTCTGTTGCCACTGTGGTAGTGCCATCTGAGACATCAAAGCTTAAGTCTAAATCGCCATTAAAGTCGGCATCTG
Organism: Shewanella sp. UCD-KL21; assembly: GCF_001957135.1. GTDB lineage: Bacteria > Pseudomonadota > Gammaproteobacteria > Enterobacterales > Shewanellaceae > Shewanella. The sequence goes on along the minus strand of NZ_MPHK01000038.1, from coordinate 6,372 downwards.
GAGTAATGGTGAAGCTGCCATCTGGATTAGCCACCACGGTAGCATTATCGCCTACTGATAGGTTTTCAGCGCTTAGGTTGTCGCCGTCGATGTCAGATGCATTGGCCAGCAATTGCTCTTGGCTTAGGGTAATTGAGCCATCTTCGTCAACCGAGTAAGCGACATTACCATCAACTACTGGCGTATCGTTTACCGCCAGTGTGGTAATGCCAGCAGTGGTTTCAGCAGTAGCGCCATCATCGTCGATAACTACCACATCTAAGCTGATATCACCGTTGAAGTTCTCGTTTGGCGAGAAGGTCACTGAGCCATCTTCATTAGTGATTAATACACCGTCGGTGCCTGAGTAACTGACACTATCAAGTGAGACAGTGCCATCCACATCACTGCTGTTTGCAAGTAACTGCTCAGCGCTGATGGTAATTTGGCCGTCTTCGTTAACTGTGTATGAGGTTGAACCTGCCACCGGTGCATCGTTGATATCTGTTACTGTAATATCGATATTCGCGCCAACGGTTTCTTTTCCATCAGTGACCGAGAAGCTAAGTTCAACTTGACCATTAAAGTTCTCATTTGGCGCAAAACTGTATGTTCCATCGCCATTATCAGTGAATACACCTTCGGCACCACTGTATTCAACACCGCTAACGGATAAGTCGTCTCCATCGATGTCTGTTGCGCCTGTAAGCAATTGCTCATCAGTGAAGATTAAGGTTCCATCTTCTTCGACAGTGTAAGCCTGATCTTCCACCCCTACTGTTGTGTCATTTATAGGGTTAATAGTCAGATCAATATTGGCTTGAACTGTGGTTCCACCGTCAGAAACCTCAAAGCTTATATCCATTTCTCCATGGAAGTTTGCATCAGGAGTCAGGGTAAATGAGCCATCGTCGTTTTCTGTGATAGTAACGTTGTTACCGCCGGTTAGATTTCCAGCAGTTAAGTCATCGCCGTCCACATCACTGGCATTGGCTAACAATTGTTCTTGAGACAAGGTAATACTGCCGTCTTCATCAACACTGTAAGCCAGATCACCCGATACGGGTGCATCATTCACAGCAATGACTTCAATGCCTGCTGTGGTTTGCGCCACTGCGCCATCATCATCGATGACTGAAATATCGAGGCTAATATCACCATTGAAGTTCTCGTTTGGCGAGAAGGTCACTGAGCCATCCTGGTTTTGAACCAGAATACCGTCGGTGCCTGAGTAGCTCACGCTATCTAAACTAACGCTACCATCAACATCACTAGAGTTTGCCAGTAATTGCTCAGGGCTAATGGTAATTTGACCATCTTCATTCACAGTATATGAGGTTGAACCCGCGACTGGCGCATCGTTAATATCAGCCACAGCAATATCAATATTGGCTGAGGTCACATCAGTGCCATCACTTACGCCATATTCAAGTTGCACATCACCATTGAAGTTTTCATTTGGTGCGAAGCTATGGGTGCCATCACCGTTGTCGGTGAGCACACCATCGGTGCCAGTGTAGCTCACATCGGCGATAGTTAAATTATCACCTTCAATGTCGGTGGCACCAACAAGCAGTTGCTCATCGGTAATGATGATCACGCCGTCTTCGTTCATGCTAAAGCTTTGATCTTGCGCTATAGCAGCATCATTAACAGGGTTAACACTTAGATTTAATTCAGTGGAGACGATTTGATCGCCATCACTGACATCAAAGCTAAACGATACTTCACCGTTGAAGTCCGCATCTGGGGTAACGGTGTAAGTTCCATCACCATTATCGACCAATGTGACATTGTCATCATCAGAGCTGACATTAACGGCAACTAAATCATCACCATCAAGATCGGTCGCATTCGCTAATAAATCAGCTTGAGTAATAGTGATTGAGCCATCTTCATCAACCTGCGCGGTAACAGCATCAGATTCAGGTGCATGGTCAACTTCAAAGTTTATCGTTTGAACAGTACTTGATTGATCGTCATTTGACAGTTCAGTAGCTGTTGCGATGATCTCTAACGATGCTGAACCGGTGTAATCTTCAGGGAAGGTCACAGCAAGGTTTTGATCCAACACTGTGGTTGGGATAACAACACTGCCATCTTCACCGACAACAATTTCACCTTGGAAAATTTGGCTATTTGTTTCACCAACATCAATGGTAAAGGTGAAGTCATCAAAATCTTGATCTCCGCCGCCAAAGAGATCTTCAACACCGTAAACAATCTCGCCATCTTCATTCAGTGCGGTTCTCGTATGCTCTATGCCATCTTCGTTAAGGTTGCTATTGCTGCCACCATGGAAAATCGCATCACCAAACTGACTTAAAATCGGCGTTTCGACGCCATCTTCACTGATATGGATTAATTGCGGATCGACTGAGTCGATAGTCGCAGGGTTACCATCGGCATCGCGGAACTCAAATGTACCGTCCTGCATATTCTCAAAGTCATTACGATTGAAACCATTTGGGATCACAAATAGATTGAAGCTCTCACCCGCCTCGACATCAAAGGTGAAGGATGATTCACCTGGAATTAAGTCACCACCAGAGCCCACTTCAGAAGCATTTTCAAAACCAATTTGTACCCCTGTAATATTACCTTCTTCATCAACGGTATAGTAACCCGCCGTATTTTGATATCCGGCAGTTTCGCCCTGGAACGTCACGGTAATATCGGTATTGTCGTAACTGGTAATACCGCTGCTTTGTTCGTCCAACAGCGCTTCGCCGTCATAGGTCAGTACCGAACCTTCTGGTAAACCATTTACTTCAACAGTAAGGGTTTCAGAAAGGTCTTGATCCACTAGACTTGCATCAATATTAAGTTGTGTGGTTGAACCGGGCTCGACAACAATCGCTTCATCAGTGACGACATCGCCATCACCGGTTGTTACTGTTAAATCAGGAGCATCAGCAACGGCTTCGATGGCAACACCAATGCTTTGTGCGACCTCATCAGTGCCATCTGACACACTAAAATCGACCTCAATATTGCCACTGAAATGTTCATTCGGAGTGAAGCTATAAGTACCGTCGCCATTATTCGTCAATGTACCTTCATCTGCACTGTAAGATACATCAGTAATACTAAGCTCATCACCTTCAATATCAGTTGCTTGTGCCAGCAATTGCTCTTCTGTGAAGATTAATGTTCCATCTTCTTGAATTGCAAAATTAAGCGGCTGCACTTCAGGCGCGTCATTAATTGGATTAACTGTCAGAGTCAGCTCTGTAGGTGTGTCAGTTTCACCATCTGAGACATCATAACTAAAGACAATATCGCCATTAAAGTCAGCAGAAGGTGTAACACTAAAGGTACCGTCGCCATTATCGACAACGGTCGCATTTGGATCGTTAGTTTGTAAACTATCAGCTCTTAAGACGTCACCATCTTGATCTGATGCATTTTCAAGTAGCATTTCTTGGGTAACTAAAATTGTGCCATCTTCGTCTACAGAAGCAACAATAGGCCCAGCTTCAGGTACATCATTTACAAACTCAACATTAAGACTAATATCGGCCGAAACCACATCAGTGCCGTCACTGACATCAAAGCTCAAGCTAGCAGTACCGCTGTATTCCGCTTGTGGGGTTAGCGTATAAGTCCCATCGCCATTATCAATAACTTCAACGTTTGGATCTTGCGATGTGACATTAACAACAGATAACTCATCGCCTTCTATATCCGTTGCTTGAGCCAGTAACTGCTCGGTAGTAACCGTTATAGCTTCATCTTCCATGGTATTGAATGAAAGATCAGGAACATCTGGAGCATCATTAACTGGCGTAACCGTGAGATCTAATTCAGTGGCAACCGTTTCAATACCATCAGTCACATCGTAGCTGAATTGGATGTCACCATTGAAGTCTTCACTTGGGGTGATCGTAAAGCTGCCATTGTCATTTTGTACGACAGTCGCATTTTCATCATTGGTAACAAGATTGGTTGCGGCCAGAGAATCACCATCGACATCACTGGCATTGGCGAGTAATTCCTCTTGAGAGAGGGTGATACTGCCGTCTTCATCCACAGTTACCGCAACTGGGCCAGAAACTTCAGGGCCTTCGTTGTATTCTTCAACGGTAATATTTAATGAACTAGGTGCTGATGCTTGGCCATCACTGACCTCGAATGACAAAGACACATTGCCGGTAAATCCTTCAGCTGGTGTGAAGCTAAAGGTATTGTCACCGTTGTCGACCAAAGTACCGTCAAGCTGATTAGTTAGTACTAAATCTTCAATATGAAGAATATCCCCATCAACATCACTTGCACCTGACAATAAGCTAGATGCATTAATGGTCATGGTGCCATCATTGAGCATTTGTAAATCTAATGGCGCCCCAGCAACAGGGACATCATTAACCGGGATAACAGTTAAATCAATATTATTGGTTGTGACATCTTGACCATCACTAATGCCATAACTTAAGTCAACATCACCATTAAAGTTTTCATTAGGGATAAAGGTGTAACTACCATCGTCATTGGTAATTAACTCACCGGCATTACCAGTGTAACTCACATCTTGAATAGATAAATCATCACCTTCAATGTCAGATGCATTGGCAAGTAAATCAGCATCAGTGAAGCTAATAGAGTTGTCTTCTTCAGTGCTCAGGACTATTGGTCCAGATGCAATTGGTGCATCATTGACCTCAGCAAAGTTGATATGGATAGTATTATCATCAACTAACTCACCATCAGTCACTTGATAAGTTAGGTCAATATCACCCGAGAAATTCTCATCTGGGGTAAGGGTCCAAGTGCCATCACCATTGTCGGTTAGTGTGGCATTCTCATCGTTTAACTCAAGATTAATGATATCGAGGTTTTCACTATCAATATCAGAAGCTTGTGCAAGTAACTGCTCCTCGGTGATCACAATAGAGGCAAAACCATCTACACCTTCTGAACTTGTCACAACAGGCAGCTCTGCTGATAAATCAATATCTTGATCGCCAGCATGAAGGTTTAGCTCAATTGTTTCAGTTACTTCAGTGCCATCAACAGCAATAGATGTAAAGACCACATCATCAGGTAAGGTCTGCGATACAGACATATTCTGCACCACATAAGTGCCGTTACCTTCAATTGTGCCTAACTCAAATCGTGCTACGGGTTCATCCGTGGTAAGTGTGTATGTATGTTCGAAGCTACTATTATCATCTTTATGATAAGTTTCTGAATCAATGAGGTTGCCATCGGCATCAAAAGCCCTAATTTCTACTTCAGTGAAGTTTTTAGAGCCTTCGACAAACCAACCACCTAAGCCATCTAGTTCGAAGCTAATTTCGTTGATGTCTTGACCTTCAACATTAATAATTAGCTGCTCATCACCACTTAACCCTTGCCTATCGGTATCGCCTATACCATGGCCAATATGGGTATTACCATTCCAAGCGCCTAACGGCCCATCTGTACTCTGGGTGGTAACCACTAAGTCGCCATCAGTAAATTCACGAGTATGCGAATCTATTTCTGTGCCCCAGTCATCAACCGTTGCATTATCATCAAAGGTACCGATTTGACTGGTATGAGTAGAATCAGTAACTGCGGTTTCATCAGCAACAAAGCGTACTTCAGTATCAGGCGCGAATTCTTGTCCTACCTCTAACGTCACCCATTCATCATTGATATTGGCTTGGATAATACCAAACTCAGGTTGTGCATCGAGACGAATAGCTGGCTCTTCACGAAGACTAACGCCAACGGTTTGATCTTCTTCTGCTTGAATATAAATATCAGCACCCGCAATCGGTGCATCGTTGACTGGGTTAACGGTTAAATCAACACCGGTGGCAACCGTGGTGGTGCCATCTGAGACATCAAAGCTTAAGCCTAAGTCGCCATTAAAGTCTGCATCAGGCGTAATGGTGAAACTGCCATCAGCATTCTCCACAACTGTTGCATTACCAGCAACGCTAAGCCCTTCAGCGGTTAAATCATCACCGTCTACATCAGATGCATTAGCCAATAATTGCTCTTGGCTGAGAGTAATAGTGCCATCTTCGTCAACATTGTAAGCCAAATTACCATCGACCACTGGCACATCATTGACCGCCAGCGTGGTGATGCCAGCGGTGGTTTCAGCAGTGGCGCCGTCATCGTCGATAACCACTACATCAAGACTGATGTCACCGTTGAAGTTCTCATTCGGGAAGAAAGTAACCGAGCCATCAAGATTATTCGTTAATATGCCGTCGGTGCCTGAGTAAGACACTGAGTCTAGACTGACAGTGCCATCCACATCACTGCTGTTTGCCAGTAACTGCTCAGCGCTAATGGTGATTTGGCCATCTTCGTTGACTGTGTAACTTGTGCTGCCTGCAACCGGCGCATCGTTGACATCGGCAACTGCGATATCAATGTTTGCTGGGGTCACAACGG
>NZ_MPHK01000037.1 GCF_001957135.1 Shewanella sp. UCD-KL21 | reverse complement strand
CGTGACCCAAGCGATGCTTGATAATGGTCAAGCCGTGGAAGTCCCTGTCGCTGCAGGCGATACCCAGGTCAATGTTGATGCACAAGTCATTGATGCYGCCGGTAACCCATCGGCTATCGCCACTGACAACCAAGACGTTGATAACACTGATGCACCTACTCCAAACGTTGAGTTTGAAGGCATGGGTGATGACGGTATTTACAGCAGCGATGAAATTGGCGCGGATGGCACCGTCACCGCCACCGTGACCTTAGCCGCGGGCACCGCAATTGGTGACACGCTGATCATCACTGATGGYAACGGCAACGAATTGTTCAACGGCCTCGTRACCCAAGCGATGCTTGATAMTGGTCAAGCCGTGGAAGTCYCTGTCGCTGCAGGCGATACCCAGGTCAATGTTGATGCACAAGTCATTGATGCCGCCGGTAACCCATCGGCTATCGCCACTGATAACCAAGACGTTGATGATTTAGCTCCAAGTAGACCTAGCATTATTATTACCGATGACGGTACTCCAGGTGATGGATGGCTTAATCAAAATGAAATAAACACAAATGGATCAGGTATTCAAGTTCAAGCAAATGTGGATAATATCGATTTAGTTGCTGGCGGGTATGTCAGTATCACAACCTCGGTTAACGGATCTTCAATTACTTTCGATCTGCAACTTGAAAATGGTCAATTACTTAACCTTGATGGTACACCTCCCGGAGTCGATTTTACATATAATAATGGCGTAATAGCTTGGAATGAAGATGTTCCTGCTGAAGGTCAAACTATAACAGTTAGTGTTTCTCAAACCGATGCAGCAGGAAATGAATCAACTACTGATTCTGATACAGCCACCATAAACAATGTCGACGCTGTCGATGACGCTGTTGGAAGTACTTTCTCAACCACTGCAGACTCATCCAACGGTTGGGTAAGTCCTACAAATGCTGATGGCGAAGCAGACTTTGTGATTAGCGCCAGAAATGCTGACGGCAGCACCGGAACACTGACTTATAATGATGGCACTAATCAATTAGGTGTGGATGGGTCTCCAAGATCCACAGACCAAATTACAAGTCAGATTGAGTATGATTCTGCATCAGGAACATCAGAAGCGATTGTCATTGATTTCAATGGCCTAGTTAATGAAGCAACCTTTAGTGTTTCTAGAATGTTTGCTGATGAAAATAGTGGTGAGCAAGGTACTTGGTACGCTTATTACAATGGTCAATTGGTCGCAACCGAAACCTTTTCAACAACTAGTGGCACAACCGGCACATTTACAATTAATACTGGCAACCTTGTATTTGACCAGCTGGTATTTGAAGCTGCACCAACTATTAGTGAAGTAAATGGAGGGCCAGATCTCACTGACTCCTCAGACTACTACTTAGACTCTGTCACTGTCACAGGACCTGCACTGGTTGATGCTTATGTTGTTCAAGAGGATCAGATATTAACCATTAGTGATATCACAGAAGGTTTATTTGCTAACGATACTGATGCCCAAGGTCATAGCTTCAGTATTACTCATGTCAATGGTTCGAGCTACACATATGGACAAGCAATCACGTTAACCAGTGGCGCTATCGTCACTATCAATGCTGATGGTACTTACAGCTATGATGTCAACGGTGCTTTTGATTCGTTAACTGCTGGTGAATTAGAAACCGATACTTTCACATACACGATTACCGATCAATATGGTGCCGTAGATACTGCAACCGTTACCATTAATATCGTGGGGATAAATAATAACCCTGTATCAGGTAGCGATTCATTCTCAACGTCAGAAAGTGAGTTACTCACATTTACAACCAATGATTTAGTGAACAATGATACCGATGCTGAAAATGAGACTTTAACCATCAGTGGTTTTGCGCCTGATGCATCTGATACAAGTAAGATTGACGCTACCGAAGCGGGTGCCTCATTCACAACCACATTAGGTGGAACGATTACCATCAATGCTGATGGCACCTACAGCTACCAAGCGCCTAGCTTAGTACATAACTCTGGCGATGTTATTGTCGATACTTTCTATTATCAAGTCACTGATGGCACAGGCAATTCAAGCTGGACAGCGATAAATATTGATGTTGTTGATACTGCGCCTATTGCACTTGATGATGTTGATAGTATTGGTTTTGGTGGCACAGCCTATGGCAATGTCATCACTGGTGCTGGTACTGATGGCAGTGGAATAGATCAACTTGGTGCTGATGCTGCCTCAATTATAAGTTTCAATTTCCAAGGCACGACCTACTCCAATTTTGATCCTGATGGCAATATTACTATCGTAACTGACAAGGGTATTTTGATTGCCAACCAAGACGGTAGCTATACCTATGAGTCAACTCAAACCGACTCAATTGTTGAAAGCTTTAGTTTAAGTGATTTAACAAGCGGTAATGGCATTTCATTAACTGGCATCGATAATGTAAACAACCTAGATTTAAACAATTTAGCTGCGTCAGGTAGTAATATTGACAGTAATGGCAGTAGAGTTGGTGTCAGAGATAACCGCATTGGCGATTCTGAGGCTTTGGTTATTGATTTGGGCAGCGGCAGCAACTTTACCGGAGCGACTATTGGATTAACCAATGTAAGTGGTGATGATGAAGCGACTTGGACTGCTTATGCTGCCGATGGAACTACCATTGTCGCCACCGGAAGTACGACCGACAATAGTATCAACATCATTAGTAATACAGCATTCCAATTTATCGTTTTAACATCAGCTGATGGCCGTTATGGTTTAAATAATTTATCCGTGTCATCCGCAGGTGACGGCGTCCTCGTCACTGAAGAATTCAGTTACATCCTCGAAGATATTGACGGAGATACCGCTGAAGCGACATTAACGGTAAACCAAGACTCTACTCCAATTGCTGCAACAGACAGTCAAACCGTTTCAGAAGCAGGACTAGTTGGCGGTAGCGATGCAAGCAGTGATGTCCATATTGCAACGGGTAATTTATTCGACAATGACTCTGGCGTTAGTGCTTCGACTATCATTACCAGCATTGAAGGCCAGAGCCCATCCGATGGCATCATTATAATCAATACTGCTAATGGCAAATTAACTGTCTATACCGAAGATGCAGCGGGTATCCGTGCTGGTGATTATCAATATGAACTTAATAGCACTAACAACACAGGCGCAGATTTACTCGAAAACTTTAATTATATTATCGAGAATCGCAGTGGCGTGAGCAGTAACGCTAGCCTAGAAATAACCATTGTTGATGATATTCCTATTGCTAATGACGTAACCCAAAATCTACAAACGGCATCAGCACCTGTCACCTCCAATTTAACCTTTGTCCTCGATGTATCAGGTAGTATGGGATGGGCTGCAGGTAATGGTAAAACTTACCTTGAAACGGCAGTTGAGTCACTCACTGCATTGATTAAAGAAGTTGATCAAACAGGTAATGTCAATTTACAAATCATTACTTATTCAAGCGGGACCTCAAACTCTGGTTGGTTACTGGATGATATTGATGGCGCGATTAATTACTTAAACAGCTTAGTCGCAGATGGCGGTACTAACTATGCAGCTGCAATTAATACTGTAATGAATAGCGGGGATATACCCACTGGCGCCGATCAAAACTTTGTTTACTTTATCTCTGACGGTGAACCTAACGATGGGCAAGAAGTAGATACGGACCAACAAGCTGAATGGGAAACTTACGTTCAAGATAATTATGATATCTCATTTGGTATCGGTATTGGCAATGCCAGTTTAGATGAGCTGTTGCCTATTGCTCACCCTGAAGTAAATGGTAATGAAGAATATGCCATTGTCGTAGACGATGCAGACGACCTTACCAGTACTATTTTAAATTATTTTGACAATAGCACGGTTGTTGGTGACCTAGGTATCATCACGGGAGATAGCACGACAGGCGTATTAATCGGCGCCGATGGCGGCCGCGTTGATAGCATCACCTTAGGGGGTGCCACCTACAATTATGACCCTGCTAATCCTGAGCAAATCATCACCACAAGTTTTGGCGGCACATTTACCATAGATTTTGAAACAGGCGTATATAACTACTTCATTGATGTTGATGAAAATATCCTCAATCAACAAGAGAATATAGACATTGAAGTCCTTGATAATGACGGTGATAGCAATTCACTCTCCTTGGTTATTGAACTTGATTACTATGCCGGACTTGATGCAAACGTAAATAATATCATTACTAATCAGGCTGATGGTTCAACACTCAGTATTGATACTGCCTATCTAACCCATGGAGACTCAACGCCAATTTCTGCGGCTATAACCTCCGTTGACGGTGGCGCGAGCTTATCCAATGGAGTCGTTACTTTAAATGCTGCCAATGATGGCGATAGCTTCAACTATACCCTCGAGGGTAATGGCGCTACTGACAGTGCACAAGTAACAGTTGATTATCAAAACTCAACCACTCTTACAGGCACCCATGAAAACGATATCATCATGGCAAATGCCTCTAATAGCAGCCTAGATGGCGGCGCTGGCGACGATGTACTAATCGGTGGCAACGGCAACGACTTACTCATTGGCGGCGAAGGCGATGACCTGTTAATCGGTGGTTTAGGTGATGATTTACTGATTGGCGGCGAAGGTGATGATACTTACACTTGGTTAGCGAATGATAGCGGTACTGACACTATTAGTGGATTTGATATCAATGCTGACAAATTAGATTTAAGTGATTTATTGCAAGGGGAAGATACTGACACCCTTACAGACTTCTTAAGTATTTCTTTTGCTGATGGTAACACCACTATCACCATAGATGCCGATGACAACAATAGTGTTGACCAAGTCATTGTACTCGATGGAGTGGATTTATCTGATAGTAGCAATTATGGCACCACTGATGAAGGTGTTGTCATTAGCAGCTTGTTAGCAGATGGAGCACTAATTATTGACTCCTCTGCAGATGAAACTGCTACTGTGGCCAATAATTCAGCCATTGATTTACTCAATTTTGAAAATGACGGAAATATTATTCCTTAAATACAACACTTTGTTGGCGTCACGTTGTATTATAACGGCGCTAACAAGGTCGTTACTTTAATAACAATAATACTAAAGGATAAGCATTAGGTGCCAGCATCAGTGTCTAACATTCAAGAGCAATGGACTATCTCAGCCTCGCAACGTACTACGGTTGACCCATTACTCGATTGTCTTGTATTAATGACCGAACATTTTGGTTCGCCATGCTCAAGTGACTCACTTGCGGCAGGCTTACCATTAACTGGCGCTAACATCACCCCTGATTTACTGTCACAAGCTGCCTCCCGTGGCGGTTTGTCGGCTAAGTTAACTCGAAAAGATCTTAATCAGATATCTAATATTTTACTGCCTTGTATTTTACTGCTTAAAGATAAAAAAGCCTGTATTTTGCATAGCCTTGATATCGACGCTGACAAAGCAACCATTCAATTACCCGAAACCGGTGGCGAAGAAGTTCTTACCATTGAAGAATTAGAAACCCTCTATGTGGGTTATCTCTTTTTAGTGAAACAAGAGTTTCGTGGCGATAACAGCTTTGATGTTCACATTCACGATAATAGTACTCACTGGTTACTACAAAGCATTAAAGACTCAGCACCCATCTATCGAGATGCCCTGATTGCATCTGTGCTAGTTAACTTATTCGCATTGGTATCACCATTATTCATCATGAATGTATACGATAAAGTGGTACCGAATTTAGCCTTTGAGTCATTATGGGTACTCGCCATTGGCGCAGGGATTGCCTATTTATTTGATCTTATCTTACGCCAATTGCGCAGCTATTTAATTGATGTTGCTGGTAAAAAAGTCGACATTATTGTCTCATCAAAATTATTTGCCAAAGCCATAGGCATCCCTTTGTCAAAGCGCTCACCCAGCGTCGGCGGCATGGCAAGACAATTAAGTGAATTTGATAGTATTCGAGAGATTTTAACCTCAGCGACCATCACTACCTTAGTGGATCTTCCTTTTGCCCTACTGTTTGTCACCATTATTTATATTGTTGCCGGCGACTTAGCGGTGATCCCAGTGCTTGGTGGCATCATCATTATTGGTTTTACGCTCTACATCCAACCTAAACTTAAAGCCGCAATTGAAGAAAGTAACCGCTTTTCAAGCCTTAAACACGGCCATTTGATTGAAAGCTTAACCGCATTAGAGTCCATTAAAGCCAATGGCGCTGAAGGCTTAGTGCAAAAAAGTTGGCAGCAAATGATTGGCCACACTGCCAACTGGCAACTTAAATCTAAAAAGCTCACCAATGCCGTCAGTAATGTAGCTAACTTTGTGGTGCAGCTAACCGTCGTTTGTGTGGTGATCCTTGGGGTATACCGAGTGGCAGAAAACGCAATCTCAATGGGCGGTATTATCGCAGCGGTGATGCTATCAAGCCGCGCTATCTCACCGATGGCGCAGCTTGCAGGGCTTATTACTCGAGGTAACCAAACAGCAAGCTCGCTACGTCAACTTGACGAGGTGATGAATCAAGAAGAAGAGTTTGAAAACAAGGGCCATTTGGTTAGCAAACAGCGCTTACAAGGTAAAATTGATGCTGATAACATCGCTTTTAGCTTTCCTGAAGCCGAACGACCTGTGCTACATCCGCTTTCTGTCCATTTAAAACCCGGTGAGCGCATCGCTATTATCGGCCGCAATGGCTCAGGTAAAAGTACCTTAGCAAAACTGTTAGTAGGCCTGTATAAACCCACTCAAGGCAGCCTGCGTTACGATGGCTTAGATGCCGGACAAATTCACCCCAGTGATTTACGTAAAAATTTCGGCTATTTGCCCCAAGATGTCACCCTTTTTCATGGTTCTATCAAAGACAATATTCTGTTCGGCACCCGGCAGGTGACTGAGCATCAACTCATTCGCGCTGTGCAGCTTTCTGGGGTCAGTATGTTTACGAACCTCGAATCAGAAGGTTTAGATCAACAAGTTGGCGAAGGCGGCTTGTCATTGAGCCGTGGGCAACGCCAAACCGTAGCATTAGCAAGAGCCACCCTAAATGACCCACCTATCCTATTAATGGATGAGCCTACAGCTAGCTTAGATGCGCGGGCTGAAAAGCAGTTTATTCGCTCCATGGAGCATGTCAGTAAAGACCGTACTTTGTTACTGATCACCCATAAAATGCATCTGCTACGTTTAGTTGATCGCATTATCGTACTTGATAAAGGTCATATCGTTGCTGATGGCCCCAAAGACAGTGTGCTTGAAAAACTCAATAATGGCTTACTTGCAGGAGGGCGCAGCTAATGACGAACAAGCTCTCTAATAACGATTTAGATATGGTCGATGATGTTTATGGCGCCATGATGACTGACTCTCCGAGGGGTCATCGTCTCATCATCTGGTCAATAGCTGCCATGTTTATCTGTTTCTTTATTTGGTCCTACTTTTCTGAATTAGATCAAGTCACTTCAGGCATGGGCAAAGTGATCCCTTCATCCCAAGTTCAACTAATCGATAGCTTGGATGGTGGCGTGCTGCAAGAAATCTATGTCCAAGAAGGCATGATAGTCACTAAAGGTCAGCCACTGGTAAAAATTGACGACATTCGTTTTCGCTCTGATTTTGCTCAGCAAGAACAAGAGGTGTATAGCTTACAAACCAATGTGATCCGCCTGCGAACAGAGCTAGACAGTATTGTTATTTCTGACATGTCTTCAAACTGGCGCGAACAAGTCAAAATCACTAAGCAGCCATTAGTTTTTCCAGATGAAATTATTAATGATGAGCCTAACTTAGTTAAAAACCAGCAAGCAGAATACAGCGGCCGCTTGGATAATCTCAGTAATCAATTAGAAATATTGGTTCGCCAAATACAGCAGCGCCAACAAGAGGCTGAAGAGCTAAGCTCCAAAATTATCACCCTAACCAAAAGCTATCAGCTAATCTCTCGGGAATTAGAACTCACCAAGCCACTGGCGCAAAAAGGCATCGTCCCAGAAGTTGAACTATTAAAGCTTGAGCGCACGGTTAATGATATTCAAGGCGAGCTAAAAACCTTACGTCTGCTGCGACCTAAATTAAAAGCGACTATGGACGAAGCAATTCTTAAGCGCCGTGAAGCAGTATTTGTTTATGCCGCCGATTTACGCGCCCAACTCAATGAAATGCAAACCAAGCTGTCTCGGATGAACCAAGCCCAAATCGGGGCTTTCGACAAAATTAGCAAAGCCATTATCACTTCACCCGTCAATGGCACCATTAAAACCTTGCACATGAATACCTTAGGCGGAGTTGTTCAGCCTGGTGAAGAAATTATTGAGATTGTACCATCAGAAGATCAGCTGCTAATTGAAACCAAAATCACCCCACAAGATATTGCCTTTTTACACCCAGGCCTGCCTGCAATCGTCAAAGTGACCGCCTATGACTTTACCCGCTACGGCGGCCTCAAAGGCACCGTAGAGCACATTAGTGCCGACACCAGCCTAGACGAAGAAGGCAACAGCTTTTATACCATCAGAGTAAGAACCAAAGAATCAAATTTAATCAAAAAAGATGGCACACAGATGCCAATTATTCCGGGAATGCTGACCTCAGTCGATGTCATTACCGGACAAAGAACAATCCTTGAGTATATTTTAAACCCTATTTTAAGGGCTAAAGAAACAGCACTACGAGAGAATTAAACCAAAAAACCGGGAGGGTTTTTTACATGAAATTGAATATAGCCCAGTGTCGTCAGTTAAGTATTTTCACACTGGTAATGTCTGCATTTTTTGCAGTACCCACTGTAAACGCGCAGTCGTTAGAACAGGCAGTCGCCCATACTCTGGATACTAATCCAGAGTTGCGTATTGCCTTTAATCGCTTTAAAGCCCGAGAGGAGCAAGTAAATCAAGCTGTGGCAGGTTATATGCCAACGGTTGATTTAACAGGCGCCTATGGTTGGGAGCAAACGGACAGTCCCTCAACCAGACGTAAAAACCAGCCTAATAACGATAATTTAGATGATGGCGTTATGGAACTAGAACGTGGTGAAGCGGGTTTTAGTATCAAACAGATGTTATTTGACGGCTTTTATACCAGCAGTGAAGTTGATCGCTACTCATTTGAAGCCAGTGCTGAACAGTGGGCATTATTTGCTGCAGCTGAAGATATTGCTTTGGAAGTGAGTAAGGTTTATACCAATTATATTAAAGCTGAGCAGCTATTAGTGTTATCGGAAAAAAACCTCCGAAGTCATGAAGAAATATACGATCAAATTAAGCAGCGCACCGAATCGGGCTTAGGCTCCATTGCTGATTTATCGCAAATTTCAGGTCGCTTAGCCCGTGCTAACGCTAATGTTATGGCAGCTAAAAATAACCTGTTAGATGCTAAAGCGCAGTATATTCGTATTGTCGAAAAAGAGCCTAATAACTTAGTGGCACCAGTGCCTGATATGGATTTAATGCCAGATAATATCGCTGAAAGCGTGCTGATGGCCCAAAAAAATCATCCCATCCTCAAGTCTGCCAATAGTGATATTAACGCCGCAGATAGAGAGCGTAAATCAGCGCAGTCAAATTACTACCCAAAGTTCTCATTAGAATTAAATGGTAATTGGAATAATGATGTAGATGGCGAAGATGGTTACGGCACTGGCAGTGCTATCAACCCTGATGTCGGCGGTCATAATAACGATTTAGTCGGCATGGTACGGGTTAAATACAACCTATTTTCAGGTGGTAAAGATCTCGCACGGGAAAAGGAAGCTGCGTACAAAATCAATGAGGCCAAAGAAATTCGTCAACGGGCACATCGCCAGGTTATTGAAGGGGTACATTTATCTTGGAACGCCTATGAGATGCTAGCACCGCAAAAACGCTATATTCGCGACCACGTCATCGCCTCTAAAGACACCCAAGTGGCCTACTCTCAGCAGTTCGATTTAGGTCAGCGTAGCTTGCTAGATTTACTCGATACTGAAAATGAACTGTTTCAGGCCCGTAAAGATTACCTTCAAACTGAGTTTGACGAAACCGCAGCAAAATATCGGCTGCTGAATGCAACGGGTAGATTACTTGACTCGTTGCGGGTCACTCGTCCAGATATTTGGCAAGGTGAACGTGATTATGAAGGTGGAGTAAGATAATGAAATATTTGTTTTTACTACTTGGATTAAGCTTAGCAACTGGCTGTTCGATGCGCGATATTGTCACTATGGACACGGCCACGCAACAAGAGTTTGATCTTAATGATAATGATAATGACGGTGTGATTATGGCCCGTGAGCGCTGCTTAGAAACGGTCATTGGAGCTGATATCGACAATTATGGCTGCGCCACCGTAAGCAAGATTAACGAGCGCCAAGAGTTACACATTCTGTTTGAAAATGACTCAGCTGACATTAACCCACGCTTTTATCAGCAAATTGAACAAATTGCGCAATTAATGAAACTGTACCCAAGCACCAATGTCACTATTGAAGGCCATTGCAGTAAAACCGGCAGCTATGAGCATAATTTACAATTATCTCAAGCAAGAGCACAAAACGTTACCCAAATATTAGCTGACACTTTTGCTATTAATGCCTCAAGGCTCAATGCCATTGGCTATAGCTACGATAGACCTATTGATGAATCTGACTCAGAAGAGGCTAATGAGGCTAACCGCCGGGTTATTGCTGAAGTGACCGGTGATGATTCAAAAACAGATATGAAGTGGCACATTTATACTGTTGATCAGTAAAAATTGTCATTGAGGTGCCAAGACTTGTCGAGTAATGGCCGTTCGAGATCAGAACGTATAAAACAAAGTTGTCATTATTCGCTGCTAGCATCTGCTTTGATGGTATCAGCTCTTTTGGCTGCCCCGCCCGAGCAAATTGATGCTAAAAAAACCATTAATGCCTTAACTGATCATTACGGTGAAAGAGCAGGTAAACGGGCAAAAGCGTGGTTTAAGATCATCAATGAAGCACCGCTTCTTGATGATCGCGCTAAACTAGAAAAGGTAAACCGCTTTTTTAACTTATTTAAGTTTGTTGACGATAAGCGCTTATGGGGCGAGTCAAATTATTGGGCTTCACCAATGGAGTTTATTGGCGTAAATGCTGGTGATTGTGAAGATTTTTCTATCGCTAAATACTTTACCTTACTCCAAGTTGGGATACCGGAAGATAAGCTAAGAATTACCATGGTAAAAGCCAAAACAGTAAACCAGTACCACATGGTACTGGCCTACTATGAAACACCAGCAGCGGTACCACTGGTGTTAGACAATCTAGACCCGATGATAAAACCTGCGACAATGAGAAATGATTTAATACCTGTTTACAGCTTTAATGGTAAACAGCTATGGCTCAATAAAGAGAAAGGCCGAGGTGTGCTAGCTGGCTCCTCATCACGTCTTGAAAAATGGAATGATTTAAAACTTAGATTGGGTATCGACCGCTTGCGTCAACCCAAGCAAAAAATGGAGTAGTGACCAAGATGACCCTCTTTCGTCAAATCTACGCGTTACTTTTTGGTTTATTTTTACTGGTCGTAACAAGCTTAGGCTACGTGCAGTTTACAGAAACCCAAAGTTTCCTCAGTAAACAGATGGAATCAGACTTAAATAATGCCAGTCATTCACTTGGCATTATGCTCGTCCCTGCCCTTGAAAATGGTGATGACATCGGCGCAGAAACCTTAGTCAATGTGATTTTTGAAGGCGGTTATTACCAACAAATTAAACTCACTTGGCTGGTTGATGGTAAGCAACAAGTGTGGAATAACGCCATCAGAATTAATGGCGTACCGCAGTGGTTTATTGATCTTGAGCTGTTTAAAAGTGTTACCAAAGAAACTGTCTTAACATCAGGCTGGCTACAGCTGGCTAAAATTGAAATCACTGCCCACCCAGGGTTTGGCTACCATGAACTGTGGCGGATTATTTCTAATACCATTATCATTTTTTCCATCTTATTTTTACTGGCTATCATCTGCGCCCGCTTTGGCTTAGGCTTTATTTTAAAACCGCTAAATGACCTTTCAATTCATGCAAAAAAAGTAGCTAATCAGCAGTTTGGGCCTGATATGCCAATGCCTAAAACCAAAGAGCTAAAAGAATTAGTCACTGCATTCAATAGCATGTCATCGCAGCTTAAACAGGTATTTAACTCACTAGATGAAGAAGTCTCAGCCCTACGTAAGAAAAACCTCGTCGACCAAGTTTCAGGGCTGCCAAATCGACAATATATGGTCAGCCGAATTAATGGCTGGTTAGCAGAGCCCAGCAGTGGAGCAATATTCCTCGCCAAATTTGACTGGTTAGAAACAGTGCACAGTAAATATGGTTATCAAGTACGTGATGAAACCATTAAATTACTGTCACAAAAGCTGCAGCATCATTTAGATGAGATAGCACCTTCTGTTATTGGCCGTATTGCCGCCTATGAATTTGCTTTTTTGATCGCTGATGTTGAGCATGATCAACTCACCAAATACTTACAAACCTTACTCAGAACCCTTAATAAAGAAATATCAAAAGCAGGCTGTAAGCCCAACGAAGGCTTTGCTATTGGTGTTGCTGAGCGCATTGGCCAAATGACCGTCAGTGATATTTTAGCCCAGGCTGACAATGCACTGCAGCAGTCACTAAAAGACAATAAGGTGTTTCATTGGTTTGAAACCGACGAACAGCAATTATTTAGCCGTGAGCAATGGCGCAAAAATCTCACCGATGCGATTCGAAATAAGAAGTTCCAGTTCAGATGGCAGCCTATTTTGCTCAATCGCAAAAAAGAGGTATGCCAGCGGGAAGTTTACTGCCAACTTACCGTCGACGATAAACTGCAACACGCAGGTCAGTTTATGCCCTATGTTGAGTTATTGTCGCTAGGCACCTTGCTGGATCAATGCTTAATTGAAACTGTGGTAGAAAACCGACTGTTAGAGCGAAATTATGAGCCACTCGCTATTAACCTCACCTTTCAAAGTATTAGCGATATTCATTTTCACACTTGGTTACAGCAGTTTTTACGTCATTGCAATTTCCCTGAAAGGATCTGTTTTGATATACCTGAAGCCAGTGTTTACAGTGATTTAGAAAACTGTGAAAAGTTATGCCATATCATTCGTGATAATGGGGCAACATTTGGTATTGATCATTTCGGTCGTCAATTTGGTTCAATGGCCTATTTACAAAGCCTGCGCCCAAGTTATGTCAAACTGGATCAATCCTTTGCTTATATGGAAGATGACCAACACAATATTGAGCTATGTAGAGCCCTATCAAATGTGGCCAAAGGCTTAGATATCCAAGTCATAGTTACCGGAATACAGCAGCAAACACAGTTAGATCGTTTTGCCTCCATGCGACTTGATGCTTACCAAGGCTTTATTTCACCGCCGACTTCCATCAACATTTAATTTATCTGCCGATAAGATAATCCATAGCCAAAAAACCACATGCAAATGTGGTTTTTTATTATCTGTAATCTGCATTAATCTATAACAATCTCTGCAATGTTAACTCACCGCACCAGCCATTGGTGTAATACCAATCGTAATAAATAACTGTTCACCCTAGCTTGTGAAAATACTTGATAACGGTGTTAGATTTTTTGATTGTAGAATAACTACTTATAAAAAAATCTTCCTTGTTCTCAAGCATTTTTCCTACGCTATTTCTGATCACTTACTTATCGTGATTGGTATATTGCGGAAGTCGCTAAAGGGGATGAAGCTGCACAAGCAGTTTATTTCAGGCACAAAAAAGCCACTCATTGAGTTAATGCCGATCGGTTAAGAACACTTGAACGATCCTGCAGATGAATGATAATCCCTACCAGTATTCTGGTAGGGATTTTTTTATGTTTGCGCAAGAGCTTGAGTTAGTTCATGAGTCAGTAGAAGAAAGTGGAGATTATGCTTCTGTAATGGAGGCTATCGATTCACAGTGGATAGAACAATCATTACTTTCAGCCAACAAGGCAAGTATCCGTAATCGTCGTTTGCCTGCGCAGCAAGCCGTCTGGCTCGTGCTGTGGATGGGATTAATCCGTAAA
>NZ_MPHK01000036.1 GCF_001957135.1 Shewanella sp. UCD-KL21 | reverse complement strand
TGCAAAACCTACTTAAACGTGGCGTCAAGATTCAAGTGGCCGTTGGTTGTGGTATCACAAGCAAAGGCCCATGGAGAAGTTCAAAAACACCAGGGATCCAGCAAGCGCTGAGTAATGAGTATCTGAAGAAAGCAGGATTATATTCACTAAGAGATGGATGGGTCGCAGTTCACTATCCTAACCAGAAAGTTTAATTAGGCGTTCTAAATGAACCGCCCTGTGCGGAGCCGCATGCAGGGTGGTGTGGGGGCTGGAGGTTAGATACCTCCGGCTACCCGATTATAAGCGATTCTGATTTTGCCAATAACTATAAAGACCACTGATGTCTGACGAACACATTAAACTCATTGCGCCCTTGATTTGGTCATCGCTCCATTGCCACCATTTCATTTCTAACAACTGAGCAATCTCAATTTCAGTGAAACGATAACGAATATGTTTAGCTGGATTTGAACCAACAATTGAATAAGGCGCGACATCTTTAGTTACGACAGCTCGACTTGCGATAATTGCACCATCACCGACTTTTACACCGCTCATAATCATTGCTTCAGTGCCAATCCAAACATCATTACCAATTACCGTGTCCCCTGAACGTTCAAAGCCATCTTTAGCGTCCGAGAAATTTTCATTCTCTTGATAGAAAAACGGAAACGTACTGACCCAATTATGTTGATGTCCTTGATTGCCTGCCATCATAAAAACAGCACCCGAACCAATTGAGCAATAACTACCAATAATTAATTTATCAATATCCGTTCTATCAGCCAATAAATAACGAGCACAATCATCAAAGCTATGATTATGATAATAGCCAGAATAGTAACTATGCTCACCCACAATAATATTAGGATTGGTCACCTGTTCTTTCAGTGACTTACCCACAAAAGGGCTTTCAAAATAATTGTTCAACCTAAATCCTCTTTTAAGCTTATAACGTTTTAGTATTTATGCATTGCGCTGTTTGCAGGGCATAAATCGCTTGTTGGACTTGGCCGATGCCACATCCCTATTTATCGGTATGGTTTATGCTATAGGAGTTTGCTTTTTGACGGTAATTGTTTTTTGTACAACATCTCGGCTAATCGTTTGTTCTGATTACACCTTTTAAGGTGGGTTTTGTGATATTCCATCTTTCTACTCTGCTTTACTTACCTGTTTTATGCTGATATTGCAGTTTAAGGCCGTGATAGCTTGCCTCAGTTAATTTTCATCAACTCAGCACGCCTTGGATTTCATTGTCTCCCCCCCATTTCTGGTGATTAGCCTGACAACCTTAACTGCGCTTCACGTTCCACGACCTTTAACAGTGGCACCAGCCCCATAAACTTCAGTCGCCCCGTTTCACACTGTGGACAACACCAACATCCTAATGGCTCTGCCGCTTTTGTCTTTTTTACGGGTTGAGCACACAGTTGCTGACGAATGTTAGCGAGTTTTTTACGCCGACAACTGTTGGCTAAAAAGCCCAAATGTCTTATTCGCATCACGCCTTTGGGTAGGACATGCAATAAATATCGTCTGATGAGCTCTACTGGTTTTAACTGTATGACTTTTCGTTGATTATCGCGGTAGTCAGTGTAACTGATACTGACTTTATCTTTGGTCACCGCCTTAAGTCGTGACTCATGCAACATGCCTTTGCGGGTATAGCGCCCAAGATAGGCCACCACAGTCTCTGCTTTATATAGACAAGCTTTACTGTAAACACACCAATCCTTTTTTATCAGTTCATCTGCTTGGGCAACCGTCAGTTCACGCTGGCGCAGCGAGGCTAACATCTTCGCTTTAAAGGCCTTTGATACGGCCTTAACAGGAAATAAATAGTCAGATTTAACCCCGCGCCATTGTCCTTGCGCTGTTACCACCCCGCCAGGTATTAAACAATGCAAGTGAATGTGCTGGGTGAGTGTTTGTCCCCAAGTATGTAACACCGCGGTGCAGCCTAATTGCCCCTGCAAGTGTTTGCGGCTCATGCCAAATCGGCTTAAGGTTTGCCATACCGCTTCAAACAATGCGCAGTAAAGCTGTTTGGCCTGTTCATCACTATTAGTGAGGTGGTTGAGTTGATGGGGCAAGGTAAACACCAAGTGAAAATAGCGACATTGCAGCACTTGCTGTTGCTGCTTGTCTATCCATACTTGCGTTTGCTTACCCTGACAACGTGGGCAATGCCTGTCTCGGCATGAACAAAACACACTCTGCTGATAGTGACATTTATCACACTGCCATTGCTGTTGCCCTAATGCTGCCGTGCGGCACGCTAGTATACGCTGACACACTAAGCGTTGTTGATGACTTAATCGGTGATGTTGTTGATAGTGACCGTAATGTGTTTGCAGGATGTCACTCAAGTGATAATGCGCCATAGCATCACCTTAGGCCTGCCAGTAAATCACAGCCTTGATGACCCAGCTCGGGTGACCAGTGCAGATAGCGTTCAGTAGTTTTGATGCTGCGATGCCCTAACTGTTGCTGTAACTGATTAAGCGGCATCCCTGCTTGTAGCTGATGTGTCGCATAAGCATGACGTAAACTATGAGGGCTACAGGCTTTAACGATACCCGCTAACGCGGCCGATTTTTTAAGGACTTTACGCAGACTCGATTGATGTATTGGGTACAGGTTATCGTGGTATTTAACGCCAAATAACCAGTCTTGAGGGCGGTAGTGTTGCCAGTACTGCCGTAGTAAATTGAGCAATGACGGCGAAAT
The DNA here is from genome assembly GCF_001957135.1 of Shewanella sp. UCD-KL21. Taxonomy (GTDB): domain Bacteria; phylum Pseudomonadota; class Gammaproteobacteria; order Enterobacterales; family Shewanellaceae; genus Shewanella. Next base: position 16,072 of record NZ_MPHK01000036.1, on the reverse strand, counting down.
GATAACCAAACGGTCTTTAGCCCCTTTCCCTTGACTCACCTTAAGTAATTGCCGTTGTCCATCAATGTCACTGACTTTCACCCGCACCACTTCACTGACACGTAATCCACAGCCATAACACAGCGCTATCATGGTACGATATTTCTGATTGGGACAATGTTGCAATAACTGCCCGATATCTTGCTGAGTTAGCACTTGCGGCAGTTTTTGACTGGGGCGAGGTAAGCACACATTAATACTAAATTGGCGTTTTAAAATATGTTCAAAGTAAAAGTGAATACCATTTAATTGTAGTTTAATGGTGGCGCGGGATAGACGCTTATCAAGATTTAAATAGCGAAAATAGGCAGTAAGTTGTCCGTCGCTCACGCTATCAATAGCCGCTTCACCCTGTTGTTCAAGGTAGTTTTCAAGTTGATTAATGGCATAAAGATAAGAGTTACGCGTTCGCTCTGAATAGCGTCTAAGGGAAATTTCATCGTGGAATAATTGTGTTTGCACCGACATAAGTTACCTCCTAGAGAGTGGGAGTTCCACTGAGGTAAGTGTGGTTCATATGTCGGCCTTTGGGGCTCCGCGCAGCGGCTTAGTTCAACAGCGTATTAGCGGGAATGCCGATAAACACAAATAGGTACTTTTCGATATTTCACTCGCAAAGTGCTTTAATTATTAATAATTTTAAAACTTATCAGCTTAATTACCTTGAATCAATTACGCTTCAATCAATGTGAAACCGAGAGTTTAGTTAACCGAGAATGATTTGCTCTCGTTATGTAATCTTACGAATTACAGTCTTTATATTAAAATCAGTAACTTAGTATTATCTCAATATATAAACCGAGAATTTTTCGAATTACATAACGAGAAGTAAAATGGGTGAATTCTAAAAATTAAATTATAACTGTTCGTACATACAGTCAAAAAATAGAAGGAGTTATAAGTTTTTTAGGGCATTTATTGAATAATAATGTGCTGTTTATTGAGATTGAGAAAACATGGAAAGTGATGTTGGTTAAAATTAATTATCTAGATCGCCGTAACTCTCAACGGGGAATAAACCCCTTACAAGAACTAACTTTATACTTTATTAATATTGGCACTTTCTCCGTAGACCATAACTTCGATTTAACCAATTGCCTGCCGCAGGCTATCGTGCAAGCACGACTGTGACACGCTGCATCCTTTATATAAATCAAAAGGTCCCTGAAAGCTCGGCCATGACAAATAACATCCATGTTAAACGGCCAGTTCGGCATCCATGCCTCTCGCTCAGAGCGTTTCACACAGTGAAACTTCGCCATGTCATGGACGGTCACAGCCGCGCTTACACCGGAATTTTCACCTCTTCGATTTAGCCTTATATATTGCAACAAGTAAAAGCCAAATATCAAAAGCTAGACAATCTATAAATCTAAGAAAGTAAAAGGCTAAAAGACTCAATTTGAATTGAGGACGTTGAAGAAAATAGCGTGATGCTCACATGGATGTGAGCATAGCTTTCGAGGTGCAGGGTCACTCCTTAACATCCATGCCACCGTGACATTTGTAAATCCATTTACTTCAGACTCACCATCGGAAGCGTTAGGGCTTTTCGACAATGACCGAAGACGGATACAGATGAAGTTAAAAGCTGGATCAATCCCCATCGAAAATCATGCGCTTTTCAGCATTTTTCGTCGGGATGCTGAGGGATTGTTAAGGGGGACAAGCAGTTTCCCCCTTGACTCTGGTGTGGTCGAAGCGCCACGAGGTTAATCCAAACGGAGTTTGGAAATAAGTTATAAAAATCAATTTTCTAAGTCTGGTGCGTATTAAGCTAGTAAAACTAAATACCACGATTTTTGATTTTACGATTAAACACCAACTATATGACATTACTAAACAGCACTTGTTTGAGGCATAAACCTGTTATGACCATCAAGTTTGTATCCCGCCTAAAGCATTAGCCCAAGTTCATACTTAATCTCAAGTGAGTGCCTAATACCGTTGCCTGCTGCTGCACCTGATCCATCCATTGATGCATTATCCATAGGCCGCGGCCGTTGGCTTTGTGTTTGTTAGGACAAGTGCTAGGGGCGATTAATGGGGTAAAGCTTGAGTTATCTAAAATATCAATAATCAACTTGTTATCGTTTTTCTGTAATAACAACTTAATATCTTCAGCGTCATCAGCGCTGTGCTGTTGCACATTATTAGTGGCTTCCAGTACGCAACTGATGAGCTTGAAGCGTTGTAATGGCTCAATTTTATTGCTGATCAAAAACTGTTCTAATTCGTCATAAACTTGATCTGCTGTCATTGAATTGATGCTGATGTTCAATTGAGTGTTATTCATATCAACTCCTTCAGTTGTGAGTCTGTTTGGGTTAATTCAAAAATCTAAGCTGTTAATTTAAGTGCTTATCTTTGCTCTAAATCTAACTCCTATAAGCAACATTTGGCATACAGTTATCATGACCATGATTGCTATAACGTTTTAATCGGGTGCGGTAAATAGCAGTAGTGACATATCATCTTGGGGCTGCGACTGCTGCCAAAGATTGAGCAAGTAACTTAAGTGACTCAATAAATTCGCCGCCGGCATGGCTTTAGCTGATAAGCAGCGCTGCTTTAAGCGCTCTAAGCCAAACATGCCAAACTTTGGATGATTAACTTCATAGACGCCATCCGAAAACAGCAGCAGTTGCTCACCCGGGTAAAGTTGGTATTGACCGCTTTGGTATTGGCAGTGTTTATCAATACCAATGGGCATTCCTGTGGGCACATCAATGGTTTGAACATCGAGTTTGGAGATCACTAACGGTAAGGGGTGACCTGCATTACACAGCTGTAACTCATGGGTATTGATATTAATTTTTCCTATCATTACAGTGGCAAACTGGCCCAAATTACCAGGGTCATCAAAGAGGTTATTTAAGGCGTTCATGACCTTTTCTGGCGATTGCTGCCAGTCCATCCTTTGGGGAGATAAGCCTTGGGCGAGGGTGAAACTGAGCATGGCGGCACTGGCACCATGACCCGATACATCAATGACATAAAAGCCTATCCACTGTTCATCAATTTCAAAGCATTGCAAAATATCGCCTGCAAGTTCCTCTGCGGGTTCAAAATAATGTCGGATAGTCCAGTTGTTGAAGGCTAAATTATTTTTTGGCAGTAAGGATTGCTGTAAAGTTGCAGCTTGGGTCAGTTCAGACTGTTTTTGAGAAAGTAAACTTTGTAGCTGCTGCTTACTTTCAAGTACCGACTTTTTTGCTTGGATAAGCCTCACAGCAGCTTGAATTTTGACTTTTAATACCGAGGCTAAAAAAGGTTTAGTGATGTAATCATCAGCACCTGAGTCCATGGCATAAATCATATCTTGAGTTTGATCATTACCGGTTAAAAGCAAGAAGTAACCGGGATCTGTTTTGGTTTTTAGCCTTTTACACAGCTCAACACCGTTCATCCTAGGCATGCGCCAGTCGCTGACAATTAAGTCAAACTGCTGGGTACGACACTTCTCCAACGCCGTTAATCCATCTTCACATTGCACCATCTCAAACTGCACATTTTCCGGCTGAAAACTTTGAATTAAACTGGCAATGTAATAGCGTTCACTGAATGTGTCTTCCACTAAAAGGATGGAGATAGTCGACGTTGACGCATTAGCATTTTGCATGGCGATTCTCTAATAAGTTTGTCTAATAACCTATTAAGGCAAAAGCTATTCCACAATTTTTTTGTGTTATAAAATCAGATGGTTAAATAACTTTCTAGTAAAGTCTATTATTTGCATTTCCAGATTGGGAATAATTTTTTGCAAAATGCGAACAGGTAATTCATAGTGAGTAATAATGTAGTAAACATTTGCTTTGGAATAGATTTTTGACAGGGTTAAACAGCGCTGTTTGCAAAATGCATCAGGAGAAGGAATTTGTCATTTAGATTAAAAGCGATAATTGCCATTGGATTAATGCAAGTCGTACTGTTACTGATGCTAATTTTTAATAGTTTAGCTGTCATCAAAGAGACCAATCAGCAAGAAGCAAGGCAGCAGGCTCAACTTGCGGCGCAGCTGGTGGCTAATAGTATTAACCCTGATAAGGCCCGCGAGTCCATCTTACTGCTTAAACAATCTTTAGAAGCCCACCACATTAGCCATATTGACTCAATCGAAGTCTTCAAAGCAGATAAATTATTGTATTCAGCTCAGCGTAATGCCCAAGGTATGTTTGAGATCATTAAAGCTGTGAGCCCAAAAGAGCATACGGTTGAGGTGGTAGCTAAGGCCAATAATGGCACTGGCATTCAAATAAGCGTACTTGTTAATACCGATGAATTTGATAATAGCGTTGAAGCCGTGGCTTTGAAATACAGCGGATTAATGATTTTAGTGATCATTTTGATTTCATTTTTATCTTGGTATCAAGGCCTTAAACTCATCAGGCATATTTTTAATATTCAGCATGCCTCAAAGCGGGTGCTTGAAGGGGAATCAGGGGTGCAAGTGGTTGAACCCGGCACCCAAGATATCACCGATACCACCAACGCTTTTAATGCCATGCTCAAAAACTTGGATGAAAAGCGCAGTGATTTACAAGGTGCCAATGTTCGCTTAAATACCATATTAGATTCTGCCGCAGATGGCTTTGTCATTATTGATGTTAATGGCGTGATTAATGAAGTGAACAATGCCGTCAGTAAGTTATTTGGTTATGAAAAAGCACAGCTTATTGATGAAAATGTGTCAATTTTAATGCCGATGGCAGATCGCTTTATGCATGATGGCTATATTCAGCATTATCTTGCAACTGGCGATGCAAAAATTATTGGTAACAGCCGTGAGTTAAAAGCGCAGCATAAAGATGGCAGCTTATTTCCTATCGAGTTAACCATTTCAAAAATGCAAATTGATGGAGAGATCTTATTTTTAGGCTTTATCAAAGATTTAACCGAACTTAAAAAAGAGCAACAAACCGCGGCCAGAACTCAATCTATTTTAGTGGCAACCATTGAAGCCACCCACGATGCGTTAATCTCTATTGATGTTAGCGGCAGGGTGGTTGAGTTCAATGCGGCGGCGGTCAAACTGTTTGGTTATGAGCGCGAAGAGGCATTAGGTGAAATGCTGGAAGATTTAATTATTCCTGCAGGGTTTCATAGTGCCCATAAAAACGGCATGGACCACCACCGCCGTACTGGTGAAGGCCCTGTGCTGAATAATCGCATCGAAGTCCCAGCCCATAATAAAGCAGGCGAGGAGTTTCCGGTTGAATTACGGGTGATCCCCATTCAATTAGGTGACGAAATGTTCTTTACCGCTTTTTTACGCAATATTTCAGAGCAAAAATCCAGAGAAGAAGAATTAAGATTAGCAAAAGAGCAAGCTGAAGCGGGCAGTGAAGCTAAGTCACGCTTTTTAGCCACGATGAGCCATGAGATTCGCTCCCCACTGAATGCCGTACTTGGCAGTGTGGATTTGCTATTAGACTCGCAACTTGAAAAGGGCCAGCGGATGTATGCACGCGCGGCTAAAGAAGCCGGGTCAGTCTTGTTAAGTACCATTAATGATATTTTGGACTTCTCGAAGATTGAAGCAGGGCAAATGCAACTGGAAGCCAAAGAGTTTGAACCTGATAAATTAGTCGCGCAAGTGTTACAGATTTTGTCCCATAAAGCCCATGATAAAGGAGTGCATCTAGGGAGTGTTATTGACCGAGATGTACCGCAAATTTTAATTGGAGACGCGCAGCGAATTAGGCAAGTTTTGCAAAACCTTGTGGATAATGCGATTAAGTTTTCAACCGATGGGTGTATTGCTGTTGAGGTTGAGATTATCAACCGCGATAACGGCAAGGTGCAATTGAGCTGCAAGGTAAAAGATCAAGGCATTGGGATCAGTGAAATATCACAACAGAAATTATTTAGAGAGTTTTCTCAGGTTCATGACACCCATACCACCAGTTATGCAGGTACAGGTTTAGGCTTAGCCATATGTTCTGAACTGGCCAAAATGATGGGGGGAAACCTGAGCGTTCAAAGCCAATTAGGCCAAGGAAGTGAGTTTACATTAACTGTGATACTCGATGAACCTGCTGAAATAACAAGGGTTGATATTTGTTTGCCAACAGCTCCTCGGGTGTTAGTGGTTCACCCCGATATGACCGTTTGTGGGTTAATTGAAAAGCAATACCGCCAATATGGCGTCGAAACATGCTTTGCACATCAGCTCAGCGAGCTTGATAGTCAAGCAAGCATTAGTGGCCAATTTGATGTCATCATGCTCGATGAAAGCTGCATTTTAGACAGTGAACATCAAAGCGTTGAGGGCTTATCAAATCGCTATTTGACTAAGACGGGCTATATCACGGCTTTGTTATCTGGGGTGAATACACAAGTGCAGGCGCGCAGTACTGACTTAGGCATAGTCGAGTCTGTCAGTAAGCCATTAAGCCGAGAGATATTGCTAAGCTTAATCAGTAATGTCAGTAATGTAGAAAAGAGTGATAAGCAGATCGTTGAAAGTAAATTAACCCTGCCTGATGGCTGTAAATTATTACTCGCCGAAGATAGCCCTGTAAACCAAATGGTCGCCGGTACGATATTGACCAATAGCGGCGCAGTCATGACCTATGCTAATAATGGTGTAGAAGCGGTCGAGATAGGGTTAAAGCAAGAGTTTGATTTAATTTTGATGGATATTCGTATGCCTGAAATGGATGGCCTTGAAGCGTGCCGCAAAATTCTTGCTAGTAAACCTGATCAAATTATTCTAGCCATGTCAGCCAACGTATTCAGTGAAGAGGTTGCAGCATGTAAAGATGCCGGCATGCTTGGGTTTATTGGTAAGCCGGTTAAAAAGCAGGATCTGATCTCTGGGATAAATTACTGGTTAACTCAGGTGAAGGGCAATGCTAATGGCGCGATGGAAATAACTCATGAGGTGAGTGACGAGATTGGTGATATAGCAGCAGATACAGAAACTCACATTAAGCCAACAGCTGAGGTAAAGGAAACCCTATTAGCTGACACCACAAATGGCTCAATAGCTGAAACCACAGATGAAACTATCGCAGAAACTATAACTGAAACTATCGCTGATGATGTGTTGTTGGATCAGCAGGTGTTTGATGAGTTACTAAAAGCGGTCGGTGAAGCAAGCTTAGTTAAAATGATGAAGGTATTTCATAATGAAACTAAGATGCGTATCGATATTTTAAAAACCATCACTGCCAACGGAAGCCGAGCAGAGATTGAAGATCAAGTTCATACCATTAAAAGTAGTGCTGGGAGTTTTGGGGCGCAAAAGTTATCTGAAGTTGCCATTTTACTTGAGGCCGCAGCCAGAACCGAAGATGAACCTTTAGCCACATTATTTGAGCAGATATTTGTGGTTGCTGAGCAAAGCTTGAGGTTAATTGAGCAACGATTTGATATCGGTCATAAATAATTAAATAAGGAAGTTACCCATGGGATTTAGTGCCGTTCTTGTAGAAGATAGTATGTCATTAGGCGCATTGTACAGCGAATACCTTTGTGCCGAAGGCGCCGAAGTCACCCTGGTTAATTTTGGTGAAGATGCATTAAAAGAACTGGCCCGTAAACAACCAGACCTATTAGTGTTAGATATTAAATTGCCGGATATGTCGGGAATGGATATTTTGACCAAAGTGCAGCAAGACTACCCGCAGATCACCGTCATTATGATCACCGCCTATGGCACCATTGATTTAGCCGTAGATGCCATGCGCGCCGGTGCATTTGATTTCTTAGTTAAGCCTTTTGATAGTAAAAGGCTAGCGATTACCGTGCGTAATGCACTGAAGCAAAAAGACTTATTAGCACTGGTGACCAATTATGAAAATAGCCTGCCTAAAACAAACTTTCATGGTTTTATTGGTGACTCCTTAGCCATGCAAACCGTGTATAACACCATTGACTGCGTGGCCAACAGTAAAGCGTCGGTGTTTGTGATGGGCGAAAGTGGCACTGGTAAAGAGGTTTGTGCCCAAGCGATCCATCAAGCGGGAACACGGGCACAAGAAGCTTTTATTGCTTTAAACTGCGCCTCAATTCCCAAAGACTTAATTGAAAGTGAAATTTTTGGCCATACCAAAGGCGCCTTTACCGGAGCGGTAAATAACCGTGATGGCGCCGCTACCCGTGCAAATGGCGGCACCTTATTTCTGGATGAACTGTGTGAAATGGATTTAGAGTTGCAAAGTAAATTGCTACGCTTTATTCAAACCGGCGTATTTCAGCGTGTAGGCGGCACTAAAGAAGAAAAAGTTGATGTGCGTTTTATTAGTGCCACCAACCGAGACCCATGGAAAGAAGTACAAGAAGGACGCTTTCGGGAAGATTTATATTATCGCTTACATGTTATCCCTATCGAACTGCCGCCTTTAAGACAAAGGGGCAAAGACGTAATGTCTATTGCTAAAAAGCTGTTGAAGCAATACAGCAAAGAAGAAGGTAAATCTTTTAAACGCTTCTCTACCGAAGTTGAGCGTTGCTTTGTCAATTACCCATGGCCAGGTAACGTGCGTCAACTGCAGAATGTGATCAGGCAAATTGTAGTGCTTAACACAGCCGAAGAAGTGTCTTTAGCCATGTTACCTGCGCAAGTGACTGCGCAAATGAGCGCAGCGGTGTCACTGCCGATGACAGATTTAAATACCTCAGCCGCACCAGTAGAGGCAAAGGCGCATCAAGCACGCGAGTCAGGCTTTGAAAATGCACCTCAACAGGCTATACAAAAAGCCGCAGAAACAGCCCCTAATCAGCAAACTCAGCTCGTTGATGATGATATACAGCCATTGTGGTTAATCGAAAAAATGACCATTGAAACCGCCATTGAGCAATGTGACGGTAATATTCCCAAAGCTGCGGGTTTATTGGATGTAAGCCCTTCGACTATCTATCGTAAAAAGCAGCAGTGGGAAGATAAAGGCCTGTAGTAATGAGCCTGTAATTAAAAATCGCGAATTAACCGCCTGTATGTAAGCGTGATAATTTAGCTATTGATACAGTTAGGCGTAATGCAAACAGCCCATCATTTGATGGGCTGTTTGGTGATTTTGCGCGGTTAAAGACTTTCGCTTAGCAATTAGCAATTAGCAATTAGCCATTAAAAGTCACGTTCCCAGCCAGCGTAAATGGTAGTTTCCCACTCACTACTGGTATCAATTTCTGGATACTCACTATAACCAACAGTGCCGCCAAGCTTTAACTTACCATCGTAAAATGGGCGGTGATAACTGGCATCAAGTTGCAATAAACGTTCGTAACGGCCTGGAGATACCGGATTACCACCCGTTGGGTTGCCAGTATCTACCCCATCAAAGTTAAGTTTGGCATAACGAAACTTAGTCGATAAGCTTTGGCCATGCTGTAGTTGAGTAATACCCCCTAACACCATAACGCGAGAATCATTATCATAGGTGCTGCCTAAGCTGCGGCCATAGTAACGGTAACCACTTTTATAAAAGCCGTGTTCATACATGCAGTTGTAGACGTTAGAGTCTTCACCACAGGCCGCTGCAGTATCTGAGTATTCAGCAAAAAAACGGGTGTTAAGTGAGGCGATGAAAACATCTACTCCGCCTAAATTAGAGGCGTTAATCAGCTTATGTTTGCCATTGTGATAGTCTTCATGGATGCGCTCGTAGTAAATACCATAAGGTACGCCCCAAGCGGTATCAGACCATCTAAAATCGTAACCTGCGAGCATGTTTTCTTGACCGTTTTCAAGCTCACCTTCAGACATCCCGCCATTAAATAAGCCATCCCACCAATCAGACAAGCTGTTGCCGTAGCCTTCACCGCCCCATTGCATGGTCCAAGAAAAGCCAATTTCTAATTTTGAAATGGGTCTTAGGGTACCGCGAGCGCCCCAATGCTGGGTGTCAGGCACATAGCGATCACTTTCCATTTGGCTAAAGCTGGTGGTAAAGGTCCACGGGCCAACCCAGTTTAACCAAGGGGTTTCAAAGGCATTACTGTCATTACGAGAAAAGGTAATGCCTGGCATAGGTCTGGCATTGGTGGTTTGGATTAAACCAGAATCCCAACTTGGGCCCCAATATTTTTGTACTGCGCCGCCAGTGACAATCCAGTTACCCAGTTTGACTGCTGCAAAGCTATTATCTAGGCGAGTTTCATTGCCATCTGCTGAGTCGTAATGGTAACTCGCTGCTAAGCGACCACTAAACCAGTCTTGGGTGACTTCGGCGCTAAATTCCACCTCAGCCTTGTCGCGATAATCATTACCGTAACCAATAAAGCGAGCACTTTCGTTGGCGCCATTTAAGCTTGCACCTAAAGTCACTGCTTGGTGGTCTTTATTGTAAGCGCGCATAATGCGATGGTAAGCATCTTTTTGATGAACCGTCATAGGGCTGTCAGCGGCGTTATCTAAATCTTTTTTTATCCCAGACCACATTAATGGAAATGTAGTAATAGGCTGAATAATCACCCCAGTATCAGAAAGTAATTGTATATCTGCTCTAAGGGGTAAATCTGTAGGCTCTACCCACCAAGCTGCCTGAGTTGAAAAGCTACTAAATAGTGCTATCCCTGCTAGTATTTTTAACTTCATTGAATGCTCTTTGAGGTGAAATAATTCACCAAAATAAAAAATCGGTTGTTAGGGCTATGATAACAGCCAATTGCGTAATTAACGTATTGGCAGAAGCAATTTTTACTGAATGTTACAAAACACTCAAGCCTCGCGGCACAAAGGTAGCCCGTTAGTTGCAAAAATTAATGCTGTAGCCTGAGGATGAATTTTTTGTATTAATTAATAATCAGTCAATGATTAGCGTAAGCAGCTAATGCCTGCTGAGCAATAGGCCTGCAATATGCAATCCTGTAAGCTAATACAATTAAGCTGCACCAAATCTAGATTGCCATTTTGAACAAATCAAAGTCGCGGTGCTTCGCTCATACTAGTTATAAATCGCAAGCTTTATTTAAGTATTGCCAAACTTCGTTTGGATTAACGTCGTGGCGCTTCGCCCACACCAGAGTCAAGGGGGACACTGCTTGTCCCCCTTAACAATCCCTCAGCACCCCGACGAAAAATGCTGAAAAACGCATGATTTTTCGATGGGGATTGCTCCAGCTTCTGACTTCGTTTGTTGCTAACTTCAGTCATTGTCGAAAAGCCCTAACGCTTCCGATAGGCCTTCCATGGCCTAACGAAAGCTAGCTTGGCATCCATGCCAAGCTCACGGCCTTTTCTCGATGACCTCAATCCATATTGAGTAGGAAGCAAATAGATTTTCAGCTTTTTAGCTTTTACTTATCACAATATATAAAGCTAAATCGAAGAGATTATAATCCCAGTGTAGATGCGTTCAAGACCTTCGAAAACAGGGACGTTTTCGCAGAGCCCACAGGGATGTGTTCACGGCGTGTCTTGGATGCATCTGCACATAAGGTGGCTCTTTCACATCTGACCCATAGGGATATGGGAAATGTCATAATGATGTCGGGAACACCATTGACCATGTGATCGCGACATTCGTATATCCTATACAGCACCTGCGGCAGGAAATTGGTTAGTTTGAAGTCATGGCCTGCTGCAACTCAGCCAATTTAAATGAAGTATAAAGTTAGTGGTCGTAACTCGTTTATGCCCCCAAATCTAGATTGCCATTTTGAACAAGTCAAAATCGGGGTGCTTCACTCATACTAGTTATAAATTGCAAGCTTTCTTTAAGTATTTCCAAACTTCGTTTGGATTAACGTCGTGGCGCTTCGCCCACACCAGAGTCAAGGGGGAAACTGCTTGTCCCCCTTAACAATCCCTCAGCACCCCGACGAAAAATGCTGAAAAACGCATAATTTTCGATGGGGATTGATCCAGCTTCTGACTTCGTTTGTAGACGGCTTCAGTCATTGTCGAAAAGCCCTAACGCTTCCGATAGGCCTTCCATGGCCTAACGAAAGCTAGCTTGGCATCCATGCCAAGCTCACGGTCTTTTCTCGATGACCTCAATCCATATTGAGTCGGAAGCAAATAGCTTTTTAGCTTTTACTTATCACAATATATAAAGCTAAATCGAAGAGATTATAATCCCAGTGTAGATGCGTTCAAGACCTTCGAAAACAGGGACGTTTTCGCAGAGCCCACAGGGATGTGTTCACGGCGTGTCTTGGATGCATCTGCACAAAAGCCTGCGGCAGGCAATGGATTAGATTGAAGTCATGGCCTGCTGTAACTGAGCCAATATAAATGAAGTATAAAGTTAGTGGTCGTAACACATTTATGCCCCAAAGTGAGTTTCGTTATTCAAAAGGTAAGTAGGACGAGTAAAGCTTTGTCTATAGAAAACCTAATCTGAAAGGTGGGTTATGCTCAACCTAAAAGTTATACCTATCCCGTCTTTTCCCTCATTGTTACCTCTAATTACACGCAATTATCTAACTCATGCATAATTACACGCAAGACAGGTAAATATGTGTAATTTGATTTACGGATTTATTCCTATTGCCCCTTTATCATTTAGAGCAATTACTCATTCGAACTTTTTTTTTCTGTGCTTGCCTTATATTTACTAATGCGGAAAGCAAAAGATAAGGCCCTAGTAACTTGTCTTGTAGTATGCCTTAAAGACTATCAAGAGGGCTTATGACCCCAGTATGATGGCCACCAATCACATGGGTATATATCTCGGTTGTTTTGACATCACTGTGTCCCAATAACTCTTGGATGGTACGAATGTCATGCCCTTTGAGTAATAAAGATGTTGCAAATGAATGGCGGAAAGTATGGGCGGTAACGCGCTTATCTATACCACTGTTAGTGGTAGCTTGCCTTAATGCACGTGAAAAAGCCGTTGGATGAATATGGTGTCTGCATACGTAGTTGTCACTTGGGTGCATACAACGGCGGCTAGCAGGAAAGATATATTGCCAATGAAACTTAGAGGCGTTACTGCGATATTTTCTGATGAGAGATATGGGCAATGAAGCAAGTCCAAAGCCATCTGACAAATCCGTCTCGTGGAGTTTTTTTACCTGTTTCATTTGTGATTTTAGAGAATCAATCAATCCGTTAGGTAGCATACAAACTCGATCTTTTTGCCCTTTACCTCGGTACACAAAGATAGATTTAGTGGTTAGATCAATATCTTTAACCCTAAGTTTTAAGGCTTCCTTTAAYCTTAGCCCTGAGCCAAATAGGATGGCACCAATTAAATAGTGGTAGCCTGACAAATTGTTGATGATCAGTTTTGCTTCTTCGTTAGACAATACCTGCGGTATTCGTTTAGGGGCTTTTGCATAGGGAAATTGTAACTCATCGGGCTCAATTTTTAACACATGGCGACAAGCAAATACAATGGCACATAGGGCCTGTTTCTGGGTGCTCGCCGACACTTCGCACTCCACTGCTAAAAAGCTGAGAAATTGTTCAATCAAAGTGTGGGTTATATCAGCGCCATGACGAATATTGCAATGTCGAATGAAATAGCGGTTCCAATAGAGGTAGGATTTTTCTGTTTGATAGCTGTAATGGCGTACCCTGATCTCTGTCCGTATAGCCTCCAAAAATGTTAATTGCCCCATAACCGTTACCTTACCAATGCACTGTATTTATATAAGGGCTATCCATTTAGCGCCACCAGTGTCAATATGTAGTGATGAAAACTTCCTCGTATTTATTAAAAACTGGCGTCGATTACCCTAAAAATTGGGACGAATTTGTTGATTGGTTTCATGATGAACAATCTTGTATTAGCTACCTTTACACACTTCGTTGGCCAAACGGATTCATTTGCCCAAGCTGTTCAAGCCATCAATCACCTTATCAGTTAAGTAATGGCAAGTTTAAATGTCATGCTTGCCGTTCTCAGTGTTCAGTAACATCAAGCACACTTTTTGACAAAACAAGAACCCCAATAAAAAGTTGGTTTGCCGCAGTCTGGTTTATTACAAATCAAAAAAATGGTGTCAGTGCTCTTGGAATTCAAAGACTATTAGGTTTTGGGAGTTATCAAACCGCTTGGTCATTAATGCACAAATTAAGATATGCCATGGTTGATCCTGAAAGAGATAAATTGTCAGGAGTCGTGGAGGTTGATGAAACATTGATAGGTGGTGTCATTCCACAATCATCTATTAAAAATCAACAGGGTAAGCGTAAAGCTGTAGTTTTGGTTGCGGTTGAGTTGCTATCACCCACTGGATTTGGTCGGTTACGCTTAAGGCAAGTTGAAAGTGCAACTAAAGAACATATCCATCAATTCATTCAAGATGTAATAGAACCTGGCAGCACAATTTGTAGTGATGGTTCTCAAGCATACAAACAAATAGACAAGAAAGGATATAGGCATAATCGAATAGTGCATTTAGGCTCATCTGTACCTGCGCATGAAACAATGGCAGGGGTACATCGAGTCTCATCATTATGTAAAAGGTGGCTTTTAGGCACATATCAAGGCGCGGTGAAGGCTAAGCAACTTGATTATTATTTAGATGAGTTTACATTTCGCTTCAACAGAAGAAAGTCAGATTCTCGGGGATTATTATTCTACAGGTTGCTTGAACAAGCAGTGCATTCTAAGCCGATAACATACCAATCAATTAAAAATAGATAACCACAATATATAGTGGTTGGTTGTGCTAAGTGGATAGCCCTTATTTATATACAGTTATAGTTCAAGTTAAGATAATTACTATGAAAAAGATGCATAAATCGTTTGATTGGCGCATCGATAATACTAACTTTTAGACATTAACTCATTATTATCAATAGTTTGTAATATATATAAAAGTGCTATGCAGACCTCGTAAACACCTATGCATCTTTTTTATCTGCTAAATTGTCATATTTAACCTGTATTTTTTGTTAAATAACATATTTACAACAAACACTTGCAAGTGATATTTTGACGAAGAGACATACAAGAAAGCAGGAGGTTATCCTGCTGCTAATCAATAAGCTGTTATGTGTTTATCGAACTATGAAGTATAAAAATATAAAGTCAGCGATTCATAATTTTGGGCATAGCTTTGCGAGTTATGAAAACTACGTAAATGATGACTTTGTAATTTATGAATTAAGAAACATTCATAAAAAAGGCTATGATATTTCCGTTAATTGGCTAACTAGAAGTTTTGAGCCTGCACAATTAAATAGTGCTCGTATTGATCGATCTATTGAACTTTGGGCTGATTCATTAGAGGAGCATCTCTTAAGGCAAAATGTAGAGCTTAGGGTAATCAAAAGTTTAGAGTTTAAATGGCCAGCAAAGAAAGGCCACTTTATAATTGCAACCGATGATCGTGGTGTAGTGCATAGAAAAGAAATAATGCATGCAGATTAAAACCACATAACAGATAAGGATAGGCCGCGCGTAGCCGCGTCCTTATCCCAAGTGTTGAACAAGCCCGAGTGATACCTTTATAGTGTAAATATCGGCGTAAGAGCTTACGCTTTTTCGATGTGTGCAGAGCAGTTACATTTTTTACTAGCCGCATAGATCCCTTAGCATCGTCAGCTAATTTCTTTACCTAAAATATCAATGCCTTAGCACCTCCTGATACTTTTCTTGTTCCGCATCTTAAGTGTTAATTTTTAATCCTTCCGCTTAAACAGTGGCGTTAGGTGTGGTTGGTTTTTGCCTAAGAAAGCTTGTCAGTCGTGCATGCTTATTCCTATGCACCCCCATAAATATCATCGGTTGTCGGCAACAAGGGCAAGGTCGTATGGCTTGAGTTTTAGTGGTGTTTTCGAGCGGCGCAAACACGGTGCCAGCAACGGCTAGCATCAAGCGTATTCGTTGCCGCAGCCTGGCTGAACCTCCTCTGAGTAATCCAAAATCTCTGACTCGCCGTAAGCCTTTCGGCAGTACATGTTGCAGTACCAACCATAGAAATTCGACAGTAGGTAATGTACGTATTTCAGTGGTGTTGGTTTGGCTATTTTGATACTCAAAACTAATTTGTCCGTCGATATTACTGACGATATTTTTATCGGGTAACACGCCGCGATAAAGGTATCGCGACAGGTACTTTAACGCTGGCAGTCCTTTACCCACATGTTGGCAGTCTACCACCCACTTTGTCTACCACCCACTTT
>NZ_MPHK01000035.1 GCF_001957135.1 Shewanella sp. UCD-KL21 | reverse complement strand
AACTTTCGAATCAGAAGTATACGTACTTTCGAAAGAAGAAGGTGGACGTCACACTCCATTCTTCAAAGGTTACCGTCCACAGTTCTACTTCCGTACAACTGACGTAACTGGTACTATCGAGCTTCCAGAAGGCGTAGAAATGGTAATGCCTGGTGATAACATCAAAATGGTTGTTACACTAATCTACCCAATCGCAATGGATGACGGTTTACGTTTCGCTATCCGTGAAGGTGGCCGTACTGTTGGTGCTGGTGTTGTAGCTAAAATCGTTGCTTAATAGCGCCTTTAGTTAACACATAAAAAAAGGAAGCTTCGGCTTCCTTTTTTGTTTTTGTTATTTTTTGTAAGATTTGCTGATGATCTCTAGTGTCATCCTTGCGAACTGACTAGAATAAGAATACAATCTATGGCCGATTTTTGACCCTGAGCAGATGCTTTTCGTGGCTTAATTCGGAAGTACTGATTGATAATGGTACACTTTATCAATTTTAAGCTCAGGTCTCTTAGTGAGTAACGGAACCAACCGATGACAACAAATACTGAAAACCAGACTAATTCTCTGGATATTGTTAAGTGGGGCATAGCAGTTATATTGATTGCCGCCGCTGTTATTGGCAACCAAGCATATGGCGAAGCCAGTGTTGTGGTACGCGCTTTAGGCGTAATTGTTGCCTTTGTTCTAGCAGGCTTTATTGCACTGCAAACTGTGAAAGGTAAAGAAGCTTTATCTTTTGCTCGTGAAGCTCACATTGAAGTTCGTAAAGTGGTTTGGCCTACGCGTCAAGAAGCGCTAAACACTACATTCATTGTTCTTGCTGCAACAGCTGTCGTAGCCGTTATCCTTTGGGGTTTCGACTGGGTACTTTTGCGCGTTGTTAACCTAATTACTGGCGTATAGGCATTTACATGACTGAAGCAACAGAAGCTAAAAAAAGATGGTATGTGATCCAAGCATTCTCGGGCTATGAAGGCCGTGTGTGTAAAACATTGCTTGAACACATCAAAATGCACAACATGGAAGATTACTTCGCTGAGGTATTAGTACCGACAGAAGAAGTGGTTGAAATGCGTGCAGGTCAGCGTCGCAAAAGCGAACGTAAATTCTTTCCAGGTTATGTATTAGTACAGATGGAAATGAATGACGAAAGCTGGCATTTAGTTAAAAGTATTCCACGTGTTATGGGCTTTATCGGTGGTACATCTGACCGTCCAGCGCCTATTTCAGACAAAGAAGCGGATGCCATTCTTCAGCGTTTACAAGACACAGTTGAGTCACCGACTCATCGCGTTATGTATGAACCTGGCGAAGTTGTTCGTGTTAACGATGGTCCATTTGCTGACTTTAATGGCACTATCGAAGAAGTTGATTACGACAAGAACCGCGTTAAGGTATCAGTAATGATCTTCGGTCGCTCTACTCCTGTTGAACTTGATTTCGATCAAGTTGAAAAGAGCTGATTAAATTAACTACAAATAGTATTTGTTTGCGGGTGCGAATTTTTGTATAATTCGCACCCGTAATTTTCAAGGGGAGCATATTGGCATGTAGCCGATACGCGTTTGAACCCAAACTGAGGATATGTCGACATGGCAAAGAAAATTGAAGCTTATATTAAGCTACAAGTAGCAGCCGGTGCTGCAAACCCGTCTCCACCAGTTGGACCTGCTTTAGGTCAAAAAGGTGTGAACATCATGGAATTCTGTAAAGCATTCAACGCTCGTACTGAAAAGTTCGAAAAAGGTATGCCAATTCCTGTTGTTATCACTGTATACAACGACCGTTCTTTCACGTTCGAAACTAAGACTCCTCCAGCATCTTTCTTATTATTGAAAGCTGCAGGTCTTAAGTCTGGTTCTGGCCGTCCGAACACTGAGAAAGTTGGTACTATCAAGCGTAGCGCAGTTCAAGAAATTGCTGAATCAAAAGCTACTGATATGACTGGCGCTGATATTGAAGCGATGACTCGCTCAATTGAAGGTACTGCACGTTCAATGGGTTTGGTAGTAGAGGACTAATATAATGGCAAAGCTAACTAAGCGCATGCGCGTTATCCGTGAAAAATTAGACGGAACTAAGAACTACGACATCAATGAAGCTACTGCTTTATTAAAAGAATTAGCAACTGCTAAGTTCGTAGAAAGTGTTGACGTTGCTGTTAACCTAGGTATCGATCCTCGTAAATCAGATCAAAACGTTCGTGGCGCTACAGTATTACCACATGGTACTGGCCGTGAAGTTCGTGTTGCTGTGTTTACACAGGGCGCAAACGCTGAAGCAGCTAAAGAAGCTGGTGCAGAACTTGTTGGTATGGAAGATCTTGCTGCACAAGTTAAAGCTGGCGAAATGAACTTTGACGTTGTTATCGCATCTCCAGATGCAATGCGCGTTGTTGGTATGTTAGGTCAAATCTTAGGCCCACGTGGTTTAATGCCTAACCCTAAAACTGGTACAGTAACGCCTAACGTTGCTGATGCAGTTAAAAATGCCAAAGCTGGTCAAGTTCGTTACCGTAACGACAAGAACGGTATTATCCACACTACTATCGGTAAAGTGGATTTCACACCAGTTCAGCTTAAAGAAAACTTAGAATCGCTTGTAGCGGCACTGAAAAAGGCTAAGCCTGCAGTTGCTAAAGGCGTTTACTTGAAGAAAGTTACTATCTCTACCACTATGGGTGCAGGCGTAACTATCGATCAAGGTAGCTTAGACGAAGCTAAGTAATATACAAAGCGTGCGTATTAGTCTATAATGCGCGCACTTTGTGGGTTGAGGTCTATTTTCTAAGTGTGTTACTAATTTATTAGTCCGCTTATTGAATAGATTTCCGTCCAAGACCGTAGGTGTAAATTAAACCTTACTTAATTTCCTACGTAGACGGTGTCAGACCCCCCAGATAGATTTTGTTCTGCTGGAAAATCTGCACCGTAAGTCGTTAAACACTTTGTGTTTAACATGGTTAATTCTAGGGATTTCCCTAGGTAGAATCCAGGAGTAAAGCCAATGGCATTAAGACTCGAAGACAAAAAAGCGATTGTTGCTGAAGTCAACGAAGCAGCCAAAGGTGCTTTATCTGCAGTTGTTGCCGATTCACGCGGTGTAACTGTAGGTGATATGACCGGTTTGCGTAAAGCAGCTCGTGAAGCTGGTGTATTTATACGTGTAGTACGTAATACATTAGTTAAACGCGCTGTAGCTGGTACTGATTTTGAGTGCCTTAGCGACACGTTTACAGGTCCTACTTTAATTGCCTTTTCTAACGAGCACCCAGGTGCTGCAGCACGTCTATTAAAAGACTTCGCTGCTACGCAAGAAAAGTTTGAAATTAAAGCAGCAGCCTTTGAAGGGGAAGTTATCCCTGCAGCAGATATTGATCGTTTAGCGAAATTACCAACTTACGACGAAGCACTAGCTCAGTTAATGATGACTCTAAAAGAAGCATCTGCTGGCAAGTTTGTTCGTACCTTGGCCGCTCTTCGCGATCAAAAAGAAGCAGCTTAATATTTTATTAGCCGCTTAATTAAATTGAATTCAGTACAATAGGAATTTTTTGTTATGTCTATCACAAAAGACCAAATCTTAGAAGCTTTCGCAGAAATGTCTGTAATGGAAGTTGTTGAACTTATCGAAGCAATGGAAGAAAAATTCGGCGTTTCTGCTGCAGCTGCAGTAGTTTCTGGTGGTGGTGATGCTGCCGCTGCTGTTGAGCAAACAGAATTTGACGTTGTTATGACATCTTTCGGTGCTAACAAAGTTGCTGTTATTAAAGCACTTCGTGGCGCTACAGGTCTTGGCCTGAAAGAAGCTAAAGCGATGGCTGAATCTGCACCAGTTGCAGTTAAAGAAGCTATCTCTAAAGAAGAAGCTGAAGCACTTCAAGCAGACCTAGTTGCTGCTGGCGCTGAAGTAGAAGTTAAGTAAGTTATACTTTAACTTACCACCTCCCGAGTAATCGGGCGGAGGCTGGCGGTTTTTTAACCGTCGGCCTTTTTTGCGCTATATGCGCAGGCGATTTTTTATTCACCGTTTGTCGCCAGTTTTAGCAGTTCCTAGCAGAGATTACTGGTTAGGTTCTTGCCATTAACGGTGATGGGCAAACGTGCTGATTTAATCTTTTGTATTATTTCAGTCTTGGTCACATCTCGTAAGTAGAGGAAACCCATGGTTTACTCCTATTCTGAAAAGAAGCGTATTCGTAAAGACTTTGGCAAACGCCCAAAAGTTTTGGATATTCCGTACCTATTGTCTATTCAATTAGACTCTTTTAAGAAGTTCACCGATCAAGATCCTACGGGTGAACGTGGCTTCGAAGCCGCATTCCGTAGCGTTTTTCCCATCAAGAGCTTTTCTGGCAACTCTGAACTGCAATACGTCAGTTATAAGTTAGGCGAGCCAGTTTTTGATGTGAAAGAGTGTCAGATCCGCGGTGTTACATATTCAGCTCCATTACGCGTTAAATTGCGTATGGTGTTATATGACCGTGAAGCTGCACCAGGCACAGTTAAAGACATTAAAGAACAAGAAGTCTACATGGGTGATATCCCATTAATGACTGATAACGGTACTTTTGTTATCAATGGTACTGAGCGTGTTATCGTGTCTCAGTTACACCGCTCTCCAGGTGTATTCTTTGATCATGACCGTGGTAAAACCCACTCTTCAGGTAAAGTGTTATATAACGCACGTATTATTCCTTACCGTGGTTCATGGCTTGACTTTGAATTTGATCCAAAAGATGCCTTATTTGTACGTATTGACCGTCGTCGTAAATTACCTGCGACTATCATGCTACGTGCACTTGAGTTTTCTACTCAAGAAATCTTAGACTTATTCTTTGAACGTACTCAGTTCAAAATTAAGAAAGACTCTCTTGTTATGGCACTTGTGCCAGACCGTTTACGTGGTGAAACTGCAAGTTACGATATTAAAGATTCAGAAGGCAATGTACTTGTTGAAACTGGTCGTCGTATTACTGCTCGTCACATTAAACAACTTGAAAAAACTGCCACTACAGAACTTGAAGTACCTGTAGATTACATTGTTGGTAAGTTTGCTGCTCAAGATTATATCGATCAAGATACTGGTGAAGTACTTGTTAGCGCAAATGCTGAAATCACCCTTGAAGACCTTGCTAAACTTTCTTTAGCAGGCATTAAAGAAGTTGATACTTTGTTTATCAACGATCTTGATCATGGTGCTTATATTTCTGACACATTACGTATCGATTCTACAACTAACCGCTTAGAAGCATTAGTTGAAATCTACCGTATGATGCGTCCAGGTGAGCCACCAACCAAAGATGCTGCTGAAAGCTTATTCCAGAACTTGTTCTTCAGTGAAGAACGTTATGACCTATCTAAAGTAGGTCGTATGAAGTTCAACCGTCGTCTTGAGATTGCTGAAGACGAAGGCGCTGGCGTATTGTCTAAAGAAGACATCGTACACGTTATGAAGAAAATCATCGAAATCCGTAATGGTGACGATGAAGTCGATGATATCGACCATCTTGGTAACCGTCGTATTCGTAGCGTTGGCGAAATGGCTGAAAACCAATTCCGTGTTGGTCTAGTTCGTGTTGAGCGTGCTGTTCGTGAACGTCTATCTTTAGGCGACTTGAACGAGTTGATGCCACAAGATCTTATCAATGCGAAGCCTATTTCGGCAGCAGTGAAAGAATTCTTTGGTTCTTCACAGCTTTCTCAATTCATGGATCAAAACAACCCGCTTTCAGAAGTAACGCATAAGCGTCGTATTTCTGCTTTAGGCCCAGGTGGTTTGACTCGTGAGCGTGCAGGCTTCGAAGTACGTGACGTACATCCGACTCACTATGGTCGTCTATGTCCGATTGAAACGCCAGAGGGACCAAACATTGGTCTAATTAACTCTTTAGCAAGTTTCGCGCGTACTAACTCATACGGCTTCCTAGAAACACCTTACCGTAAGGTTGTTGATAGTGTAATTACTGATGAAGTTGAATACTTGTCAGCGATTGAAGAAGGTCGTTATGTTATTGCACAGGCAAACATTGAAGTAGATGGTTCTAGCCGAATCATTGAAGAGCAAGTTGCTTGTCGTCATAAAGGTGAATCTACCTTTATGCGTGCTGCTGACATTCAATATATGGATGTATCACCACAACAGATTATTTCTGTTGCGGCATCACTCATTCCGTTCCTAGAACACGATGATGCTAACCGTGCATTGATGGGTGCGAACATGCAACGTCAAGCGGTTCCTACTTTACGTGCTGACAAGCCGTTAGTAGGTACAGGTATTGAGCGCACTTTAGCGGTCGATTCTGGTGTTGTTGTTGCTGCGAAACGTGGTGGTGTTGTTGATTACGTTGATGCTAGCCGTATCGTTATCAAAGTTAATGAAGCAGAGTTAACACCGGGTGAAGCTGGTATTGATATCTACAACTTAACTAAGTACACCCGTTCTAACCAAAACACTTGTATTAACCAACGTCCTTGTTGTTCTGTTGGTGATCCAATTGTACGTGGTGATGTATTAGCTGACGGCCCATCAACCGATTTAGGTGATTTGGCTCTTGGTCAAAACATGCGTATCGCGTTCATGCCGTGGAATGGTTATAACTTCGAAGATTCGATCTTGATTTCTGAGCGCGTTGCGCAAGAAGATCGTTTTACTACTATTCATATCCAAGAGCTTTCATGTATTGCTCGTGATACGAAACTTGGTAGCGAAGAAATCACCGCTGATATTCCAAACGTAGGTGAGTCTGCTTTATCTAAATTAGATGAATCAGGTATCGTTTACATTGGTGCTGAAGTAAAAGGCGGCGACATTCTAGTTGGTAAAGTGACACCTAAAGGTGAAACTCAGCTGACGCCAGAAGAGAAGCTATTGCGTGCAATTTTCGGTGAGAAAGCTTCAGATGTTAAGGACAGCTCTTTACGTGTACCTAACTCTGTTAAAGGCACCATCATCGACGTTCAAGTATTCACTCGTGACGGTATCGAAAAAGATAAACGTGCGCTTGAAATTGAAGAGATGCATGTTAGCCAAGCTCGCAAAGATTTAGGCGAAGAGTTCCAGATCCTTGAAGAAGGTGTGTTGAGCCGTGCGCGTAACTTATTACTATCTACCGGTTTCTCAGAAGCTAAATTAGCAGAGCTACCGCGTAAAGATGTATTAATTCAAGTTATCGATGACGAAGCGAAACAAACTGAACTTGAGCAATTAGCTGAGCAACATGAAGAGCTAAAAGCAGACTTCGATAAGAAGTTTGAAGTTAAGCGTCGTAAGATCACCCAAGGTGATGACTTAGCACCTGGTGTACTGAAAATTGTTAAGGTTTACCTAGCAGTTAAACGTACTATTCAACCTGGTGATAAGATGGCGGGTCGTCACGGTAACAAGGGTGTAATCTCTAAGATTTGTCCTATCGAAGACATGCCTTACGATGAAACTGGTGATCCAGTTGATATCGTACTTAACCCATTGGGCGTACCATCGCGTATGAACATTGGTCAGGTACTAGAAGTCCACTTAGGTGCTGCAGCTAAAGGTATCGGTAATCGTATTACTGCTATGCTTGAAGAGCAACGCGAATTGGCAGAGCTACGTAGCTACATTCAACAGGTTTATGACTTAGGTGATGATGTTCTTCAGAAAGTTGACATCAACACATTTAGCGACCATGAAGTAGTACGTCTAGCGAAGAACCTAAGAGGCGGCATACCAATTGCTACGCCAGCTTTCGATGGTGCTAAAGAGAAAGAGATCAAGCAAATGCTTGAACTTGCAGGCTTACCTTCATCTGGCCAGTTAACATTATGTGACGGCCGTACCGGTAACGAATTTGAGCGTAAAGTAACTGTTGGTTACATGTACATGCTTAAATTGAACCATTTAGTTGATGACAAGATGCACGCCCGTTCAACCGGTTCGTACAGCTTAGTTACACAACAACCATTGGGCGGTAAAGCTCAATTCGGTGGTCAGCGTTTCGGTGAGATGGAAGTATGGGCACTAGAAGCATACGGTGCTGCATATACTCTTCAGGAAATGCTAACGGTTAAATCAGATGACGTTAACGGTCGTACTCAGATGTATAAAAACATCGTCGACGGTAACCATCAGATGCACCCAGGCATGCCTGAGTCTTTCAACGTATTGTTGAAGGAAATTCGTTCACTTGGTATTAATATCGAGTTGGATCAAGAGTAAGCATCGCTCTTAAGCAATGTTTGGTAACCAAGGATGCTTTGCAATAGCAAAGCATCTGGTTTAACTCCTTCAGGAGAGAAACGTGAAAGACTTATTAAAGTTTCTTAAACAGCAAAGCAAGACTGAAGAATTTAACGGAATCAAAATTGGTTTGGCTTCGCCAGATCTAATCCGTTCTTGGTCTTTTGGTGAAGTTAAAAAACCAGAAACCATTAACTACCGTACCTTTAAACCTGAACGTGAAGGTTTATTCTGTGCGCGTATTTTCGGTCCTGTGAAAGATTACGAATGTTTGTGTGGTAAATACAAGCGTTTGAAGCACCGTGGTGTTATTTGTGAGAAGTGTGGCGTTGAAGTTACACAGACTAAAGTGCGTCGTGAGCGCATGGGTCATATTGATCTTGCAAGCCCAGTGGCCCACATTTGGTTCTTGAAATCACTTCCGTCTCGTATCGGCTTAATGCTTGATATGACACTTCGTGACATCGAACGTGTACTTTACTTCGAATCATTTGTTGTGATCGAGCCTGGCATGACCAGTCTTGAACGTGGCCAAATGCTTACTGAAGAAACGTATCTTGATGCACTTGAAGAATACGGTGACGAGTTCGAAGCTAAAATGGGTGCTGAAGCAGTCTTAGACTTGCTACGTGCAATCGATTTAGAAGAACAGATCGAACAAATGCGTGAAGAGTTGCCTTCAATCAACTCTGAAACCCGTCGTAAAAAGGTCACTAAACGCCTTAAACTGATGGAAGCATTCTTCACTTCAGGTAACAAGCCTGAGTGGATGATCTTAAAAGTTCTACCGGTTCTACCACCTGATTTACGTCCTCTAGTACCACTAGATGGCGGACGTTTTGCTACGTCTGATTTGAACGACCTTTACCGTCGTGTAATCAACCGTAACAACCGTCTAAAACGTCTATTAGACTTAGCTGCGCCAGACATTATCGTACGTAACGAAAAGCGTATGTTACAAGAGTCTGTTGATGCGCTATTAGATAATGGTCGTCGTGGTCGTGCTATTACAGGTTCTAACAAGCGTCCGCTTAAATCTTTGGCCGATATGATCAAAGGTAAGCAAGGTCGTTTCCGTCAGAACTTACTAGGTAAGCGTGTTGACTATTCAGGCCGTTCGGTAATTACCGTAGGTCCTACTTTACGTCTGCACCAGTGTGGTCTTCCTAAGAAGATGGCACTTGAGCTATTCAAACCATTCATTTATGGCAAGTTAGAAGGTCGTGGTTTAGCTACTACGATTAAAGCTGCTAAGAAAATGGTTGAACGCGAACAGCCAGAAGTATGGGATGTTTTAGACGAAGTAATTCGTGAACATCCAGTTATGCTTAACCGTGCACCAACACTTCATAGACTTGGTATCCAGGCGTTTGAGCCGGTACTAATTGAAGGTAAAGCTATTCAATTGCACCCATTAGTATGTGCGGCATATAACGCCGACTTCGATGGTGACCAAATGGCTGTGCACGTACCGTTAACGCTTGAAGCTCAATTAGAAGCTCGCTCGTTAATGATGTCGACAAACAACATCCTTTCTCCAGCAAATGGTGAGCCAGTAATCACGCCTTCTCAAGACGTGGTACTTGGTCTTTACTATACCAGCCGTGAATGTATTAACGGCCGTGGTGAAGGCATGACATTTATGTCTGTTGATGAAGTTGAAAAAGCGTACGCAACAGGTGCTGCAGAATTGCATGCACGCGTTAAAGTACGTATTACAGAGACTTCAACTGACGACAATGGTGAAAAGACTCAAAGCCGTCGTATTGTAGATACTACAGTCGGTCGTGCATTGTTATCACAGATCTTGCCTAAAGGCTTACCGTATGAACTGGTTAACCAGAACATGGGTAAAAAGCAAATCTCGAAACTATTGAACACTTGTTACCGTGCGCTAGGCCTAAAAGATACTGTTATCTTTGCTGACCAATTAATGTATACCGGTTTCCGTTATGCAACTATCTCTGGTGCCTCTGTTGGTATCAACGATATGGTTATCCCAGATGAGAAGTACACTTTAGTTGAAGAAGCTGAACGTGAAGTGCTTGAAATTCAAGAGCAGTTCCAATCAGGTCTGGTTACCGCTGGTGAGCGTTACAACAAAGTTATCGATATTTGGGCAAGTACCAACGATAAAATCTCTAAAGCGATGATGGACAACTTGAAGAAAGAAGTTGTTATCAATCGTGATGGCGAAGAAGAAGAGCAAGATTCGTTTAACAGCATCTATATGATGGCTGACTCGGGCGCTCGTGGTAGTGCTGCTCAGATCCGTCAGTTGGCGGGTATGCGTGGTCTGATGGCTAAGCCAGATGGCTCAATCATCGAAACCCCAATTACTGCGAACTTCCGTGAAGGTCTAAACGTACTTCAGTACTTCATCTCTACTCACGGTGCGCGTAAAGGTCTTGCCGATACCGCATTGAAAACAGCTAACTCGGGTTACCTAACTCGTCGTCTTGTTGACGTTGCACAAGATCTAGTTGTTATTGAAGATGATTGTGGCACTGAAGCTGGCTTAACCATGAAGCCGTTGATTGAAGGTGGTGATGTTAAAGAGCCTCTTCGTGAACGTGTTCTTGGTCGTGTTGTTGCTATTGACGTACTTGAGCCTGGTACTGAAAAAGTACTTGCTCCACGCAATACGCTACTTGACGAAGCATGGTGTGATCTTCTTGAAGAGCACAGCGTTGATGAAGTTATCGTACGTTCTGTAATTTCATGTGAAACAGACTTTGGTGTTTGTGCCGCATGTTACGGTCGTGACTTGGCTCGTGGTCATATCATTAACCACGGTGAAGCTATCGGTGTTGTTGCCGCTCAATCAATTGGTGAGCCTGGTACACAGCTTACGATGCGTACCTTCCACATTGGTGGTGCAGCATCTCGTGACTCTGCTGAAAACAATGTTCAAGTTAAGAACTCAGGTACCCTGAAGCTTCATAACGCGAAATACGTTAAGAGCATCGACAACAAGTTAGTTATTGTTTCTCGTTCATCTGAACTTGCAATCATTGACGAACTTGGTCGTGAAAAAGAGCGTTACAGAGTACCTTACGGTACTGTTTTAGAAGTATTGGAAGACAGTGAAGTGGCAGCAGGCGCAATTATTGCGAACTGGGATCCACATACTCACCCAATTATTTCTGAAGTTGCCGGTTCAGTTAAATTCGTAGACATGATTGAAGGCGTTACTATGACGCGTCAAACAGATGACCTAACTGGTCTGTCTTCGATTGTAGTACTTGACCCAAGTGCTCGTAGCACTGCTGGTAAAGAAATGCGTCCTGCTATCCGTCTAATCGACGCTGATGGCAACGATCTTATGATCCCGGGTACCGATGTACCTGCGCAGTATTTCTTACCTGGTAACGCGATTGTAGCGAAAGACGATAATGCACAAATTAACGTTGGTGATGCTTTAGCACGTATTCCTCAGGAATCGTCTAAAACTCGCGATATTACCGGTGGTCTACCACGTGTTGCTGACTTGTTCGAAGCACGTAAGCCAAAAGAGCCTGCTATCCTTGCTGAAATCTCGGGTACTATCTCATTCGGTAAAGAAACCAAAGGTAAAGTACGTCTAGTCATCAGCCCTGCTGATGGTAGTGATCATTATGAAGAAATGATCCCTAAATGGCGTAACCTGAACGTGTTCGAAGGTGAAAAAGTTGAACGTGGTGAAGTTATTGCTGACGGCCCAGAAGCTGCACATGACATCCTACGTTTACGTGGTATCCATCATGTTGCTAACTATATTGTTGATGAAGTTCAAGACGTTTACCGTCTACAGGGCGTAAAAATCAATGATAAGCACATTGAGGTGATTATTCGCCAAATGCTACGTAAGTGCTTAATTACTGATGCTGGTGATACCGAGTTCTTAGTCGGTGAACAAGCTGAAGTTGCCCGCGTTAAGATCGCTAACCGCGAACTTGAAGCACAAGGCAAAACACCTGCGAAGTTTGAGCGTGAATTATTAGGTATTACCAAAGCATCTTTGGCTACTGAATCATTCATCTCAGCTGCATCGTTCCAGGAAACAACTCGCGTACTAACCGAAGCTGCTGTTGGCGGTAAGAGCGATCCATTACGTGGTCTGAAAGAAAACGTAATTGTTGGTCGTCTAATCCCAGCTGGTACCGGTTATGCATATCACACGGCTCGTAATGAAGCTCGTGCGAATGTCAAATCAGACAATGCAGAAGCGCCAGTGATCACTGCAAGTGAAGCAGAGAAGAACTTAGCTGACTTACTTAACTTAGCCGGAAGTGCTGATTAAAGTAAATGGTATGTTAAAAAAGGCGCCTTTGGCGCCTTTTTTATTGGAAATTGCATGAAAAGTTGTCTATTTCTTGACAGTTGGCCATTACCTTTCTAAACTTTCGCGTCCCATCATAGTGGGATATAGATTTTTCACACAAAATTGTTGAGATATTTCAACTGAACGGAGCTATTCATGGCAACTGTAAACCAGTTGGTACGTAAGCCTCGCTCGCCAAAAGTCGAAAAGACTAACGTGCCAGCGTTGAATGCGTGTCCACAAAAACGTGGAGTTTGTACTCGTGTGTACACAACTACTCCTAAAAAACCTAACTCTGCACTACGTAAAGTAGCACGTGTTCGCTTAACTAACGGTTTCGAAGTTACTTCGTACATCGGTGGTGAAGGTCACAACTTGCAGGAACATAGTGTAATTCTAATCCGTGGTGGTCGTGTTAAAGATCTACCTGGTGTGCGTTACCACACTATTCGCGGTGCATTAGATTGTGCTGGCGTAAGTGCTCGTCGCAACGGCCGTTCTAAGTACGGTGCTAAGCGTCCTAAGTCGTAACTTGTCCGTTTAAGTAAGGCCAAGCTAGTTAAAAAAATTCCAGTTTTGGAAGTACCTGAAGCATACGGAGAATTGTTATGCCAAGACGTCGCGTTGTAGGACAACGTAAAATCCTACCAGATCCAAAGTTCAAAAGTGAGTTGTTGGCTAAGTTCATCAACGTCATTATGGTTGACGGTAAAAAGTCAACTGCTGAAAAAATTATCTACCAAGCATTAGATGTTGTCGCTGAAAAGAAAAGCGAAGAGCATTTAAGCATCCTTGAAGCTGCTCTTGATAATGTTCGTCCATCAGTCGAAGTTAAATCTCGTCGCGTTGGTGGTTCAACTTATCAAGTACCATGTGAAGTTCGTCCAGTGCGTCGTAACGCACTAGCGATGCGCTGGTTAGTTGAAGCTGCTCGCAAGCGTGGTGAAAAATCTATGGCTCTACGTCTAGCTGGTGAAATGCTAGACGCATCTGAAAACAAAGGTACTGCTGTTAAGAAGCGTGAAGACGTGCATCGCATGGCTGAAGCTAACAAAGCCTTTGCTCATTACCGTTGGTAATTTGATGGAGTGGGCGTTAGCCCACTCCATATTGTTGATATTTTCTAAAGCACTTTAGCTTTAGTTGAGAGGGTATAAATAGTGGCTCGTACAACCCCAATTGAGCGTTATCGTAATATCGGTATCGTTGCTCATGTGGATGCAGGTAAAACTACCACAACAGAACGTGTTCTGTTCTATACCGGTTTGTCTCATAAAATCGGTGAGGTGCATGACGGCGCCGCTACCACTGACTGGATGGTACAAGAGCAAGAGCGTGGTATTACTATCACATCTGCTGCTGTAACCACATTCTGGCGTGGTATGGATGCTCAATTCACCGAACATCGTATTAATATCATCGATACCCCTGGTCATGTTGACTTTACTATTGAAGTAGAACGTTCGCTTCGAGTACTTGATGGTGCAGTTGTTGTCTTCTGCGGCTCATCAGGTGTCGAGCCACAATCTGAAACTGTTTGGCGTCAAGCTGATAAGTATCAGGTACCGCGCATGGTATTCGTTAATAAAATGGATCGCGCAGGTGCAGACTTTGATAGTGTCATCGACCAAATCCGTAACCGCCTAGGTGCGACTTGTGTCCCTATTCAATTGAATATTGGCGCTGAGGAGAACTTTAAAGGGGTTATTGATTTAATTAAGATGAAAGCAATTAATTGGTCTGATAAAGATCAAGGAACGACTTTCTCTTATGAAGAAATTCCTGCAGATCTTCTCGCTAAGGCAGAAGAAATGCATGAGTATCTCGTGGAAAGTGCTGCAGAGGCCTCTGATGAGTTGATGGAAAAATACCTTGAAGAAGGTGAACTGTCAGAATCAGAGATCAAGCAAGCATTGCGTCAGCGCACAATTAACAATGAAATAGTATTAGCAACTTGTGGTTCTGCATTTAAGAACAAAGGTGTTCAAGCTGTTTTAGATGGTGTGGTCGATTACTTACCGGCTCCTACTGAAGTCCCTGCAATTAAAGGGATTGACGAGAACGATAACGAAGTCGAACGTCCATCAGACGATAATGCACCATTTGCGGCATTAGCGTTTAAAATTGCGACTGATCCATTTGTTGGAACTTTAACCTTTATCCGTGTATATTCAGGCGTACTAGAGTCGGGTGCTGCGGTTTACAACTCTGTTAAAGAGAAACGTGAACGCGTCGGCCGAATCGTACAAATGCATGCAAATGACCGAACCGAGCTGAAAGAAGTTCGTGCTGGTGATATTGCCGCGGCAATTGGCTTAAAAGATGTGACAACAGGAGATACTCTTTGCGCAAGCGATCACAAAGTGATTTTAGAACGCATGGAGTTTCCAGAACCTGTAATTACTATTGCCGTTGAGCCACGTTCGCAAGCAGACCAAGATAAAATGGCGATTGCGCTGCAAAAATTAGCAGCTGAAGATCCGTCATTTAAAGTGGAAACTGATGCAGAATCAGCTCAAACATTGATTTCTGGTATGGGTGAATTACATTTAGACATTATCGTTGACCGTATGCGTCGTGAATTTAATGTTGAATGCAACGTAGGTAAACCTCAGGTTGCTTATCGTGAATCAATTCGCTCAGCTGTTGAAGTGGAAGGTAAGTTCGTACGTCAATCAGGTGGACGTGGTCAATTTGGCCATGTGTGGCTGAAAGTTGAACCTTCTGAAGAAGGTCAAGGCTACGAATTTGTTAACGAAATCGTTGGTGGTGCAGTTCCACGTGAATTCATCCCATCCGTTGACAAAGGTATTCAAGAGCAAATGAATAACGGCGTATTAGCCGGTTATCCAATGCTTGATGTGAAAGTGACTTTATTTGACGGCTCATATCATGATGTCGACTCAAATGAGATGGCTTTCAAAATTGCTGGTTCAATGGGCTTCAAAAAGGGTGCGCTTGAAGCAAACCCGGTGTTACTAGAACCAACAATGAAAGTGGAAATTACCACACCTGAAAATAACATGGGCGATGTAGTGGGTGATTTGAACCGACGTCGCGGTATTATTGAAGGTATGGATGATGGTCTGGGTGGTGTTAAAATTATCCATGCTGTTGTTCCGCTTTCTGAAATGTTTGGTTATGCTACTGACTTGCGTAGTGCAACTCAGGGTCGTGCTTCATACTCTATGGAGTTTTTAAAGTACGACGATGCGCCATCAAACATTGCAAATGCTATTATTGAATCACGTACTTAAATAGTTAAGTACGTAACTAACTGTTATATAGCTCGTAATCGAGCACTTCTGAAAAGAAAGGAATATATCGTGGCTAAAGAAAAATTTGAACGTAGTAAACCACACGTAAACGTGGGTACAATTGGTCACGTCGACCATGGTAAAACTACTCTTACAGCAGCTATCTCAGCTGTATTGTCAAAAGTATATGGTGGTGAAGTTAAAGATTTCGCACAAATCGATAACGCTCCAGAAGAGCGTGAGCGCGGTATTACAATTAATACTTCTCACATCGAATATGACACACCAACTCGTCACTACGCACACGTAGATTGTCCTGGTCACGCCGATTATGTTAAAAACATGATTACTGGTGCTGCACAAATGGACGGCGCTATCTTAGTAGTTGCTGCTACAGATGGTCCAATGCCACAAACACGTGAGCACATCTTGCTTTCACGTCAGGTTGGCGTACCTTTCATCA
>NZ_MPHK01000034.1 GCF_001957135.1 Shewanella sp. UCD-KL21 | reverse complement strand
CTGAGGCTGCATAAGTTTGTCGGCAGTATGAGTAAAAAAGGATGTTGCTGGGATAATGCAGTAGCAGAAAGCTTTTTCGGTAGCTTGAAGCAGGAACGAGTTCATTGGCGCAATTATCGGACGCGCTATGCAGCTCAACAAGATGTCTTGAATTACATCACGATGTGGTACAACAGCCAACGGATGCATTCATACCTCAATTATCAAAGTCCTAATGAATTTGAGCGTAAGGGTAAGCCGTTAAAAGAAGTGGCTTAACGAACTTAACTAGGGTGACCGAATTCAGTTGACCAGGTCAGATGTAGTCATACCGGGAAATGCTGGTATGGACATAGTTTTAACTCGAACACATTTCCGCGATAAATTTACATTTGGATTACCTTATATTGCTGTTGAAAATGTTCCAGCATCATCAAATCCGATTTTCAATTCGGCATGTCTGGGGGAATACCAAAGACTTAATGTTGGAGAGAATAGCAAAAGTTTTAATGCAGTTGGCTTTGATTTGATTACAGATTTACCAGCTTCTACGATAGCTGTTTTTAGTAACTACTCAGCACTAACTTGTGAGGGGGAGGTGCCTGTATTAAATCTATTTGATGGGAAAAAATATAAGTTTACTAAAGTGAGAAGCGTCTCTGGACAATATTCAAAACAAGACCTTTGGTACGTAGAAACTATTGAGGATCGATTCGGAAATAAAATAAGCTATCAATATGAAAATGAGGCATCACCTCCAGAATACAACCATCCAAAGAGATTAAAATCCATCAAAAGAAATGACGGGGAAGTTGTTGATTTATATTACAAACCGGTTGTAAATAGTCGTGATGGGAAATTTGAAGAACTTTCCGAAATACATTTTTCAGGGAAGATAATAAAGTATGAATATACAACTGGCAGGTTGGATAGCTTTATTGATGCAGAAGGTCGCAAAACATTATTTACATATTCATTAAACAGTGCTCCTGTAGGCTGGCAGATTTCAACTATTACTACCCCAGAGAATTTAAAAGTTGAGTACAGATATAGAGTGACAGGTACGCCAGCTTTTATTTCTGGCAGATTTTCAGAAGAGGCTAATCCCCCTAGTGCGACACTAGCTTGGAAGAAAATTACTGGCCCAGGAATAAGTGAAAGGTATTATCGCTATGACAAAAAATTTGGACCCACTGGTTACGCTAAAACATTAATATTCTATCTAGACCATAGTGGCTCTAAGGATTTAACTACAGAGTTCACTTTTAAAACCAAACGAAATGACACTTCCAGTGGTCAACTTACGAAAATAAAGCGTTTTGAAGGAGAGTTTTTCCAAGGTGGACAAGGCTATAAAACTCAATACTCTAGCCATTCATTAGTCTACGAGAAATCTTTTACTTGGGTAAAACGTAATAGTAATGAAATTGGTTGCCCTGCCTCTACAAGACATATAAATGACTCATATGCATTATTAGATTGTGGCCGACACGTCATTTCTAAACACGAGCTTAAAATAAGAAATGGTGATCAATTTGATACTTTTACCACAAAGACTATTTCTTTTGATAAATATGATAGCCCCAAAATAACTCATGAGTTTGCCACTTACAATAATTCAATTACCTATCAAAAATATGTCAAAAACCTTTATCTACATAATAAAAATAACTGGATATTAAACCTTCCAACTAAAACTTATCTCTCATCTTCTCAATTTTTTGGTACTCCACGAGATGAGATTATTTATAACAGTAATAATCTCCCCTATCAGGAGAAAAAATTTGGTGAAGTTTTAAAAACTTTTACCTATCAACCAAATGGTGAAGTATTAAATATTTCTTACCATGGTACTAATAAGTACGTAAAGTACGAAGACTACTACCTTGGTATAGCGCGTAAGATAACACATCCTTGTGCTATTACTAACGGTTGTAACACTGCGAATGGAAGTACGATAAACACTATTATCAAAAAACTTGAAGTAAATCGGGATAGCACAATAAAAAGTGAGTCTGACTTTAATGGTAATAAAATAAATTACAGTTATAACCTATTGGGTTGGCTCACTAAAATTGATTATACCGATACCAAATGGAAAGACATGGTAACCCGTTACTCAACAGTAATAACAGATGAAGATGGCATAGCTGGTAGTGGAGTCGAAGTTGGCAGTCTAAAAGAAACTACAACCCATGGGAATTATGAAATACAAAATTACTTTGACAGTTTGGGTCAGATTATATTTAGTAGTGAGCAAGATAAAAGTGATTTTTCAACTGTCCGTTATAAGGCCTACAAATACAATGTTCATGGGCTGAATACGTTGGAAACTTTTCCAAGCGACATTGCTAATAACAAAAAGGGAGTTGAAACCCAATATGATGCCCTTGGCCGTATCATAAGTCAGACTCGTAACAGTGATAGTAGCATCCGTCAAAGAAAGTATTTATCGGGTAATAAAATTGCCGTTACTGATTCAGAAAACAATACCACTACCACCAGCTTTCTGGCTTACGGTAAACCGACTTATGATAAGCCTAATTTAATTGTAGCTCCCGATACTGATGATACAGTCATTAATTACAATATATTTGACCAAATTATTAGTACTCGACAGGGTAATATAATAGAAACTCGTATTTATGACGATTCTCAGAAATTGTGTAAACAGGTACGTCCTGAAACAGGTATAGCCGTATTTGGTTATAATGCACAACGTCTGCCAATATGGTTAGCTGAAGGCACTAGCGGCTCGATAACTAGCTGCGATGAAGGTGTGGTACCCGCTTCCCATAAAATACTGCTAGGTTACGATAATTTGGGACAACTTCATACCGAAAACTATCCCGACAGCACACCAGATAAAACATACAGTTATGATGCAAATGGAAATTTAGTTTCACTTACATCAGGCAGTGCCGCTATTCGTTGGAGTTACCTCTATAACTCCTTTAACCTTGTCGAGAAAGAAACATTATCAATTGACAATAAAAACTTTGTTCTAGATTGGACTTATAACAGTTTGGGCGCGGTTTCGTCACTGAAATACCCATCAGGCAGAGCAGTAGATTTTTTGCCTAACGCACTTGGGCAGCCAACAAAAGCGAGTGAGGGTAGTGCTAGTGCCACGGTACATTATGCCAGTAACATAAAGTACCACCCCAATGGGCAATTAAAGCAGATGAAATACGGGAATGGAATTATCCGTGATATTAGCTTAGACACTTCTGGTCGTATTGATTCCATCAAGGATCTTATTCACGGTAGCCGTCGAAGATTGAGTCTTGACCCAAGTTATGACAAAAATGACAACTTAACTGGATTAATCGACTGGCGTGATCGCAGCAATGACATTGGCAATATGAGTTATGACGGGCTAGACCGTCTAAAGTCGGCGAATGGAAAGTGGGGACAAGGTAACTATACCTATGACGGTTTAGGCAACATAAAAACCCGTAGTATCAATGGTTCATCAATGACTTATCACTATAATAGTGTTAATCGTTTGAATAACCTCACAGGGGCATATGCTTACACTTATAATTACGATTCTCGGGGTAATGTTACTCACAATGGTCGCTATGGCTTAAGCTTAAATCGCGCAAATCAGGTGACATCAGCCAAGGGCATTCCTTATCGTTATGACGGGCATAACCGACGAGTTAAAAAAACTGATGATTACAGTGTTTATAGCCATAGTGGACAGCTACTCTATCGTCAAAAAGCCAATGGGGAAAAGACTGATTCTGTTTACGTTGGTAAACAAGTTATTGCTGAAATAGATTTAACTGGAGGTTATGTACCTCCAACACCTCCAATACCTGAACCTAGCTTATACCTATATTTCGTAGGCGGGAAGCCACCAGTAGATGATTGCCCTAAAGGCTTTGTATGCGAGAGCGTTTCTCCTTTAATACCTTCAACTAATGATTATGTCTTGTCTTGGAGGACAAGTAATGTTGATAGTTGTTCTGGTATTGTATTACGTAATGGTTCACCTAATAAAACGTTGTCAGGTACAAGCAATACAGGTATTAACTTTACTTACGATGATGCAGTGTATGAAGCAAGGTTAACTTGTGTAGGTGCTGGCGGAACAGTAACTAAATCAGCAATTGTTGGTGGCACCGGCGATGAATATTAAGAGAGAGGCTGGGATGCAATATATCTTTAAATCAATAATTCTCATTTTGAGTTTAGCTAACACACCTTTGACCACTGCTAGTCAAATAGTACGTTACCAACATACAGATATGCTAGGTACGCCTGTGATGGAAACCGATGAGTCTGGTAATGTGATTAGCCGAAGTGTGTACGAGCCTTTTGGTAAGCGGTTAGGCGGCGAAAAAGTAGGCATCGGCTATACAGGTCATCTACAAGATACCGATCTTGGTCTGACGTATATGCAGGCACGATACTATGATCCACTTATCGGCCGGTTTTATTCGAATGATCCGGTTGGTTTTACTGGTGAAGTTGATACATTTAATCGTTATTCATACGTGGCTAATAACCCATATAAATATACTGATCCTACCGGTGAATATGGTGTACTGATATCTCCAAAATTCACACCAAGGATAAGCCCTGTCGCACAAGGTGTTAGACAAGCAATAAATACTAGACAGCCTCAGGCAAACCCTATGCAGCAACAAACGCAGCGAATTGCTCAACAAATGCGTGATACAGTGCAAAATAGCAAGCCAGAAGTAAAACAGCCTTCCTTGAAGGAAGCTCCTAAAAGTCCTTCAGACACTACTGGTGGACTTGTAACAAGGTTAATTAAACAATTGGTTAAACACGGTGAAGACTTTGTTGGAAGTAATACAGGCACAAATACTACAAACCCTGATTCCTCAGGTTCTCAAGAAATGGACAATGATACAAAACGAGTTATAGCCGAAGCTCAAATAATGATGGCCCCCCCAGTACCTGTGTTGCCAGAACCAGATATGATATAAGGATTTTATGTTTATTTTTAAGTATGTCTTAGTGATTCTGTACTGTACATTGATTTACAAATTATCTCGTAGCGAAAGAAGTTTTAACAATTGGTTGTTCGATTACATAAGTAAGAAAGGCAAGTATAGTGCAATCAAAAACTGTGGTATTCAATGGCTTCTATTATCGTTTGAAGACGATCAAGATAAAGAGTCTTTGAAAACTTGTTTTGACGTATTTCACGACGAGATTCATATAAATCCAAGGCTTAGTAAAATAGGTGCACGAGTTAAAAAAGTAAATAATAACCATCATTTTAGTTAGTTTTATATCCAAGCCCCTTACGGGGCTTTTTTGTCTGCTTTAAAGTTAAAGCAGAAGCTTCGCGCTATTTTCACCGTAAGGTGTGAATTGGCAGTTTTATGTTTCAGCATCTGCCGAAGTCCTTCGGAATAGCCAGCCAATTTACTTTGGATCTGATGCTGGCTTTGTTCGGAATGCCTGCCGAGAGTGATTGGATTTTGCAACTGTAGAGTCTATTGAAATCAGCATATGATCCAATTTTTACCAGCACAGATCCAATTAAAATCAGCATAAAAATTTAAAGATACTCGGTATTTAATTTATGATTTCTAGGCCTTGTTTTGTTTAGATTCTGGATTAACCATTTAAGCCCTTTAGGGTGGTCTGTTAACGCCCATTTATTTTCATATAAGGCGGATGTCATTTCTTTAATGATTTCAAACCTATCTCCCATGTACTTCCAAAAGAAAAATTCTCTTCTTTGTTGATATGTTGCCACCATCCCTAAGTCTTCAGCAATTAACAAGTTTTTATATTCAATACCGATGATTTTAAATACAGTATTAGCATCGTTAGGCCAAGGCGATAGCCTTAAACGATCTGCTTCTGGTCTGTTTAAGAATTGTTCATAAAGGAATTGATATACTGGAAGCACTGCATCATAACTAAAAAACTCAGACATAAAATTAAACATAATGTTATAGAGCTGCGTTTCTATGTAGTCGTGCTGGATAAGATTTCGTCCAAATTGACGAGTTAAGCCAATTAAAGCGGCCACTGCATGGTCATCACCAATTCTTATCAACTTAACCAGTGGCTTTTTTTCACTTTTAATTCCCTCATAGGGTTGTTTGGGGTTATGTAAAAATTCAAACACAAGGTAAACCACTCGTTCATCGAGTGTTCGATAAAAGTCCTCCCATTCACGGTCTGACCTTTCTTTCACTTGAATCGCTTGCCAAAACGGTGAGCAGTAATGCTAGTATGCACTTGGGCATCGATTCTTAATGCTATCTAGCGACTTCCCTTCGGGACACACTCCTTTCTTTAAATACCTATCCCATTTGCTTGAACGTATTAATCTTCCTGTAGTGTTATGATGCCAAAGAAACGAAGTAAAATACGCGTTTATTGCCCAAAATAAGAAGATCTGGCCTGTGATATTAATGTGTCACGTGTTGGGTGTGAAAAACAATAATTACTACAGCTATCAAAAGCGAAAGTCTCTGGCTCCTGTTGATACAGAGCATCAAGAGATATTGCAATGGGTGAAGAATATTGCCGAGTTTAGCGATAATACCTATGGACAAAGACGCATTCAAAAGGCATTGAATTCACTTGATTACCCTGTTGGGCGTAGGAAAACAGCGCAACTGATGAAAGAAGCAAACGTTTGGGTGCGCTATAAAAAGAAGTACAAAGCAGCAACCAACAGCGACCACAAGAAACCTATATATGAAAATGAGCTTGAACAGGATTTCGATGTTCAATGCGCTAATCAAGCGTGGGTTCAAGATATTACGTACGTATGGACGGCTGAAGGATGGCCTGAGGCTGCATAAGTTTGTCGGCAGTATGAGTAAAAAAGGATGTTGCTGGGATAATGCAGTAGCAGAAAGCTTTTTCGGTAGCTTGAAGCAGGAACGAGTTCATTGGCGCAATTATCGGACGCGCTATGCAGCTCAACAAGATGTCTTGAATTACATCACGATGTGGTACAACAGCCAACGGATGCATTCATACCTCAATTATCAAAGTCCTAATGAATTTGAGCGTAAGGGTAAGCCGTTAAAAGAAGTGGCTTAACGAACTTAACTAGGGTGACCGAATTCAGTTGACCAGGTCACTTAGAGCCCAATAATAAGAGTTTCTAATGTCAGAATTAGTAGAAAGTAGAATCTTATTCTGTTCTTCTAATCTTATATTATTTTCATTTAAACTATTTATTATCTGTCCAGCTTCTAATGGGGTTTGAGCTGTAGCTTGAAAGGTAAAAAATAGAAAAAACAAACAAGTTATCAATAGTATTTTTAGAAACGTAGCCATAACTTTCCTTGTTGAAGATAGGTTTATAGTGGTCATGTGTATTTATGAGGATATATCAATAGAATTACATATCGTTAAGACATTGTATTGACTTAATTTACTGTAAAAACATTTATTACGCTATCTAGAAAAGTGTGCCCGTGTACTTTATTGATAGAAAGTTCTATTTTCTTGATTTGTAGAAAGCAGCAACCTACGGTTGCCAAGTCGTGGGTTTTCCACCCACACCCGAGCAAGAGGGGAAACAACAGCAATCCCCCTTTTGCATCACCCATGCCGCCCCAACGAAATTACTCTTTCAAAGCGAGTAAGCCTCATGCTTATTCGAAAATAGCTAACGCTTCCGATAGGCCATCCATGGCCAAACGAAAGCTAGCCTGACGTCCTGTCAGGCTCACGCTATTTTCTTCAACGCATTTCAGCAATTTCGACGGGGACTTCTTGTGCCCGCAGGTTCGTTTGTTATTAATTGCTGTATTTAAAATTCGAACTGATCAAGAAAAAACACACTGCTTTCGCTCTTATTTGAATGTTCATTTTGAATTGAGGCAAGCAAGAAAATTGCGTGAGTCCAGACATGGATGTCTGGCTAGCTTTCGAGGGGAAGGGACGCCCCATCGAATGCGTTAGTGATTTTTGCAGCTTACCGAAGCTGGCTACAAACGAGGCTTAAAGCTGGATCATACCCCGTTGAAAATATGCGCTTTTCAGCATTTTTCGTTGGGGCAGCGGGGTGTTCCAAGAGGGTATTGCTGTTGATACCCTTTTGGTCGGGTGTGGGTGGATAACCCACGATCTCAATCCAAACGAAGTTTGGAAACCTTCTGTAACTTTAGTTAGATAAAGGAGGTTAATATATAAGCTAAAGTGCTCAATGTGTAAAATAAGATGAACAGCCAATTAAGCGATAATACTATTAACCACCCCTTTGAATTCAATTGAAGTTGAGTCCTTTTTTCTTTTTTTAAGAGGATAAATGAACTGGGCATAACAAATAAAAAAGAAAGCGCAATAGCAAAACAGGTAGCTGCAAAGAATATTAGGACCAAACCAGCTCCTGCTGACTCAGGTAAGTCAGGGTCTAAATTGCCAAATAGAAAGTACGAGGAACATATTAATATAAAAATAATTAAATTCCCGAATATTTGTAGAGCTTTCATTGTAAATCCATTTACCTAAAAGCTATAACATACACTTTATGGTTTCACTTTGAAATATGTTTGCTAAACAAGCTAATACAAATAAAAAGCCACAATATTAACTCAATTTAAATTCGACACTACTGAAGTAAGTAACCACTATTCACCTGAATAACTAATTCGATAAACCGCATTTGCGGCATCATCTGATACCAGCAGCGAACCATCTGCCATGGTTAACACCGCTACGGGTCTGCCCCAGCTTTGTTCCCCTTGTAACCAGCCTGTGGCAAAGGGTTGGTAATCACTTACTTTATTGCCGTCTAGCGTGACTTGCATAATGCGGTAACCGACTTTGCTGCTGCGATTCCATGAGCCATGTTGGGCGATAAAAATATCCCCTTTATATGACGCTGGAAATTGCTGCCCTTGGTAAAACTCCATTCCTAATGCTGCCACATGGGCGCCGAGGTTTAACACGGGTGGGGTATTTAACTTGGCTAGCTTGTCATTAACAAATTCAGGGTCGGCGATGTCAGCGTTATGCACATAAGGGAAACCAAAGTGTTGGCCAATTTCAGTGACATGGTTAAGTTCATCATCGGGCAGATCATCGCCCATCATGTCGCGGCCATTATCAGTAAACCATAATTCGCCAGTGTCAGGATGAAAGTCAAAGCCGACACTGTTACGCACGCCTTTGGCAACTATGGTGGTTTGTTTAGTTTCTACATCGAGCTTTAAAATCGATGCAAAGGGCAATTCGCTTTCGCAAACATTACAAGGCGCACCCACTGGAATATACAGCTTGCCATCGGGGCCAAATTTAATGAACTTCCAGCCGTGGTGCGCTTTATTCGGCAATTTATCGTAAACCAGTTCAGGCGCTGGTACGTTCGGTAAGTGTTTTTCAATATCCCGATAGCGCCAAATTTTATCCACTTCTGCTACATATAAACTGCCATTATGAAAAGCGATGCCTGATGGCATAAATAAGTCTTTCGCCACTACAATTTGCCTGTCGGCTTTCATGTCGTTATTACTATCAATCAGCGCATAAAGATTACCTGCGCGACGACTACCGACAAACAAGGTGCCGTTATCGCCTAACGCCATTTGACGAGCGTTGTCGACACTTTCGGCATACACCTCGATAGTAAAATTGGGCGGTAGTTTAATGTTTTCTAGCGGCAGCGCATTCACGCTTAGGGATACCTGCATCGCTGATGAGATGACCGCAGTTTGATTTAGCTGCTGCCCTAAGAATAGGGAAATGGATTTCATCACAAACATGTCCTTGTTAGTTGTTTTTATTGATTATGTCGTGGCGATTTGTACTGAGTGATTATCATACATTGCTAATGATGGTGAATAAAAAGGATTTAACACTGGATAATCGCGCCTGTTCACTAAATGTTTTAACGATATATTTTTTGCTACAGCAAAGTCAGCGTTTAAGTTTAGCACCTATCAAAAATAGCCCTTTTCAGGCACAATAGCGCGCAATTATTGCTATTGATATTAAGGGCTCACAATGACGCAACTGACAATTACTACGCCGGACGATTGGCACTTACATTTCCGTGACGGAGATATGCTCGCTGAAACCGTACCTGCCACCGCGCGTTTATTCCAACGTGCGATTGTGATGCCTAACTTAGTGCCGCCTGTAACTGATGCGGCTATGGTGTCAGCTTACCGTGAGCGCATTTTAGCGGCGCGTCCTGCTGGTAGCAATTTTGAGCCGTTAATGACCTTGTTTTTAACCAATAACACATCTGCACAAGA
This sequence comes from Shewanella sp. UCD-KL21, assembly GCF_001957135.1. GTDB lineage: Bacteria > Pseudomonadota > Gammaproteobacteria > Enterobacterales > Shewanellaceae > Shewanella. Next base: position 18,306 of record NZ_MPHK01000034.1, on the reverse strand, counting down.
CATCATCGATGCCAAAGCGGCGGGTGTTGTGGCGGCAAAATTATACCCAGCGGGCGCTACGACTAACTCTGATGCAGCAGTTAAAGCATTGGATGCATTATTTCCGATTTTTGAAGTGATGGCCGAGCAAGGCATGTTGCTATTAGTTCACGGTGAAGTGACTGAATCGCACATTGATATTTTTGACCGTGAAAAGCTGTTTATCGAGCGTTATTTAGCCCGCATCGTTGAAGCTATGCCAAGCCTTAAAGTGGTGTTTGAGCATATCACCACTAAAGAAGCGGCTGAGTTTGTCGCCAGTGCACCAAGCAATGTTGCCGCCACCATTACTCCGCAGCATTTATTACTAAACCGTAACGACTTATTGGTTGGCGGTGTACGTCCACATAACTTTTGTTTGCCAGTGCTAAAGCGCAATATTCATCAGCAAGCGCTGCAAGCGGCAGTAGCGACTGGTTCAAGTAAATTCTTTTTAGGTACTGATTCAGCGCCACATGAAAAGCACCGTAAAGAATCAGCTTGCGGCTGTGCCGGTTGTTACAGTGCCTGGAGTGCATTAGAGCTTTACGCACAAGTGTTTGATGACTTAGGTGCTATCGATAAATTAGAAGGCTTTGCCAGCTTACATGGCGCCGATTTTTATGGCCTACCACGTAACACGGGTACGGTAACGTTAGTGAAAGAAGACTGGACTGTACCTGAGCAAATCATCTTGCCAAACGGCAGTCCAATCGTGCCATTCTTTGCGGGCGAAACCGTCAACTGGAAAGTAAAAACAGCTTAATCGATGTTGATTGTTTTTCTGATTTACAAGTAATAAAAAACCAGCATAATGCTGGTTTTTTTGTGGCTTTGTAATAACTGACTATGTTGGTGTTTTAAAGCAAAGTACTGAAAGATTGTGTTTTTTATGCCGTTGCATGTTTAGGTTTTGGGGGAGGCGTTTTAATTCTTATTGAAGTAGGGTACTTTCATTAATGATAAAAAAGGGAAAAGAGGCGAAAGGAAATCAATATGATTGCGACATACATTAAGTGCTTTCAAAAGCTGACAGTGATATTTAAGCAGAATAATATTAGGTTAGTGATACTAGCTTGCGTGGTGATGATAGCTTCTAAGGTTAATTCAGAAGAAGTTAAAGGGCATCAGGATTTCCTCGCAGCCCAAATGCCTCATGTCAGCCAAGGTACATTAAAACGGCTTGATGAAAGTAGCCTAAAATTTACCCATATAAAACCCCGTCCTATTGATGTGTGGTTACCTGAAGATTATCCTGCTAGAGCCCCCTATGCCGTGGTGTATATGCATGATGGTAAGGTGTTGTTTGACGCAACTCAGTCATGGAATAGTACAGCATGGGAAGTGGATGAAACCGCTGCAAGCCTTAATAAAAATAAAGATATTAAGCCTTTCATCGTGGTGGGTATTCATAATGCTGAGCAGTCTCGCCACAGCGAATATTTTCCGCAAAAGCCGTTTGAGTCTTTAAGTGATGATACCCAAACTCGCTTGTATCAAGCTCAGCGTAATGAAACTGAGAAGCTATTGGCACAAGCAGTTTATTCCGATAAATACGCTGAGTTTATCGTGACTGAATTAAAGCCTTATATTGATGAGCATTTCAAGGTCGCTTCAGATAAACAAAATACATTCATAATGGGCTCGAGTATGGGAGGACTAATCTCATGGTATACCGCTTTGGAGTACCCGAATGTATTTGGCGGTGCGGCTTGTTTATCGACCCATTGGCCGGGCTCTTTTGCTAAAGAAAATAATCCTATTCCGCAGGTGTTTAATCAGTATTTAGCTAAGCAGATTGCCAATCAGCCGCAAGTTAAACTCTACTTTGATTACGGCGACCAAACCCTAGATGCAATGTACCCACCGCTTCAAGCTGAGGTGGATAAACTGTTTGAGGCTGCTAAGTATGATAAAGAACTTTGGCAAAGCCGCTTTTTTAAAGGTAAAGCCCATAACGAGAGCGATTGGGCTGAAAGGTTGAGTATTCCTATGACATTTTTACTCAGCAAATAATGCGGTAAAAACCTGTAAAAAAGAGGGCGTCAGTATTGCAACTGACGCCCTAATTATATCTGCTTTAAATCGCAATTAGCGTGCTCGATTAGGCTTACGGCCGCCACTTGGCTTGCCTTTACCGCCCTTGGTTTGAGATTTAGTTTGGCCTTTACCGCCACCTTTGGCTTGGCCTTTGTGCTTGGTGCTGCGGTTGTGCTGCATAAAGTGCTCTGGGCCTTCAATCTTGTCCCGTAATGAGGTCACTTTAGGCTTAGGTTTGGGTTTCTTTTTTGGCGCTTTTTTATCTTCTGATGATGAGTCTTTAATCATCTCAAACAATACATCTAGCTCTTGCTTATCTAAATCGCGCCATTCACCAATGGGCAGGCCTTTAAGGCTGACATTCATGATTTGTTGGCGTTCAAGCTTGGTGACTTCAAAGCCAAAATGTTCACACATTCTGCGAATTTGGCGATTAAGACCTTGAACCAATACGATTTTAAAAGCATAGGGTGAGACTTGTTCAACCTTACACTTTTTAGTGACTACTCCTAAAATCGGTACCCCAGCGCCCATGCCTTTGATAAAGCTATCGGTAATCGGCTTATTCACCGTGACCACGTATTCTTTATCGTGATTATTACCCGCGCGGAGGATTTTATTAACTAAGTCACCATTGTTGGTTAAAAAGATTAAACCTTGAGAGTCTTTATCTAAGCGACCAATAGGGAAAATTCGGGTGGAGTGGTTAACAAAGTCGACGATGTTATCGCGCTCAGTACCTTCAGTGGTACTGACAATGCCAACGGGTTTATTTAATGCAATAAACACTAAATCTTCAGCATCTTTGGGCTCGATATCTTGGCCGTTGACTTTGACCTTATCGCCGAATGACACTTGGTCACCCACTTGAGCACGTTTACCGTTAATAAATACATTGCCTTGTTCAATGAAACGGTCGGCTTCACGTCTTGAGCAAATGCCACTTTCGCTGATGTATTTATTAAGGCGAATACCTGAATCTGTCACTATGCTTGTCCTGTGAGTAGAGATTATTCTGAAGAAAGGTTAGGTTTAAGCCAGACAGTTTATCAATTTTTGGCAATTTTGCATAAGCATACTCATAAAAGAGCGCCTCGAAAGGCAATTAATGGAATCAAAGATGAGAGGAATGGATGCACTTACAGCTTAGGAATGTATTAGCTACCGATTTAGAGCGTTTATATCAGTTTCAAGCCGACCCACTGGCCAATGAAATGGCCGATTTCCCAGCTAGAGACCGCAATGCTTTTTATGAGCATTGGCAAAGCAATATTTTGAGCAATGCTGACATTGCAGCCAAAGCGATTATTGTTGATAACGACATCGTTGGCAGTATGGTTTTATGGCAAAGCGAGCAGCAGTGGTTGTTAGGATATTGGCTTGGGAGAGACTATTGGGGTAAGGGCTTTGCTACAAATGCCTTAAGAGTCTTTTTAGCGGAGCAAACTCAAAGGCCGATATTTGCCGAAGTGACCCAAGATAATATCGGCTCGATAAAAGTGCTTATCAGCAATGGCTTTGATCATGAGGCTCAGCTTGAAGATAAGCTTGATAAAAGCGCAGGCAATGAGTGGCCATTATTGCTGTTTCGCCTAGGCTAATCATTAAGTATTAATCCAAGCATTGATTATCCTAGATCACATTGAGTGGTCCTTGATAGGGCTAATATGGCTGTTATTTACAGCAACTTTTATTTACAACAACTTTGCTGTGAATGATCGCTGTTGAGTCGTTAATGGCAGCCCTTAGTTACTGGGGCTAAATCAGTCAGGTGATTCATCGACTCATTCAAATAGTATGGAGGTCATTATGATTTCTAACCCTTCTTTAGTCACCCGCACCGCCGTTGGCAAGCTCATTGGTTTAGCCTTTGGGGTATTGTGTTTTTGGATAGTGCCTTGGCTTGCCCCTGAAACCAATTTACTGTTTTTGTGGGGCTTACTGCTGTGGTATATCACCTTTGGCGCCATTATTGGGCTTGCTGGGGTATTTGATTATCATCCAGTGTTAAAAATCTCCATGCCTTGGTGGCTAACGGCAACCATCATGGGCGGCTGGATGAATCTGGTGTTTACCTTTGTGGCTTATGAGCAAATTCAAGCCTTAATGGTGGCGATTTTTGGGCTTGGCGGTGTATTGCAATCGCCGTTTTGGTTTGTTGCCGATGGATTAATCGCAGGTTGGATTATTGGCTATTTTGCTACCAAGTTTGGTGGTTATGGCCCAAGCACGGCAGGGCATTAACATTGTCATGACCTAAGTGTTATTTGGGCGTAAGTTTTGATACGACTGTGCTGTCGTCGAGCAGTGCTGTGACTTGCTATGCTACACTTCAGCCTTAGGTTGTAATGATAAAGGTGGATAACCGATGAAACTTTCAAAAATAGCATTGCTTGTGGCAACGGCTGGATTATTAACGGCCTGTGGCGGAAGTGATAGTGATAGCTCTACGCCGGTCATTGAAACCGGAACCTTTAATTTAGGGGTGTCAGATAACCCTGCTGATGCAAAAAAAGTCACCATAGCGTTTAAGCAAGTGGTGTTAAAAAATGACGCTGGCAGTATCTCATTTGACGTGTCAGAAGACGGCGAATTAAAGCAAGTCGATTTATTAGAATTTCAAGGCTCAGAGGTTGAAACCTTAGTGAGCGGCCAAGAGGTGACTGTTGGTGAATACCAAATGTGTATTTACATGGAAAACAGTGAGCAGGCCAATGAAGAAAGCTCTTACGTACAGACGATGGACGACGCTATTGCCGGTTTAACCACTAACAGCAATGGCAGTTGTGGCGGCGTTGGTGCAGATGATGACAATACTGGACGTTTATTCTTTAATAAAGCATTCACCATCGCTGCGGGTAACAATAGCTTTGTGGCTGAGTTTAATTTACAACAAGGTTTACAGGGCCCTAAGGGTAATAAAGATTACTGGACCTTAAAACCAACCTCAGTGCAGCTAGTTAATAGCGCAGAGGTTGGCGCCATTGCTGGTAGTGTTTCTACTGAGGTGATGGAGCAATGTGAAATGGCCGCTGGTGGCTCTGAGTTTAGCTCGGCAGTGTATTTATACCCTGAAGCGACAGCCCTTGAAAACATGGATGATTTTCGAGATAGCGAAAGTCAGTTCATCATGGTGGCGCCTATTGCAGCAGCCAGAGTTAATCCGGTTTTGGATGCAAACGATGATGTTGTCAGTTATGACTACGAGTTTGGTTTTGTGGTCGCCAATAACTACAGCTTAGGTTATACCTGCGTTGCGCAAAATGATGATCCAGAACTGCCAAATACCCCAGAAGATGATCCGGCTTTTTTCCTTCATGCCGATGAGCAAGATGTGGTGGTGATTAATGGTGAAACCACAGAACGAGATTTTTAAATCTGATTTTGTAGTTGAGTTTTGCCGTTAAAAGTATGCCGACCATTGTTTGTTATCCTGACTGTGAATTTCGCAGTGAGTATTGACAAGATAGTCGGCATTTTTATGGGGTTAATATTTTGCCTATGACTTTGCTTAGTATGCTAACTGTAAGTGGTATCCGGTTTATGGCTTATTGATAAAGCATGCCGCTGGCGGGTCGCTCATGAGCATTAATTCTGCTTTTCAATTCGATTTTCAATGACGGCTTTCAACGATGGCTTTCAGTGATGCGCGTGATAAACTTTGCAGCTTAGTTATTAGGAGTTGTTATGTCGTTTTCTTCGTTATCCTTAATGCCAGTTTTAGTTAATCGTCTTAGTCAGTTGGGCTATGAGCAGCCAACGGCTATTCAGCAGCAAGCTATTCCTGCGGTGTTAGCGGGCAAAGATGTATTAGCGGGGGCGCAAACAGGAACCGGTAAAACGGCGGCGTTTGTGCTGCCAATATTACAGATGCTATTGGCTGATAAAGTGCAGCCACTTGGTGATAACTGCAAAGCATTAATCCTAGTGCCAACTCGTGAGCTGGCGCAGCAAGTGCACCAAAGCGTTGAAAAGTATGCTGGCGACAGCGGTATTAAGTCAGTGATTGTGTATGGCGGCGTCAGTATTAAAGCTCAGGCTGATGCCATAAAAGCGGGCGCAGATATTATTGTTGCTACTCCGGGCAGATTACTTGATCACCTGCGCAGCCGAGTCATGTCATTAGCCAATCTTAACCACCTTGTGTTTGATGAAGCCGACCGCATGTTAGACATGGGCTTTAGAGATGAGATTATTGAAGTATTAAAACGCCTGCCCAAAGAGCGCCAAACTTTACTATTTTCAGCCACCTTAGATGAGCGCATCTTTAAGTTTAGTAAGCGCTTATTACGCTCCCCGCAAGTGATTGAAACCAGTGAGCGTAATAGCACAGCAGCTAAAATTGTCGAGCGGGTGTATAACCTTGATGCCAATAAAAAAATGCCTGCATTGTGTCACTTGATTAACAAAGAAAACTGGCAACAGGCCTTACTCTTTAGTCGCACTAAGCAAGGGGCGGATAAAGTAGCGGCGCAGATGAAACAAGCTGGCGTCAATGCCGCGGCGTTTCATGCCGACCTGTCACAGGCGGTGCGTGAAAGTGTGTTAGCCCAATTTAAGTCGGGTGAAATCAAAGCGCTGGTGGCCACCGATGTTGCCGCAAGGGGCCTAGATATCAACGAGCTTAACTATGTGGTGAATATTGAACTGCCTTTTCAAAATGAAGACTACATTCACCGCATTGGCCGAACCGGTCGCGCAGGTAAAGCAGGCCAAGCTATTACTTTGTTAAGTGTTGATGACGAGCCGCAATTAATAAAGCTAGAAGCCTTTTTAGATAGACGTTTACCACAGCAATGGCTGCAGGGTTTTGAGCCCGATCTAACCCAAGTGGCCCCCGTGACCCGTAAAACGAAAAAGGGCTCGCTAAAACAACAGGCCCGCCAAAAAGCGTTGGCGCAGTCAAAGCGTAAATAGCCCAGCTTAACATTGCGGCCATGGTCAAACTATTAAGGCGGCCAAACTATTGATTGGTATTTAAACCCATATCACAGTGCGGCATGGGTTAATCAATTTGACATATAAATACCATATTGCTGTCATCTAGATTGCGCCAATCTGTCACAAACTCAGCTTATCTTAACTGCAAATATATTTTGTCGATACATTTGTGAACATACTTAAGGAATAGCTATGAGCAAGGCAACATTCGACCCAACTAAATATAATCAGAGCAACAATGTGCCATTTGCCAAGGTGATGGAAAATCATTTATCTCGCCGTGAATTTGTCAAACGCAGTATTGGCCTCAGCGCAATGACAGCTTTTGCTGGCGCGGGGTTAGCGGCCTGTGGTTCAAACAATGACCCAGCAGGCACTGCGCCACCAACGACACCACCAACCACAACACCACCAACCACAACACCACCAACTAAAAGCTCTGCGGTACTAGGGTTTGACTCTATTGCAGGCTCAAAAACCGATGCGGTTGCCATTCCTGCAGGATATTCAGCTTATGTGTTAGCGCCTTGGGGCACACCGTTAAACAGTAAAGCCAATGCGTGGCAAGACGATGGCTCAAATACCGCGACAGATCAAGAAAACGCTGTGGGCATGCACCATGACGGTATGCACTTTTTCCCGCTAAATGAAGCCGCAGACGATGGTTTATTATGTATTAACCATGAATACATTGACCAAAATGCCCTGCATCCAATGGGGCCAACAGCAGATGCCAATGGCAAACGCACTGTGATTGATGAAGTTTGTAAAGAAATCAACGCCCACGGCATTTCAGTGGTGCGTATCCAGCTTAAAGATAATATCTGGCAAGTGGTTGAGAACGACGCCCATAACCGCCGCTTTACAGGTGCAAGCGTGATGGATATCGCAGGGCCGTTAGCTTACTCATCGTATTTAGAAACCCGTTACTCGCCAGATGGTAGCCAAGCCCGTGGCACCTTAAATAACTGTGGTAACGGTTATACCCCATGGGGCACTTACTTAACCTGTGAAGAAAACTGGCCGGGGTATTTTGTCAGTCATGGCACGCTGACAGCAGATCAAAGCCGTATTGGTATCTCAACCACTGATACCCGTTATGGCTGGAATCACTTAGCGGGCAGTGACGAAGAGCGTTTAGATGAATTCGCCCGCTTTGATATCACCCCAACAGGCGCAAGTGCAGCAAACGATTATCGTAATGAAGCCAATGGTCACGGGTATATTGTTGAAATCGACCCATATAACCCTAACTCTCGTGCTATAAAGCGGACTGCGCTAGGGCGTTTTCGTCATGAAGGTTGTACCTTTGGCAAGTTAGAAGTGGGTAAGCCAATTACTTTTTACTCAGGCCATGACTCACGTTTTGAGTATTTATATAAATTTGTCTCGGACGCGGTTTGGGATGAAGCCGATGCCAATAGTTCAAACCGTATCGCCATGGGTGATAAATACATGAATGCAGGCACCTTGTATGTGGCTAAATTCAGTGAAGACGGTGTAGGTGAATGGCTACCATTAACCTTAAATAGCACAACAACTGACGGTAAAACATTGGCTGATAGCTTTGACTCGGTTGCCGCCATTATTTTAAACACCGCTGGTGCGGCAGATTTAGTGGGCGCAACACCAATGGATCGCCCTGAGTGGGCCGCTGTCGATCCCTTTACTGGCAGTGTCTATTTAACTTTAACCAATAACACCAAACGCACCGAAGAAACCAATGCCGCTAACCCTCGTTTAAATAACAGCTTTGGTCATATTATTCGCTGGGATGAAGGCGCTGCAGCCACTGAGTTTAGCTGGGATATCTTTGTCTTTGGCGCGCCAACGGCTGCCGATGAAGACACAAACCGTTCAGGCTTAAATGATTTAAATCAGTTCGCCAGTCCTGATGGGCTAGCCTTTGATAAGCGCGGGATTATGTGGGTACAAACCGATAATGGCGCCGACGAAGTTGAAGACTACACCAACGACCAAATGCTGGCGATTGTGCCATCAAGCATGCTGGATGCTGACAACAAGCAGCAAGTGGTATCGGCTGACACTCAAAACCAATTAAAGCGTTTCTTTGTCGGGCCAAATGGCTGTGAAGTCACCGGCTTTGCTATCACGCAAGACTACAGCACGGTATTTGCCAATATCCAGCATCCAAGTAACTGGCCATATTCAGCGAATGCTGCCCAGCCAACGCCTGCGGGCATGACAATACGTCCACGGGCAGCGACGGTGGTTATTCGCAAAGATGATGGCGGAGAAGTCGGCATATAGTTGTAGCAGTATGTTAGCGGATATTCTGGCTTAATTTACTGTTTAAATATGCCATGTGAATGCGCGCCAGCGTTGCAAAACAGATAACTGACACACTAAAACCCTGATAGACTTTCTATCAGGGTTTTATTGTTAATATCACTAACGCAAAGGACGGGCTATGTTTAAAGGCATTCATCATGTGGCGATTATTTGTGAAGATTATCCTCGCTCAAAGCACTTCTATAGCGAGATCTTAGGCTTTAAGGTGTTGGCAGAAAACTACCGTGAAGATCGCCAATCTTATAAGCTCGATTTACAGCTTGCTGATGGTAGTCAGATTGAGCTATTTTCGATTCCCAACTCCCCCAAGCGCCCCAGTTACCCAGAGGCACAAGGACTGCGACATTTAGCCTTTAAGGTCGACAGTATTGAACAAGCCGTTGCTTACCTCACTGTTCAAGGCGTCGAGCTCGATCCCATTCGTGTGGATGAATATACCGGTAAAAAGTTCACCTTTTTTAGCGATCCTGATGATTTACCCCTAGAGATTTATCAAGGCTAGTTGCCAAGCTAAGTATTTTATTCACTGTAATATTAGCGATAGCTGAAGCTTTTAATTCTAATTTAAGCATGGTTCAGTAGGCTCTGCTGTCCTCAAAAATGCGCCTCATTTGGAGAAAACCACTCATTATGCAAACAACAGGTATGCTCTCAGTACTAAAAAAAGTAGATCAAAGTAAAACCTTTCAAGGCTTTGTTATTTTCGTGATTATTGTGTCGGCATTGTCTATTGGTGCTCACACCTATCATTTGCCTACTTGGCTTGAAAACAGCTTATATGTGTTGGATATTGCCATTACAGCGTTCTTTTTGTTTGAACTGATTATTCGCTACATGGCCAGTGATGGTATTAAGTCCTTCTTCTCCAAGGGCTGGAATATCTTCGACACCATTATTGTGATTGGCAGTTTAGTCCCATTGGGTGGCTCAACCATATTACTGGCGCGACTATTACGTATTTTCAGAGTGCTACGACTGGTGTCTATGGTGCCCGAGCTGAGAATGCTGATTAATGCGCTGCTCAAAGCCATTCCGCGCATGGGTTATATTGCGTTATTAATGTTTGTTATCTTCTATATTTATGGCGCGATAGGCAGCATGTTTTTTGCCCATGTAAATGACTTTTTATGGGGCGATGTGTCCATTGCGATGCTGACCTTGTTCCGTATTTCTACGTTCGAGTCATGGACCTCGATCATGTACGAAACCATGGAAATTTACCCACTGAGTTGGCTGTATTACTTAACGTTTATTTTCTTAACGACTTTTGTGTTTTTAAACATGATGGTGGGTGCAGTGCTAGATGTGATGGGCGAAGAAACCAAAATCATGCGTGAAGAGAAAGAAGCCAACGATGATTCTTTTGTTGAGCCAAAAACAGCAGCAACCACAGAAGATATTCAGCAGTTGCACGACAAAATAGATAAGTTAACCGCGCTGTTGCAAGCTAAAACCAAGGCTTAAAGCTTAAACCAAAGTTTGAGCTGTAATCTAAGCCAAGCGTATGGATAACCCTTTAAAACAGGCAAGCATTTATGCTTGCCTGTTTTGTTAGCAGTGATAACTGACATTAACCGCCTATTTGCATTAGAATAGCCCCCTGATTATTTTTTAAGTAGAGCAACGGCATGCACGTACATATTCTTGGAATTTGTGGCACTTTTATGGGCGGTTTAGCATTATTAGCCCGCGGTATGGGACACAAAGTCACCGGTAGTGATGCCAATGTGTATCCACCTATGAGCACCCAACTAGAACAGCAAGGTATTGAGCTTATTCAAGGCTTCGACCCTGCTCAGCTGGGTAAAGAAGGTGATAACCAGCCAGATTTAGTGGTCATTGGTAATGCCATGAGTCGCGGCAATCCTTGTGTTGAAGCAGTATTAAACCGTGGTATTAAATACACGTCAGGGCCGCAATTTTTATCAGAGTATATCTTGCCAGAACGCTGGGTACTGGCGGTATCAGGCACCCATGGTAAAACCTCAACCTCAAGTATGTTGGCGTGGGTATTAGAGTATTGCGGCTACGAGCCGGGCTTTTTAATTGGTGGCGTACCGCAAAACTTTGGCGTGTCAGCCCGTTTAGGTAACTCACCGTTTTTTGTAGTTGAAGCCGATGAATATGACAGCGCCTTTTTTGATAAACGCTCAAAGTTTGTGCATTACCGCCCGCGCACTTTAGTGATCAATAACCTTGAGTTTGATCATGCCGATATCTTTGCCGATCTGGCCGCTATTCAGCGTCAATTTAACCATGTTATCCGCACCGTTCCCGGTGAAGGTAAAGTTATTTGGCCTGCTGAAGTAGAGGCGGTAAAACAAGTGATTGAATTAGGCTGTTGGAGCGAGCAAGAGCATTTTTATGCCACTGAGCATAGCGCCACAGGCTGGTTTGGTAAAACCATCGCCGCAGACGGACATGAGTTTGAAGTGATGTTTAATGGCGCGTCCCAAGGCATATTAAATTGGGGTTTAATCGGTCAGCACAATATTGAAAATGCCATCATGGCCATCGCTGCTGCAAGGCATGTTGGCGTAGCGCCCAATCATGCCATTGAAGCCTTGAGCCAATTTGCACCGCCAAAACGTCGCTTAGAGCTATTAGATACCGTTAATGGTATTGCAGTTTATGATGACTTTGCCCATCACCCAACGGCCATTGAAACCACCTTGCAAGGCCTGCGCGCCAAAGTGGGCGAGGGCGATGCTGCTAGCGGTAAGTTAATTGTGGTGCTCGAGCCGCGTTCAAACACCATGAAAAGCGGCGTACATAAAGACACTTTAGCTGCATCTATGGCATTAGCAGATTGCGCATTCTTGTATCAAGCAGGCAATGTCGGCTGGGATTTACAAGCCAATATGGCTAGCGCCAGCATTCCTGTTGCTGTGTTTACGGATATTGACGCTATCGTTACTCAAGTCGCTGCGCAGGCGCAAAGTGGCGATACCGTGGTGATTATGAGTAATGGCGGTTTTAATGGCATCCATCAACAATTGATAAATGCACTAAAATAACCCATTAGGTTAGATTAGATTAATAGTCATCAATAAGTCGGTTTTGGCCGTATAAGCGCTAAAGCTTGATTAAAAGAGAACATATGAGTAATTCGATCCACCCATACGCAAAAAAAGAAAAGGCCATCAGTCTCGCGTGGACTGGCGCTTCTGGTGCGCCTTATGGTCTAAAGTTATTACAGTGCTTATTGGCCGCCGATTACCAAGTGTTTTTGATGATCTCAAGTGCTGCCAGAGTGGTGCTTGCCACTGAAGAAGGTTTGCAACTGAGCGCCAATTCCGAAAAAGCCTGTCAGCAGTTATTAGCCCATTTTAAGATGGATGAAAATGCTGCCGGTGAGCTGGTGGTTTTGGGTAAAGATGAGTGGTTTTCGCCGCCGGCATCAGGTAGCGCTGCGCCAAAGCAAATGGTGGTTTGCCCCTGCTCAACTGGCACGTTAGCGGCGATTGCCAGCGGAATGAGTAATAATTTACTAGAAAGAGCCGCAGATGTAGTAATAAAAGAGCGTGGTCAATTAATCCTTGTTCCTCGGGAAACTCCTTTTAGTGCCATACACTTAGAGCATATGTTAAGCCTTACTCGCAATGGTGCGATCATTATGCCAGCGGCACCAGGCTTTTATCATTATCCCAAATCGATAGAAGATCTGGTAAACTTCATGGTTTCCCGAATTCTAGATCATTTGGGCATAGAGCACGGGCTGACAAATCGTTGGGGATATGCCAACGACAAGTCCGAAAAAATCGACAATTGAGAGTAATATGAAACACACAACAGAAGTGATGATTTCTGCAGAAGAAATCAGCGAAAAACTGGATATATTAGCTGAAAGGATTAATACCCATTACGCAGACAGCGAACGTTTGTTAATGGTCGGCTTATTGAAAGGGTCTGTGGTTTTTATGGCTGACTTATGTCGCCGTATTAAAGGCCATGTTGAAATCGACTTCATGTCAGTTTCAAGTTATGGCAATGCAATGACAAGCTCGCGCGATGTGAAGATCCTTAAAGATGTATCATCTGAGATCGCCGGACGTGACGTATTGATTGTTGAAGATTTAATTGATTCAGGTAACACCCTGAATAAAGTACGTGAGATGTTATTACTGCGCGAGCCTAAAAGCCTAGCATTATGTACATTACTCGATAAGCCTGAGCGTCGTGAAGTCAATGTACCTGTCGACTTTATTGGTTTTACCATTCCTGATGAGTTTATTGTCGGCTATGGTATCGATTATGCTGAGCAGTATCGTAACCTGCCTTATATCGCCAAAGTTGTGCCATTAGATTAATGTGACTGTTGGTGTATAAACTCCCGCTATAGGCGGGAGTTTTGTTATGGGCGTCAGAAAATTTGCGTGTTAATCATTTACATTAGGTCATTAAGATCATGTAATTAGGACAGTGTAATTAACAGCGCGTCATTCGCAATTCATAAATCAGAGGTATCACAATGAGCAACCCCACCAAAGCGTTGGTGATCGAAAACCTGCAAAAAACCTATAAGAGCGGCGTGCATGCGGTAAAAGGCATTAGCTTAACCGTAGAACAGGGCGATTTTTTTGCGCTATTAGGCCCCAATGGTGCAGGTAAATCGACGACTATTGGCGTGATTAGCTCATTAGTGCAAAAGTCTTCAGGCAGCGTTAAAGTGTTCGATTATGATATCGACAAAAGCTTAGAACGCGCCAAAATGTGCATTGGTTTAGTGCCGCAAGAATTTAACTTCAATCAGTTCGAAACCGTATTGCAAATTGTGGTTAACCAAGCCGGTTACTATGGCGTGACCCGCGCTGTTGCATTACAGCGTGCTGAAAAGTATTTAAGCCAGTTGGATTTATGGGAAAAACGTGACAGCCAAGCCAGAGCATTATCAGGCGGTATGAAACGCCGTTTAATGATTGCTCGCGCGTTAATGCATGAGCCGAAACTGCTGATCCTTGATGAACCAACAGCAGGGGTTGATATCGAACTTCGCCGCTCGATGTGGGAGTTCTTAAAGCAAATTAATAGTCAGGGCGTGACCATTATTTTGACCACCCATTACCTTGAAGAAGCGGAAATGCTGTGCCGCAATATCGGCATTATCGATAAAGGCTTATTGGTTGAATGCACCAGCATGAAAAGCCTACTCAGTAAGCTGGATGTGGAAACCTTCATTTTAGATTTAAGCGATAATATTACCACTGCCCCTGTATTAAATAACATGAGTTGTCGCTTAGTTGATGGTCACACACTGGAAGTGGATGTGGCTAAAGCCAATAATTTGAATGACTTGTTTAACCAGTTAAGCAATGCAGATATCGAAGTGCTATCAATGCGCAACAAAGCGAATCGCCTTGAAGAGCTATTTGTCGAGTTAGTTAAAAAAACTAAGGACTCAAAATAATGAACAAGCTTTATTGGATTGCCTTTAAAAGTATTTTAATTAAAGAAACCAATCGTTTTACCCGTATTTGGGTGCAAACCTTAGTGCCGCCAGCCATTACCATGACCTTGTACTTTTTGATTTTTGGTAACTTAATTGGCAACCGCATTGGTGAGATGGGCGGCGTATCATACATGGAGTTTATCGCGCCAGGCTTAATCATGATGTCGGTGATCACCAACTCCTATTCTAATGTGGCCTCGTCCTTTTTTAGTGCCAAAATGCACGGCAGTATTGAAGAGTTAATGGTGGCACCCGTGCCGCATTATGTGATGATTGCCGGTTACGTGGGCGGCGGTGTTGCCCGTGGATTAAGTGTCGGCTTGATTGTGACCTTGGTGGCAATGTTCTTTGTTAACCTCAGCCTACATCATGTTGGCTTAGTGATTATGACGGTGTTTTTAACCTCGGTGCTATTTGCATTAGGCGGGTTAATTAACGCGGTATTTGCTAAAAGCTTTGATGACATCAGCATTATCCCAACCTTCATTTTAACGCCACTGACTTATCTGGGTGGGGTGTTTTATTCACTGTCATTATTACCGGATTTTTGGCAAGGCGTGTCAGCGCTAAACCCCGTGGTATATATGATAAACGTGTTCCGCTACGGCTTTTTAGGCTTTGCTGACATCAGTATTCCGTTATCAATCGCCATCATGGTGGGCTTTTGTGCCTCGCTATGGTTTGTGGCTTACTACCTTATCTCACGCGGTATTGGCTTACGCAGTTAGGTTTAGTTAGCGGTTAAGCTAGCTTGGTTAAACTTCCTTGGTTAAATGTAGCTGAGCAAGATTGTTGAAAAGGACTCGAATGAGTCCTTTTTTGTTATTTGGCTGTCGCTTTATTTAAATCGTGACATAACTATGCTGCAAGGATAATTACTGAGGAAAAACGTAATCCTTAGCTGTTAATGGGGGATTATCAGCTGATCAATTGCCGTTTTAATCTTTTCGGTTTCTCTCTTAAACTTCCCTTATTCACTTCAGGTTTTACTATTGAGTCATTATTTTTTGGCATTAGCAGACTATTATCGGCGTGACTGAAGCGTAATAGTTAAACTCAGCTTTGAGCTATCTATTGTTGCAGCGCTAAATATCAGTATTGATAATTCGTCATATGAATAGTTTTAAAAATGCTAATAATGAGGCTTAGCCTTTCCATATTATTCTTGGATATTATTTTTAATTTGAGTTGATATTAAATCTGCTTATAGCTTCATTTAATCTTCATTTAATCTAGTAACGTTATTTATTTAGCCGCTATTTCGGCAAACTCTCCAATACTCTTCCTCTGCCTGTTTGTCAATTTCGGTATATTATTTTATTGATCCAGATCAACAAAGTGTGTTTTTTGTACACAAACTCAAAACTCTAGACTAACGTTAATTATACAGGCTAGTTTAAATCTAAAGGCATAGTTATGTTGAGTTTTAACATAGGTGTGAATAAAAACTAGGGTTTGATTGGCCTTCCGAAAATGATTCAAAAAATTTATTAAATGAACAAGAGATCTCCTCTGATCTCTTGGGAATTCCGTGCTTTTAAATTCAATCAATTATTTTATAAATAGGTCATTCTATGTCAAATGATAACCAGTCTAATAATCCTGAAAATGATGCTCTTAATGATGCTGTTGAACAAGTAAACACAGAAGACTCGACGGTTTCATCATCTAAGGCTGAGAATAATCAATCAACAGTCACCAATACTGTTGCGACTGCGACATCATCGGTAGACATACAAACGGCAGAAGAAAGTCTGGCTCCTTCAGGCGGCTCAGAATCATCAACAGATGACTCTCAAACAGATGATGCAGAGGCCGCCAATGCCGAGGCTTCTTCTGCAGCCCCTAGTTCAACAGATTCTCAATCATCCGCTGTTGAAAGCTCAACTTCAGATGCTGATACGGAAGCCGCTAGTAGCTCTGGGGCCGAAGGAGCAGCTAATGCAGCCCCTGAAGAGGCTGTATCTTCAGGCGCCCAAAGTATCGGGGGGGCTGAAGATAGTTCAACTAGTTCAGGTGCACCATCTTCGTCAGCAACAGCATCTGCAGCAACACCATCAAGTGCAAATAGTGAAACTGAAATATCTGATGGCGCCTCATCAACAGATGCAAGCACTGCTACCAACAGTGAGACTTTTGAGGTAAATGTTTCAAGTGATAATAATGCTGATGGTCAGATAGACGCTGATGATCTACCTACCACAGATACGACTACTGACTCGATGAGTTTTAATGTCGATGTGACCGCGGTAAATGATGCTGCCGAAGTAGAAGACCAAGCTTTCTCAATGGATGAAGACGGCGTCATCATCATTACCGATGAGCAACTGCTTGCAGGCGCCAGCGATATCGATGGCGATGACCTATCAATTGATTCAGTCACTTATACCGGCACCGACGGGGTACTCACCGACAACGGTGACGGCACCCATAGCTTCGCGCCAAACGAAAACTTCAATGGCGATGTAGCGCTTGAATTTGGTGTCAGCGATGGCACAGTAGTCACGCCTGCTAACATTGATATCGCGGTTGCTGATGTCAACGATGCGCCAGTCGCTGGTTCAACCTCATACACAGTCAACGAAGACGGCCAAATCACCATTAGCGCTGAGCAGTTACTTGCAAACAGCAGTGATGTGGATGGCACTGTCAGCCTAGACTCAGTGTCTTACTCAGGCACCGACGGTGTATTAATTACCAATGAAGATGGCTCTGTAACTTTCTCACCAAACGAGAACTTCAACGGTGAAATTAGCCTTGATGTGGTGGTTATCGACGATGATGGCGCCACTGCAGAAACTACTGCGGGCATCACTACACTGGCGGTAAACGATACCCCAGTAGTTGATGGTAATGTCGCTTACTCGGTTGACGAAGATGGCTCAATTACCCTAAGCCAAGAGCAATTGCTGGCCAATGCATCTGACATCGACGGCGACAACCTAAGCGCTGAAAACCTATCAGTAGGCGATAATGCTAGCGTGGTTGCTAACCCAGATGGCAGCTTTACGATTACCCCAGATGCGGACTTTAATGGCGATTTAGACTTAAGCTTTGATGTCTCTGATGGCACTACCACAGTAGCAACAGGTGTTGATTTAACCGTTAACCCAATCAACGATGCCGCAGTCGCACCTGATGTCGCATTCGAGATGAATGAAGACGGCGTTATCATCATTACCGATGAGCAGCTACTGGCTGGCGCTACCGATATCGATGGTGATGACCTATCAATTGATTCAGTCACTTACACCGGCACCGACGGGGTACTCACCGACAACGGTGACGGCACCCATAGCTTCGCGCCAAACGAAAACTTCAATGGCGATGTAGCGCTTGAATTTGGTGTCAGCGATGGCACAGTAGTCACGCCTGCTAACATTGATATCGCGGTTGCTGATGTCAACGATGCGCCAGTCGCTGGTTCAACCTCATACACAGTCAACGAAGACGGCCAAATCACCATTAGCGCTGAGCAGTTACTTGCAAACAGCAGTGATGTGGATGGCACTGTCAGCCTAGACTCAGTGTCTTACTCAGGCACC
>NZ_MPHK01000033.1 GCF_001957135.1 Shewanella sp. UCD-KL21 | reverse complement strand
AACTTTCGAATCAGAAGTATACGTACTTTCGAAAGAAGAAGGTGGACGTCACACTCCATTCTTCAAAGGTTACCGTCCACAGTTCTACTTCCGTACAACTGACGTAACTGGTACTATCGAGCTTCCAGAAGGCGTAGAAATGGTAATGCCTGGTGATAACATCAAAATGGTTGTTACACTAATCTACCCAATCGCAATGGATGACGGTTTACGTTTCGCTATCCGTGAAGGTGGCCGTACTGTTGGTGCTGGTGTTGTAGCTAAAATCGTTGCTTAATAGCGCCTTTAGTTAACACATGAAAAAAGGAAGCTTCGGCTTCCTTTTTTGTTTCTGTTGCTTTTTGATTTTATCCATGTAAAATCCACCGCCTTGAACAGAACCACTAAATTGAAGAGTTTTTGTTCACAGGGGTTGATCTATGAAATTAGATCTGTATAATTGCCCTTCGCTGTCCTAGACAGCGTAATATAATGTTTAATCATTTGGATTATTCATTTTCATAATTGACTCCGATTGGGAGTCTACGGTTAAATCATCTCGCTCTGCTTTTCCATTGGGAAGAAGCTAGAGGGTGATTTTTTATGTGTGCATTTTAGGAGCTCTGGTCAATGCAGAACCAAAGAATCCGTATCCGCTTGAAAGGATTTGATCATCGTTTGATCGATCAATCAACAGCGGAAATCGTTGAAACTGCTAAGCGTACAGGCGCACAGGTTCGTGGTCCAATTCCACTTCCTACGCGTAAAGAACGTTATACCATTTTGACTTCTCCGCACGTCAACAAAGACGCACGTGATCAGTACGAAATTCGTACTCACAAGCGCTTAGTTGACATCGTAGAGCCAACTGAAAAGACTGTAGACGCATTAATGCGTTTAGATCTTGCCGCTGGTGTCGACGTTCAGATTAGCTTAGGTTAATTGAGATCCTTAGAAGAGGTTTGAAAGATGGCTATCGGTCTTATTGGTCGTAAAGTGGGTATGACTCGCATCTTCACAGAAGATGGCGCTTCAATCCCTGTAACAGTAATTGAAATTGCTGGTAACCGCGTAACTCAAGTGAAAACTTTAGAAAACGACGGATACCGTGCTCTTCAAGTAACTACTGGTACCAAAAAAGCCAACCGCATCACTAAGCCAGAAGCAGGCCATTTTGCTAAGAGCGGCGTTGAAGCCGGTCGAGGTTTATGGGAATTGCGTTTGGCAGATGGTGAAGGTGAAGGCATTGAAGTTGGTGCTGAACTTAACGTTGATATCTTCGCAGATACAGCGAAAGTTGATGTTACTGGTCAATCTAAAGGTAAGGGCTTCCAAGGCGGTATTAAACGCTGGAACTTCCACGCTCAAGATATGACACATGGTAACTCATTGGCTCATAGATCTAATGGTTCTATTGGTCAAAACCAGACACCTGGTCGCGTTTTCAAAGGTAAGAAAATGTCTGGCCACATGGGTGCCGAGCAAGTAACTACTCAAAATCTAGACGTTGTACGTGTAGATGCAGAGCGTAACTTGTTATTGGTAAAAGGTGCTGTTCCTGGCGCTACCAATGGTGACTTGATTATCAAGCCAGCCGTTAAAGCATAGGTCTGAGGAGATAGTAATGGAATTGGTATTGAAAGACGCGCAAAGCGCTCTTGAAGTTTCCGAAACTACCTTCGGCCGTGACTTTAACGAGGCATTGGTCCATCAGGTAGTTGTAGCTTACGCTGCAAACGCGCGTCAGGGCACTCGTGCTCAACAGACTCGTGCGGAAGTAACTGGCTCAGGCAAAAAGCCTTGGCGCCAGAAAGGCACAGGCCGCGCTCGTGCCGGTAGTGTTAAAGGCCCAATCTGGCGTGGCGGTGGCGTAACATTCGCTGCTAAAACACAAGATCACAGCCAAAAAGTTAACAAAAAGATGTACCGTGGTGCTCTAAAAAGCATTCTTTCTGAATTGGTACGTCAAGAGCGTTTAGTCGTTGTTGAATCTTTTAGTGTTGAAGCTCCTAAAACTAAAGAGCTGAAAGCTAAGTTAAAAGAAATGCAACTAGAAGACGTTCTAATTGTTACTGCAGATGTTGATGAGAATTTATTCTTAGCAGCACGCAACTTATACAAGGTTGACGTACGTGACGTAGCGGGTCTAGACCCAGTTAGTCTAATCGCGTTCAACACTGTTCTTGTTACTGCTGATGCAGTGAAGCAAATCGAGGAGATGCTAGCATGATCACCGAAGAACGTTTGCTAAAAGTTATCTTAGCGCCACATGTTTCTGAAAAGAGCACTGTATTAGCTGAGAAAAACAACACTGTAGTTTTCCGCGTAGCAATCGATGCGACTAAAGCAGAGATTAAAGCTGCTGTAGCGAAACTTTTCGAAGTTGAAGTTGATAGTGTTCGCACTTTGGTAAACAAAGGCAAAACTAAGCGCACCGGTGGCCGTGTTGGTCGTCGTAGCGATTGGAAAAAAGCCTATGTAACTTTAGCTGCTGGTGCTGACATCGATTTCGTCGGTGGCGCTGAGTAAGCAAAGGAGAATTATCATGGCAGTTATTAAGTGTAAGCCAACCTCTCCAGGTCGTCGCCACGTTGTTAAAGTGGTGAACAGCGACTTGCATAAAGGGAAACCTTTTGCAGGCCTGTTGGCTAAGAAATCTAAAAGTGGTGGCCGTAACAATACGGGTCGCATCACTGTTCGTCACGTTGGTGGTGGACACAAGCAGCATTACCGTATTATTGATTTCAAACGCAATAAAGACGGTATCCCTGCAAAAGTTGAACGTCTGGAATATGATCCAAACCGTACAGCTAACATCGCGTTAGTATTGTACGCAGACGGTGAGCGTCGCTACATTCTTGCTGCAAAAGGCATGAAAGCTGGTGATGCAATCCAATCTGGTTTGGATGCAGACATCAAAACCGGTAACGCAATGCCGCTTCGCAACATCCCAGTGGGTAGTGTTGTGCATGCAGTCGAAATGAAACCTGGTAAAGGTGCTCAAATCGCGCGTTCAGCTGGTGCTTATGTTCAAGTTGTTGCTCGTGATAACCAATATGCAACTTTACGTCTTCGCTCTGGCGAAATGCGCAAAGTGCCTGTTGATTGTCGTGCAACATTCGGTGAAGTTGGTAATGCCGAACACATGCTACGCCAGTTAGGTAAAGCAGGTGCTAAACGCTGGAGAGGCGTACGCCCTACAGTGCGTGGTGTTGCAATGAACCCGGTAGACCATCCACACGGTGGTGGTGAAGGCCGTACATCTGGTGGTCGTCATCCAGTAAGTCCATGGGGTGTGCCAACTAAGGGTTATAAAACTCGTAGTAATAAGCTCACCGACAAGTACATTGTACGTCGTCGTAATAAATAGTAAGAGGATTCGCCCATGCCACGTTCTCTCAAGAAAGGTCCTTTCATTGACCTGCACTTGCTGAAGAAGGTAGAGAAAGCGATGGAAGCGGGAGATAAAAAACCAATTAAGACTTGGTCTCGCCGCTCAATGATCATCCCAAATATGATTGGGTTGACCATCGCTGTCCATAATGGTCGTCAGCACGTTCCTGTGTTCGTAACTGACGAAATGATCGGTCATAAGCTTGGTGAATTTTCACCAACTCGCACTTATCGCGGCCACGCTGCAGATAAGAAAGCGAAGAAGCGTTAATACGGGAGACATAAGATGGAAGTTTTAGCTAAACATCGTTTTGCCCGTACGTCTGCGCAGAAGGCCCGTCTAGTTGCTGATCAAATTCGCGGGTTGCCTGTATCTAAGGCGCTTGAGATTTTGACCTTCAGCCCTAAGAAAGCCGCCGTACTGGTTAAGAAAGTACTAGACTCAGCTATCGCAAACGCCGAACACAACGAAGGTGCAGATATCGATGAGCTTAAAGTTGGCCAAGTCTTTGTTGACGAAGCACCAACTATGAAGCGCATCATGCCTCGTGCCAAAGGCCGCGCTGATCGTATCATGAAGCGTACCAGCCACATTACAGTGGTTGTATCAGATCGCTAGGAGAAGAGAGCAATGGGACAGAAAGTACATCCTAATGGTATCCGTCTGGGTATCACGAAGCCTTGGATCTCTACTTGGTACGCCGATAAGTCAGATTATGCGAATAATCTGAACAGCGACTGGGAAGTTCGTCAATATCTTACAGAGAAATTGAAGGCTGCATCAGTATCTAAAATCGTTATCGAGCGTCCTGCGAAGAGCATCCGCGTTACTATTCACACTGCCCGTCCAGGTGTTGTGATTGGTAAGAAAGGTGAAGACGTTGAAGTATTACGTGCACATGTATCTAAAATTACAGGCACTACTGCTCAAATCAACATCGCTGAGATCCGTAAGCCTGAGTTAGACGCAAAATTAGTTGCTGACAGTATTGCACAGCAATTAGAGCGTCGTGTTATGTTCCGTCGCGCTATGAAGCGTGCAGTTCAAAACGCAATGCGCATTGGTGCTCAAGGTATCAAAGTTGAAGTGAGCGGCCGTTTAGGCGGAGCTGAAATCGCACGTTCTGAGTGGTATCGTGAAGGTCGTGTACCTCTACATACTCTGCGTGCTGATATCGACTATTCTACAGCTGAAAGTCACACCCAATACGGTGTGATTGGCGTTAAAGTTTGGATCTTCAAAGGTGAAGTTCTAGACGGTAACGTTGTAGCGTTAGAAGAGCCGAAGCAGCAGTCTAAGCGCAAGCCTCGTGGTAAATAGGAGAAACTTTAATGCTGCAACCTAAACGTATGAAGTTTCGCAAGATGTTCAAAGGCCGTAACCGCGGTCTAGCGAACGGTACTGAAGTTAGCTTTGGTACTTTCGGTTTGAAAGCTGTCGGCCGTGGCCGTTTAACAGCACGTCAAATCGAATCTGCACGTCGTGCCATGACACGTCACATTAAACGTCAAGGACAAATTTGGATTCGAGTTTTCCCTGACAAGCCAATTACCTCTAAGCCTCTTGAAGTGCGTATGGGTAAAGGTAAGGGTAACGTTGAATACTGGGTATGTCAGATTCAACCTGGTAAGGTTCTTTATGAGATGAATGGTGTATCTGAAGAGTTAGCGCGTGAAGCGTTTGCTTTAGCATCTGCCAAGCTTCCTATTAAGACTACCTTCGTAACTAAGACGGTGATGTAATGAAAGCGAGCGAACTAAGAGAAAAGAGCGTTGAAGAACTTAACGCTGAATTACTTGGTCTGCTGCGTGAGCAGTTTAACCTGCGTATGCAACACGCTACTGGTCAGTTGACTCAAACGAATCAATTGAAATTAGTGCGTCGTAACATTGCACGTGTTAAGACCATTATTACTTCTAAGGCAGGTGCGTAATGTCTGATAAAATCCGTACTTTGCAAGGTCGAGTTCTTAGCAACAAAATGGACAAGTCTATTACTGTTGCTATTGCACGCCAAGTGAAACATCCTATTTATGGGAAGTACATTAAGCGTACAACTAAGATCCATGCACATGACGAAACCAATCAGTGTAATGAAGGTGACGTAGTGACTATTAGTCAGTGTCGTCCTCTTTCTAAGACTAAGTCTTGGACACTTGTTGAAGTAGTAACAAAAGCCTAGTAATCATTAGGTTATAGTAAACGGCTCCAATGCTTGGGGCCGTTTGTTTTTTTATACTATGCAACCCAATATTTTGGTGTTATACTTGCGCCCCATTTTTGAACAAATTGCATTCAATGCTAATGAGTAATTAGCAAGGTATGAAATGTTCAAGAAGTGGACAAATATGATCCCAATTTCGGGGTTTTGTAGTAACGATAGCGGAGCACTTAAAATGATCCAAATGCAATCGACTCTAGACGTCGCGTGTAACAGTGGCGCTCGTAGAGTTCAGTGTATTAAGGTCTTGGGTGGCTCTCATCGTCGTTATGCCGGTATCGGCGACGTCATCAAGGTTTCTGTTAAAGAAGCTATTCCTCGCGCTAAAGCGAAGAAAGGTGATGTATATAACGCGGTGGTAGTCCGTACTAAGAAAGGCGTACGTCGTCCAGATGGTTCTGTCATTCGCTTCGATCGGAATGCAGCAGTTTTGCTTAACGCAAACCTTGCACCGATTGGTACTCGTATTTTTGGACCAGTGACACGTGAATTGCGCAATGAGCAGTTTATGAAAATCGTCTCTCTGGCACCAGAAGTACTGTAAGGAGCTTCAAAATGGCAGCTAAAATCCGTCGTGAAGACGAAGTAATTGTATTAGCAGGTAAAGACAAGGGTAAACGAGCTAAAGTTTCTCAAGTCCTACCTACTGGTAAGTTGATTGTTGAAGGCATCAATCTTGTTAAAAAACACCAAAAGCCAAACCCACAATTGGGCGTAACTGGTGGTGTAATCGAGAAAGAAGCAGCGATGCAAGCATCAAACGTAGCGATCTTTAACCAAGCCACAGGCAAGGCAGATCGTGTTGGTTTCCGATTCGAAGACGGCAAAAAAGTCCGTTTCTTTAAATCGAATAGTGAACTCATTAAGTAAACGGAGTAAACGATGGCGAAACTGCATGATAAATATCAAGAGACTGTTATTGCAGAACTTTCTAAAAAGTTCGAATATACCAGTGTCATGCAAGTCCCTCGGATTGAAAAAATCACCCTTAATATGGGTGTAGGCGAAGCCGTTGCAGACAAAAAAGTTATGGAGCATGCGCTCCGTGATATGACTGCAATCGCTGGCCAAAAACCAGTTGTAACTGTTGCACGTAAATCAGTTGCTGGTTTTAAAATCCGTGAAGGCTACCCTATTGGCTGTAAAGTTACCCTACGCGGTGAGCGTATGTGGGAATTTTTAGAGCGTTTAGTTGACATTGCAATCCCACGTATTCGTGACTTCCGTGGCCTAAGCGCAAAAGCGTTTGACGGTCGTGGTAACTACGCAATGGGTGTGCGTGAGCAAATCATCTTCCCAGAAATCGATTACGATAAAATCGATAAGATTCGTGGTATGGATATTGTTATCACTACTACTGCGAAGAATGATGAAGAAGGTCGTGCTTTGTTAGACGCATTTAACTTCCCATTCAAGAAATAAGGGTAGCATAATGGCAAAATCATCTATGAAAGCACGTGAAGCAAAGCGTGCACAGCTCGTAGCTAAATATGCTGAAAAGCGTTTAGCACTTAAGGCTATTATCAGCGCACCTGCGACTTCTGACGAAGACCGTTGGGAAGCTGTTCTTAAGTTACAAGCTCTACCTCGTGATTCTAGCGCTGCGCGTCAACGCAACCGTTGTAATCAAACTGGTCGCCCACATGGTTTCTTACGTAAATTCGGCCTTAGCCGTATTAAATTACGTGAAGCTACTATGCGTGGTGAAGTTCCTGGTCTACGTAAGGCCAGCTGGTAAGCACTTGTCACGGAGTAAGCTAATATGAGCATGCAAGATCCTATTGCGGATATGTTAACACGTATTCGTAACGGCCAAGCTGCTAACAAAGTATCAGTAAAGATGCCTTCAGCTAAGTTAAAAGTAGCAATTGCGAAATTACTTAAAGATGAAGGTTATATTACTGACTACGCCGTAGCAGAAGAAGCCAAGCCTGAATTAGAAATCACTTTAAAGTATTTCCAAGGCAAACCAGTCGTTGAGACTATCCAGCGCGTAAGTCGTCCTGGTCTTCGTATTTACAAAGGTAAAAACGAACTTCCAAAGGTGATGGGCGGTCTGGGTGTCGCAATTGTGTCCACTTCTAAAGGCTTGATGACCGATCGTGCTGCCCGCCTAACAGGCATGGGTGGCGAGGTTATCTGCTACGTAGCGTAAGGAGCTAGGTATGTCACGTGTAGCAAAAGCACCAGTGTCTATTCCTGCCGGCGTAGAGGTGACCTTAAACGAACAAACTATCACCGTAAAAGGTACTAAAGGTAGTTTGACTCGAGAAATCAACAAAGCGGTAAGTGTTGTTCTAGACAACGGCGTACTAAGTTTTGGTCCAGTTGAAGGCGTTGCTAACGCTTGGGCTCAAGCAGGTACAGCTCGTGCACTAGTAAACAACATGGTTGTTGGTGTTTCTGAAGGATTTGTTAAAAAATTAAAGTTAATTGGTGTTGGTTACCGTGCGAAAGCAGCTGGTTCAAACCTAGATCTAACTTTAGGTTTCTCACATCCATTGGTTCACAAACTTCCCGCAGGTGTTACTGCAGAGTGTCCTAGCCAAACTGACATCGTCCTTTCGGGCGTTGATAAACAGTTAGTTGGTCAGGTTGCTGCTGAGATTCGTGGCTATCGTCCACCAGAGCCTTATAAAGGCAAAGGTGTTCGTTATGCAGACGAGCAAGTACGCCGTAAAGAGGCTAAGAAGAAGTAGGTAACGCGATATGGATAAGAAAACATCTCGCTTACGTCGCGCTCTGCGTGCTCGTAAGAAGATCCAAGAGCTGGGCGTGAACCGTCTGGTTGTACATCGTACACCGCGTCACATTTATGCTCAGGTGATTAATCCTGAAGCTCAGGTGTTGGCAGTTGCTTCAACCGTTGAAAAAGCGGTTAAAGAACTACTAAAGAGTACCGGTAACGTAGACGCAGCTAAAGCAGTGGGTAAAACTGTTGCAGAGCGTGCGATCGAAAAAGGTGTAACTTCGGTTGCATTCGACCGTTCTGGTTTCAAGTATCACGGTCGCGTAGCAGCATTAGCTGACGCAGCTCGTGAAGCTGGCCTGAAATTCTAAGGGGTTATAAAAATGGCTAAATTAGAAGCTCAGCAGAAAGACGATTTGCAAGAGAAATTGATTGCAGTTAATCGTGTTTCTAAAGTAGTTAAAGGTGGTCGTATCTTTAGCTTCACCGCACTAACAGTGGTAGGTGATGGTAACGGTAAGATTGGCTATGGCTATGGTAAAGCGCGCGAAGTTCCAGCTGCTATTCAAAAAGCAATGGAAAAAGCCCGTCGTAACATGGTAACCGTGGAGTTGAACGCAGGTACACTGCATCACCCAGTTAAAGGTCGCCATACTGGTTCGCGTGTTTACATGCAACCAGCATCGGAAGGTACCGGTATTATTGCCGGTGGCGCAATGCGTGCCGTATTGGAAGTAGCAGGCGTTCATAACGTTCTGTCAAAAGCATACGGTTCTACTAACCCGATCAACATCGTTCGAGCTACTGTCGATGCGTTGGTGCACATGAAGTCACCAGCACAAGTTGCAGCTAAGCGCGGCTTGAATGTTGATGAAATTCGAGGTTAATGCACCATGGCTACTAAAACGTTTAAAGTAACACAGACAAAGAGTGCGATTGGTCGTTTGCCAAAGCACCGTGCCTGTTTATTAGGTTTAGGCCTAAGACGTATTGGCCACACCGTTGAAGTTGAAGATACTCCTTCAGTTCGCGGTATGGTTAATAAAGTTTACTACATGGTTAAGGTGGAGGATTAATAATGCGTTTAAATACTCTATCTCCAGCAGCAGGATCTAAGTCTGCTCCTAAGCGTGTAGGTCGTGGTATTGGTTCTGGTTTAGGTAAAACTGCAGGTCGTGGTCATAAGGGACAAAAGTCTCGTTCTGGCGGCGGTGTGCGTATCGGTTTTGAGGGTGGTCAAATGCCTCTTAAAATTCGTTTACCTAAATTCGGTTTTACCTCGCGCAAAGCTTTGGTCTCAGCTGAAGTTCGTTTACTCGAACTAGCAAAAGTTAACGGTGATGTTATCGACCTTAATGCACTGAAAGATGCGAACGTAATTACTCGCAACATACAGTTTGCGAAAATCGTTCTTTCAGGTACCATTGAACGCCCAGTGACCGTTAAAGGTCTGAAGGTAACCAAAGGTGCACGTGCAGCTATTGAAGCTGCCGGCGGCAAGATCGAGGAATAATACGTCGATGGCAAAACCAGGACTTGATTTAAAAAGCGCGAAAGGCGGTTTATCTGAATTGAAAACCCGTCTCCTGTTCGTGATTGGTGCGATTATCGTCTTTAGAGCCGGTTCGTTTGTACCAATTCCTGGTATTGACGCAGCTGTGTTAGCAGATCTGTTTGCTCAACAAAAAGATACCATCCTTGGCATGTTTAACATGTTCTCGGGTGGTGCTTTAGAGCGTGCCTCTATCTTTGCATTAGGTATCATGCCGTATATTTCGGCATCGATTATCATGCAATTATTGACAGTTGTTCATCCTGCCCTTGCTGAATTGAAAAAAGAAGGCGAGTCAGGAAGAAAGAAAATTAGTCAGTACACTAGATACGGAACGTTAGTGTTGGGTACGCTTCAATCGATTGGTATTGCAACAGGTTTACCAAGCCTAGTACCTGGCCTTGTGGTCAATGTAGGTTTTGGTTTTTACTTTGTTGCAGTTGTGAGTCTAGTGACAGGAACAATGTTCTTAATGTGGCTAGGTGAGCAAATTACTGAACGTGGTATTGGTAATGGTATCTCGATATTAATTTTCGCAGGTATTGTTGCTGGTTTACCGTCTGCTATCGGCCAAACGGCTGAACAGGCTCGTCAAGGTGATTTGAATGTACTGGTACTGTTGCTATTAGCAGTAATCGTATTTGCAGTTACTTATTTAGTTGTATTTGTTGAACGTGGTCAACGTCGTATCGTCGTTAACTACGCTAAGCGTCAGCAAGGCCGCAAGGTTTTCGCAGCGCAAAGCACACATTTACCTCTTAAAGTGAACATGGCAGGTGTGATTCCGCCAATTTTTGCATCCAGCATTATTTTGTTCCCAGGCACACTGGCTCAGTGGTTTGGTGCAAATGAGTCCATGTCATGGTTAAGCGATTTCGCTTTAGCTGTGTCACCAGGACAACCGCTGTATTCATTATTGTATGCAACAGCTATCGTTTTCTTCTGTTTCTTCTATACTGCGTTGGTGTTTAACCCACGTGAGACAGCTGATAACTTGAAGAAAAGTGGTGCGTTCATTCCTGGGATTCGTCCTGGAGAACAGACTTCGCGTTACATTGATAAAGTAATGACTCGTTTGACCCTAGCGGGTGCGATTTATATTACCTTTATCTGTTTAATTCCGGAGTTCATGTTAATTGCGTGGAAAGTACAGTTCTATTTTGGCGGTACTTCACTACTAATTATTGTAGTCGTAATCATGGACTTCATGGCTCAGGTTCAGACCCATATGATGTCTCATCAGTATGAGTCTGTGATGAAGAAAGCTAACCTAGTAAACAAAGCGAATTTAGATCGCTTTGGTCGCTAATAGCTTTTAACGGAGTGATGAAATGAAAGTTCGAGCTTCCGTGAAGAAGATCTGCCGTAATTGCAAGATCGTCAAGCGTAGTGGCGTTGTACGTGTGATTTGTGTTGAACCAAAACACAAACAGCGTCAAGGCTAAAAAAAGATATTTGCTCAGTTCTAAATAGAACTGAGCAAATAATGTTTGCAAATTTGTTGGCTGTCGAGTATCCTTTCGGGCTTTTCGCAGTCGACCTTTAACATATTAAGGAGTGCATAGTGGCCCGTATCGCTGGCATTAACATTCCTGATCAAAAGCACACAGTCATCGCATTGACTGCAATTTTTGGTATTGGACGTACGCGCGCTAGAGAAATCTGCGCAGCTACTTCAATCGCTGAAGATGCTAAGATCAAGGAATTGAGCGAAGCTCAAATAGATATTCTACGCGAAGAAGTTGCCAAATACTCAGTAGAGGGTGACTTACGTCGTGAGATTTCAATGAACATCAAGCGTCTTATGGATCTTGGTTGTTATCGTGGTCTCCGCCATCGCCGTAGCCTGCCTCTTCGTGGGCAACGTACTAAGACCAATGCGCGTACGCGTAAAGGTCCACGTAAACCAATTAGAAAGTAACGGGAAGGTAAACCAAAATGGCTAAAGTTCCGTCACGTTCTCCGCGTAAGCGCGTACGTAAACAGGTTGCAGATGGTATGGCTCATATCCATGCATCTTTCAACAACACAATTGTCACCATTACAGATCGTCAAGGTAATGCGTTGTCTTGGGCTACCTCTGGCGGTTCAGGTTTTCGTGGTTCACGTAAATCTACACCGTTCGCTGCGCAGGTTGCTGCTGAGCGTGCAGGTATTGCTGCACAAGATTACGGTGTTAAAAACCTTGAAGTTTTCGTAAAGGGTCCAGGTCCAGGTCGTGAGTCAGCCATTCGTGCGCTGAACGCTGTTGGTTATAAAATCACCAACATTACCGATGTGACACCTATCCCTCATAATGGCTGTCGCCCACCTAAAAAGCGTCGTGTATAACACGTCGTATATAGGATAGTTGGAGAAAGATCATGGCAAGATACTTGGGTCCTAAGCTCAAGCTCAGCCGCAGAGAAGGTACAGACCTTTTCCTAAAAAGCGGTGTGAGAGCAATCGATTCGAAGTGTAAGCTTGAAGCTGCACCTGGTCAACATGGCGCACGTAAGCCACGTTTATCAGAGTACGGTTTACAGCTACGCGAGAAACAAAAAGTTCGTCGTATGTACGGTGTGCTAGAAAAGCAATTCCGTAACTACTACAAAGAAGCTGCACGTCTAAAAGGCAACACTGGTGAAAACCTACTTGGTCTTTTAGAAACCCGTTTAGATAACGTTGTTTATCGTATGGGTTTCGGTGCGACTCGTGCTGAATCACGTCAATTAGTAAGCCACAAATCAATCGTGGTTAACGGTCGTGTTGTTAACATTCCGTCATTCAAAGTGTCTGCGAATGATGTTGTAAGCATCCGTGAAAAGTCACGTACTCAAGCTCGTATTAAAGCGGCTTTAGAAGTGGCTGGTCAACGTGAGAAGCCTACATGGGTTGAAGTCGACAGCGCGAAAATGGAAGGTGCTTTCAAGCGTCTACCAGAACGTAGCGATTTGTCTGCGGAAATTAACGAACAGCTGATCGTCGAGCTTTACTCTAAGTAAAGCTAACAAACAAGAGAGGACACAATGCAGGGTTCTGTTACAGAATTTCTAAAACCGCGTCTCGTTGACATAGAGCAGGTTAACCCAACTCGTGCCAAGGTTACGCTAGAACCACTAGAACGTGGTTTTGGTCACACATTAGGCAACGCTTTGCGTCGTATCTTATTGTCGTCTATGCCTGGCTGTGCCGTAACTGAAGTCGAAATCGACGGCGTGTTACATGAGTACAGTAGCAAAGAAGGCGTACAAGAAGATATCCTTGAGATATTGCTTAACCTTAAAGGTTTAGCGGTAAACATTGAGGGTAAGGATGAAGCTTTACTTACTTTAAGTAAGTCAGGAACAGGCCCTGTTACAGCAGCAGATATCACACATGATGGTGATGTTACCATTATGAATCCTGATCATGTTATCTGTCATTTGACTGGTAACAATGATATCAGCATGCGTATCCGTGTTGAGCGTGGTCGTGGTTATGTTCCAGCTTCGGCTCGTGCACAAACCGAAGACGATGATCGCCCAATTGGTCGCTTGTTGGTTGATGCTTCATTCTCACCTGTTGCTCGCATTGCATATAATGTTGAAGCGGCACGTGTAGAGCAACGTACTGATTTAGATAAACTCGTTATCGATATGACCACTAATGGTACTATTGATCCTGAGGAAGCAATTCGTCGTTCTGCAACAATTTTAGCTGAACAGCTAGATGCGTTCGTAGATCTACGTGATGTGACTGAACAGACTGTTGTAGAAGAGAAACCGGAGTTTGATCCGATTCTGTTGCGTCCTGTCGACGATTTAGAGCTAACTGTACGTTCAGCCAACTGTTTGAAGGCTGAAGCGATTCATTACATCGGAGATCTAGTACAACGCACTGAAGTTGAGTTGCTCAAGACTCCTAATTTAGGTAAGAAGTCTCTTACTGAAATTAAGGATGTATTAGCGTCTCGCGGATTGTCTTTAGGTATGCGTCTAGAAAACTGGCCTCCAGCTAGTTTAGCAGACGACCTATAAGTCCCAGTTTAGTTAGTACAGATTAAAGATTATAAGGATTAGGTCATGCGCCATCGTAAGAGTGGTCGTCAACTAAACCGCAACAGCAGTCATCGTCAAGCTATGTTCCGTAACATGGCATGCTCACTAGTTAGTCATGAGTTAATCAAGACTACAGTAGCTAAAGCGAAAGAACTGCGCCGCGTAGTTGAGCCTCTAATAACACTTGCTAAAGTTGACAGCGTTGCAAATCGCCGTTTAGCTTTCGCTCGTACCCGCGACGCTGAAGTTGTAGGTAAGTTATTTACTGAATTGGGTCCACGCTTCCAGGAACGTCCTGGTGGTTACACTCGTATTCTTAAGTGTGGTCTACGTACCGGTGATAAAGCCCCTATGGCTTACATCGAGTTAGTAGGTCGCCCTGAAGCTGCTGAAGCTGTTGAAGTAGAAGCTGCAGAGTAATTTATTACTCATTTAAAAAAACCGAGCCTAGCTCGGTTTTTTTATGTCTAATTTTCGAAGAATTTAACTTAAATCATCTTTACTAATTTATTTCTCATAGTACTTTACTCCGGCTTACCTGGCTTAATAAAATCTAACTTGATGCCATGATGCTCTGCCCAAACCTCAAGTGCATGTGAGATTAACTCCGGGCCATTATCTTGCCTTAAACGCTTTGGATAACCGCGATAGGCAGCTATTCTATCCAGTACACGTATAACCCGTTGCGCTGGTAAGCTTGAGTCCACTTCTATAGCTAAAGCTTCACGATGATAATCATCAATGACATTAAATGTTCTAAACGACTTTCCTGAGAACAAGTTATCGCTCATAAAATCCATCGACCAGCATTCATTTGCCTTTGCAGGAACAGATAGCGGCTCAGGCTCACGAAAAGTTAAGCGTTTTTTGCCTTTTCGACGTAAGTTAGCTTCAAACCACAATAAATACGGTACACACGTTTATGGTTCCATTTATGCACTAGGAGTCGTAGCCGTTTAAATATCTTGCGAAATCCATAAGCCTTATGTTTTTCAGCAATGTCAGATACCGCTTCAATGATGTCATTATCATCGATACGTTTGAGTTGATAATAAAATGTGCAACGACTGATACGTAACGCATCACAAGCCAACACAACACCTAGGCCAAACTCATGAATGGCATAGTGGGCTAAGACCTTTCGCTCTGCTGGCTTTATAGCTTTTTTTCAACAATATCTTTGAGTGCCATGTTTTGTAAGCTGACATCAGCAAACATCTTTTTAAGTTTGGCGTTCTCGGCTTCTAATTCACGCATACGGGATAAATCAGAGGCTTGCATACCACCATATTTAGACTTCCATTTGAAATAGGTACTTTGACCCACATTATGTTTGTGGCATAACTCTGGCACAGTGAGTGCGCCAGACTCGCCTTCTTTGAGGGTATTGATAATTTGGCTTTCAGTAAAACGTGTCTTTTTCATGTGATTCTCCATTTCGTTTAGTGTAAATGGAAAACTCTATTTAAAGCATTCTGATTTTAAGGGAGCGTTACATAACCACTTATTTTTTCAAGCAGCACATGTTAAACAAGTCCACCTGAGTCTTTAATTCCAAGTGTCCCGGCTTGCTTAGACTCAGAATGTAGTGGACAACTAAAATGACTTCGCTGTTATTTGAACCCCGGTTGCTAATTATCTGATTTATTTTGATTAATTCGAGATTTTATTCAGCAGCGATCAAAAGATTTTGCTTGGTTAGTAGTTAAAAAAGGTCTTCAAGTCAACTAGAACTGTTGAGCCTTGGTTTGGCATTGGGGTTTGCTTGAACGTAGAATATAGTTTTGTTCAAGGGATTTTTTAAAGAAGGATTTTGTGCAGTGCTAGCGGGCATGTTAGTTATTCATGCGCTGTAGGTATTAGATATATAACGCTTGAGAGCAATCTAAAAGCTTCCTGTCAGCTTATTACGATTAATATGGGGCGAGTCGCCTTGCTAATATAAGCCCGTTTACAAGTGCGTAGAGGCAAGGGTTTTCATTTTCAGTGTAATTAGCACGTTATCGTTTT
This sequence comes from Shewanella sp. UCD-KL21, assembly GCF_001957135.1. Lineage (GTDB taxonomy): Bacteria > Pseudomonadota > Gammaproteobacteria > Enterobacterales > Shewanellaceae > Shewanella. The sequence continues at coordinate 9,854 of NZ_MPHK01000033.1, read as the reverse complement.
TTGGGGGAACATTCCAAATAATTCAGGGGGATTTATTATCACAATATTTTGGTTAAACATTACCTTTTGTTGTTTGAGGTTTACAGTAAGCTTAAAGCTCATGCTGGACTCCTATTCTTTAATTGTGCAAACCAAATAAAAAAGCACCGACCAATTATGATCAGTGCTTTACATGGTTATTAGCTTATGGATGAATCTTAAATTCCGTATGGTCGCTACTTAACCTTGGATTACTTGTATTTATAACCTTCGGATTGAGTTTGCTCCGAGTAATCTAATTTTTCATGGCTTTGGCCCATGGCTTCAGCAACTTCTGGAGGCATGTAATTTTCATCATGCTTTGCAAGTACTTCAGTTGCTTGTAACACGCCAGGCTCTGTTAATACGCCTTGTGCAACAATACCTTGTCCTTCACGGAATAGATCAGGCAACAAGTCATCAAATGTTACGATGATTTCGCCACCAAGAATATCGTGAATGGCAAATTCAACATGTAAACTATCAGGATCACGAACCATTGAGCCTAAGGTCACCATACCACCTACACGTATACGTTGACCAACTTCAGGTTTGTCACCTGTATCTGGTTTACCGTTTACAATTTCATACGGAGTATAGAATAAGTTTAAGTTCGAATTTAGCGCATATATTAATAATGATGCGATACCGGCAACACCTGCAATTAATGCGACTGCTAGTGTTAATCTCTTTTTGCGTCTTGAATTCACTATCTGCTACTCCTAGTTTCTTTTAAGCGTTCTTCACGCTCAATCTTCTTAGCTATTTCAGCTAAAATTGATTTCTTTTGTCTCAGGCTCAACATGATCAACAGGCCAAGACTACCGAAAGTAACCCCGTATGAAAGCCATACATAGAAAGCATAGCCGCCCATATTGAAAAAATCTGCTAATGAATCAAATTGCATTATTTTGCTGCCTCTTGTTTTGCCATGTCTCTTACCCAAGGACGCATACCATTACGCGCAAGAATTTCAGCTCTAAAACGTACCAGTGTTAATGCGCCAATCATCATACCAAAACCAAAAATGTTCATAAGTAATGGGTAAAGCATGTCGCCTGTCATGGTTGATTTTTCAGTGATCTTAATCGTTGCTGGCTGATGTAAGCTACTCCACCAATCTACAGAATACTTAATGATCGGGATGTTAATTACACCGACGATTGCCAAAATACCTGCAGCTCGAGCGGCGAGTACTTTGTCTTCGAATGAGGCATAAAGTGAGATAACCCCTAAATATAAGAATAACAGCACTAATTCAGATGTTAGACGTGCATCCCATACCCACCAAGTACCCCACATTGGTTTACCCCAAGAGGCGCCAGTGAATAAGGCTATAAAGGTGATTACAGCGCCAATTGGTGCAATGGCAGCTGCGGCCCAATCAGCAGCTTTGATTTGCCATACGATCCCGACAAACGAAGCTGATGCCATAGCCATATAAGCGGCCATAGACATTGAAGCAGCAGGAACATGGACATAAATAATACGGAAGCTATCGCCTTGTTGATAATCCATTGGGGCAAAAACTAATCCCCAAGTGGTTCCGACACCGATTAAGCCAATTGCTAAACAAGCAAACCAAGGTAATAACGTACCTGATAGTTTATAAGCACGCTCAGGATCAGCGTATGAATGTAGCCATTTCCACATTTAGTTTGTACTCACTCTTAATGAAGCACCAATTGCAAATGGTGCCATAACTAATGATCCGACCAACATTGCACCAATGATGGCAAGTTGACCAGTGTAGGGTAAATTCATTCCAGCCGCATCAATCGCACTGGTAGCGAAGATGAGAACAGGTATATATAGCGGTAAAATTAGCAAGCTTAGTAGAACGCCGCCTTTGCGTAATCCAACCGTTAATGCGACACCAATAGCACCAAGAAGCGACAACACTGGTGTTCCTACTGCTAGTGTCGAGATTAGTGCGCCATAGCTATTACTATCTAAATGCAGCAGTACTGCAAGTAAAGGTGCCACTAATATTAATGGTACACCGGTTAAAATCCAGTGTGCCAATACCTTTGATAATACCAATATTGATAATGGCTGTGGGCTGAGCAACATTTGCTCTAAGCTGCCATCACTAAAATCGGCTTTAAATAAACGTTCCAATGACAGCATCGATGCTAGTAGGGCTGCGACCCAAATAATGCCTGGTGCCACACGTGATAATACTTGTGGTTCTGGGCCAATGCCTAGCGGAAACAATGTCACTACCAGTACAAAGAATAATAACGGGTTAAAAATATCACCACGATGTCGTATGGCGATTTTTAGATCCCGATGCAACAATGTCATAAATGCTTGGGTGTAACTTATGCCTCTTTTCATTGTTGTACCTTATACGAAGCGATAGTCTAGTTTGATCTTACGAAGCACATCATCAGTAATGATGCCCATATCTTGGTGAGTTGTCATAATCACGCAACCCCCATTTTTAGTGTGCTGAATAAATAATTGCTCTAACTCTTCAACACCTTTTTTATCAATGGCGGTAAATGGCTCGTCTAAAATCCAAATACGACAATTGGTATGCCACAGTCTTGCTAATGCGGTGCGACGATGTTGACCTGCAGATAAATGTCCTGCTAGGGCTTCTTCAAAACCGCCTAAGTTAACTTTGGCTAATATATCGTAACTATCAAAGTCATCATAACCAGTTAACCTTAAATTGAAGTTAAGATTTTCTTTTGCTGTTAACTCACTTTTAACACCTGCTAAGTGACCTAGGTAAAGTAAATCTTCATTAAATTCATCACGGCATTGTGTGATATCGGTATCGATATATTCGACTTCACCAGCGTATGGCCTTGAAAGTCCGGCAATTATGCGTAGTAAACTGGTTTTTCCGGCACCGTTTGGACCTTCAATTTGGACAATATCACCAGCGTTAATTTCAAAACTCAATTCGTCAAACAGAATGCGATCTTCACGAATACAGGTTAACTCATTCGCTCTTATTAAGGTCGGCCGTTGAATGTTTTCTGTCACTTAGCCCTCATTATCACTGTTAAAGATGAATACAATTTTATATTAACATAAACACAATTAGCGGTTTAGCATTCAGCTCATCTATGTGCTAGGTATTTGAAGTGGTTCCAATAAAATACATCTTATGTGAACTTTTTCATGATTCTCTAATATATTACTTTATCTTAGCTTATTGTCTTCATTTGGACGCTAAGGTGAGATTCTTGTCACAAAAAGGTGAGTTTTATTGAAGTTTGTAGTAATCTGATGGCGATTTATAAGTCTGCCTTCATTAAAAGGTGGCGTTGAGCTCTTAATTTATTTGCATTTAGGAACGATGAACATGAAAAAATTATTAGCAATGACTGCAGTTGCCGCGTTGACTTTGTCTTCAAACGTTTTTGCCCAAGATGGCGAAGCGGTTTATAACAAAGCGTGTACAGTATGTCACAGCATGGGAGTTGCTGGTGCACCAAAGACTCACGACGCTGCAGCTTGGGAACCACGTTTAGCTAAAGGTCTTGATGCATTAGTTGCAACAGTCAAAACAGGTTTAAATGCAATGCCACCAGGTGGAATGTGTACTGATTGTACTGATGAAGATTACAAAAACGCTATTGAGTTTATGTCTAAGTAATTTTAGATTGCTCAATAAAAAAAACCGGCTTATTAGCCGGTTTTTTTATGTCTATTTATTGATAGTGGATTATTGAACCACTGTATCAAGTAATAGTGTAGCTTCTTTACCCACAGCAACTGATGCAACGATACCTTTTAAATCACCAGGTTGCGCCTTCACACTGCCATGTTTTGATAGCACTGCGATAATTTCTACATTTTCAGCACTGCTTAGTTTTACATCGCCACCCATTGAAGTCGTGTCATCAAGTGTCACGGTTACAGGTAAACTGTTGGCACTGATTTTAGTCGCAGCTAAAGGTACTTTTGGGCCTTGAGTTGAACGGGCGAAGATAAATACCATATCTGAAGAGTTAACTTGATCGGCTAACTCAGGTGCAATTGATATTGCAACATCGACCGTTTTAACACCTGCTTCGGTTGTCGCTGCTGCCATTGGGTTATGAGTGCTATCGTTTGGCATCACTCCCGTTTCAGCTTGAATACGCATTTTGGCAGATTCAATAGCATTCATCAGTGCAGTGCGATCTACATCTTTACGATCGCTATCTAAAATTGATTGCCAAGCTGTGATTGCGCTTTGATAGTCAGCGGTGAAAAACGCATCCATACCGACAAGTAACAAGGTAGATGGGTCGTTTGGATCTAATGCTAACGATTGATCAACAAGCGCTTGAATCTGAGAATTCATTTGCTGACCATTTTTGTAATACAGTGCAGTCGCTTTAGGGCCTAATAATTCAGACGCAGTACCAACTAATTCCATCACCTTATCAAAAGAGGCAACAGCATGGTCAAACTGGTTTGCTGAGATATAAGCGTGACCTAAGCTAAACCAAGCTTGGCTGTTTTCTGGCTCAGCTTGAACTTGCTGCTCCATCATTTGTACACGTTGAGCCATAATCTGCTCATTGCTCATACCTTGATGCGGCGATGCTTCAGCTTGTGGCGGGGTAGCTAACTCCTGGTAAGCACCAAGGGTTGAGTAAAAGTAACCTGAAACAGCCAAGACACCAACGGTCATAATTGATGGCCATAAGATCCCTTTTGCTTTTAATTTCGTATCTAAAGAATCGTCACCAGCAATCTTCATATCTTGCAGAAGACCAATTTCTAGTTCTTTTTTAAGCGCGTCAAACTCTGTTTGATCAAGCAAGCCTTCTTCAAGTTCTTTAGCTAAAATGCCTGCACGTTCGTTGAAGAGTTCAAGGTTAGTTTGCTTACGTACGCCTGATTCTTCAGCAGATAGCATTTTTTGCTGACGAAAATGAGGGATCCAAATCAGCATTAAACTGATGAGTACGACAAGCGCAATAAATATCCAAAATGTGGTCATTGTTTCAATATTCACTTTTAGGTTGCTGAAAAAATAAAGCGGAATTGCCGCCTAACTTGAGTGCTAGATTATACGTAAAGATGATTCATTGAACAGTAATATACGATTTAACTTACTCAGAATCCTTATAGTTGGGCACTGGTTCACAAATAAATAACCACCTTTGAAATCAAACGAAACTAAAATGAACTTTTTTAGTCATAGGCTTAGCTGTTATAACTTTGTGTTTTTAATCTCTATTTTTTTGAGAATGAGACAAGTAACCCAGTTTTGCATGAAATAGGCAGACATAAACAACAGCAAATACTAAAATATAACAAAATTCGTATTAGCTAATGTTAATGTAGCTGATATATAGCATTATGTTAGTTATGCGTTGGTTTGATTAGCTTCGGACCAACTTTTATCACACTGAGGAATACCCATGATCCCAGAACTTGGACACTTCTCGCTCATTATAGGTGTGGCATTTGCCATGCTATTAATGACCGTGCCGTTAATTGGTGCAGCCCGTAAGGACCAGTATCTCGTAAGATATGCTTGGCCAATTTGTTACGGTATGTTCTTTTTCATCGCTCTTTCAGTTATCAGCCTAGGCTATAGTTTTGCCGTTGATGACTTCTCTGTGGCTTACGTCGCACATCATTCAAACTCACAATTGCCAATCTTCTTTAAGATTGCAGCAGTGTGGGGTGGTCATGAAGGTTCACTTCTATTCTGGGTATTCTCTATATCTGTCTGGGCTGCATCTGTTGCATTGTTCAGTAAAGGTATGGAAGAGGTCTTTATCGCACGAGTACTTGCGGTATTAGCAATGATCATTGTTGGCTTCTCTTTATTCATGCTAATCACTTCAAGCCCATTTGAGCGTATTTTTCCAATTCCTATGGAAGGCCGAGATTTAAACCCAATGTTGCAAGACGTGGGCTTAATCTTCCATCCACCAATGTTGTACTTGGGTTATGTTGGTTTCTCAGTTAGCTTTGCATTTGCTATTGCTGCACTCATGAGTGGTCGTTTAGATTCAGCTTGGGCTCGTTGGTCACGTCCTTGGACACTCGCAGCTTGGGTATTTCTAACTGGTGGTATCTCGTTGGGTTCTTGGTGGGCATACTACGAACTTGGCTGGGGCGGATGGTGGTTCTGGGATCCAGTAGAAAACGCATCATTCATGCCTTGGTTAATCGGTACAGCGTTAGTGCATTCACTCATTGTGACTGAAAAACGTGGCGCATTCCGTAACTGGACCGTATTACTGTCTATCTTCGCTTTCTCATTAAGCTTGCTAGGTACCTTTATTGTTCGTTCTGGTGTCTTAACATCAGTGCATTCATTCGCAGCCGACCCAAGTCGTGGTATGTTTATTCTACTCTTGCTTGGCCTCGCCGTTGGTGGCTCCTTGACCCTGTTTGCGTTAAGAGCAAGTCAAATGAGCAGCCCTGCAAGATTTGAACTCAAATCAAAAGAGACCTTCCTACTTGTATGTAATGTGTTATTAACCGTTGCAGCTGGTACCGTACTACTTGGTACGCTATATCCATTGCTAATTGATGCATTAGGTATGGGCAAAATCTCTGTAGGACCTCCGTATTTCAACGCTGTATTTGTACCAATTGTACTTGTACTGTTTGGCTTCATGGGTATTGGCCCAATCATTCGCTGGAAAAAATCTAAAGCGGGTGAGATTAAACGCCAACTTATGATCCCTGCGATTGTGGCTGCCATTGTTGGTTTGGCTACACCATTTATCGCTGGTAACGAGATGAACCTTTGGGTTGCATTCGGTATTGCTGCTGCGACATGGGTAGCACTAGCAACATTCAGAGCTGCATATAACCTAGTAACTGACAAAGAAGGTAAGTTCACTCTTAACAAGATTGGCCGTAGTGAAATGGGGATGATTATTGCCCATTTAGGTATTGCCGTATCAATTGTTGGTGCCACTATGGTGTCTAACTATTCGATTGAGAAAAGTGTTCGTATGGGCCCAGGTCTCAGTGAAGAGTTAGCGGGTTATACCTTTAACTATATTGAAACCAAAAACGTTGTTGGTCCTAACTACACCGCGCAACAAGGTCAGATTGAAGTTTATTACGATGACGAATTTGTTACATTATTAAGACCTGATCGTCGTCAATATAATGTACGTACGATGGATATGACTGAAGCGGGTATTGATTGGGGCTTGTTCCGTGATCTATATGTGACCATGGGCGATCCATTGAGCATGACTCAATTTGCTGTACGTCTTAACTATAAACCGTTTGTTCGTTGGATTTGGTTTGGTTCAATCTTTATGATGGTCGGCGGTTTCTTAGCTGCATCAGACAAGCGTTACCGCGTTAAAGAAGCTAAAACTGCTAAAGAAGAAGCAGAACAAGCAAAATTAGCCACTGCTTAATATATCGGAGAAAGTATGAAAAAGTTGGTGCTGTTTATACCATTGGTATTGTTTTTGGGGATGGGAGTTTTTCTTTATCAGGGGTTATTCTTAAATCCGCAAAAGCTGGATTCAGCACTAGAAGGAAAGCCGGTACCGGCTTTCCAACTTGAACGCCTTGAAACACCGGGTGAAATGCTAACGCAAGCTGACTTAAAAGGTGAAGTGTCGCTGATCAATGTTTGGGCTACATGGTGCCCAGCATGTAAATACGAACATCCTTTTTTAATGATGCTTGCGCGTAAAAATATTTTACCTATTTATGGTGTTAATTATCGAGATGAGCGTGGGCCAGCAATACGCGAGTTAAGTCGTGAAGGCGATCCTTACGCGCTTAACATTTTTGATAAAGATGGACGTTTAGGTCTAGACCTTGGGGTATATGGAGCACCAGAAAGTTTCATTGTTGACCATAACGGTATTATCCGTTTCCGCTATGCGGGACCAGTTGATAGTAATGTCTGGAGTGAAACACTCTACCCAATGATCCAACAGTTACAAGCTGAAGCTAAACAAGACGGAGTTTAATAATGAAAACATTGAAAATACTTGTTGGCTTGATGACAAGTTTAGTTTTAGCTTTTAATGTGATGGCAACGCCAGTAGATACTTATGAATTTAAATCTACCGATAACCAAAAGCGTGCGTTGAACTTAGCGCACTCATTACGTTGCCCGCAGTGTCAAAACCAGAACTTGATCGATTCTAATTCGCCTGTAGCCCAAGACCTACGTCTTGAAGTTTACACCATGGTTGATGAAGGAAAGAGTGATGATCAAATTGTCGAGTTTATGACAAGTCGCTATGGTGACTTTGTACTATATAAGCCAAGACTAGATCCTAAGACCTACATTCTATGGATTGGCCCATTTGTACTTATGCTTATTGCACTTTACATTGCATTGGTTGTTGTTCGTAAACAACGTGGTAAAGAAGCAAACGTGGAGCAAGAGTTAACCGACACAGATCGTGACGAGTTAGCCGCTTTATTAGCAAGCAAGCAACAGCGAGATGAAAAATGAACAAGATGATCAAATTGATCATGCTTGGTGCATTAGCGGTAAGTTTTACCGCTAATTCATATCCTGGAATGGAAAAGCAGCAACAGCATGTTAGTCAATCAACACTTGATAAGATAAATGTATTAGCGCAGCCGTTTCCTATTGCACACATTGGTTTTAATGATGCCGAAGGTAATGAAGTTGATTTCGAAGCCCATAAAGGCAAAGTTGTTATCATTAATATGTGGGCGACCTGGTGTCCTCCATGTGTAAGAGAGCTACCCGCATTAAACCGATTAGAGAAAACACTGAGCAAAGACGAATATGTGTTGATGCCAATCTCTATAGATGCAGAAGGCAAAAAGCAAGTCAGTCCATTTCTTGACTCGATTGGCTTAGGTACTTTTAATTCCTACTACGATTCAAGACAGAATTTACGTGAAGTATTCCCACTAGACACCATACCAGCGACCTTTATTCTAAATAAAGAAGGTGAATTGGTTGCTTATGTACGTACTTATGTCGATTGGGATGATGAAAACGCCGTTGAGTTTTTACAGCAGTTTCAATAAAGGCAATTAAAGTCTAACGATAGTGATATAACATTGCTGACTTATTAGACTAATTACACTTAAATAGCTTAAAAAAGATCGCATTTGATGAAAAGATCATCATGCGATCTTTTTTTTGCTTTTTTATCACTAAAAGCCCTTGCGCTAAATCTTAACTTCCCTATAATGCGCATCCACTGACACGGCGACAAGCCAATAGGCTCAAGGTGTTAGCGTTAATTAAGCTGCTTTTAAAGCATCATAATTAACCGGTTGAAAAGCATTTTAAATTAACCTTAAAAATGACTTGACGCCAACAACGGGAAGTGTAGAATACGCCTCCTCAAGCCAATGACCTAGCGTCAAATGGCTGCTGATATGAAAGATTATTTCTTACATGATTAGCAACGCTCTTTAACAAATCAAACAAGAAATCTGTGTGGACATTCACAGGCATTAAGTTAATCGAAATTGCATCTTAGGATGCAATCAAAATTATTACTCAATGTAACAATGAGTGTTCATAGCAATATGTAACAAACGTTTTAGAGATTCTTCCGAGTCTTTAAATCGAAATCAGAATTCATTGAGYCGAAACGAAGCTTTTATTTATAAGAGTGGATGTTTCAACAAAACTTTAATTGAAGAGTTTGATCATGGCTCAGATTGAACGCTGGCGGCAGGCCTAACACATGCAAGTCGAGCGGTAACAGGAATTAGCTTGCTAATTTGCTGACGAGCGGCGGACGGGTGAGTAATGCCTAGGGATCTGCCCAGTCGAGGGGGATAACAGTTGGAAACGACTGCTAATACCGCATACGCCCTACGGGGGAAAGGAGGGGACCTTCGGGCCTTTCGCGATTGGATGAACCTAGGTGGGATTAGCTAGT
>NZ_MPHK01000032.1 GCF_001957135.1 Shewanella sp. UCD-KL21 | reverse complement strand
TAACAAAGCGTTAAGGACCTTGTTTATCCATGGAGCACGGTCAATTTTATCGAGGCCAGACGTTGCGGTTGCGGTGTTTGGCGAATGGATACTTGAGCTTAGAGCGAGAAAGCCATTTAATGTCGCAGTCGTAGCATTAGCGAATAAATTGGTACGAATAGCGTGGTCGGTGTTATCGACCAAGCAAGCCTTTGAAATAAGAGTTTAACCCGAGTTTGCAGATGATAGAGAAGATGACAGAACGGTCAGACCACTAGATTGAAGACCTGACAATAAAAACAGCAACGCAGTATGCTTTTGGCTTTTTGAGGACAATCTAGCGCGGAACTCATCGTGGAGCGGGTGGTAAGCACCTAATGAAGACTCCGAATACATTAGCGCAAACCAACCTCGTTATCGAAAATATCATTTGCAATAACGAGGCGGACCATACATTTTATTACCTTTTAGCGGTAAATCGACAAATTATCTAAGATATTTATTGTACAAATTACTCCTAATCCCAAATAACACTGTTAATATTAAACTTAAGCAACAACTTTATAGCATTATCAAAACATTAGCCTGTTAATGAGTGAATGTGAGTTTACCTTCAAGCCCAGATAATAGATGGAAGCTAACTGTGTTTAAAAAACTACTTGCGATGACCAGTTCAACCCAAATGCTAGTGGCTATGTTTGTCGGCTTTGCTGTGGGGATATTCTTTGGCGAATCCGTTGGCTGGCTAAGCACTATCGGTAATGGCGTTATCTTATTAATGCAAATGACCGTATTGCCTTACATTGTGGTATCGCTGATCGGCGGGATCGGTAAGCTGCAAAAAAGCACTGCCATATTAATTTTTAGCCGTGCTGGCGCCATCATGTTACTACTGTGGCTAGTCGGGCTAGTACTCACCGCCTTAATGCCACTGTCTTTTCCGTTTATTGAATCAGCGTCATTTTTCAGCACCAGTATTATCGAACCTGCCCAGCCGATTAATTATTTTAAGCTCTATATTCCCTCAAACCCGTTTGAGTCAATGGCAGAAGGTTATGTACCAGCCATGGTCGTGTTCAGTATTGCCTTGGGTCTCGCGTTAATTGGTATGGAGGGCGACAATAAAAAGCTGGTGTTAACCTTTATGCATACCATCACTGAAGCCTTTTCTCGGATCACCCAAGGCTTGGTTAAAGTGTTGCCTATTGGTATTTTGGCCATGTCAGCATCGGCAGCAGGCACTATGGGTGTGGATGAGTTTGCCAGTATGCAGGTTTACCTTATTAGTTACTTTGCTTTGTGCTTATTGCTCACATTTGCAGTGCTACCATGGATAGTTTCGTCATTAACGCCAATTACTTACAGGCAGACGATTAACATCAGCAAAGCCAGTTTAGTCACCGCCTTTGCCACAGGTAATATCTTTATTGTGATACCGGTGATTATTGCTGAGTGTAAGCAAATTATGCGCGAGCATAATAGCTTAACTGAAGATGGTGTCACCCTGATTGAGATTTTGGTGCCTATTGCATTTACCTTCCCCAATATCGGTAAATTAACCGTTATCTTGTTTGTCTATTTTGCAGGTTGGTTTAATGGCACACCTGTAGAAGTCGGCGCTATGCCATCATTGTCTGTTAGTGGCTTATTATCTTTATTTGGTAGTGTGTATGTCGCCATTCCTTTCATGTTGGACTTAGTGCAGCTACCAGCTGATCTATTTCAGTTGTTTGTTATGTCAGGTTTTATTACAGGTAAATTCAACTCTATTGCCGCAGTAATGAACCTGTTCGCCCTCACCCTATTAACCGTGTGCTTATTCCAAGGGACACTGAAAATTCGTGTGCCGCAATTCATTAAAATGTCCATTGGCGTATTCGCCAGCACCGTGGTAACGATTATTGTCTGCCGTGTTGGTATGGGGCTGTTTATACATAGCCCTGACATTACCAGTGAAGTGATCGCCAATATGAAAGTGGCTGATAAAGTGCCTACAAAAGTGACCCGCCAATACCCTGAAGTTGGTAAAAGCCCCGCACAAGCCATCGCCAACGTACAAACGATTCGCCAACGTGGGCTGCTAAAAGTGGGTTACATTCCCAGTAATGTGCCATTTAGTTACTACAATAATGCCGGCCAGTTAGTGGGTTTTGATATTGCAATGGCCACTAAGTTGGCGGAGGACTTAAAAGTCGAAGTTGAGTTTGTACCGTTCAAAAAAGATAAGCTCGCAGCGTCGTTACAGGCTGGTTTTTTTGATGTTGCCATGTCAGGGTTGTCAATGGACATCAAGCAAATGGACAGGCTCAGTTATGGTGAGCCAGTGCTAGAGCTTAACATCGCCATTGCCACTCAAGATCATCGGGTTAATAGCTTTAAAACTGATGAGTCCATTCTCGAGATGGAAAATACCACCATCGCCTATGTCGAGCATGATGACAAGATTGCCGCTGCCAAGAAAAAACTGCCTCATATTAACTTTGTTAAGATTGACGGTTATAAAGATTTCTTTCGGCAAAAAACACCCAAATACGATGCCGTGGTGATCAGCGCTGAAGCAGGTTCAGCTTGGACATTATTCTTCCCAGGCTACGGCATTGCTATTTTAGAAGGCAAAAATCGCTACCCAGTGGCATATGCCGTGGCTCAATCAAACCAGTCATTATTAAACTACATCAACAATTGGCAAAAATTACGCCGAGTCGATGGCCATCAGCAACAGTTTTATGATTATTGGATGCTAGGCAAAGGCGCAACCACCCCAGTGCCGCGCTGGTCGATTATTCGTGATGTATTGCATTGGGTTGAATGATTCAAATAAGTAACCCACAAAAAAGGCTCCTACTGGAGCCTTTTGGGGTAAACCTTAGTCAAGGTTATTGTTTATGTACCTTGCCTGATTTCATAACAAAATGAACATCAAGCAACGCATCTATGCTTTCTAGAGGGCTAGCTTTCATTGCTATAATGTCAGCATGCTTACCTTGAGCTAGCGTGCCTAAAGTATCGCTCATATCAATAAGGTCAGCGGCGTTAATGGTCGCACTAACTAAGATATCTTGATTGCTCATGCCAGCCTGACTCATCAGCACTGCCTCTTTAGCATTATCGCCGTGGCGTGATACGCCGCTATCGGTGCCAAAAGCAATGTTAACCCCCGCTTTATAGGCATTACCAAAGTTGTTTTGCATGTCATGACCCACTCTAATGGCTTTAGCTTTAATCGCCGCAGACATAAAGTTGCTATCACCTTTAGCCATTTGCACCACAGTGTCACCCGCTAACAGAGTTGGTACTAAGTAAGCCCCTGACTTTTTAAATAGCTTAATTGATTCTTTGTTGGCGTAACTGCCATGTTCGACACTATCAACCCCCGCCCTTAGTGCGGCATTTATCCCTTCAGCCGCATGGGCATGACTGGCAACTTTACGACCCAAGGCATGGGCGGCATCAATGACTTCTTTTAACTCGTCATTGGCCATCTGCTGACCTGTGCCGGTATTGGTATCTGACAATACACCGCCTGTGGAGGTAATCTTAATCACATCCGCGCCATATTTAATCGCTCGGCGGGTTGCGCGGCGGCAATCAAAAGGGCCATCACAAATGGTTTTTGAGGTCAGCATATCCAGTAAGTCAGGGCTTTTACCATCCACATCACCATGTCCACCAGTGACAGAAACGCCGCCTGAGGCAATAATACGAGGGCCAGCCAACCAGCCTTTGTTAACCGCATCTCGCAGCGCATAAATTTGTTCAGGTTTAGCACCTAAGTCCCGTACTGTAGTAAAGCCTGCCATCAAGGTCTTATTGGCAAAATAGGCACTTTTCATTGCCACATCGGCATCTGACATGCGTAATGCTTCGCTGTCATTATTGGGCCCTAACTCCCCTTGTAGATGCACGTGCATATCCATTAAACCCGCCATGACAAAGCTGTCTTTGAGGTCAATATATTCAAGGGTATCGGCTTCAGTTATTTGGCTGGATGCAAGCTCTATATAGCCATTACTAATGGCGCTAATTTGGCCATCTTTAATCACTATCGATTGCTTAGTTGTCGGTTTTTCACCTGCAACAGCAAGTAACTCCCCTGCATGGATCACGCTAAAATCTGCTGCTTGAAGCGCAAATGGTGCGCTGCATAAACTCACCAGCAATCCCAGTTTATAGGCTTTTTGATAAGGATTTTTGTTAGAAAGCGCATTTGTGAGTCTTGAATTAAACCTTGTCATAATTCCCTGCTTCTTATGAATTAATTTCCTGAGTATTAACATGCCTAACCACAGGCGTGTTTACAAGCTATTCACATATTCAACTGTAAATTAATTTAATTGATTTCAAGACTCAGCCAGTACCAGCTCATTGATTTCTCACGTTAAAAAGCCGCCTTAATAAGTATTGAAGGCGGCTGGGTACTTTCTCGCTATTCTTATGAGCTATAAACTAAAAGCGAAAATCAATCCCCAAGTACACTTGCTCAGTATCATTTAGGGACAATGACAAACTGTTGTCGTTGCCTGCACTTGAACTGAAGTTATGTTTTAAATAGCGAAAACCAAGTTCAGAACTAAAGTCATGGCCTAAATCAAATAATAGCCCTGTTTGCCCACCAAAAACGTAACTGCTACTGCTGTCTTGATAACTGCTATCTAAATTGGTGAGTTGAATTTGGTTGCCACTTAATCCCGCCGAGGCCCCAATAAACCAATTGATATGATGGGCGTCATCAATAGAAAATAGTTTGTCATAGGACACTAAAATCCCTTCATGTTGATTCATATCATCAGAGTTATAGGAGTAAGCGCCATATAGTCGATTACTGGGGTTAAGTTTAATGCTACTTCGATATTGGTAATTAATGCCACTTTCTTGGGTATCAGAGAGCCCCACAGAAGAAGCGCTATAATCGGCATAACCTACAGCGCCGCCCACAATCGCTTCAGCACCATGGCCAACACTGGGCAGCAAGCAAATAAAAGTCACATTGAGTATCAACATCAATTTTCTGTTATAAGCACGGATCATTATTCCCCCAAAAAGTTAGTGACCATCATTCATTTATACGCCCTAGCGCTGAGTAAAAAACGAACTAAGATCAAACTTTGGTGATTAAGACGCGCTTAAAATACAGCTTTAATACAAAATTGTGAGCTGGTCACAATTTAATCGACAATTAATCAAACATTCATCTTGCCAACATAAGCCCTAAACGCAAAAAAGCCGCTTAAAAGCGGCTTTTAACATACTAAACAAGGCTGATTTTAGCGATATTAGTTCGCGATTTTTAAATCCGCTTTATCGGTAATTAAGTTCATATCAAAATCAAACTCATCAACTCGGATCGCGCGTTCACGCTTTAAGTTGTAATCTTGCAGCTGCTTATGCTCATCGGCGGTAATAACCTTAGCTTCAAGCGCGGCATCCAGTGTTAACGAGAAGCGAACCCCAGCTTTAAATACACGCTGTTTAAGGGCCTTTTTCACTTTAGCTAACATAGGTAAACATGCCATTTTAGCTAAATAAGCTTGCTCATTAATGTAGTTACCATCACCAGCAACAGGCTTAACTAAATGAGTTAACTGCTTTTTAAACTCAGTATCAAGCTGGGCTTGATGGGCTAGCTCTCTGACCAAATCATCATTCACTTTTGGCATTTTGGCTGAGTAAGTCATGGTAATTAAACGCATGAACTGACGAGTCGGCTTAGATGGGAAGTTATCTAGGAAGCCCAGTAGTGCTTCTTCAGCTTTACATAGCGCCCAGCGAGTCGCGTAATCAAAGTATGGCTTAGCTTGGCTACGCTCATCTGCTGACACTTTTTGCTCGTAGAAACGAATCGATGCCATCGCCGCATAAAGGTAACTCATTACATCGCCTAAACGTGCTGAGATCATTTCAGCCTGTTTAAGCTTGCCGCCCAATACAAGCAACGAGAAGTCAGCATAAACCGCCAATTTAGATGCAAGTTTGTGTACTGATTTTTCGTAACCGATAACTTCAGGCAATGCAGATGAAGCTGGAGCCGTAAATGGCAAAACGCCTAATTTGAATGCGCGTAAACTGTTGCCAACACTGTAACCTACGGTTTGTCTGAAGATACGGTTAAAGGTTTTATCAGCGTCACTTGCATCACTATGAATTGATTCAACCATGCTTTGTAAGTGAGGATGACAACGCATAACCCCTTGACCAAAAATCATCAAGTTACGGGTTAGAATGTTGGCACCTTCAACGGTAATTGCAATAGGTTGCGCCACATAACCTGATGCTAAGGTATTTTGCGGTCCACGTTGAATCGCTTTACCGGCTTGAATATCCATAGCAGAATCAAGTACATCACGTCCAAGCTCTGTCATATGGTATTTAGCAATTGCGGTCACTACTGAGGGTTTTAAACCTAAACCTAATCCTTCAGTGGTTAGCACTCGCATCGCTTCTTGCAAGTAAGTTTTACCGGCAATATCAGCAAGCTTTTCTTGAATACCTTCAAACTTACCAATTGATAGACCAAACTGCTCACGCACAGCGGCATATTCAGCAGAAGACTTAAATGAACATTGGCTAACGGATACGCCTAAAGCAGGCAGTGAAATACCACGGCCAGCACCTAAACAGCTCACTAGCATTTGCCAGCCGCGACCTATGTTGCTTTGACCACCAATAATAAAGTCCATTGGAATAAACACATTCTCACCACGGGTGGTACCGTTATAAAAACGACAGCCCATAGGATCATGACGGTTACCTAATTGCACACCAGGATGCGCCTTAGGAATAAGCGCACAGGTAATACCTAGCTGCTCTTTACCGCCTAATAACCCTTGTGGATCTTCAACTTTAAAGGCTAAACCTAATACAGTTGCGATCGGTGCTAGGGTAATATAACGCTTGTCCCAAGTAACCGATAAACCGAGAACTTGTTCACCTTGGTAGTCACCCATGGTGACAGTACCAATATCAGGAATACCACCAGCATCTGAACCCGCTTCAGGGCTTGTTAATGCAAAACATGGAATTTCTTGGCCGTTAGCTAAACGAGGCAACCAAAAGTCACGTTGGCTATCTAAGCCGTAGTGCATTAATAACTCGCCTGGGCCTAAAGAGTTAGGCACCATTACCGTAACTGCAACCGCAGAACTTTTAGCAGCAATGGTCGCTACGATAGTTGAGTTAGCATAAGGGCTAAACTCAAGTCCACCGTAAGACTTAGGAATAATTAAAGAGAAGAACTTGTTCTCTTTTAAATAATTAAGAATATTGTCTGGTAAGTGTTTACCATTTT
This sequence comes from Shewanella sp. UCD-KL21, assembly GCF_001957135.1. Lineage (GTDB taxonomy): Bacteria > Pseudomonadota > Gammaproteobacteria > Enterobacterales > Shewanellaceae > Shewanella. The sequence continues at coordinate 25,493 of NZ_MPHK01000032.1, read as the reverse complement.
GAATCTCAAAATCATCAACCATTTCGATTAATGTTTGCACAGGGCCATCGAGGAAAGCTTGCTCATCAGCAGACAGCGTTGCCCCAGGAATGTCACGTAAGGCGGCAAAATCAGGAATGCCCTGATAAATCGATCCTTCTAACCAAACATCTCCGGCATCTAACGCTTCTTGTTCTGTCGTCGAAATACTTGGCAATACTTTTTTAAATGTTGTTCTTAAGCTCATAGTTTTACACTCATCAGACCAGACTAATAGTGTGCATTACGTCACAAAAATTAAATTAGATCAAACATTCTAATTAAAAATAAACCCAATAATTACAACAACAAAGTAACATTTAAAAAATAATACCAGCATTTCATAAACTTACACGTGTGCGCTGAAGCTAAAATTTTTAAAAAAATTTATACGCTCGTTTGAATTTTTAAAGTCGACAATGCAATTTAGGCTATTTTTCAAAGCGACTCGACACAAATCATTGGTCAAACCCATGGGAAAAAATGCTACGTTAAGTGAATAGAATTAAAAAGGGATCTAAATGATGTGTGGCAGAATTGAAATGCTATTTGATGGCATGAAGCAAACACTTGATGACTTGTTTGAGGTGCCACTGTCGATACAAACAAACCTTGATTTACGCCCAACAGATACTGTTACCTGCATCACTCGTACTTGCCCTGAAACAAGCCCATCAATAAATGCCGCAAACCCTAGCAGCACTACGATTGCAACAATAAGTCACTCGGCAAATATTGCGCCTTTAACTGTCATAAATAGCCATTGGGGGATAAAACCTACTTGGTCTAAAAAAATCATTATTAATGCCCAAGGAGAAACCGCGGCCGACAAAGCAACCTTTGCCAATGCCTTTAAACAGCAGCGCTGCATCATCCCTTGTAGTGCTTGGTTTGAGTGGCGCGATGAACGCCAGAGTAAAAAACAAAAGTATCGCTTCAGTCACGCTGCTAATAAGCCATTGTTTATGGCAGGCATACTGTACCCTGCAGAAAATCAACTGGTTACACTTACCATTAAGCCGAATGATACATGCGCTCAGTATCACCAGCGCATGCCACTATTTATTCCATCCACTGAGATTAACAACTGGCTTTATCACGATGTTTCGCAGCTCCAGCCATTACTTAATCCACTACCTGATAAATGGATTAAGGTCAGTCGCGCCTAAATGATTAAGCCGCTTTCTCCCAAAAATTCCCTCTGTTAATCCTGAACTCGGATATGGTTAACACATTTTAATTTTCTAGAATTTTATTAAGCAGATCACAACCTTGAGAATTAACTAAGCTAGAAAATGCAAAACTGTAGCTTTAGGGGCAATTTTAAGTTTCAATTAACATAAATCGATAAGATAGTCTTCGAGTAAGGCAGCTTAGGCTGTATTACAAAGACTAATTTAAAAAATGTGCTATCCAATTTTCAGTGTTCTTAGTTTTAAAGTAACGGATTTATTTTCATTAAGATATTGGTTCATTGAGTATGCGCGGTTTGTTAAGGCCAACTTAGGTTCTTAGCATGGGCGATTAAGCCCCTTAACTGATGATGGAGTTACTATGAAATATTTATCTATGATTGCTGCACTTATGTTTGCAGGTTCTGCTTTTGCTGTTGATTGTGTTGATTGTCACAATGCTATCAATGTTGAAGAGCATGCTGAAATGGAAGCAAACATCGAAACTTGTAATGATTGTCACAGCCTAACTGACGCTCACGAGTTAGATACTGATCTTCATACACCAGATCTTACTATTACTGAATGTGCTGATTGCCACGAAGTAAAATAAGCTCCTTAACCTTGATGTAGCTTGCCCATAATCCAGATTTGGCCAAACTCACAAAATCAAGTGTTAAACGCTCTGTAAGAGCACTCAAAAACCAGTTGTCGCTCAACTGGTTTTTTTGTAGCTGTCATTAACCAAAGTAACCGATAGTTACTCCGCTAACAGCTTGTTAATCGCTTTTAGGCTGACATTAATGTCTTTATAATCCAATGGTATACAATAGCTTTGCTGAGCAATCGCCAATATCAGTGACGGAAAACCTTGAATAGGTAAAGACTGGGCCACATTAAGCTCAGCCAGTAATTGCTGCTGCGTGGCACTAGAGGTTAATTGCGCCCTAAAGTCTGCTTCATCAATACCTAGTTGGCTTGCGAATGTAATTAGTGCGCTGTCATCTGAAGGGTTTTGCGCCTGCAAATAATAGCCTTGTTGAATGGCAAACAGCATTTGCTGCTCTAAACCATAGCGCCTTGCCACAAGACAAGCCCGACAGGCGGGGTAAGTCGAACGCCTTGGCTTGCATTGACGCCAAAAATCAAAATTAAATTGTGTTCCTAGCTGCGTCGCTATTTTTTGCCAGGTGTTAGCTAAAAATTGCTGCATTTCTTGTGGCATAGGCGCATCAGAGTCTGGAGCTAAGCCGCCTAACAGGTATGTCAGTTGCACCTGAGGCAACTGCAGCTTGATTTGCTCAGCTAATGCCAGCCAAGTGGGGCGATATCCCCAACACCAACTGCACATAGGGTCGTAAACGTAAAACAATTGCACTTGCTTACGGGCTAATGGCTGCTCCGCTAACGGACTGCTGAGTCGTTGAGACATATATCACTCATCTGTTTTAAAGGGACTAAGCTAGCTGTTATATCATCAAATCAACTAAAAATCAGAGTCAAACTCGGGCGATTAAATTCGATTCAAATTTTGCCATTAAACAAGGTATAATCTGGCCATTATTTATTGGAGAGTCCCCATGGCCAGAACCGCTGCAGCACTGCACATATTAGTTAAACACAAAACCCAAGCAGAAGACTTAATCAAGCAACTTGATAATGGCGCTAAATTTGATGTGCTAGCAAGAAAACATTCATCGTGCCCTTCAGGAAAAAGTGGCGGCAACTTAGGTGAATTTAAAAAAGGTCAAATGGTGCCACAATTTGATAAAGTCTGTTTTACTGGTGAGCTTATTACCCCCCATTTAGTTAAAACCAAGTTCGGTTGGCATGTAATAAAAATTTTGTACCGCACCTAAGGAGTCACCTTAGTTTATTGCGTTTTCAGCGTACATTTAACTCACCATACCCAAGCCTAACGTCATTGTTTCTTGAGTATTAATCGAGAGCAATCATGGCCAAAGTGTTTATCATAGGTTTGCCTAGAACTGGCACCACCAGCGTGAGTGTAGCCTTACTTGAACAGGGATTAAAAGTCGCCCATATCGGGTTAACCAAACGCGCTTTTGAAGTGGCTGATGTGGTTTCAGATGTCCCCTGTTTTTGTGATTACCCACAGTTAGATCAGTTATTTCCCGATGCCAAATTTGTCTATATCGACCGACCTATCGACACTTGGGTTGCATCAATACAAATGCTACTCACAAAAATGAGGCCAAATCTTGCCGATAAAACTGGCACCTTTCACCCGATCCTAAAGCGCTGTTTCAAACAAACTTTTGGCCCGTTAGACGCTGACAATCTGCTAGATGAAGCGCGTTTAAAAGCTTGCTACCTTGCGCATCAACAAGCTGTTTACCGTTATTTTAAGCATCGAGATGACTTTCTATCGATCACACTTAGCGATAACAATAGCCTGCAAACTTTGCTCAACTTCATTGGTATAGATGACAGCCCCACTGCTGAGTTTCCACAACTTAATGTTGGCACCCATGTGGCAAGCTGGGGCGAATATAAACACCCTAATAAAGTGAACACCAACTTAGCAGGCCCAGAACATCGCAAGTATTTTGATTACCAAATTCCTAAAAGTTAGTTATGCCTAAGTTGTAACTCAGGCGAGCTTTGCTATAACTTAATGGAACGATTAAGCATTGTTAACTACCCTTTTTGAACAAATAGTCACTGCTCGCCCTGCATCATTCAATGCCTATAGTGACCAAGCCCACTTCTAGCCATAATGAGAACACCATGAAATTACATCCACTTATCATCGGACTCCTCGTCGTCATCACCAGCCCTGCAAGCTTTGCCGCTAGCGTATTGGATATTCCTAGTAGTGTTGATGTATTGCTATTAAATGGCCAACAATTGGATGCTGATGAAGTGACTTTGGTTGAAGGTGACAATCAGCTGCTATTTCGCTATCAGGTTAATTACCGTGATAGCGGCATGCAGACACAATTTAAATCTGAAGCGGTGATCTTAAAGTTTAGCGCCAGTAATGATACCTATCGCCTTAAACTGCCAACCATACGCAATCGAAATGCCGCCAATAGCTTTAATAAATCGCCCCAATTAACCCTTACCAACAGCCAAAGTCTACCTGTGGAGTTCACACAAGATTTACTCCTAAAAGATGGCCTGCAATTAGGCCGCGATTTTGAGCTTGAGCTCAGCCAGTACAACCTTAGCAATAAACCCGCCGCCATGAGCTTTACGTCGCTAAGTGTCGATAACGCCAATCTCGCGACTGAGCCAAGGTTAACGGCTGCGCCAACAATTACCTCTGCAGCAACCATAACCTCGACACCAACCATAACTGCTGCGCCTACGACCACAGCCGCTGCAACCACTGTCACGGCTGCACCTGCATTAGCTCCGACCGCGATTACACCTAAGACGATTGCTCAAGATCAGGCAGAAATCAGTGAAATGCTCGATTATTGGTACAGTAAAGCCAATCAAGAAACCCGAGCTAAATTTAAAGCCAAAATTAATCAGCACTGATTAACTAACGCTAAATTACAATCGCTAATTTATAAACGCTATTTTATAAAGTTAAGTTATTTTGCTATAAACAATAAAACACTGTTAACAAACTAGTAACCTTGGTTATCATAGACTCGAATATTATTTAGGGTCATAACCATGTCTATTAGCTTTACCAAGGTGTTGCAATCTAACGTCACCAAATACACGCTCACCAGCCTAGTCGTACTGATCATGCTAGTGTTATTGGCCATTTATAGTGTATTGCGCCTAAGTATGCCCAGCTTGAATACAAGCGTTAATAGCCAAGATATAACAGCGCCTGTCACCATTGAGCGGGATGAACTCGGTACGGCGATTATCAGCGCCAGTAACCGCCTTGATGCCTCCTATGCCCTTGGCTATGCCCACAGCCAAGACCGCTTTTTTCAAATGGACTTATTACGACGCAACGCCGCAGGTGAACTGGCTGAAATATTTGGTGAAAAGGCACTTGAGCGCGATAAAAGCCGCCGCTTTCATCAGCTACGTAAACGGGCACAAATGATATTTGATGGCTTAACCACAGAAGAAAAACAAACCCTTAGCGTTTACACTAAAGGCGTAAATGCCGCACTAAAGGCGCAAACTCTGTCCTCATTTGAATACCTACTCACCCAAACAAGTCCTCAACCATGGCATGAAACCGACAGCTTATTGGTCATATTTAGTATGTATCTTGATTTACAAGGCAATACCATTAAGCGTGATATGGCCTTAACCCAAATAAAACAGGCCTTTGGCCCCGGTATGCTGGCATTTTTAACCCAAACAAGCCACCATCAGGCAGCCCTTGATGATAGCCAAATCCCCTACTATGACGGCGATATCCCAACACTTAAGCCCCAGCTTTTGGCTCAGGCGAACAGCAGCACCATCACCGCCCCATTAGAGGTCGGCAGCAATAACTGGGCAGTGACCGGAGAGCTTACCGAATCAGGCCGGGCAATGTTATCTGATGATATGCACTTGTCGTTTGCCGTCCCTATTATCTGGTATCGAGCGCAATTAAATTACCCCAGCCTAAGCGATGCTACAACCAATAACGCCCCAAATAATACTAATCCAATGGCGCAAATAACTGGCGTCTCATTACCCGGCGCTCCAGCCATTGTCGTGGGCTCTAATGGCAACCTCGCTTGGGGATTTACCAACAGTTATGTGGACACCGCCGACTGGATTGAAATTGACGCCAACACAGAAATCGCACTTGAATATGAGCCGATTAAACTGCCCAGCTCAGAAGTGATGCATACAGTACAAGTCAGTGAATATGGCCCGGTAAAAACCGTTAATGATAAAAACTACGCATTATCATGGGTCGCCCATCAAGACTATGCGGTTAATATGGGCTTAATTAAACTTGAGCAAACAACCACAGTCGATCAAGCGCTGGCATTAGCCAGCAGTATCGGTATTCCGGCGCAAAATATGTTGTTAGCAGACAGCCAAGGCAACGCGGGCTGGAAGATAGCTGGCGCGCTACCTAGTCGCAGTAATCCTGCCAATGTCGCTCAAACAGCAACTGAAGTGCAAACCCAAGCTTGGCAGCAGCCCCAATCCACTGTCCCAAGTGTCATGAACCCACTAAGCCATCGTATTTGGACCGCTAATTCACGGGTGATCTCCACTCAAGATTTAGCCCAGTTCGGTGATGGCGGCTATGCCCTTGGGGCTCGCGCTACGCAAATTCGGGACAGATTACATGAGCAAGAGCAATTTACTGAAACTGATTTTTTTAATTTGCAGCTAGATAATCAAGCACGATTTTTACAGCCTTGGCAGCAATACCTACTTACTCTGCTAAGCCAACAACCTAAACGCTTCGCAGAAGATGTTAAGTTCATCAATCAATGGGGCAATTGTGCCTGTGCAGACTCGGTGGGCTATAGCTTAGTAAAACATTTTCGCGCCGCCATGATAGATCAAAGTTTTGCGCCGATTGAAACTAAGCTAACAAGCCAAAACAGCAGCTTAGCTGTGATTAAGCGCTATTTAGAAACCCCTATGTGGCAACTAATCAATCAGCAACCTAAAAGCTGGCTGCCTAAGCAATTCCAAAGTTGGGATGAGTTTGCCATCAGCGCCTATAAGCAGGCTAAAACCGCCTTACTTAAACAGCACAGTCACGATAATCAGCTCGCGGATTTACGCTGGGGTGAGGTAAATAAGCTCGACATTAAGCACCCGTTTTCAAAACAGATGCCCTTTTTGAGCCATTGGTTAGATATGCCTACTGCACAAGGTTATGGCGACAGCTTTATGCCAGCGGTGCAAGCTGCCTCATTTGGCGCCTCACAGCGATTTATCGTACAGCCGGGTAATGAGCAAGACGCCATCATGAGCATTCCTGGTGGTCAATCTGGCCACCCGTTATCGCCTTATTATCGCAGTGGTTATCAGCAATATGTTAATAATCAAGCTACGCCATTATTGCCACAAACTATCGAGCACACACTAACCATTAAGCCGCACTAAACTTACGCGGCTTTTGCCCTTAGGGGCCGGTAAAAATGTAAATAGCGCGCGGTAACATACGCCACCACCACGGTGGCTATCGTTAATTCAATAGTTGCCAGTATCCGCACTTGCTGAATGTATTGCTCGGCCATATTAATGCTTTGCATCCAGCTGATCATTTTAAATAATGCTGTCGCGCCTATGACCATCGGGAAGGTAAACGCGGCATAACCTGGACTAAAAGGCAGGCTTAATAGTTTAAAAAAAGCTAAGTAAATAATGCTGGTCATTAGCACTGCAATGCCAAATAGTAAGGCTATGATAATGGGTGATGGCGTAGCCGTTACCGTTAAATAACCCGCTAGTGATAAGCTTGCTGGCGCTGCTAAAATTGCCATGGTCGGTTTGGCCGCATCAGGTACTTCATGGGTAAACATCAATCGATAAATCATCATCGGCAGCATCACAGCATAGGCAAGCATGCCAAATACCAAGGCGATATGGGCGATTAATGTCAATTGTGGGTTACCAGAAAAAGACACATCGGCCACAATAATCCCCACCGGCGGCACAAACCAACTTGGCAGCATATGATGTAGCTCAAATGCTTTGGCGCGGTGATATACAAAACAGCCCAAAAACACGATATGCAGCCCAAGGGCAAACAGCCACAACCCATCACCCAATAGCGGATAAAAATGGCCAACCGAGTTAGACACCACCATGGTGGCCATGGCAAAAGTCGGTACTACACTGCCAACCACAGGATGTGCTAAATCAGCCTTTAAGGTATGAGACAGCCATAAAAACTTCACCGCTAACACCAGTAATAATAGGCTCGCAATAACAGCACTGCCCCATTGACCATAACCTTGTAAATCGGCGAGGTTCTCCCAGCACCAACCTAAGCTCGCAATCGCCAATGCTAAGCCTGCCATTGGGGTTGGAGCTGTCATTAATTTAGCTTTAGCGATGTTTATCATGGTGACCTCAACTTAACTCTCGGATAAAACCCTTTGTTGGCAATCAAAGAGATTGCAATAAAAGAGTTTCAAATTTTTAGCTTGAGTTAATATTACTCTTGCTAATTGTTCAGGTATATCCAATTATTTAAAACATGCGTTAAGTTAAATTGAACGTATAATTAGGCCATCAACACAACTGACAATAAAAGCAAACTGGCGTTAAACCTCAATCAGCGCTAATGATAACCATGAAAAGCGGGGATGATAGCACCATGGCGATACAAATATCTTTGCGGCAGCTCAATGTATTTAACGCTATTACTCAGCACAACACCTTAACTGCTGCAGCTGAAAAACTGTGCTTATCAAAAGCGGCGGTAAGCATGGCGCTAGCAGAGCTTGAAAAGCACTTAGGACAGCCGTTATTTGATCGCGTGAATAATCGACTTATCCTTAATCAAGAAGGTCAAAAACTGCTGCCTTTGGCCGATGAACTGCTGGATCGCGCCCAGCAAATCAATACCCTCTTTGATGATGAGCACACCTATCGCGGTAAACTCAGACTTGGCAGTAGTGACACCATAGGCAACCATGTTAGCCCTTATTTACTGAGCCAGTTTCGCCAGCAACAGCAACACTTCAGCCAAAGTTTATTCATTTCAAACTCTGCCTCTATTTGCCAAAAACTGCTCGATTTTGAACTCGATGTCGCCTTAATTGAACGAGAGAATCACCACCCAGATCTCATCTCTGTGCCCTTCAGTGCCGATAACATGTGTGTTATTAGCGCTTCTGATCACCCTCTAGCTAAGCTTGAAAAGTTAACTATTAGCGATTTAGACAATCATGATTGGGTGTTAAGAGAGCCAGGTTCTGGCTCGCGGGAATGCTTTATTAATACGCTGGCGCCACAACTTAAACACTGGCAACTGGCCTTTGAGCTTAATACCACAGAGGCGTTAATTAGCAGTGTCTCAGCAGGGCTGGGCTTAGGTTGCTTATCAACCTTAGCCGCGCAATATGCCATAGAAAGTGGCCGAGTCAGTTTACTCAAACAACCGATTGAAATGCCGCGCAGCTTTTGGCTACTCGTACATAAAGACAAGTACCAAAATCCACTACTCAAACGCTTTATGACGTTTTGTTTGCAATGGCAATCAAGTGTCTAGCCTTGATATCAATAAGGTATCGCAGCGGCAGTAATGCCGCCCATTTGTTTCTGGTTGCTAGTACATAAAGACAAGTACCAAAATCCACTACTCAAAAGATTTATGGCGTTTTGTTTGCAATGGCAATCGAGTGTTCAGCCTTGATAGGATATTGCAGCGGCTGTAATGCCGCCCATTTGTTTTTGATTGCTAGTACATAAACACAAGTACCAAAATCCACTACTCAAACGCTTTATGGCGTTTTGCTTGCAATGGCAATCGAAAAACTAAATAACTTGTTCATCGAGTCGAACTGAAAATCACTTAGTAGCGGGTGCCGTTACCGTTATACGCTCTTGGTTAGATAAGCGAATTTGAATGCCATCCACAGTGGTGATGCGCTGCGCTTCAATGTCTTTTTTGCGCACATAATAAGTTGCCGACATCGCTTCAACAGGCGATGAAATGGTCACTTGCACAATCTTATTATCGTCATACCATGACCAGCCCCAAAAGGCTGCGGTTGCTAACATCGAAACTGCGATCATCGGATAAATGATCAACTTTGAAAATAGCGGTGAAGAATCACTGCCCATTGACACTAAAGCCGGCTTTTTTTTTGTGCCACGACCGCTGCGTATGTACAGCACACAAGCGACGATCACTAACAAGGTTACTAGTATTTTTGTAAGCACAGCGTGTTCCACAGTTAATTAGCTTAAGTATAATTATACTGATTTTAAAGATATAAACCGTTATATAAAACACAGCCCGTTAAATTAACTATTGCTAATAGCTGATGTTTTAACCCCAAAGCCAATAAGCCAGTCTCAGCCGCTATTTCGATCTATTTAAGTGCGTTAATGGTTCACACTGCACCATTGCGTTACAAAGCAAAGGAGCAACTGAGCGCCATCCCCAGCTTTCATTGGTTTAACTTAGTTAGCGCTAGGCAATAGCAATGCAGTAACTCTCTAACTTGTCAGCCTTTTATCTTAGTTAAAATTGCGCCCTGGTCTCGTTTTGGAATGGTAGTTGCACTTTAAAGCAAGTATTTATGATTGGCGCTGATGAGCCATTACTTTTAGCTTAACAAGACAATATATGACTCGAACGCTCGCCGTTTCAATAGGCCAATATTCCAATAAAGGCATTAAGGAAATCAACCAAGATTTTCATGGCGCCACGATCCCAAAGCAACCACTATTGACCTCTAAGGGCATTGCCATTGCTATTGCTGATGGGATCAGTAGTAGTGATGTGAGCCAAATAGCCAGTGAAGCTAGCGTGAGGGGCTTTTTAGATGACTACAGTTGCACGCCAGAATCTTGGTCGGTAAAAAAGTCCGCCGCTCAGGTTTTAACCGCCACAAACTCTTGGCTCTATTCCCAATCCCAAAAAAGTGAACATCGATTTGATCAGGATCGCGGTTATGTATGCACTTTAAGCGCGATGGTGTTCAAATCGACCACTGCCCACGTGTTTCATATTGGTGATAGCCGCATTTATCGGTTGCGGGATAATGAAATGACCCAGCTCACTGAAGATCACCGCCTGTGGGTAAGCGATCATAAAAGCTACCTTAACCGCGGCCTAGGTATTAGCCCCTTCTTAGAAATCGATTATGATGCTAAGGCGCTAGAAGTCGGTGATACTTTTATCCTAGCAACCGATGGCATTTATGAATTTATTTCCGAAGACGAAATTAACGCATTAATAAAATTACATCATCAGGCCTTAGATATTGCCGCCCAAGTCATTGCCGATGTTGCACTGGCCAATGGCAGCCAAGACAATTTAACCATTCAAATTATTCGCATTGATGACCTACCGCTGCAAAGCGCAGATGAAGCCCTGCAAAAACTCACCGAACAAGCTTTCCCGCCAATTCTTGATGCCAGAATGAATTTTGACGGCTACCAAATACTCAGGGCTTTGCACCATAGCAGTCGCAGCCATGTGTACTTGGCCATGGATACCGACAAGCTAGAAAAAGTTGTTATTAAAACACCATCAATCGATTTACAAGGTGATCCTGCTTATCTTGAACGATTTTTAATGGAAGAGTGGATCGCCAGAAGGCTTAATAATGCCCATATCCTTAAGCCTTGTCCGCCCACTAAACAGCGTAACTATCTCTATGTGGCTATGGAGTACATTGAAGGCATTACCCTGAGCCAGTGGATGTTAGATAATCCACAACCCGCTATTGAAACCGTGCGTGATATTGTCGAGCAAATCGCTAAAGGCTTGCGAGCGTTTCATCGGAAAGAAATGATCCATCAAGATTTACGTCCTGAAAACATCATGATTGACGTGAATGGCATGGTAAAAATCATAGATTTTGGAGCCACTAAAGTCGCAGGTCTTGCTGAAATATCATCCCCAATCGTGCATGCCGATATTCTCGGCACAGTGCAATATACCGCCCCCGAATACTTTGTCGGTGAAGCTGCCACCCATATGGCTGATAACTTTTCGCTGGCGGTGATCACCTATCAAATGCTCACCGGAAAATTACCCTTTGACGGTAAAATGTCCCAAGCAAGAACCAAAGCGGCGCAAAACCGCTTGGTATATCAATCGGTACTGGATGATGAGCGCGACATCCCGGCTTGGATTGATGATGTGTTAAAAAAAGCGCTCCATCCTAATCCCTATAAACGCTACAGCGAATTATCAGAATACTTATACGATCTGCGTCATCCCACTCAAGCCTTTTTAAATAAAACTCGGGCCCCACTTATCGAGCGCGAGCCTGTTAAGTTCTGGCAAGGGATTTCAGCCATGTTAAGCCTCATCATCTTGCTATTAATATTGCGCTGATGTGCTAATTCACTTTTACCTTAACTATGTCACTTAAACTGGAGCTGCACTATGGAAATCAACACCCTAAGTAAAACGATTTTAGCTGCCAAAAAAGCGCAAAAACTCACCTTCAATGATATAGGTCAGATGGTGGGCCGAGATGAGGTCTGGGTGGCGGCATTATGCTACGGCCAAGCCTGTGCATCTGAAGCTGAAGTAATTCAAATTGCACAAGCCTTAGGTATCGAAGCAGAGCAAATGATGCCACTTACCGACTCCCAACTTAAAGGCTTAGGCCCGACAGTGCCTACTGATCCATTGGTATATCGCTTTTACGAAATCATGCAGGTGTATGGCATGCCGATGAAAGCAGTGATCCATGAAAAATTTGGTGACGGAATAATGAGCGCAATCGACTTTAGTTTAAACATTGATAAAATTGAAGATCCCAAAGGCGATCGCGTATTAGTGACCATGAATGGTAAATTTTTACCTTATAAGAAATGGTAACAGGCAATCACAACTGAGCGAGACAAAGTGTTACCGCCTAAACCATAGCCTCGCTAGCTAATAAATCCTATCGCCATTAATCGGCGGTGGGATGTTTTGTAACAGTGACACGATAAAGCTAACCAAAGCAGAACTATTACCTTAATACTTTTGTGGTGTCTATGTTGGGCAAATAATCGACGCTTCAAAGCAAATTGGCGATAGCGCCGAATATAATGCTAATTCATATTATCACTTCACCTTATTGCACTGTAAAAACGCCAATTTAAAGCCAGTCATAAATGTGGTTAAAAGCTCTTCCCGTGTCCACATAAAAAGCTTTGTTACATTTGTAACATATTATATTTATTGTATTTTTTAACAAATAGATAATCCAAAAATCTTGTATCCCCGTATTAATGAGCTTATAATTCAGTCGCTACATCATTGAAACAAAATAGCTAACTAACACAAACAAAATACGAACATTATACATTTTCAATCGGCACACTTTACTAAGACTCTTTATGACTAAAATTTCAAAGTTCGTATTCATGCTAATTAGCCTTTTGATGATGCTGAACGTGTTAGTAGTGTTAAGTTTTAGTCAGGGTATCGATGCTATCCATACTGAAAATTTTCACCACAAAGTGACTAAAATTGCCCCCTCTAAGGTGACCGATACTCACTCAAATTGGGAAAAGTGGCTGTTTTTAGAAAATGATATCGTTAAATCTGAACAGCATTACTTTGCAGTACTGACTCGAACTGACAAAGAACTGACCGTAGTCAAGGTCACTGACGTATTTAGTGCCATGATGATGTTCAGTAATGTGCCCTTATTACTCATGTTTATACTTGCCAGCTTTATCCCTTTTTATATCAAAGCCAGCTCTGACAGAAAAAACAGTTCGTCACTGGCATTTATCAGTAATGAAACCGACAAATTATTAGCGACCTTTAAAATCACGCTGCCAAACAAGCCAACCAATAATTCCCTGTCACACATTAGCATGGCACTGAATGAACTGAACCGACACGTAAAACAGCACCACCTTGATACTCAGTTAACCATATTTCAAGACAAACTCACTGGACTTGTCGACCGTCACGCCTACCTTGAGCATTTAGAAACCCAATTACAACGGGCCCAAAAAGATGGCACCAAACAAGCCTTATTGTTTATAGACTTAGATGGTTTCAAACAGGTTAATGATTCATTTGGCCACAGTTTTGGTGATGAAGTGCTCATACAAGTCGCCAATCGACTATCCACAGTGATCAGAAACCATGACCTAAGCTATATGGGCACTGGGATAAATTTAGAGCTAAATCTATCCCGCTTAGGCGGTGATGAATTCTCTATTTTTATTGATCACATTGACGATGACAACCGTGCGGTGGAAGTCGCTAAAAACGTGCTACAAGAAGTTGAACGAGATTTCGTACTTGGTAATAAAATCATAAAAATTGGTGCTAGTATTGGCATTGCTAGCTACCCTGACAGTGCATCAACCCCCAATACACTATTACAAATGGCCGATGTGGCCATGTACCGCGCCAAAGCCGATGGCCGCGGTATTTTTCGTGTCTATTCGCCAGAAATGGGTAATAAGATTCGCCGCTACCACTACCTACTTGAAGAAATGCGTTTAGCCATTGCCAGCCAAAATTTCAGCTTATCATTTCAACCGATTGTCAGCGTTGATGACTGCAGTATTGATTACTTCGAATGCTTGGTCCGTTGGAATCACCCTATTGAAGGCCCAATCACCCCAACTGAATTTATCCCAATCGCAGAAGACTCAAACTTGATCCTTGAACTTGGTAACTGGATTTTATTTGAAGCCTGCCGCCAAATGTCAGCTTGGCACAATGCCGGTATGAATAAAGTCCGAATTTCAGTGAATATTTCAGGGGTGCAATTAAAGCATGTGCCGTTATACGACTGGATTATGGACACCTTAGCGAAAACAGGCTTACCAGCTAGAGCATTATTATTGGAAATAACTGAATCATGTTTAATTCATGCATCTGACACTATTATTAATGATTTACAAAAACTACGCCGCCAAGGGGTATTAATTGCCATCGATGATTTTGGCACAGGCTTTAGCTCCCTTTCAACATTGGCCAATTTGCCCGTTGATGTGATCAAAATTGATAAGCTGTTTATTGACCAAGCGACTATTAACCCTAAATACGAAAAGATTTTAGACTCGATTAGTAACCTAGGAAAAACCCTTGATTTAAAAGTGGTTGCTGAAGGCGTTGAAGTGGCCTCTCAATTTGAATTAATCAAAAAACTGGGCATTCATTGTGTGCAAGGCTACCTTATTAGTCGGCCCGAAACCTCGTTCAATGTCGGCTCTAAAGTGATCAAAAACAACCTTAATCATATTGCATTAACGGGCACCGGAGTGTGTAATCCGATTATCAATAAAAATGGCGAAACTTAACTGCAACTAGCCCCTCCACGCTACAACAAGGCCAAATATAGGCCAAATATAGGCCAGATAAAGCCTCTTTCTCGCCTTTTAACCTCTTAGAGTCATCAAGCTGAGACACTAGGTTAAACAACTAAATTGACACGCTTGAGCATACTCACTCACCAGCCAAAGCATACTGCGAACTGCAACTCAACTAATTGAGATCAGTCTTTTCCGGTTGCTTTACTTAGGCCAAACTTAGGCCAAACTTAGGCATAAAAAAACCGATGACAGCATCGGTTTTTTAACGCTACAATCCTAAACATTAGCATCATAGTCACTGTTACGGCCTAGTAGTTAATAGGCAGCAGTAAGCAGCAAAATGGACGACTATAGGGCCGCTAAGCCACTACAACCTTACGTCGATTATGGGCAATAATAAGCGCGATTAAACACACAATACCCGTTGCAATACCTGCAGGTTGACTCATGTTCTGCGGCAAGCCAAGGCCGATACCCGCAGTCAAAATATAAGAAACAGTAACGCAAGTACCAATAATCGCAGGCAAACTCACAATCCAGTGGAAGGTGCCACGGTCAAATAAATACTTAGTTGCCAGCCACAATACACTGGTTGAAAGTAACATATTTGAGAAAGCGAAATAGCGCCAGATTAATGAGAAATCAATCTTAGTCATAAAGTACGCAATCACTAAAATTGGAATGGCTAATAACAAGCGATTACGCATACTTTGCGGAATTTTAAACGCATCAATAATAGTCAAACGTAATGAGCGGAACGCTGTATCACCCGAGGTTATGGGGAAAATGGCCACTGCAATAATCGCCATAATACCACCCGCAAAACCAAGATATGTACTTGCTACTTGGTTAACCACTAAGCCTGGACCACCCGCATCAAGAATGCTCTTAAGCTCCGCATAGCCACCAGGGAAAGCCGCAATACCCGCTGTTGCCCATACACAAGCCACAATACCTTCTGACATCATAGCGCCGTAGTAAACCGGGCGAACATATTTTTCGTTGGTTAGACAGCGAGCCATAATAGGGGCTTGGGTTGAATGGAAACCACTAATGGCACCACAAGTAATGGTGACAAATAATAACGGCCATACTGGTAAACCATCAGGATTTGGCTCTAATAAATCATTGTTATAATGGCTATGGTCAAAATAAGCAAAAATGTCAGCGACCTCAGGCAATTGCGGCGCACTGATAAGCAGTGCCACTGCAATTGATACTGTCATCACAATCATGAGTAGACCAAATAATGGGTACAATTTAGTGATGATTTTATCAATGGGTAACAATGTCGCTAAGAAGTAATAGCCTAAAATAACCAATACCCAGAAAGTATTGTTAGCAAAGATAGTGCCTTCAAAGAACTCTAAGTTACTAAGGAGTCCCGCAGGGCTCATGATGAAAACCACACCAACGAAAAACAGTAACATCGCAGTGAAGATCAGCATGACACCTTTAAAGTAAACATTAAAATAATGCCCAGCGATTTCAGGTAAACTTTTGCCGTCTTCTTTGATACTTAACACACCAGAGAAGTAGTCGTGTACCGCGCCGCCAATAATATTACCCAGTACAATCCATACCAAGGCGATTGGACCATATAAAGCCCCTAAAATAGGGCCAAAGATCGGGCCTACACCGGCAACATTGAGAAATTGAATAAGGTAGGCTTTAACGGGATGAACTTTGACATAATCAACCCCATCATCGAAGCGTGTTTGAGGTGTTTTTGCATTGGGGTCAATGCCTGCTTGGCGCTCTACAAAAGGGCTGTAGAATTTATAAGCGAGGACTAACATCGCAATACAAATAAAGAAAATTAGCATTTTTTATTATCCATACTTGGTAGGGTATTTGGTTAGCATAGAGTGTCAGGTAGTTACTATCATTGGTCAAGCTATCCAGTGTTATACCAAGGTCGGGGTTGCGCAACTCAAATCATTAAACCGTAGATATATTACCAACTAAAAGAAACAATCATTCGCGCGACATCGAATAACCCCCTCTCACAAAAGCTGTAGCCACTGATAAAACGGCTATTTCAACAATTTAGTCAGCCTCTATGAAAATTGCATTTCAAAACTGTTGCTTAATTACTAATTAATAAACCTGTAAGCAAAAGCCATTTTTGTGATCGCCGTCCATACGCAGAATTTAAAAGGTTACTCATATCTCAAAAAACAGCAAAGTGGCGATTAATTCAAACTCTTTATCAAGAATTCATGCTTTTACAAAAGCTAAAGGAATTATTGTTAAAACAACGACACTAATTCAGTTCATTACTTAATGGATTAATTTCATGATAGATCGTCGACAGTTTTTAAAAACAGCCTCTGTACTGACAGCCAGTGCAATGGTTACCAGCACCAGTGCAAATAGCACTACAGCAACAACGCATTCAACATCTAACCTATTTAGCACCGACGTCGCTGAAACCGCTCGCGATAACACTCGCGCGTCCTATCGCATCATTGCCTTAGTATTTGATGATTATGAAACCCTAGATCTTCACGGCCCAATCGAAATGCTCGGCCATATGCCCCATGCGGAAATCAAACTGGTGGCAGCAAGCGCTATTGTGAAAAGCTACCAAGGCCCAAGAGTCGTAGCAGATGGCTCATTAGATAACACTTACCCATGCGAGTTATTGCTTATCCCCGGTGGGATCGGCACCAGAAAGCTGGTCAATGACGCTCAACTGCTTCGTTGGTTATCACAACAAGTCACGGTTAGCCAAAAAGTATTTAGTATTTGCACTGGCGCAGCATTACTGGCAAAAACAAGCGTACTTAATGGCTATAAAGCAACCACCAATAAAATGGCTTATCAATGGGTGACGTCATTAAATGCTCAAGTGTTGTGGCAGCCTAAAGCAAGGTGGGTTGATGATGGGCCATTTTTGACCTCCTCTGGGGTATCCGCAGGCACCGATGCCGCCCTGTATTGGGTCAAACAATGCCATGGGATTGATGAAGCTAAAAGAATTCAGACCCTGACGGAATACCACTGGATAGAGGATGCAGATAACGATATCTATGCGACGCTGACTTAATCCAGCTATTTATTAAAAAGCTATTTATTAAAAGCTTAGCAATTAAGCTACGAGCAGTTTTAACAATACTCTCCGTAAAGACAACGCCCATAGGTTATTTATTGGGCGTTAAAGGAATATGTCGAGTAACCATTATTAGCTCTACACTAACTCTAGGGCACTAACTCTAGGACACCAAGTCTGCTCTTAGCTCAAAGCTAGACCTTGATAAGCTCAGCTTTAATTAACTTGAGCAAAAAGGTTTCACGTTCAATGGATAAGCCTTTTTTAGCGCTATTGGCAATGGTATTAAGGTTGTGCTGAATCGCCTCATCAATATCAATCCATACTGGCTTCATGCCGTTGCTAATTTCGTGGGCTTCAAATCGAGTCTCACCCAGCTCACTATCTATCTCACAGCTAAAACAGTAGCTCAGCATGTTTATCACTTTATAGCCATCACGCTCCCAAGGGCGAAACTCTTCATAAACCCCAAATGCGGTAATATTGCTAATAGCTTTCGCACCGGTTTCTTCTTGTAACTCACGGATCAACCCTTGCTCAATATCTTCATGATCATCAACACCGCCACCTGGCAAGGTGTAATCGTGATAACGCTCGGTATATAACATCAAAATATTATTATCTTTTAACACAATTGCTCTAGCAGCAATTCGCGTCAGCATCTGTTGTTGATTAGCGGCAACAAACTCGATGGGTGTGTCAGAGTGATGGCAGGTTTTTAAGTGTCGCATAATATTCAAGCTGATGAAAAAAGCGCATGATACGTGGCAAATAACTTGATTTCAATCTGAGGGGGTAGCGGCAACTGCAGATTAATCGTTAATCATCGACTCACATTCAAAGCCTTGCCTCATTGAATCAAAACGACAATTTAAACCACATTGCCACGGGGCGCTGCTATAAGTTGCTGACATATCTTGGGAGTAAATTTTGCATGAAGCATAATCATTAAAACCATCTTGCATCAAATAACTGGCTGACTCATAACCATTTTTATAAACAAATGATGTCCAAGTTTCAGGGCTATGACTTTGGTTGGACTTGGTTATATAGGTCAGCGCTGAAACCGTTGCTAACAGCAAGCTTAAAATGATGATAATTGATTGTTTATTAGCAATTGGGTTGCTGGACATAATTAGCCTAAAAAGCTGAAACTGAATGGTATAAACTAGTTATACACAAACTACGCGCTGATTAATATGCGCCCGTTAGCTGCAGTTAAAGCTCACCGCCCAAATAAGCTTTAAAGCATAGTGTTACTACTTCTAGCTGAATCAATTGACGCCCAACAATGCTTTGCTCAAACTTGCTAACA
Source organism: Shewanella sp. UCD-KL21 (assembly GCF_001957135.1). Taxonomy (GTDB): domain Bacteria; phylum Pseudomonadota; class Gammaproteobacteria; order Enterobacterales; family Shewanellaceae; genus Shewanella. The sequence continues at coordinate 6,061 of NZ_MPHK01000032.1, read as the reverse complement.
ATTACAAGGTTGACATTTTCCCTTGGCTTAACAATATTGTTAGCTAATTTTTATCTAAAAAACTCTCTATAAATACTTTAATTACCAACAAGGAAGAAGATAATAATGAAAAAGTCCTTAATCGCTATCGCCCTCGCCTCCAGTTTTTTAAGCGCATGCGGTGCATCTGATGTCAAAGTCACTAATGAAGCAGCAGAAGTCACTGTCCAAGCCAAAGGCGCAGCTGAGCTTGGTAATTTTGGCATTGATTTAAGTGCCCGCAATGAAGCCGTTAAACCCGGCGATGACTTCTTTATGTATGCCAGTGGTACTTGGTATGACAATTTTGAAATGCCAGCAGATAAAACCCGTTATGGCGCCTTTACCGCATTAGCAGAGCGCAGTGAAACCCAAGTTAAAGAAATTATTGATGATATCGTCAGCCGCAGTGACTTAAATGCTGAAGAGCAACTTATCGCTGATTTTTATAATGCTTACATGGACACTAACACCATTAATAAGCTGGGTGTCAGCCCAATTCAAGCAACCCTTGATAGCATCAACAACATTAACAACACTGACGACTTAACCAAAGTCTTCGGTCAAACTTGGTTAACCGATGCGGCATCGCCGATTTATGGTGGCATGTGGTTTAATCGTATCAATCCAGATCAATATGAAATGTCTATTGGCGCAGGCGGTTTAGGTTTACCTGATCGGTCTTATTATCTAGAAGACAGCGAACGTTTCGTTAAAATCCGCAAAGCCTACGTTGAACATATCACCGCCATGCTGGTCTATACCGGTATTAAAGATGGCAGCGCCCGCGCTGAAGCCATTTTGGCGTTGGAAACAAAAATTGCTCAGGGTCAATGGCCAAGAGAAAAGCGCCGTAATCGCGATCTTACCCTTAACCAAGTAAAACGTGCCGATTTAGCCGCCCAGTACCCAGGCTTTAACTGGGATTTGTTTATCGAACAAACCGGCTATCAAGTTCCACAATTAAATATCTCACAGCCTGAACCCGTTAAAGCAATGATTAGCTTAGTTAATCAGCAGCCTCTTAATGTATGGCAAGATTACCTCACGTTCCACACCATCAGTAACAATGCAGAGTTATTGTCAGAAGATATCTACAACACCAGCTTTGCCTTTTACGGTAAAGAGTTAAGCGGACAAGAAGAGCCTAAACCACGCTGGAAGCGCGCAGTCGCTGAAATGTCAGGTACCCAATCATTAGGTTTTGCGATTGGTAAAGTGTATGTGGCACGCTACTTCCCTGAATCATCAAAGCAGCAAATGGCCGAGCTAGTTGAGAACTTACGTACTTCTCTGGGTCAACGTATTGACGGCCTAGATTGGATGGGCGCAGAAACCAAGGTCAATGCCCACGCTAAACTTGCCGCCTTTAAACCAAAAATTGGTTACCCAGATGTATGGCAACAGTTTGATGGTTTATCACTGACAAGCAAAGATTTAGTGGCGAATATCCACAACTTACGTCAATATTTTCATGCTGATAGCGTTGCTAAAGAGCTACAAAAAACCGACCGTAACCGTTGGGGCATGACGCCACAATTTGTCAATGCCTATTACAATAGTTCATTCAACGAGATTGTATTCCCTGCCGCGATTTTACAACCACCCTTTTTTGACCCTAACGCAGATGCCGCAGTGAACTATGGCGGTATCGGCGCCGTTATTGGCCACGAAATGGGCCATGGTTTTGATGATCAAGGCTCAAAATCAGACGCCAACGGTATTCAACGTAACTGGTGGACCGACTCAGATAGAGCCGCCTTTGATGCTAAAGCCGACCAACTAGCTGCGCAATACAGTTTATACGAGCCAATCCCAGACAACTTCGTTAATGGCCGTAATAGCCTTGGTGAAAATATCGGTGATGTTGGCGGTTTAGCCATGGCGTATAACGCGTATCAACTGAGTTTAAACGGCAAAGAAGCACCGATTATAGATGGCCTTACTGGCGATCAACGCTTCTTTTTAGCATGGGCGCAAGTGTGGAAAGAAAAGCGCACCGAGCAAAGCATGCTAAGTCAGCTGCGCGCAGGAACCCACGCACCGGGACGTTACCGCGCATTAGCGCCACGTAACCTCGACGCATGGTATAAAGCCTTTGATGTGAAACCGGGTGATAAACTTTACCTACCAGAAGATGAGCGTGTACGTATTTGGTAGTTAAGCTAAAACCTAACCAATAAAACTTACCGTAATAAAATGCCAGTTCAGTTCACCTCACTGACTGGCATTTTATATTAATGATTGAGCTTTTGAGTGCAGCTCAATTGACAGTAACCCCATATGATATTCACAGCTAAATAATATCCAAGGGTTATGAACTTTAGTGTTGTTAATCTCGTATCAGTCCCAATATATTTTCTATCACAGAATATATCCTGCACACGCGCTTACACAGATAAGGAAACATCATGAGCTACGAATATGTACCGCCAAAAGTCTGGACCATGGACCAAGAAAATGGTGGTCAATGGGCAAGCATTAACCGACCTGACTCAGGCGCTCGTCACCAAAAAGAATTAGCCGTAGGCAAGCACCCAATTCAGCTACATTCATTAGCCACACCTAACGGCCAGAAAGTCACCATCATGTTAGAAGAACTACTGGCCAAAGGGGTAACAGCGGCCGAGTACGATGCTTACTTAATTAATATCGGTGAAAGTGAGCAGTTCTCTTCTGGTTTTGTTGATATTAACCCTAACTCTAAAATTCCGGCATTATCTGATCACTCCGGCGCTACCCCAGTTAGGGTATTTGAATCAGGCGCTATCTTGGTGTATTTAGCCGATAAATTTGGCCACTTTTTACCAACAGATTTTGCCCAGCGCACCGAGGTATTAAACTGGTTATTTTGGCTTCAAGGGGCAGCGCCTTACTTGGGCGGCTTTGGTCACTTCTATGCTTATGCACCAGAAAAGTTTGAATACCCGATTAACCGCTTTGCAATGGAAGCCAAACGCCAGCTTGATGTGCTTGATAAGCAATTAGCGAAACATGCCTTTATTGCCGGCGATGAATACACAATTGCTGATATGGCAATTTGGCCATGGTATGGCAGCTTGGTACTGGGCCACCTTTATGATGCTGCAGAGTTTTTAGATGTCGCCAGCTACTCGAACTTAGTACGTTGGGCCAATACTATCGCCCAGCGACAAGCGGTCAAACGAGGTCGTATCGTCAATCGCACATGGGGCGAAGAATGGGAGCAACTGCCTAATCGTCACAGTGCTGCAGACATTGATGAAGTACTCAGTAAACAGCCAAAAATTTAAAAGTTAAAGCCCTGAATTAAGCAAATAGCAATGCCAATAAAAAAACCACGCTTAACATAATAAGCGTGGTTTTTAGTTTGGGTTCATCAAGCTACATTAAGCTATTTACAATAAAATAAACAACTTAACCAGATTGATTGCCTACTGCTAATTGCAGCAGTTATTACACTATACTTTTACCGCTTTAAAGTGCTCTGAAGGCGTCACCAGCTCTTGCTGCGCCGCAATAGTTTGCAGCTCCCACTGGCGCTGATGAGCGGTCTCTTTTAACACCCCATAACAAGCATCGGTTGCATGTTCAAATGCCTCAACAGCCGATAAACCTTGCACTAAACTTGCGGTAAATAGCGCCGAAATTAAATCACCAACACCAACTGGCTGTTTTACAAACTCAAGTTGTGGACGTTGACTGATATAACAGCCCTCTTTGGTTGCCAGCATCATAGTGAATGTCTCATCAGCGATGCTGTGTAGATGTTTAACTAACACAATATCAGGCCCTAACGACAATGCTTTTTGGCAAGCAGCTTTAGCTTGCTCAAGATTGGTAATCTCCATCTGAGTGAACTGACTCAGCTCAAATTGATTGGGAACAATCACATCAGCTTGCGGCATCACTTGTTTTATTAATTGCTCAGTAATACCATCAGCCAAAATACAGCCTTTTTCAGGGTCGCCCATAACGGGATCGCAAACATAAATCGCCTTGGGGTTTATTTCTTTAACCTTTTGAATGGTTTGGATCACTGCTTGGCATTGCTCAGCACTGCCTTGGTAACCTGACAACACCGCCTGACAATCTGCAAGCTTACCTATGTTACCAATACCTGCCACCAGCTCATTAATATCATCGGCAGAAAAAGCCCGCCCAGTCCAGCCCTGTTGGTACTGAGTATGATTTGAAAACTGCACTGTATGAATAGGCCAAACTTCTAAACCCATACGCTGCATAGGAAATACTGCTGAACTATTTCCTGCATGGCCGTAAACAACATGCGACTGGATAGAAATAACACCTTTCATAACACTCTCTTTTATTTATTTTTTAAGAATAATTAACTATCTAGATTTAAAGAATATCAGTTAACGACAACCAATATAACCAACACCGAATATAACCAGCATCTAATATAAGTCATAGACTAAAATAACGATATTAAAATGCTTCACCAACAGAAAGGTAAAGCGCATCGTTATTATTAGATGAGCGAGCATAATCTAAGCGTAAATTAATTCGCTCTGCCGGTTGGAGCATGAAGCGCACACCAATACCGTATGAAGGAATGATATCATCAGATTTATCCGCATGATTCACATCATCCAATTTACCTGCGCCAATAAAACCCACTAATCCCCAGCGCTTATGAAAACGCCACCGGGCTTCAGCCTCTGTTTCTATGGCACCTAAGGCCATATATTCAGTAGAGGAAAAACCACGTAACCCTAAACGACAGGCTGCCCATAACGGCACGTTACCCTCTTTCAAGCAGCCTTTTAATTTATAAGCCACGGTAATCGACTCATGCACAGGAAAATAACCATCAAACTCTAATGAATAAGATTCAAAGTTGGTATCACTGCCAATGGCATCATCAAAAAAAGTGCCATTGAGCTTAAAGTAATAACCATCATAAGGGTTAGTAGGCACATCACGAGAATCATAAATAATCCCAGCACCAAGCCCTGCGGAGACAATTTCATTCCGTAAGTCAAAATCAATGGCGCTAATGTTAACATTAAAATCTTGTTCAAAATCAATGAATACCCCATTAACCCCGACAAACCAATTGCCACTAATGCGCCGCTCCAATTCAAGCAGCGCACCGTAACCGCTAATGTCCCAATCAACGTCGATAGGTAAACCAAGCAACTCGGTTGACACTAACGGCAACTTTAAATCGGCATAGGCGACACCACCTTTTAAATGCCAGTTATTATTATCCCAATAACTGGCATGACCAACAGCCGCGCCCCAGCTGTCATTACTGGAATAAAACCCAGCTATACCGGTAACTGAAGGCGGTTGTACCGCTTTTTGCTCTGCGGTTTGTGGATAAAAGTAGCCCACTAATCCGCCTAAGCCTGAATCAATAGTCGGATTTGAAAACGGAATGGGCGCTGCCACAAAATTGCCTTTATTGACGGTTAAAGGTGCTTGGTTTTCTTTTAAATTTGGTACTAATGAGCTTGGCTCATTGGCAACACTATCTTCAGCTTTATCTTCCGCATTATCATTAGCAGCAGTCATCGGTGTCAGCAACGCCCACAGCAATGATCCAATTACAATAAAATTCAATCTTATCGTTCCCATCGATATTCCCCTAAGTCATTTACCCTAGTATCACCCAGCTAATACACCATGTGGCAACCTTGCCCAATTAAGCTTTGTTGTCACCGTTTTTAATACTTTGTATCACTCTGAAATATAGTACAAAAATTTTTAATCAGGCATAAAAAATGCCAATCAAAAGATTTAATGCCGATCGGTTAAGAACACTTGAACGATCCTGCAGATGAATGATAATCCCTACCAGTATTCTGGTAGGGATTTTTTTATGTTTGCGCAAGAGCTTGAGTTAGTTCATGAGTCAGTAGAAGAAAGTGGAGATTATGCTTCTGTAATGGAGGCTATCGATTCACAGTGGATAGAACAATCATTACTTTCAGCCAACAAGGCAAGTATCCGTAATCGTCGTTTGCCTGCGCAGCAAGCCGTCTGGCTCGTGCTGTGGATGGGATTAATCCGTAATCAATCCATAAAAGAAGTCTGC
>NZ_MPHK01000031.1 GCF_001957135.1 Shewanella sp. UCD-KL21 | reverse complement strand
AAGGTACGTTGTGGTAGCGGAACTAACCTGTCCTTACCGCCTTTAGCGTTACGAATGTGCACCTGCATCATCTGTGAATCGATATCGCCAACCTGCAGTGAAATGGCCTCACCGAGGCGCAATCCCATACTGTATAAGGCGAGAAAGCACACTTGATATCGCAGCTTATGGGTAAGGCTAATGACGATAGAAACTTCAGCAGGGGTAAGAATATCAGGCAGTCTTTGGACTTGTGGTGGCTTAACAATATTAAGCCACTCCCAGTGTTGATTAAGCACATGTCGATAGAAAAACTGTAGCCCATTACGGTCGAGTTTCACGGTGCTCCATGAATGTGACGCTATCAAACTGGCAAAATAGCGCTTTAGGTCATTAGTTGAAAGGTTATCAGGACAAGTGTCGAAATAAGCACTAATACGCCTAACGGCGCGGCTGTAGGCATCGATAGTAGCAGGCCGCTTGCCTTGCAGTGTTAAGTTGGTAAGATGTTGTTCATAAAGAAAATCAAAGCGTTGTTGCTCGTGAGTGTTCATAGTGATACTCCTAGATAACTGCCAAGGTAGGCAGGGTCTAGTAAGTATTTAAGATGGGAGAATAAAGGTGAGCTTTTATCTTTTCTGCCGCACAGCGGCTTCGTTCAACAATTGACTTAACGGCTAAAAATAAGGTTGTCGATTAGGCGAATATTGGCTAAAAAGGGCAGTAAAGTGAATTTCAAAATGATTATCTATTTGGATTCAAAATCAGAATCAGCAATTAGCTTAGTAAGACTTAGTGAATTCTCTTCTAAGTCTTACTAACGAACAAGCCAATGGTTTAACGACTAAAAGTAAGATTGTCGATTAGGCGAGTATTGCCCAAATAGGCCGCAACAAGTATAACAAAATGGTTATCTTCATCTGTCACAGGGGCTAAAGTAACTGCGTTTCTTACCGCTAAAAAGTCCATTTTAAAGCCTGCATCAATGAGCTGTTGTTTTGCTGCATCAATGGCTAGCTCAATGGTTTCTCCTGCGGTCACTTGCGCGGCAACATAATCCATTACCTTCTTTATGCTTGTGGCTTGGATTTTTTGCTGGGTAGATAAATAGCCATTTCTAGAGCTCATAGCGAGCCCTGATGCTTCTCTAACGGTGTCGATGCCGATGATGTCGATAGGCAGAGATAAGTCTTCAACCATGGCGGTGATGACCATCAACTGTTGGTAATCTTTACGGCCAAATAGGGCGATATCCGCTTGAACAATATTAAATAGTTTACAAACTATGGTTGCCACACCGCGAAAGTGTCCTGGACGACTGGCGCCGCAAAACTCTTCGCCTATTTTAGGTACTTCAACAAAGGTCTGATTTTCTAGGCCTTTAGGGTAAATAATCTCTGGTGTCGGTGTGAATAGTAGCTCTGCACCGGCATTAATCAATGCATTCTGATCATCTGCTAGGGTGCGCGGGTAAGCCGCTAAATCTTCATTTTGTCCAAACTGCATTGGATTAACAAAAATAGACACCACCACATGATCGGCTCTTTTAAGCGCTTCAGTCACTAATCTAATGTGACCTTGGTGTAAATTGCCCATGGTTGGCACAAACGCAACGGTTTCACCTTGCATATGCCATTGCTTTACTTGCTTTCTAATCTCAGCAATATTCGCGGTGGTGATCATCATTTTTACCTAAACTATTTATCCAAAATATCTATCGATTTAATTTATTAACCAGTTAATCATTAATTAAATGAGTGTTCATCAGCTGGGAAACTGCCATTGGCAACTTCTTCGATATAGGCTCTTACTGCTGCGCGTATTTCGCCAGTTTGCTTGAGGTAGTTTTTAGAAAACTTAGGAATGTAACCACTGGATATCCCCAGTACATCATGCATCACCAAAATTTGGCCATCAGTATCAGCACCGGCACCAATACCAATTACAGGTATGGTAAGCGTTTCTGAGATTTTTTTCGCCAGTGCAGTCGGAATGCATTCAACCACTAATAATTGTGCGCCAGCGGCTTCTAAAGCTTTGGCATCATCAATCATACGCTGGGCTTTGTCTTCTTCTCGGCCCTGAATTTTAAAGCCACCAAATACGTGTACTGATTGCGGAGTTAATCCAAGGTGAGCACAAACAGGAATACCGCGTTCAGTGAGCATTTTAACGCTTTCTAGTAGCCATTCTCCCCCTTCCATTTTGACCATGGTTGCACCTGCTTGCATTAGGGTACTGGCATTGCGCATGGTTTGCTCTGGCGTGGCGTAGCTCATGAAAGGCATATCTGCGATAAGTAGGGCGCGCTTACAACCGCGGCTAACGCTGGCGGTGTGATAAGCAATGTCATCAACGGTCACAGGCAAGGTGTCATTGTGGCCTTGGAGCACCATGCCTAAGGAGTCGCCAACAAGCAGCACATCGACACCTTCGCTATCAAATGCGCCGGCAAAGCTGGCATCATAAGCGGTAAGGGCGGTAAATTTTTTACCTTCTTGTTTGAATTTTATCAGGGTTGAGCTAGTGACTTTTGACATAATAAACTCTGCAAAGAAATCATATTCAAATAATAGAAATGCACTCTGAGCTATCGTTACAATGGGTTAAATTTGAATTAACTCAGCTCGCATTTCAGTGGTAATAAGGTGTTGTAATTTAGTGTTACATGGTAGCACTAAATCGGCAGCAATATCTGCCAGTGGTATTAACACAAAACTGCGTTGTTTCATGCCGTAATGGGGGACTGTTAATCTAGGCAAGTCAATTATCTGCTTGCCATATAATAAAATATCGAGATCTAATGTTCTTGGCCCCCAGCGCACATCTCTCACTCTACCTTGCTCATTCTCAATGGCCTGAAGGGCATCAAGTAAAGCGATAGGGCTCAGAGTGGTGCTAAAGCTAACTACGGCATTGACATAGTCAGGTTGCTCTACGTCTCCCATGGGTCGCGAGCGATAATAATGGGAGAGCTTAATATGCTGATTTTGGCTTAAATCTTTTATTGCAGCAACAGCATTATCTAATTGCTGCTCTGGGTTTTCAAGGTTAGCGCCAAGGGCAACAAATACCCTTGTTGCCTTTTCAGCGGTTTTGGTCGCCCCAGTGTTAACCTTAAGTGGTGTATGACTCATTGTTATTCTTGAGTATTAGCAGGCTTTGGATCTGACTTAGGCTTATTGGGGCGTCGACGTTTACGCTGCTGGGCGTTACGATTTCTGCTTGGGCCATTCTTGTTACCGCTTTTGGCGATATCAGTACGTTGTTGCTCATCGGCTTCAACAAATGACTGCCACCAATTGGCAATTTTACCAATATTGCCCGCTTCTGCTTCACCGCGCAGTAATAATAAATCGTAAGCGGCGCGGAATTTAGGGTGCTCTAATAATTTAAACGCACGGGTGCCTTGGCTACGTTCTAGACGTAATTGTAGCTGCCAAATATCTTTTGCTGGGGTGCTGAAGCGACGTGGAATGCTAATGGTGCGACATTGCTGCTCCATCACATCACCCATAGCGGCAACATGGGCATCGTAATGACTTAAGCCACTTTCTAAGGCGATATCATCAGCACGTTGCTTGAGTGGATACCACAATAAGGCCGCGTAAAAGAAGGCGGGCGTTACCGGTTTATCTTGGCTGACACGTAAGTCGGTACTGGCCATGACTGCAGTGAGCATTTTAGCGGTATTGCCACTGGGTTGCTCTTTGATTAACGCAGAAATTTGCGGAAATAGCGGCGCAAATAAACCAATATCTTGCATCATGTTGTAGTTAGCTTCTGCTTTGCCAGCAAAAAATAACTTTAGTACTTCTTCGTACATACGCGCTGCTGGGATATCTTTTAATAATGGCGCTAACTCTTTTATTGGCGCAGCCGTTACTGGCTCAATGGTCATATCCAGTTTGGTAGCAAAGCGCACCGCACGTAACATGCGCACCGGATCTTCACGGTAACGAGTTTCAGGATCGCCAATTAGCTTGATGACTCTAGCGTCGATATCATGAATACCACCGCCGTAGCTGTGGATAGAGTAGTCACTAATGTCGTAATACAGGGCGTTAATAGTAAAGTCGCGACGTTCGGCGTCTTCATCAATTTCACCGTAGACATTGTCACGAAGTAGACGACCTTCAGAATTGGATTTGGAAATTTTGTCATCATTTTCATTGTGATGACCACGGAAGGTGGCGACTTCGATAACATCACGGCCAAAAACAATGTGTGCCAATCTAAATCTGCGGCCCACTAAGCGTGAATTTCTAAAGAGCTTTTTAATTTCCTCTGGGGTCGCATTGGTGACCACATCAAAATCTTTCGGCTCCATACCTAATAGAATGTCACGAACACCACCGCCAACTAGGTAAGCTTTATAGCCAGATTTACTGAGTCTATAGAGTACTTTTAACGCATTTTCACTTATTTGGCGTCGAGAAATAGTATGGGCATCTCTGGTGACAATGTCCAAACGCAGGCCGTCATCTTGGCTTTGTGGCTCAATGACAGGAGTGGTTTTATTGTCTTCAAACAGCTGTTTGCAGAATTGACTTATACGGCGAAAAATAATACACCTCGAACGACATAATTAAATGGTTAAAAATCTGGCGGCTATGATATACCAAATGTTACTGAATGAGTATATCACTGCTCAATCAGAATCTCAGATAGTTGTGGAATTTGGCTAATCGCAAATTGCTCTGCGGCCTGTTTTAGCATGACATCGACATCATCAATATCAACTTGTTGTTGCCCAAGAAAGCGCAATGCGGCATTGATGCTGGCTTGGGGGCGTTTTCGATCAATGGCATTAGCATAATTTTGCTTTGATAATTTAAACCCCGGCTTGGTGCAGGCTAAAGGTAGATGTAGCCAATTGGGGGAGTTAAAGCCCAAAATATTATTCATGCTTATTTGGCGGCAGCTAGTTTCCAGTAAATCGCAGCCTCTGACTATTTCAGTGATCTGTTGAAATGCATCATCTAACACCACCGCTAATTGATAGGCGTAAAGCCCATCACTGCGTTTGATGATAAAGTCTTCAGCCGCAAAGCTGTGCTTTACCGTGACACTTCCCATGACTAAATCAGTAAAATGTTCAACCTGGGCACTATTTCTGATACGAACGGCGCCTTGGGTTAATCGAGGGCTGAGCTGTCCACAGCGGCTGTCATAAACGCCGCCCATTTGTTGAATTTGTTTTCGAGTGCAATGGCAAAAATAGCCAAGATCTTCTTTTAAGAGCTGCTCAATATGCTGCTGATAGATCTCAAGCCGCTGGCTTTGATATAGCTCAGTATCATCCCAATGCAGGCCATAAGCCTCTAAGGTGGTCAATATATCACTGCTTGCACCAGCTACTTCTCTTGGTGGGTCTATATCTTCAATCCTGACGAGCCATTTACCCTGTTGCTGTTTTGCCCGCAGATAACTACCAAGGGCAGCAATAAGGGAGCCAAAATGTAACGGGCCAGATGGGGATGGAGCAAAGCGACCAATATAAGCGGGTGAGTTCAGGGACATAGCTTTTGCCTCGATTTATTGGTGTCGACCTAAAAGGTTACTGCTTTTATGTCTGAGCCGATAAACAAGTTCAGTTAATCCTAAAAGTAAAAATCAAAAAATACAAAAGGCGAGAATAATCTCGCCTTTTGGTATCAATACTGCCCAGCCTCATAAAAAGCAAGCTAGCAGTGTTGCGGGTTACAAATGCTTAGCCAGCCATTTGTCTTTCTTTTATTTCTGCAAGCGTCTTACAATCGATACATTGATCAGCTGTTGGACGTGCTTCTAAACGGCGAATACCGATTTCAATACCACATGAATCACAGAAGCCGAAATCGTCTTCTTCAATTTTTTGTAATGTTTTTTCAATTTTCTTGATCAGCTTACGTTCTCTGTCGCGTGCTCGAAGCTCTAAGCTAAATTCTTCTTCTTGAGCTGCACGGTCTACAGGATCTGGAAAATTAGCAGCTTCATCTTGCATATGGTTTAAGGTGCGATCAACCTCTTCGCGTAACTGATTACGCCAAGCGTCTAAAATGATCTTAAAATGAGAGCGTTGCTCTTCACCCATATACTCCTCGCCAGCTTTCTCCTGGTAAGGTTCTACACCTGCGATAGCGAGTACGCCAAGTTTTTTGGTGCCTTCAGGCATAACGCATCTCCTGTAATAATTAGTGATTTTATGTGCGTCTAAAATTTATGGCCGCTATCTATAGCAGAAACACTAGAGCGTGGCAAATTATTTGATTAGTAAGTTATACTTTTTTGAACTAAACAATGACTTTGCACCTACGAGTAATTTTGCTGGATAGCGCCGACAGTTCGGTTTGGTAAGCTAACACTTCAACCCCACTGTTAACTGATTGCTTTAATAATTGTGCATATTGTGGATCGATATGCGCAGCAGCTTGAACGAGATTAATGCCGCTATGTTGGACGACAAAAAGTAATACCGCTCTGTGACCTAGACTAGCCATATGCATTAACTCACGCAAATGCTTTTGTCCTCTAGTGGTAACTGAGTCAGGAAAATAACCTGCTGTTTGCTCTAATAATGTACAGCTCTTTATCTCAACGTAACATAAAGGTTTAGTTTCATCACTGAGTAAAATGTCGATACGACTATTTTCATCACCATATTTCACTTCTCTTTTCAGTGAGGTGTAACCGCCAAGTTCAGTGATGACGCCATTATTAATCGCCTCTTCGGCTAATGCATTGGCGCGGCCGGTATTAATGCCAATTAAATGGTTTTCGGGGGTGGCACTGAGCTCCCAAGTATTTGGGTATTTTCTTTTTGGGTTATCTGAGGTGGAAAACCAAACCGTTTCACCGGGAAACAAACAGTTTTTCATCGAACCAGTATTGGGGCAGTGAATGGTGATTTCGCTACCATCATCAAGTTGCACATCGGCCAGAAAACGCTTGTAACGCCTCAGTAAAGTGCCTTGTTGCAAGGGAGGGCTAAAGTCCATTAAAAAAGAATGCTCCTAAAATTATTTATTAACAATTATTTTTACTAAATGATGCTGAATTAGTCACGTTTATTTAGTGATTTACAGTACACTTAGCTTATTGGTTATCTAAGTTACAACGCAAGCATAACAAGGACATTACAATGGAAATTATGACGATTACCCTAACACGAGAAGCGCCACAGAGCCTTTGGGGTAAAGCAGATGTGAGCTTTCAAGGTCATCAAGCGCTGATCCATTTAGCTGCAGCAGATGAATTACGTCAAGTACAAATGGCGGCTAGAAAAATTCGTAGTCAGGGTATTAACAAGGTGCAGCTTGACGGTGAGTTATGGAGCCTTGATTCACAATGGGCTTTTTCTCAAGGTTTTACCACGGCCAAAGGCCCATTCGAAGTACTCTGGTGTGGTGACGCGAGCACTCAAGCCACTTTATCTCATCGCTTTGAGGCAGCAAGTTTTGCGCGCAAATTAGTTAACGAAACCCCTGAAGAATTGTCTCCGGTTATTCTTGCCGAGCACGCAGCAAACTGGCTCAAAGCCATTGGTGGCGACAAGGTCAGTTTTGAGATTTTTGAAGGCCAAGAGTTACTCGAAAAACAATGGATTGGTTTGCATGCTGTTGGCCGTGGCAGTGAGCGTCCGCCAGCGATGCTAGTGCTTGATTTTAATCCACTCGCAGCCGATGCCAAGGTATCCACCGCCCTTGTGGGTAAGGGCATTACCTTTGACTCAGGCGGTTACAGTATTAAGCCTTCAGAAGGCATGCTGGATATGAAATGCGATATGGGCGGTGCGGCAACAGTGACAGCAGCGCTGGGTCTAGCCATGAAAGCTGGTCTGAATAAACGGGTTAAATTGTTTTTGTGTTGCGCCGAAAACCTCATCAGTGGCCATGCTTACAAGTTAGGTGACATCTTAACTTATAAAAATGGCGTTACCGTTGAAGTGGTTAACACTGATGCTGAAGGGCGTTTAGTGTTAGCTGACGGACTGCAAGCTGCATCAGATACTGGCGCAGAGTTAATTATTGATGCGGCAACACTGACAGGCGCGGCAATTATGGCAGTGGGCAATAATTACAACGCGATATTTTCACCGCAAATGGAAACCTTGCAATTAGCACAACAAAAAGCGGCCACTGTTGCTGAAAATGTCTGGCCTCTGCCATTGGATGCTTGGCATAAAGATATGTGCCCTTCACCTTATGCAGACACCGCCAATAGCCGCGCAATGAAAGGCGGCGGCGCAGGCGGCGCGTCAAATGCAGCAGGCTTCTTATGGCGCTTTGTGAGCCCAGAGGTTAACTGGTTGCACATGGACTTAGCGGGCGCATATGCATCATCGGCTACGCCATTATGGAGTGCAGGTGCTACCGCTCATGGAGTACTGACTATTGCTGCAATGCTAGAGCGATAATGCCTATAGCAATGGTGTTATAGCAAAATGTTAGAGCGATAGTGTTAACGCTATAATTCTTTAGGTCTTTAGGTCTTTAGGTCTTTAGGTCTTTAGGTCTTTAGGTCTTTAGGTCTTTAGGTCTTTAGGTCTTTAGGTCTTTAGGTCTTTAAGTCTTCAGGTTTTAGCTTATAGATTCGAGAAACGAAAGCTGCCTAGGCAGCTTTTTTTCGTTATGGCTGTAACGGCCATTGCTTCAACGGTTTATATATAACCCCTTGGGCATGAGTAAGGGATTCATAGAGGGTTAAATGGCTGGCTTTTGTATTTGTAGCGTCAGTGAGTGCAGGCAACTTTTCTACAAGGGCTAATGGCTCTTTATGGGCTGACGGCTCTGACACACCTCTAAATAAGCTGATATGGGGTCTAAATGCATGCTGAGTTTGATAAAGGTGTAATTGTGATGCCATTGATTTTAAGCTGTGGGCAATGTGCGCCAACGGTTTTTCGGCATCACCTTGAATGCACAAGACTTTCGCTTTAGGCCAGTAAGCAAGTTGTTGCAGTGGTTGTTCAAAAACGCTGAAATGCTGCTCGGTGATATGCCGATCAATCTGCAGCATCTGATCAGGACTAATTTTGCCTAAAAATGCGGCGGTTAGATGTAAATTCTCCCGCTTAACGGCGCTAACCTGTATACTCAGATGCGGCATTAATTGCTGCTGATATTGGCTCAATTGAGCGCGGTTTGACTCTGATAATGCAATGGCAATAAAACAACGTTTATGGTGATTTTTAGTCATGGGTCTCCTTAACGCCATTGGTCATAATCTGTTGTTAGCATTATTTATTATTATGACGTTTATCGTGAAAGACATCTTAGCTTAATCGACGACAATAGTTTACGGTTAGGTGAATTAACAGCAAGGCCAGTGAAGCTCCGTTTAGAGGGATACTGTATAATGACAGCAAAAATGCTGCGAATAAATGAGTCATTGAATGAGCAATAGTGAACTGAAATCAGTATGGGCTAGCCCGCAGTCTGCTGAATTAAATCACTACCTGTGCTGCGATAAGGTTATGGCTGACATTGATGCATTGCAACTGCAATTAGGCGTCGATGAAATCGTGGTTTTACTATCCCAAACAACTGAAAATCTGGCCAGTGGTAAAGTTTACCATGCCAAGGCGTTGCAGGCTTATCAGCACCAGCACCAGCATCAAGGTCAAGCCTTAGATCAACATCAGCATCAACAGCATCTTCAGCGCCGTGCTAATAACGCACTAATAGGCCAATCGCTAGCCGCCTTGCCTGATTTATGTGAACAATTACTCGCACCAGAGAGTGCTGATATCAGTGTCACAACCAGCCTTTTGCAGCGCCAGATAACTGATTTTGTTCAGTCTCAGCCCGAGGTGTTTTCACTCTCTTTGAGTAAAGCGGTGCAAATAGGCAATACCAGGTTGATTTTTTTGCCGTTAAAATATCAATTAAATTGGCAGCTTGAGGCCTCGGACGGTGTCAATTGTCCTATGACAAGGCTTAACGAAGCTAGCCTAAAGCTGGCATCTGAAGCAGAGTTGACTCGCGTCTCGCAATTATTAACAAACAAAGAAGCCCAATACCTTGAGCTTTTTCAGCAGCTGCCAGTCGCCTGTGCGCTCATTGATAACGACAACTGTATTAGCAGTCAAAACCAAGTGGCGAGCCAAATTTTGCCGTCAATGAGTAATCCAAGTCTCTATTCATTAATCAATGCCGATGACCACATATTGTTGGATGATTGCCTACACATTGTCAGAGATGGAGCACTGCATCAGTCATGGTGTGAAGTTCCACTACTCAAAGCGGGCGTGACTCACTGGTATAAAATCAGTTTTTGCCGCGCATTAGACATAGAACAGCAATTATTGATGATGATTGAAGATGTGTCAGAACGCTATCGTTTAGCCGATGAGCTGTCATTTCAATCCAACTATGATCCGCTTACCGGCCTGCCGAATCGGTTACAGTTTGAGGCAATGCTTGAAGAATTAATTGAGCATAAAGATCGCTTGCCTGTTTGTGTGGCCTTTATGGATCTCGATCAATTTCAAGTGGTTAATGATATCAGTGGTCATCAAGCTGGGGATGAATTGTTACGTCAGGTGTCTAAGCGTTTGAGCTACTTACTGCGTCATGGTGATGTGGTGGCTCGTTTAGGTGGTGATGAGTTTGGTATTTTAATGTACCAAGCGGATAAAGCCTCAGCGCAGCAAGTGGGCAACCGCATTTGCCAGCAATTATCCGAACATGAATTTATTTGGGGCGAAGTTAGCCATAATATCGGCGTCAGTATGGGCATGACCCTGCTGGATGGGAAGTCAGAAGACATTTACCGCATTATGAGTCAGGCAGATGCGGCGTGTCGTATCGCCAAAGAAGATGGCCGTAATCGCTGGCATTTCTATAGTAAAAATGATCCCCAAGTACATCATTTATATAATCAAATGCTGGCCTCCGTTGATATCGTCTCGGCGTTGGCGCTTAATCAGTTTGAATTATTTTATCAACTCATAGAGCCGCTAAACTCTGACGACCGTGGTATTCACATGGAAATCCTATTGCGCATGGTGCAAGAGGATGGCCGTTTTGTATCGCCAGGGGTGTTTTTACCTGCTGCTGAGCGCTATAACCTGGCGTCAAAAATCGATAGCTGGGTTATCGACAACCTTTTAAAGTGGGGCGCACGCAATAGCGAAATTTGGTCACAATTGTCAATGGTGTCACTAAATTTGTCAGCGCTGTCATTATCCGATAGCAAGTTTATGGATTGGCTGGAAATGCGCTTGATGATTGAACCAGAGCTGGTTTCTAAGTTGTGCTTTGAGATCACCGAAACCGCCGCCGTGAGCCAACTTGAACAGGCTACCGCCTTAATTGATCTTTTGCAGCCCTTAGGTTGTAAACTGGCTTTGGATGATTTTGGCTCAGGCTTTTCAAGCTTTGCTTATTTGAAGTGTTTAGATGTGGATTTTGTCAAAATTGACGGCCAGTTTGTGGTTAATGTTTGTCACGACCGCAGTGATAAAGCCATTGTGTCGGCCATTTGTCAGCTGGGTAAAGATATGGACTTTGAAGTCATTGGCGAATTTGTTGAAAGCGCTGACATTGGGCGGCAATTAAAACAGCTTGGTGTCAGCTATGGCCAAGGCTACGCCATTGGAAAACCCGCTCGCTTGCAGGATTTATCCTCAGGGGTTAGAACGCCGTGGTTAATCGATTTATAGGCGATTAGCTTTTCGTTTCAGCCGTTAATTGTCAATCTGTACATGCTTTGATTTGCATATGCTGTAATCTGCACCCGCTTCGATCTGCATAGAGCCGTAGCATCAATAATCGTTTATGAGTAAACTGAAGCCAGATTTTCGCCGTTAAAGTATCTCCTTTGAGCTCATTACCTATTCAAGCCTTATTTGCGCCATTACAACAGGCGCTGGGCGATCATTCGCAAATTATCCTCGAAGCGCCAACGGGTGCCGGTAAATCCACCGCACTACCTCTGGCAATGCTGCAGTGGCCGCAAATTAGCGGCAAAATCCTCATGCTGGAACCAAGGCGGGTTGCTGCTCGCAGTGTGGCGCAGTTTATTGCTAAATCCCTAGGGGAAAAAGTCGGTGAGCGAGTGGGCTATCGGGTCAGAGGTGAGAGCCGAGTTGGCGCCAATACCCGCTTAGAAATTGTCACTGAGGGTATTTTAACGCGGATGATCCAGCAAGACCCAGAGCTTGAAGGTATAGAGGTCATAATTTTCGATGAGATCCATGAACGCCATTTACCCACAGATCTGGGTTTAGCACTGGCATTAGAAGTGCAAGACTCGCTGCGCGAAGATCTTAAAATTATTGCCATGTCGGCAACCTTATCTGGCTTACCCTTAAACCAATTAATGCCTGACGCTGCCACATTAGTAAGCCAAGGCCGAAGCTTTGATGTTGAAACACTTTACCGACCGGTAATGGGGCAAGTGCAGTGGCTTAGTCATTTAAGCCAAGTGGTGATCGACAGTGTCAGCAGTAACAACACAGTCCCAAGCGACTATCAACATGGTTCGGTGTTGGTGTTTTTACCCGGTAAAGGGGAAATTAATCAGCTACAGCGATTATTAAGTCAGCGACTAGACCCAAATAAATTTTTACAGTGTCCTTTATACGGTGATTTAACGCCTGCTGAGCAAGATAAAGCCATTTCTCCCGCCCCAAGTGGCAAACGTAAAATCGTTATAGCCACCAATGTTGCCGAGTCAAGCTTAACCATCGACGGCATCACCATTGTGATAGACAGTGGTTATAAGCGTGAGGCGAGCTTTAACCCGCGCACAGGTGTTAGTCGATTATCCTTAAGGCGTATAAGCCAAGCTTCGAGTATTCAGCGTGCAGGCCGTGCAGGGCGCTTACAAAAAGGCTGCTGCGTGAGATTATGGGGCCAAGAAGAGCAAAGCCGAATGATGCAGGCCGATGCGCCTGAAATCACCCAAAGCGAGCTGACGTCAATGGCGTTTGATTGCGCCTATTGGGGCGTGAGTGATATTGAATCCTTACCGCTATTAACCAAGCCGCCAGCGATTCATCAACAGGTAGCATGGCAATTACTTGCCAAGCTTGAGCTGGTGGATGAGCAACATAAAATTACTGCTCAAGGCCAAGCGGCCTATGAGCTAGGTTGTCACCCTCGCTTAGCGCACATGTTGCTGACTTCACAAGTCCTTGCTAACTCCCAGCAACAGGCTGACTTAGTGTTACTGGCATGCTTACTTGCTGCAGTGCTAGAAGCGCGAGGCTTACCGAAAAAAGGCGCTGATATCAGTCAGTACCTAGGCTTAGCGACCCAAGGACAAATGGCAACCCAAGTGAATAAATGGCAGCGGGCGCTGTCTGCTAAAGGCGATATCAAGCAAGTGGCTCGCGACGCCGCCAGTCGTGATATCAGTTTATTATTGGCGCTGGCCTACCCCGACAGAATCGCCAAAGCTCGCGGTAAACAAGGTTTTGCTCTCAGTAATGGCACTGGGGTTACTATTGATGCTGAAGATGCCATGGCCAATCAAGCTTGGTTAGTGGTGGCAGACTTTCAAGAAACCCAAGGCCGCAATGCAGGGCGAGTCTATCTTGGCGCAGCGATTAACCCTGAGCATTTTCAGCAAGAGCTTAAATTTTTAACCCATGAGGTTAAAATGTGTCAGTGGGATGAAACCAAAGGGCGCTTTTTTGCTGAAAAGCAAACCCGAGTGGGTGAGATTATTATTCAGCGCGCTCAAGAAACTCAGGTTGATAATAAATTAATTCAGCAAGCATTATTGAGTCACATCCGCACTAAAGGCTTAACTGTGCTGGATTTGGGCGAAAGTTTTTTGCAATTACAATATCGACTGAAGTTGGCCCAGCAATTTGCGCCGCAACATGATTGGCCAAACCTTGATGACACCAGCTTGCTAACAAGCTTAGAGCAGTGGTTAGCGCCATATTTAACTGAGGTGAATTCCATTGCCAAATTACAAAAACTTGATACCTTTGGCCATGTGAAAAATCTGCTGACATGGCAGCAACAACAAACGTTAAATGAATTGCTCCCTACTCATTGGCAAATGGCTACTGGCACCCGAGCGCCGATTGAGTATCAAGTGGCCGCTGCTCAGGCCGCAGAAAGTGAAGCCGTTGGCAGTGATAGTGATAGTGATAGTGATAAGCTGAGCATGGATAATGATGCCAGCGACAGCAATAAAGCCGTCAGCGGTCGAGCGCTATTAAAAGTGCGCCTGCAAGAGGCTTTAGGTTTATCGCAAAGTCCGCAATTACTGCATGGTAAGCTCACTGTTACTATGGAATTATTGTCGCCAGCCCAGCGACCTATTGCAGTCACCGCAGATTTGGCCAGTTTTTGGCAAGGCCCATATATTGAAGTAAAAAAAGAAATGCGTGGCCGTTATCCCCGCCATTTATGGCCTGACGATCCGGTTAATACTACCGCCACTAAATTTACTAAAAAGAAGACGCCAGGCTTAAATAGCTAATGGCGATAAAGAATTAAAAACAGATGACAGAAACGACAAAGATGATGGCTGCTCAAGCGCCTAAAAAAAATGCAGCAAAAAAGCCTGCCGAAAAGCAGTTAGCGCCTAAAACTCCAGCGGCTAAAACCGCTGCGGCCAAGAAACCCGCTAGCAAAAAAGCGGCGAGCAAAAAGCCCAGAGTAAAAAGGGTCGTGGCTAAAGCTAAGCCGTCAATGTGGAAAAAACTCTGGTCAATCGGTTGGAAACTCGGCTTAATTGGCATCGTGGTGGTGAGCTCCTACGGCATCTATTTAGATCAAATCATTGCCCGTAAATTTGAAGGGCAAAAATGGCACTTACCCGCACAAGTGTTTAGCCGCTCAATGGCCATTTATCCCGGCGCTGCCATAAACCATCCGCAGCTAATGGCGGAGTTAAAACTGCTTGGCTACCGTAAAGTGGCCAACCCTCGTCAAGTGGGCGAGTTTTCAGCATCCAGCAGTAAAATTGAGCTTTGGCGTCGTCCATTTTTGCATCCTGAAGGCGATCAAGCAGCCCAGCGGGTGATGATTTCATTTGACTCTCAAGGGGTGAATTCAGTGCAGCGCATGAGTGATAAGCGTCAATTAGCGGTATTTCATTTAGAGCCGGTATTGCTGGATCGCATTTTGGCTTCCGGCGGCGAAGACCGATTATTTGTGCCCACCGCAGAAATGCCCCAAGCCATTGTCGATGCGCTGATTTTGGTCGAAGATCGCAGTTTTTATCAGCATCATGGGGTGAACCCATTTGCCATTCTTCGGGCTGCTATCGTCAATGTGACTGCCGGGCGAACCGTACAAGGTGGTTCAACCTTAACTCAGCAATTAGCCAAAAACTTCTTTTTAACCAGTGAGCGCTCAATTGTGCGTAAAATCCGTGAAGCCTTAATGGCAATCATTATTGATTTTCGTTACAGCAAAGATGAAATCCTCGAAGCCTATTTAAATGAAGTGTATATGGGGCAAGACAAGGCCCGTGGCGTTCATGGCATGGGCTTGGCGTCGCAGTTTTACTTTGGCCGCCCCATTGCAGAGCTCACAGTATCCCAGCAAGCATTTTTAATTGCCGCCATTAAAGGGCCATCATATTACAACCCTTGGCGCTCACCTGAGCGGGCGCAAAATCGCCGCGACTTGGTGCTGCGGTTACTGATGGAAGATGATCGCTTAACCGTTGAGCAATACAAAGCGGCGGTAGAATCGCCACTTGGGCTACGTGATTTTAATAAATCAGTACATCAAAAACTGCCAGCTTTCTTTGCGGTGGTAAAACAAGAATTACGTACGCGTTATGGTGATAGCTTGCTGCAGCAATCAGGGGTCAAGGTATACACCACCTTAGATCCAATGGCTCAAGATGCCGCCGAAAAAGCAGTCGTCAGCACCATGAAATCACTGGATGAACGCACTAAAAACGTGCAGGTGGGTATGGTAGTCACCGACAAATACACCGACGGCATTGCCGCCATGGTAGGGGATAGGGTGCCAAGCTTTGACGGCTTTAACCGCGCAGTGGAAATTCGCCGCCCGATTGGCTCGTTAGTGAAGCCGTTTGTGTATGCCACAGCGCTGCAACAAGGCAGTAAATATAATTTGGCGACCCCAATAGCGGACAAACCGATCACCTTGCAAAATGGTCAAGGTAAAACCTGGTCGCCACAAAATGTCGATCGAAAATTCCGTCAACAGGTGCCATTATTAGATGCATTTAAAAACTCGATGAATGTGCCAACGGTGAATATAGGTATTGAATTAGGCGTTGATAACGTCGCTAAAACCATGGCGAATGCTGGTTGGTCTGATGCGATACCTCGCTATCCATCAATGTTGTTAGGGGCAATTAATGGCTCACCTTATATGGTGGCGCAGGCTTATCAAACCATTGCCAATAATGGCCGCTATCGACCGTTAACCTCTATCACCGCAGTATTAGATACTAATAACGAGCCGCTTAAGGTTACTCGCGTTAGCGCCAGCCAAGGCCTTGAACCGCAAACGGACTATTTAGTGCAATATGCCATGAACCAAGTTGTGCAAACTGGTACGGCAAAAAGGTTAGGGCAAGCATTTCCTAATGTGGCCTTAGCGGGTAAAACTGGCACCAGTAATGACAGTCGTGACTCTTGGTTTGCAGGCTTTGATGAACGTAACGTGGCGGCTATTTGGGTCGGTCAAGACGATAACTCTAAAACAGGACTTTATGGCTCAAGTGGCGCAATGGCAGTGTATCAAGCATTTTTAAAACAGCGTCCGCCGTTAGGCTTGAGAATGACGCCGGCAGATGGCATCACCCAAGGTTATTTTGATAAAGACACTGGGGTGGCAAAACAAGCCGATTGTGACAATGTGATGGCGCTGCCTGCCACACGTGACAGCTACAAGCCTGCTGCAAACTGTGGTGAGCCGTTATCTTGGTGGCAAAAAATCATTAACTAATCGGCGCTAAAAACGGTTTATTGAGACTTAAGTGTTGATAGAAAAATAAAATGGCTACTCGTTTGAGTAGCCATTTTTATTTCCTTTAAAGGATTATCACTGCCAAAGCTTAGTGCGAGCAGTTAAAACTTATATTGATAACCAAGAGTGGCCGATTGTGGCTTACCAGCAAAGATAGAACCGTGAATACGAGTGGTCATATAGGTTTCATCCAATAAGTTATCAACGGTCAAGTACACTTCAGATGCATCATTAATAAAGTAACGAGCCGATAAATCCACAACGGTTTTATTGGCAATAAGCTCATCTGCTGGGATACTCGCTTGGCCTGCAACCGTGCGCATATCAGAGGTATAACGGCCGGCAATAGTCACCTGCCACGATTCAGCTTGAACGCCTGCAGATAAGAACACTTGGTTATCGGGCAAGTAAGGCAGTTCATCGCCCTTTTCTACATTACCCCAAGATTCGAAGTCTGAGCTGAATGCGTTTTGGAATTCAGCATTGGTGTAGGTGTAAGCCATTTTTACTGGAAAACTAATCTCGCCGGTTTGATTAAATTCATAACCTAAACTGAGCTCAACGCCGCTGACTTCAACTTCACCAGCATTGTATTGATTACCAATATTGTCATCATCACAACCTTGAGCCGCGGTGCAGTTACCATGCATATTGCTGTAATCACTGTAAAAGGCGATAGCTTCAGAGTTTAATCCACCAGTGTTGTAACGAACACCTGCTTCATAGTTCCAGCTTTTTTCTTCTTTGCCGTCATCATTACCGGGGGCGCTAGGGGCAAAACCTTGCTGAACGCCTGCGAGTACAATTAAGTTATCGGTTATTTGGTAAGTTGCTGCAACTGACGGTAAAACCACATCAAAGCTGTTGCTGATATCTTTATCTGGTGCGCCTTCACGGCCGACGTTAGTTTTACCCCAGTCACGGCGCTGGGTGGTGACATTTTCATAACGTAGACCGGCTGTCACCGCTAAGTCACCAAAAGTCATTTTATCTTGAACGTAAAAAGCAAATGCTTCAGCACTGTCTATACGGTTTGAGTCAGTACCAGGTGTGCCGCTATCAGTCAGCGACATTACTTGGTTCGCTCCTAATTCATAGGTATCAACCCACTGGAATCGATCCATTTCATCTTCGTGATAACGCGCACCAAATGCTAAGTCATGGTCGCCCACTAGCCAATTTAGCTCAGTTTGAATACCTTGAGATAGGTAGTCACGGTTATTGGCTTTCACTTGCACTTTTAGTGGTGATATTGACGTTGGATCTTGATCAAAATCAGCCGCTTTTTTAATACTTTCAATGCCTAAGCTTTCGCCATCAATTTTTGAGGTTTTGTACCAGTTACGGGCAAAATTATTGTAATAAGCCGTGGTCGCCAAAGACAGGGTATCGTTAAAGTCGATGATATGGTTTAACTGTACTTGCTTGTGCTCTGTGGTCATCTCATCTTTTTGAGATGCGGAATAACGCATATAAGGTGAAGCGTTATAATCTTCTTCAGTTAAGCCCATGTAGGTTTCGTTAGACACTTCATCTGAGTACTTTAATTTTAATTCAACGCGTTGCTGATAAGTGGCATCGTCGCTACTATCAATGCTGATTTTGGCTAAGGCATCGTTTTTAACAAAGCCGGTATCACCGCCAACACCGTTAATGTCGCGAAAGCCATCAGCTTGATAACGGTAAATTTCTGCTACCGCGCCAACGCGTTCGCCTTGACCGCCTGCATGGGCATGGACTTTAGCAAAGCCATCTTGACCTGCTGCCACATCAATGCCGCCTGCAAGTTCTTCCACTGGAATTTGACGAGACAGCATATTAATAATGCCGCCCGTGGTGCGAGGGCCGTATTTAAGGGTCGAGCCGCCTTTCATGATCTCAACGGTTTGCATTCTACCAGAGGTTGGGAAGTAGTATGCCGCAGGAGAAGCATAAGGCGCTGGCGCAGCTAAAACGCCGTCTTCCATAATGGTAATTTTTTCAGAGCGGTTTTGACCTGTGCCGCGCATACCAATATTAGGGCGTAAACCGTAACCATCTTCTTCTTGCAGGTACACCCCAGGCACAGACGCTAAGGTGCGCATGATGTCAGTGTATTTAAAGTTTTCAATTTCAACTTCACCGATAACATGAGCACTACCAGGAATATTATTCACCGGATTGGCACTGCCAAAAATTGAAATTTGCTCCATGGTGGCATTAGCATCAGAGTCGCTGTCGGCAGCAGATGCCGAAAAAGCGCTGAATAAGGCGGTGGCTAAAAGACTAATACGAAGGCTGTGCTGAGTCATGTAAAGCTCCAAAGGCGAAATGCAAACATAATGAAAATAACAATTGTTATCATTTGTATTGAAATTGTAGTGGAGTTTACTTAATTCACTCTTAAAATCAACATTTGTTCAAACAATGTTAACCATTGTGTTAGCAGTTAGATTATTATGGGGCGATTAATATCATTGAGACTGAAGTCAGCGCATAGTGCTGCAGTCGTGGCAGCGATTAAGTCATCGGCTGAGTTTATGTGAATTTTTGCTGTAAACTCGATTCACAATAAACCCAACTCAATAAGAGATGGATATCTTTAACCAATAAAATGGATGTATATGTTTTTGTCACCTTATTACGTTAAGCAAGATCAAAGTGTGTTTATTTCGGCTTTGCAAGCGAGCAATTTCGCAAAACACGTCGCTGAAGACTTTAACCCTATTCATAATGTTGGCGCTAAACGCTTCTGTGTTCCTGGTGACTTACTGTTTGCTTTAGTACTTACAGAGTTTGGTTTGAGCCAAAAAATGCAGTTTAAGTTTGCTGGCATGGTGGGTGATGGCGTTGAGCTATTGCTGGACAACAAAGCGGGTGAGCAATTTAGTATCTGTGATACCAAGGGCAAAGAATATTTGCATATCGAACGTGAAGGTGAGTTATGCCAATGTGATGTGCAAACCGCGGCATTTATTAAAAGTTATGTGGCCTTTTCTGGGCTCAACTTCATCCATGTATTAGTGCCGATGATGAAACAGTACGGCATGATGATTAATCCCGCCAGACCCTTGGTGATTTATGAAAGTATGTCATTTCAGTTAGATACTTTTGATTTTACGGATATGAGTCTTGAGCTGGTTGAGCAAGATATGCAAATCAATGGTAAGCGCGGTGATGTGACCTTGCAGTTTGCCTTAAAAAGCGCAGGTAAAGTCATAGGCTCAGGTATCAAAACCTTAGTGCTAAGCGGTTTACGCGAATACGATGAGCAGCAAGCGCAGCAGATGTGTCACAGCTATGAAAGCAGCAAGCTGGCTTAAATTGTTTCATATTTAAGGGTTAGTTAGCGAGTGGTAAATTAGCATTATTCCATTTGAAAAATGCGATATTCCGTTTTTACATTATGCTTTAGGTAGGATACGTCCATTAGTTGATTATCGCTTGAGGTTTTATATGAAAAAATTATTACTCGTTTCGCTTTCTTTTTTAGCATTTTCAGCAAGCGCGAATATTATCTATGATAAAACTGGCGTGAATGAAAAAGATTTTGTTTTCGATCAATATCAATGCCAAGAAATGTCACAGCAAGTTCATAAAAATACTGAATCTCGTGGTGCCATTAGTAGCGGCCTTAAAGGTGCGGCAGTAGGCGCAGCGGGCAGTGCCATTGCTGGTGGTAGTGGTTCACATGGCGCTAAAACCGGTGCCGGTATTGGTGTTGCAGTAGGCTTGCTAGGTGGCGCGAAAGATAGAAGAGCCAATGAAGCTAACTACGAAGCAGAGAAAGAAACTGTGGTGCGTAACTGCATGGCAAATCGTGGCTACAGTATTTTAAACTAATCTAAGCTACTAGCGCTTAGCGCTTAGAGTTAGTAAACAACAAACCATGCTTTTTAGCATGGTTTTTTTATGGGCTTTTCAGCCTATTTTACTCGGCAATGTATATCCGCTTGTTCAAATTGGCTTAGCACGGCTTGTTGCTGGTGGGTCCAAAAACTAACATTCTGCCCTTGGTATTTCGCCCCTGATGCACTTGGCGTCAGTAATGTTAATAGCGGATTTTGCTGCGCTACCGTGACCGCTCTTGAATCTGCAATTGAACCCGCAGTTGGATCAGGAGTTGGATCGGCAGTTGGATCTAAGCTTAGGTTTAATATTGCTGCAGGTATCGCAGTTTGGTTATAAAAATAAACCCTAATGCTCATCTGGCTACTGTCTGATGCGCTATCACACTGATATTGCACCGCCTTAGGCGCTTCAAATACCGCCGCCGCGATCTGTAACTCGGTTAGCCGTGAAGCATAGGCGTAAATCACGCACTGTTTAATATCGTCAGCCTTCCAACACTCATTACGGCCTTTTATCCAGCCACGCTGAAAAGCTTTAAGCTGGGGTAATGCATCAACATCTGCATCAACATCTGCATCTACATCTGCATCTACATCTACATCTACATCTACATCTACATCTACATCTACATCAGCATCCGCGTCTAGCTGAAAAGTTAACTTTTTGAATACTTGATTGAGCTGAATATCAAGCTGTGCCAATTGATTATCTTGGCAAATAAGCTGCTCCACTTCGCCACGGGCTTGCTGGCAATCAAAAGCGGGCGTTAATTTATCAGCTTGAGTGGCTTGAGTATTAGCTAATACCTCTTGATCACTCAGCGCAATGGCCTGAGTGCTCGCGCAGTAACTCAGCAATAACAGTAATGCTCTTATAGCCATGATAGACAATCCTATTTTTAAAGGTGCTTAAAAATAAATCATAACCTATCTGGCTATTTTAGCTTAATCGAGCCTGAGCTTAATCCAACATAGCTCAACTCAGCTCAACAGTAACAGCCTTACGCCTTGATATTAATGTTATGGCCTGAGTTACCAACCGGTGGTGGCAGCGCAGCTTCAATTAATTGGAGCGCCATTTCACCTTCAATTTTTTGCTGATCTTTTGCAATTACAGCAACTTTGAGGCTACTACCTGAATCGATATTGGTCGGCATTGATGATGGAGCATTGATGGAAAGTGCCATAATATTATTACTCTAATTAGCTAAACCTAAATGGGTTAATGATTTATCGGCCAAAACCGTGAAAGGTGAATGTTTTGTTTGTATTAATCTGTATCAGCGCACTAATGGCTTATCAGTATATTGTATTGCGCGCAATTTAAGTGTGATAAACTGATAATCGCTTTGGCTAGCAGTGATTGTAATTAAGCAGCACATCAAATACTGAGCGCCATAGATATTAGAATTTTGCGAGAAAGTAAGCCTGTGACTAGGATTTAAGGAATGATTATGAGTGAAAAGTTAGATGCATTGGCATTAGAGAATCAAGTGTGTTTTGCGCTTTATAGCGCCACCAATGCGGTTGTGCGCGCTTATCGGCCACTACTTGATGAACTATCACTAACCTATCCGCAATATTTAGTGATGATGGTGCTGTGGAAAGAGCCGGGTATTAGCGTTAAAACCTTAGGTGAAAAACTGCATCTGGACTCAGGCACCTTAACGCCGTTACTAAAAAGACTGGAAACAAAGCAACTGGTTATCCGAGATCGCAGTAAAGAAGATGAGCGGGTCAGGGTATTACAGCTAACGCCCCAAGGGCTGGCTTTAAAACAGCAAGCGAGCCAAATTCCACAATTGATGCGCTGTAAAGTTGGCGGCAGTGCAGATGAGTTACAGCAATTAAAGTTACTCAGCGAGAAAGTGTTAGCGCAATTACAAGCCTAATTAGACTCAATGAGCTATCGAGCCTATTGTCATCAAACTGTGCGGTCATAAAAAATACGCTGTCATAAAAAAGACACCAAAGCGTCATATAATGAATCTAGTGACAGGGTGGATAGCAAGCTGGTATTAGTGATCTCGTATCAAGCTCTTATTATTTAAACCTCATTATTTAAAACTCATTATTTAAACTTAAGCCAGTGATGCTATCGCCAGCTTATCTCTAAACGGAATTGGACAGCTTATGTGGCAAATATTTACCCGTTTTTTAGCCTTAGGTTTAGTCAGTTTTGGCGGCCCAGCGGCGCACATTGGCTACTTTAGGCAGACCTTTGTTAACGAGCTTAATTGGCTTGATGAAAAACGCTATGGCAGCTTTGTGGCGTTAAGTCAGTTTATGCCAGGACCGGGGTCGAGTCAGGTTGGCTTTGCCATTGGTTATCATCGCGGCGGCTTAGCAGGCGCAATAGCTGCGTTTTTGGGTTTCACCTTACCGTCTTTTATGTTGCTGTTCTTACTTGCGGTAACCAGTGCTAAGTGGCTTGAGGCCGATGCGGTTGTGGGCATGATCCATGGCTTAAAATTGCTGGCAGTCGTGGTGGTAGCTGATGCGACATTGGGAATGTTTAGCCAATTTTGTCAGCGCAAAACCGCCCGGGTTATTATGTTGCTTACCGCAGCTTGTTTGATGTTATTCCCCTCCATGTTGACCCAAATTATCGTATTACTGCTGGCGGCGATAATGGGCGTGGTATTGCTTACCAAAGGCGAAAATATTACCCTAGAAAACAGCCCCATTAAACTTAACTATGGCTGGTTAGCATTATTTATCATTGGCATAGTGTCGACGTTTTACTTTATTAATCAAACTGGCACCCTAGGCCAAGTATTTGCGCAATTTTATCAGGTGGGCAGCTTAGTGTTTGGCGGCGGCCATGTGGTGCTGCCACTACTGGAAGCCAATGTCGGTGAGCTGGTAAGCCCAGATCGATTTCTAACCGGTTATGCGCTAGCGCAGGCGATTCCTGGGCCTATGTTCACCTTAGCGACCTTTTTAGGGGCTGATTTATGGTTAGAGCAACCTATTTTAGGCGCTATTGTGGCGACCATTGCCATTTTTTTACCGGGCTTTTTACTGATGCTGGTGGGGCTAAAAAGCTGGCATGCTATCAGTGAGCGACCGCTTATATCAGGGGCGATTGCTGGAGTGAATGCTGCTGTGGTGGGCTTACTGTTTGCCGCGCTTTACTCGCCAGTGTTTACCTCAGCGGTGCTATTACCTATTGATATGGCATTAGTGTTATTAGGCTTTGGCGTGCTGAAAATCTTTAAGCCCAACATTGTTTTGTTAGTAGCAGGGTTTGCAGCAACAGGGGCTTTGTTAGCCGCGCTTTAACTAAATACGATATCGCGATAAAAAAGGCAAGCTTGGTGATATACCTAAGCTTGCCTTTTTGATTAGTTTTTACGTCAGTTTTACTGTTATTTGAGCGTGGAATTACACCGCTGTGGCTAACTCCGCTTTAACAGCGCAGACTTTAAACTCAGGTATTTTGGCCACCGGATCGACTGCGTTATTGGTTAACTTATTCGCCGCCGCTTCAGCAAAGTGGAACGGTAAGAATAATACCCCAGCTTGCGCTCGCTTAGTGACAAAGGCGGCAATTTCAATTTCGCCGCGGCGGGAACTCAGTTTTAAATTATCGCCATTACTCACCCCAAGACGCTCAGCATCAAACACCGACATCATCACTCTTGGCGCGCCTAAAGTATCTAAACCGCTGGTTTTGCGGCTTAAAGTACCGGTGTGGAACTGCTCTAATAAGCGACCTGTAGACAATACCAATGGATACTCATCACAGGTGGATTCTGCTGGGGCGCGATAACTCACGGCGGTGAATAGTCCTTTGCCTTTAATGGGTTGATCCTGATGCAGCACGGGCGTTCCCGTATGTTGCTCATCACGACAAGGCCACTGCAGTCCTTTACTTGGCACGCCATGTTTATCAGCACTTAAACGATCCCAAGTGATCCCTTGATATTGCGGGGTTACTTGATTGATCTCGTTAGTGATCGCTTGCTCATTTGGGTAGTGCCAGTTAGCGCCCAGTTTATTGGCAATATCTTGAATGATTTGCCAATCTGCACGGGCTTCACCTGGCGGGGTTAATACCGCTTCTAGGCGCTGCACTCGGCGTTCAGTATTGGTAAAGTGGCCCTGTTTTTCAGCAAATGATGCCGCAGGTAACACCACATCAGCATACTTGGCGGTTTCAGTTAAGAAGATATCTTGCACCACTAAAAACGGCAGTTTCTCCAAAGCTTCAAGCACATGGGCTTGATCAGGGTCGCTCAGCACAGGGTTTTCGCCCATGACGTATAAGGCTTTAACTTTATCTTCGGTAATAGCATGCATCACTTCAGTGGCGGTTAAGCCCTCGGTGGCTGACAGCGGTGTTTGCCAGAACTGCTCAAACTTGTCACGTACAATAGGATTATCAACTCGCTGATAGCCAGTGTAGTAATTTGGCAGCGCGCCCATATCACACGCCCCTTGGACATTACTTTGGCCACGCAGTGGATTAATGCCAGCGCCCACTTTACCTAAATTGCCACAGAGCATTTGCAGGTTAGAGATAGCAGTGACATTGTCATGGCCTGAGGTGTGCTGGGTTATGCCCATAGCGTAGTAGACTGCGGTTTTCTCCGCTGTGCCAATATAACGCGCCATTTGGGCAATATCCTCAGCGCTAACCCCACAAATCTTGGTGGCATTTTGCAACTGATATTCAGGCTTAAGCACTTCTTGCATCACTGCCTCAAAGCCTTGGGTATGGGCGTTGATATAGTCTTTGTCATGCCAATCATGACGAATGATCTCAGCCATAATCGCGTTAAGTAGCACCACATCAGAGCCGGGCTTTTGCGCTACGTATAAACAGGCGTCATCAGCAATGGAGACCCGCTTAGGATCGGCCACGATCAAGCGGGCGCCATGGGAGCGAATGGCCTGTTTAATTCTTGAGGCAATAATCGGATGCGCATTGCAAGTATCTGAACCTAAGATAAAGATTAAGTCAGACTCTTTGATCCCCGGAATATCATTGGTCATCGCGCCGCTGCCCAAACTGAGTTGCAGGGCAGACACGGTACTGGCATGACACAAACGGGCACAATGGTCGATATTATTGGTGCCTAATACGCTGCGAACAAACTTTTGAATGAGGTAGTTATCTTCATTGGTGGCTTTGGCTGAGGCTAAAGTGGCAATGGCATCAGCGCCTGCTTCAGCTTTTACCTTGGCAAAATTATCGGCAATGGTATCTAGCGCTTCATCCCAACTGCAAGGGATCAGCTCGCCCATTTTACGAATAAGCGGCGTGGTTAAGCGTTGCTCGCTTTGAATAAAGTCAAAGCCAAAGCGGCCCTTAACGCACAACATGCCATCGTTAACATCAGAGTGTTTACTGCCTTTTACATGGCAAATTTTGCCTGTGGTCGGTGACACGCTGACTTCGATACGACAACCCACACCACAGTAAGTACAAATGGTCGAGGTGGTAGTTAACTGCTCTTCATCGCCTTGGCGTTTATCACGGGCATCAACCAGCGCACCAGTTGGGCACACTTGCACGCAGTTACCACATTGCACACAATCACTGTCGGCCATGCTGGCACTAAAGCCAACCCGAGGTGCTTGGCGCTCATCGGTTAATTGATTCGGTAATGCTTGGAAGCTGTCTTTAGTGAACTGAATGGCATTGTGACCACTTTGCTGACCACAAATATCGACGCATTTGCCGCAGCTAATACAGCGGTTGGCATCAAACTGAATAAACGGGCTGGTTTTATCCACCGCAAATTGGCGTGCATTGGCGCTGTCTAATTGCTCTGACTGCACATGATATTCAGTGGCATAATCACGTAATTTACAATCGGTATTGGCCTGGCAAGCACACTCTAAACAGCGGGCAGCTTCTTGCATTGCTTCATCGGGCGCATAGCCTAACTCCACTTCATTGAAATTTAGCTGACGCTCAATGGCGCTAAGCTCAGCCATTTTGTAGCGAGGTTTTGCAGCAATGCTAGGGTATAACTCGGCTGATAATTCAGCAGTTTTAGGTGCTTTAGCTGCATTAAATTGTTTTGGAGTTAAGGCGCAATTTAGCCCCTCGTGCAGTAATTTATCAATGGCGACAGCGGCTTTACGGCCATCCCCAATGGCCGCCACCGCCGTTGCTGGGCCGCGGCGCGAGTCTCCAATTACAAACAGTTTATCAACCCCAGCAGACATGGTGTGCTCACAGCCAATAAAGGTATTCCAGCGGGTTAGCGCCAGTTCACCTGTGGTGAGGTGACTGTTAGGATCTTCCATAAAGCTCATATCTGGGGTTTGCGACACCGCAGCTATCACAGTATCAAAGGCTTCAATAAAGCTTTCGCCAGTGGCTTTGGGTGAGCGCCGCCCTGATGCATCTGGCTCACCCAAGGCCATTTTTGCTAGCTCAATGGCAGTGACTTGGCCGTCTTCATTAGCGATATTGTTAAGCGGATTGGTTAAAAAGTGAAACTTCACCCCTTCAACTTCAGCTTCATGAATTTCATAAGGCTCTGCTGGCATATCAGCACGGGTACGGCGATAAATTAAGGTGACATCATAGCCGGCGCGCACGGCGGTGCGGGCGCAATCAATGGCGGTATTACCACCGCCAATTACCGCAACTTTATGACCGATTTGATAGCTTTGCTCAGTGCAGTAATCCCGCAGGTAATCCACCCCTAAGTAACAGCCTTTTAAATCACTGCCCGGGTAGTTCATCGCCACCGCTTTTTGAGCGCCAATGGCTAAACACACAGCATCGTAATCATCGGTAAGTTGCTTTAGATGAACATCTTCACCTAGGCGGGTATTAGTGACAATGTCTAGGCCATTTTGGCTAAGTAACTCAATTTCTTTATCAAGAATATCTTTAGGTAAACGATACTCAGGAATGCCATAACGCAGCCAGCCGCCCGCTTTGGGCATAGACTCAAAAATGCGCACCTGATGGCCTTGGTTTGATAAAAAATAGCCAGCACTTAAACCCGCAGGGCCACTACCAATAATGGCGACTTTTTTACCGGTAGCAGGCAGCTTTTCAATTTGATAGCTGTGCTCATCGGCAAGGTCTAAATCGGCGGCGTGGCGCTTTAATTGTCTAATGGCCACTGGCTCATCAACCAAGCCTCGGCGACACTCGGCTTCACAAAAAGCTGGGCAAACACGGCCAATAGACAATGGCAAGGGCAAGGTTTGCTTAATCACTTTTACTGCTTCGGTATGATTACCTTGGGCGATATGAAACAGATAACTTTGAATATCCACCCCTGCAGGGCAGGCTTGCTGGCAGGGCGCTTCACAGTCAGCAAAGTGATCAGACAAAATAGTAGTTAACGCCGCTTGGCGTAACTTGCTTAACTCAGCGGTTTGGGTGGTAATGTGCATGTCACTGGCAACAGGGGTTTCACAGGCTTTTACTTTGCGGCAGCTGCCATCGTGATTTTTGATATCAACCACACAAAGATTACAGGCTTGTTTGCCATCGCTGTGCTGGGCATTGCCGTTTGCAGGATCGCATAAGCTAGGAATGTTTATCCCGCCATCGCGAGCGGCTTGAAGAATATTTTTATCAGCACTGACAGTTAACGCCACGCCATCTATTTTGAGAGTAATCATCACTAGGCCTTGTAGGGGTTATTACAGGCTAAATTTTTGCCTTTTATTAGCTCTACAAAATATACCTATTTTTAGATGAACAGAATTAAGCTGAGCAAGTGAAATAAGCTTTTGTAACCCTTGTCACGCTTGGGTGTGGCTTTGTGATTTGGCTCGCTTTGTTTTGGCTTTAAATGGGGCTGCGTCACGGTTTTGGGTATAAATTGATCTTGCTGCTATTGGTAGTTGATCGCGGCCATATTCAAGTGCTGATAAAAGTTTAAAGCTAAGGGTAGTAACGTGCAGATTTAAAAGAAATTGTTGTAAATGTGCTGAGTAAAAGGCGCTAATACGTCGCAAGTTAACGCTTTTTTAGCAATCAATACTAATCAGGTTACATTAGCAGTCAGCGGCTTGATGAAGCATTTTTAGCTAGGGTAACACCTTGGGTTTGAACCATTTGCTGACATTTTTAGCCAATAACACAGCTTGTGGTTCAGCTTGCTGATGGGCGGTTTTTTCCTTGTTATCAACAATTCCACTAATGTTTGTTAATAATCGCCTCTGAGCGCTAGGTTTAGTGGCAGTCATGGGGTAAAATGCGCGGTTAATTGTATTGTTTACCGCTAAATTAAGTAGAAAATTCATGTTTGAAGTAAATCCAGTTAAATTCAAGATCAAGGAACTCGCTGACCGCACCGAACTTCTTCGGGGGTATCTTTGACTACGCTGCCAAAAGTGAGCGTTTAGAAGAAGTCAGCAGAGAGCTTGAAAGTGCAGAAGTTTGGAATGATCCAGAAAATGCTCAAGCCTTAGGTAAAGAGCGCAGCGCCCTAGAAGCCGTCGTGAAAACGATCGATGATATGGACAGCGGCCTTGAAGATATTGAAGGACTGGTTGAACTTGCCATCGAAGAAGATGATGAAGAAACCTTTAACGATGCCAGCACAGAATTAGATGGACTTGAGAAACGTTTGGAAGAACTTGAATTCCGCCGTATGTTCTCGGGCCCACATGATGCTGCAGACTGCTACTTAGACATTCAATCAGGATCGGGTGGTACCGAGGCGCAAGATTGGGCCAATATGGTATTGCGTATGTATCTTCGTTGGGGTGAAGCCCACGATTACAAACCTGAATTAATGGAAGTCACCGACGGTGATGTGGCCGGTATTAAAGGCGCAACCATTAAGTTTAATGGCGAATATGCTTTTGGTTCATTGCGAACTGAAACTGGCGTACACCGTTTAGTGCGTAAATCACCGTTTGATTCGTCAGGTAAGCGTCACACCTCTTTCTGTTCGGTATTCGTTTACCCAGAAATTGACGACTCGATTGAGATTGATATCAATCCATCTGATTTACGTATTGATACCTACCGCGCCTCAGGTGCAGGTGGTCAGCACGTCAACAAAACCGAATCAGCGATACGTATTACCCATTTACCCACTAATACTGTGGTGCAGTGTCAAAATGACCGTTCGCAACATAAGAACCGTGACGCTGCAATGAAACAATTAAAAGCTAAACTGTATGAGTTAGAAATGCTCAAACAGAACGCTGATAAGCAAGCCGCGGAAGATGCCAAATCAGATATTGGTTGGGGCAGCCAAATCCGTTCATACGTGCTTGATGATGCCCGTATTAAAGATTTACGTACCGGTGTTGAAAACCGAAATACCCAAAGCGTCTTAGATGGCGACTTGGACAAGTTTATTGAAGCTAGCCTTAAATCTGGCCTTTAACGAGAGAAGAAGATGACTGAACAAACCCAAGACGAAAACAAGTTAATTGCAGAACGTCGCGCGAAACTAGATCACATCCGCGAAAACTGCCCTGCAAATGGTCACCCAAATAACTTCGATCGCAAACACAAGGCCGCCGATATTCAAGCGCAATACGGACATCACACCAAAGAAGAGCTTGAAGGCATGGACGTTAACTGTTCAATTGCTGGCCGTATTATGGCAAAACGTGGCCCATTCTTGGTTATCCAAGATGTCTCTGGTCGCATCCAAGCCTATGCGGGTAAAGATGTTCAAAAAGATCTTAAAGCCACATTCCAAGGTTTAGACATCGGTGACATCATCGGTGTAACCGGTAAGCTGCACCTTTCTGGTAAAGGCGACTTATACGTGAACATGGAGCAGTACCAATTGCTAACGAAAGCATTGCGTCCACTGCCTGAAAAGTTCCACGGTCTATCAGATCAAGAAACCCGTTACCGTCAACGTTACGTTGACCTTATCGTTAACGAAGAGTCACGTAATGCATTTATTATGCGCTCTAAAGTGGTTTCAGCAATCCGTAACTTCATGATCAAAAAAGAGTTCATGGAAGTTGAAACCCCAATGATGCACAGCATCCCAGGTGGCGCAACCGCGCGTCCGTTTGAAACTCACCATAACGCACTTGATATGGCGATGTACTTACGTATCGCACCTGAGCTATACCTTAAGCGTTTAGTGGTTGGTGGTTTTGAGCGTGTATTTGAAGTAAACCGTAACTTCCGTAACGAAGGTTTGTCTCCACGTCATAACCCAGAATTCACCATGATGGAATTCTATATGGCGTACGCTGACTACAAAGATTTAATGGATCTTACCGAAGAAATGCTAAGCTCGATTGCCACTGAACTTTGTGGTTCAACCAAGCTACCATACGGTGAGCATACTGTTGATTTTGGCGGCCCATACGCACGTATGAGCATGCTAGATGCTATCAAACAGTACAACCCAGACAACGCAACCATTCAGTCTATGACTTACGAAGAAGTTAAAGACGTTGAGTTCATGCGTGACTTGGCTAAGAGCCTTGGCATGACTATCGAGAAGTTCTGGACTTGTGGTCAACTACTTGAAGAAATCTTTGGTGAAACCGCAGAGCCTAAGTTAATGCAACCTACGTTCATTACCGGTTACCCAGCTGACATTTCACCACTTGCACGTCGTAACGACGATAACCATTTCATCACTGACCGTTTTGAGTTCTTCATCGGCGGCCGTGAAGTGGCAAATGGTTTCTCTGAGCTTAACGATGCACAAGATCAAGACAACCGCTTTAAAGCGCAAGTTGATGCGAAAGATGCCGGTGATGATGAAGCGATGTTCTACGATGCAGATTATATCCGCGCACTAGAACACGGTTTACCACCAACTGCAGGTCAAGGTATTGGTATCGATCGTTTAGTGATGTTGTTCACTAACACGCACACTATTCGTGACGTGATTTTGTTCCCAGCGATGCGCCCAGAAGCGTAATTGTTGATTAAGCCGTTGGCTTAATAATTACTATTAAAAAACCAGCCTACTTGGAAAAGTGGCTGGTTTTTTTTGGCGCAAACTAATTATATGTCTATTATGCTAAGAACTTTCTGATTGTTCCTACAACGTCGTTAAATTGATTAGGTAGTGAATTAAGAAAGGAAGTAATTTCGGGGTACTCCATTGGATCAAGTTTAATACCATCCTCTAGTAATTCTTTTGCATCAATAAGGCATCTTGAAAGTTTCCAATCATAACTTATACCAAGTTTTTGAATCTCTTCGGCTAGGCGAAAATATTCAGTTAAAACATTTTCTTTACAACCATCTGATATTGTGTTTTCTAGTTCTAGCTCTTTTATTTGAACCGTTAAGGTCTGAATTGCATATAGATTTGAAGCTACAGTTGATGCGTATTTTTTTGAGAGTTCACTTGCTTTTTCTTGATAAGAAATTTCCAATTTTTTATCAAATAGATTCATTTCAGTTTTAATTAAACTTAAGTTACTGCTTTGAGCATTTTGAAATTTCTCATCAATTTTATTTAGCAAAAACTCTTTATCTTCATTAAACCTATTTCTAAAAAAATAAATATTCACACCTAGAAATAAAATAAGGAAAGTAGAACAAAAGCTTTGACGTGGTTTAATTGATACGACTAACCCAGTTAAGACATAATTGATTTAACTGGAGATTCAAATGAAAACACGTAAATCCTATTCAAAAGAATTCAAGCTTGATGCCATTGCACTGGTAAGAGAGCAAAATTACAGTATTGCTGAAGCAGCTAGAAATTTAGAGGTGACTCCTCAACTACTCGGTCGCTGGATAAAAGAAGCAGAAAATGATGATGGTCATGCATTTAGAGGTAATGGCAAGTTGACTCCTGAACAGGAGGAGATCCGCAAGCTAAAAGCACAAGTAAAGCGCTTAGAAATGGAACGTGAGATATTAAAAAAAGCGACGGTCTTCTTTGCCAAAGAAACGAAGTAAAATACGCGTTTATTGCCCAAAATAAGAAGATCTGGCCTGTGATATTAATGTGTCACGTGTTGGGTGTGAAAAACAATAATTACTACAGCTATCAAAAGCGAAAGTCTCTGGCTCCTGTTGATACAGAGCATCAAGAGATATTGCAATGGGTGAAGAATATTGCCGAGTTTAGCGATAATACCTATGGACAAAGACGCATTCAAAAGGYATTGAATTCACTTGATTACCCTGTTGGGCGTAGGAAAACAGCGCAACTGATGRAAGAAGCAAACGTTTGGGTGCGCTATAAAAAGAAGTACAAAGCAGCAACCAACAGCGACCACAAGAAACCTATATATGAAAATGAGCTTGAACAGGATTTCGATGTTCAATGCGCTAATCAAGCGTGGGTTCAAGATATTACGTACGTATGGACGGCTGAAGGATGGCTGTATCTAGCAGTCGTAATCGATCTCTATTCCCGTAAAGTTGTTGGTTGGAGTATGGGCAGCAGAATGAAAGCACAGCTCGTTTGTGATGCGCT
>NZ_MPHK01000004.1 GCF_001957135.1 Shewanella sp. UCD-KL21 | reverse complement strand
TCTTTTAATAGATTTTATTGATGTAAAAAAGGATTAGGATGAAGAAAAGGATTTTACTGGCAAGTTTATTGCTGCCAATGCTATTGAGCACGGCTTGCTCATCATCAAGCGCCACCAATGCTGGCTGTGATTTTGTTCGCGGCACGGCAGAAAGTAATTCAGATAGACGCGAACGTGACTCGAGCCCGGGAGCAATTACCAGCGATTCACATGATGGGGATATTTTAGTTGGTATTTTTACCGCGCTAATTGGGCTGGTTGTAAGGCCTTTTACTGACGATGGCGGTGAGTGCATATAGTCTAGCTAAGATAAAAACGCGTATGATAAAAAGCCCATGTAATTTTCATTACATGGGCTTTTTAGTGGCGTATTCGCTCGCCACTAGAGAGCCTAAAATACGGCTATAAATGACTTATTCAGCCACTTCCAGCTTAACCACGGTTTTACCGCCGCTTTGACCTAGGCAGCGCTCTAAATAATCTAATGTTTCTTTCGCTGTCGTGTCTAACTTCCATGGCGGGTTAATCACCCATAAGCCTGCAGCCGTCATACCAAACACATTATTGTCAGGGGTAATTGATTGCTCAATACGCAGCTGATTTTTAATGCCGCTATCAGCCAGTATTTTTAACATTGACTCAGTCTGGGCTCTATCAACCACTGGATACCACAACATATAAACACCAGTAGAAAAGCGTTTGTGGGCTTTAATAATGGCGTGAGCCACATCTTGGTAATCGGTTTTCATTTCGTAACTAGGATCGATTAGCGCAACGCCGCGGCGCTCAAGGGGAGGTACTGCACCTATCAAGCCTTTTAAGCCATCACCTTTTACCACACGAACATGTCTGTCATTGCTAAATTGCTCATCAAGTGAAGCAAAGTCAGTGCTGTGAAGCTCGTGTAACACCATGCGGTCTTTCTCACGCATGTTCATATCAACAAACGCTGGTGAACCCGGATAAAAAGACAGCTCTTCCTCACCTTGGTTAAAGTGTTTTACATCGTCAATATACAGCTGCAAAGGCTCAGGTAAATCATCTTTACCCCAAAGCTTGGCTACGCCATCTAAATACTCACCGGTTTTCTTTGAAAACTCATCAGTTAGCGAGTAACCGCCTGCACCTGCATGGCTGTCGATATAGGCCATTGGCTTATCTTTTTTGTGCATCAGTTTAAGCACTTGCAGCAACATAGTGTGCTTGAGTACATCGGCATAATTGCCAGCATGAAAACCGTGGCGGTAACTTAACATAAGGGGACCTGAAAATAGCTGCGCAGTCGAAGCTGCAAGA
Source organism: Shewanella sp. UCD-KL21 (assembly GCF_001957135.1). Taxonomy (GTDB): domain Bacteria; phylum Pseudomonadota; class Gammaproteobacteria; order Enterobacterales; family Shewanellaceae; genus Shewanella. The sequence continues at coordinate 256,951 of NZ_MPHK01000004.1, read as the reverse complement.
TAGCTACATTATAAGGGCTAAGTCTTAGCAGGTATAGGTATTCACTCTGGCAGGCTTTTGGCATAATAAGCTTGAGTCTAATCAATATCTGGAAATACTTTTGCAAATACCGATTTTTTTTAATCAGCAATATCCGTCACTGGTTGATATCAGTGAGCGTTGGGGTTTTGAGTGGAGCAAAGAAGCGCAGTTTGAATTACGCTTTGAGCACAACACCTTAAGCCTGCACAAACGTGATGAACCTAAATTAGATGGTATAAGTGTCGATTTTGTTTCCGGTGCTGTTGCTCATCGGCGTAAATTTGGTGGTGGCCGCGGCCAATCAATCGCCAAAGCGGTAGGCCTTAAACAAGGAGTTACCCCAACCGTGGTTGATGGCACAGCAGGACTAGGCCGCGATGCTTTTGTGTTAGCCAGTCTTGGTTGCAAAGTGATTATGGTTGAGCGCCATCCTGTTGTCGCAGCATTACTTGAAGACGGACTGCGCCGCGCTTATGAAGACGCAGAAATCGGCGACTGGATGCGCGAGCGCATGAGTTTATTTCATGGCTCAAGCCTTAGCGCCCTAGCTGATGCCGCCAAAACGACCGCGACCGAAATTGATGTGGTGTATTTAGACCCTATGTATCCCCACCGCGAAAAGTCAGCCTTGGTTAAAAAAGAAATGCGCGTATTCCAAACACTTGTGGGCGCCGATCTTGATGCCGACGGCCTACTAGCGCCAGCAATGGCATTAGCCACTAAGCGAGTGGCAGTAAAGCGCCCTGATTACGCTGAAGATCTTGATGGGGTAAAACCGAGTATGGTTATTGCGACCAAGAAAAATCGCTTTGATGTGTATGTGAAAGCGGCGATGAAGTAGGGCTTCACACTTTTTAGCTATAGCTTTATTTTTCATGTCGCTGAAAGCATACATTGACATAAGACAACCATAGTCTGACAAATTTAAAGCATAGTTTGACATAAAATAGCATTTTTGTATTTTAGCTACATAATTTAATATTATTAAAATCAATTACTTGAGTTAAAAGTTAAAGCGTAGTCTGACAAATTTGACAAAACATCGAGCAGCTGTACACTAAGTGTACCTAAGTTGCTTGAGTTTTGCGCATGTATATTCGAAATTTACGTAAGCCTTCGCCCAATAAAAACGTCTTTAAATTCGCGAGTGCAAAAGTGAGCGAAACGATAATGTGTGAAAGTACATTGGAGTTCGATGCATGTTTCCACCATGAATATAATGAGACAATCGAGACTTTTGGCAGCCAGCCTAAAGGGTTTTATTACTGTTTTGAGGGGAAAAGGTTACCTTATACGCCTGATGCGTTACTTCACTACATTGATGGGACGACAAAGTTTCATGAATATAAACCTTACAGCAAGACATTCGACCCTATTTTTAGAGCAAAGTTTGTAGCTAAGAAAGAGGCTGCTCAGGCACTCGGCACTGAGCTTATACTTGTTACTGATAAGCAAATTCGTGTAAATCCAATCTTAAATAATCTCAAATTGCTTCATAGATACTCTGGTATCTATGGTGTGACTGATATCCAACGTGAGTTGCTACAGTTGATTCGACACTCAGGAAAGATTCAGTTGGATGATGTTGCTGATGAATATGAGCTTTCAGTCGGTGAAACTCGCTCGTTTCTTTATTCACTAATCAATAAAGGCTTGCTAGAGGCAGATCTAACTCAAGATGACCTTAGCTGTAATCCATTTGTTTGGTGTAATGCATGATTGAATTTAAAGATGAGTTTACAGAGTCTACATCTGTCAAAAAGCCCGATACCCCTGGTCAATACATCAAGTTAGATGATGCTGAGATACTTAAGCGCGATCTTGATACTTTTCCTGACTTTCTTAAAGAAAAAGCCTTTGATAAATATAAACTAATTAGTTTTATTGAGCAGGAAAACTCAGGGGGATGGACGCAAAAAAAGCTAGATCCAATTCTTGATAAACTATTTGAAGGCAATAGAGATAAACGGCCTAATTGGCGTACCGTGGTTCGTTGGCGTAAGAGTTATATCGATAGTAATGGTGATTTAGCCTCTTTGGTTGTTAAGCGCCATAAAATGGGCAACCGAAAGAAACGAGTGGAAGGCGACGAGGTATTTTTTGAGCGAGCATTATCTCGTTTTCTAGATGCCAAAAGACCGAAAGTGACAACGGCCTACCAGTACTATAAAGATGCCATCACGATTGAGAATGAAACAATCGTCGATGGGGAAATCCCTATTATTTCCTATACCGCCTTCAATCAAAGAATAAAGTCACTGCCACCTTATCCTATAGCTGTCGCTAGGCATGGTAAGTTCAAAGCTGATCAGTGGTTTGCATATTGTTCTTCTCATATACCACCAACTCGGATTTTAGAACGGGTTGAAATAGATCATACTCCACTTGATTTAATCCTTCTCGATGATGAATTACAGCTCCCTCTTGGAAGACCCTACCTGACTTTAATCGTTGATGTTTTTAGTAATTGTGTTTTAGGTTTTCATTTGAGTTATAAAGCTCCCTCTTATGTATCAGCGGCTAAAGCTATTGTGCATGCGATAAAGCCTAAAACTCTGGGTATTGTCGGAATAGAGCTTCAAAATGATTGGCCTTGTTATGGCAAATTTGAAACCTTAGTTGTTGATAATGGAGCTGAGTTTTGGTCAAAGAGTTTAGACCATGCTTGTAAAGAAGCTGGTATAAATATTCAATATAACCCCGTGCGTAAGCCATGGTTAAAGCCGTTTGTTGAGCGTTTCTTTGGCATGATTAACCAATATTTTTTAACCGAACTCCCAGGGAAAACGTTTTCAAATATTCTAGAAAAAGAAGACTACAAACCTGAAAAAGACGCCATTATGCGTTTTTCAGTATTTGTTGAAGAGTTTCATCGTTGGATTGTTGATATTTATCATCAGGATTCAGACTCTCGAGATACGCGTATTCCAATAAAGCAGTGGCAGCATGGCTTTGATGTCTATCCTCCATTGCAGATGAGTGTGGAAGATGAGAAACGTTTTAATGTTCTCATGGGGATCACTGATGAAAGAACATTAACTCGAAATGGTTTTAAATTCGAAGAGTTGATGTATGACTCAACTGCATTAGCGGATTATCGTAAGCACTACCCACAAACTAAAGACACAATAAAAAAGCTGATTAAAATAGACCCTGATGATCTCTCTAATATCCATGTTTACCTCGAAGAGTTAGAGGGCTACCTCAAAGTACCTTGTACCGATACTACAGGGTATGCCAATGGTTTGAGTCTGCATGAGCATAAAGTGATTAAGAAGATTAACCGTGAAATTATACGCGAGAGTAAAGACAACTTAGGTTTAGCCAAAGCTAGAATGGCAATTCATGCTCGAGTACAACAAGAGCAAGAACTCTTTAATGAATCCAAAACGAAAGCTAAAATCTCTGCAGTAAAGAAGCAAGCTCAACTCGCCGATATTAGTAACACCGGTCAAGGTACTATTAGGCTTGAAAACAGTGACACCCTTTCAGACATAACCAACAAACCAGAGTCTAATATCAGTGATATCCTCGATAACTGGGATGATAATATAGAGGGGTTTGAATGAATACCTTAACCGCTCATCAGATGGAGCAATTGGGCAGGTTTAATGATTGTTTTGTCATGCATCCTCAAGCTAAGGTCATTTTCAATGATTTTGATGATCTAAGGTTAAATCGAAACTTTCAATCAGACCAACAGTGCATGTTGTTGACCGGAGATACAGGTGTAGGTAAAAGTCATCTGATTAACAACTATAAAAAACGAGTGTTAGCTAGTCAAACATATAGCCGTACTTCAATGCCGGTATTAGTTACCCGGATCTCAAGTCATAAAGGTCTTGATGCGACTCTGAGGCAGATGTTAACTGATTTGGAATCATTTGGCAGCCAACAACGAAAAGGGCAGAATTATAAAATAGATTTGAAAACTCAATTGGTTAAAAATTTAGTTAGAGCGAATGTAGAGCTACTTATTTTCAATGAATTTCAAGAGTTAATAGAGTTTAAAACACCTAAAGAGCGTCAAACAATAGCTAATGAATTGAAATTCATCAGCGAAGAAGCAAGAGTTCCAATTGTCTTAGTTGGCATGCCTTGGACTGAACAAATCGCTGAAGAACCACAATGGTCATCTCGCTTAATACGTAGAAGAAAGCTTGAATATTTTAGTCTCCAAAAAGACAGTAAATATTATCGTCAATATCTAATAGGCTTAGCCAAGCATATGCCCTTTGATGAGCCTCCCAAGATTGAAGATAAACATATTGCTATACCATTATTTGCAGCCTGCCGAGGTGAAAGTAGGGTATTAAATCATCTACTATCAGAGACATTAAAACTTGTAATGGTGAATGGTGATCGCAGTCTTGATATTAGGCATTTAGCTCAAACTTATAGAAAACTTTATGAGAGTCAGGAAAGTGAGGCTGCTTCGGTTTTTTTTAACCCTTTTCTTGAGCCGCTAGATAAGGTCCTTATTTCAGAAGTTGTTAAGCCATCCCGATATAACCCCAATGCGATGACCCCTGATGAGATGTTGATTAAGCGCGAGTTTTCTGCGCCGAGTACCTTAGCTCAATTACTCAGTAAATGAGTATCAAACATCCTCACAATTTGTTCTTTGTATCCGCCTAACAGGGCTAAGTTGTAACTGTTTTCTTCCTCAATATCGATTAGGTGAGGTGGTATAGCTGCTTTAGTGGCTAGTGACATCTCTGAGAAGTGTAGATTGCTGTTTAAGTCGTGATCAAACTCAGTAGAGGCTGGTTTATGAGATAAAGCCAAATTCAGTTCTTTCGACTCAGTTTTTTCAAAAATTACTGCGTTTTCCGGTAGATCTTGACCGATCCTATAAGCAAACTCAGTAAGGCTAGCTTCAGCTAAGGTAAATAACCAAGCTTGTTGAACCTCAGCGGAAGTGACTCTTAATATACGGCCTAATACTTGACGATAATGCATTTCGGTTTTGATGCGACTCAGGTGACAACATACCTGCAGCCGTGGAATATCTGTCCCTTCTGAGATCATACCAACACTCACTATCCATTGAGTATCGTTCTGTCTAAAGGCTTCAATAGTGTGTGAAGGATGCTTCAACTTAGAGGTGACAATACAGGCTGTTTGTTTAAAATCTGCAATAAGAGATTGGTATAACTGTTTAGCATGTTTGATTGATGAAGCAACAATTAGCCCGCCAGCTAAGGGATTTTCTTGACGTATTTGTTCTAGTTTTTTAACACCTTGGCTCAGCATGTAATGCATCACCTGTTGATTATTAATTAGTGCCTTATAACTGAATTCAGACCTTTTTAATAACTCAGCAATAGATGAAAACGTTTCTGACTCTAGATCATCATCTAATCTTATTTTGTCATTATCAATGAGCGCGATATTGGGTTTACGACATACGCCATCGGCTACAGCTTGCTTTAGACCATAGACAAAATCACAATGTATAGTGTTATCGGGTTCAGTAAATTTGGATAACACGATAGGAGCAGCATCTGAGCGCCAAGGCGTGCCAGATAAAGCCAATGTATAGCAAGCTTGGTTTTGAATGTTGAGTAGTACTTCCTCACCCCATGCGTTAGCATTATTGAGTTCAGTCCCTTTTAGGTGATGCACTTCATCCATAATTACAAAGACATTATGACTATGGAGAAGTTGCCAAAACTCAGGAGTTAATGATGACATGGACTGATAAGTGTAAACACTGCCGATAGCTCCCATTAATCCATCAAAACGCTTGAGTAGTCGTCGTGAGAAGTTAAGTCTTATACTTTCGTTAACTTCAGAAGAGGGTGAGAAACATAAGACAAAATCCACTTTACCCATTGCGATTAACCTTGCCGCCAGCTCGGCTGCCATTACAGTCTTGCCCGCTCCTGGAGTAGCTAAACACATAAAGTGGTTTTGTGTTTGGTAGGACTCTAGCGCCTTTTTAACGCAATCATGCTGCCACTGTCTTAACTTCACGATATTAACTCTCTAGCGTGTTGATACAGGCTTCTATGGCTTTAATTTTACCGACCATTGATGAGCTTTGGTTGCGCGCATGCATATAGCGAGAGTATAAGTTCGTTTTTGTTTCGGGGAACTCATTAAATAGACGTTTGAACTCTTCAGCCTCACCAATATGGCCAAGCAGATCAATTTGGTATTGGTTAAGCGTCGTTTTTAGTTTTTGTAACTTATGAGCGTTGTCGTTAATTATTGGCTTTTTTGAGGCTGGTTTGCGTGGAGTGCTTGCATAAAGGCAACTCTCGTCAAACAAAGGAGTTTTGATAAATAATACTTTTTTGCCATCAATGTGCTTTTTTATGAAGTGAGCATTACAGAGTTTATTCAGTGTTCTATGCACTAATTGGCTAGCATCTTTGTTTTTTGCGTCAGGTAATGCCTTTATGAATATTTTTTTCAACTCAATCGCAGTAAATTGAGTGAGCGTTTTACTTTTTAAAATACTAATAAGTACTTCGTTTATACGGATAGCTGGTTGGGTCACGATATTTGCCAATTGTTAATAAATTCAATGTTTAATGAGCCATTCCGTGACGTTTTTATAATTAATATCCTCTAACTATTTCCCCTCTTATCAGTTCAGGCCTTGTCGAATTTGGTTAAAACTTGACAATATAGCCTAAAAAGCTAAGGATTACTTAGTATACCTTAAGTGAAAAAACTAAGACAATCTAAGTTATCTAGGATCAGACAATAATGAACTCGTGTCAGAAAAGCAGATCAATCCACTGCCGCTTAGGCTTAAGCAGGCAAGAACAGCGATGGGCATCAGCCAAAAGCAACTGGGCATTCAATTAGGAATGGAGCCAGGTACGGCGAGCGCACGTATGAATCATTACGAGAAAGGTAAACACACTCCTGATTACACCACGTTAAAAGCGATGGCTGATGAACTGGGTGTGCCAGTGGCATATTTTTTCTGTGAGTCAGAAAGCACAGCTGAGATGCTGTGCATACTGGAAAAGATGACTGAGGAAGAGAGGGCAGAGTTAGTTGAGAGAATAAGAAAAGATTAAATCTTATTTTTATTGAATAAAACTATCTTCCCCAACTAGTTCATTCGTCATTTCAACAACTTTTAGTTCATAGTCACCATAGCAATCTAAGGGTTGGGTATCCATGTGCTCCTCCTTAATTAGATTAAACTCAATAGCTTTACCATTCTTTTTTTTCTTTTTTGAATATGCAAAAAATTTAGAATATCTATTTGGCGATACACCTTCAAAGTTTTCAAATACTACTTTATTGGCTTTTTTGTCATCTATTAAACAAATTGCATCATCGTGTAAATCTAAAGCTAAACTTTTTTCATATGGCTCTATGTAGACAACGCGCTCTATACCTGCAGCAACAATATGTCTAGCACAGCTATGGCATGGGTAAGTTGTGCAATATAGAATTTTGCCAACAGTAGACGTGGTAGTATCTCTAGCTAGGGATACAATCGCATCCATCTCAGCATGGATGGCTCTAGAATATTCTATTAAGCTTTTGGCTTTTGAGTTATCCATTATATCTGCAGCTAACTTAGTACTATTATCAATTCCGTTTTTTGTAAGCACTTCTTCTATCTGTTTTTTGAGTAAATCTTTATGCTTGTCATTATGGCAATCACCAGCTCTGTAACCGTAGCATCGATTATCTTCTTCGTTATCTGTATCGTAAAGGCCACCACCAAATTTCGGTACATCATTACAGCCTGTTGAAAGGATTCGACCTTCTGTATCAGAGATTGCAGCACCAACCTGTCTAGACATACATGCTGAACGTAAAGAGGCTGAATAAGCCGAAAACATTCCACTCTCATTTCTAGTGGGCGTGATATTTTCAACACCATGCACAAGTTTAATAAATCGGGTAACAGATGCTTTCAGTTTATCGGCTTTATCGATATTTCGGATAAAGTAATCAGATAGAAATGCAGTACTTTCAACTTGCTGGCCAAAATCATCTTTACCTTTACGGTCGCGATCTACTAGTTTGTAGGCGTCTGACTTTTTGATACCTTCCTGAACAATATTATTGATACGTTCATTTTCAGTTCTTAAAAGGCCTAATAAATAGAAATTATTTCTATATATTTCTTGGAATATTTTAACTTCAGCAGGATTTTTTAATTGGTTGATGATATAAGCTACTTTTTTGTCAATTTTTAAAGCGGTAGTTGGGTTTTGAGTTTTATCACCAAACAAGGTCGTGCGGATAATTGAAATTCTTCGTATTGCCATGTCAGCAACAATTGAAGGCGATTTGTTAGTTCTTAAGTCATCACCCAAATCTTGTAATTTTTCATAGCGTTCATAGCCATTAAGCTTGAGAGTTTCTTCTGGGTTATCAAATTGTGCAGCGATTAATTCACTTAAACTGATATGCTCTACATGGTAATCAGCCGCAATTAACTCTTCTTGAAGTTGTTTATTTAGCAGTTTGACGCCTGCACCAACAGCACCACAAAGACCAATAACAAGCTCTTTTGAGTGTCTTGCTCGTATGGTATCTAATGTACTTTTGGATTTTTTTCCTGGAAAGTTTACGAGTTGTGGCTGGGCCATTTCTGATATCCTTATCTTATAAAAACTATACGATATCAGAGGTTAAAAGCTAAAGCACTTACCAATCTAATTTAGATGCAGCTTCAGATACTTGACGTTTAGCTTGTTCAAATTTAATAGATGTTTTCTTTTGTTCGAATAATCGAACATTAGAGTTTTTATTAACATCATTTCTAGGCTTTGGTGAAGCTGATTTTGATGTCTGGTAATCACTTAATTGAGCAATCATGTCCATATCCTTATAAGGAGAAGCGAGTATTATACACAGAGCTTTTCATGTTTCAATTAAAAACGACTTCAACTAAACTTATAGCCGATTGGCGTATAAATCAACTATAACTATGACTTTTGTTGGTTCACTTATATAAATACTTCTGAAATCCGATAAACGTGTCACGTATTGCAGCAGGAGAGCCAAACTCTGCGGCTGCATCACTTATGGTGTTGTATTTAAGTTCGACTAAGCTGCGCATTTTCTTGGCTGCTAATTCTTGTACGCCGTCTTTTATGTATTTATCCAGTATGAATTCGATGAATTCGACCTGCTTGTAGCTAAACTCGCTTGATATATTAGGTCTAGCAGTTGCCGCACGCTCTTTACGTGTATGGGTTTCTCTGGCATAGGCTACAAAAGCGAGTAAGTCATACACGTCACTGTCTTTGGCGTCGATAATGTCTTTCATGCTATCGAGCTTTTCATCGTCGTAACCAGCTTCATATAAATCAGCTAATAGTTTTTCACGGGTGCTTGGATTACTCCATATTTGACGTAACTCATCTTCGTTACCAAAAAATCGTGGTAAATCGCCAAATAACTGTTCTACAAATTGCTTGGCGGTGAGCATTTCACCGTCAGCGCCCATAAACAATACGCTCTTCATGTGCTGTATTTGGCGTGCTTTTCCGTCTGTTAGGGTGATGAATATTTTTTCTGGTTTGCCAGTTCCCCCGCCTCCTTCGCCCATATCACAGCTACAGGGAGTATTGCCGCAGTTGGTACAAGGTTCATAAGTTCCATTATCAGGACACTGGCAAGGTGATTGATTACATTCGCGACAGGGCTCGTCAGGCGTTTCATTTCCGCAATTACACGGGCTAAAACTACAAGCCTCACAAATACAAGAACAAGGATTGTCATGACAAAGTTCACAAGGCTCTGCGTCAGGTTTGTCATCTGGCGGTAATGGCTCTCCATCCCATTCAGGATCGGAGAAGTTATGATGTGCTTTGACGAAGTCATACACGGTAAAAAATGATTTACCGTCGTACAGTCGCGTACCTCGGCCAATAATCTGCTTAAACTCAATCATGTTTTTACATTCACGCATTAGTACAATATTTCGTACATTACGGGCATCTACGCCTGTCGATAGCTTACGTGAGGTGGTTAATATGGTTGGAATAGTTTTTTCATTATCACAGAATGTGCGTAGGTCGTTTTCACCTGCTGCGCCATCATTTGCAGTAATACGGACGCAATAGCTTGGATTGGTCGTCCAACCCTTTTTAACGGCGTACTGATTAATATAATCACGCACTCTGCCGGCGTGTTCTTGGGTGGCACAAAACACGATGGTTTTGTCCAGAGGATTAATATGATCCATCCAATACTGCACACGCTTTTGTTCACGTTGTGGCATGGTGATGATGCGATTAAAGTCACCTTCTTTATAGACTTTGCCAGGCTCGGGCTCACCCTTAAACGTCACCGCATCGCCAGGGGTATACACGTATTCATCCATCGTGCCGACAATAGGATATACCTTAAATGGCGTTAAAAAACCGTCGCTAATGCCTTGCTTTAAGGTGTAGCTGTAAACAGGATCACCGAAATATTTATAACTGTCAGCATTGTCGGTTCGTTTTGGTGTGGCGGTTAACCCTAGTTGTACCGCAGGGGCAAAGTAATTAAGGATATCGCGCCATGAGCTTTCATCATTAGCACCGCCACGGTGACATTCATCAATAATGATAAAGTCGAAGAAGTCTTCTGGATATTCTCTAAATCGGCAGTTGCTGGTATCTTTTATTTGCTCAGCATCAAACTCTTCACTTTCTAATTCCTCAGCCTCTTCATTACCGCCAGAGTCCGTCATCAGGGTTTGAAAAATCGCCATAAAAATACTGGCGTTCTTGGGTACGCCATTGGCTTTTTTTATTTCACTTGGAGTAATACGCACTACAGCATCTTCACCAAAGGCACCAAAGTCGTTAAAGGCTTGCTTGGTTAATACATTACGGTCGGCTAAAAAAAGAATACGAGGACGTTTTTTGGCGTGACTTGGATTCTTAGCCGCTTGCAAACTCCAACGACTGTTAAACAGCTTCCATGACAGTTGAAAGGCAATACAGGTTTTACCCGTACCTGTTGCAAGAGTCAGTAGAATACGGTCTTTGCCTTTTGCTATCGCCTCTAATGCTTGGTTAATCGCATTTTCTTGGTAGTAGCGAGGTTGCCAGTCGCCTTTACATTCAAAAGGAATGTGTGCAAAACGTTCACGCCATGTAATGGCATACTCTGGCTCCGCTTTGCCGTCTTCGCCATTAAATGCAATCGCCCACATCTCTTCAGGGCTTAAGTAGCGCTCTACTAGCTGCTCGTCGCCTGTCAGCATATCTATTTGGTAAATGTCATGACCGTTAGTGGCATAAGCGAAACGGCACTGTAAACGTGTAGCGTAATCTTTAGCTTGGCGTACACCTTCGGTGTAACCTAGGTTTTCACGTTTAGCTTCAACAGCTGCGAGCTTACGGCCCTGAAACTCTAAAACATAATCAGCACTGAGTTTTGAAGCACGTTTACCGCCACCCAAAATACGCCCTGCAGTAATACCCACCTCACGACGAATAATACTATGACCACTATTTTTGGAAGAATTAGTACCCCAGCCATCTGACGTCAATTTCGGCGAGATTAACTCGGCGCGGGTTTCAGATTCGTTTCTACTCATGACACTACCTTGTGTTTACTACTTAGATAGACGCTTAATCGTGCGTTAACTCACCGCTAAATGCTTTTTGTAAGATGGATTTTTTGAGTTCGTTTAAATTTTCCAGCTTATTTCGATATATTTTTTCTAATTTAATAGTAGTTTCGTAAATAGAGTCAAGTCCAAGAACTATTTCTTTCTGGCATTCTATAGTTGGGTATCTAATAGGTAGACTTTGGACAATCCCTTGATTAATCTTTTTCATGGTGGGATTAGCTCCTTGCGCACTACTAGTTATAATTTTTCTAAGTCTTTCTGATCGAAGTTGATAATAAATAAATTTAGTGTCGACTTTCCCAGCATCCAATTTCAGCTTCATTATTAAATCTGGATATATGGTAGGTATTTCAATATTAGAGCAAATGGCAACATGCCCTACCAAAACAGGGGTATTACTCCTTGTAATTAGAAGGTCTCCATTGTTAACCCAATAATGAGCGCTCTCTTTAACTGCTGCTGAAGTAAACTTCACTTTATGTTTGTTAAATCTAAATCCAGTCACTGCCGAAAGCGTCAAAACAGGTACACCAATATCAGAATGATTTTTCGCGGGTGGTGACCAACCATTTCTTGGCCTATCTAAAAGAACATCTTCTAATCGTTTATCGACCCAGCCGTCGCCGTTTTGACTGTAGGCTTGCTGTAAGTAGCTGTCGAATAACTCGCGGGCATTTTTTAAATTTTGTTCGGCTTTAGCGCGAGCTTGTTCTAAATCGGTAAACACAGTGTCGAGCAATGCCACAATGCGTTTTTGTTCTTGGAGTGAAGGAAAAGGTAAAAAGCGATTTTCCATTGCACCTTTTGTCACATGAACCATTGTGGTTCCTGTACCTTGTTCTTCTTTTATTTGCTCTACATCCCATTCTAACAAATGATATAAATATCCTTTGTCAACGAGACTTTCATTAAGTTCTATTTTCCATATGTGATAATGATAAATGACTTTACCTTCATCCCAAATGCGAGGTCCAAATGATGCTGACCATGCGTATAAAAGATCTCCTCGATCACAATATTTATCTTCATTTAGCTCTAAATCAGAATAAAACCAACTTCTATTGGTAAAAAAGTTGCCAACTCTCAGTAGAGGGTACTTACCTTCAGCAAGCATCTCATGCTTTTTGTAAGCTCGACCATTTATCAGGCGGCAAACATCACTCAGTTTTTTAAGCTCAAAAGTCATTACAACAGCTCCTGAATCTTAGCCAAGATCGCCTCGGACTCTTTATCGAGTGCAATGATATCTTCAATAATCACTTTAGGTTCACGCAGTGGTGCAGCTTCTACAACATTCGGATTTTTAACCGATAAGTCGTAGGTGCTTTCGTCAATATCATTGATGGCCATTGACCATGACTTATCAGAATCAGTAAAGCTTTTTTGAAGAACAACAAACTCTTTTAAGTCTTTATCATTTAGCGGGTTGGTTTTACCCATGTTACGGCCTACATTCAGCTCGTAAAACCATGTATTTAAGGTCGGTTCACCTTTGGTAAAAAACAGCACCACGGTTTTTACACCCGCGCCTAAAAAGGTACCGCCAGGGCAATCTAACACTGTATGTAAATTACAGTTTTCTAATAGCTCTTTACGCAGTTTAATCGCGGCATTATCGGCATTACTTAAGAACGTATTTTTAATAACAATGGCTGCGCGGCCACCGGGTTTGAGCATTTTGATAAAGTGCTGTAAAAACAAAAATGCAGTTTCACCTGTTTGTATGGGGAAGTTCTCTTGCACCTCTTTACGCTCTTTGCCACCAAACGGCGGGTTAGCCAGTATGATGCTGTGTTGATTACTTGGCTGAATGTCTTGCAGGTTTTCAGACAGCGTATTGGTGTGTAATACGTTAGGCGCTTCAATACCGTGCAAAATCATGTTCATGATGGCGATAACATAAGCCAGTGACTTTTTCTCTTTGGCGTAAAAGGTGTCGTTTTGCAGAGTTTGTAAATCACTGGTGCTTAATTTAACTTTGCCTTCAATACCAGCACTACCACCTTGGCGTAGGTAGTCGTAGGCTTCACATAAAAAGCCTGCTGAACCAGCTGCGCCGTCATAAATAGTATCGCCAATTTTTGGCTGGATTACGTCAATCATCGCGCGGATTAATGGGCGCGGTGTGTAGTATTCGCCGCCGTTACGACCTGCGTTACCCATGTTTTTAATTTTGGCTTCGTATAAGTGGCTTAGTTCGTGTTTTTCTTGCTGTGAGCGAAAACGTAATGAATCAATCTTTTCAAGGGCGTCACGCAGTGAATAACCACTTTGAATTTTGTTTTTTATCTCGCTAAAAATCTCACCAATTTTGTATTCAATGGTATTGGCGTTATCAGCGCGTTGCTTAAAGCCTTTTAGGTAAGGGAATAATTGACCGTCAACAAAGTCCATCAAGTCGTCACCGGTTAAGGCGTTGTTGTGATCAAAGTTACCATCGGCGTCTTTTGGCGCAGCCCATTCACTCCAACGGTATTGCTCTTCGATGATGTACTCGTAGGTTTCAGCCATCATTTCAGCTTCTTGCGACTTGGTAAACTCAAGGTCGTCGAGGTACTTTAAAAATAGCATCCATGAAGATTGTTCGGTGTAATCTAGCTCTGATGAGCAACCTGCGTCTTTGTGGAAGATGTCATCGACGTTTTTAAATACTTGTTCAAACATGAGTTACCTATTGCAATGTGTTACCAGCATCGAATGTAGATTTGATGTCAGTGAAATTTGGTTGTTGCCACTTATACGCTTCAAAAAAGGCTATTTAAAGCTCGTGAAAAGGACGTTCGTTAAGGGCATAAAGTGTTTAGGAACAGCGCCTAAATATAATGGAGATCATCTTACCAACTTATTTGTAGTAAGTGATGGTTTTCGGTCAAGTTTTAGCGAGAATATATTGCACGATTTAGACATGTCGTGGTTGGTATTTTACGCAATAGGAAGCGCATAAGAGGCTCTGACTATCTAACGCCCTCTTTTTCAAGAGCATTCGTAAAGAGTGTTTCCAGATTAGCCCCGAAGCTAGGCTCGACGTCTTTGCAGTAATTAATCAATCCATAAACATGATTAATCATACCAAAAACAGATTCAAACCGACGATATTTGGCATGTTCAGCTAGCCCAAATTCTGCGATTCCTCGGACATGGAATTGGCAACGTTTTTTATACTGCTTTGACAGCTTCGGAGAATTCCAATCAACATTGAGTCCTAAAACAGATTTGGTGGTACCTGGAGGGATTATCTTTAGTTTTTTCTGGTTAATTTGATAACTATTGGCACGTAAAACTCTTGAGACTATTTTGATAATTTGTAGGCAGTCATTTCTTTTTAAAGAGGTTTTACAAGACGAGAAACACAAATCATCAGCATAGCGTGTATAAACAAATGATTTTTTCTCGGCAAGACACTGAAAAATATTATCTAATTTCTCAAAAACTAGGTTCGATAACATTGGACTGGTCGGAGCGCCTTGTGGCAAGCGACCTCCAAGAAGGCCTTGCTGTCGTTTATATGGCAGAGACTCAATACTTGCCCGGCTAAACTCGTGATTTGTTTCATCGGCAGGGCTTTCTGGAAGCGCTGTACTTAGTCTGGCTAATTCAAAAGAAACTAACGAATTGTACCCCATCGACTTAAATACACTGTATATCTGAGTTTCTTTAATCGAATCAAAAAAATTCTCGATATCAATTTTCACGAGCCATTTAGCGCCGCTATGTTCTCTCGCACATTTTATAATGGAAGCTTTTCTATGGAATGAAAAGCATCTCCAATGGGGGGGGACTTCCGACAAAATATTGGAACAAATCCATCTCTGTACAATTTTAAGTTGTTCATCAGGTGCAGATACATTTCGTGTGCCCCCATTCTTTTTAGGGATAGAAAAGTGCTTGTACGGAGAAGTGGTTCTATCAACAACAGATCTCAAAAAGAGGTAATGAGCACCTGTCATATGACTAATATGATTTAAACTATGAAGGTATGACATACCGTTTGCTTTTTGAGCAGAAGATAGCTTTAAAAGATCAGAAAGCTGTTCTTCTGAATACCCATAGTGGATGCCTTCTTGTATATAAGTATGAGCAGGGCCAATTGTCACAAAGCTACCTTTGATGCTTAGATTTTGCTTGAGTGGCTCCGACTATGACCGAGACATCGACCGAATAGTTGGAGCCGCTCCAAAAACTTAAGTTTCACATTTCCCAATGTATTGACATAACACCAACACATGACGATATAGCTGATTAAGCTAAAACAATATCGTCGGTCTTAACTGTGAAGTTAAAAACCTGAACACCTAAAAAAACTAGATGCACCAATCGTAAACCGATTGGTTAACACTAGCATTGGAACACGTACGACCCTACTCAATTAAGCTAGGGTAATAGTTTTTACTATTAAATTCAATTGGATAATTCTTTTTTGTCAAGATTTTTAACTCGCACTCTCCTTGACTAGTAATCTCTATTTCATAGCCATTTTTAGCAATCATGTTGAATGTCAAACACAAATCTACATAGCGATTCAAATCAGCAATAGACCAATTAAGGGCTTGGCGTAATTTTTCTCTATCCATAGCTGTAGTTTGATCCAATTGACTAAGTAATAATTGGATAGAATCTTTTGTGGAAAGCGTTTTCTTCTTCGCCAATATTTGAGCCTTAAATTGTTCAGGTACGTCTCTACTTGGGAATAGAGGTCTCCAGCAAGAAAGAGTACTACGTAAGATTGAAGATTTAGCTTTAAAGTTTTTAACTTTACGGTGCAAGATCGCTGGAATATTGTTAGGTGCAGAGTGCCCAAAAATCACTCTTACAGCCGTGTTATCATACCCTAACGGAATTCTTTCTTTATTGTTTGCATATCTAGTACACAAGTCAAAAATCGCTTCAGTATTAAGTAAGTTATGAAGTGTGGGACACTCGTTAATTACAAGCAATGTGGCTTTTGTTTCTTTTTTGCACCACTTTTCAACACTTTTTTTACCTTTATTGGTCGCCATAAACGCCACAACAATAATTTTTAAATACTTACTTGAGACCCAACTTCTAATGGAGGGATGTCGGTATACCGCTTCAAGGAAATCACGAGTTCTGTTACCTGAGCCAATTAAGTCATCAATGAGAATGAGAGTTTTGATTTTCTTATTTTTGATCGTGGTTATTGATGGAGAAGCTTTCATTTCGCCATTTTCAATGGATACTTTTTCTAGTATTACCTTTTCCTGTAAAGACCTATTTAATCTATTAATTAAATTTGAAACGAATGCCTCGCTACCTTGAACTGCTTTCCCATGTTGCATGGTAGGAGGCTCTGTAGCATCAGTTAGTGAAAAATAGCTTTCATCTTTTGAAAACAATTCCCTAATTGGATAGATTGCTGCGCTTTCATACTGTTCTAAGATTGATTCAACCGCGACCTTAAGGTCACTAACCACATCATCTGTCGGAATATAAATTAATTCATCAAGTAAGTTGCAAGCAACAGGCCGGTCTTGTGGCAAAAACTGGGATAGCCAATCTTGAGTTGCTGGAATATTGGAAAGCAAGTGAACTCCTTATTGTTGCCGAAACCTTTGTCTAATAAGGCTACTTTTAGGGCTTTACAAGCCTCTCTTTAGCTACGAATGTACATTAATGTCATGATTTTCACTAAATTTTTATTAGGTTGTTTTGTTCTATTATTTTGGAAAAATCGTAAAAGAGATGATTGATTAATAATCACTTGCATTTTTTGGAAAGGATCTTTACATTTTAACTAAGTATTTCTTAGTTTTGGTGGGTGATGGCTTTTCTTTTTTCTCCTAAAGCGCGATCATTTAGTGATGAGTCACTTGAGAGTTACCTGCTGCGAGTTGTTGCTGAGAACTTCTTTGATTCCTATCAGCAGCTGAGTTTAGCCATAAGGGAAGAGTTACATGAACTTGATTTTGAAGCTCATGGCGCATTTCCTGTAGAACTAAAACGACTTAATGTTTATCACGCTAAGCACAATAGCCACTTTAGAATGCGGGCATTAGGCTTACTTGAATCTCTCCTTGATTTGCCGCCTCATGAGCTACAAAAGCTAGCACTACTTCGCTCGAACAAAAGGTTTGTTGGAGGTATGTCGGCAGTGCATCGTAATGGTGTAGACATTCCATTGAGCTTTATTCGTTGCGCTGATGAAGACGGTATCGAAAGCCTACCTATTTGCCCTCAATGCCTGAAAGAAGAGCCCTATATTCGTCAGGCTTGGCATATTAAGCCAATTGAAGTGTGTGCCAAGCATGAGTGTGAACTGATTCATCATTGCCCTGATTGCCAACAACCTATCAGTTACATTGAGAATGAATCTATTACTCACTGCTCATGCGGTTTTGAGTTTGCCACCGCTTCGAGCGAGAAAGCCGATAGCCAAGCGGTTGTATTGTCCCGTAGCTTGTTTGATGGTGATGCATTATCTAACAATCCTCTGTTATTTATGGGTACTTCAGTGACTCATCGATTTGCCGCTTTGCTTTGGTACCTGAAGCGTCATGTTCAAAATATAGAGTGTAAGTTGGATGAGTCTGTAAATTACTTTGAAGCTTGGCCTGAAAACTTTTATCAAGAGTTAGATGAGCTTTTAGCTGGTGCTGAGCTGAAGCTTATTGATTTGTTTAATCGAACGTCTTTGAGTTTTATTTTTGGTGAGTTGATTTTACAGTCTCAATGTTTATTGCCAGAAGATAAAACACCACACTTTATCGATATGGGGTTAATGGAATACCTTGGCAAATTAGTTGAGTCACATCCTAAGTCTAAAAAGCCTAATGTGGCTGACATGTTGGTGTCTGTGACTGAAACCGCAGTTTTGCTCTCTACCAGTCATGAGCAAGTGTATCGGCTTTATCAAGATGGTGTGTTAACTGCTGGATTTAAACAAAAGATTCGCACTCGAATCGATCCTCATATTGGTGTGTTCTACTTAAGACAAGTTATTGAGTACAAAACGAGTTTTGGTAACGATAAACAAGGGATGTATTTATCAGCATGGTAGATAAACTAAAATTCCACGAATTGCTCGATATTGACGATATCTCTGAGCGTAATATTGCTTTAAGGCGAGCATTTACTGGCTATACAGTGCCGATGGATGTGACGGGCAATGAGGCCTCTGCGTTAACTATTTTACTTAATCTGACTTACCCTAGAAAACGGGTTGATGATCTACTTGATAAACGGTTAGCCAAGCAGACACTCAATACTGATGCACATCTAGATGCCAGTATTGACGAAGTGCAATGGTTACATACGCATAATTTAAAGTATCCAGACATACGAGTAAGCAAGCAAAGGCTGATTACAGCATCTCCGCTATCACACTCTCATATATTGAGTAGTGCAAACTGCATAAGCACCTTGGGTTGGTCACATGACAGTGCCAAAGTGAATTTAGCAAAGTTGTTTTCATGTCATTTTAATTGGCAAGACCGTGTTTGTTGTCTTGCAACTTTGTTGTCAGATCCTCCTAAAATTTGGAAAGAAGCTTTTCAAGCGTTAGGCATGCTTGTGAAGGACTTTATGAATTTGTGTGGCAGGATTAAAGCTTCATTGCCTAGCTATGAGAGTCCCAGTCGTGTCGATAAATATTCGATTCAAGTTCGCCTGCCTTATCGAGATGGCTATTTGGCGATCACACCAGTTGTTAGCCATGCACTTCAAGCTGAAATACAACAAGCTGCAATGGCTAAGCAGTGCCGATACACTAATTTTGAGTTTACACGTCCTGCGGCTGTTAGTGAGCTGTCGGCCTCTCTTGGTGGTAACGTCAAAGCGCTGAATTATCCACCTCGGATAGGAAATGCAGTGCATGGATTAAGTGACTCTTGGTTATTAAAATTTCAAGCAGGTCAAACAGTATTAAACCAAGGTGCGTTATCACAACCTCGATTTAAGAGAGCCTTAGAGGGTCTTCTATCAAATGGTTTTGAACTGGCATTGAAGCAACGCAGGCTGCATAAAGTAGCAAGCATGAGGCAGATAAGAGCAACCTTGACTGAATGGTTGTCACCATTATTAGAGTGGCGTTTAGAGGTTGAAGAGAACAAGAATAATGTTAGCGAACTCGCCTGTATTCATGGCTCATTTGAGTATCAGTTTTTAACTGCGCAAAAAGAAAACCTTGTCGGGTTACTAAACCCAATGTTTAGCCTGTTAAATACAATCTTGTCTAACTCAAACACATTACAAAAATATGCCTTCCATCAGCGTTTGATGAGGCCACTGAAATGTAGTTTGAAATGGTTGCTCGATAACCTCTCGAAAGAATCGAATGCAATAGATTCAGATGAAGACAATCAACAGCGTTATTTGTATTTGAAAGGCATAAGAGTATTTGATGCCCAAGCGTTATCTAACCCTTATTGTGCAGGTTTACCTTCATTAACGGCTGTATGGGGCATGGTTCATAACTACCAACGGCGATTAAATAAAAGGCTAGGTACTCAGCTTAGATTGACCTCATTTTCATGGTTTATTCGCCAGTACTCATCTGTAGCGGGTAAAAAACTGCCTGAGTACGGTATGCAAGGGCAAAAAGAAAACCAGTTTAGACGGGCTGGGATTGTAGATAACAAACATTGTGATTTAGTGTTTGATCTTGTAGTGCACATTGATGGCTATGAAGAGGACTTAGATGCAATCGATAATTCTACAGATGCTATAAAAGCCAGTTTTCCTGCAACATTTGCCGGAGGTGTAATGCATCCTCCAGAGATCGGCTCAGTCGATGAGTGGTGTGAGCTGTATCCTAGTGAAACATCACTTTATTCGAAGCTAAGGCGGCTTCCTGCATCCGGTAAATGGGTTATGCCAACTAGGTATCAAATGGATAGCCTTGATGGGTTGCTGCAGCTATTGAAGCTAAATGTAGCACTCTGCCCAGTCATGTCAGGATATCTGATGTTAGGACCCCCTGAAAGCCGCAAGAATTCGTTAGAGCCATTACATTGTTATGCTGAGCCCGCGATAGGAGTGGTTGAGTGTGCCACTGCTATTGATATAAGGTTGCAAGGGATGAGTAACTTTTTTAGACGGGCTTTTTGGATGCTCGATATAAAAGAGACTTCAATGCTAATGAAACGGATTTGAGGATGCTTTATGGAGTTATGTAATGTTTTAAAGTACGACCGCTCTTTGTACCCAGGTAAGGCGGTTTTCTTCTACAAAACAGCTGAAAGTGACTTTGTCCCTCTTGAGGCTGAAATCAATCGAATTCGAGGTCAAAAAGCAGGCTTTACAGAAGCCTTTACTCCTCAGTTCAAATCCAAAAACTTAGCACCCCAAGATTTAGCCCACTGCAATCCCCTTATCCTTGAAGAGTGTTATGTTCCGCCAAATGTTGAGTATATTTATTGTCGTTTCTCATTGAGAGTACAAGCTAACTCTCTTAAACCAGCTGGTTGCAGCGAACCGACAGTATTTGCTTTACTTGAAGAGTTCGCTGCCATATTTAAAGCGTGTGGCGGTTACAAAGAACTAGCTACTCGATACTGTAAAAACGTGCTGTTAGGCACCTGGCTCTGGCGTAACCAAAATACGGGGAACTCTCAAATAGATATTAAAACTAGCGCTGGTAATTGCTATCAAATAGCTAATACTCGCCAACTTGCTTGGGACAGTCGTTGGCCTGCCGATGCTCAGCAAGTATTGGAAGAGTTAAGTGATGAGGTTCATCAAGCGTTAACTGATCCTACTGTATTTTGGCATGCCAATATCACCGCAAAAATTGAAACGGCTTTCTGCCAAGAGATCTATCCAAGCCAGTCTTTTGGCGAAAAGGCGGCACAGGGTGAAGCATCAAAACAATTTGCTAAAGTGAAGTGTGTTGATGGTCGTTATGCCGTTAGCTTTAATTCGGTAAAAATCGGCGCTGCACTGCAATTAATAGATGATTGGTGGGATGTTGACGATTCCAAGCGATTACGTATTCATGAATACGGTGCAGACAAAGAATTAGGTGTTGCGCGCCGAGCTCCCGAATCTAAGCAGAGTTTTTATTCTCTATTTATCAATACAGAGCTCTATCTTGCAGAGCTTAATCAACAGCTCGCTGAGGATGAATATTCCATTAGCCCAAATATTTACTATCTGTTTGCGGTGTTAATAAAGGGCGGCATGTTCCAGAAAAAGGCTGAAGCTAAAAGCAAATCAAAAGCCGAAACCTCCACCGCTAAAATAACTCCTGCTAAGGCCTAGTATGCATCGATATTATTTTATGGTGCGATTTTTACCTGAACAAGCAAACTTAGCTCTGTTAATGGGACGCTGCATTTCAATCATGCATGGCTTTATTTGTAAGCATGACATTCAAGGGCTTGGTGTGAGTTTTCCAGCTTGGTCTGATGCATCAATAGGCAATATGATTGCTTTTGTCCACACAGATATAGCTGCATTGAACGAGTTAAAGCTACAAGGCTATTTTCAAGATATGCAGGAGTGTGGCGTTTTTAAAGTCGATAATGTTGAAGCGGTTCCTGATGATTGCGTGGAAGTTAGGTTTAAGCGCAATCAAGGTATTGCAAAAATGTTTGTTGGTGAAGCTAGGAGACGATTAAAACGTTTAGAAAAACGTGCTCTAGCAAGAGGGGAGGTTTTTAATCCAAATAAAAACGATGAGCCGAGAGAGTTAGATTGCTTTCATTGCATAGCAATAGGAAGCACCAGTACTGAACAGGATTTTCTTTTGCATGTTCAAAAAGAAATTGTACAAAAGTACGAAGAACCTGAGTTTAATCAATATGGATTAGCTACAAATAAGTTACTGAGAGGGACAGTTCCTGAATTTAGTGAATTTTAACCTTGTTTTTGTACTTGCTGGTAACTTATTGTTTTATAACAGGTGGTTGAGTAGCATTAAAAAAGGATAAAGAACTGGTTAATGCCTTAGTTATTGAAATTATGAGGTTTCTTGGTTATTGTTGATAGTGAACTGCCGAATAGGCAGCTGAAAATTGTTTGCCACTCCATACGAGTTGCAGCTGGCAGTGAACTGCCGAATAGGCAGCTGAAAATAAAAACAATCGTTTTGAAGTTTATGTAAATGCAAAAAACTGCCGAAAAGGCAGAAAAACCTCTTCTTACTTTCTGTGGGAAGAGGTTGTTTATTACTTCTTATACAAGAATCTTAACTAACTTCTGTCCAAAAGCGGGTTAGGGCGTGACTTGTTTATGCCCCAAAACGTGTTTGAAATAGATATATCTCGAAGTTTAGTTGATGTATTGCCCCTCAAAAAAACTAATATAACCTTCAATTGAGTGGCCAAATTATCTATACCACTACACCTACCGAATAGGCAGCAAAACCTCTTCTTATGATTATAAGAAGAGGTTTTTTATTTGAAAAATATGGGGGTGACGTAGTTAAAAATCATGAGATAGTTTTATATACATTCATAATTTAGATTAGATTGTTTTTAAAATAAAATAACGTGGTATTGCTATCTACATGAAATAAAAGTAAATTGTTTATTTGCATAACATTTTAGTAACCAAAACATAACCTTCATGGATGATATATGCTTTTTCAAACCTCTTTTCGTTTGTCGGGTGCCTGTAAAACTATTGCTTTTATATTTTTGATAGCCTCTTCTAGTTTTGCTTTTGCTGAGCAAAAACTGAAATTAACAGGGCATGGCTCTCCTCGTGTCAAACATGAGTACTTGGTTAAATTAAAGTCTTTCGACCATAAAACCGTATCGCAATTAAAAACCGCATTATCTAAACAAAAATTTGCCAAAGTGATAAAGCAATATCAAAAATTGGGTTTAGTTCATGTTTATTTGAACGATAGTCAAGCAGAGTTGGTATCAACCCTGCCTTTTATTGACTTCGTTGCAGCTAATAACCTTGTCGAAGCATCTGGTTACTCGGCATCACTGGATAGATTAAATCAGCGAACATTACCTTTAGATAACAATTCTACTTTAGCATTTACTGGCTCAGGACAAACTATCTACTTGGTTGATTCTGGTATACGGTATGATCATAATTTACTTAGTTCAAAAGCCTCTTTTCATTGGGACTATAGTGGAGGACAAGGGAGTGACTGCAACGGTCATGGCACTTTTGTTGCGGGTGTTCTGGCTAGTGTTGTTCCAGATGCTTCAGTAAAATCAGTTAAAGCATTAGATTGTTCTGGCTCTGGGAATGTAAGTATTATCCTTCAAGCTTTAGATATGCTGCAGCATACAGCCATTCCGCGTTCAGTCATCATGTTATCGTTTGCGGGTGGTGCTAATACAGCGTTAGATTCCGCTGTTAACTCGCTTTCAAACTCTGGATTTAGTGTCGTTGTTCCTGCAGGGAATTATAGTAATAACGTGAGTAATTACTCCCCAGCAAGAGCTTCTGGCTCAATCACTGTGGGTGGTATAACAGGAACAGATGCATTCGCTTCGTTTAGTAATAGGGGCTCAGCAATTGATTTAGTCGCACCAGTCAGTGCAGAATCAGCAGATTATTTATCTGCAACAGGCTTAAAAACATTATCAGGTACATCTTATGCTGCTGCATATGTAGCAGGTGGAATCGCAGGATACTTTTCATTAGGGAAGCCCCTTCAACAATTTTTTGCCGATGCAACAGCAATTAGTACTGGCAGTCTTCCTTATTTTGAACCTGGAAATACACCTCCTACTATAAGTAATATTTCAGAGGAGATGTCAATCAATGAAGATTCATCAAAGTCACTTAGTTTTATTATCGACGATCGTGAAACCTTGGCTCAAAATTTAACATTAAGCAGAAGTACTACTAATCCAGCTTTAATTCCATTAGCTAGTGTGATTTTATCAGGCTCTGGAAATAGCCGTACAGTAAAGGTAACTCCTTCGGTAAATAAATACGGAACAGCCAATATTACATTACAGGTATCTGATGGCGAACATATTACGACTAAAGTCATTACCGTCACAGTTAACGCAGTCAATGACAAACCAGTGATTTCGGCTATTTCGAATCAGAGTTTTAATGAGGATACCAATAAAAGCGTCAGTTTTAGTATTAGTGATGTAGAGACATCAASCTCMTCGCTAGTRGTGACTCGSAGCAGTTCAAATACCAGYTTATTACCTACAGGRAATGTTGTCTTGGGGGGAAGTAGTGGTAGCCGGWCGGTGACATTAAAACCTGTGGCAAACAAATTTGGCACGAGTACAGTGACCATCAATGTGTCAGATGGYASSGCGACGACAAGTAAAAGTTTTACCGTCACAGTTAACGCTGTGAATGACAAGCCGGTGATTTCGKCTATTTCGAATCAGAGTTTTAATGAGGATACCAATAAAAGCGTCAGTTTTAGTATTAGTGATGTAGAGACATCAASCTCMTCGCTAGTGGTGACTCGSAGCAGTTCAAATACCAGCTTATTACCTACAGGGAATGTTGTCTTGGGGGGAAGTAGTGGTAGCCGGTCGGTGACATTAAAACCTGTGGCAAACAAATTTGGCRCGAGTACWGTGACCATCAAYGTGTCAGATGGYACRGCGACGACAAGTAAAAGTTTTACCGTCACAGTTAACGCAGTCAATGACAAGCCGGTGATATCGGCTATTTCGAATCAATTAACCAACGAAGATACACCTACAGGAAGTATTAACTTTACTGTTAATGATATTGAAACAACAGCGACTTCATTAATTGTAACGGCGAATTCAAGTAATAATGAATTAATCTCCGTGAATAATATTATTTTAGGTGGGAGTGAAATTAACCGATTTGTAAAATTAGTACCTCAAACCAATAAATATGGCTCGGCTACGATAACGATAGTCGTGTCTGATGGTTCGACAACAACGACTGAAAATTTTACATTTATTGTTAGGCCTGTAAATGATGCGCCAACAATTAGCTCCATCAGTGGTGTTGTGATAGATGAAGATACGAGTACGGGTAATTTATTATTTACAGTAGATGATATTGATAATGATGAATCGTTATTAATTGTTACAGCTAGTTCTAGTAATCTTGAGTTGGTGCCAAATGAAAACATAAAAATCATTAATACATCTAGCTATCGATATGTAGTTATTCATCCAGCATCTAATCAATATGGGCACACTGAAATTAGCTTAACCGTATCTGATGGTGAGGCAGCTTCAGCGAAGTTGTTTTCTGTTATGGTTGAAGCGGTACCACCAAACAGTCCCCAAATCACTGTTCCCAACATTATCGTTAATGATGGTGTTGTTGATGTTAGCTGGAATTCTGTAAACGAAGCAACACATTATGAGATTGAAAGAAGTAAGAATAATTCAGGTTATTCGTTATTAGCTTCAGGAATTAATGGTGTTAGTTATAGTGATACCTCAATTGAGGATGGTAGCTATAAATATAGGTTAAGAGCGTGTAAATCAGTTTTCTGTAGTGAATATGATACCTCGATAACCGTTGTTGTTGATAGCAGTGTGCAAGATTGGATGCCATTTGGTTCTGTGAATGTTTCTGATGCAGGCGGAAGCGATGTTACACCTTCAGAGCCTGTAGATTTGAGTGCCTCTGTGTTGAAAGGAAAGGCGGGAGTATCAGGAGGTCAAGCAAGTTATCAAATTCCAATAGACCTGCCACCTGGACGTAATGGTATTCAGCCTAAAGTATCACTGAGTTATAACTCCCAAGGAGGTAATGGCGTATTAGGAGTCGGCTGGTCACTCAATGCAGGCTCGGCAATTAGCCGCTGTGGGCCGACTTATGCCCAAGATGGTTTTACTCGCGCAGTGACCTTTAATGCTGATACTGATAGGCTATGTTTCAATGGCCAGCGACTTATTACTTCAGGAACTTATGGTGCCAGTGGCACTGAATACCGCACCGAAATGGACAGCTTCGTCAAAGTGGTACAGTCAGGTGAGATAAACTCAGCTTCAAGCAGTTTTACTGTGCATCGCCCGGATGGTTCAACAGCAACCTATGGTGAAAATGCTAATAGCCGCTTTATTCCTGATGGTTTAACAACTACGTTAAGCTGGAAAATTACTCAAGAGTCTTGGGCTAATGGTAACAACACCATAGATTATAAATATGATACTGAAGTTAGCGGAGAGCATTTATTAGAAAGAATTTATTACACTGGAACAGGATCTCAATTAGGTTCAAGGAGCATAAAGTTCAATTACGAGCCGCGTGATGACATCCGAATTAGTTATTTAGGTGGTGGTAAAGTTAGCGCTTTAAATCGACTTAGAACCATAGAAGTTTATCAAACCTCAGATGACTGGATTTCGCAATTTGAACTAGCTTACAAACCTAGCCAAAGTAGCAATCGTTCTCTATTAAATACGATAATTCATTGTGCTAAGAAAGATGGTTTAACACAGTGTTTGCCTGCAAATAACATCAATTGGCAAGACCATCAGTATATCTCAGAGCCGACAGCTGTTATGTTTGGCGAGGAAATACAGTTTGAAAATGTGGCGAAGTTAAATGAGTTTGAGCCAATTGGTGATACAAATGGTGACGGTGTTCTCGATTGGAAAGGTTTTAATACTAATGCCGAGACAGAGGTTGTTAATCAAAATAATTTGAGTTTTGATAATACATGTAAGTATAAAAATGATATTGCACAATATACATGTATATCTTTCGATGCAGATAATGATGGTATTACAGATCTTTATAAAATAATAAATGATTATTTATATATTCATTTATCAAAAGATAATAGAGGGCTTGTCAATACCAATATCCAATTAGAGGAAATGGGGAGCGTTGGAGTAAAGTCGGAAAGAATTTTAGCCGCACAAGACTTTAATGGGGACGGTTGGGTAGATCTAGCTATACTGAGGTTTAATAATAAAGGCTGGGAAAGTCCTGTTGTTTATCTTCATACTGGAGAACCGAATCAACCATTTAATCATGTACATCAAAATTTATATCAATTTGATAGAACAAATGACTTTTATTCCACATTTGTTGGAGATATAGATGGTAATGGGTTGAGTGATATTCTCGTATCTAAATCGACTTTTTATGATAATAGAAGAAATAAACATAGTCATCCCAATGGTGAACCCTCTCACTTTTTATTAAATAAAAGTACTCCAACGTCAATTATTTTTGAAGAGAAAGCAATCAATGAATCTGTTCGTTTAGGATTGAGTAGACCAATAAATGAAGATAAGTTTGAGAAATCAATTTTCCATTATTTGATTGATATAAATGGTGACGGAAGACAAGATTTTTTGAGTTGGGATACTGGATATCTTGGTGCACATATTAATAATGGTCGCGGTGAATTCTTAGATGTCATTAACTTAGGGGCTTTTTTCAATACCAGAAGTTACGATATTGATGTGAATAAAAGTACAAATGGAGAGCCAGACAATAGAACAATTTCCTATCCAAGGTATTATGATGCATTACGAATTGGTGATGTAGATGGTGATGGGATAAATGAACTTTTAGTGCCTGGTGAGCGAGTTGTTAAAGCTTGTACAGAAATCTACGACGGTTATCCAACACAAAAATTACGAACAATTTGTGGGGCGAGTATATATGGCTCAATAGAAGGTCCTGATAATACGACATCACTTATTCAAGCCAATAAAGCTGACAGATCGATTTACCAGTACGATGCGATATTTTTTGATGTTACAGAGCTAAACGATGTTAATGCAACGAGAAAAAGCACTCAGTTTTTTGGCGGAGTTCAACAAACTAATTTTATAGATGCTTTTGGTGATGGACTACTTGATTCGTTATTTGTTTACCAAAAGCCAAATGCAGCCTTTTGGTATGAAGATATAGACTCTAGGTTTGGTACGAAATATGGTGCTTATATTTCAAGAAATAGAGGCGCAGTTGAAGAAACGATACAAGATTCAAGCTATCAGCCTACAGATTTCTTAGCATCCGTTACCGATGGAATAGGTAATCAAAGCTCTTGGCGCTATCGTCCGCTGTCGACTGGCGAAGGTAGTGCAGGTCAAACCCAAATGTACCAGACTGACCATGAATACCTGGGCGATGGCTATATTCACTTTGGATCTAGCATGTATGTGGTGCAGTCCTTTGAGCAAAGTAATGGTATAGGTGGCAGTAATACTACCGAGTATGCCTATAAAGGCGCCATGTATAACCTTGAAGGTCGCGGCTTTACTGGCTTTAGAGAAATGATAGAAAAGGATGTTGCTCGTAATATAACCACTCAAACCGTATTTAAGCAAAAATTCCCACAAGTAGGCTTGCTTGATTCTCAAACCGTTAAAGTGGCTGCCACGACCGTTGCTCAAACCGATAACATTTGGGCGGATAACCCGCAGCACAGTATCAACGGCGTATATCACAACGTGAATACTTCATCACTGACTCAACACTATGGGTTAAATGGCAGTAGCGAGCAACGTTCTAGCACCTTGCAAACTATTGACACTGCTGATGTCACTGAGAACGGCAATATCAAAAAACGCACCAAAACTGTTACCGACTATATCGATGGTGGTGCTAATAGTTATCAAACGGTGACTGAAACTGACTACACGCCAGATATCGATAATTGGTTTTTAGGCAAGTTTGGCACGAAAACCACTACTACCAACGTGACTGCACGTGACTGGGCAAGTGACCCTTATAGTGGGGCAGATGCTGAGCAGTCACAAACCATGACGGTTGATGAATGGCATCCATTGCACCATAAGCCTATTAAGGTTATCCATACTGCCAGCGGCAGCACCTGTGATCGGGAAGAGACCACGGTGCTGAATGACTACGGCTTGCCAACTTCGGTAACCATTAACGGTAGTACAAGTGATTGTGGCGCCATGGCCGCGCGAACAACTGGCTTTACTTATACTAAAGACGGTAGCTCATCTTCGAGCGATGGCTACTTGCCCTATACCGTGACTAACGCAAAGGGTCATGCGACTACAACTAAGTATGATATGGGGTTAGGCGTGCCGACTAAAGTTACCGCGCCAAACAACATGATTACCGAAACGCAGTATGATGCTATTGGTCGCCCCGTGCAGGTTGAACAAACGGGTAAACCGACCCAATACCTGCGTTATTTGTTAGCGCAAAAAGGCAGTCACGCGCCAAGTCATGCCAAACTACTAATGCGTATGATTTCAGCGGGGATACCGACTCAAGAGGTGTACTCTGATAGTTTAGGACGTCAGTTGCGCAGCGCCACCCAAGCATTTGATGGTAGCAGTTATCAATATGTGGATAAACGCTATGACAGCCTTGGCCGCCTCACCCATGAATCCTTGCCTTATTATGATGGGAGTCAAGCCGATTATACGGTGTTCAGTGGTTTTGATGCCTTTGATAGACCAAGTACTCGCAGCTTACCTAACGGTCAATCAGGCGGCTTAGTATCAACGTATACTTATTATGGCTTAACTACTGATATCACCGTTGAGGGGCGCACTATGTCGCGCACTTACGGCATGCAGGGTCAGCTTTATGAGACTGTCGATGCGGCTAGCGGCAGTAACCGGTTTACTTATGACGGTGCAGGCAGACCGCTTATCATTGAAGATGCTAATGGTAGTCAAATTGTTGCCAGTTATAACGGCTTTGGCCATAAAACGCAGGTTGTTGACCCCAACCAAGGTACCACCATTTTTGGTTATAACACTTTAGGTGAACTAGATAAGCAAACAGATGCCAATGAGGTTATGCAAACATTCTCGCACGATACCTTAGGCCGTATCACTGCAAAAAACATTACGGGCAGTAATGCCGATGGCAGCGCAAGTTACACATGGGATACCCTTAAACAAGGTATGCTTACCAGTGAAACTCAAAATGGAATAACCCGAAATTATACCTACACCAATGTACTACAATTAGCCAGTAGCTCAGTTAAGGTAGCGAGTAGTGTAGGCGGGGATAATGTTACCCGCATCATAAGCCATCAATATGACGGATTTTATGGTCGTCCTAAAGGACTTACTTACCCCAATGGTTTAACTCTAGAATATCGATATAACGATGCAGGCTACCTTGCACAAACTCGTAATGCTGCTTCACAGTATGTATATCGAGACATTACTCAAATGGACGCCGCAGGACATATTACTGGAAGCCAAATGGCCAATTCGTTGTTAGAACAAACGAGTGATTATAACAGTGAAGGCACTATGGCAAGTACTGAAGTTTCAAGCTCATTGGGCTTGTTACACAGCCATTACTATGATCAATATGATAGTTTCATGAATTTAATGGAGGAACGAAACGGTGCTACAGGCTTAGCTAAAAGTTATGAATACGATGAGCTAAATCGTCTCGAAAAATATACTTATAGTAACGCAGGTTTTGCCATTTATGATAATACAACTCCGTTTGCTGCTACTGTAAATTATGGCTACGATGCAGTGGGTAACTTGCTTAAAAAGACAGATTACAGTCGCAATACGGCTAACGCTTATGAATACAATAGCAGCTGTGCTTCAGGCAGTAATGCAGTGCCGAATGCGGTATGTGCTATTACTAAGCTAAATGGCTCGCGAGTGCAATTTAGCTACGATAGCCGCGGTAATTTAATCAGTGGTGATGGGCTTACCATGACCTACAATGCGCTGGATAAACCATTAACTGTGGTAGGGCGTGGGCCGAACAACAACACCAGCACTGGTTTTGTGTATGGCAGCGATAATATGCGTGCGCTACAAACCCGTACCGTCAGCGGCAAAACCACTAAAACTCATTATGTCGATAAGCTATTTGAAGCTGATATCGATGGTAGTTGGCGCGCTTACATTGGTGATATTGCGGTATTGAGTTACACCCCAGAGCGCAGTCATCAGTTGCTGTACACCTTGCGTGATAGGCTGGGTAGTGCAACAACCATGGTCGATCACCAAGGTAATATTATCTCTCAGCGCTACTTTGACCCGTTTGGCCGAACTGCCACGGCGAGTGTGGCCGGCAGCTTAGGCGATCTGATTGAGACCAATGGTAATCGCCGTGGCTTTACCGACCACGAACATTTGAATGAACAGCAGTTAATTCATATGAACGGTCGAGTGTATGATTACAACATGGGTCGCTTTATGTCGGTGGACCCGTTTATTCAGTCTCCGACATCTACTCAAAGTGTTAATCCGTATTCGTATATTATGAATAACCCGCTGGCGGGGACGGATCCAACTGGGTATGCGGCGGATTACATCAATGGTGTCACTTTTGGAGCTTCAGCTAATTTATCGAGTGGACAGGTTGAATTACTTTCCTCTGCTGATAGCTGTTCATTTTGTACAGGTGAATTTGCTTCTGGAGTTGATGTCGGTAGTCAATTACAGAGTAACTACGCAACTACTGGCTCAATTTCCAGCGCTGTTCTTGGGGTTGGCTTAGCTAAAGCCTCGAATGCAAAGCCACGAAAGAAAAATGGTGCCAATAATAGTGTTAAAAGTGATAAGGCATCTGATATAGGGGCAGATAGTAATTCAAAAACAGGTATAGTATATGAAAGAACCAATCCCAATACTGGTGAATGTTACATTGGCCAGTGTAAGTCCCCTGAGCGCTTTGAGAAGCGTAAAAAAGAGCACGACAAAAAACTTGGGGTTGAACACAAATATAAAATTGTTGATAGAGCTGAGCCAGGCGATGCGTTAGACGCTGCTGAACACAATAAAATACAGGATAAAACTGCTGGAATGAGGGCTAAAGATTCTGATGCAGTTCAAAATAAAAAGGATCCAGTAGGTCCTGCTCGTAGACCTAAAATGGGGATTCCTGAGCCCAAAAGAGCTAGTGGTGATAAAGCTGCTTCTGGTGGAAATAAAAGCGTTAAAGGTGTTGTAAGAGTGACAGGTAGAATCGACAGTTTAAAACTCAGAAAAATGGATAAGTTGTAACTTAAAGAGTGTGCAAATTATGGCAAGAAAAAAAGTAAAGTTTGATATGGGTGATGTATTTTTAGTCCCTCTTGAAAACGATGCAGGCTACGGAGTTGGTACGGTAATAGAAGTTACACCAGATGCATTAAATAGCGTCTTGTGTAGTTTTTACAACATATATCTCGCTAGTAAAGAGGACTTTAATGTCGATGATGTAACTGAAAACAAAGTTATCTCGCTTCAATTCACAACCCCAGATCTATTAAAAGAAGGGGTTTGGGAGGTTTTAAAGAAAGTTGAGCCATTAGAAGCAAACGACTATTTTGATTTTGACTCCTTAAAAAGTAATGGTTATATTGGGGCCGAAATAGAAGGCTCTGCTATTATTCGAAAGTTTTTAAGTGCTTTTCATGGAGTTCACCCTTGGAATTGTTATTTTAAAGATGATTACTTTGATGAAATGATGCTCGATCCACACAATAAGCCTGATTGTATTTATTTTATAGAAAAATAATATAGGTACCCACCGTTTAAGAATAGGAATGACAAATCAGACTTAAATAGCTAATGATTTCCTGCTTCTTAATCAGCCCCATATTTTGGGGCTTTTTGTTGCGCTTTATTTGGAATGTTTGACCAGCAGAGTAAGCAGTGTTCCCCAGTAGAAAGTGTCAGTTGTGGCCAATAAAGAAGATAACTGCACTGGTCGTTTTTGGGAAGGGCGCTTTAAATCCCAAGCACTACTTGATGAAGCAGCTGTATTGGCCTGCATGGCATATGTGGATTTGAACCCTGTTCGTGCCAAGATGGCAGCAACCCCTGAAACCTCCGATTACACCAGTATTCAGCGACGAATTAACTCAGCTATAAACGGTGGGCAACCAAAAGAGTTACTTCCCTTTGTGGGCAATGAGCGTTTAGATATGCCCAATGGCTTAATGTTCAGTGTAAAAGATTACATTGTACTGGTTGAAGATACAGGGCGGATTATTCGTGATGATAAGCGCGGCGCAATTAGCGGGAGTAGTCAGGATATTCTCAATAGATTGAATATTCCTGCTGAAAACTGGTTAAAAATCACTACAGAATTTGGGGCATTATTTAAAGGTGCGGTTGGTTCATTGCCTGCGTTGACTAAATATTGTGAACATGTAGACCGCAAACGACGACAAAGTGCCTCTAATTGCCAACGATGGTTGACAGCCTAATATATAGGCAAACTGCAGCTATTTATTTTTTATTGAGTCGTCATCAATTTTCAGATATGTCACCTTTTTGGTTTTACGAGTTAGGAGTAGGTCTTGAGTTTTAAAGAATGAGAATAGCTAAATTATTGCCATTCTTCTAAATCATATAATGTAAATGATATTTGTCGCATTATGTTGTCATAAAAGTACATGGAAAAGTTTTGGCTCCAGAGATTGCTTCAATTTGTCAGCTTACGGTTATATTTTATGTCAGGATATGGTTATATTTTTCAACTAAGCTATTGAAAGTTTGAAGCGACCTATGTCAGGTTATGCTTCCAGCGACATTTCAGTTAGTGGTCGATAACAACACCGCTATTTTACAAATCCCATACTTAGATTAAGTATGGGATTTACGATTGAAATTATCGCTTCTCATATAGTTGCTGAGCCATTTTTCTTTCATTATAACCTCGGATAATGGTGCCATTGATATCAAGTAATGGAATGATATCCCCACCTAGATTTTCATAACGCTCTAGACCTTCAGTTGACTTTTCAATATCAAATTCAGTATAGGCAATGTTATTTTTATCAAAAAAAGCTCGTGCTTTTTCACAATAGCCGCACCAGTCTGTGGCGTATAAAATCACTTCATTAGTTTGGTCGTAGTTCTTAGGGAATAATGGCCAATTTTGATAGATGGCGAATAGGATGCAGGCAATAAATATTTTCTTCACATTATCTTCCTTGATAACTAAAAATGTTTAATACACTCATATTCTAAGTGCAGGTTAAATTTTGAACTGGCGATAATAGCATTAATCTTGCAGATATTAAAATTGTGCCTTTATACAGTAGGTTACTTATATGATCGATATACCATGTATGAGATGACGTTATTTCTTTTGGGTAATCTTGATGATTGATTATAAAAAATATCCCAATATCTGCAGTTAAAAACGCTATAATGTGCTTAGCAGTTCACATACTGCTTTACTCCCTTTCAAATACTATCCTTTATTAGAGTCTCACATGATTGAAAAGCAACAGAATAACCCACTGCACGGCCTGAGTTTAGACATCATGATGACTGAACTGGTTGATTTTTATGATTGGAAAGTGCTTTACGCGGCACTGAGGTTGGAGTGCTTTAACCTTAATCCAAGTATGGAAGCGAGTATCAAGTTTCTTAAAAAAACCGAATGGGCTAGAGAGCGAGTAGAGTCTTTCTATCTTTATCGTTTTAAGCAAATGCCTAAAGGTACTGCTGAACAGTTTGAGCTAAAGCCACGTGCTCGCGGTTTTGCTGATGGTATTGTGCCACGTAAACCTCAAGAGTTAACGGTTGAGTTGTTAGATGAGCAGCGCGCTAAAGCCACTGAAAATTATGAAGCGATGAAGGCTAAAAACCAGCGTCCTCGTTATGGTAGCGATAAGCCAAGACAACAAGACGCTTATGCGCAAAATCGTAGTTCAGAAAAATCGGGCGCCAAAAGACCTGCGCCATCGCAAGATCCTAGTAACCCTTGGGGTAAATAGACTTTGAGTCTATGTGTTTTGAGATAAAACTCATCATTGCTAATAAATGCCGTTATTTTTGCAACAATAGCGGCATTTTTTATTGCCCAAATTCTGTTAAAATGCGCTCGGCAAGTCATATGACGGCTTAAAAGTGCTTATCACCTTCCCATCCCATCATTAATTAGAGTTGTTATGAAACGGATTTTATTCTTAGTATGTATGGCGTTTTCTAGCGCAAGTATCGCAGTAGAACCTTTATTTGAAACGCCAAAAGACATGCAGCCGACTTGGGTGGATGATATTTTGTCAGTGTTTGGCGCAGATGGTGAGTTTGATGACAGTAAAACCATCGATATGAGTTATTTGCCCACAGCTTATTACACCCCTGAGAAAAAATTTGGCTTAGGTTTATTAATGGTGGGGCTATATAAAACCGATGGCGCAGCGGCACAGGAGCAGCCCTCATCTTTGGTGCTGAACTCATTTGTATCGATGAATAATTCTTACGGCGTTGAAGTGGAAAATATGACGTTTTTCAATCAAGGCAAGCAGCGTTTATTGCTGCAATTAGAGTTACATAATGAAGCTGCAGTGTATTATGGCCAAGGTATTGAGCAAGGCAATATCGATGCCAATCATCATGAGTTTGAAGAGCAACTTTATAGTTTTAAACCGCGGTGGATGACCGAAGTTGCCAGTAATTATTTTATTGGGGTTGGCGCAGATTTTATTTATGCCAGCGCTGAAAACTTAGCCTTAGTTGAGCCTGAAATAGCCGTTGATGCCACGGACATTTTGCCGAATAATTT
Organism: Shewanella sp. UCD-KL21; assembly: GCF_001957135.1. Classification (GTDB taxonomy): domain Bacteria; phylum Pseudomonadota; class Gammaproteobacteria; order Enterobacterales; family Shewanellaceae; genus Shewanella. Next base: position 221,043 of record NZ_MPHK01000004.1, on the reverse strand, counting down.
TAGTTCGGGGCTGGTTGTCACCAGTATTTACGACTCGCGAGATTATCGCTTAAATGCCACTAAAGGCTGGTTGTTTCAAGTGGATGCAGGCCTATATCAAAACGATCAATCATCGTCATTTTCAACTTATAATATTGAGCTCGCCAATTACATTGATTTAAGCGCTATGTCTGCGCCAGGATTAATCGCTTGGCAAGTGCAAGGTCACTTTACTGATGGCGATGTGCCTTGGAATTTACTGCCTGACTTAGGTGGCTCTAATGCCATGCGCGGTTATATCAAGGGGCGTTATCGCGACGAGCAAATGATGATGGGCCAAGTTGAATATCGTTTACCGATTTTTCAGCGTTATGGCATGGTTTTTTGGGGCGCGGTGGGCAGCGTGGCACCTAAAGTAAGCCAATTGTCGGATGAGTTAATGACATCCTATGGCACTGGCTTTCGCTTTAATATAAAAGATAATATTAATTTACGTTTTGATGTCGGTGTGGGCGAAAATGAAACTAACTTCTACCTTAACGTCAATGAAGTGTTTTAATTTTTAATTTGACCGATTAGTGACAGGCGAGCATGAATACAACACCTTCTGAGTTGCATATTAGCCCCAAAAGATGGCGAACGTTTGCTAAGTCATTGGCTAAAATATTGGCTAAGTCATTAGCGATGCCATTAGCGATGCCATTAGTGATATTGGCCGCACTGTATGGGGCTGTGGTGAGTAATGCATATGCAAATGATGCCATCGCCAATAACGCGCTTGCGGGTGAAGCTCTTGTTAATAAAACAGCGACACAGTGCCGCCGCAATGCCCTTTACAGCATTTATCTTAATGGAATACATACTGGTGAAATGACCAGAACTGAGCATTGGCATGACAAGTCGGCGGTAGTCACGTCAAACAGTGAAGCCAGTATTTTAGGCATTGGTACCCAATATCAGCAGCGGGCAGAACTGTCTTGGTCTGATGCCACTAATGAATGGTTAACGAACAAATTTCATCAACAAGTGTCAGGATTTCGCTCTCGGGATATGCAAGTCACCTTTGATGACACAGGGCGACGGTCGCGAGTCGATATTGATGGCGAGGTGGCAAACTACGTCTCAAAAGAACAGCCTTTGCGTGATGTGGATACCTTAGCCATTCAAATTCGGGAGCATTTGTTACAAGGTCGGCAACAATTCGCCCTAGTAAGGCAAGCCTCCGATGGCATCGAGCCTTACCAGTTTTATGTACAGCCAAAGCAAACGGTTACACTTGCACCTTGGGGAGACTTAACCTTGATCCCAGTCGAGCAAACTGGCGATGAAGATGTCACCTACTATTTTGCTGCAGATATGGATTATCAACTGATTAAAGCCCGTTATCACGGCATTATTCTTAACGGTTTAATTGAACTTGATAGCTACACTTCATCCTGTGAGTCAGGCTCGCTTAATTAATGCCAATTTACCGCATGACATTAAACCGTTAGCCATAAGATCCCATCAACACATGCTCATGCTAGCGCATATCTGTTCAAGTATCGTCCGAGGTTAAGGCCTCAATTATTCTCAAGACCTCGATTAATTAGGACATAGTTAACGCTCGGTCGCTGCCCGCTCTTCGCAACGTTCTTTAATTAACACAATGATTTTAAATCTATGTCGGTATGCTAAATGCTATTTGGGGGTTATGGGCTGGCGGCTTTAATCAGTTAATCGCGTTAACCCTGAGTATGTTTCAGTGTTAGCGGTTTGTTTGTATCAATTGTCCTAGGCTAAGGCCTTAATTATTCTCAAGACCTAAATTAATTAGGGCATAGTTAGCGCTCGTTCGCTGCTCGCTCTTCGCAGCGGCAGTTCTTTAATTAATACAATGATTTTAAATTTATGTCGGTATGCTAAATGCTATTTGGGGTGTTATGGGCTAGCGGCTTTAATCAGTTAATCGCGTTAACCCTGAGTATGTATCAGTATTGGCGGTTTGTTTGTATCAATTTGTTGGTAAGTGTCTATTTTGGGTGAAAACTGTTTCATGTTGTTGCTAAGTGGATATACTACGAAAGTGCTATTTAACTAACGCGAAAAATGGATTGTTTGTAGATGAGAAGATTTATCCCATGGCTGTGCAGTATGCTTTTTTTAGTAAGCTTAAGTGCTGTTGCCAATGATGGTTTCCTCAAACTAGAACAATCAATTAAAGGCCTTTCTGCTACAGAATCGATTGCGTTATTAGACCAATTTGATCTTACAGGCAGCAACTTTGATGCTGAATCTCAAGCAAAGTATTATTTTGTTTATGGCCAGCAGTACGAAAAAACTCGCCAGTTGGAATTAGCTATAGCCAGTTATGATAAAGGTATAGCGCTGGTTAGCTCTTTGGCGGTGACTGATATCTTAATTGATAGCTACTTAGAACGCTCCTTTGCTAAATACCTACAAACGAATGATCCTGCAGTTTACTGTGAAGATAGAACACTTGCCCTCCATTATGCTCGTCAGCATAACAACTCAGAATTACTCGCTAAGACATTAACTCAAAATGCTTTTTGTTATACAGAGCCTACTACGGTTCAACAAGGCATTGATTTATTGAGCGAAGCGCTGACAGTCGTTGATAAAAGTAGTGCGCTAAACTTAAACCGTAAAGCTTTGATTTATAATGCGACAGGTAATCTTTATCGGCGTGTGGGATTGCATCAACAAGGGTATGAAAACTTTGAAAAAGCCTACCTGACTTGGCAGCGCATTAATGACAAAGAAGACATGTTCAATATGCAACACAATATGCTTAGCGAGGCATTAAAGCTAGGGGATTGGGATAAAGCTCAGAAAAGTCTGACGGTGCAGTTCACTTTGGCCAATGAAGTTAAAGATTACAAAGATTTATTATTTTTTGCGCACCTAAATAGCGGCCGCGTGGCGCTAAGAATGAATGATTTTCCCCTTGCTATTGAGCATTTAGAAAAAGCGGTTTCATTACACCACACTTCCAAAGAAAGTTATTTTAAAACCAGCAATTACTTATATCTGGCGTTAGCTTATTTAAGAATTGGTGATGCAGTAAAAGCGGCTGAAATGGCGCGCGCATTTAAACAAGATAAACACTTTAGTCAAAACCAGCAAAGCATGATTTTACAGGCCGATGTCATTATTGCGATGGATGAAGGAAAGCCCATTGAGGCCGTTAATACGCTGCTGGATGTCATCGATTTAGAAAGGGAGGCGCATCAAAGCGTCATTAGTAATCAAGTTATCATTTCTGCGCTTGGGCATAATGACCAATTGGTCAATTTTGAAAATCAGTTACTGGCGAATAGGCTTGCTATTAATGAATTAAATTTGGCCGCAGTTGAAGACAAAGAGCGTATTTATCAGCTTAATCTGATGCTACTTTTTGTTTCTGCAGTGGTGCTATCAACCTTGATTATTTTCCTCTTGGTCTCGCGGCGCTCGTTAAAAGTTCGTGCAGAGGTAGACTTTCTTACCGGGCTTTATAATCGTGGTCAAACCTTCACTAAAGGTCAGAGTCTCGTTGAAAAAGCCGCTAAAAAACATCAACCATTAGCCGTGATCCTGTTTGATATTGATAACTTTAAGACCATTAATGACACCTACGGTCATCATGTGGGCGATCTAACCCTCAAATCACTATCAAAAAGAGTAAAAGCCTTATTAAAAAACAGTGACTTGATTGGCAGGATTGGCGGTGAAGAGTTTTTGATAGTTTTACCTAATACTAATATGGATCAAGCCTTTGCGATATCAGAGCGTTTGCGCCAAGGCATCGCGGCTCAAGCGTTCCAGTTTGAGGATATCAGCCTTAATTTAACCGTGAGTATGGGGGTAGTAAATAACCTTGATAACAGCAAGTCATTATTTGAGCTAGCAAAAATAGCAGATGAAGCACTTTATCGAGCTAAATACGCGGGGAAAAATAAAGTCCACCTTGCGGCTGAGTGCGCATGACCCTTGGCAAAAACATCTTGGCCAATACTGTCCTATCAGCAAGTGTAAATAGCTAACCTTTAACGACCTGTTTGCACCGCAATGGTGCAAGGTGTGGTTTAAAATCCTGCATTTATGATCCATTTCTGTGTTTTTTTCAATGTGTTCTTTCCCCGCGGATAAATTATTTAATCAATAAATTCAGCATCTAATGTTTAGTTTCTAACCATTTTAGTGCAAAGCGCCAAAAGCTGGCATGTAACCTGAAACATTTTTAGGCAGTTGAATAATTGTTTAGGTAATGGAAGGGAATAAATATGACCACAAGACCGCTAATATTTACAGACATGGACGGTACTTTACTTGATCACTTTGATTACAGTTTTTCTAGCGCTATCGCAGTCATTGAAGGGTTAAATGAAAAGCAAATTCCTATCATCCCTAATACCAGTAAAACCTTTGCCGAAATGGAAAAGTTTCAGCAAACCATTGGCTTTAATTCCCCGTTTATTTCAGAAAATGGCGCGGTGATCTACATCCCCATCGGCTACTTTGACACTCAGCCTCAAGACACCTTTACCCAAGGGTATTATTGGGTAAAAGAATTTTGTGAGCCAAGAAGCCATTGGTTAACCTTACTGGAAACCGAGGCCAAAGCATTTGCAGAAGATTATCTCGGCTTTTCATCTCTGACAGCCGAAGAGCTTTGTGAGCTAACGGATTTAACCCCAGAAAAAGCCACTCTGGCCTTAGTAAGACATTACTCTGAGCCGCTGCTGTGGACAGGTGATGAAACTCGAAAACAAGCCTTTATTGCCCATATGAATAGCCTAGGCGCGAACATGCTCCAAGGCGGGCGCTTCTTACATGTTGGCGGCCATACAGATAAAGGCCGCGCCATGGACTGGCTAGCGCAGGAGTACGCCAATGTGTACCAAACCAGCGTGCAAACCATCGCCCTCGGTGACAGTGGCAACGACAGCGCCATGCTAGAGGCGGCAGATATTGCCATTCAAATTAAATCTCCAACTCATACTTTTCCAAAAATCGATACCGCATCAACACCGATTCAAAGTAGCCAATACGGGCCTAAAGGCTGGGCAGAATGCCTAGAAGCTTTGTTTTTAAACCCAAATTCTTCAACATCATTGAAGCTTGAGGAGGCATAACATGGCTGATTTTTACCAAAATGGCATAGTGACTACCCTACATAACCTGACCCAGCGTACCCATGAAGAGATGGAGCAGGACTTACTCAAATTTGCTAAAACGCGGCCCTTAGGGCTGATTTTACCTTCGCTGTATTCAGAGCTAGAAGGTGAAGCCTTACCTGCAATTATCAGTAAATTAAAAGACGTGCCTTACTTAAATGAAATTGTGATTGGGCTTGATAGGGCCGATAAAGAGCAATATAAACAGGCGCTGGGCTTTTTTAATCAGTTGCCGCAACACCATAGAGTGCTGTGGAATGACGGCCCCAGACTGCAAGCCCTTGATGCAAAGTTAAGTGAGCTAGGCTTAGCGCCTAAAGAGCTGGGTAAAGGCCGTAACGTTTGGTATTGCATGGGCTATATTTTGGCATCAGGCAAAACCGAATCAGTGGCACTGCATGATTGCGATATTGTCACCTATGAAAAATCCCTGCTGGCAAGATTGTTATATCCGGTGGCCAATCCACAGTTTAATTATGAATTCAGTAAAGGTTTTTATGCCCGCATGTCCAACGGCAAAATTAATGGCCGCGTGTCGCGGTTATTGGTCACACCATTGATCAAAGCCTTGCAAAGAGTCGTGGGTCATAATGATTATTTAGAATATATGGACAGCTTTCGTTATCCATTAGCCGGTGAGTTTTCATTTAGACGCGATGTATTAAACGATTTACGCATTCCAAGTGATTGGGGCTTAGAGATTGGCGTGCTGAGTGAGATGCACCGTAACTATGCGCACAACCGCATTTGTCAGGTGGATATTGCTGATAATTACGATCATAAGCATCAGGATTTATCGTTAGATAATGCTGAAGCGGGCTTATCAAAAATGTCCATTGATATCACCAAAGCGTTTTATCGTAAATTGGCCACCCAAGGGGAAACCTTTAGCACTGAGGCCTTTAGAACCTTAAAAGCGACCTATTATCGTATCGCCCTCGATTATGTGGAAACTTACCATAATGATGCGCTTATGAATGGGCTCACCACCGATATCCATACTGAAGAAAAAGCCGTAGAAATGTTTGCCCAAAATATTGTGACCGCTGGGCAGCGTTTTCTTGATAACCCAATGGAAACCCCTTTTATGCCAACATGGAGCCGGGTGATCAGTGCGATGCCTGATGTACTTGAGCAACTTAAAGAGGCGGTAGAGGCGGACAATGCAGAGTTTATGTAATCATGAGTGAGATTTTAGGATACCCGCGAGCAGGGCAAGCTCGCAGGTTTGAAGAGGTCAAAATGGCAGACATTAATGCACTTAAGCAAAAGCTAATTCAGCAGCTAGGTTGTATTTATCAAGATATCACCCTAGATGTGTCAGCGGATGATCTGGCTGAGCAATTGATTAACACCATGAATATTAGTGTTGATTGCGATGAGCCACACCCCTATGCCAATCATTGGTCGCAGCAAGATGTCATCATGATCACCTATGGTGATAGCATTATTCAAGAAGGGCAAAAGCCGTTGTCCATTCTGGCAGAATTTATGGATAACTACCTTGAGTGCATCAATGGGGTGCATATCTTGCCATTCTTTCCTTATAGTTCGGATGATGGCTTTGCTGTGATTGATTACTCAAGTGTCAATGATGCCCTAGGTGATTGGTCTGATATTGAGCTGATTGCCAGCAAGCGCAGATTAATGTCTGATTTAGTGATTAATCACTGCTCTAGCCGCAGTGCTTGGTTTCAAAACTTCATTAAAGGTGAAGGCCTTGGCCATGATTACTTTTTTACCGCTAAGCCTGAGGATGACTTATCTGCGGTAGTGCGGCCACGGACATCTGATTTACTAAGGCCCACAGAAACCGCTACAGGTCTGCAGCATGTGTGGTGCACCTTTAGTCATGACCAAGTGGACTTTGACTTTAGAAACCCACAAGTGCTGCTGGAGTTTGTGAGGATCATCAGGCAATACCTTGATGCCGGCGTGAATATTTTCCGCTTAGATGCCGTGGCGTTTTTATGGAAAATCGTCGGTTCTAAATCGATTAACTTAGCGCAAACCCATGAGGTAATTAGATTATTACGCACCCTTATTGAGCATGCGCAAAATAATGCGGTGGTGATCACCGAAACCAACATACCCAATACCCAAAACCTGACCTATTTTGGTAATGCTAACGAAGCCCATTGTATTTATAACTTCTCATTGCCGCCGTTATTGATTAATACCTTGATCACCGGCAGTTGTTTATACCTTAAACGTTGGCAGATGAGCATGCCGCCCGCGCAGGACGGCACCACTTACTTTAACTTTATCGCCTCCCACGATGGTGTGGGACTAAGACCTGCTGAAGGCTTATTAGATGAGGACGAAATTAACACCCTAGTGGAAACCATGGTGTCATTTGGCGGCAAAATATCTAGCCGCACCTCTGAAGATGGTCAGCAAAAGCCCTATGAAATGAACATTGCTTTAATTGATGCCTTACAAGGCACAGTGAAAGGTAAAGATCAGTTTGGCTTAGATCGCTTTAGCTGCGCCCACGCGATTATGTTGGGGCTTGAGGGAATACCGGGTATTTATATTCATAGCTTGTTAGGCACAGGCAATGATTATGAAAAGCTCGCCAATACCTCCCACAACCGCGCCATTAACCGCCACCGTTGGGATTATAACGAGTTAAGTCGATTACTAGCAGATGATAATAATCAGCACAGTAAAGTGCTGGCATCATTAATTAAGCTGATTAGCATACGCACCCGCCAGCGGGCATTTAACCCTAATGCGACTCAGTTTACTTTGCATTTAGGCTTACAGTTATTTGGGTTTTGGCGTCAAAGCCGCGATAGACGACAAAGCATTTTCTGTATCAGTAATATTACCGATCAAGTGATGGAGCTGCCGTTGGCTGAGCTGAATTTAATTGGCACTGAAACCTGGTTTGATCTCATCGACGGGGAGGTGATTGCAGATATTAATGCAGTGATGTTACTTGAGCCCTATCAAACGGTGTGGATCAGCAACGTGGCTTAGTGTAAACACCGCTTAAAAGATAAATTGCTTAAAATCAGCAGCCTAAAGCAAAGGGTTAACCTTGCTTTAGGTTCGCTGTTTATATCGTTGTTATTTAGCTTAAGTGCTGTTACTTCGCTAAAGTGCTGTTATTTAGCTAAAGTATACTGCTTTAAAATACCTTCTAAACCATTCGAAGAGTCATTTAAATTGGTGGCGATACTGACCGAGCGCTGCGCACTATCCTTGATGGTTTCCGCTTGACCGCGAATATCTTTAAGTTGGCCGGCAATATCTCGCGCTGCCGCACTTTGCTGTTCAGATGAGGTCGCTATTTGACTGCTCATATCAAACACATTGCTAATAGAACCAACCATTTGATCCACGTCGTTACCGACAGACTCAATGGCATTACGGCCTTTATCTGCCTGCGCCACAATATCTGTGGTGATATGCGAAAGAGTATTGGTGTCTTGCTGCAGTCCCTCAATCATGGTTTGAATTTCAACTGTGGCTTGCTGGGTGCGGCTGGCAAGCGTGCGCACTTCATCGGCGACCACGGCAAAGCCTCGGCCTTGCTCACCGGCGCGAGCCGCTTCAATGGCAGCATTAAGGGCTAACAGGTTAGTTTGTTCTGAAATGCTGTTAATGGTGGTCACCACAGCGCCAATGTTGGCCGCAGCAGTAGATAACTCCGCCACTGAGCTTGAGGCTTCTGAAATTCTGCCGGTTAAAGTGCTAATACGGGTAACGGCTTCAGTAATTTGTACCTGACTGTTGTTGGCCTGAGCGGAATTAAGCTGCGTTTGCTCTGAAGTATTAGAGGCATTGTGGGATACCTCTTCAATGGCTGCGGTCATCTGCGCCATAGCAACCGATACTGTATCTAAAAACTCATGCTGGTACTGGGTTAATTGCTCACTTTGCTGCGCTTGTTGATTAAACTCAACCGCAGCCCCTGCCAGTGTTTCAGCATTCACCGCAATGGCAGATACCATTTCACTCATATTATCGGCGCTGCGATCAATTTCACGGGCAATAACACTGAAATCATCGCTACCAAAAAAATTCAGTCGCTGGCTTAAATCACCATCAGCAAGGCGCTTAATGGCTATATACATATCCCACAGGCCGCCACCAAGGGAGGTCGAGATCCAATAGCAAACCAAATATAAGGGCAATAAGCTCAATAAGGCTATCATCAGCATGTTGTTAACCGCTGATTTTGCAGCCATTTCAACTTGGGTGACATTAATAGTGGTTACAAGTGCTTGATTGCCGACTGCAGCGCTGACGGTAATGTTATCGCCGCTACGTTTGGCGGCGCTCATATAACCCACAGAGGCATTTATTTGTCGGGCAAAGTCAGCCAGTGCATCGTCTGATAAGTTTTGAGCCTTGGCACTGTTCGCGTAAGCATCAATGGTTGTTTGGGCAAATTGCTGTGATGACTGGCTTATTTGGCTATTGCTATTAAAGTAATTTGTCAGTGCTATTGCTGCGGTAAAAAAGGTGACTAGGGTACAAATAACCCAAAATTTACCATTTAGGCTTAGCTTAATTAGTACGGCATCGACTTTGCGAAAACTAATTTGTTTCATTTGAAATCCTCGGCGTAAGCCTTAGTCTTTGTATGTTGCTGATATAAAAAGAATCGTACTGTTATTTGGCTGCAAATAAATTGACGCTAATCCCAGTGTTAAATGATTGGCGTTATCTGCCTTATTGTTAAAAGACCGCCGCATACAAACATATCGGCAATTGGCGGTAAAAGTTTAATGGTAATCTTGTTTATATCCGAGGCAAAACAGAGGGCAAAATTGGCGAGACAATTAGCTTTAAAGATAAATTAAGCGCTTATATTTAGGGCGTTTATTTTTATTATGTTGGGTTAAAGTCGCTAGTTTGACTTATTGTCAGTGGCGCTGCTTATATTTTAAACTGGGTTCATTAGCGACTTTGTCGTAAGCCGTCATTAGGCTGCAAATACAAACATAAATACAAATGAAAGTACAAATAGTGAAGGATAACTATTCTAACCCAGATATGGATATCGATGACGTCCTGTCAGAGCTTCATTGCTGTTTTCATGCGCTTGTTAACTTTTAAATACCTAAACTCATACACCAATCAGGTACCCAGCTTCACAGTGCTCATTGAATGTGTATAAAGGAATTATCCATGAGCCAAGACACGGAATTAGTCATCAATGAAATTACCCAAAATGCGAAAAATATGGCGCGATTATGTTGGCTTGGCACCTTGTTTTTCGGCTTCATTCCGGCGCTGATATTGTTGTTTGTGAAACAAGATGATGACTATATGCAAGCACAATCAAAAGAGGCGTTGAATTGGTTTCTCACTGGTGTCCTTGGTTATAGCATTGGTTTTATTCTTTTCTTTAGCTTAATTGGGGTGATGTTTACCTTAGCGTTGGGGATCAGTCATTTGGTTTTTTGTACCATAGGCGCCATCGCAACCTCTAAAGGTGACAGTTTCCGTGTGCCATATAATTTACGTTTAATTAAGTAAATTAAAGCCAAATCCAAGGTGACAGTTTTAGGGGCTGAAAATGTATATAACAGCCACTAGGGCCTTTTATCGCGTGTCAGTAATGGGCTTTTTCAGTAATTTGCGTTGCAGCGTTCTTCTGTGCATCCCCAATAGCCTTGCCGTGGCAGAAATATTGCCATTATTGGCGGTCAGAACCTGTTGAATATGCTCCCACTCTAGTAACTTGGGCGAAATCGGCTGATCAGACAATAGCGGCTCATTTTGCTCATTGGGGCTAACATTGAGGGCGTTGAGTAAGGTTTGGGTATCAACGGGTTTGGCTAAGTAATTATCGGCACCTAATCTAATGGCTTCAACGGCAGTGGCAATACTGGCGTAGCCTGTTAGTAACACGATTAATGCTTTAGGCAGGTATTGGCGCAGCGGGACTATTAACGATAAACCATTCTTATCGGCCAGCTTCATGTCTAATAAAATATGACTCGGTGCATGCTGACGGGCTTTTAATAAGCTTTGATCTGCGCAGTTACATTGCATGCAGTTAAATCCATGGCGGCTTAAGCGACTAGCAAGCACCGCGGCTAAGGCGCTATCGTCTTCAATAATGAGTAAGTTATTCATAGCTAATAAGCCTAAGTTTCTATGGGTAAGGTTACAGTGGCAATCATGCCTTGCGCTGGGTTGGGTTGCAGGGTTAGCTTGCCGCCTAAGCGCTCAAAACTGGCATGGCTTAATAACACCGCAATCCCTAAGCCTTTGGGGTTTTCAATCATTTTATGACCAAGTTTTTCCAGCAAACTTTCAGACATACCTTCACCAAAGTCATAAATGCCAATGCTTAGCCCAAGTTGTTTATCTAAGGTGATTTTTATCGCTACTTTTTGGGTTTGAATATTTTCCTGACTGGCTCTGGCGGCATTTTCAATTAATGCCAGTAATGCCGGCAATAGACTCATATCGGTGAGAATTTCTGCTCGGTCAGCGTTGTCAGCCAGGGTTAAAGACAGCTGAACTTCAGGCATGAGTAAATTAACTTGCTCTTGCAGGCTAGTGGCTAAATTATTCACGGTTTGCGAGTGCATTTTTTCCGATCGAATAGACTCGGTGGCCAGCCTTAAATCTGTTAGGCTTTTCTCACAGCGGCTCAGCGCCTTATTCATTTCAAGCTGTAACTGATCCGCAGGATTATCTTCGCTAAGTTCTTCTAATAAAAGCCTTAAAGTGGCCAGTGGCGTTGCCAATTGGTGAGCCATTTGTGCTGATACTGTGCCCAGTGCCAATAGCTTTTCTTGGCGCATTTGCGCTTCGCGCAAGTAATGTAATTGGGCATTTTTTTGACGAATTTTTTTAGCAATAAACGCCACCGTGGTGGTAAGTACCAATGCTGAAATAACAAAGTTAAACCACATGCCTAAGTAGTGGGAACTCATGTCCATACCATGATGCATACTGTGATCGGGTTGAGTAAAAATCATCGCACTGTAGGCGGCAGTCGAAATAAGCGCCAAACACCAAGGAGCCCATTGTGGCAACATGACAGCAGCGATGGCGATAGGCAATAAAAGCAATGAAATAAAGGCATTAGCTGAACCACCAGTACAATACAGCCATATTATCCAAAATAGGGTATCTAGCAATAAGGTGGCAAACAATAATTGGTTTTGGTTAATGGCGTAACGAATCCGAAAGCCAATAGCGACATAGACAGCTTCAACTGCAAGAATAAAATTGAGTTCCATTGGTGGGGCGGTTAAGCCAAACAACTGAGTCGCAAATAAGATCAAGCCTATTTTTAATAGCCAATAGATGAGCCGTAATGCGGATAATTGTGCAGTTGGCGTGCCCATTAAAGCTGCTGACTTTGGGACGCTATTATTATGGATTTTATTGCTGTGGGTTTTATTATTGTTGATTTGATTATTGGTCACGTTGTTATTGTTTACCTTTTTTATTATTAGTGGGTAAATAACTTGGTATAAGTGATGATACATTAATCGAATCATGCAGACTTTAACATCAAATATTGTTGAATTTGTGCGGGGGAGCAAGGCAAGCCTTGTTGGCGGTATTCCCTGTTGCATCAATGGAATATATTTATCTTTTTCATCAGCTTTTTTATAGTAAAAAGCCACAGCATGATGCTGTTATCTAATGCTCGGAATAAAATGCCCAGTATCAAATGCCCTGTATCTAATGCCCAGTATCAAGGATCTAGGCTGAAGTTATTAACTCATAAAGCGACAATATGGTTTATATCGTTCTGTTTTAAAAGGTTAATTTGACTTGCTAATATCAATCGTGGTTATATTTTAAACCTTAAGTGCCACTGTGATGCTTTAATCAAGCAACTATTGGGCATTAAGTATCAATTAGATAGTGAAGGACAACTATTTTAAGCCCTGATATGGATATCAATCATGTCCTTTCAGATCTGCTGGATAGTGTTTATTGCTTTTCTATTTGCTACGAACTAAATACCGCTAAAGTCATGCACCCAGCTTTAGTGGCTTCATTGGGTGTCTATAAAGGAATGAATAATGAGCGAAAATACGGACGTAGTGATAAATGAAATTTCACAAGATAGTAAAAATCTGGCGCTGTTGTGCTGGATTGGGACCATCTTTTTCGGGTTTATCCCCTCGTTGGTGTTGTATCTAGTCAAAGAAGATGACGTATATCTTAGAGAGCAGTCTAAAGAGGCGCTGAACTGGTCAATTACAGCCACCATTGGTTATTTCATTTCGTTCATTCTTACTTTCATTTTAATAGGGGTGTTATTTACCTTGGTATTGGGCGTTTGTCATTTGGTCTTTTGCATTATGGGCGCGATTGCCACATCAAAAGGTGATAACTTTCGCGTGCCATATGCTTTGCGATTAATTAAGTAAATCTGCTGTCAGTTATTGAGCCATTAATGGCTTAATAACGTCTATTAACAACGAAAGGATATTGTTGTGGAAAGTAATGTTTTTGACCGTCGCGATACAGACGACACCCTGATCAGTCCCACTTTTTATAATCTTGTTATTGGCTTAACACTCTGCTGGGGCTTTGGCATTAATTGGTGGATGGTGACAAATATTTCACCGCAAGCAATTGCAGATATAAATTCGTGGGTGTTTTTTATCGGGTATTTTGCTTCATGTTTTTTGGGTGTTTATCTATTTTCCTCATCTGATAAACCCATTGTTAGTTTTATTGGCTATAACTTTGTGGTGGTGCCATTTGGCTTCATTATTAATTTAGTGGTGAGCCAGTATGATGCCGCATTAGTATCAGAAGCCATTCGGATTACAGGGCTAGTGACTATCGGCATGATGTGTTTAGGCACGTTATTTCCGGCGTTTTTTAGCAAAATCGCTGGTGCGCTAACCATTGCTTTATTGTTAGTGATTGTGGTTGAGCTGATTGAAATATATGTGTTTGGTATTCATCACGGCATATTAGATTGGATTGTGGTGCTGATTTTTTGTGGCTACATAGGCTATGACTGGGGCCGTGCCAATCAAATTCCGAAAACAGTAGATAATGCCATTGATAGTGCTGCCGCCCTGTATATGGATATCATTAACTTGTTCCTGAGAATTTTGCGTATTCTGGGACGTAAGTAAAATCGAGTAAGCCAGCACCAACAGAGCCATAAGGCATTGTTGGTGTTAGTTAGCGCATTCAAGGAGAAGCCCGTTGCAGCTCGTAAAGCCAAGTGCCCACTACCAGCAAAGCTATATTGAATATATTGCCGAGCTAGGGAATGAAGAACGTTATCCATTTCCGCTGGATTTTGATCACAGTGATTTTGGCGCAATGCTCGAAAAAATCAGTGATTTTGCCCGCGGGCAGAATTTACCTACAGGTTATGTGGCCAGTGAAACATACTGGTTAGTGCAAGGTGATGAGCTCTTAGGTGTCGCCAATTTACGCTTAACCCTCAATGATAATATTCGTTATTGTGGCGGCCATATCGGACTGGGTATTCGACCGCGTTTTCGTGGTAAAGGCTTAGGGGTCGAATTGATGGCGCAAACTATCGCATTGGCAAAGGGCAAAGGCATCAATGAGCTGCATATTCATTGTTATAAGCACAATCTTGCTTCGGCAAAAATGATCATCGCCAATGGTGGGGTACTTGATTCTGAAATTGAACTGGCTAATCAAACTAATGCGGAAAATCAGCACGATAACGCTGGGGCAATAATACAGCGCTATCGAGTGTGTTGAATTAGGCTTAACTTGTGAGCTGGCTGACAGCTTGAGTGAGTTTTTCGGCAAGCTCTGGATTCGTTAATGTACCTGTTTCTAGATCAAAATTTTGATAAAAGCTGGGTACCGACAACGTGCCTTTTACATCAGCGGCAAAGTAGGGCGCTGATGTGGTTGCGGCGGTTAATACCGTGTTAGCACCGCCAGGGCCTGGTGAGGTGGCTAATAATAGCGTTGGTTTGTTTTGAAATAGTTTTGGATCAATACGTGATGTCCAGTCAAACAGGTTTTTGTAGGCCGCAGTGTAAGAGCCATTATGCTCAGCAAATGAAATCACTAAGGCATCTGCCTGGGTGATTTTATCAAAAAAGGCTTGTGCCAATGCAGGCTTGCCTAACTCTTTTTCTCTATCTTCGCTAAATAATGCTATTTCATAATCGTTAATATCTAACAATTCCACTGCTGCGCCATCTACTATATTAGCGGCCAAGTGAGCGGCATAGTTTGCTAAGGTTTTATTAATTGAGTTACGACTGCTGCTTGCTGCAAATGCTAATATTTTCATGTTATTGCCCTTATTTGACTGTGGTTATTGTGAGCATTCACAACCAAGTGATGGGTGGCTTAATTGTGTTTGCTATTAACTTATGCCGCTACTGTACGGCCTTTTTAGTGATTGATTAAGTCAGTTGTTGGATATTCATTGTTTCCATTTGGCTTGTAATGATGATTAATTGAGCTGGTTTGAGCTTTATTGGAATGAATAACACCGTTATAGTGGCATAAATGCAGTAACAGTGGCTGAGCGTGATGGATCAAGATACAAAGCTATTTGATGGTGTGGTGATTTTTACCCAAGTGATCGAGCTTGGCAGTTTTTCGTTAGCGGCAGAAAAAACCGGCCATTCCACTTCTTATGTCAGTAAAACTGTCACAAAGTTAGAGCAGCGGCTTAATACTCGATTATTGCATCGCAGCACGCGTTCGCTGAGTTTAACCGCCGAGGGCAAGCTGTTTTATCAGCAATGTCAGCAAATGGTCGCCGATGCCCAAGCGGCGATCAATATGATCGATAGCAGCTTAATGACCCCTTACGGAACCTTGAAGATTAGCTGCCCAGTGACCTTTGGTTTGCAATATTTACAACCCATTTTGTCTTTGTATATGCGTATGTATCCCGAGGTAAAGCTAGACATTGATTTTAGCGATCGCCATGTGGACTTAGTGCAAGAGGGCTATGATTTAGCGATTAGAGCCACCGGGCAATTAACTGATTCGAGTTTAATCTGTAAACGTATTGGTCAATTTCATGCACATATCGTGGCAACGCCACAATACCTTGCCACCCACGGAACCCCGCAAGTGCCCAGCGAGTTAGCTAGGCATCAGTGTATTTGCTATAGCAATTTAAAGCAGCCAGATCGCTGGCTGTTTGAACATGCTGATGGCCGCTCAGAAACGGTAACTGTGGCGCAAGTGATTGGTTGTAATAATGCCGATATGGAACTGGCGATGGTACTCGATCATCACGGTATTTGCCGCTTACCCTCATTTTACTTAACTGCAGCCCTTGAAAAACAGCAGCTCAGCATACTGTTTCAAGATTACATTCAGCCTCAAATCGATATCTATGCGGTGTATCCTAGCCGTAAGCATTTATCCCCAAAAGTTCGCCGCTTTATCGACTTGCTGGTGGAGCATATGCCGAGCCAGTAACACTTATCAATGACTTCAAGATTGGCGCCGACCAATACCTATAACCAAGTTTTATAGGTATTGGTGTTAATCCTCAAATGACTTGTTAAAGGATGAATGTCGCAACCAAATCATTGAGTGACTTTGCTTGAAGTTTTAAATCTTGCGCTTGTTGTAAGCTGTTTGATGCTGCAAGGCTTATGTCATCGGTGACGTCTTTAATCGCGACAGTATTTTGGGTGATTTCATTGGTGACTTGGGTTTGCTCTTCTGCAGCAGTGGCAATTTGGCTGGCCATATCTGAAATTAACGCAACCGCTTGGGTGATCTCACCAATGGCGTTAGTGGCTTCATTAACATCGGTAACACTGTTAGCGGCTAAGGATTGACTAGTTTGCATCAAGCTTACTGCTTTAGAGGTGGTTTTTTGCAGAGTGTCAATGGTGTCGTGGATCTCTTGGGTGGAATCTTGAGTACGTCGAGATAGCACTCTGACCTCATCAGCGACCACGGCAAAACCTCGACCTTGTTCGCCTGCACGGGCAGCTTCAATGGCGGCATTTAATGCCAGTAAGTTAGTTTGCTCGGCAATGCCCTGAATGGTCGATAAAATACTTGAAATTGAATGGGCATGACGACTTAGCTCACTAATCACATCAGTGGCTTGAGTGACTTCATCAGCCAGTAAATTGATTGACTGGCGAGTGTTATCAACCAAACTTTGCCCTTGTAAACTACTTGTGCTTGATTGCTGCGCTGCGGCTGCGGTGTTTTCAGCATTTGAGGCAATCTCATTGGTGGCGCTGGCCATTTGGGTTACGGCAGTGGCAACCATAGTGACTTCTTGTTGCTGCACTTGTAGCTCTTTTGCCGCTTCATGGGAGTTGCCCAAGCTTTGATCCGCTTTTTGGTCAAGCTCATGAGCGACCAGACGAATTTGAGTAATCAGCTGATGCTGACTATGTACAAATAAGTTGAAATTCTCAGCCAGTGTTCCCACTTCATCTTTACTCTCAATTTCAATACGCTGGGTTAAGTCGCCATTGCCTTGAGCTATGTGGGCTAATGCTTGTGATACTTTTGATAAAGGCGCAAGTAAGCGACTCATCATCAAAGAAATAGACACCATGCTTACCAGTAAAATAATGGCAGCAATACCAAGCTGGGTCAGGAGTAATGATTTAAGTGGCGCTTCCAAGGTTGCTTGGTCAAGTACGAGGATAAGTTCCCAGTCAGTATTAGGGATTGTTTCTAGCCAGATAAGTTTATCTTTGTCTTCAGGAGCGAAATGAATCGACATGAGTTCATTTGCTCGACGATTTTGCTGCAAAAGCCTGTAATCAAGATCGTTATCAATGGCGCGGATATGGCCCATGGTTTTACTTGGATCTTTATAGGCGATAACGGTGCCGTCTTTATGCATCATTATGGCAAAACCGTTTGAAGGTAGCTTCATTTGGTTGACATCATTAACCAAGTCATTAATGGATAGATCCCCACCTACCACACCATTGGTCGTAGGTGTGGCAAGGGTTACCACCAAAGTATTGTAAATAGCATCAAGGTAAGGGGTGGTTATTATTAATTGCTGTGTTGAGTTAGCTTGCTGATACCAAGGGCGCTGACGTGGGTCGTAATCGCTGAAATCAATACTTTGATCTGAATCTATCATTTCACCTGAAGCTTTACCGAAGTAGGTTGATTCAAAACGACCAGATTGCTTCGCCTGAAGCAAAGCATCAAGTGTGTTGCTGTTGGCTTTGTCGCCCATCGCATTGACGATATCTTTTCTGGTGCCTAGCCACTCACTGATCCTTTGAGCCTGCTGGGCGCTTAAGCGCTGAACTTGCTCAAGGTTAGTCTGCATAAGCATGGTTTTTTGATTAGAGTAACTAAGCCAAGATAGCAGCGCTATCACCATCGATAATGCGATTAGTACAGGTATAAGTATTTTGTGCTTTAACGAATAAGATTTCATAGGGATCGTTGCTATTAAAGTAAAAGTGGGCAGGCATTAGTGTTATTAAACTAAATTAGGGTGTTAATGAGCTAATGGGGCTGCTAAAGGTGTGATATTGCTACAAGGTTACGCAACTGTTTGACGATAAAAACATCGACACAACCCAATGGTTAACACTGCTATCACTAGGATTACTCATCTGAACTGCATAATGGCAACTATGGGTAGAGCCATAGAGCATTGCATAAAGCGGGAGTAAGCTTACTTAAAGTAAAGCGGCCAAATAGAGTCGTTTCTATAATTAATTTTGGTTTCAATATGCTGAAAATTAGGCTGGGTTTGAGAGGGGCTATTGTTGCAATATATCAAAAATAGCGGCTTACAGGATGAGCGTAAGAGTATCTCTCTTGTTCTGTCTTAGTCACTGGCTGGGAGTGTTAATTTTGCAGAATAAGGTTCAATATAAAAGGAAGCACATGATGCCTCCTTTTGTCTTTTAGCTAGATTTAGCCTTCAGGGCGATTTAGCTATATGCACCGCTAGAATATTGCAGTTCATAGCTATGGCTATAAATTTCGATGATATTTCCGAATGGGTCTTCCATATAAATCATGCGGTATGGCTTTTCACCCGGGAAGTAATAGCGTGGTGCTTTCATGCGTTTTTTACCGCCAGCAGCGACAATTTTTTCCGCTAATTCTTCAACGTTTGGATCTTGAACTGAAAAGTGGAAAATACCAGTTTTCCAATATTCAAAATTATCTTCAGGGTTTTGCTGATTTTTAAATTCAAACAGTTCAAGGCCAATGCGATCGCCCGTAGACATGTGAGCAATTCTGAAGCGTTCCCAGCCAGCGCCAAATACGTCGGTACACATAACCCCGATTGCACTGTCATCTTCTTTGACTTCGGTAGGCTCCATGATCACGTACCAGCCGAGCACTTCACTATAAAACTTAACCGCTTCCTCTAGATTAGGCACTGACACCCCAATGTGAGAAAAAGTACGTGGGTAGGGATTATTGGTATTGAATTTATCATTACCCATAGCGCCAGCAAGCTTGGTTGGCTCAGTGCCTGTGGTTGCCATAACCGATGCGGCAGTAGTGGCGGCAACAGCGGCTGCAACGCCCACACCCATTGTTTTTAGCATGTTTCTGCGGCCTAGGTTTAAGTCGTTACTTTTAGCATTGCTGCTTTCATCATGGTTGCTCATAGTGCATTCCTCATTAACTGCTCTCAATTTGATGAGCGAATTCTATAGAACTGAGGTTTGAATAAAAAATTATCAATTATTATAGTAATGATAAAATTATATGATGATAGTTTGGGGTGGGGGTTAGGTTAGTTTACGTGGCGTATTTAGCATACAAGCTAAACTGGCAAGCTAAGTGGATGCCTGCAAGATCGCTTTGCTGCAGTTAACGCTTTTAATGATAAAACGCAGTTTATGTGTTACTAATCTGGTCAATATAGTTTCAGCTTGCTGTATCGGCACGCCATGCTAATTTGCTGTAGTAATTTAGCCGTCATATTTATTTAAAGGTCATGATCCATGAAGTCTGTATTCGATTATTTACGCTTAGTGTTATTTGTTTCAGGGGTATTACTTGGGGTGCAAGTGCCTGCTTTTGTTGATCAGTATGGTCAGCGATTAGATGCTCATACCACAGAGGCGCAGCTTAGTTTGGCGGAGTTTCAGCGCGATGCCGATCGCTTTTTTGGCGGTGATCTCAATAAGCTGATTGAGCATTATCAAGCAAGCCCTGATGCGGTAATTAATGCTGGTGGCCAAAGTATTCAGGTGCTTTATGATCGCTATCAATTGCTAAGCTCGGCGTTAGTGCAGTTTAACCAAACTGCCTATAGCAGTTTCGAGCAAGTGGCTTTGGCGCCATTAGAAGATATTCGTCAAGAAGTATGGCAGCAGTTTAGCCACACCATCATGCTAGATACTCGAGCGATAGCCATTGGCTTAGTGTTGGGCTTATTATTTTCGATGTTATGCGAGCTGACGTTAGTGGCTTGCGGTAAGTGCTGTCAGCATGGTTACCGAGCGCTTAAGCCCAAAGCTGCTAAAGCGAATGCTTCAAATAGCAGTTCAAGCTAGGTATTCACATAAAGCCCATACAGTCACTCAGTGTTTGTCACGCCGCTTTAGCGCTATGCTGTTGAGCACATTATTCAATAAATAAGGATTTACCATGATTGAACAAGGACACAAGTTACCGGCAGGCACCTTAAGCGAACTCACCGCAATAGGCATGGTAAGCCATGATGTTAGTGAGTTATTTTCTGCTAAAAAGGTGGTGTTATTTGCCGTACCAGGGGCGTTTACCCCAACCTGCTCAGAAGCGCATTTACCGGGTTTTGTGGTGCTTGCTGATCAGCTAAAAGCTAAAGGGGTAGATGTAATTGCTTGTGTGTCAGTCAATGATGCCTTTGTAATGAAAGCTTGGGGTGACGCGCAAAATGCCAGCGAACTAATGATGCTAGCAGATGGCGATGCAAGTTTTACCAAAGCATTAGGTTTAGATATGGATACCGCAGGCTTTGGCGGCATTCGCTCCCAGCGCTATGCGATGATTGTGGATAATGGTGTGGTGACTCAGCTTAATGTGGAAGCGCCAAAATCTTTTGAAGTTAGCACGGCTGAAGCGGTATTAAGCGCTCTGTAACACAGCTTATTTCAGAGTACTTATCTCAAGATGATGCTAAGGCTTAAACTAAAAAGCGACTGATAAAGTCGCTTTTTTATGCTTGTTAAAAGGTACTAATGACGGCTAATAGGCAGCCACACTTGGGCATGCAGCCCGCCTTCTGGGCGGTTTTTAAGGAGGATTTTACCGTGATGCCTATCGACAATACGTTTCACTATCGCCAAACCTAACCCTGACCCCACTGAGCCCCTCGCGCTATCGCCCTGAGTAAACGGCTGGAATAGCTCATCAATTTTAGCTTCATTAATGCCTGGGCCATTATCTTCGACAATAAAACTGACGTATTTGGCTTTATGAATTGAGCTAATTTTTATCCAGCCGCCACCGTAGCGAAAGCCGTTTTCAACTAAATTACTGAGTACCCGTTTAATGGCCACACTTTGAAAGGACACCATAGGACCTTCTTGTAACTGCAGCTCAATATCGCCTTGTCGATGCATTTCTTGTTGGGCGATTTCACGAATCAGGCGGTTGATATCATTGGGTTCTCGGGCGCTTTCTTGGTCATGGCGCACATAGGCAATAAACTGATTAATGATGTCGTCCATGTCTTCAATATCGGTGATGATGCCATCTTTTAGGTATTGATCTTCTTCCACCATCATTTCAGATGCTAGCCGAATACGAGTCAGTGGAGTGCGCAAATCGTGGGAAATTCCCGCCATCAATAGGGCGCGGTCTTGCTCCAACTGTTTCATGCTGTGGGACATTTGATTAAAGGCGTGGGTTACTTCAACGATTTCAGAAGAGCCGCTTAAGGGCAATGGCGCAGGAAATTCCCCTTTTGATACTGTAAAGGCCGCTCGCTGTAGGCGTTTAAGTGGTTTATTAAGACGCCGAGCAAATAACCAGCCGCCAGCGACACTTAAGGCGCCAATAACCAATAAATATAAGGTCAGTGGTGATAAATCGTTTTCGTTTAGGCCGGTTAGCGGCACTTTAATCCAAACTGAGGTGGCTTGAGGTGGACGGATCCACACTTCTAACTGAGTCCCTTGGGAAAAACGCACTTCTGCTTCTCCGCCTAAATACTCAGACATTTGTGTGGATAAAAACCCATAGTAGGTCGCAGAGTCTACCCCAGCTTCAATGGCGCCTTGTTGGTTATAGACTTTCATTTCATCGTCACGCACTTTGGCGTTTAGGGCATCGACAATGGTGAGATGCTCGCGGCTGATCTCTACGCCATCAATAAATAATAAGTTGATTTGCCGTGCGATCAGTTGATTGATTTGCTCGTAACTGGGTTTAATGAAATAAACCGTCACCGATAAGTAAGACACCAGTTGGTTAATCAGCAGCAAGCTGCCAATTAATAGCACGGTTTGACTGAATGAATTACGTGGCAGGAAACGCTGCCACCATTTCAGTTTTATGGCTTGAGCTTGGCTAATGGCTTTAGACTGACTAATAAGGCTTAACCTCGGGCGGTGCCGTCTGGCACGAACACATAACCTAAGCCCCAAACCGTTTGGATATAACGGGGATTAGCAGCATCGACTTCAATTAAGCGGCGCAGACGGGATACTTGCACATCAATTGAGCGCTCTAATGCTGAGTAGTCACGGCCACGGGCAAGGTTCATGAGTTTGTCCCGCGACAGTGGCTCCCGTGGGTGTGAAACCAGTACTTTTAATACCGCAAATTCACCAGATGTCAGGGCAATGCTTTTGTCTTCATGAAACATCTCGCGGGTGGCAAGATTAAGGGAAAACTCACCAAAGCTAATGACTTCTTCTTGCTGCGCTGGAGCCCCCGGAACATCAGGTGTTTGGCGGCGCATCACCGCTTTGATTCGCGCAAGTAATTCCCGTGGATTAAACGGCTTAGGTAAGTAATCATCAGCGCCAAGCTCGAGGCCAATAATACGGTCAACCTCATCGCCTTTGGCAGTGAGCATGATAATAGGAATAGGATTTTCTTGTTGGCGTAAACGGCGACAAATAGATAAACCATCTTCTCCCGGAAGCATTAAATCTAACACTAATAAATGGAAGTTTTCTCGCTCTAATAAACGGTCCATTTGCTCTGCATTTGCAGCGCTGCGTACTTGGTAACCTTGCTCCAGCAGATAACGTTCCAATAATGATCTGAGTCGCATGTCATCATCGACAACGAGAATTTTAGAGGTTTCCTGGCCCATGACATATCCTTTGGCTAAATTCGCACTAAATACAGTTATTAAGCTAAATATAGCGACTTTATAAGAGTGCAAACAAGTGATGGATCGCTTGTTTACTAATTGATAAGTGTAGTGTGAATAATCATACAGGTTAAGTATATGAAAGTATGTGAATTTAATGCCATAAAATTGAATGAGAGAAATTGTAACTAAATCAGTTTTTACGCAATAATGCTGAACATGAGTCAATAATACCGTCATCATTGCTGTCTAATAAAAATATAAGCTGGTTGTCGTGCAGTTTAATTTTAAATGCTGCAGCGGCTATATCGTCTAAGCGGTTAAAGCCAGTTTGCTGGTTATCGTCGTATTCTGCTTGAAAGTAGACTTCGCCTGAGTCTATTTGGTGTTGATATTGGCCCCACTCCATCCCGGTGGTTTCATCATCATGATCCAAGTTGATTTGTAATTGCACATACAAGCCATTATTGAGCATGAGTACCGCGAATAAATCGTCGAGCTCGTGATTGTACCAATAGCCTTCAATATCTTGGGATTGCAGTAAATGATATTCAACGATGACATCGATAGCATTATCACTAAGATAATCCATATTCAACTGTAGTCGCTCGCTACTGCTACTGATATATACATGACTTTTATTACGGTCACTGAGTAACGTCATCAAGCCTTTGGCTGGGTTATTACTAAAGGTGGGATTGAAACTAATAATCAGTGGTAACTCTGAAAAATGGCTGCTTTTAGATAGGGTATAGCTGCCCCATTCGGCAAAACTATTCTCAGGTTGCTGTAAATCAAGCCCCAGTTGTAAGTAGGTGCTGTCTTCGTTGATTTGTAGTAGTTCAATGTAATCTGTTTGCTGGTTGAGCCAGTTACCGACAAAATACTGCGGCACATAACTGACAGCCAATAGCTTGAAACTGATAAGCAATAATCCCAAAGCCCAGAAAATTTTACTGCACATAAAAAATCCTTTTATAAAATGTACTGTAAGCTCGCTTCCATGCTTAGATTACTAGGTGTGAGGCTGTGAAGCTGTAAGCAAAATAAAGCTTACAGTGACTACAAAATATGGAACCCAAGTCCAAGCACATACTGGTTATAAAGGACTATATACTCCCAAGACCGTATCAAGATATAAGACTTTAAGTTTAGTAAAACAAACTGAGAGGGCAAATTTTGCTGGGGAAATAGCCGCAAATAATCTGGTTTGCGGTGCAATATTCAACTTTTGGTTTAGGCTTTGAGGTTTTCTATTGGCTAAAGGGTGTAGGAAATTTTATTAATATACCAATCCTGAGGGCCATTAGGTGTAGGAACAACGGCATCATCATCGACTTGTTTTTTCAATAATGCTCTAGCCATGGGTGAATCAATGGAGATGTAGCCTTTGGCATCGCCATAAATTTCATCGGGGCCGACTATACGAAATGCCAGTGTATCGCCTGCATCATTTTCAATTTCTACCCAGGCGCCAAAGAAAATTTTACCTTCTTGCTCAGGGGAATACTCAACCACTTTTAAGTTTTCGATGCGCTTTCTTAAGAAGCGTACTCGGCCATCAATTTGCCGTAATAAGCGCTTATTCTCTTTGTAGTCAGCGTTTTCGGAGCGATCACCAAGGCTTGCTGCCCAAGCCACTTTTTTGGTGATCTCTGGGCGATATTCGCGCCATAAATAGTTCAGCTCAGTTTTGAGTTTGGTCATCCCTTCAGGGGTGATGAGATTGGTTTTCACTTAGCTAGCCTTAATAACGAATTCAGTGATAAGCGTGTTAATAACAGCGCGTCGATAGCGGCGTATTGAGAACATGGCCGACATCATCGACTCAATATACTGTGATTTGACGCTATCGCCAATCACATAAAGCCGTGTGGATAGAATGGACTTAATTGGTGATGATTTTTAGCGCATATTTTAACGTTAGCGATATCAACTCGGATGAGTTACTTAAGGTCATTTATAACGTTAGTCATATGGCCAATAAAGAAAACTAATATCGCTTACCCATGTTGCCCTTGGGTTTATTAGTCGAGGAGGTTATTGGCTTTTTCTACTAGCGAAATAAACGCATTGGCATTGGGATGATATTTAATGTGTTAGCTAATACTGTGTCAAAATCGCCTGCTAGCAGGGCGATGCCTTTATAGAAATCGGTTTCAGCATGTTTTATAGCGAGTTCGTGACAACGACCCGACCATGGCAACATGTGTTGTTGCAATAACACCATAAGCGCTTCTTTAGCTGGCTTATTGTCAGGCTCATCAATTAATTGCTGCAGTAATTGATCTATGACCGCGTAGAACAAAGCGATATGGTCTACTGGTTGGTTAAATTTCAACTCGAAGCTAATGCCTAATTGCTTGTAAAAGTTCATTAAGCTAATGGTCGAGTCGTCATTGAGAATTTGTTGTTCACCTAGGTAAGTTGATCCCCAAGGCATAGCGTTAGGCTCACCTGGTCCAAAATAAAGTTGGCCGTAATCAAGCTTAATGCCGTTGATGTTTTCAGGGTGCCATTGTGTGAGGAATTGACCTAATAATGACTTACCTTGCTTATTTGCCTCAGAGTCTTGCAGTGCAGGCCAAGTCAGGTTTAATTGATTACTGACAAAATACTGGATTGAATCCTCGGTTGGATAGTCCAATAAAACGTTATGCAGTAAACGTGCAATAGCTTGTAGCTCTAAGTAAGCATCTTCAGTGGTAGTGTCGGTCATTATTTCATTCCTGTTAAAAGGCGCCCCGAAGGGCGCCATTATGCTTTTAGACTTCAGAAAAGTTCAATATTTCGCCTTGTCGACCAGCGTGCTTATTGGCTTTGACGATCAAGTTTGGTGAAGTGATACTTTCTGATGGTAATGGTGAAATATGCGAATCTCCATCACCATATTTAGCTTTTAGGTTTTCCATTGTGTCAAAATCTAATGCACGTAATGGACACGAACCTACACAGATAGGTTGTTTGCCCTCAGCTAAACGATCGTAACAACCATCACATTTAGTCATCACTTTACGCTGCACATCTAGTTGCGGAGCATCGTAAGGACAAGCCTGTGCACAGCTATTACAGCCGATACATAAGTCTGTCGCAACATGGACAAGTCCATCTTCGCGGCGCTTATGCATGGCTCCAGTAGGACAAGCTTTTACACAAACAGGTTCATTACAATGGTTACAACTAATCGAGGTGTAATAACTGAAAACACTTTGTTCAAAGCTACCATCTGCATTTGTTGACCAGGTTCCGCCACCGTATTCATAAACTCGACGCCAGTTCACTCCTTCAATTTGTGGCACGCCTTGCTCTATAGAGTCATTGCCGTTACGAATAACTTCACTTTGTCTGTCTTTACAAGATACATGACATGCCTTACAGCCAGTGCACTTGGTGGTGTCTAAATAGAATCCATATTGGGTTTGTTCTTTCATTTTTATTTACTCCATCAAGCTCTAGCAATTTGTACACGGTTAGTATGTTGCGGGTTACCTTTTGCCAACGGACTTGGTTGGTAGCGGGTAAGGGTATTAATACAACCCCCAATATCAACAATATGACCTGAAGGTCCTACTTTCCCTGAAGGATCTGGTAGGTACCAAGCGCCTTGTCCTAATGCTAATACACCAAGTGCAACTCGTGGCGTCACTCTGACGGGTAATTCAATCGTCCCGCGTTTACTCCATACATGTACTTTATCGCCTTGAGCAAACCCTTGTGCATTGGCATCTATAGGGTTCATCCAAACCGCATCTTCAACTGCCTCACGTAACCATGGGACATTGTGATAGCTAGAATGTGTACGTCCTTTTGTATGGTAGCCTACTAATTGGAATGGATATTCTTCTGATGTTTCATCGTCGTCATAGCCTTCCCATGTAGCTTGATACATAGGTAAACCAGAGATGTAATCGCCTTTAACTTCATCATTGAATTCCCATTCTGCGCCTTTTTGTGCCATCTTCAGCGAGAATAACTCTATCTTTCCTGATGGAGTATTAACGGTACCTGTGCCATTGATATAGCTGTCTAATGCCACCGTTGGTGTCCCATTAAATGCACGGAAAACTCCTTGTTCTTGTGCTTCTTCATAGGTAGAAGGTAACGGCGGAATGGCATTGGCATTGTTAGCATTAGTACGCGTTTTTTCGTAAAGTTCAGCTAACCAACCCGCTTCATCTTTACCCTCTGTGTATTCACCTAATTTACCCATCTTATCGGCAATTAGTGCACACATGTCGTACATAGACTTACATTCCCAAAGTGGGTCAACGGCAGCTTTCATTGCTACTAAGTAACCCATGATGCCGGAAGCATAGCTGTCGTTGACTAAATCATTAGATTCCAACCAAGAAGTATCTGGTAATAGAATATCTGCAAATTTGGCAGATGGTGTCATCCAACAATCACACACTACAATCAGCTCACATTTACTGTCGTCTTCTAATATTTTTGCAATGCCGTTTGAATCAGAATGTTGATTTACGAGAGCATTAGAGTTGATGGCAAAAATGGCCTTTAGATCGTTTCCAAGTGGAGTATCTAAATCTTCAGTGCCTCGAATACCATCTTTACGAGCTGTCATTTCGTGACCACGCTCAATAGCATCAGGGAATGTGAAGAATGAAATTGATTCTTTGATTGGGTTTGATAAACCAGACATGCCGCTTCGGCTTAAGCTGCTTTGACCCGGTAATGCACCATTACTCACACCCGGCTGGCCCACTTTGCCAGTTAAGAATGACAGCATGTAGCACGAACGCATGGCTTGCTCACCATTTGCGTGACGGTTTACGCCTGCGCCTGTAATAATAAATGGTGCGCTTGCGTTCATTATTTTACTAGCAATGTTTTTAATCTTAGCTTCTGAAATACCGCAAATCTTAGCTGCCCAGCTTGGTGTTCTAGGGCCATTTGTTGCATAAATTCCTTCACCTAAAATGTAATCTTGATAGTTTTCATCAGGATTAATGTATGGCACATAAGCTAGTTTTTCAGCATCGCCAGAATTTTCGAACTCTGCTTTTAGTGTGGCTAATGACGCTCTGTCATAACCCACGCAGTATTTATCAAGGAAGCTTTTTGAGTTGTTGCTAACCCAACCTGAGTTGATCATTTCAAAAGCAATACCTTCAGCCAATGCTGCATCAGTACCTGGACGAATTGGTAACCACTTATCTTCTTTACCGACCATTGAATCGGTATAGCGAGGGTCAATCATAATGACTTCAAGACTAGGATTTGCTTCAATTGCTTTTAAGTAATCGTAACCTTCACCTGAACCAGATTGACGCATTTCACTTGGGTTGTAACCTAAACCAATGAACAAGTCGCTGTCTTTTAGTGATAATAGGTTTGAACCTGAAGTGCTACCAAATCCTGTAGCTGCTGCTGCTTCATTTTGTTGTGCCCATGAGTAGTTGCCATATATATTTAAGAACCCACCATTAAGGTTCAAGATACGGTTGAAGCAACTTGAGCTGGAAAATCCATAATATGCTCCAGTACCATAGAGTTTTAATATAGACTTATTTCCATACTCACTAGCAATGCGTTGTAGTTCACTCGCTATTTCAGATGCTGCATCATCCCAACTAATTGGTACAAACTTACCTTCACCACGTTTACCAACACGTTTCATTGGTGTTTTAATTCGGTCTGGTGAATAAGTTCGTTGTTTTAAAGAGCGGCCGCGGGCACAAGCACGAATTTGGTGATTTACACCGTATTCATCTGTGGTTTCGTTATCAGCTTCTACACGGGTAATGACACCGTCTTGGCTAAATACTTTAACTGGGCAGTTTGAGCCGCAGTTTACTAAGCAAGCAGACCAACTCACCTGCTCATCAGACACAGGTGGCGGAGTTGGGGTGACATTGGCATCATCTGAACTGGTTTTACAACCGGTTACCGTTGCTGCGCAGCTTAATGCCGCACTGGCTTTTAAAAAACTTCTACGTTCCATTGATATATCCTCTCGTAGCATTAACGATGCGGCTTAGCGCAATTGGTAGGTAAACGACAACATCACTTGGTGTGCGTTGTAGTTATGGTTGATATCGCCCAGAGTAATCATCCCCGGAATATCATTGACCCCTACGTTGGCTGCATCGGTATCGAAATAGCGTTCATAGCGGTAAGTTAATTTCAGTGCCATTTGCTCGCTCAGAGCGTAATCGGCGTACATGCTGGCACTGTGGTTGTATGAGTAGTAATCCCCATACGGATTAGTGGTATCGGCGGTGACATCAGTGTCACTGATTGAGTTACTGAATAAGTAATCAATGCCTAAAGTGAGCTTGTCTTGCATCAGGCCGCTGTAGCTTGCGCCTGCGCCTAAGTTGATAAATTCATCTTCAATGTCAGCTATCCAATCTGCTGCGCCAAAGCTTTGGCTGCCTGCTTGATTGGAGTTAATCCATTGCTGACCGGCAAACACATAACCATCAAGATGCTGATTAAAGGCGATGTTAAGGTTAGCGTCATAACCGTAATCTTCAGATTCAGTCAGGCCGATTTGGGTATCGTCATACTCGTCTTGGGCATAACGGCTGCTGATATCCAGACTCATCCAGTTGATAGGGGTGTAGTTCACCTTTAATTCAACGGCGTTGCGGGTGCGGTCAGCTAAATAGTACTTGCGCAGCAGGGCGTTATTTTCAGATGAGGTCAGCTCATTGGCTTCATAGTCAGAGCCACTGCGATTAGCGTGCTCAGCTTTAAGATTAAAGTTAACCTTGTCTAAGGCGCGGACATTGAATTTTAGCCATAGGTTGTCGTCATTGGTTTGCTCGCGGTCACTGAAGGTGCGCTCCACTTCTTTGCGGTCGTAACCTGCTTGTAAGCGGTAACCACTGGCGATGCGGTAACTGGCATTGACTTTATAGGTGTTACGTTCAATATCTTGCGGGGTATTTTGTCTAAAGGCCCCGGTTAAGCTGTTGAAGTTGTATTGGGCAAATTCAGCAGTTGAGCTTTTGTTGTCACGCTTGCTGTAATCAACGCTGCCGCCTAAACGTAAACGGTTAGTGAGCATCGAGGTCAGCGCAAAACGACCATCAAGGGTGTCAATTTGACCATCCCAGTTTTGTAGCGGATTACCCGTTACTTGAATGAGGTTGTCATCTTGTATCATGCGGCCTGTCACGATGCGGCCATTCATCACGGTGCGATTGAGCTGGTACTGACCAGATAACGCCACCTGATGGGCTTGGTTATCGGGGGCTGCTGAGTACACATCATTGGCATAAGGCAGGCTTAAGTGGTCGATATTATTTTCATACACACTGCCAAAGTAGCTCAGCTCAGTGAGCCAGTTGTCACCAGATAAGTTCACCCCAGCATCTAACTGCTTAGTGCGAGAATCGGTTGGTAAGCCGAAGTTAATCGGGCTTGGCGATACCAGGCTGGCTGATTTATGGCCGGTTTTATCTTCTTGGCTGTATTTCACAAAGGCGCCATAGAAGTCTTGACCGTATTCCATGCCTAGGGCCACTTTTTCACGGCGCTGAGCTAAGTCGAAGCTGTTGATGGCATCAGATGGGGTTAACATGCCATTGTTATGCCACAGACTGCTTTCTACATCACCGGCTTTATAGGTTTTCATCGCATCATAATCGAGGCTAAATTCATACAAGCCTGCTTTGCCGCCAGATACGTGTGCAAAACCATTATCCATGCCTAACTGATGGGCTTGAATTCGGGCTTGATAACCTGACTCACTGTTAAAGCGCACATCACCACTGACAGCTGCAACGGCGCCATCTTTGGCTGTGCCTAGCGCATTGCCAGCATGAATATCACTGATATCGTTATAGCCTGCAGCAACACTCACTTCACCGCTGTAACCGACGTGGTTAGTGCAGCGTTTACATTCATATTTATGGGTATTAACCGCGGCGGTATTGGCGTTGCCGACCCCGAAGTTAGCCGCCATGCCAGAGGTCGATACTGCCAGCAGTGACAGGGTAATAAGATTCAATTTAAATGACATAATCTTGCTCTCCATTAGCGTTGCAGCAGACTGCCAGCTGGGTGATTAGAACCATGAATTTGGTTGTGACAGTTAAGGCAACTTTTTCCACCACCAAAGGCATCCATTCCAGGCTCTGGTACGACGCGAGAGGCGTGACCATCGGGTGCATGACATTGCTGACATAACTGTGGTGCGCGGCTATCAAGCATATTGTCGTTGACGCTGCCGTGGGGGTTATGACATGACACACAGCTTTCAGTCACTGGGGCATGTTCCCATAGGAATGGGCCACGTTTTTCGGCGTGACAGCTATAACAGGTGTCATTAACGGTTGGCTTAACTAAGGCGCTTTCACTCATCGAGCCGTGGGGAGCATGACAATCAATACAGGTCATTTGGTCCCATTTCATTGGGTGTGATGAGCGCTTGTTCATGTCGGCTTTTTCTTGGGTGTGACATGAGGTGCAGGTGTCATTAACCGACAGTTTATCTAATGCAGGATCAGTGGCGGCGTGAATGGTGTGACAATCACTACAGGCAATTTCTTCGAGATTATGGGTGCTGGTATGCCATGCCATTTGCTCTGGGTCGTTATGACAGCCTTGGCACACGGTGTTTTGGGTTGGGGCAGAGAGTTTACTGTCGCTGCCAAAGGCAATCATTGGCTCTTTACCGCCACGATTATGGTTACCTTGTGGGCCATGACAAGCTTCACACTGCAATCCTGCCATCGGTGATTGACTGTTATTAGTTTGACCGTGTACGCCGTCAAATATGTCCATGACGGTTTCATTTTTACGGTGACAGGTTAGGCAGTTGTCGGCGCCTTTAGGGGAGTAGTTTCCTTCAGCGAACTTTTCAACTAATTGTTGTTCTAATTGTGTTGAACTGAGGTCATCCCATGGGGTGGCATTAGCGCTTGTATGGGGAATTAATATTAAAGAAGCGCCAATTATTAATGCAAGGATCATTTTTCTCATAAATATAATTCCCTTAATTAAGATAGATATTTATTGTTTTATGAATGTTTATTTTTGAATTTTAAGTTAGAAAATCGAGATAATTCAGTTGTTAAAAAATGGCAATTCGGATGTGTGATTAATATTGTGTTATGAGGGGGATTCTGCGGGTAGTCACAATTTTACTGCGAATGGTTTTTATTACCGAGGTAAATTAGTGTGCGCTTAATTTTATTTAAAACAATCACTTAGGTGTGCATGTAAAGGCTTTGTTCGCTATTGGTTTTGATTGTGTTAATGATGTTGGGTATTTAAGTGGTTAAAGATGTAAGATCTGCTTCAAAGTTTTAAAGTTGTTAGTTTAATACATGTTTATGTTTTGGAGAGATAATAAGTAAATATGGGTTAATAAATGAACATTGACATGGCATTAGCGTTTCATGTTATATATTAATCTTTATTATTAATCACTTATATAAAGTCTACTTATGTTGTATGAGTAAATTTTAGGAAGATGATTGGGCTAAAAAAGTTATAAAAAATGGCTAGTTCTAATTTACTGAGCAGGGCTCGTTGGCTTGATATATAAGCAAGTAACCAGCCTTGGAATAGATCATTTAGTAGAAAGGTGTAGGGAATAATAGGAAGGTATAGGAAGTAATTAACTCATTATAATTCAGTACTTTATGGGATATCCTATTCCACACCGAATCGCAGTTAACGTTTCCCCATATTATATTGCTGTTTACGCTGCTGCTTGCGCTCAGACTCTAAACGCGCCATGGCGGTTAATACCCGTTGGCTGTTGTCGTGCAGGCTTGAATTGGCGTGTTGCGGATCATCTTTAATGGTTTGTGCATAATGAACCGCCAGCGACATAATTAACTGCTCGGGTTGGGTTAGCAGTTTATGTTCCAGCTCCTTAATAAACATCAATAAAAAGCACTGGAACAGGGTGTCAAAAACCTGCTCCATATCCATGCTGTAATGTTCATTTTTAGGCTTAGGCGGTAATTCGATCATCGCGGCGATGAGGCTGCACACTGTCGAGCAAGGCGTTGCGCCAATAAATAGCTCACCAATGGCCTTATCTTGGCCAAAGTACTGCTGTAATTGCTGGGCAAAGTCTGCTTTGTTCCACTGCTGGGCGACGGATCGAATGACACTCATAAGCTTTTCCTACTAACGAAATAAACGCATTGGCATTGGGATGATATTTAATGTGTTAGCGAGTACAGTGTCAAAATCGCTGGCTAGCAGGGCAATGCCTTTATAGAAATCGCTTTCAGCATGCTGTATGGCGAGTTCGTGACAACGACCTGACCATGGCAACATGTGTTGTTGCAATAACACCATAAGTGCTTCTTTAGCTGGCTTATTGTCAGGCTCATCAATTAATTGCTGCAGTAATTGATCGATGACCGCGTAAAACAAAGCGATATGGTCGACAGGTTGGTTAAATTTCAACTCGAAACTAATGCCTAATTGCTTGTAAAAGTTCATTAAGCTAATGGTCGATTCGTCATTGAGAATTTGTTGCTCGCCTAGGTAAGTTGAGCCCCAAGGCATAGCGTTAGGCTCACCTGGTCCAAAATAGAGCTGGCCGTAATCAAGCTTAAGATCGTTGATGTTTTCAGGCTGCCATTGTGAGAAAAACTGGCCTAATAATGACTTACCTTGCTTATTTGCTTCAGAGTCTTCTAGTGCAGGCCA
Source organism: Shewanella sp. UCD-KL21 (assembly GCF_001957135.1). GTDB lineage: Bacteria > Pseudomonadota > Gammaproteobacteria > Enterobacterales > Shewanellaceae > Shewanella. Next base: position 187,065 of record NZ_MPHK01000004.1, on the reverse strand, counting down.
AGTCAGGTTTAATTGATTGCTGACAAAATACTGGATTGAATCCTCAGTTGGATAGTCCAATAAAACGTTATGCAGTAAACGTGCAATTGCTTGTAGCTCTAAGTAAGCATCATGAGTGGTTGTGTCGGTCATTATTTCACTCCTGTTAAAAGGCGCCCCGAAGGACGCCATTATTTAGTTATACTTCTGCAAAATTGAGAATGTCACCTTGTTGGCCGCCATTTCTATTCGCTTTGATGATTAAATTAGGCGAAGTAATACTTTCTGATGGTAGTGGTGCGATATGGGCATCACCATTACCATATTTCTTTTTAATGTTTTCAACGGTATCAAAGTCCATTGCGCGCATTGGACAAGAGTCAACACACATAGGCTTACGGCCTTCAGCGAGTCGGTCGTAACAGCCATCACACTTGGTCATGACTTTACGTTCTTGATCTAATTGCGGCGCATCATATGGACAAGCTCTGGCGCAACTGCCGCAGCCAATACATAAGTCTGTTGCCACATGGACTAAGCCATCTTCACGGCGTTTGTGCATCGCACCAGTAGGACAGGCCTTAACACAAACAGGCTCACTACAATGGTTACAGCCAATCGATACATAGTAACTAAACACATTTTGCTCAAACGAGCCTGTGCTTGGGTCGACATTCCATGTGCCGCCGCCGTATTCATAAACGCGACGCCAGTTAACGCCATTTAATGCAGGCACACCACCTTCGGTTGGTTTATCGCCTTCGCGAATAATGCCACTTTGGCGGTCTTTACAAGAAATATGGCAGGCTTTACAACCTGTACATTTAGTCGTATCAAGGTAGAAACTGTATTGAGTTGATTCGGTCATGGTAGCCTCCATTAAATAGCTTTACGAATTTGAACACGGTTTGTGTGCTGTGGGTTGCCTTTTGCAACTGGGCTTGGTGCATATTTGGTCAACGAGTTAATCGCGCCGCCAATATCAATCACCTTACCTGTCATACCCTTGCGGCCATTTGGATCAGGAGAGAACCAAGCGCCTTGACCTAAAGCCACAATGCCAGGAGCAACACGTGGGGTGATACGTACAACCACTTCAATTGAGCCGCGCTCGTTATACATTTCAACTTTGTCACCTGAGGCCACACCGTATTCTTGGGCATCAATGGCGTTAATCCATACTGCATCTTCAACGGCTTCACGTAACCAAGGTACGTTGTGATAGCTTGAGTGAGTACGACCTTTAGTGTGGTAACCCGCTAATTGCAGTGGGTAATCTTCTTTGGTGTCTTCATCTTCGTAACCGTCCCAAGTCACCACATATTGTGGTATTGGGGTAATAATATCGCCTTTGTATTTGTCTTGATCCCAGTTTGCAGCGCGCCAAGCCAATTCTGCTGAGTAAATTTCAATTTTGCCTGATGGCGTTGATAGTGCTTCGCTGCCATTAACAAAACTGTCTAGCGCCACATGGCGGGCATAGTCATTTTTACGGAACAAGCCAATATCTTGGGCTTCTTTATACGTCGCAGGGAAGGCAGGGGTAACAGCACTGTTAGCGGTATTGCTACGAGTTTGCTGGTAAAGCTCCTCTAACCAATCATCTTCAGTTTTGCCTTCAGTAAATTCGGCGCCGACGCCCATTTTTTCAGCAATCATTGCTGATACTTGGTACATAGACTTACAGTCCCAAATTGGCTCAACAGCGGCTTTCATCGCGGTTAGGTAATCTAACGAACCAGATGCATAAGAGTCATCAACCAAGTCATTTGATTCTAACCATGAGGTATCAGGAATGATGATGTCGGCAAATTTAGCGCCTGGGGTCATCCAGCAGTCACAAGAAACAATTAATTCAACGCCGCTTTCATCTTTTAAGATTTCAGCTGTGCCGTTAATGTCTGCATGTTGGTTAAGTAGTGAACTGTCTGATGCTGAGATAATCACTTTGATGTTGGCATCAAGTGGGGTATCTAAACCGTCAGTACCAGTAACGCCATGGCTACGAGCCGTCATGGTTTTACCATTGTGGATCGCTTCAGACCAACAGAAGAATGAAATCTGCTCTTTAACTGGGTTAGTGCCAGTTGGAATACCTGCGCGGTACATTTTGGTCATATTGGGTAGCTCACCATTTGAGCTGCCTTCACGGCCAAGCTTACCTGCTAATACGCTAAGCATGTAAATTGCACGGATTGATTGCTCACCGTTGGCTTGACGGTTAACACCAGCGCCTGCAACTATGTAGGGTCTTTCTGAAGCCATTAGGTCATCAGCGAGTTGCTCAATTTTCGCCGCTGGAATACCAGTAATAGATTGAGCCCATTCTGGAGTGCGCGGGGCGCGATCGCTGTAGATACCTTGTGCCATGATGTAGTCATAGTAGTTATCTTCAGGGTTCATATGCTGTGCATATTCAATTTTAGTGGCATCGCCGCTGGTTTCGAAGGCTTGCTTTTGAGCAAGAATCGACGCTGCATCATAACCAACTGTATGGTTATTGATAAAATCAATGCTGTTGCGCTCAACCCAACCAGAATTAATCATTAGGTATGCCATTGCTTCAGCAAGCGCGGCATCGGTACCTGGTCGAATCGGCAGCCAAGTAGACTCTTTACCTAACATTGAGTCGGTATAGCGTGGGTCAATTAAGGTAACTTTTAGGCCGTTGTTACGTTGCAGTGCGTTAAGGTAATCATAACCTTCACCAGAACCTGATTGACGGATTTCACTTGGGTTGTAAGCAAAACCTAATAAAAAGTCACTTTGATCTAAAGTTACTGTTGAAGAGCCAGAAGTACTGCCAGTACCAAAGGTATGCTTAGCCGCTTCAATTTGCTGCGCCCAAGAGTAGTTACCATAGTAACTTAAGCAGCCGCCAACTAAGTTGAACAAACGGTTAAAGCAGGCGTTTGATGCAAAGCCGTAATAAGCACCAGAACCGTAACTTCTAAAGATAGACTTGTTACCGTGTTCAGCAATGGTAGAGCTTAACTTGCTCGCAATCGTTGCCGTTGCTTCTTCCCAAGTGATAGGAATAAATTTACCTTCACCACGCTCGCCAATACGCTTCATTGGGGTTTTTAAGCGGTCAGTTGCATAGGTGCGTTGGCGTAATGAGCGGCCACGAGCACAGGCACGGACTTGATGTAGGCCGTATTCATCTTCGACTTCATGATCCGCTTCTACGCGAGTAATAATGCCGTCTTTACTAAATACTTTAACTGGGCAGTTTGAACCACAGTTTACTAAACATGCTGACCAAGTTAAGGTCTCATCCACAGGTACTTCTGGTGGGAGTGGCTCAGCATCTTTTGAGCTAGTGTTACAGCCGGTTACTGTTGCAGCGCAACCTAAAGCCGCACTCATTTTCAAGAAACTTCTGCGTTCCATTATTAAATCCTCTTACTAAAATTTATTCAGCGCGTTGGTAACGACTACAGCAGATAGCTGAAATTCAGCATGATCTGATGGGCGTTATAATTGTGATTAAGCTCACCTAGGGTCACCATTGCTGGGACTTCATTTATAGATAATTGAGCATCATCGGTGTCGTAATAACGTTCGTAGCGGTAAGTCAGCTTTAATGCCATGTCGTCACTTAAGGCGTAGTTGGCATATAAGCTGGCGCTATGGTTATAAGAATAATAATCACCGTATGGCGAGGTGCCATCACTGGTAATGTAGGTGTCACTGCTTGAGTTACTGAATAAGTAATCAGCCCCTAAAGTCAGTTGGTTCTGCATTAATCCGCCGTAGCTCACGCCGGCGCCCATATTGATAAATTTGTCTTCAATATCGGCGTACCAATCAGGGTCGCTATAACTTTGGCTGCCAGCTTGAGCTGAGTTAATCCACTGCTGGCCAGCAAAACCATAAGCTGATAATTGCTTGCTAAGTTGCAGGTTTACATTGACGTCGTAACCGTAATCTTCTGATTCCGTTAAGCCGATAACAGTATCGTCATAGTCATCAATGGCGTAGCGTCCGGTGAAGTCGATGCTTAACCAATCAACTGGGCTGTGATTAACGCGCAGCTCGATATCGTTACGGGTTCTATCAGCAAGATAGTACTTACGCATTAGGCTGTTATCTTCAGATGACGTTAGCTCATTGGTTTGGTACTCAGAGCCGCCGCGATTACTGTGGCTGGCTTTAACATTAATATTGAGCTTATCAATGGCGCGAATACTGAACTTGGCCCATAAGTTGTCTTCGTTAGTTTGTTCGCGATCGCTATAACTGCGCTGAACATCTTTACGGTCATAACCTGCTTGTAAACGGTAGCCACTACTGATGCGGTAACTGGCATTAACTTTATAGCTTGAGCGTTCGACATCAGTGGCGACGTTTTCTTTGAAGGTGCCACTTAAGCTATTAAAGTCGTATTGCTGGAATTCAAATACCGAGCTGTTGTTTTCACGGTTGCTGTAGTCGTAACTTGCCCCCAGACGTAAACGATTACTTAGCATTGAGGTGATGTTAAAGCTGGCATCCGTGGTGTCGATTTCGCCATCCCAGTTTTGGATTGGGTTACCCGCCACTTGAATGAGGTCATCATCTTGGATCATGCGGCCAACAATAAAGCGCCCTGACATCACAGTGCGATCTAATTGATATTGGCCCGACAGTGATACTTGATGGGCTTCATTGTCAGGGGTTGCTGCATACAAGTCGTATGAGTACGGTAAGCTCAGGTGGTTAACATTATTTTTGTACTGGCTACCAAAATAGCTCAGCTCAGTTAACCAGTTGTCGCCAGTAAGGGCAGCGCCTGCGGTAAATGAATCGGTAGTTGAGTCGACAACTAAACCAATATTTACTGGGCTAGGGGTAACAATACTGCTGCTCTTATAACCGCTTTTATCTTCGGTTTCATAACGCAGGTAGCCTTGATAAAAATCTTGCTTAACTTTGGCGCCAAAGCCCATTTTTTCACGTTGCTGTGATAACTCAAACGTGTATGGCTCGTCACTTGGCAGCATCATGCCATCGTCATAATAAAGCTGACTTTGAGCATCACCTGACTGATAGGTGGTCAGTAATTGGTAATCCGCATCCACTGAGAACAATCCAGCTTTGCCAACGCTGACATTCGCTGAGCTGTTTTCAAACCCCAGTTGGTTGGCTTGAATGCGCGCCTGATAGCCGTTTTCGTCTTGGTAGTTCACATCACCGCTAACGGCAGTAACAAAGCCGTCTTGATCAGTGCCAAAGGCATTAGCAGCATGAACATCATCACTGCTAATGTAACCCGCGGCAACACTGACACTGCCGTTATAGCCAGTGTTTGCTTCACAGCGCTGACATTGGTAATTTTGCTGATCAACATTAGCGGTATTTGCTTTACCTACCGCAAAATCAGCCGCCATAGCGGGTGCTGAGGCAATCACTAATGAGGCGGTAATAAAATTGAGTTTAAAATTCATTGTTGTTGCCCTCATTTAGCGTTGCAGCAAACTGCCAGCTGGATGGTTAGAACCATGAATTTGGCTGTGGCAATTTAAACAACTTTTGCCGCCGCCAAAGGCATCCATACCTGGTTGTGGTACAACGCGGCTGGCATGGCCATCATCGGCATGACATTGCTGACAAAGCTGCGGAGCACGGTTGTTGAGCATAGATTCGTTAACGCTGCCGTGTGGGTTATGACAGGTGACGCAGTTTTCAGTCACTGGCGCATGTTCCCATAGCACTGGGCCACGCATTTCTGCATGACAGCTATAACAAGTGTCATTAATAGAAGGTTTGTTTAACGCGCTTTCAGTCATCGAACCGTGGGGAGAATGACAATCGATACAGGTCATTTGGTCCCATTTTAGTGGGTGCGATGAACGCTTGTTCATGTCGGCTTTTTCTTGGCTGTGACAACTAGTACAGGTATCGTTAACGGTGAGTTTGTCTAGGGCAGGATCTTTGGCTGCGTGGATGTTATGACAGTCAGCACAGGCAACTTCTTCAAGATTATGGGTGCTGTTATGCCATGCCATTTGTTTTGGATCGTTATGACAGCCCTGACAAACAGTATTTTGTGCTTGGGTTGATAACTTGCTGTCTTGGCCAAATTGGATCATTGGCTCTTTGCCGCCACGGTTATGGTTACCTTGAGGGCCATGACAAGCTTCGCACTGCAGCCCTGCCATTGGCGAGTCACTATGGGTTAAGTTGCCATGGGCGCCTTTAAAGATATCCATGACTTTTTCATTTTTGCGATGACACATTAAGCAGTTGTCTGCCCCTTTAGGGGAGTACTTGCCTGCAGCGAACTTTTCAACCAATTGCTGTTCTAACTGATCTGCTGGCATGTCATCCCATGGCGCAGAGATAGCACTAAATGAGCATAAACAGAGCGTTATGCTGATATAGGTTATGAATTTACGATACCAGTTCATCAAGTTACCTGACCTTATTAAATCAAATGTTAAAAAGTGTACTAATTAAGAAGGGGTATTTTAGGGATGTGTAGAAATCTAATCGATGCAATTGAATTATCAAAAAGCGACATATGTGATCCGCGTCAGCATCTTAAGTAGCAAAAACAAATAAAATAACCAGCAGTTAAATGTGGATATTATTTAGATGTTTTCAGATGATTAAATATAAGTGCCGGCCAGCTGTTCACACCAAGATTGTGTGTGAATATTGCGAGTTAATTAATTTTCCATTACCTGATGAATATAACCATTTTAAGTATCTTGCAGATACAGATTTGATTGGTTTTAATACCATTACTAATTTATTACGTTATATAGAAAATAATTGTGACAATAAGTATTTCTTTATTGATTTGATACAATATTTTATTCAGCGGATCATCAAGTTTACTGATATCGACTTGTCAGCAGAGGTCAGTGATGCGCAAAAGCTAGTGGCATTTACCCAATTTTATAATCAAGTATCAGATCTCAATTGGTGCAATATTGAAACGCAGCACAGTTTAGCTTTAGTGGCTAAACGCGCTCCTCAAGCCATTGCATCTAAGTATGACGACTTGTTTATTTATAGCTGTATTACGCATATTTTACGTCATTCATTCAAAGATAAGTCAAATTTAATCATAGAGTTACCTTTTGAGCGAGCATTCTATGGTGTCGATGTCGACTTATTTGATAACGTAACCTTTAACTGTCAGTCTATGTCAGTGACAGTGGCAAAAGATGAGCGCGATGTTAGCCCGATATTGGCAGACACTAAGCTAATACTGCCCAGTAGCGAACGGGTAAAAGCTGCCGCTAATAGCATGCCACCATCAGCGTTAAACTTAGCCAATCTTGCCAATTTAATTGGTGTATCAGAGCGTGGTTTACAGCGCGAACTTAAAACTGAACACTGCTGTGTAAAAGACATGATTCAAAATACCAGAATGAATTCTATTATAACTATTTTGAATAATAATAAAGGTAATATAAAAAAGTCAGCATATGAAAGTGGCTTTAAAGATCTGCCAAGTTTTAGTCGATACTTTTCTAAATCAACAGGCTGCACCCCAACTCAATATGTGCGCAATAATATTTGCAACAATCTGTAACTAATATTTAATATAACAAGTTAAATGAGAATGGTTATTAATTAAATTAATTATAAGCAATATAATTAATTTAATTGCGCTGTTTTAGCGGCTGTTTTAGCGGTTATTTAACCGTGTGTGAGTTTGCTAACCGTTAAAATTAGCTTAGATAAATAGCACAAAATCATCGATTGTTCATAAACGTTTGCCACTGATTATGCTATCTTTGACCTCATTTGTTATTTAACGCTAAATTAGACCTTTATGCTTAGTATTGCTCAAATAATCGCTCAAGAACTGAATGTTCGTGAGCAACAAGTCTCAGCGACGATTAACTTACTCGATGATGGTTCTACCGTTCCTTTTGTTGCCCGCTATCGTAAAGAGGCCACTGGCGGTTTAGATGATGCGCAGCTGCGAACCCTAAATAGTCGCCTAAGCTATTTACGTGAATTAGCCGAGCGCAGACAAGTTATTCTTTCAAGCATTGATACCCAAGGCAAATTAACCCCAGCATTACAACAAGCCATTAATGCCGCAGACAGTAAAACCCGCTTAGAAGATTTATACCTTCCTTTTAAACCGAAACGCCGCACTAAAGGTCAAATTGCTATTGAAGCAGGTTTGTTGCCTTTAGCTGACTTTTTATTGGCTAATCGTAGTATTAATCTTGAAGCAAAAGCGGCTGAATTTATCAATGCCGACGCTGGCTTTGGCGATGTGAAAGCGGTCTTAGACGGCGCGCGTTTTATCTTAATGGAACGGTTTGCTGAAGATGCAGATTTACTGCAAAAAGTGCGTAAGCATTTAAGCCAACAGGCAGTGCTTGAAAGCCGCCTAGTTAAAGGTAAAGAAAAAGAAGGCGCTAAATTCAGAGATTACTTTGAGCATACTGAAGCCATTACTAAAGTGCCTTCCCATCGCGCCCTTGCTATGCTGCGCGGCCGCAATGAAGGTGCCCTCAGTTTATCGATGAATGCCGATCCCAAAGCTGAAGTGGCGCAAAGCAGTTATTGCGTGGTGATTATTGCCGATCATTTCAAGCTGAAGTTTTCTGACTCGAGTGTTGATCAGTGGCTTAAAACTGTGGTTACCGCCACATGGCGCATTAAAATTGCTCTGCAAATGGAAACCGAGTTTATTAGCCAAATGCGTGAGCGCGCTGAAGCTGAAGCCATTAATGTGTTTGCCCGTAATTTAGGCGATTTATTAATGGCAGCGCCTGCTGGCGCTAAAGCAACCATGGGCTTAGATCCTGGGCTGCGCACCGGCGTTAAAGTGGCGATTGTGGATAACACCGGTAAGTTTGTGGCCCATACCACCATCTTCCCCCATGCGCCGCAAAACGTGTGGGATAAGTCAATCCGCACTTTAGCGAACCTGATTAAAATGCATAAAGTGGAGATCATCGCCATTGGCAATGGTACCGCCTCACGTGAAACGGATAAATTAGCCGCTGAAGTGATGAGCTTTATGAAAGAGACGCACCCAAGCTTGACCAAAGTGATGGTTAGTGAAGCGGGCGCATCAGTGTATTCAGCATCAGAGTTGGCTTCTGAAGAGTTCCCTAACTTAGATGTATCGATCCGCGGCGCTGTATCCATTGCCCGCCGATTGCAAGATCCGTTAGCTGAACTCGTTAAAATCGAGCCTAAATCCATTGGTGTGGGGCAATATCAACATGATGTGAGCCAAAGCCAACTATCAAGCTCACTTGAAGCGGTCGTAGAAGATTGTGTAAATGGCGTGGGCGTTGATTTGAATATGGCATCAGCCCCATTATTGGCGCAGGTGGCCGGTTTAAATAAAACCTTAGCTAAAAACCTGGTTAACTACCGCGATGAAAACGGTAAATTTGAAAGCCGTAAACAATTATTGAAAGTGGCGCGTTTAGGGCCAAAAGCCTTTGAGCAAGCGGCCGGTTTCTTACGCATTAGCGATGCTAAAAATCCATTAGATGGTTCATCAGTTCACCCTGAAGCCTACAAATTGGTTGAAGCCATTGCCAGTGCCAAGCAGCAAACTGTGGCCAGCTTAATGGGTAATAGTGAATTGTTATCTCAGCTAAATGCTGCTGAGTTTGTTACTGATGAATTTGGTTTACCCACCATCAGCGATATCTTAAAAGAGCTAGACAAGCCTGGGCGTGATCCTCGTGGCGAGTTCAAAACCGCCAGCTTTAAAGAAGGTGTTGAAGAGCTTAAAGATCTTAAGTTGGAGATGATCCTAGAAGGCGTGGTCACCAATGTGACTAACTTTGGCGCTTTTGTTGATGTAGGCGTACATCAAGATGGTTTAGTGCATATTTCGTCACTCACTGACAAGTTTGTCAGCGACCCTCACACCATAGTTAAAGCGGGTGATGTGGTTAAAGTTAAAGTGATGGAAGTGGATGTAGAGCGTCGCCGTATCGCATTAAGTATGCGCCTTGATGAAGCACTACCAACAGCGAAAACCGCTACTCAATCTAAATCAGCCAACAGCAAGCCTGCACATAAAGCTAGCGGGAATAAATCAGGGCAAAAGTCAGCTAATAAACCGCAAAAAGCCCCAGCCAATGCGGCTATGGGTAATGCGTTTGCTGACGCCTTTGCTAAGCTGAAAAAGTAATATTGCTCATTGGTTTAGCTTAGCATTAAACCAAAAAAGGCCTTAACATCTTGAGAATACTCGTGACTGTTAAGGCCTTTTTATTTTGTAAAATTTATACCGTGACCAATTAAGCGATATGAGTCATTTCGTTTAAAATAAACTGCTCAACCGCACCTTCAGTGGCCACCATATACTCGGCTAAATGCGCATTACCCATGTGTGCTTGCCATAATTCACGGCTTTCCCAGTTTTCATAAAACATGAAATGTGCTGGGTTTTCATTGTCTTGATGTAAGTCGTAATTAATACAACCTGCTTCAGCGCGAGTAATGTCCATCAGCTTAAGTAGCTCAGCTTTAACCAGCTCCACTTTGTCTGCTTTGGTAATGATGTTTGCTACGATAGTTAAGTTAGCCATGATGATAGTTCCTATAATGTATCAAGTTGAATTTGGTTCAGCCTTGTTGCTGATGGAGCTATAGTAGCCATTACATACTGGCGAATAAATAGGCTGAAATTTGAATTATTATCAAAAAATATTAGATAATCTTTGAGGCCGGTGTGATTGAGCGAGTGCCAAGTAACCCAAGGGAACACTAAGCAAATACCACTAATAACAATAAGTCAGCAGCCAATATCAATAAGTCAGTCGCACTATGCCAATAGCACTAATATCAATAAGCTAATAGCGCGAATATCAATAAGCCAGTACCAGTTATATCAATAAGCCAATAGCATTAACTGAAGGTATCAAGTCGCTAAATCGCAGCTAGCAACAGGGTTAAACCAATATTAGTAGATGCGCGGCTGGCAAAGGCGTAGTGCACTGCTGGTAACATGTGGCGATGTGCTGGCCAAACTGTTTATAAAACGCCTCAGAATGGCCTCTTAAGCGTGGCTTTACTTCGGTGTTTTTGTTGTTATCAGTGTTGATTGCTGTCGACATGGTGGGGGTTTGGGGCTGAATGTCACCACGGCTAAGGGTGGGGTTATTTCTAGCGGCCACCCGCAGTAACTGGGGTAATAAGCCCGTTAACGGTGCGCTTTGTGATTTTGGCGCTGAAGATGGCTGAGCGAGTTGCTGCGGGGTTTGTTGATCGGACGATTGCCGCTGCTGGGAAGATTTTTCCTTGATGATATAACGGGCTGGTGATTCATTTTTTTGATTGAGCGCTCGCTCATGGTGGGGCTTAGTTAACGCTTGAGGCGGTAATATTGGCTTTGCCTGCTGATTATCCGCTCGAGCAAGATCCGTTGCAACATTAGTTGTTGCCAGCGGAACTTGGGGATAATTAGTGACAATTAGCATCACACTCACTTAAAAAACAAACATTTAATGTTTAAATTATAACCAAGTGTTAGCAGGTTTTATAGCCTAGATTTGATGTTTTTTTATCCATGGCAATAAGCCATCTAAAAAGGCCTGTGGGTGTGAAATAAACGGCGCATGGGAGGCTTTATTGTGGACAATGTCAGTAATATTACTGGCTTGGGGTAACTGGCGGATGATTGTTCTGGGGACTAAGGCATCGCATTTACCCCAAATACGCAACCAAGGCTGGTCGATGTCGTTAAGTTGCGGGCGTAGATCAACCTCTTTGAGCATATCTAAACCTTGATCGAGTACCGCTTGGCTCGGTAAAGGTTTAGCCAGCACTAATTTTTTTATCGCTACAATATCTTCTTTAGCTGAGTCACTGCCCATGGCTTGAATCGCTAAAAATCGCTCGACCGTTTTGGCCAAATTGACATTTAATTGCTGGTGAAATTGCCTGAGCACTGCAGGGGCGATCCCCGGCCACTGGGGTTGTTCTTGAGCCATAAAACAAGGCGAAGAGGCCACGGTGATCAGTGCTTTTACCGACTGAGGATGATTAAGGGCAATTTGAGTGGCGACTAATCCCCCTAATGACCAACCAAGCCAAATGGCATTTTCAGGTAGGGCTTGGGCTAACGCCGCTGCCCATGCTTCGATATTATCGCTATTTGCTTGGCTATCACCAAAGCCCGGCAAATCAACGTAATGCACTCTATACTCAGATAATGCGGTTTGCAGCGGCTGAAAAACCGCAGAGTTCACCCCCCAGCCATGTAGCAATACAATATCAATAACGTCGGGGCTATTTTCATGAGTCATCTCGGTATGAGTCATCGTTTCATGACTAATTGTTTCATGACTAATCGTTTCGTGACTAATGGTTTCGCGAGAAATAGCTTTAGGCGTAATAGTCGTAATGTGCAGCGCTGGTGAATTCAAAGGCTAACCTCAAAAAGTGGCGAATAATAAATGATCGCTGGTTAAAACAATTGTCATACAGGATAAGGATATTCTATGGCTTGGCAACTCTCAAAACCCTTCAAGCTCAATTTGAACAATAACACCGCTAAGCTAGTCTCCTTGATGACTGCAGTGGCAGCTAACCTGCCTAACCGCTGCTTGTTATGCCAGCAAGATATTATGCAGTACGCTGCAGCTAAACCGCATACGGGTGTGTGTCAGACCTGCCTTGTGGCGGGGCTTTATCATCAAGAAATCTGTTTAGGTTGTGGTAAATCTATGCCGTTATTACAAGTGTATTGCGGCCACTGTCAGCACATTGAGCCCATGTTAGTCATTGCCCCTTGCAGTTATCATCAAGGCTTAGGAGAGTTAATCGCAGGGATTAAATATCAGCAGCAATGCGCGCCATTAGCGGCCTTAGTGCAAGTATTAGCAGTAAGGGTGATGGATTTGGCGGCCAGAGGCTTAATTGAACTTCCCCAAGTGCTCATTCCGGTACCGCTACATCGCAATCGCTTAAAGCAGCGCGGCTTTAATCAAGCTTGGCTGATTGCTAAAGAGCTCAGCGCGCAAATTGGCATTCCGATGGACGATAGTTTACTGCTGCGCTGCGTTGATACTAAGGCCCAAGCCGGACTTAACGGTAAGCAGCGACGCTTAAATTGCGCCGATGCATTTGAGTTGCAGCGGGATAATCCTTATCAGCGGGTGGCACTTATTGATGATGTGGTGACCACAGGCACCACGGTGAATGAAATTAGCCGCTTATTTGCGGCGCACTATACCCATGTGCAAACTTGGTGCTTAGCAAGGGCTGAAGCACCGGGGCTGTTATGATAAACAAGCTGTAAAGTGAGTTATTGGGGGATAAAATACAGCGCATTGGCATACACTTTTTCAGAGCCTAACCAGATATTTCTAAACAAGAAATTATCGGTTAATGCCACAACATGCCCTTTGCCTTTGGGCTCAACGATCATTGCAGGGGTGTTGGCAAAAGCGCGCTGATATTCCTTAGCAAGGTAACCACTGAGCAGAGGCTCATTGGTATAGTCCGCCGCCACAATAAAAGGCGTGGAAGTGAGGTTAAAACTTATCTCACGGTTTTTCATCACTTGTAGCGGGTTAGGTAAACCAAAGTTGATTGGGTGGGTTTCATCCAGTGTTAACGCCACAATGGCGCCGCCGATGGATTGTCTGGCATTTAATTTAGACTTATCCGCGTAACTCATCCCTGAAGTGCTAAATAATTTATTCAGCTCTAGTCTGGTTTTAGGCTGAGACTTAAGAATATTGCGCTTATTGAGCCATACTAGCGCCCGTTTTTGCGCCACGATAGTGCCGCCATCCATTACAAATTTGCCCAGCTTTCTTGCGCTGGCATCACTGATTAAATGATAAGGCCCATCAGCCATAAAAATGTGGCTGTAGCCTGATAAATTAATGCTAGCGATACGATTACTGTCCACCATAGTGACAGGCGCTGCAAGCGTTTGATCAAGGTAATACCACATTTGCCCGGTTTCTGAGGCGTTAGTATCTATGCCAGTGAGCAATAACGGCTTAATCGGTTTGATCACGCTAAATTCATCACTGCCAAGATCCATTCCCGCTAAGGTATGTGAGCTGCTTGCTGCAGTGACATCTACTTGGTATTGCGTGGCAAGTTGGCTGACCAATAGCGCTATATTGCCCTTGTAGTTGGGCTGGCGTAAGGGAATTTGCAGGCTACCCGCTGTGAAGTCTATTGCTGCTGACTTTTTGGCGTTAGGGCTGCGATCAGGCAGACTAAATGGCTTTTTAGCGAATTTTACCTGTACCCCTTGGCTGAGTAATTGCTGCAACATGGGCGCCGCTGCCGCCTGTTGCCAGTCAATAATAAAGGCCACATTGCTGGCGTTATCGAGTTGCTCAGTCGCCACTGCATTTGGGGTCTTATTGGTGAGATATTTGGGGCTGGGTTTAGCATTTTCACTGATGCTTAAGCCCAGAGCTGATTCAAAATTCCAAGTGGAAATATCATAAAAGGTTTCGTCTTTAAACTCAGTGCGCTTATCAAACAATGCTTGCAATAAGTCATGCTGTGGCTGACTTTGAGGAATGAACAGGCTGTTTGATGGGCCAAAGAGTATGTCATCGTCTTCCAGCTCACGGTTTAGGTATTTGAAGCTGATTTGGTGTTGCTGCAATATCGTTGCAAGTTCAGTGATATGGGCTTTACCGCCATGGGCTTTTACTAAGCGCCCCGTTTGTTTACCGTCTCGGGTACGCTTACTGTTGCGAGCAAAAAAATCGCTTTGGTATTTTATCAATTTTTTACGTAGCGCATGGGCACCTTGCAGGCTTGATAGTGAAGTGGAAAATTGATTATCAATACTATTTTGCAAGGTGACTACGCCATTAGGCGACTCTTGTGCTTGACCACGAGAGCTGGCTTGCTCAAACAAAATACCCACAGCGCCATTGATATCAGGGTAGGTTGAGCCTTTACCATAGAAAAAATCATCAAACATCTGCCCGCTAAAATACGGCTGCTTGACTTCATCTAACGCTTTACGGTGATAAGCCGCAAGCTCATTGGATAAAATTTGATTGTCAGGATTGGTCAGCGGATTGACCCTATCAGCCACTCCAGGTTGAAAGAAATAGGTTTGGTTTTGCCACATTTCGTGGAAATCACCCACGTAATGGGGCTGCCATTTATGGAAAAACGCCACTCGGCCTTGAGAGGCGGGATGGCGCAGAAATAGCCAGTCACGGTTTAAGTCTGCAAGATGATGGTTAAAGCGTCCACCGGGCCAAGCTTGATTATGCTCACGATGATTCGGATCGGTAATAATCACTTGGCCTTTATGGCTATTAGCCCAGCTCGCAAAGCGATCAAAACCATCGGGGTTTTGGGTCGGTGTCAGTAAAATAACCGTATTATTGAGTAATTCTTTGACCCAATCTTCATCAGATGCGGCAAGGTAATGGCTTAACGCTAGCGCCGCATGGGCGCCACTGGCTTCATCACCATGAATCGAATAGGCCAGCCAGATAATCAATGGGCTTTGCTGCAATGGACCTTGTTGTTTAACGCCGTATTTTACTTGGCTGCGTTGTTCGAGAATTTCAGCTAGTCGCTGTTGGTTTTTATCTGAGGTAATTACCGCACTAAGTTGCTGGCGTCTTTCATAGGAGTAACCGGCAGAATCTAAAGAAAACCGCGAACTTTGGCGGGCTAATAGTTGTAAATAGTGATTAATTTGATCATGTCTTAAATGCCACTCACCCAAGGTATAACCTAAATATTCAGCAGGTTGAGTGATTTTTGTATTAATTTTCTCAGCCCCGAGGCGCTGCTCAATGCGGGAGTCAGCCTGCGCCAAGGTAAATAATGGCATACAGATAATGAAGCCGAAAAAGCTGCCTTTAGCGAGACGAGTAAACAATGCATTGAAGCTAATCATATAAGAAACAAGATCATAAAAAGAAAACAATACAATCACCATAAAGTGATTAAGCTTAAATCGCCATTAAAAAGCGCAATTTCTCGGTGTTTTTTATGCAACTTGCTCACTGCAGGACTACAAAGCCGTCGCAACTAGGAGTATCATAGCGCTAATTCTTACTAAATTACTCAAGTACTATTTTTAGTACACTTTTAAGTACTATCTAACGGAGCAGTTTTTATGATCAACATTTCTGATACGGCTCAGGCGCATTTTGTTAAATTACTGGCCGATCAACCGGAAGGCACGCATATCCGTGTGTTTGTAATCAGCCCGGGTACTGCCCAAGCTGAGTGCGGCGTGTCTTATTGTCCACCTGACGCTGTAGAAGCGGATGACACTGAATTACCTTTCAACGGTTTCAGTGCCATGGTTGACGAAAAAAGCGCACCATTTTTAGAAGAAGCGAGCATTGATTTTGTTACTGACCAATTAGGTTCGCAGCTAACCTTAAAAGCGCCAAACGCTAAAATGCGTAAAGTGTCTTCAGATGCGCCATTAAAAGAGCGTATTGAATATGTGATTCAATCAGAGATTAACCCGCAGCTAGCAAGCCATGGTGGTAACATCATGCTAGTTGAAATCACTGAAGATGCTGTTGCAGTACTGCAGTTTGGTGGTGGTTGTAATGGTTGTTCTCAAGTTGATATCACTTTAAAAGATGGCATTGAGAAGCAATTACTGGAGATGTTCCCTGGTGAACTCTCTGGTGTTAAAGATGTGACTGACCATCAACATGGTTCTCACTCTTACCAGTAAATTTGAAAGCTTTTATTGTTGTAAAATACAGCAATAACTCATTCAATTTTTACATTAAACGCGGCCAATATGGTCGCGTTTTTTATTGGCCGTAACTTACGTTGGGTGGGAGCCTTGTGCTATAACTTAAGTATGAAAACGGAGTAGGGTATCTTCATGGCAGATAAAATAACTCAATTTAAGCCGTTAAAAATGCAAGGCTTTACCTTAATTGAGCTAATAGTGGTTATTATTGTATTGGCGATTCTAGCAGTAGTTGCAGCGAGTAAGTATGTCGATTTAAAGCGTGATGCGGCAATTAGCGATGTTAAAGCGACTGCTGCGGCTTATCAACAAGGGGTGACCTTTGTCCATCTTAGATGGCAAGTGTCAGGAGAAAGCGGCGCAGTAAATGATCTTGAAGGCTATATCGATAATATCCTTGATATAAACCCCTTGGGTTATCCATTAGGGATCGATAAAAATAGCCCAATGGGCAGTCCAAGTAACATTGGTAAAGGCATTCAAGGTTGTTTAGATTTATGGAACTCGCTACTTGAAAATCCGCCAACGGTTTCGAGCAGTAATGACGGCAGTGATTATCAAGCCTATCGCCATGAAGCCAGCCCGTCTACCGGAGATGTTACTCAGTGCACCTATGTACTGCGCACCTTAGGCGATACCCAAGGCAGACTCGATGCCGATATGAAAATTCTCTATGACTCTAATAACGGCACCGCAAGAGCAATAATCACTGATTTGTAAAATACGGGATTAGGCTAATGCGTTAATTTGAATATGAAGCGGTAATCGGGCATAAAAATAGCGACCATTGGGTCGCTATTTTTGTAATGATGAATTATCGATAACAGGTTACTTTTTATTTTTCGCTTTAAAAATACGGCGGTAAAAAGTCACTGCGCTAAATAACAAGATTACTGTGCCAATAAAGGCCACTATGGTAATAAACGCCACGTATTTAAACGGCATATTGAGTGCGTCATGCAGTGGTCTAACGAAGCTGGCAACTTGACCTGATAAGCTTCTATCGCTGTGCTTCAGGCTTGATACGATTTTGCCGTGCTGATGATCCATGGTGATACTGTCAGCTTGTCTAAGCCATACATCAGCGTGACCATCAAACTTGATACTGTAATTTAACGCTTGTGGCTTAGCGGCTTTTGGCGCGTCAGCAGCTGGCTTTCTTTGTCTTGGTTTATTAACAGACACTAATAAGGATTCAGGCCATAAATCTTGGGCGGTTTGTAGCTGGCTGTGCCAATCGTTAGCTTTACTGACTGGATAGCTAATTTCAGCCGTTGGCTTGTGCTTGAGCGCATCTGTCCATAAGCCTTTATAAGTAATCAAAAAGCCGGTAATACAGAGTAAAAACAGTGGCACTGATATGAATAAGCCTAATTGAATGTGGCTTTTCACTAGGCTACTTGACTTAGTGTTTGCTGGGATAGAGTGCTTTAGTCTAAAGCTCTTACGTACCCGCCACCAAAGGTAAATGCCCACTAAGGTAATAGCACCACCAATGAACGATGCCCATGCATTAACATATTTACCAATATCACCCAGTAAGAAGTTTCTGTGGAGCCAAAACATCGTGGTCCAAAGCGGGATATCTGACACTTTATGATGATGTATTTCATTGAACTCACTATCAAAAGCGATAGATTGGCCACGGGTTGCCGCTTCAAGGTAAGGGGTATGTTCGGTAGGAAAACGCACACTGCTCATTTCTGGGTAGTGTTCAAAAATAAATTCAGTAGCTTGTGCCTTTTGTTCAATGGTTAACGGCACATAGGTTTGGCCCTTATCATCCATTCTTTTTAGCATGTCCATAGCACCGAGATAGACACCGGTTGTTAGCACTATCAGCATACAAATACTAATGACAAAACCGACCCAATTATGGAACCACTTTAAAGCGGGTACTACTTTCATATTTACGTTCTCAGGTTAAGTATTTATGGATGACAATGACAAAAGTTAGCAGCTAACAATTATGACTGACACGCTATGTAGAGAATGATAATTAATCTCATTTGCAACTGCAATTAAAGAAATGTAAAGAGTGGCATATAAGTGTCATTGTGTTGTCGAGGTCACATTTAGGAGTTTAAATTTTCTTTAGAGCACGAAGTGGCAGTGAATAAAAATACGGTTATATGAATGAAATTAGCCAATACGCGATAAATAGAAGTGAACAATCTAAAGGTTAAATCAGATGATGGTTAATGTTGTCTGTTTGTTAATTTCTAATTTATATGGGTTTTATTTAAATGTGTAGATAAGGGGAGCTCTAAACTGATGAACAATAGTTAATGTGAATATGCAATAGCCATTCAAATATTTTCGCACGATTTACTTCCATTAGTGCTCTTGTTCACAGTTATTTACTTCTGTTACATAAATGGCTTCACTTTCGTCGTAATGCAAATGATAATCCATCTCATTAACGACTGCCGCCATTTAAAGGGCTACTTTGTATGAAAATCTCACCTATTGCATTTGCTGTTGTTGCCAGTTTAGCGTCAGCTTCATTAGCGGCTGAAGAAGCAACTAATGACACTGATAACGGCTTAGATTTTGAGTTGAACATTGAGCGAATTCAAGTAACAGGCATGAATTTTAATAATTACAAAGTAGGCTCGTCATCAGGCGCTATGCGTGGTGATATTGCTTTAATGGATACGCCGCAATCTGTGAATGTTATTCCTGATTTTGTGACCGATGAGCAGCTAGCTACCAATTTATCTGAAGTATTGGTCAATGACTCAAGTGTGACTGGCGGCAGTGAAAAGTGGAACCGCCAAGTATTCAATATCCGTGGCTTTGAATTAGATTCTGGTAGTGGCTTTTTAATCAATGGTCACCAGCAGTTTTCCCACTATGTGCAGCCGATTGAAACCTTGCAGCAAGTCGAAGTATTAAAAGGCCCATCAAGCATGCTTTATGGCCAATCAGGCCCAGGTGGCTTGATTAATATGGTGACCAAAAAGGCCACCTCTGAAACCATGTTTGACTTTGGATTCGATACCGATGAAAACGGCTCAACTCGCTTTCAGTTAGATGCTGGTGGCGCATTAAATGACGCAGAATCTATCCGTTACCGCACTGTATTAGTTAAGCAAGATACAAAATACTGGCGTGAATACCAAGACGGTGAGGGCGATGATTCTCAAGAGCGTGACCGTTTTTTAGGTTACTTAAATCTTGAATTCGATCTTCATGACGATGTGATGTTATCACTGACCTATGATTACACCGATGATAAAACCGGTATCGACCGAGGTGGCTGGTTAGATGATAACGGTGACTTAGTGGGCGATCGCGAAGATATCTGGGATATGTCGTGGGCCTTTACTGACAACGAAGTGCAAAACCTGGGTGCTGATGTAACTTGGTTTATTTCAGATGATTGGAAAATGACTACAGGTTATAACCATCAATCATTTACTCGTCAGCGTTTAGATTCGTCACCATCAATGGTGGCAGGCATGGATCCGACCACTGATGGTTACCAAATCAAGGCGTTTGATCGCCACGATGATTGGCAACTAAAAACCGCTTATATGGATTTCACCGGTACCATTGATGCCTTTGGTATGGAGCACCAAGTGTTAGTCGGCGCTAACATTTTGGATTATTACTATGGTCTGCAACGAGATTCAGGTGACGCGCAAATGGTTATGCCAGGCGATAACGTACCTAGACCGGATCTGGATTACAACAATGGCACTCATTCAGAATCGACTTACAAGCATTATGGCTTTTATGTACAAGACTTGATGACCATTAATGATCAGTGGCAAGTACTGGCTGGTCTGCGTTATGACGAGCAGAAAAAAGACGGTGAAGGCGAAAATAGCTATGCGGTATCACCAAAGTTTGGCGTGATTTACTCGCCAGCTGATAACGGCAGTATCTATGTAAACTACGCCCAAAGCTTTAACCCTCAGTCAATCGTTAACAGTGATAACGATGTGAACGACGGTATGAACTTAGACCCAGAGTACGGTGAGCAATTTGAAATTGGTACCAAATGGGAGCTGTATGATGGTGGCTTACTGTTAACCGGTGCAGTTTTTGATACCACAGTGACTAACGTGACAGTGCGCGAACAATTAGACCAACCAATTGGCGATCATGAGTACATCACCACCCAAAGCGGTAAGCAGCATCACCGTGGTTTTGAAGTGGGCGCTCAGGGGCAAGTCAGTGACAACGTATTCGTCACCAGCTCAATGATGTATCTAGATGCAAAATATGTTACGAGCAGTGAAGATACTGAACAGCTAGACGGTAAAACCCCAGTTGATGCACCTGAGTGGTCAGCAAATATCTGGACTCGCTATGAAGTAACCGATGACGTTGCGCTTAACTTTGGTGCTATCTATGTGGGTGAGCGCTTTGCCAATACTCAAAACACCATAGTTAAAGATGACTATGTAAGATTTGATTTCGGCGCAGCTTACTCATTTGCAGTACATAATACTGATATGAATGTACGCTTTAATATCAAAAACTTATTTGATACTGAATACCTAGATGGCGGTACCAACACCGATGTCACCGTAGGTGATGGCAGACATTTCAGCCTTGCATTTGAAGCTAAGTTTTAATTAGTTCTCTCGTTAAGAGCTTTAGTTAAATGATTTAACAGAGCTCTTGCGTTAAGTGCTTGAGTAAAAAGTTATAATTAAAAGGCCCGCACATATACAAATATGTGCGGGCCTTTTTAATTGTTTCAATTAAAGGTTTTTAGATAAAAAATTATCAATGGCCCTAAAGGTCATTAAGCGGTGTTGATTGTTTGATAAGTGGTGATTGGCATTATCGATTTCAACATATTCGACTTGTTTATCTAATGAAGATAATTTTCGATACATGTCTCGGCTTTGACTCACCTGTACCACTTTGTCATTGTCGCCATGGATTAATAAAATAGGCACATTAATTTTATCCGCATGATAAATCGGTGAGCGTTTATACAGGTCGTTATAGTCATCTCCTAACACCTTTTTAGTCATCTCATGACTAGTATAAAAACGCGATAACTTCACTAAATCTTCAGCGTCAGCAACCCCAGCAAAGCTAATTACACATTGGTATAAATCAGGGGTCATCGCCGCGCCCATCATGGCGGCGTAACCGCCATAGCTTGCCCCAACTATGCATATTCTTTTAGGGTCGGCGATACCTTGGTCGATTAAGTAGCGGGTGCCATCCTCTACATCGGTTTGCATCTCTTTGCCCCAGTTTTTATGCCCTGCAGTGGTGAACTCAAGTCCGTAACCAGCCGAGCCTCTAAAGTTCATTTGCAACACTGCATAGCCGCGGTTAGCAAAAAATTGTGCCCAATAATCAAACTCTTCACCCACATAAGAATGTGGCCCACCATGGGGGAAAATAATTGTTGGTAATGGTTTGTTTGGCGCCCCCTTAGGCAGTGTCAGGTAGCTGGGGATCTCGAGTCCATCTCTGGCGTGGTAGCGGATCGATTGTGGCTGAACTAAAAAATCAGGATTAAGCTGGGAGTATTTAGTGGCAATCACTTCTAGTCGATTGGCATCACGATCGCCGAATAAATAAAGCCCAGGCTGAGTCGGGCTGGTAGCAAAGACAATATAGCGGCGTTCATTTTTACTAAATTGAGTGAGGTAGTTTTGGGTGTCTGGTAAAGCGGCTTTTAAGCGCTTGATAAGCTTTTTATAATCATTATCCCAAAAGTGATACTCATTATCGATACCAGCAACAATGCCAATGGCCTCTCGAGTGATATTAGAGTGCAGCAATTGTGCATTAACGTCGCTGCTGTCTTCACTAAAAACCAATTCTTTATGCAGTGTTGGGTCTTTAAGATCCACTTTAAAAATAGCAAAGTAACCCTGATGGTAAGCTTTGACGTAGAGAATATTTGGGTTTACATCAAACCCAAGCGGAATAACGCTATCTTCAGAATAGGCTTCGTTTTTCCACAGTAAGCGTAAGTCACCATTGGCGTCATCTTGTACGTAAGTGCGATATTCAGTGGTATCAGGATCTCGATAAGTGGCAATACGCACCTTGTGTTGTTGATCGGTCATCCATCCGATAACGTGCTCTCGATAGTATTGTTCAGGGGAAACCCTACCGGAATACAAGTTAACTTTTACCACGCTATCTTCATTCACTCGCTCACTAAACCCGGCAACAGATAGCAAAATGTGCTGAGGATCCTTAGGGAGTAAATCGATAATGTGATGCTGAAATTGAGGATTAAATTTAAAACGTTTGAGGGCTTTTTTAGTTAATACGCTGCCCACATCACCGGTTTTTATATTGTACTTTATCAGCAAGCTTTCATTGGCATTTTTACCAAAACGTTTCGAAGGTATCGTGGCTGCAATGAGCAAGATTTCATCGCTGGCCCAGGTTAAATTAAAAATGGTATAGCGTTCATGGTCATTTTTAAGCGGTATATGAAACTGACCCGTTTCGGTATTAAACAGCGCCACAATCTTATGCGGCTCTTCGGCGCTATCATCCAAAATTAACGATGCTATGTGTTTACCGTTGGGTGACAGCTTTACAGTGCTGACATCGGGAATACTGGCAAAGGCTTCAACGGGGAGTTTAGGGGCAGTTTTTGGGGGAGTATTTTCGGCAGCCAAAGCTTGCTGACTTAGCACCAAAGTGGTGATTAGTATGGAAATCCATTTCATTGTTGATTATTTCTCTTAAACGTTTTTTTGATAAAAAATCAGTACCACAGTGTTCATTTACTGGGTACTGATCTGAATTTAAAGCTTAATGTAAATTTTGATGTAAAAACTTTTCAATGGCGATAAAGGTTTGGATCCGATGTTCATTATTACTTAAATAATGATCGCCGTTTTCAAGTTCGATATATTCCACAGGCTTTTTTAGGTCGTCTAACTTATCAAACATATCTTCACTGTGCTGCACGCGCACCACACGATCTTTATCGCCGTGAATAAGTAACACTGGGACATGAATGTCTTTAGCTTTGCTTAATGGTGAGCGCTCATATAGCGCATCATAGTCATCACCAATTTGTTTTTTAACGATTTCAAAATTAGTAAAACGTCTTGAAGACTTAACCAAATATTCAACGTCAGTTACACCTGCAACACTAACGGCGCATTGGTATAAATCTTTGGTGGTAGCAACGCCCATTAATGCGGCATAACCGCCATAACTGGCGCCGACAATGCATATTTTTTTCGGGTCTGAGATGCCTTGCTCAATCAGCCAGCGGGTGCCATCTTCAACATCGTTTTGCATATCCAAGCCCCAGCTTTTTAAACCCGCTTGCATAAAATCAAAACCATAACCTGATGAACCTCGAAAGTTCATTCTCAGTACGGCATAGCCTCGGTTAGCAAGAAACTGCGTCCAATAATCAAAGCTATTTGAGTCATAACTAATGGGGCCGCCATGGGGGAAAATAATAGTAGGTAGGTTTTTAGCTTCCTTGTTTTGGGGCGTCGTTAGAAAAGCTTCGATTTCTAAGCCGTCTCTGGCTTTATAGGTCAGGGTTTTAGTATCAGCTAATAATTCAGGGCTTAATTCTTTATAGCGGTATGCAATAGGGAGTAACTCACCGGCATCACGATCACCAAATAAATAAATACCTGCTTCTTTGGCATTGGTTGAGTAGACAATATAGCGGCGTTCATCGTCACTAAATTGGGTGATGTAATTACGATAGTCTGGTAACGCTTTATTTAGCCCATTAGCTAAGCGAACGTATTCCTCATCCCAAAATGTATATTCAGATTCGTCACTGTCATTAATACCGATGACTCTTTGTTTGAGGTTTGAGTAAATTAATGAGCCTTCAACGTCATAGGATTCTCTGCTAAACACCAATTCTTTAGTCAGTTTTGGGTCAGTTAAGTTAACCTTAAAAATAGCTAATAAATCATCATGGTACGCTTTTACATAAAGAATATTGGGGTCTTGCGCAAAGCCCATCGGCCAAACTTGTTCCTTAGCAAAGGCCTCAAACTCCCATAAAACACGTCTATCTTCACCTGTGTCAGCTTGTTCGTAAATTCTGAACTGAGTATCTTTGTGATAAATGCCAATTCTGACTTTATGTTGCCTATCAGTTATCCAGTCTTGGATATGTGGCTCTGCTGGTTGCACAAACTTGAAAGCTCCATTGTTCAAGTTGATGTTAATAACCGACTCAAAATTGGGCTTGTTACCTAAACCACTAATGCCCAGTAACAGTTTTTCTTTGTCTTTTGGTAAATAGTCGATGATGTTAGATTGGATTTGCGGCATCCATTTGAATTTTTTAAGCGAGCGACTGCTGATAGCACTAGAGGTTTTATTTTTACTGATAGAATACTTCATCAACCTCGTTTCTGTAGTTGGCGTGCCGTAGCGTACAGCAGGGAATTTAGCTTTGATTAATAGGACATCATCACTAGCCCATTGCAGTGATAAAATAACAAATTTTTCATTATCGGTTTGCAGTGGATAAAAAGACTCACGGCTATCAATATCAAGGATATTAATAATCGAGCCTTTCATTTCATTGGTATTTAAGCGGACTAAAGAGGCTATTTTTTTACCATTAGGTGACATGGTTACATGGCTAACATCTGGAATGCTGGCAAACGCTTCCAGCGGTAATTGTTGAGCGCTGACTGAAGCTGAACATAGCCAAAGCGTCACCAGCAAGCTAAAAATCCGTTTCATTAAAATCATCCTTATTATTGTTGTTAACTAGATGTTATCAGTCGTAAGGTTGATAAATCCACTGTTAATTCAATAATAAAGAGCATTTATAGTTGTTTAAAAACATGACTGTAGCGGTAATGCAGTGCTAACGAGAGACTGCGGCATAACATAAAGGCGCTCATGGCGGCCCACAGGGCATTATTGCCAAAGTCTTGCAGCAAATACCAACAAGGAAAAAACACCCCGAAGGTCGATAAAATCATGCTGTTACGCATCATTTTACCTTGGGCGGCGCCAATATAAACCCCATCAAATAAGTAAGAGCCAAAGGCCAATAACGGCATGAATACCAACCAGATTAAGTAATGCTCAGCTTGCTGTTGCACCAGTTCAATATTGGTGAGTAAGCCAATAATATTGCTACCAGCAAAATAAAATAACAGGCTAAAGCCTACGGCAAATAGCGCTGACCAAGTGGCGGCAAGGGTGACAGAGTCATGTAATAAGCTGAGATTTTTTTGCCCCACCGCGCGGCCCACTTCAGCTTCGGCGTAATAAGCGATGCCATCTAAGGCGTAAGATATTAGCATCAGTAAATTAAGCAGCACCGCATTAGCGGCAATGATGTCATCACCTAAGCCCGCACCGTAAAAAGTCATAAAGGTAAAGCTGGCTTGCAAACATAAACTGCGAATAAAGATATCGCGATTTAATTTTAATAAGCGTGAATAGCCTTTTAAGCTGATATGAACCAATAACTGGCTAAAGCGAAAATCTGCTTGTTGATATAGCGCCCGTTTAACGATAACGGCTGCAACGGTAAAGGCGCACATGTCTGCAATAACAGAAGCAAGCGCGGCGCCTTTGACATTCCAATCTAGGCCAATCACAAACACCACATCTAAAACGATATTGACGATATTGGCGATGATTAACTGCCACATTGCCGCCTTGGGCGCTTGTCTGCCCAGTAACCATCCCAGTAACACCAAATTTAAGAGTGCAAACGGCACCGACCAAATACGAATTTCGACGTATTCGCGGCAAAATTGCTGCACCTGCGCACTGGCTTGGCTTAAAGACATGGCAAAATCCAACAGCGGTTGCTGCAATAACACTGCCGCGCCACCAAACAGCAATGCAAGGCAAGCGCCTTGCACCAGCAATTTTTGCTGAGTTACGGTATCATTAGCGCCGTAAGCTTGGGCAACCAGTCCAGTGGTGGACATGCGTAAAAAGCCCAGCAGCCAGACAATTAAGGTAATAATTGTACTGCCAAGCGCCACCCCGCCTAAATAATAGGCCTCACTTAAATGACCGATGACTGCGGTATCGACTAAACCTAATAACGGAATGGTGATATTCGATAAAATCATCGGCAAGGCTAAAGCAAAAAGCTGCCGGTTTTTTTGGCTGTTAAAAAGTAATGCTTTTATGGACATAGGAATAATATGTTAAAACGAACTCTATTGGGGTTATTGTGGTTAATATCACTTAATGCCAATGCCGTGGTGATCTTGCAATATCATCATGTGTCAGAAACAACACCTGCAAGTACCAGTGTGACGCCAGCTCAATTTGAAGAGCAAATGCAATACCTTGCTGCAAACGAGTTTACCATCATTCCATTAACCCAAGCGGTAAATGCGCTAAAGAATAACACGCCATTAGCGGATAAAAGCATCGTTATTACTTTTGATGATGGCTATGACAGTATCGGTTTAGCCGCGGCGCCC
Organism: Shewanella sp. UCD-KL21; assembly: GCF_001957135.1. Classification (GTDB taxonomy): domain Bacteria; phylum Pseudomonadota; class Gammaproteobacteria; order Enterobacterales; family Shewanellaceae; genus Shewanella. Next base: position 160,029 of record NZ_MPHK01000004.1, on the reverse strand, counting down.
ATATTAGCTAAATATGATTTTCCTTATACCGTATTTGTGTCAGTGGAGCCGATTGAAAAAGCCTATCGCGGCATGATGAGCTGGGATGATATTAAAACGCTCACTGAAAAGGGCGCCACCATTGCTAACCATAGCTGGGCCCATGAACATCTAAATCGTAAGCTTGATGGTGAGTCGAAGCAGCAATGGCTTGATAGAATTGAAGCAAACTTGCTAGCGACAGAAGCTGAAATTAAAAAGCATACTGGTCAAAGCGTAAAAATGCTGGCTTACCCGTATGGTGAGTACAATGGCGATGTTGAAGACATTCTGAAAAAGCATGACTTTATTGGTTTAGGTCAGCAATCAGGCGCCGCGGGCAAATACTCAATACTGACTGCGCTGCCACGTTTTCCTGTGGCGGGCCCTTATGCCGATTTAGACAGTTTAAAAGTCAAGTTTACTAGCCTCAATATGCCGGTGGTTAAGCAAAATATAACCGATCCGCAGTTAAGCCAAGGTCAGTGGCGACCTGAGCTAATCATTGAGCTCGATACCAGTGATATTTACCCGCATCAGGTGATGTGTTTTGTTCAGGGCCAAGGCGCTAAAAAGCCAACTTGGGTTTCTGAAACTGAGTTTAGTATTCAAGCTTCAGCAAACTTGCCCGCAGGTCGAAGCCGTTATAACTGCACTGCACCGAGTAAAACTAAGTCAGGTTATTATTGGTTTTCACAAGCGTGGTTGAGACCGAATAATGATGGCAGTTGGCCGAAAGAGTAACGCTTTCTGGTTTAGTTTTGGTATTTCAAACGTTGTTTGGATTAACATCGCAGGATTCCATCCTGCACCGCGAAAGCTATGCTCACATCCATGTGAGTATCACGCTATTTTCTTCAACGTCCTCAATTCAAATTGAGTCTTATAGCTGATTAGGTTCTTATCTTTTTGCTTTTTATAATTGCCACAAATACAGTCAAATCGAAGAAGCAATAATCCCAGTGTAGATGCAGCAGCGAGCTTCCAAAACATGGACGTTTTGGCAGAGCTTACATGGACGTACTTGCAGCGTCTCGCAGTTGTATCTGCACATAAGGTCGCTTTTTCACATCCATGTGATCGCGACATTTGTATATCCTATACATCAGCTGCGGCAGGCAATGGATTAGATTGAAGTGATGGTCATCCGTGTCTGAGTTAATATAAATGAAGTATAAAGCTGGTGCTGGTAACTCGTTTTACTCCAAATCTAGTTTGCCATTTAAGACAAATCAACGTCGTGGCGCTTCGCCCACACCAGACCAAGAGGGTATCAACAGCAATACCCTCTTGGAGCACCCTGCCGCCCCCGACGAAAAATGCTGAGAAGCGCATGTTTTCAAGGGGAATTGATCCAGCTTTGGACTTCGTTTGTTGCTAACTTCGGCCTTATTCGAAAATGCTAACGCTTCCGATGGTGCATCCATGCACCGCGAAAGCTATGCTCACATCCATGTGAGCATCACGCTATTTTCTTCAACGTCCTCAATTCAAATTGAACATGCACGCTTTTAAACTTTATTGCAGATGAAGTTAAATCGAAGAGATGAAAATTCCGGTGTAAGCGCTCTGAGCGAGATATGGCCGTTTAATATGGATGTTATTTGTCATGGCCGAGCTTTCAGGGACCTTTTGATTTATATAAAGAGTGCAGCGTGTCACAGTCGTGCTTGCACATAAGGTCGCTCTTTCACATCCATGTGATCGCGACATTTGTATATCCTATACAGCACCTGCGGCAGGTAATTGGTTAGATTGCAGTGATGGTCTTTCGTAACTCAGCTAATATGAATAAAGTATTAAGCTGTTGGTTTTTAGTACATGCGTTCTGGCTGTGTATGGCATTGTAGCTAAGATTTATGGTGTTTATTTTGTTATATAGTCAGAGAAATGTACGACTTCCACCCCAATCATTTTTGACAGGTATTCTTCGAAAAACACCCTGTGTGAAGCGCCGACCACAATCACAATTCGTCCTCCAATCTCATTCGCTACCACTCTCATGATGTTAGACACCATATTTAGGTTTCTAACTTCCCATAAAGCGACTCTAGCTAATGCAGGTTCTACCTCTAAATCTTTATCAACAAACATGCTCCACTCTTGTCCAATCACTTGAGAGCTTTGTTCAGGGCTATTCAACCAAAGATATAAAGGCAGCCAATCTCCTGTTTGTATTGCGTGTTTTTGCAAGGCTTGAGGTTTAGTGATGAGCGTACTTTTTTGAAGTTCATTTCCTACTTGTGATTTACTATAAGATGGCATCAACCTTTTAACCATGTCTTGATACATATCTTTATCAAGATGGTCATCAATAGGGTAGATAGTATTTATGCCCTCATCTAAAGCTAAGTTAATTGCGATATTGCTTGTTTCATTATTTTTTGCAGCACGCTCACTGAGATAAGCTTTTAAACCTTTGGACAATTTCGAAGTGTCATTTTCTGTTAATTTTAACCAATGCAATGTTGCGGTATCAGGGTAGTAACCAGCAATAGATAGTCTTATAAGCTCAATTCGCTTTTCATTTGACAAATTATCTACTATTTCAAACTGATTCATTTTCGCTATTGCTTCAGTTGCAGAAAGTCCTAATGATGATTGTTCTTTTTTTGCGATACCAAGTAGCTCATCACCAACAAAGTTTGTTAAAGTTTCTTGATATTCAACAGAGCCATTAAGCATTGTTAAAATATCTTCACCTCGCAGTGATTCGACTGCAATAGCTGTTGGCTTAAATTTACCCAAATAAAGTCTAATTTCAGATAAGTTGATCTCTTCTTTAATACTGTTTAAATGCATCGTTCCTAAAACCATTACTTCAGTTTTCTGTTTAACACGTGCATTTAGACTTTGAATATCTTGCATTGCATTTACCAAGTTAGGTAATAAAACCAAAGCTGCAAAAATTATTCTTATCATTCTGTTGTCCTTAACCTTCAACTCACTCCAATAAAGAAAAATAACTTACCATAATTAAAAAATGTTTCAATTCTTTAAGGGTTTACCTGTATTTAGAATATGTTTTTCTTATTAATTTTCGACAAGGTGCTTAGATAACTCTGTTTTTTTATTTATTAAAAAAGTAATCACATTAAGAAAAGTCTATTTCGCAGACAATTTAAATATAGGTATGAGGGAAGGGTTATGGCTCAAACTTGGTTATGCCCCAAAATGTCTTAGATCAGAAACACATTCACAATCTGTTTATTTGTTTTGCTATATCTCAACTAATGCTAAAAACCAAAGGCAAGTTCTACTGCCAAACATTCTCTGGGTTTATGCTGTTTGATATCTTGAGCTAGATTTCTTATTGACCTGTCTATAGCTTTATAGTTTAAAGTACTTAACCATCAACGGATATAGGGCTTATCACTGTGTATCAGATATCTGAGCTTGCTGCGAAAGTAGGGCTATCACGAACAGCTCTAATTTATTATGAAAAGCAAAATCTTATCTCAGGCCGAAGGCTAGAAAATGGCTATCGTGTCTATAGTGATAAAGATTTACAACGGGTCCGTTTGATCAAGCAATTACTGGCTGGTGGGTTGACGCTAAAAGAGTGCAAAGTGTGCCTTGAGGCGAAAGTGGATAAGCAACTATTACAAAACCGCCTCAAGGCGCTTGATGAAGAGATCGCGCAAAAGCAGCAGTCACGCACTTTACTTGCTGCCATGCTAGGTGAGGGCGACCTTAAAGCGTGGCATCAAAGTTTAGATAAACTGGCGCCAGATGCGCATTTAGATTGGTTAATTAAGCAAGGTTTTAGCGAGAAAGAAGCTTTGCGACTGAAATGGTTATCAAAAGACATGAACGAACACGATTTATATATGGCTGACTTTATGAAGGTTTTTGAAACGCTAGAGCGTTGGGGACCTGGCAGTGAGACTGAAACACAAAAAGCACTGTCATTGGTGCCTACAGCGCCAACTAGCATTCTTGAAGTGGGCTGTGGCAAAGGGTTAGCAACCAAAGTGCTGGCTGAACATAGTGAGGCGAAAATTACTGCCATTGATAATGAGCAATCTGCACTTAATCGACTCGCGCAGCGATTTGAGCAACAAGGTATCTCGCAGCGGCTTGAAACCGTGTGTGCGAGCATGACGGAGTTACCTTTTTCCAAAGCAAGTTTTGACCTTATTTGGGCTGAGGGCAGTGCGTACATCATGGGCGTTGAAAAAGCGCTAACTCAGTGGAAACCACTCTTACGTGAGCAAGGTTATTTAATGATCAGTGACATGGTTTGGCGAACCGAGGATCCCAGCTGCGAGTCCATTGAGTTTTGAAGCCAAGAGTATCCAGATATTCAATTGGTACAAACACGGCTCGAGCAAATGGAGAAAGCTGGCTATCGAGTCATTGAGCATTTCAATCTGAGTGAAGAAGCATGGTTAAACTACTATGGCCCCTTAGGTAAGCGAGTGACTGAGCTTGAGCCTGAGATGGCTTGTTCTGCGGCAATAAAAGATATCAAACGTGAAGTAAAGCTTTGTACACAGTTTGCTAAAGAGTTTGGTTATCATATGTTTATCTTAGCGAAAAGCTAAACTGACAGGCATCATTTAAAATGGGTAACGGTCAGATAAAGTCTGAGCGAGTACAGTTAAGATTCTGATCTCTGTAATGAATAGGTCGATTAAGTAAAAAAAACCAGCTGGAATATCCAGCTGGCTTAATAAATAATCAAATTATTAAAAAGTGGGAAAAGTGATGATGAGAAAAACTAAATTTTGAACTTGTAGTAAACATAAAAGCGAGTGTCAGTTAAATCGTCGCCACTGGCGTAGTTAACGATTGCATGACGCGCTCTAACGCTTAGGCCATCAATATATTTAGCAAGGTCATAGCGTACAGAGAAGTCTGTTTCATCAATATCTCTGCTTGCATCCCCATCAATCTGGTAGCTGGCATAGTTCACGTATGCACTGACGCCATTAAGCGCTGAGCTTGGTGCAAAGTGATACGCTAACTGAGCGCCATATGCATCTTCATTAGCACGTGAAGACTGCACAACCTGTTGAATAATGACTTTGTCATCACCAAATGGTGCCACGATATCGCCATCTCCGGTTTTTACGTACTTCACCGTAGCGTCAAAACCGTTCCACTTCATACCAAGATGGAAACCCGCTTGATAGGTGTCGAACTGAGCGACAGATTGATCCAGTAATCCAGTTGAACCTTGCTTTAAATAAGAGGGTTTGAAGTACCAGTTAGTCGCACCTAAGTCACCGCTGATATCTAGCTTAAGATGGAATTGGTTGTACACGTCTTCCATGCTGTAGTACCACAAGCTTGATTTAGCCTTGATTGACTCGAATGGCAAGCTGTAGTCCAAACCGAATGCAAGCATTGGGTTATCTTCAACGTCGACCATTACGCCTTTGCGTGCAAACTCACCTTTTACACCTTCAGAAACACTTTTAAAGCCTTCTTCAGTCCAACCCATGTAATCAGTAATATAAAGAGCTGATATTGCAAGGTTTTCAACTGAAGTGTTTTTAACGCTCGCACCACGGTATGTGAACGGAATTGCCCGTAATGGGAATGGGTTCATCATAGGTGTGCGAAGCTCTTGAGCACCCACGGTAATTTTAGTGTCATACCAGTTGCCGGTAACAAAGTACTCTTGCAAACGGTTAACTGATTGACGCTCTGCTACTGATCCAGGCGCTCCGCCACCGACTAGGCCATAGATGCCATCGCTGTTTGAGTCCCAAATTGGGTTTGCAGAGGCAAACGAAGTACCAAAGCTGATACCATTGGCTTCACCTGAGCGCAGGTAAAACAAACCACCGAATGACGTATCATGTCTGTCTGTGGTTTCACCATCGAAGTCGCGTGCGAAATCAAATAGTTGAAGTTGACCTTTCAAGCTACCATCATTGAACAAATTGCTAATTGGGTCAGCAGCAAAAGCTGGACTAGCTGCTAAACATGCCGCCACTAAAGGCAGTAATCGTGTTTTCATCTTTATCATCCTTAAATCTAGAAATCTTTTACTTGAGATGTTTAAGCACTAACGAGTTGGCTAAGGCACGACAAAGTCGAAGCGAAGGTGACAGCTGCCACAGTAGTTTTCTGACTTCTCATGTACTTTGTGACAGTTGGCGCAGTCTGTTTCAGTGCCAAAGTGACGATTGTCATGGGGATTGGTAGGCTTAACGTCTTTGGTCTTTTTAGCCAGTTTTTCAGTGTTATGACATTTGACACATTTCATCATTGTCACAGGCTCGCGGGTTTCAGCTTTACCATGGCAACTCGCACATTTAACGCCTTTAGCTGCATGGGTTTGATCTAATAAGGTGTTGCTTGCAGCGATTGCACCGTTTGCGAAAAAGCCCAATGCAAGAGTCAGCATGATGTTACGCAGTGTTAATTTCTTCATTGTTTTATTCCATAATTTCATTTGGAAAGGTGCCCAAACCTCAGGCATCCATTGTTAATATTTTTCGCCCTATAGCTTGGCAACATATCTTCCGGCTAAATAACCGAAGGTGTAACAACGACCTAGAGACAGACCGAATACAGTCAATGGATAGTCAACACCACCATAGAAGCCGCCACCGAGGTTACCGATGACAAACAGGCCGCCAATCTTGTTACCGTCAGCATCAAGTGCCTGATGGTTCTTATCGACTAACATGCCTGAGCAAAGGGTTGAGATACGCATGCGACGGTGAATACCGTAGAAAGGAGGTTTTACGACAGGTAACATTTTCGATGATGGTTTACCGAAATCGTCATCCATACCGGTTTTGCAAAGTTCGTTGTAACGTTTAATGTTGGCAACAAAAGTCTTAGGATCACATTCCAGTTTTACAGCCAGTTCTTCTAATGTATTAGCTGAATAGGTGTTGGTTTGAGAGGCGTACACGCCTTTTTTAGGAGTAGGATCTTCAGGCATGTATATTTTCATTTCTTCAGGAGAATATAATTTGCCTGGCCAGTCTTTTGCTTGAGTCATGTAGTTTGAATCGAACACTTGCGAGTAGTGACCAGCATTTTGCTCATCACGCAGGTAGTTGTTCATTAGCGACATCGCAACCGTTTCGTTAACAAAGCGCTCACCTTTGCGGTTTACCGCTAAGAATGGCATGTCACACATTGATGCTGGACCCGCGTCAAAATCATGTAACATCTTAGTATGACCAACAGGTTCAATAACCCCGCCAGCCCAGTAAGCCATTGAGAAACCGTCACCAGTACGATCCATTTGCTTACGTTCAAAGTTTTTCAAATCAGGGATGAAGAAGTTACACATTGCTTCGTTATTTTGGTAATCACCCGCAGATAAGATCACGCCTTTTTTAGCCATGTATTTGTGGTATTTACCATCACGGTCTTTAGCAATAACCCCAATAACTTTACCTGTTACGTCTTGAATTAGTTGCTCAGCTGGCATATTGAAGAAGAACTTAACTCCCGCTTTTTCAGCCGTTTTAGCAAGATCTCGCATCCCGTCACCAGCTGTGTATGGTTTAGGACCAAAGTAAGAAGTCACAAAGTTAAGTTTGTGCTCAGTCACACCGCGAATACCGTGTTGTGGTTTAGTGCCTTGATCTACAACTTGTGCGCCACCTTTTTTCGCGCGATCAATCACCCAGTTAACAGCTTCGCCAGAGTTATAAGCCCACTCTCTTAATAATTCAGGGTGACAACGATGGGCGCTGTCAGCCATCAAGCGGTTTACCATTGCTTCAACGCCTGCTTTATCACAGTTGGCTAAATCAAGGCCAGATCCTGTGTTGCCTTGAGACACAACAATCGCTTGCTTTTGCAGTACAGCAACTTTAGCGCCGTTCTCTGCCGCCGAAAGCGCAGCCGGAACACCTGATGCACCCGCACCCACGACAACCACATCAAAAGTCTGGGTTGAGGCAATATCTCTATCTGAAATCTTTTTAGGTTTTGGCATGAAATCTAGTGTTGCACCGCCATCTGAACTCTTTGCTGATGTGCAACATGCTTCACCCGCAGTAGCTGTGCCAGCAGTTAACCCGGCAAACGCGACTGCACTGGTTCCCATTGCTGCACGAGTAAGGAAACTACGTCGTGAAATACCGTTTTGCAGGACATTGGCCGTGTATTGATCGATTACTTTAGGTTTCTGTGAATTGTCTTGACTCATTTTCATCTCCTTTTGCCCTCGTGGTTCACGGTGGATGCAACATCCTGACTAGCGATATTGGATCCGGTCATAACCCCATAGAGCTGCTGTGTTCTACTTGATTTAGAAAGTAGCTTCGCGGTAGCTATTTATTCAGTAAGGGATCTAGTTGCTGTGTGGTAATCGCTCAACATTAATCCAATACCTCTTTAGGGCTAATGTATGACATATGATGTTTGGTCGGTAGTGTTAGTTGTTACATATTTGCGGTGGATCTCAAAGAAAAGTTATTTTGTGATCTATTGGGTGAGTAGATTGTGAAATGCTAATATTGTTTTTAGTGACTATTTACACTTTTTCATTTTTTCATTTGTGGTAGTAGCTTACTGATAATGATAATCACTATATAAAGTGACCGTTATGCTAGCTTGCTTTGTACACTTTAGTGAGTTGTTACAGGGGAGGTATAATTAAAGCGCTTATGGTTATTGTCAGCTTTAAACAGAATGTCACCACACTGCATCACCGACAAAAATTAGCGTACCTATCGACTAAGTTAACTAATAGTGTTTAAAATCAGAATCTTGTATTTAATAAACTGCTAAATAAGCTTATAGGTAATTTATCCGCTGAAGTCGCTATTATGGAATTGAATGGGCTGATATGATTAGCGTCATTGTTAAATTTAGGACCAAGCGTAATGGACTTTAAGCCAGTCAAACAAGTAAAAGCATCTGATGAAATTAGTAAGCAACTTAAAGATGCTATTTTCCAAGGCCATTATGTTGCTGGCGATAAACTACCTTCAGAACGAGAGCTTGTAGAGTCTTTTCAGGTAAGTCGAACAGTAGTGCGTGAAGCCGTAAGGGGACTAGAAGCCAGTGGTCTTGTTGAGATAAAACAAGGGGCAATGGGTGGCGCTTTTGTTAAGAGCATTACTTTTGAGCGACTCATTAATGTTTGTCAAGAATTGTTCCTAATGGATCAAATGTCTTTTGTTGAAGTTTGCAATACCAGACAACTTATAGAACCTATGGTTGCTGGGTTAGCGGCAAGAAATTGTACGCCTGAAATGGCCGATAAATTGTTAGAAGCCTGTGCAAATGAGGTCCATATTCTGGACTATGCAGAAACAGTACAATTACGCCAAAACGTACATTACATTTTAGCTGATATGTCGGGTAATCGATTTTTAGCTGGGATAGTTAAATCGCTACTTAAAGTGATCGGTAGTACGGCTCAGCAATTTGAACCTGAGCATGATGACATGCACCCTGCTGGGCAGCATGAACTAATAGTGAAAGCTGTCATCGCCAATGATGAAGCTGCAGCTGAAGCTGAAATGCGTACCCACCTGTTGGATTTTACCGCCAGACTTGATCGGGTAGAAGAAAATTACCGTAAGAAATTAGCAGCCCAAAAACTATCATGATGACAGTTATGGTGTGTTATTAATGCCGAAACTATAAAAACTCACTAATTTTAGTGAGTTTTTTATTAAGGGCTTAACAATATCTTTTTGATTTACTCGGTTAAAAAGTCATTCAAAATTTGATATTTATAATGGTAGCAAGCACTTGTCGCTGCAGACGCTATTCAAAGTCATTAAAACAGGCTGGATAGTGAGCATTTAAACGTTAACAGTCAGTTGTCACGTATGTGACCGTTGGGGTTTGGCCTGAACTGGTGGCCGGATCGTAAAGTATATAGCAGCCACTATCACGTACTGCAGTTTGATTGATGTATTCGCCGGAGCGGCCTGCTAACGCGGCTGTTGTTAGCCAAAAACGTGTGTCCCCATAGGTTGTAGACCAAGTCCACTCGTTGGAAAAATCGCCTGCCATAATTTTCGAAATACTATTACTTCGACTAGCACTGGGGTAGCCATAGGAAACTTCGACATCATCAATTCCATCTGAATCTAAATCAATCGTTGTTTTGTCTATTTTTTCTACCCCTTGAGATAAGGATTTGGCATAGACCATTTTAGAGCTTGAGAGTATGGCTCCTCCCATTGCTTTAATTGAGGCTATATTCGCCTCGGTACTTAGGTTAATAAAACGCGGCGCGGCGATCACTGCAAGAACAGCTAAAATCAGCAACACAACGACCAATTCTATCAAGGTGAAACCAGAGGACTTGCCATTAGATGAAATGCTAAATGGAGTGAGAGACATAAATACCTTAATAATTATCAGCTAACAGCTTAATTTTTTTGAGATTGATATAAGCCTAAAAGGGTTAGTTTCTGTAAGTTGTTAGTGACGATACTTGGGAGCCACTTAGCTGTTTTCCAGTTGATGTCGCCAGACTAGTTTATTACATGAGTTGATTAAAAATACTAAGCTAATCGATAAAAAATCAAACATTATCAATAATCAATTTCAGATCCGCTATCAACTCTTTATTGAGTATTTGCGGTATTTTCCCTGGTTGGGCTTTAGGTTTAAACACTGCAGTTTTCTCTGCTTTTGGTGACACTAAAACGTAACTGGCACTGTGATCCACTTGGTAATCTTCGCCGTCTCCAACCATGGCGTAGGCAAAACCTAAATCACGGGTAAAAGGAAATAGCTGCGCGTGATCTGCAGTAACGGCTTTGAAATCGCGGTTAAAAAAGTTGATGTAATCTAAACGCTTGGTTTGGCTGTCTCTTGCAGGATCCACTGACACAAACACCACTTGAATATTGTCGCTTACTGCCTGCAACTCAGGGTAGGCGGCATTGAGTTTGTTAAGGGTTGTTGGGCAAACATCTGGGCATGAGGTAAAGCCGACAAACACCAAACTCCACTTGCCTAAAAGCTGCTCATTGGAGAAGGTATTCCCCAACTGGTCTTGCATGCTAAAAGGTGCCAGTGGTCTTGGGTTATCAAACAAATAACTTGTTTCAAGGGCCAAATCCGGCACAGATTTAGCAGCTAAGCCTATTGTTGCGGATGAACTTTTTTGGCTAGGAAAAAGCGTAGCAACAGCAACGCCTAAACCCAGCATAATGACCGCTAACCCGATAATTTTTTTCACTCATTCACTCCATTATGTTTAGCTTTAGGTTCACTGTTTTTATCTTCAACTTCACTATGACTATAAGCACTGATAAAGCGAGTTATACCCACAGATAGTGATCAACTAATAGCACCAAGAATAAAATCATTAAGTGATAAATCGAGAACTTAAACACATCCATCGCTAAGCCTTCTTTATCATGATATTTAAGTTGCCACGCTTTATAAATAAAGCCACAACTTAGAATGGTTGAACCCACAAGATAAACAGGGCCGCACATGCCAACCAGTACTGGCAATAAACAGGCAATCGCTAACAGTAAGGTGTATAGCAAGATACAGGTTTTAGTGAACTCAACCCCATGGGTTACTGGCAGCATTGGGACGTCGACTTTGGCGTATTCTTTTCTACGGTGAATCGCCAGCGCCCAAAAATGTGGCGGCGTCCAAGTGAAGATGATGATAACTAGCAATAGCGCATTACCATGCAATTCATTGGTGACTGACGTCCAACCTAATAGTGGCGGCATTGCGCCCGCTAAGCCACCAATCACGATATTTTGCGGCGTTGCACGCTTAAGATAAGCGGTATAGACCACGGCATAACCGATTAAGCTCGCAAAGGTTAGCCATGCGGTGAGCGGGTTAACTAAGGTATACAAAATAACAAAACCGCCTAAGCCGATAGAAGTGGCAAAGGCCATGGCTTTGATTGCCGAGACCTTGCCTTTTGGTAATGGGCGGTTATAGGTGCGCGCCATTAAGCCATCAATGCGGCGATCAATTAAATGGTTATAAGCCGCAGCTGCCCCCGCCATCATGGCGATGCCTATCATGCCAAAGATAAGTGGTTGCAATGGCACAGCGCCGGGCAATGCTAAGCACATTCCCACCAGTACCGTCAGTAACATCAGGGCGACCACTTTAGGTTTGGTCATTTCAAAATAGGCGCGCCAAGGTAATTGCGCGCTGCTGGTGCTTGCTGGTATAGACAGAGATTTAGCCATAATAGAATCCTTGCTTAAGCTTTACGCCACAGCGCGTAGTTGATGAAAATAACGGTAAGTAACAATAGCGCTGCGCCGCCGTTGTGCGATACAGCAATGCCTAAAGGCAAATGCATCACAATATTGCTGATGCCAAGGCCCACTTGAATGATCACTAGGGCAAATAACAGCCAAGCACTTTTACGTATAGTGCGAGAGTGTGCTTTAAGTAATTTAAATCCTAACAACACTAAACAGGCGGCGGTAATCACGCCCCAAATACGGTGAGTAACATGGATAGTCATGCGGGCAGGGTATTCCAATACGCCATATTCAAAGCTTGGATGTGTGCCCTGAAACGGTGAAAATGCATCAGCAAATTGCAGATTATCGACCCAGTTCCCTTCACATATTGGCAGGGCGGTGCAGGCTAATGCTGCGTAATTCGATGACGTCCAGCCCCCCAAAATAATCTGCAACACCAGTACAATTAAGCACACCATGGCAAAGGGGGCGAGTTTTCTGGCATAAGTGTCACCACCGGGGATCCGCAGTGGTCGGGTACGAAGATACAGCAGTAGCAGTAAAGCGAATAAACTAAAGCCACCAATTAAATGTCCCATGACTACGATGGGCATTAATTTCATGGTGACGGTCCACATGCCTAGGGCCGCTTGAAAAAGCAGTAGGGCAGAAATAAGTATGGGTAGCTTTTTGGGCGCATCGGCTCTTTTTAAGCAGATGATAAGGATGGTTAAAATCAGTAATCCAAGAGTGCCAGCGATATAGCGGTGGATCATTTCCAGCCACGCCTTGTCAGATTCTATTGTTTGATTGGGGAAGGCGGTTTCGACTTTTGCTAATGCATCAGGCGCGCTAGGCACCACAAGATGACCATAGCAGCCCGGCCAATCAGGGCAGCCAAGCCCTGCATCAGACAGGCGAGTGTAGGCGCCCATTAATATCACCGCAAAGGTAAATACCAAGGTAAATTTGAGCAGGTTTTTTATCACCATTAACCGACCCTCGACAGTTTAAGCATCTTGCGTAAATCGCCAATCATCGACTTACCTTGAGCAATATTTTCTTGCTCGCCCATAATGCCTGGGTATTTCATGACTAGGCTGCCAAGGGGATCGACAATAATCATTTGCTGCTCTGTCAGTAATGCGGCCATTGCAGGGCTGGCACTGGCTGTAGCAAACGGCACTTGCAGTGTAGTTAAAATTGCGGTGTCGCTATCTGGGGTGAGTAAAATAATTGGGCTGACGCGATCTTGATGTTTACCTAAGGCGATGTGGCTTTGATGCATGACATACAAACGTTGCTGACATTGCTCGAGGCATTGCTTTGGTAATAAATACACCAGCTGCCACATGTGCGGCTGCGGGTTGGCCATTGCCAAGTTTTGATAATTGAGTTGTGCGCCGATTAGCTCACCTTTGTTGGTGGCTGCGCCGTTATATAAATCTAGGCTCAATACTAATTTAGCCATGGCTACCGGTAAAATAAATACCAGCAGCAACAGATATAATGTCTTGTTACCTTTAGGTTTTGCTGGGGAGTTCATACTTGCTCCTCTTGTTACGACTCATTTTTGTTATCGGATTAGTGTGTTGTTATCTGTCTTGATAGCTTCAATCGGGCTTAACTTTTAACGACTTCCAAGCTAGCCAAAGCATCAAGGATAAAAAGACCGCGGCCATGGTGAACCATTGCAATGCATAGCCTTGGTGTTTCTGGGCTGACAGTGGAATAGGTGTCCAAGGTTTCGGTAAATTCATATTTGGTGTTACATCTGGCTGCAGTACTGCCGGTGCCAGTTGATGACCTATTTTCTCTGCTAAGGCCACGAGATTTAAATTTTGAAAACGGATCATTTCACGGTTTTCTACTGTAAATTGTTCCACATAAAGCTGGTCACTTAAGGGGTTAGTTTGGCGCTGATACACTCGGCCTGTGAGCTGATATTGCGCCGTAGGCAATGGCGTTAAATCGGGTAATATGCGGCGGTCTTTATTGGCAGCAACAAAGCCTAGTTCAACCATTAGCCATGGTTCTGTGGCCGATATGGCAAATACTTGATAAGCCAGATAACCCACTTGGCCGTTATACACTTGATTATCAAGCAGTAATATTTGTTCATTAACAGGCGTAGCCGTTACTTTAATGCGATAACCCGTTAGTGGGTCGCTGTTATCTAGCGCTAAAAAAGTGTGGTAATCCAATTCACTGGCCGCTTGCCTTTCACTTAAGGTGGCTTGCCAAGCTTGTTTTTGAATACCCCTATCGAGTTGCCATAAACCGAGCTTGACCAAAATAGAAAACACACTCACAGTAACAACTAGCAATAACCCAGTAGAAAGTCGCCAAACGCGCAAAGGAGAGCCCGTGGGAACCTTAGATACCTTAGTTATTTTCAAGCTTGTTTTAGTACTGCTGCTTGTATTCATATTATTTAATTTAGCCAGAGCCCTATTTATTATGGTTAAAGCGGAAAATAAACAATCTATGAGCCAATATTTAGGTCGTCGAGTGATCTTTTCTGCGTTAGTGATGTTGCTATTGTTACTGGCCTTAGGGTTTGGCTGGATAAGCCCAAACCCTAGACCGTACTAGCTTTACTGCTTTATAAGACGTACACGAAAATAAATAAGCATAACCACACCACATCAACAAAATGCCAATACCAACTTCCGGATTGAAAGGCGAAATGATTATCTGGGGTGAAGTGACCTTTTAGCACTCTAAAGAACAGAATTATCAGAAATACTGTACCTAAAGTGACGTGCATACCGTGAAAGCCGGTTAGCAAAAAGAAGGTGTTACCATAAATCCCTGAGGTGAGGGTTAGCCCCATTTCTTGATAGGCATGGACGTACTCTTCAACTTGTAAAAACAAGAAGCCGATACCCAGCAAAATAGTCAGCCCTAACCAAACCTTGAGCGCGCCGCGTTTTGATTTTTCTAACGACACATGGGCAAAGTGCAAGGTGACTGAAGAGGTCAGTAGAATGAGGGTGTTATACAGCGGCAATCCGCCCCAGCCCATGGCTTCAGTGGTGGTGCCATCTGGGGTTTTCACTAGCGGCCAAATGGCTTCAAATGTTGGCCACAATACCTCATGGGTCATGGCATTATTTGATGCACCGCCCAGCCAAGGTATTGCCACCATTCGAGCGTAAAACAATGCCCCAAAAAATGCCCCGAAAAACATGATTTCAGAGAAAATAAACCAGCTCATGCCTTGTCTAAAAGAGCGATCCATTTGCGCTGAATATAAACCTGACATTGACTCATCAATGATATTTTTAAACCAGCCAAACAGCATAAATATAATTACAGCAATACCCGCGATTAGGGTGTAGCCGCCAGAAGATTGTTCAGTTGAAAGTTGTTGGATGTAGGTACCTGCGCCAAATGCAATCAGAAATAATCCGATAGCGCCGGTAATTGGCCAGATGCTTTGTGCTGGCACGTAGTAGTTTTCATGTTTTGTTGTCATCTTGCTGCTCCTTGCTCTATGGCTGCAGTCTGCTTGTCTGTAATGTCATAGAGGGTATAAGAGAGAGTCAAAGTGTTAATGGATTCAGGTAAATCTGCATCCACGTAAAAAATTAACGGTAATTCAGCATCGGCCATTGCTGCTAGGGGTTGCTGATTGAAGCAAAAGCACTCGGTCTTATTAAAATAAGCCGCGCCTTGGCCGGGCGACACTGAAGGTATCGCTTGGCCAACGAGGCTATTTGAAGATAAGTTTTTCGCTAAAAACGCAGTACGGGTGAGTTCGCCGGGGTGAACCTGCATGCGGTTCACTTTGGGCACAAACTCCCATGGCATATTGCTTTGTACTTGGGCAATAAACTCAATGGTTACAGTACGGTCTTTATCAATCACCACCGCCTCGTAACTGCTGGCAGTGCTTTGGGGTTTTCCATTAATCCCCAAGGCATCGCACAGCACGTCATACAAAGGCACTAGCGCAAAACCAAAGCCGAACATACCTATTGAACCTAGAACTAGGCCAATAAGTAAATTACGGTTTGATTTTGTTGGCTGGCTCATATCATTTCACCTCAGGTGGGGTGGTAAATGAGTGATAAGGCGCAGGACTGGCAATAGTCCACTCTAATCCTTCAGCACCTTCCCATGGTTTATCCGCTGCTTTTTCGCCGCCCTTGATACATTTCAGTACCACAGCAAGGAAAATTAATTGCGATAAACCAAAGGCGAAACCACCAATGGAGACAATCTGGTTTACATCAGCAAATTGAATTGCATAGTCAGGAATACGGCGTGGCATGCCCGCAAGACCTAAAAAGTGCATTGGGAAAAACAGCACATTGACTGAAATCACGCTACACCAGAAATGCCAGCGACCTAAGGTTTCGCTATACATGTATCCTGTCCATTTCGGTAGCCAGTAATATGCTGCAGCCATAATGGAGAACACCGCGCCAGTCACCAGTACATAATGGAAATGCGCCACCACAAAGTAAGTATCATGGTATTGGAAATCCGCCGGGGTGATGGCTAGCATCAAGCCAGAAAAGCCGCCAATAGTGAACAAGATGATGAACGCAATGGCAAACAACATTGGGGTTTCGAAGGTGATTGAGCCGCGCCACATAGTTGCAACCCAGTTAAACACTTTAACCCCAGTAGGCACTGCAATTAACATGGTGCAGTACATGAAGAATAATTCTGCAAATACGGGCATCCCGGTGGTGAACATGTGATGTGCCCAAACTAGGAAGGACAAAATCGCAATACTTGAGGTGGCGTATACCATTGAGGCATAACCGAAGAGCTTTTTACGGCTAAAGGTGGGGATAATGGCGGAGATAATGCCGAATGACGGTAAAATCATAATATAAACTTCGGGGTGACCAAAGAACCAGAAAATATGCTGGAACATCACCGGATCACCGCCGCCAGCAGCATCAAAGAAGCTGGTGGCAAAGTATTTATCCGTCAGTACCATGGTTACTACGCCTGCCAATACCGGCATCACTGCAATTAACAAGAACGCAGTAATCAGCCAAGTCCAGACAAACAATGGCAGCTTCATCCAAGTCATACCCGGAGCACGCATATTAACAATGGTTACCACCACGTTAATTGCACCCATGATCGAGCTTATGCCCATAATGTGAATTGAAAACACAAATAATGCTGTGCTATCAGGGCTATAGGTTGTTGACAGTGGTGCATAGAAAGTCCAACCAAAGTTGGGCCCTCCGCCTTCCATAAATAGCGAGCTAAGTAAAATCGCAAACGCGAAAGGTAAAATCCAAAAGCTCCAGTTATTCATCCGCGGTAGTGCCATATCTGGCGCACCAATCATCATTGGAATGAGCCAGTTAGCTAAGCCGGTAAAGGCTGGCATGACTGCGCCAAATACCATAATCAAGCCATGGACCGTGGTCATTTGGTTAAAAAAGTTAGGTTCAACTAACTGTAAGCCGGGTTGGAATAACTCAGCACGAATGACCATGGCCATTGCGCCGCCGGTTAAAAACATAATGAAACTAAACCACAGATACATAGAACCGATATCTTTATGGTTAGTGGTTAAAACCCAGCGCATAATGCCTTTTGGCGCCCCATGATGATGGTCATCATGGTGATCGTCGTGAGCGGCTGGTGAATCTTGTGTAATTGTGCTCATTTTAATCCCTTACTTTCCGTGACCAACAACATCAGCAGCCTGAACTGCATCGCCAGAGTTATTACCCCAGGCATTTCGCTCATAAGTCACCACTGCAGCAAGCTGTTGTGGCGTAAGTAGCGAGTTAAATGCTTGCATTGCCGTACCAGGTTTACCATTGATGACAATATCAAGATGATCCGTCACTGGGCCGACGATAAGTGGGCTGCCCACTAATGAAGGGAACGCGCCAGGTAAACCAGTGCCAGCAGCTTGGTGACACGCAACGCAGCTGGTCATATAGACTTGCTCGCCCATGGTCATTAACTCATCCATCGTCAGGTCATCTAATACCACAGCTTTAACTTCTTCTACTGCTGGTGTTACCGCGTCAGTCACAGCTTGTGTTGCAGATGCTTCGACTTGTTCAGCTGAAGGTAAGGTCGCAGGTAAAGTCACAGGCGTTGCCGTGTCTGTAGTAGAAGCGGGTGTAGCACTTGAATTCGCCCCATTGCCACTCACATCAGCCGCTTGCACAGTATCACCAGAGTCATTACCCCAAGCATTACGCTCATAAGTGACTACCGCGGCAATTTCAGTTGCGGTTAACTGCTTAGCGAACGCTTGCATTGCTGTACCGGGCTGACCATTAACGACGATATCGATATGCCCAGACACTGGGCCTTTAATCATTGGACTGCCAATAAGGGAAGGGAAGACGCCTGGTAAACCCGCACCATTTGGTTGGTGACAAGCGGCGCAGCGACCCATGTAGATTTGTTCGCCCTGTGCCATTAACTCGTCAAAGCTAAGGGTTTGGCTAAGTGAGGCTTGTGCCGCGGCTTTAGCATCAACAGCGAGTTGCTTTTGCGCGATTAACCATTGATCAAAATCTGCTTCTGATACCGCTTCAACCACAATCGGCATAAAACCATGGTCTTTACCGCACAATTCGGCGCATTGGCCACGATAGGTGCCGATTTTATCAATTTTAGTCCAAGCTTCATTGATGAAACCAGGGTTGGCATCTTTTTTAACCGCAAATGCTGGCACCCACCAAGAGTGGATAACGTCATCCGAGGTCATTAAAAAACGCACTTTTCGGTTTATCGGTAAAACCAGCGGTTTATCAACTTCTAAAAGGTAGGTGTCGGTTTTATCTGCGGTGCCAGTAATTTGCTCTGCAGGGGTGGATAATAAACTGAAAAACTCAACATCTTCATTGAAATAGCTGTAATGCCATTTCCATTGCGAACCCGTCACTTTGATGGTCAGTTCAGCATCGCTGGGATCTTCCATCGCAATCAGCGTTTTTGTTGCTGGGATTGCCATGCCAATTAGAATTAGAAATGGCAATACTGTCCAAGCTATTTCAACCTTGGTACTGTCATGAAAGTCGGCTGCAACTGCACCCTTAGATTTTCTGTGATAGATCATGGAATAAATCATGATCCCAAAGACCACGACACCAATGGCGCAACAGATATACAAAATAATCATATGCAGGTCGTAAACCTGGCCACTGATCTCTGTTACACCTTGAGTCATGTTTAAGGGCATCTCTGCCGCTGTGAGTGGGGCTGCAAGCAACGCCACCATTAATCCGTACAACAATCGCTTCACAAGACTACTCCTCTGCTAATTGCGAATTGCAATTACAAAGAAAAGCCACACAGTAATACTCTGCTCTATGCAAACTTTTCATACCCGAAAAAGTTTGATCATTTCAAAGTACACGGTGGCTTTGAGCTTGAAAACTCAATTATGTTATTACGTTACGGTGCCACACTTGTACCTAATACTGAACTTATCAATTATATTTGACGCTTTACATTCAAGGCTTTCTATACCGCACGGTACCAGCTCAATCTTTTAATAGCGTTTGTATCTTTTTGACATTCATTCTCGGCAATACGATAAATTGTTACTGCCTTGTTAACTACATTACTTGGAGATTAAATATTGATCAAGATCACTTTATCATCTAATTCGCTGAAAAAAGTGCAAAAAAAAGCCCCTCAGCGTAGTGAAGGGCTTTTTTATTGATATTTTGCTAGTGAAACGAGGCAAGGTTTACCTGAGTCGGTACTGCTAAAGCTTGCGTTAATGGGTCGCCTTCGGGTAAGTGAGTATTTACATCTTCAATGATAAGCCCTTGGGCTAAGGCATTTTTGGCAACCAATTGAATGCGGCGATTATCTCGGGCATCTAATGGTGGTGTCCAAGTAATTACTGCACTTGAAGTACCGTTAGTGAGCGCTTTTTCCATTGCCCACAGGGTTTCGACTTCATCTTTGGTGTGAACTAACAATACTCTGTCCATACGCACACTGGCATTAGCAAGGATTTGCTTATAACCGATATGCGGTGGATTAATCAGTACAATCCAACGACCTTGCTGACTTAATATGGCTAACTGACTGCATAATTGAGTCAATTCAGTTAAGCCTTGGTTTTGGGTGCGCTTGGTTTCAATCCCTTGTTTAGTGGGTATCGAATCAGATGCCATATCTACCCATAATCCAGGGTGACGCGGTGCATTGCCTATTAATGTGTTCATAACCAACCTCCATTACGAATAACGCCAACAGCAAGCCCTTCAATCGTTAGGTTTTGGCAACTTAAATCAACTTTAATCGGCTCATATTCTGCATTTTCAGCATGTAAATAAATAATATTGCCTTTCTTTTCAAATCTTTTCACGGTTACATCGTCTTCAAGACGTGCCACTACAACTTGACCATTGGTGGCGGTTTGCATTTTATGCACTGCCAATAAGTCGCCCTCTAAAATACCAATGTCTTTCATACTGTCGCCACGAACACGTAGTAAAAAATTAGCATTGGGCTTAAACATTTCTGGGTCAACTTGGAAATACTGTTCAACATGTTCTTGAGCAAGGATAGGTTCACCTGCAGCAACTTGGCCGATAAGTGGCAAGCCTGCTTCAACTTCCTCTTCTACCTGCACCATGCGGATCCCGCGAGAGGTACCAGGAATAATTTCAATACAGCCTTTTTTTGCCAGTGCTTTTAAGTGTTCTTCAGCGGCATTGGCGCTTTTAAAGCCTAATCGAGTTGCAATTTCTGCACGAGTTGGCGGCATACCTGTTTCGGCGATATTACATTTAATTAGCTCTAATATTTCAGCTTGGCGTGGCGTTAAAGGTCTCATATTGATTCCTGTTTTTTTATACAGTGACTGTCATTATATACAGTATCGGTGGTCGCGCAAGTATTAACCAAATTAATTTAACTATTATCATCTAATTCTTGTTGGTTATATATGGGTGATAAGTTTAAGTTGCTGTAATTAAAGTTATTAATTTTATTTGGTTAATGAAGGGGAGTCAGATTTTTAAACCGATGAAATGGGCTATTTCTCACATCGTTTGTTTAAACAGTATATTTATACAGTACTGTTGATTGGAAAATAGGTTGGTTGTTACTCGGATATGACTATTTTTACTGAACAAATATTCTCTGTATAGACCCTTGTTAGTGAAACTGAATCATTATCTGGTATTCTATGGGCAATTAATTGATGTTGAATATGCGAACACTCATGTTAAAACCTGACTCAATCATTGCAAAATCATTACGTTGGATTCAAAAACTGATGGTACACACGGTTGTTGTGCCTGAAGATCCCTTTGCCGATCTGAACTTAGACCCTGATAAACCCGTGGTCTATGTGATGAAGACAGAATCACTCAGTGATATTGCGGCATTAAATGAAGTGACCGCCAAATATGGCTTGCCGAGTCCCTATGAGCGACTAGACGTTGATGGCTTAAATACCCCAAGAATTGTGTGTATTGAAGGTCGTAAGCCTTTATTTGGCAAGCGTTTAAGTGGCGATAAATTTGTCGATAACTTCACCAGCTTATTAGCCTTACATAAAAAAAATGATCAACTAGATATTCAATTGGTGCCAGTGAGTCTGTATTGGGGACGTATCCCTGGTAAAGAAGATGACACCATGACCGCAGCTGTGTTTGAGCGTGAAAACCCGACCTGGTTACGTAAATGGTTGATGATTTTGTTCTTAGGTCGCCATAGCTTTATTCAATTTTCAAATGCTATGTCGTTACGTTATATGGCTGACGAACACGGCACTGATGTCAGTATTGCCCATAAACTTATTCGTGTGGCGCGAGTGCACTTTAGGCGTCAACGTAAAGTGATGACAGGCCCACAACTGCCAAATCGTCAGGCAATGTTCAACTCATTATTAAAGTCTGATGCCATCGCTCAAGCGATAAAAGAAGAAGCGCTTAATAAAAAAATTCCTGAAGACAAAGCCCGCGAAAAAGCCATCCAGTATTTAGATGAAATTGCAGCGGATTACTCAGACAGCTTAGTGCGTATTGCTGAGCGCTTTCTCACTTGGCTGTGGAATAAGTTATACAGTGGTATTAGCATTAAAAGCGCTGAAAAAGTGCGTAAGCTACATCATGATGGCCATGAAATTGTTTATGTGCCTTGCCATCGTAGCCACATGGATTACTTACTGCTGTCGTATATTTTGTATTACCAAGGCATGGTGCCGCCGCATATCGCTGCCGGTATTAACTTGAACTTTTGGCCAGCTGGGCCGATGTTCCGCCGCGGTGGTGCTTTCTTTATTCGTCGCAGCTTTAACGGTAATAAACTTTATACCGCGGTGTTTCGTGAGTATTTAGATCAGTTATTTGCTAAAGGCTATTCGGTTGAATACTTCACCGAAGGTGGTCGTTCTCGTACTGGTCGCTTATTAGCACCTAAAACGGGCATGTTAGCGATGACTGTTAACTGTGTACTGCGGGGCATTGAGCGCCCAGTAACCTTAGTGCCAGTTTATCTTGGTTATGATCATGTGATGGAAGTGTCTACCTATCATAAAGAGTTAAGCGGTAAGAAAAAGCAAAAAGAATCAGTGTGGCAGGTCTTTGGTGCGCTGCGTAAATTAGGCAACTTTGGCCAAGGTTACGTTAACTTTGGTGAGCCTATCAACGTGCAGCAATTTTTAAATCAACAATCGCCAAATTGGCGTGAAGAAATTGCCCAAGATCCGGATCAAAAGCCATCATGGTTAACGCCAGCAGTAAATGTATTGGCCAATAAAGTGATGACTAACATCAATGGCGCTGCTGCAGCGAGTTCGGTGACATTAGCAAGTATGGCGCTGCTAGCTTCAGAGCAAAATGCCCTGCAGCGTAGCGAGCTTGAAACCCAGCTAGACCTCTACCTGAAAATCTTAAAGGATGTTCCTTATACTGAGTATGCATCAGTGGCCGAGGGCTCAGCCCATGACTTAGTGGAGCAATGTTTATCGCTGAATAAATTTACCTCAACCACAGATGCCATCGGCGAAATTATCGCAATTGAAGATAGCTCAGTGATCGCGATGAGCTATTATCGCAATAACATTATTCATCTAATGGCAGTGCCTTCATTAATCGCCAGTTGCTTGGTGCAATATGAAGAATTTAGCCGTGAAAAAATTCAGCAAATCGTTAATGATTTTTACCCATTATTAAAAGCTGAGCTGTTTATGGGCATTAATGATCTAAGCGCTTATGTGGATCAAGTGCTTGATTTGTTTGTTGAACAAAAGCTGATTTCCGGTAGCGATCACTTTGAAGTCAATCAAAGTAATGTCACCCAGTTAATGCTATTGTCCGCCACGGTCAGTGAGACCCTACAGCGTTACGCGATTATCTTTAATTTACTGGCTTACAAACCAGAAATTGAGCGTTCTGATTTAGAAAGCGCCAGCCATTTATTGGCTCAGCGTTTAGGTGCTTTACATGGAATTACCGCGCCTGAGTTTTATGATAAAAAACTCTACAATAATTTGAGTGTGAAATTAAAAGAATTAGGATATTTGTCGGGTAACGATAATCAATTTGAAGTCATCCGAATACGTGGTCATGCCAATGATATGCTGCGTTTATCTGTTCGAAAAACCATTGTTGATAGCGTCACAATGGAACATGGGTAATAACTAATTTTATGAGTTCGACACAATCTCAACCGCAAAATAAATCCTTATTGGGCGGTGCAATGATCATCGCCGGCACCACAGTCGGTGCTGGTATGTTTTCTTTGCCTGTGGTCAGTGCAGGCATGTGGTTTGGCTATTCATTAGTCATGTTAATTGGTATTTGGTTTTGTATGCTGGTGTCAGGTCTGATGCTACTTGAAACCAATTTACATTTTAAACCCGGTGACAGTTTTGACACCTTAACCAAGGTAACCTTAGGCCAGTTTTGGCGGATTATTAACGGGTTATCTATTGCTTTTGTGTTGTACATTCTGACCTATGCTTACATCAGTGGCGGTGGCTCGATTGTGAATCACACCCTTGCCGGTATGGGGATTAACTTACCTCAACCGATCGCAGGGTTAGTGTTTGCGGTCGTACTTGCTGCAGTGGTGATCATCAGTACCAAAGCGGTAGATCGCATTACCACCATTATGATTGGTGGGATGTTAATTACCTTTTTTCTCGCCATCGGAAATCTGCTAATTGATATTGATAGCGCAAAATTATTAATGCCAGATGGTGAGGCGAGTTTCTCTCCTTATATTTTAGCGGCGCTACCGTTTGGGCTTGCTAGTTTTGGTTACCACGGCAATGTGCCAAGCCTAGTTAAGTATTACGGCAAACAACCTAAAGTGATTTTAAAAGCCATCTTTATTGGTACTTTTATCGCCTTAGTGATTTATAGCTGCTGGTTAGTGGCGACCATGGGTAACATTCCTCGCAGTCAGTTCAGCGATATTATTGCCCAAGGCGGCAATATGGGCGTGTTAGTGGGCGCCTTGTCAGATGTGATGGCGAGTAAATGGCTTAATACTATGTTGACCTTGTTTGCTAACCTTGCGGTGGCATCATCATTTTTAGGGGTCACCTTAGGCTTATTTGATTACCTAGCTGACTTATTTGGTTTTGAAGAAAGCAATAATGGCCGCATTAAAACAGCTGCGATTACTTTTATTCCGCCGACAGTATTAGGTTTGTTATTCCCTAATGGCTTCTTAATTGCCATTGGCTTTGCGGCATTAGCGGCGACCATTTGGGCGGCGATTGTGCCAGCCATGATGGCATACAAATCGCGCAAAATGTTCCCTGATGAGAATAGCTTTAGAGTCCCGGGTGGCACGCCATTGATTGTGGTGATTATTGCATTCGGTGTCATCACCGGCGCATGTCATTTGTTGGCGATGGCTGATTTACTGCCAGTTTATAAATAATACTTTAGTTAGATAAAGCGGTGTTATAACACCGAAATGACCTCCAAAAAGCCCTTTAAAAAGGGCTTTTTTTATGGGCGCTTGCCAGCAAATAAGGATATAACGGTTAGCATTTTGACTAGAAACATGTGTAATTTACGACTTGTGACCGATAGTGACTAACCATGGCTTGTTGATATTGTTGTCTTCATAAGGCTATGATTTTAAGATGTATTTATTATTTTAATGTCATTTTTTACGCGAATAAGTAATCATTTTTGCCAACTCGACTTTAGCCTTAAAAGCGTCTTAACTTAAAGAGTGTTGTCATTTAGGTTTAGCTTAACGCTTTATTCTTATAAGTCATTATCAACAGCAGGGTGAGGTGTATGAAGGTGTCACACTATAAGCAAGGGCAACCTTGTTGGGTCGAACTTGCCAGTCACGATTGGTATGCCGCTAAAGCATTCTACCAAAGCCTATTTCAGTGGCAGGCTGATGATATGCCCATGCCTGAAGGTCATTACACCATGCTGCAGTTAGCGGGTGATGACATTGCGGCTATGTACCAAATGCCCAAAGAGATGGAGAGTTTGCCAACCCATTGGCAGCTTTATTTTGCCGTTGATGATGTTGAGGCGAGCATTAAAGCCATTAGGCTTGCGGGTGGACAAATTATTGCAGGCCCTCACTCTGTTGGTGATTCAGGTATTATCGCTGTGTGCCAAGATCCTGATGGCGCACGATTTTCAATCTGGCAGGCCATTAACCATATCGGCATTAAGCTCTCATTTGAGCCCAATACCTTGTGCTGGGTTGAATATATGTGCCGCGATCTGGCCACATCAACCGATTTTTATACCCAAGCGCTTGGCTTTGAGACTAACAGCCTTGATATGTCTGCAATGGGCATAGCTGATTACGTGCAATGGCTGGTGGATAAGCAAGCCATTGGCGGCATGATGGAAATGACCGCCGAGTGGGGCTATACGCCGCCCCATTGGATGCTCTATTTTAGTGTGCAAGATTGTGATGCTATGGCTCAAGATGCCCAAGCCTTAGGCGGGCGAATATGTGTTCCGCCAACGGATATTCCGGATGTGGGCCGCTTTGCGGTGATTGATGATCCCCAAGGGGGGACTTTTACAATTATTGCATTGACCGAGGTAGAGTCTGAAGTAGAATAATTTCTTTAAAGATACACTTTATTCTACTCAAGGAAGACTTATGACACTCACAAAGGATGAAAAGCTCGCCGCGATACAAAAGCAAATGCTGATGGTGGCAGTGATCGACTTTCCCGGCACTTTATTAATGGCTGCAGGTTTATATGGTTTGTTTGCAGGTTTTGATGCCGCGGCTTATCCACTATTAGCCAACCCAATGCTGATATTTGCCATGATTGGCATAGGCGGGTGCACTATGGCGTGGGGACTCGTTAAAATGCTTCAGCTGGCACGAGCAAAACAATTGCTATTGAGTGAGCAAGGTTAAAGCGAGTGGCATTGATTTAGCAATACCGCCTCTGTTTAATCAGTCTGTCGCGATTTAGTAAATCATTGTCTTGGCATTAAAAAAGGCGCTTTCGCGCCTTTTCTGTTTAGTACATGCTGATAAAAGCTAGTGACTAAGTTTACGGCCATAGATCAGTAAATAAATGGCAGGAATAACAAACAGCGATAGCAGCGGCGCAGTAACCATACCGCCCACCATAGGCGCGGCAATTTTTTGCATGACTTCGTTACCGGTGCCAGTACCCCACATAATTGGCAATAAGCCAAAAAAGATAGTCGCGACTGTCATGGCTTTGGGCCGAATACGCATTACAGCACCTTCAATCAATGCCTGACGTAAATCGCCTTTGCTATTGAGGTTATCTTTGCGTTTTCGATCTTTAATACTGTTATTGAGATACACCTGCATCACCACACCAAACTCAGCAGCCACGCCCGCAAGGGCAATCATCCCGACAGATACTGCAACCGAGAAGTTGAAATTAAGCAGATATAAAAACCATGCACTGCCCACTAAGGCAAATGGCAAGCTCAGCATTATCACCGATGCTTGGGCAAAGGAGTTAAAGGTTAGCATCAGTAAGATGAAAATCACTGCCAGCATTAATGGAATGACTAACTCCATCTTGGCTTCAACACGCTGCATATATTCATATTGACCGGCAAAACTGTAGCTATAACGTGCTGGCAAACTGATTTGTTGGTCTAAGGCTATTTGCGCTTGCTCAATATATTCGCCGATAGAAATATCCTTAATATCAACAAATACCCATGAAATTAAGCGGCCATTTTCACTGGCAAGCATGGGGGGGCCATCACTGATGCTGATGTCGGCTAAAACGCTTAATGGCAGATATTTACCGGTTTTGGTTAATACTGGTAAGTCTCTGAGCTTTTCGATGCTGTCACGTAACTCTCGTGGATAGCGAATATTAATTGGGTAGCGTTCTTGGCCTTGAATTGATTCCCCAACATTCATGCCGCCGATGGCGATTTGCACCACATCTTGAATGTCTCGCAGCGTCATTCCATATCGCGCTGCATTTTTCAGCTTGGGCTCGATATCGATATAACGGCCGCCGCTGCTTCGCTGGGCAAACGCTGAAGTCGTGCCCGGTACTTGGCTCATAACCGCTTCGATTTCAGCGCCAATTTTTTCTAACTCTGCCACATCTGACCCTGATATTTTTATGCCGACAGGCGTTCTAACCCCTGTTGATAGCATATCAATACGGGTTTTTATCGGCTGCACCCATGCGTTAGTCATGCCGGGCACTTTTACGGTTTGTTGTAGCTCGGCAATGATTGATTCAAGCGTCACGCCCTCACGCCACTCAGAGTGGGGCTTAAGCATTATGGTGGTTTCAAGCATGGTTAATGGTGCAGGATCGGTTGCTGTCATCGCGCGGCCCACTTTACCAAAGACCCTTTTGACTTCAGGGACGGTTTTAATCAGCCTGTCAGTTTGCTGTAAAATTTCAGCAGCTTTACCTGCACTGACACTGGGCAGGGTGGTGGGCATATAAAGTAAATCACCTTCAGCAAGTTCTGGCATAAACTCAGAGCCCATTTTTGTCATGGGATAGTAAGCACTGGCTAAAATGACCAGCGCGAATAAGATGGTGAATTTAGGAAAGTTAAGCACCAGTTTCAGTGCTGGCTGGTAAATGGCAATTAAAAATCGACTGATGGGGTTTTTACGTTCATCAGGGATATTACCGCGAACAAAATAGCCCATTAACACAGGAATTAAGGTGATGGCCAGTATTGCTGAAGACGCCATGGCAAAGGTTTTAGTAAACGCCAGTGGGTGGAATAAACGGCCTTCTTGGGCTTCTAATGCAAACACAGGAATAAAGCTTAAGGTAATGATCAGCAGGCTGAAAAACAATGCAGGCCCCACTTCAATAGAGGCTTCTTTGATCAATTGCCAGTGAGCTTCACCTTCGGGTGGTTTACCGTGCTCAGCCCGATAATGCTCTAAATGTTTATGGGCGTTTTCGACCATC
Organism: Shewanella sp. UCD-KL21; assembly: GCF_001957135.1. GTDB lineage: Bacteria > Pseudomonadota > Gammaproteobacteria > Enterobacterales > Shewanellaceae > Shewanella. The sequence continues at coordinate 131,517 of NZ_MPHK01000004.1, read as the reverse complement.
ACAATGGCGGCATCGACCACGGCGCCTATAGCAATGGCAATACCCCCTAGGCTCATAATATTGGCATTCACCCCCATAAAATGCATGATGATAAAGCTGCTTAATATGGATAATGGCAGGGTAATTATAGCGACAAGGGTTGAGCGAGCATGTAAGAGGAAGAGCAAGCACACTAGGCCAACAACCAGCATCTCTTCCATGACTTTATGCATCAGATTATCAACAGAGTTGAGGATAAGCTCGGAGCGATCGTAAGTGATCACTAGCTCAACGCCTTCAGGTAAGCCGCTTTCGATTTGCTTAATCTTTTGTTTTACATTGTTAATGGTTTCTAGGGCATTTTCGCCATAACGCATCACCACAATGCCGCCGACCACTTCACCTTTACCGTCAAGTTCAGCAATACCGCGACGGGCAGCAGGGCCTGTGCGCAGCTGCGCCACATCTTTCATCAATACTGGCGTGCCAGCATCTGATAACACCCCTAGGGGAATTTCAGCAAAATCGGCAATATTTTGTCGATAACCCGCTGAGGTGATCATGTATTCGGCTTCAGCCATTTCAATAACCGAGCCACCCACTGAACTATTAGAGTTAGTCAGGGCGTTTTTAACTGCCATTAAATCAATTTTGTATAGTGCGAGTTTATGTGGGTCGACCACGATTTGATAAGACTGCTCCATGCCGCCAATTGTGGCAATTTCAGAGACGCCTTCGACACTTTGCAGTTCAAGTTTTAAGAACCAATCCTGCAGTGATCTAAGCTGGGCTAAATCATGATTACCCTGTCTATCAACCAAGGCATATTGAAATACCCAACCGACACCGGAAGCGTCAGGCCCTAAAGTGGGGCTAACGCCCTCTGGGAGCTGATCTTGGGTTTGCGATAGGTATTCTAAAACCCGTGACCGAGCCCAGTAAATATCGGTATTATCTTCAAAAATAATATAAACAAATGAGTCGCCAAACATCGAAAATCCACGTACGGTTTTCGTCCCAGGTACTGCCAGCATCGCCGTTGATAATGGATAAGTAATTTGATCTTCGACTAATTGTGGTGCTTGACCAGGATATGACGTCTTAACAATCACTTGCACATCAGATAAATCCGGCAGGGCATCCAATGGAGTGGTGCGCATGGCTTGATAACCGATCACTGCCAGCACTAGGGTGAGTAATAACACCATTGCGCGTTGTTTTATCGAAGCACTGATTATTTTCTCTAGCATGAGAGTGCTCCTTAGTGGTTATGGGCTGCAGGCGCTTTATCTGCGCCGCTTAAGCGTAATAAACTGCCTTGGATACTGGCCTCTGAATCTAATAAAAACTGACCTGAAACCACCACATGATCGCCTTCATTAATGCCTGTAAGTATTTCAGCTTTGCCTTGGGCGATAATGCCGACTTTCACAGCGACAGAGGTGAAGCCGCTGTCGTTACGCTGCACCACCACCCGATTTTCTCGACCGGTTAAGATTAGTGCTTCGGTGGGAATGGTAATGATGTCGTGTTTAGGGCCGCCAAACAAAGACACATCCACTAAGGTGCCAGGTCTTAGGCTTTCATTGGGGTTTTCAAGTTTGACTCTGACGCGCATAGCTCGCGTGACGGCATCCAGTTCTGGATAGATATAATCAATGTCAGATTCAAGGGCAAATAAGCCTTGAGCCGAGGCAGTGACTTCTGCAGGACGGCCTTGCTCTAGCCAGCTTTGTTCATTTTCAAACACATCGGCAATGACCCAAACTGTGGATAAATCTACCAGTTCAATTAAGGTATTACCCGGTTGAATATACATGCCATCACGAATGTCCATTTGGCTGACAAAACCATCTTGGGGGGCATAAAAAGGCACTCTAAACACAGTTTCGCCGCTGGTTTCTAATTGCTTGATAATCCTTGATGACACCCCTAAAAGCGCTAAACGTTGGCGGGCTTTACGCTCCAGAACGCCGCCACGTTGATTATCTTGCTCCAAATAATCAAGGGCTTGTAAATAGTCATCTTGAGCATTAATCAGTTCAGGGGAGTACAACTCATACATTAACTGGCCTTTTTTTATTTTTTGGCCAACATTATTAATATGCAGTTTTTCCACCCAGCCGGTAACCCGAGCATGAACATGGCTAATGTTGTCTTGGTTATATTCTACTGTGCCGATGGTTTTGACTAGGCGCCATAAAGTGTCTTTTTCAGCTTGTTGAGTGCGCATGCCTAAGGCCTGCTGCATCCCACCAGATACACCCACCACGATTTCTTCAGTTGCTGCGCCCAGAGTGACTTTTTCTAAATTCATTCCGCAAATCGGGCAAGTGCCTTGGGTGTCAGACACAATATGCGGGTGCATTGGGCAGACATATTTAATGGTTGGCTCTGTGTCAGCGGTAATGAGGCTGGGTTTAACCGTATTAAACACTTTATCGGCAGCGCTATTGGTGGGTTGCACTGCGAGAGTTGCTAGCTGCTCATCTTGTGGATGCTGATGCTGGCTATGATCGACTTCTTCCTCTTCTTCTTTAACCACTAAAAACATATTGCACTTAGAGCAGCGATCGCCCTGTTGCTGGCTGCTAACTTCAGGATGCATGGGGCAGGTATAAGTGGTTTCAGCGCTATGGTCTTTGGCTATTTCAGGGCTGACTGCAGTTAACAACATATTGCACTTAGGGCAGCGATCGCCCTGTTGGTGGCTGCTAACCTCTGGATGCATGGGGCAGATATAAGTGGTTTTATCGTTATGGTCTTTGGCTATTTCAGGGCTGACAGCAGTTAAGAACATATTGCACTTAGAGCAGCGATCACCCTGTTGGTGGCTGCTAACCTCTGGATGCATGGGGCAGATATAAGTGGTTTTATCGTTATGGTCTTTGGCTATTTCAGGGTTGACTGCAGTTAAGAGCATATTGCATTTAGAGCAGCGATCGCCCTGCTGGTGGCTGGTAACCTCTGGATGTATAGGGCAGATATAAGTGGTTTCAGCGCTATGATCTATGGCTATTTCAGGGCTGACTGCAGTTAAGAACATATTGCACTTAGGGCAGCGATCGCCCTGTTGGTGGCTGCTAACCTCTGGATGCATGGGGCAGATATAAGTGGTTTTATCCTTATGGTCTTTGGCTATTTCAGGGTTGACTGCAGTTAAGAACATATTGCATTTAGGGCAGCGCTCGCCTTGTTGGTGGCTGCTAACCTCTGGATGCATAGGGCATGAATAGCTGGCTTTTTCTGCATCATGCTGATGCTTGTCAGTCGCAATATGACTATGTGTTGCTGCTGGTTGAGCAACGACTGGATTAGTGCATAACCCAGCTAGAAAACCCGCAATGGTGATCAATAAAATAGCGTGTTTCATAATAACCTCAAAATACGGCTGGCAAATAAAGCGAACCGTTTATAAAAACTGGAAATACTAGCAAGTAAAGGTATTCAGCTATGGCAAAGAGGACAGTGCTAGGCTGAAAATATTTTTGTTAGTGATTTAGCTAATTGGAGGTCGAAATGCTGGCAGGGGTTTATGGAAGAAAAAATGTGGCACTGCAGTGGCATCAGCCTTGCTGTTGACTGCTTTGGCGAGAAGGATATCAAATGTGAGCAAATGCCCTGTCATCGAGATAGTGATGCAGTGACCACAATCGATAGCGCAGCCATTTTGGCTGTCACAACAGCTTTGATCAGCTTTTTTCGATTGCAGCATCGAACTATCGTCACAACAATGAGTCGTTTTCTGCGGCGCTTGTTCTGTCATAGATGAATGACAATTAGGCTTCTCGGTACTCTTGGATTGCTTAAGATTGGTTTGGGATGTGTTGTCGTTAGACATTAACATCTCGGCTGGTGAGTGCACGAGAGGGTTAGCGACCATAGCGTAACCATTAGTTATCAACCCTTGGCCTAAGATGGCAAAGAGGGTGATAAAAACGATTAATTGGTGCGTTAACTTAGTGCTCATGCTTTTCCAAAGTGTGTAGCGATCAAGAAGAATTAAATAGCGCAATAATCTAGTGATAAATCAACAATCAAAGCCAAATTCAGTCGCTGGTACTCTGGCTTAATATAACCCGCAACAATATCTGCAGCAATAAACTGCTTCAGAATATTTATCCTCGCTCAAACTAACTAGTGGCGGAGGCTATAATGAGGCTATAGCACAATAGACCTGAGTTTTTTACAGTATATTGCAAAGGTAGGTTGATTGTCATTTTTGTGAAGACCATTTTGCGATATTGCTATAACTGTATTAAGTTTAAATGAGTTAAATTAATTATCATTAAGGCTCAATACTTAGATCTTGATCTCATTTTGAGCATATATTGGTAACTTATTAATTAAAACATGTTCTTAATTCGTTTTTTTATGGGCAAAACAACCTAGAATAGATTTACTATTTTTAGAACTTAAAATTTATATTTTAGAGTTTAAAAATTATAAATTATAAAACTGTTAACTGGAGATGTCCGATGAACTGGCGTGCACTATTTAAACCGAGCGCAAAATATTCAATTATCGCACTGATTGTAGTGGGTGTTGTTTTGGGTGTAGTGGGCTATTTCGCCACTCAACAAACTTTACATGCAACAAGTTCAGATGAATTCTGTATGAGTTGTCATAGCAATCACTCATTGAAAGATGAAGTACTAGCTTCAGCACATGGCGGCGGTCGCGCTGGTGTGACTGTGCAATGTCAAGATTGTCACCTTCCACACGGTCCTGTGGACTACTTGGTTAAAAAGATTATCGTATCTAAAGATTTATACGGTTTCGTAACCATTGATGGTTTCAACACGCAAGCTTGGTTAGATGAGAACCGTAAAGAGCAAGCGGATATCGCACTTAAGTATTTCCAAGCTAATGACTCTGCTAACTGTCAACATTGTCACACGCGCATCTATGAAAACCAGCCAGAGACTATGAAGAAAATGGCTGTAAGAATGCATGAGCGTAACGCTAAGCAAGAAGGCGACAAGAGAAAGACTTGTGTAGATTGTCATAAAGGTGTTGCTCACCCTTACCCTAAAAAGTAAGTGACGATTCATAATCAGGAGTGATGACCTGATTAAGTAAAAAAACCTCGCAATCGCGAGGTTTTTTTATGGCTGTGTTTCAATGACATCTAACTATTATTCAGCTTTATCAAGTTCTAGTACTTGTTGTCGGTACTCAAGTAAACCGAAAACCCCAAAAAAGTACACCTTAAGGTAATCAACTAAAGATAACTTAAGTAAGCTGCTAAACATGGTATGAAAAATAAGTAGTTGAAAGAAGTGCATTATTATTGTGATAAACAATAAGATATTCAACACTATGCTGACTTGGCCTTCAAACGGCATAAATACGTTATAAAACATCACTAACCACATGATTAAAGTTAAACTTTTACCACTGATAATAAAAAATTTCATGGGCTTCCTCTAAAGATTTGCTGCTTGTACGATGATGTTATTCATCAAGCTGATATTGAAATAAGCGATAAGTCACCTGACCGGCATTTTTTTGCTTGAGCTCAACCCAATGGTTTGGGATCGCTATCTGGGTTAAATCCGATTCAGTTTCTAGATAAATTAATGCATTCTCATTTAACCAGTTATGCTCAGCTAATAACGCCATAGTGGTATTGGCCAGTCCTTTACGAAATGGTGGGTCGACAAACACAATATCAAAGCCTTTATCGTCATTCAGACCTTGTTTTAGTAATGCCAAACTATCGCCACTGATGACATCGGCATTGTCACATTTTAAGGTTTGTAAGTTTTGCTTTAACTGTTTGGCGGCATTGCTCTGCAGTTCGCAAATACGTGCATAGCTGGCGTAACGTGATAACGCTTCAAGACTTAGGGCGCCACTACCAGCAAAGCAATCTAATACCCTTGCACCTCTGATATCGCTAGCAAGCCAATTAAACAAGGTTTCACGGACGCGATCAGTGGTTGGTCGTAACCCTTCTAAATCATGAATAGGTAGCTTTCGTGAACGCCATTGCCCTGAAATGATCCTGACTTGGCCGCTTGCGGACTTATTTTTGGACATTTTGCCCTCGTGATTTTGCCTGAACAAAGAAAGTGGTAGACTATGCAACCAATTAGAATACTCGATATTTTATACCAAACTGCCGTTTAAAGGTGAGGAATCCTTTTAACAAGTTTAGTATTGATGACTCGAGATAACTTCTCCGAATTTTATCGCTCATTTAGCATTGGTAGTAGACATGGCAAAGAAAGGTTTTTTTTCGTGGTTTCGTAAAGACAAAACCAAAGAGCAAGAGCGTGTTGCACAAGAGCAACGTATCGCAGAAGAGCAAGCTGCAGAGGCTTTGGCAAAAGAACAGGCCATTGCTGCTGAAGAAGCGGAGCGATTAGCTGAACAAGAACGCGCCGCAGAAGCTGAACGTATGGCTGAAGAGTTACGTCTTGCTGCAGCGGAAGAAGCACGTATTGCAGCAGAAGCTGAACATGTCGCTGAGCAACAGCGTTTAATTGAAGAAAGAAGCCTAGCAGAAGCCGAAGAAGCACATCTTGCTGCTAAAGCAGAACGTGAAGCCGAGCAACACCGTTTAGCGGTTGAACAGCAGAAATTAGCTGAAGAGCAACGCCTTGTCGAAGCAGAAGAGGCGCGTATTGCAACAGAAGCTGAACGTGTAGCAGAGCTGCAACGTGTAGAAGCTGCAGAACAAAGGTTAGCACAAGAGCAAAGCCTTGCAGAGGCAGAAGAACAAGCTCGATTGGCAGCAGAAGCTGAACGTGCAGCAGAGCAGCAACGTCTGGCAGATGAAGAACAAGCTCGATTGGCAGCAGAAGCTGAAGCGGCGCGTGTTGCGCTAGAAGCTGAACGAGCAGCTGAACGCGCAGCAGAGCAGCAACGTCTTGTTGAACAAGAGCAAGCTCGATTAGCAGCAGAAGCTGAAGCGGCGCGTATTGCACTAGAAGCTGAACGTGCAGCAGAGCAGCAACGTCTGGCAGATGAAGAGCAAGCTCGATTGGCAGAAGAAGCCGAAGCGGCGCGTATTGCACTAGAAGCTGAACGAGCAGCAGAGCAGCAACGTCTTGCTGATGAAGAACAAGCTCTATTAGCAGCAGAAGCTGAAGCCGCAGAGGTTGAAGAACTGCAACAGCAAGTGGATGAGCCTCAGGCTAAACCAGTAAAAGAGGGCTTATTTGCCCGCTTAAAGCGTGGATTACTGCGAACCAGTGAAAATATTGGTAGCGGTTTTATGGGGATCTTTCGCGGTAAGAAAATTGACGATGACTTATTCGAAGAACTCGAAGAGCAATTATTGATTGCCGATGTGGGCGTCGAAACCACCACTCGCCTGATTGATAATTTGACCTCGCAAGCATCACGTAAGCAACTTAAAGATGCCGAAGCGCTGTATGATTTATTACGTGACGAATTACAAACCATTCTCGACCCTGTGGCAGTCCCTTTAGTGCCTGAAAATGCAGACGGCCCATTTGTTATTTTAATGGTCGGTGTAAATGGCGTGGGTAAAACTACCACCATTGGTAAATTAGCAAAACAGTATCAAAAACAAGGCAAATCTGTCATGTTAGCGGCTGGTGATACCTTCCGTGCAGCAGCGGTTGAGCAATTACAGGTTTGGGGACAACGTAATGATATCCCAGTGATTGCCCAGCATACCGGCGCAGACAGTGCCTCGGTATTATTTGATGCATTACAAGCTGCCAAAGCGCGTAATGTTGACGTACTGATTGCCGATACCGCAGGGCGTTTACAAAATAAGAGTCATTTGATGGAAGAGCTGAAAAAAGTTGTTCGCGTCATGAAAAAATTAGACCCTAATGCGCCTCACGAGGTGATGTTAACGTTAGACGCAAGTACTGGGCAAAATGCCATTAGCCAAGCGCAGTTATTCCAAGAAGCCGTTGGGGTAACGGGGATCACCATAAGTAAATTAGATGGTACTGCAAAAGGTGGGGTTATTTTCGCCATTGCGGATAAGTTTAATATTCCGATCCGACACATAGGTGTTGGTGAGCAAATTGATGACTTACGTACTTTTAATTCCAGCGATTTCATCGAAGCATTATTTAGTCAGGAAAAGGCAGAATAGTCATTTATGATCCAGTTTGAGCAAGTCAGTAAGATTTATCCGGGTGGCCAAAAAGCACTCTCAGAAGTTAATTTTCACCTCCAACAAGGGGAAATGGCCTTTTTAACCGGACATTCTGGCGCAGGTAAAAGTACCTTGCTCAAATTGATCACTGTGATTGAGCGAGCCAGTGCCGGTAAAGTGTCGATTAATGGTCATGATATTGCCAAATTAGGCAAAAAACATGTGCCGTATTTACGTCGCAATATCGGCATGATTTTTCAAAACCACCACTTATTAATGGATAAAAGTGTATTTGATAATATTGCGCTGCCATTAGTGATTGAAGGCTTCTCCCACGGCGAGATCCGCAAAAGGGTTGCTGGCGCACTGGACATGGTGGGGCTGTATGGCAAAGAGCGTCATTTGCCCATCATGCTATCTGGCGGTGAGCAACAACGTGTTGGTATCGCCCGCGCCATTGTCAACAAACCGCCTTTATTACTGGCCGATGAACCCACAGGTAACTTAGATCCTAAGTTATCGATGGATATATTAAGGTTATTCGAAACCTTCCATGATTCTGGCACTAGCGTGCTGATCGCCACCCATGACTTAGGCTTGATTGCCCGGATGAAATACCGCACCTTAACCCTGCGTCAGGGCAAAATGCTTGGTAATGACGAGCTCTATTCTGCGACCACAGAAGGGCAAGTATAATGACCAGAAAAGTTAAAATTACCGCCAGTAAGCTGCCTTTTACGGGTCGAGTAGTGATGTTTTTTGTGCGCCACATTCAGCAAGCAATGGCGAGTGTGGGCGAGCTATGGCGCAACCCGGTGTCTTCTGTGATGACCATGGCGGTACTTGGGGTGAGCTTAAGCTTACCTGCAGCCTTGCAAGTACTGGTTAAAAATGCCGAGAACATCACCCAGTCATGGAATAACGCTGCCGAAATATCGCTATTTATTAACGAAGGCCGCAGCGAGCAATCGATTCAAAATTTAATTCGCCGTATTAATGTATACGCTGAAGTTGATGCGGTGGACTATATTAACCGCGAGCAAGCGCTAGAAGAGTTTCAGCGCTTATCAGGCTTTGGCGAAGCATTATCTTACCTTGATACTAACCCGTTGCCAGCCGTGGTGGTGGTCACACCTTTGGCGCGTCACTCGAGCCCTGAAGGGGCAAGACAACTATTAGTAAAGCTTGAGCGTGAGCCTGAAGTGAGCTTTGGCCGTTTAGATATTGAATGGCTTGAGCGCCTGCAAGCCATGGTCAGGTTAATTGAGCGCACGGTACTGGCCATTGCTGCGTTACTGGTATTAGCAGTGGTGTTAGTGATTGGTAATACTATTCGCTTAGCCATTATGAATCGCCGTACTGAAATTGAAGTCATGAAACTGGTCGGCGCCACAGAGTCTTTTATTCAACGGCCGTTTCTTTATACCGGTATTTGGTATGGGGTGATTGGCGGCGTGTTAGCTTGGGTTATTATCAATTTATTAGTCTGGTATCTTGATTCTGCTTTAGCTGAGTTGTTAGGCCTTTATGGTAGTCAGTTGCAAATTCAAGCCTTGAGTTTCTCTGAGCTGATTAAGTTAGTGCTGTTAGCTTCATTTTTAGGCTGGCTAGGTTCATACTTATCGGTAAGGCAGCATTTACGTGCCATTGAACCTTCTTAGGACTTGGTTGGTATCATTTAATAGCTTAGTTGATCGCGGCTTTGATGAACTTTGATGAACTTTGATGAATTTTTATTAACTTGTAATCGATGTGTTTTCAGTCGAGTATCAATTAGCACAAAAAATGTGCACCAACTAATCTAGTCGCTATGTTGACATATGTCGCTATATCATAGATAGTTCACAATCTATTGCCGCCAGCTAGCGCTATAATGAGCAATAGACCGTTTTAATGTTGTTAATGTAGGAGCGCCAATGGCCTTTCAATCGCAATCTATGTCACTTACTGTCCCTAGAGGTAGTAGCAGCTTAGAAGCTTATATGCAGTCAGTCACAGGCATCGAAATGCTTGGGGCCGAAGAAGAGCATGAGTTAGCCAAGCGTTTGCAAGAAACTGGCGATCTACAAGCGGCAAAAAAACTGATTATGTCGCACCTGCGCTTTGTGGTGCATGTGGCGAAAGGTTATTCAGGATATGGTTTGCCACAGGCGGATCTTATTCAAGAAGGCAACATTGGTTTGATGAAAGCGGTAAAACGTTTTGATCCCGGTGTTGGTGTGCGTTTGGTGTCTTTTGCTGTGCATTGGATTAAAGCTGAAATTCATGAGTACGTGCTTAAAAACTGGCGTATCGTGAAAGTTGCCACCACCAAAGCGCAACGTAAATTATTCTTCAACATTCGTAAAACCAAAAAGCGTTTAGGCTGGTTTAGTGATGAAGAAGTCGGCATGGTTGCCGAAAACCTTGGGGTGTCTAAAAAAGACGTCACCGAGATGGAGTCGCGCATGGCGGCTCAAGATCCTGCATTTGATTTAGCCAGCGACAATGATGATGACAGCAGCGTTGATTTTGCCCCTGTTCATTATTTAGAAGATCACTCTTCCGATGTTGCACTTGAAGTTGAAAATCAAAATTGGGAGTCAGACTCTCAAGCGCGTTTATTCTCGGCAATTAAAACCCTTGATGAACGTAGCCAACATATTTTAAGAGCGCGTTGGTTAGACGACGACAAGACAACACTACAAGAATTAGCCGCTACTTACCAAGTGTCTGCAGAGCGCATTAGACAGCTTGAAAAGAATGCCATGACCAAGCTTAAATCTTGTATGGAAATCTAACTTAGCCTCAGATTGATCCAGTTCAATCTCGCTAAAAACTAAAACCTGCTACGGCAGGTTTTTTTGTGGCTGAAAATTAGCTTTCAACTAAAGCTGTTATTGGCTGAAAGCCTTGATAACAAAGCCTAAAGTGAGTCGAGGTTATATTGGCTCTTAACCGCTGCAATGATCTGCTTGCGCGGTATTTTTAAACTGGCTGACTCAATGTTATCAGGCCAAGGGTAATAGTGACGTGGGCGCTTAAAGCGGGCGATAAGTTTTAATAGCAGCGCTTCAATGCTGCTAATAACCTCGGCTGTCAGCTGAGTTTGGGGAGCTTTAAATTGAATAATCGCTGCTGGTAACAAGCTAAATTTAGCATCATATTGGCCAAACACAATGGCCTGAGCAATATCAGGGTGGGCCCTTAAGGCGGCTTCAATTTCTTCTGGGTGAATATTTTCGCCGCCGCAGATAAACATATTGTCGACGCGGCCCAGCAAATGTAACTGACCTTGGTCATCAAACTGACCTTGGTCATTGCTGCAAAACCAACCGTCCTTATCAACGGGGCGCTCAAGTATGGGCTCAGCTTGCTGCTGTAAAGCGTTTAAGCTGCTATCTGGGCTCGTTTGTAAATAGCCTAAAAATAAACATGGGCCTTTAACCCAAATTACCCCATCAACGAGCTTTAATTGCCGCTGCGGCAGCGTTGTACCTAAATGATTAGCGCTATTAATGGCTGCGGTGGTGATTTGTGAGCTCATCTCTGACATGCCGTAACTGCAAAAAGCGCTGATGTGTAACTTAGCAAGCTGTTTTACCAGTTGCGCATCAATCGCGCCGCCACCGAGCAATAAGGCTTTTACATGTTTTAATACTGTCGCATCACTGTCTAAAATCTGGCTTAGCTGGGCTGATACTAACGACAAGTGGCTTAATGGCGTTTGGGCTAATTGCTTAACAAGAGGCTGCTCGGTACTGAGCACTATGGTGGCAGCGGCGATGGCGCAGCGATTAACAATGGCGAGGCCGCCAATATGAAATAGCGGCAAGGATAATAACCAGCTACCCCCTTTATCTAGGTTAATATTTGCAGCAGAACCTTTGGCGCTAGCAATATGGTTGTTAAGGCTATGAACCACTCCTTTGGGGGTGCCACTTGAGCCAGAGGTCAGAATCACATTCACTGGCTGGCTAGCGTCGATAGCGCAGGGCCTGAGTGGCTTACTGGCGTTTAGGTTAAGCTTAAATGTCACCTCAGTTGTGATAGCTTGCGGCTGTGCCGATGTGGCTAATACTGAGGCTAATTGCGGTGCTAAATCAGCCTCTGACCAATAGTAATTGATGTTAAAACGCAGGCATAGTTGAGCTATTTGCGCCGCAGGAAAACGAGGGGATATTGGAAAAAATAACGCCCCTAAATCTATACAGGCCCAATACAGGCAAATCATTTCCAGATTATTGCGGCTAATGCAGGCCAGTCGATGATGTTTAGCAACCCCTTGGCGGCTAAGTTGCTGCGCTAAGGCTAATACCAGCTGACTTAACTGAGCATAGCTAATGGCGGTTTGGGTATCGTTACTCGCAGTTGCTGCACTGGCGCTGGTATTGCTATTGGCTGCGCGCTCAGCCACGCTATTTGGCACGATAATAGCCACAGCATTTGGGTGATCAATAGCAGTTTGGTGCAGCGGCGATATCATGTTACTCATCATTAATGCTCGCTATCAGCAGCAAGGGCCGATGCTTGATTGACGGCTGCAGTTTGGGCGAGGTCAGTGTCTTGATTGAGCATCGCCTCAGAAATCGTTTCGCGTTGCAGTAGCACACAAACTGCTTTATTCAGTTGCCCTTGCTCATCAATAAGCGGCTCACTAAAGCTGGTTAGGGTATCGAGTCCTGGGGTTTCATCTGGAGTCAGCATATGGCTTAATTTCGCCAAGTCATTAATTCCAAGATTTGCCTCTAAACTTGAGCTTAAAATGCAGCGCACGCCATGGCTATTGGCCTTGGTTATTAAGCCTGATAATGTATTAATACTGCCAATGATGGTGGGTTTAATCACCAGCGCTGTTAGACCTTCAAGCATGTCAAATTGATACTTGCTGTCGTTTAAGCTTTCATCCAAAGCAAAAGGAATTTTAAGGGCTTGGTAAACAAGTTGGCTTTCTGCTGGGGTTTTACAGGGCTCTTCAATATATTCAATGGCCGCTTTTGGCAAACAGGCAAGAAACTCAATGGCCTGCTCAACACTAAAACCTTGGTTGGCATCTAAGCGAAGTTTAAGCTTTGGATTAAGCTCAAGTATCTGATGAATATATTTTATTTCCTGCTCGATACTGGCTTGGGCGACTTTTACTTTAACTGAGTAGCTGCGTTTATCTAATTGGGCCAGTTTTGCTCGTAACTTATTCAGATCTGAGTCTGGTTGATAATAGAAAAGGCCAATTTTACTTTGCATTGCTTGGGCATAGTCATATTGAGGATGATCAAACCCGCCATTAAGCTTAAGAGTTAATAAACTTAAGCCAAAAGCCGCGGATGGATAAAGCTGAGTTGCTGCTAAAAGGTCATTAATTTGAGCGACACTCTGGCCTATTAAGCGCGGCAGTAAGCGGCTGAGTTGTTCGATAACTGCATCAAGGGATTCATGACTAAAACCGCTGAGCGCCGCGCCTTCAATGTCAGTGCCTGACAGTGGCGCTATTTCAACAACGCCTTGCTGGCCGCTAGTTAAACTTGCTGCAATGACTAAGCCGTGGCGGACATTAATGCGTTGTTTAGCAACCGGTAAGTGGGGTGCTAAATCGATTTTATAACGGTATAACTCAAGCTGACTAATACGTGGGGCATTCATTAAAACCTGATTATTATGACTGTTAGCGGTTGCCATGAATGATGTCCTTAAGGGGTTAAAAGTTGGATGATCCTAGCTGCAAACATCTTAGGTTGCGCTTTATGGATATTGTGACCGCAATGAGCAATGGTGACTGTGTTAAGTTGCAGTTTTTGCTGCCACTGCTGGGCAAGTTGGCAGAACTTACTGTCTTGTTCTCCCACTAATAAGTAGGCGGGGCAGTGTAATTGCTTCAGCACTTTTTCGCCATTTTGTTGTAACCCTAGCGAGGTGCTTGTAAAGCAGTGCAGCAGTGCTTGGGGATTATTTTTACTGCGAATCGCAATGAGGTTTTTTCTTGCATCTGAGGTTAAATTAGCAAACACCGGCTGTTGATACCATTGCTCGAGAAAGTCTCTAATAGGCTCGACGGCGAGCTTGTCGGCCCACTTTTGGTCGTGCTTGAGGCGTGCTTGTTTGTCGCGGCTGCTGGTTAAGCCTAAGTGCGCTGACTCCAGCATTAAACTTAATACTGCTTTGGGGTAAAGTTTGGCAATGTGCAGCGCAATACGGCCACCTAATGAATAGCCTAACAAATGAAACTGGCGATAACCGAGCTGAATGACTTTATCGGCAATAGACTGCGCCGCCGCTTCAAAGCCAGGGGTTGGCAATTCTAGCTGATTGTCTCCATGGCCAGGTAAGTCGATACAGATACAGTGAAAGTGCTGACTTAAAATCTGTAAGCTTGCTTGCCAGTCTTCTTTTGAGCCCAAAAAACCATGCAATAACACCAGTGCTGGTAACTTGGTGTCTCCAAAACGATTAATGATTGGCATTAGTGCTGCCTCACCCATTGTCCGATGAGTTTAATTTGATCGCTGGCCTGAGTTGGGCTGACATTCACTTCAATGACTGAGGTGCCTGCATATTCCATCGCATCGGCGTAGGCTTCATTAAAACTCGATAAACTATCCACTTGATTATAGGGTAGATCAAACATGGCTGCTGCGTAGCCAAATTCTAAGCCATGGCTTAAGCGGTAATATTGCTCTCGAACGGCGTCATTGGGTACCGGCAATAAGTTAAAGATATTACCGCCGTCATTGTTTAAAATCACAATCACAAACGGGCTGTTAACCTGTTTGGTCATCGCCAGTGAGTTTAAGTCGTGCAAACTGGAAATATCCCCAATAAGCAAGGTGGTGGGCTGATTGTTGGCTAATGCCACCCCAGTTGCGGTAGCGATTAAGCCGTCAATACCCGATGCGCCGCGGTTAGTATAAATATCGGGTAGGTCGCAAATGATTGGTGCATACATATCGTATAAGCGAATTGGCAAGCTATTACCAATAAACCATTGATGTAAAGCGCTTTGCTGCTGTGCGATTTGACGAACCACTTGCGGCTCACCAAAACTACTTTGATCAATATGCTGCGTCAGTAATGCTTCAATGTTTTGATTGTGCTCAATTAAGCTTAATGCCCAATTAGCTGCAGAGGAACGAGGCCAATTGTTATTGCACATGGCAGTGATACTGGCTTGCCAAATTCGTTTTGATTGATGGTTTGGATCCAGTCGTTGCTGGTTTGCTAATACCTGCCAATAGCTATGCCATTGATGATGAGTAATAAAGCTGATTAAGCGCTTAGAGATAAAGCGGCCACCAAACACCAAAATGCGGTCAGCTTGTTCAATAAATTTACTGGCTTTAGGATTTAACAGCAGTTGATCGATATGGCCAATAACACTGGGGTGCTGTCTTAATTGTGATTGCGCATCGGCGACGATTGGCCAACCCAGTTTTTGCGCTAATTCAATAATTTGCTTGGGGTTTTCTTGGGGGGGTAAGGTTCCCGCCACAATGATCCCTTTACCGTGAGCAAAACGCATCATGGTGTCTTGGCTAGGCAGATTGGTTTGAGCTAACAGGCCGTAATCCGTGTAAGGGTGAGAGTGGTTTAACCATGGCGTAATTGGCGTCACATAATCAGTCATTGATTGGGCTAATTGCCCTAGGCTTTGAAGCTCTGTGGGATACAAAGGCTCTCGGTACATGCAATTTACATGAACCGGCTGGGTTAAATTTGCCACTGCTTCATCAATGGTGGTGAGCAAGGTATTAGGGCTAATGGCAAGATCTGGGGTTGGTAAATTCACTTGCTTAGCGTAATCAGCAAAAATGGCGGGCTGGTTAATGGCTTGGTTAGCGCCGCAGCCAATGAGCTCAGGCGGCCTGTCGCCAGTTAAAATAATCAGCGGCACTTGAGTTAACCAAGCTTCAATAATGGCGGGATACAGATTTGCCACCGCAGTGCCAGAAGTGGTGATAATCGCTACCGGGCTGTGACTGGCTTTGGCTAAGCCCAGCGCCATAAAACCTAGCCCACGTTCGTCAAAATGAAGGTGAGATTGCAAGCTTGACTGCGCCGCTGCAGCTAAGGTTAATGGGGTTGAGCGAGAGCCTGGCGCCATACAAACATGTTTAACACCCAGTCTGGCTAACTCTTCTAAAATGAGTGCGCCCCAAAGTAAATTGATGTCAGATGTCGGCTGTGATTGCATGTTGAGAAACCTAATAGAAAACCAGTTACTAAGAAGTGTAACGCTATCAAGCTGCTATATCTAAGATTTCGGTTGGAAAATTATAAAAAGCTAGCTTGATAAGTTAAAAATAGCGCCAGTAAAGGGTGAGCAGATAAATTGCGACAATTGAAGCTAGCGACTTTGACTTAACCCAATAGCCTAATTACTGGGCTGGTTATTAATCCATTCACTCATTACGACGTGGGTTTTGATTTTAACGATATCGGCTTGGGCATCAATGTATTCACGAATTTGATGTAAGCGTTTCATTGATGGGGCATTCACATATACCAATAAATCCATTTCGCCGGTAATGCCTTGGCAAGTGAGCACTTCAGGGATCGCGTGAAATACATGGACTACATCAGCGCAATTTGCCCGTTCATGCTGGATTTCGAAATACGCTGAAACGCCTTCTTTTTGCGATTCGCTCAACAGCACTTGATAGCCACGGATCACCCCGGTTTGTTCTAACTTTTTAATGCGCTCAGTGACTGCGCTGCGAGATAAACTCACTTGCTCAGCAATATTTGAAATGCTTTGGCGGGCATTAAGGCGGAGCGCGTTAATGATTAATTGATCGAACTTGTCCAAGGCTAACCCTCATTATGTTGGTTGTTGAGCTAAATGCCGTCATTTTGTCGGTTTGTTCGGTGATCTTGCAGGTGATAAGCTGCAGTTTGACAAGCGCTATCAGCTTATACTCTTGCTAAATATCACGATAGGTACAGACAATGAATCAAATTACAGCAAGCATAGGGCGCTGGCAAGGCGCAGGACTGATGGCCACCACTTTGCTGGGCACTGGGGTATTTATTTTGCCACAGATGACCATTGAGGTAGCTGGGAGTGGCGCTTTACTGGCGTGGATTATACTCACTGTCGCCATATTGCCGGTGGCAGTGGTATTTGGCTTGCTGGCAAGTCGCTTTCCCCATGCTGCAGGGCCGGCATATTTTATTGAAAAAGCTTTTGGTATCACAGCAGGGCGCACCATAGGGCTGATTTTTTTATTGGTGATCCCCATTGGCGCCCCCGCAGCCATTTTAATGACCTTTCAATTTATGGATGCGCTGGTTGCTATTACAGGTTGGGGGCAATTGGCCGCCGAAATCGCCATTGTTGCAGTGTTATTACTGCTTAATTATCGCGGCATTCAAGTGTCTGCCAAATTACAGTTTGGGCTAACACTGGCCATTGTGGCGGTAGTGACTGTGCTATTTGGCAGCAGCGGCGCCAACCTTGGGCAGTTAACCTCGCTAACCGAAGTTGCTAAACCAGAAGCAGCGAGCGTGATGTTAGCTATGGGCATTGGTTTTTGGAGCTTTTTAGGCATAGAAGCCATGACTCATTTAGCCAATAATTTTCGCGACCCGAAAAAAGATATGTTACCTGCAATGATGTTAGGTACTGTGCTGGTGGGGATTATTTATTTGGTATGTACCTTGCTGTTATTAATGGTGCCAGCTGAAGCAGGGGGCCTTGCCATGGTGCATGCTTTTAATCAGCTATTGAGCGGCTTTGGCGTGCAAGTTATCGGTGTGTTGGGCATAGCCAGTGGCTTGGCGACAGTGAATATATATTGCGCTAGTGCAGCGCGGCTACTTTGGAGTTTTAGTCAGCAAGGAATATTGCCTAAGTATTTTGAAAAGCTAAATGCCCACGGCGTACCTTTACGGGCATTAGTGACCATTTTAGTCACCATGGTGATGGTGATTGTACTGACATTTATCACGGAGCAGAAGCTGGAAGATCTGATCGCCTGGAGCAATGGCGTGTTCGTCATTATCTATTTGCTCACCATGTTGTCAGCGGCAAAATTACTCAGTAAAGCTTACTTACCTTTGGTGGTGGCGGGTTGTGTCTTTTGTATTGGTGTGGGCTACGCACTTGCCGAAAATATGTGGTATTCGTGCATCCTAGTGCTAAGTGTCGCGCCTTTTATCTACTGGCAAAAAAATCATTTAACTCGTAAGGCGCTAATAAGTGATTAGTTATAAACGATTAACTTTTTAGGCGGCTTCAATGCAAGTTACGCTCTTAAAGAGTGTTTAGCGTTGCTCCATGGCGATATTGCGCATTTGAATCACTTCACTGTGCTTTAAATGCAGTAAATCGGCAGTGCGGCGAATGATTTGATCTTCATTGCGGCACAGTTTGCCGTCGGAGTAGGCTAGCTTCCACATCCCCAGTAACAGCTTTTGTTTTTGGGCGATGGAGCATTGGGCGTTTATTTCAGCGGTAAACTCGTACAGTGAGGTGGCATTGCCTTGAATCAATTTGGCTTCAGCGATGAGCTCATCAGCGGCTTGTAGGCTCAAACCGAGATTTTTAGTGAGCATCGCTGGCAACATGGCCACCTCTTGTTCATCAAGGGTTTCATCTGCGTACATGACTTCAAGTAATAAACTGGCAGCAGCGAGATTAAGCTGACGAGCTTGATCTTCTGGGGTAGTCGCTTGGGTATGGGATTGTAAGAACTGTTTTAATTTAGCAATCATATTGCCTCCAATAAACAAAACGAGGTATGCAGCTGTTTCAGCCTATGTGATGACTTTAGCTTAACAGAGACAATAATGCCGAGCGAATGGCTCGGCATTAATTAAAATTAATCCATTAGATAGCGCAAATGCTACATGATTGAGCCAAGGCCCTTCATCAGCATATCAACTGTGCCTTCAGAGCCGTTGGTTTCTAAATAAGATTTGGCAATATCGACCATAGGCGCCACGTATTCTTTTTTAATCCCAAGCGCTTCAAAGGTGTCATAGACCATGCTCGCGCCTTCAAGTGACTTACCAATATCGCCAGCTTGAGACAATAACCCTGTCATGCCTGAGTCTGATGACAGTGCTGGAACCGCTGCCATAAGCGCATCAGTACCGGGAATGCTATCTGAAATTTGGCTAAAGTCTGAATCGCCCAAGTTAGATTGCGCTAAGCTTAACAATGCCCCTAAACCACCTTCAGCTTGCTGCTGGTTCAAACCAAGCTGTGACATCACATTACCAACCAAATCAGTTGATTGTGCATCAGCAACCGCTTCAGTCGCGGCGACGGTTTCAACTTTTTCTTCTTCACTACCAAAAATATTATCTAACCATCCAGCTTGTGCGGGCGTGGTGACTGCAAATGCAGTTAATAAAAGGCTTACTGCGGGAGTTATTTTCATTGTGGCCGTCCTGTGCTTAATTAAAAATTGGATTATTTAGTGATCATTGTAGCGTTATTCACAATTTTGTGACAATTGATTTAAGGAACTTCAGTCTAATGGCTATATCAATTGTGCAAAAAACTGCTTTTTTCGGTATCCTTAGCAGTATATTTATCTTTTTTTGATTATTGGAACCCCCATGTCATTGTCTGCAATTTTGACTGAAGCATATAATTTCTTTCGTAACCACATTGTTCAATTAGCATCATTAACAGTGCCTTTGCTGCTACTCCAAGTCGTAATCCAATTATGGTTGGGCAGTGAGCTGGCAGCCCAAGCAGAAGTAGAAGTACCACAATTTGGTGCAATGCATGGTGCTGCAATGATGGCGTTACTGCTGATTTTTTCACTGTTGATTTCGGCGCTAACCTTGTACCTAGAAGTGCGCTCTCGTGGTCATGAAGTGACCCCTGGGATGATATTGAAAAACAGCTTCACTTTCGTGCCGCCGCTATTATTAGCCGGTGTATTCTCTGGTTTAGCTATTTTAGCACCGGTAATGCTGTTTGCTGTGTTTGGGCCGTTTTGGGTTGTCGGTTTGGCCATCAGCTTCTATTTATTTGCCCGTTTAGCTTACGTAAACTTTATGGTGATTGTAGAGCGCTTAACGCCACTCGAAGCCATTAAGAATAGCTTTAAGTTTTCATCTCCTATTGTGCTGAAAACAATGGCTATTTTGATGATGTATATTCCTCTGTCATTAGTGGGCGGCACGGTATTATCTCTAGCTGAATTTGGCGGCTTTCCGCTACAGGTGATCATCGACACTGTATTCGCATTCTTAGGCTTGTTTGTAAACGTGGCTTTGTTCAGATTGTATATGGTTAATCGCAGCACTGATGTTAGCGAAGATGATAGCAACAGCGATCACACAGAAATCTAATTAAGTGAGTTGATAGCCTTGAGGAGTTGCCCGAAGTGTTAAATGATATTGAGCTGATAGGCAGCTTCTCTCCTGACATTGTTGAAGATTACACCAAAGCCAAAAGCTATGTGCGAGATATTCCCACTCAGGCTTTGGTGTTTGTCAGAAGTTTTACCCATCAAGTTACCGCGTTAATCGCGGCTAAGCAGTCGCTAAAATTCAATAGCCCCAATTTATATGATCGCATCGAGCAGTTAAATCGCATGCGTTTGATTGATGTGCCTACAACGCGTGCGCTGCATAAACTTCGCAGTGACGGTAATCGTGGTGCTCATCCTGAGAAATACCATCTAACCCAAGAGCAATTGGTCACGCTTGCTGAAAAGACCATTAAAAACAGCTTGGGATTAATTGAGCTGCTATACCCGAAAGTCCACCAAAAAGCTGCGCCAGCATATAAGTTTGAAGCCTTTGACTCTTTTGCTGGGCGAGAGCTGTGTTATCAAGCAGTCATGCATAATGATCCCCAAGCGCAATATCTGGTGGGGATGTCGCTTAAGTCAAAAGCATTAATGCAGCAAGAGCAGGAGCAATCACTACAGCAACCTGAGCTTGAACAGGCTCAGTCAATCAGCACCTTTAAACAGGCGGCTTACTGGTTTGAGCTGGCGGCAACGACGCATCATCAAGGTTTATTTGAGCATGGTGTGGCGCTACTACATGGTTATAGCGGTCATAAAGACGCGCTAAAAGGCGAGCAAGCCATTGAGCAAGCCGCCAAAGCTGGCGTCATTGAAGCTAAAGCCTTATTGGGTTTTTTCTATTTAGTGGGCTCTAAGCAGTTTCAGCAGGATATGGCATTAGCCGCGAATTGGCTTGAACAGGCCGCCGTGGCCGAAAATGCAGAAGCGATGTCGAATTTGGGGGTGCTGTATTATCAGCAGCAACAGTTAACCGATGCCTTTGAGTGGATTAGTAAAGCCGCTCAGGCGGGTTATCCTCATGCGCAATACCATTTAGCCTTAATGCTCCATAACGGCGAAGGCTGTGAGGCTGATACCAATACCAGCGAGCATTGGCTGGCAGAAGCGGCTGAGCAAGGTCAGCTTGATGCCATGTTTGCCCGCGCGCAGCACATGTTAAATGACGATGCAGGTTTGGGGACTGATGGCTGTTTAGCCGAGCGTTATTTGCGTGATGTGATTAACTATGGCCGCAGTGTGCCCGCCATGATTGAGCTGAGTGTTGCCTTGGCCGATGGCATGTTAGGCCGCATTGATGTGGTGGAGTCGGCATCTTTATTAAAGCTGGCAAAACAGCATGCGAATGAACAACAAGCTGAAATCATTGAGCCCATTTGGCAGTCGCTGCAAATTCAAATTGATAATGTGATTGGGCTTAAGCCCAGTGAAGAAGAGTTAAAGTCACTGCAACATGCGCAGCATATTCTGGCCTAAGCACTTGCCTAGAGCTTAAGCCATACATCACAGATACAAAAACACCGCCCGTTGGCGGTGTTTTTAGTTGCTAAAGCTAAACGTTAACCAGCTTGTTAATCAGGATTGTGCTCAAAGGTGCGCCCGCTGTTGCTGGGGCTGGCTTTACGGAACATCTCTGATTTGTAGATTGATGATTCTCGCTGCATGTTGGGATTGCTGCGGTAAAACTCATTTGTTTGAGACTGCTGGCTATAAATAGGCTGCATTTTAGGGGCTAGGTATTTACGCCCTAATAAGTTCAAACCGATGAAGCTGACTAGAGCAAACATCAGTAAAAACGGTAATAACACTATCGAGGTCAACGAAATTCCAATCACTAATAATAATGATAATAGTGGGTGCAAACTCCCGAGGCGCTGTTTTAAATTCGGTTGATTAAACATGTGGTTAAAGTTCATTGTTACTCCTAATATAACCTTTAAACATCGTCATCAAAATGGCACTGGATCACGATGAATTTAATACTTGAACCATGACTATCGATGATCCTAGCATTGAGGTCACGTTAATCATGGTTAATGTTTGGGCATTGTTGCAGTAATTAGGGCAGCAATTTGAGCCGCAATTTGAGCCGCAATTTAAGCCTGCGTGACCGCCGTTTGTTTTGTGGCTTCAGCCACACTGCCACAAATGACATTCCTTAACCAAAGGTGGCCCGGTGCTTGGCTGTTGCGTTCATGCCACAGTAACACATAGGCCATGGGCATAAATTCAAACGGCAGCGGAATTTCAACCAGTGGATAAAGTAGTGCGGCATGCCTTGCAAAGCTCGATGGCAAAGTAAAAATTAGGTCGCTGTGGGCGCAAATACTGGCTGCGCCATAAAAATCTGGCACGGTAGAGCTAATGCGCCTATGTAAGTTTTGCTCTGCCAGATGGTAATCCAGCGCCCACCAATCATTGCCTTCACAGCGCACCTGCACATGAGCCATTTGCAGGTACAGCTCTCTATTCCACTGACCGGCTTTAATTTGTGCCATTAGCGGATGATCTTGGCGGATTAAGCACACTTGCTTATCTTTAAATAAGGTCCGATATTTAATCCCATCGGGCAGCTGCTCTATTTTAAAATCAGCTTGAGGATGAGTATCACGACCAGCAATACCAAAATCGATTTGACCCAGCTGTAAGTCTTGCATCGACTTTTCAGTCCACACATAAGAGTCTAACTTTACATTGGGTGCTTCTCTTAAAATGGTACCGATAAAATATGGTAGCAAGGTTTCGTAGGCGCTTTCGACCATGGCAAATGAAAAATGCTGGTGGCTAGTGGCAGCAATAAAGCTTGGTGGTTGGACTATTTGATGCAAACTTTGCAGTAGCTGAGGTAATTGTTGGGCAAGATTTACCGCATGGGCAGTGGGCTTTAACCCATGAGCTGTACGCTGAAATAGCGGGTCGTCTAACGTTACCCGCAGTCGATTCAGGCTTTTGCTTAACGCTGACTGACTTAAATGCAGGCGGTTTGCGGCGCGAGTGACCGATTGTTCTTCAAGTAAGACTTGTAGAATGACCAGCAGGTTTAAGTCTATTTTAGCGAGATTATCAATATTCACGTGATATTCCTCAAAGGAAATTTACTTAGAAAATAATACCATTTCTATTCATACCATGAGTAGTCTAAAATGCCGCCCAATTAATGATTATCATGCAATGTAAGAGACAAATTAAATGAGACGTAACCTGCTACCGATACTGATGTTTATGGTGCTATTGAGCCCATTAGCCATCGATATATATTTACCATCAATGCCAACCATGGCGTTAGAGTATGGGGTAAGTGGTAGCCAAATTCAGTCAACATTAGTGTTGTTTTTGTTTGCCATGGGGCTGGGACAAATCCTAATTGGTCCATTGGCGGATCGCTTTGGCCGCAAACCCATCGCCTTATTCGGCATTGTGTTATATGGCGTGAGTAGCCTAATTGGCGCTACGGCGGTGGAGTTTGAGGTATTGCAACTTGCACGGGTGCTGCAAGGTTTGGCAGCTTGTTCCACCTCGATTGTGGTATTCAGTGCGGTGCGAGACTGTTATACCAGCCAAGAAAGCGTCAAGATGTACAGTTATTTAAATGGCGCCATTTGTGTTATTCCGGCACTGGCACCAACATTGGGCGGCTTATTAGCCCTGCAGTTTGGCTGGCGCTCAACCTTTATCTTTATGGCGCTGTACGCCATTATCGTATTGGCTATCGTGATCTTTAAGTTCCCAGAAACTCGTCCAGCAAGCACAGACACTAGCGGTAAGCTTTATCGCTGGGGACGTTACAAGCCAGTATTAAGTGACCCTCACTTTATGTTTTATGCTGCAACCTGTATGGCAGCAATGGCATCTATTATTACCTATGTGTCGTACTCACCTATGTGGTTAATTGGCCATTTAGGGGTCAGTGAACTGGCATTTAGTGGCTTATTTGGTCTAAACGCCGTAGTTAACATTGCCGCTTGTTTTGCCGCGCCAGTGTTAGTTAAACGTATTGGTAATCGCCCGGGTGTGGTGCTGGCCTTAGCCTTGATGCTCACAGCGGCAATTCTTGAGGTGGTGATGCAACTTGTAGGACCTGAAACCGGCTTAGCTGCAGGCTTTAGCTTTATGCTACCTATGATGCTGCTATGTATTGGTTTTGCGATATTACTCGGCCCTGCTACCAGTATGGCACTATCAGCCTTTGGTGAGCGCGCTGGCACGGCAGCGGCCATGCTAGGCTGTATTCAAATGAGCGGCGCGTCAGTATTGGCCGCACTCATTCAAATGACCGATATTACGGCGCCTTATGCGGTAGCGATATTAATGGGCGGCTTGTCATTGGTGTTACTCATTATTATGTCATCAAAACGCTTGAATCACTTACATGTTGAGCAAGTGCATCCATAAATCTAGTTTTACTCAGATAAGCTGTTAATAAAAAATGCCTAAGGATAATTATCGTTAGGCATTTTTTGTGTGTTGCTAGCATTTCTTATAAGCGCTAAAAGCTGATTTTAGAATCGGCCGTTAATGGCGATGCCAAAGGTGGTGTCAGATTCACTATCAACAAAGCGTTGCTCAATAGCGGCTCTAGCTGATATGTATTTAGAAAAATGCCAAAAGTAGCTGGTGTTAAGGTTATAGATACTAAAGCTGTCAGAATCACTATAGTCTCGGTTACTCTCATATATCTCATCAGCAGTTTCTTGGGAAAAACGATATGAACTGTCGTGGTCATAATTACGGTATTGATACCCGCCTCCAACAGACCATGAATTGGTAATATACCAATCAGCATCAATCCCTAGGTTGGTTTCTTTTGTTGTACCCTCATTAGCAGCTTCAATTCTAGCCTCAACAACTTCATCATTGTCATCTAAAAAAAGAGTATCGTATTTGCTGTCGTATTCAGAATCAGTATTTGAGTAGCTAGCAATTGCTGTAAGCATAAGGCCTGATGTCGCTTCGAACGGTAAGTAATGCTGATATTCTAATGCGAAACCATCATAATCTTCACTTGAATCTCGGTTATAATCACCGTAAACATCATTAGATCTATGTTCAGAATCTGAGTCCGAATTGGTCTGATATGACAAGGTTAATTTAGCGTGTGGGTTAAAATAATAACCTGCTTTGAGTTCATAAGTATCTAAATCAGTATTTGGTCCCCAGTTACGTTCTGTTGATAGACGAGAATAAGCGCCGCCAACAAAGAATTTTGAGTCAAACACATATTCGCCTGAAAGCTCATACAGATCTTGGTGTTCTGTCATTGCATAGCGGGCTGAAATCACAGAAGATTGGCTTAAAAATGTTGCCAGTTCATAAGGGGCATCATTTTGCTTGACCCCTTGAAAATAATAACTATATTTAGCGCTTATTAATCCGTCTGAGCTTTCGCTGGTGTCGAGAAAGCCGATTTCAGCTTCATGATTAAAGGTGTTGTCAGCGGCAAAAGCGGCGCTGCTAGCGAGATAAAGCATCACTGCCAGTGATAACTTGCTACGAGTCATAATTCTTCCTTGAGTTTAATTGAGCTTGTTTATCTAATAAATTAGCAGGTAAATTAGTACCTTAAAATTTACCTGCGAGGTAAACATACCTTTATCGTTTTATTTTGCAACATATTTTGCAACATATTTAGCAAGGTGTTTGGTGTTTAATGAGTAGAGTGTATTGTCAAAAATGTGGCTACCCGCAGTCGGCTTGTATCTGTGCTAGCGTGACTAAGATGACGGCTAAAACTGAGGTGATTGTGCTGCAGCATCCCTCTGAAGTTGAGCATGCAAAAAATACTGTTAAATTGCTGAGTTTAACCCTGCCGCAAACTCAAGTGGTGGTGGGTGAAAGCGCCGATGATTTTGCGCTATTACGACAACAGCTGGCAGCGGCCAACAAACCTGTGTATCTAGTGTATCCCAGTGAGAATAGTCAAAATGCAGCGGACTCGTCAGTACCAGCAGATTGCTGCATTTTATTAATTGATGGCACCTGGCGTAAAGCATTTAAAATGTTGCAGCTTAATCCGTGGTTATTGGATCTTCCGGCATTGCATATTGAATTTGAAGGGGTTTCCCAATATCTTATTCGCAAGGCAAAACGTAGCGACAGTTTATCAACACTGGAAGCCACCGCTTATACCTTGCAAGCAATCGATAGCGAACTTGATATCAACCCGCTATTTAGTGCTTTTGATGCCATGGTGCAACATAAGCTCAACGCCATGCCTGCTGAGGTGCGAGCCCGTTATATTGAGTCTAAAAACAACCAGGAAGGTTAATTGTATGTCGCTAAATTTATATTCAAACAGTCTATTAAGGCTAATGACCAAAGTATTGCTGCTTTCAGGTGTGTTAGGCATGATGTCAGTTACCGCTCAGGCATCTGATAAGCCACGACTGACCTTGTCGCAACAAGCTGAACAAGGCCGAATTGACTCTAAAAAGACTGAGCAAACTCAGCTTGAAAAAGCCCGTAAAGCTGCCAGTGACACTAGCAGCCGTGAGCAAGAAATAATTGAACGCCAAGAGCCAGGCGAGTGGCAACAACAGCAGCAACAAAAAGCACAAGAGCAATTTAAAGAGCGCGAGTCCCGAGCTGATAAATATCTGCGTGAGGCCAAAGAGGCTGCTGCCAAAGAGCGCAAAATAGAAGAAAAGTAAGCGCTTTGGCAATGCAGCACTATTAACTAGCTGATGAGCGCTTTATAGCCACCGCTTGCTTCATCGGCAACAAATTCCAGATAGTTATTAATGCTGTCTAAACTGTCCTCATGATAATGGGACACATACAGCAGCTGACTGAGGTTTTCTCTGGCGATCAATTCAAGGGTATTTTTGACTAAGCGAATACCCAGATAATCTAACCCTTGATAGGGTTCATCTAAAATCAATAATGTTGGCTGTTTAACTAACGCTCTGGCAATTAATAATAGCCGCTGTTGGCTGTAATCCAGTTGCTTAAACGAGACTTTGGCATAGTGGGACATATGTAAAATGCTGAGCCAATCTTGGGCGATATCTTGCTGGGCTTGAGTGGCTTTTTGGTACAGGCCAATAGAGTCATAAAAGCCGGATAAAATCACATCTTTAGCGCTGCAACCAACGCGATATTGCAAGTGTAATGCCGATGACACCATACCGATATGCTGCTTTATTTCCCAAATACTTTCCCCAGTGCCACGTTGCTTACCAAAGATATGAATATCATTGCTGTAGCATTGTGGGTGATCGCCAAAAATAAGCCCTAACAAGGTACTTTTACCACAGCCATTGGGGCCTTTTACCTGCCAGTGTTGGCCTTTATCAATACGCCAATTAACCTCAGTAAAAATGGTTTTATCACTGTAAGCCACCTTGCCATTTTTAAGTTCAAAGATGGGGTTGTCAAATGGGCTTTGATGGCGGTGGCGCTGCATGATTGCCAGCATTTGCTGGCTTTGGACTTTAGATTGGGCGGTAATTTGGCTAATAACAGGGTGTTGCTCCCAGCTAGCTTTATCCATGATGCTATCAAGTTTGCTGTGGCTGAATATAGCAATCTGATCTATCCATGTGGGCATATCTTCCTCGCGAGAAAATATCACCATCATTTGAATATCAAGCTGACTGAGATAAGCCGTTAAGCTTTGACGATGGCTAATGTCGAGCCCTGAATAGGGATTATCTAACACTAAAAAGTCCGGCTCGCTAGCAAGGGCAATGGCCAGCATCAAACGACGGGTTTCGCCCGTTGAAAGTTCACGAAACCCGCGCTGTTGCAGCTGAACTAAATCAAGCTCCTCAAGCAGTTTGTCGGTCAATGTTTGCTTATGGCAATGGGCAAAAATTAATCCTGCGACCGTAGTGCCTTTATCGGCATAATCTAAAAAGTCACTGTCATCATTGGCGAGTTCAAGTGCTAATAACCTTTGTTGCTCAGCGAGTGACACTTGAGCAATTTGGCCTGAGGTTTTATGTATCGAACCTGTGGTGAGCTCAATGCTTGATGTGTCAGAGCCAACGCCCACGGGCACATCTGCTAATAAGTCACCGAGCATGGCACCAATATCACTGTGGGCGCTGAATACTCCCCAGGATTGGCGATCTTCAATTAACCACTGTTCAATCTCCAATGAGTTACTGGCACCGGCTGCGGTTAATTGCTCAAAGGTGATTTTCATGGGCTAGGACTCTCGATGTAAATTTAATAGTGGTCATAGATTATCAACACAATGTCATCAACCATAGTGTTTATTGAGCCGCTCAAAACAAATCGACACAATTTCAAATGTGCTTTGGATAACAAAATATTTAACAATTCAAGGGATACGCGGTAGATTGAAATACTAACAAAATGATAAAAACATGGATGATTTATGCGCTTAACGATACTTGCTGCTTGCCTTGCAGTTGCCTCTGGCACTTTTTCTGGTTCGATAATGGCTCAAACCCCTAACGCAGCTCAACTTGCAAGCGATGTTGAAGCTAAGGTGTTGGAGTGGCGCCGCGACTTACATCAGCACCCTGAACTGTCTAACCGCGAGTTTAGAACCAGTAAAGTGATTGCCAAGCACCTTGAGTCTTTAGGCTTAGAAGTGCAAACCGGCATTGCTCATACTGGTGTGGTGGCGATATTAAAGGGCGCAAAGCCTGGGCCGCTAATCGGCATTCGCGCAGATATGGATGCATTGCCAGTCACAGAAGAGGTTGATTTACCTTTTGCCTCCAAAGCTACTGATACTTATCGTGGCCAAAAAGTTGGGGTGATGCATGCCTGTGGTCATGACACCCATGTGGCGATGTTAATGGGCGTGGCTGAGAATTTAGTTAAGTCTAAAGACAGCCTTGCTGGCGATGTGATGTTTATCTTTCAGCCAGCAGAAGAAGGCGCGCCAGCGGGTGAAGAAGGCGGCGCAGAGTTAATGCTTAAAGAAGGCTTATTTGCTAGCCGTAAACCTGATCAAGTGTTTGGCATGCACGTGACCTCAAGTATGCCCACAGGGATGATTGGTTTGCGAGCAGGCCCGGCGATGGCTTCAGAAGATTCATTTACTATTACAGTAAAGGGTCGCCAAACCCATGGCTCTCGTCCTTGGGGCGGGGTGGACCCGATTGTGGCTTCAGCGCAAGTTATTAATAGCGTGCAAACCATTATTAGCCGCCAAGTGGATGTGACTAAAGCGCCGGCTGTGGTGAGTTTTGGCGCCATTAATGGCGGCATTCGCTCCAACATCATCCCTGATGAAGTTGAGTTAATTGGTACTATCCGAACCTTTGATCAAGATATGCGCGCCGACATAAAAGTAAAGCTGGCTGAAATCGCGACCCTTTCCGCTCAAACCCTCGGCGCCACAGCTACTACAGTGATTGATGCAGGTTATCCGGTTACGGTGAATAACCCTGAATTAGTGGCAAAAATGCGTCCGGTTATTCGTGAGGTTGTGGGCGATGATAATCTTATTGAGCCAGGGCTTATTACCGGCGCTGAGGACTTCTCCTACTATGCGCTTGAAACGCCGGGGCTGTTTTACTTTTTAGGGGTGACGCCAGCAGGCACCGATCCTGCCACTGTCGCCAGTAATCATTCGCCAGCATTTTTTGTTGATGAAAAAGCCTTAAAAGTGGGCGTTGAAACCATGACTCAGCTGGCATTAACTGCGCTAGGCGCGGTGAAATAAGCGAAAAAATACCAACAACAGGTTGCAGCTGGCCTGTTGTTCATTGCAATGACTTACAAGGAAACCATTATGAAACGCAACATCAGCGCGTTATGGGTCTTACTCAGTTGCTGGGTGAGTACCGCGGCGATGGCCACCACAGTCGAGGATATCAATAGCTTTACTCTGGATAATGGCATGAAAATTATGGTGCTAGAAGATAGCAGCATTCCCAATGCCAATATGTATTTGTTTTGGAAAGTGGGTTCTCGTAATGAGGCGCCGGGCATTACTGGGATCTCGCATTTTTTCGAGCACATGATGTTTAACGGCTCAAAAAAATATGGCCCTAAAATGTTTGACCGCACCATGGAAGCCGCGGGTGGCGCTAATAATGCTTATACCACTGAAGACACCACGGTATACACCAATTGGTTTCCTGCCAATGCGTTAGAGACCATTTTTGATCTCGAAGCTGATCGCATCGCGAACTTAGATATTAATTCGCAGATGGTCGAAAGCGAGCGCGGTGTGGTGCAATCAGAGCGCACCACTGGGCTTGAAAACTCCAACTGGCGCACCTTGCAACAAGAAGTAAAAGGGGCGGCGTTTAGAGCTCATCCTTATAGCTGGCCGGTAATTGGCCATGAGTCAGATATTGCCGCCTGGTCGTTAGCGGATTTACAGCAATACCATAAGACTTACTATGCACCCAACAATGCTGTGGTGGTGATCGCAGGTGATGTTAAAACCGCTGAGGTGAAGCGTTTAGCTAAGCAATACTTTGGCGTCATTGCCGCCCAGCCCGCGCCATTAGCCGTTCGCACCGTCGAGCCATTGCAAAAAGGTGAGCGCCGAGTCTTTGTTGAAAAAGCCTCTGTCACTACCCCCAATGTGATGCTGGCATATCATGTGC
The DNA here is from genome assembly GCF_001957135.1 of Shewanella sp. UCD-KL21. GTDB lineage: Bacteria > Pseudomonadota > Gammaproteobacteria > Enterobacterales > Shewanellaceae > Shewanella. Next base: position 100,666 of record NZ_MPHK01000004.1, on the reverse strand, counting down.
CATCCACGAAACATGCCGATTATTATGCGCTAGATATACTCAGCACTATTTTCAGTGAAGGTAATAGCTCACGCCTTTATCAAGGCTTGGTGGATAAGCAACTGGCCTCCGATGTGATGGCATATTTACCCATGTCATTTGACCCTAATCTGTTTTACTTTCTTGGGGTCGCCAATGCAGCGATTGATGCATTGCAATTAGAAGCCGCAATGATTGCTGAGATAAACCGTATTGCCCTTGAAGGCGTTAGCGAGCAAGAGCTTGAAAAAGTCAAAAATATCAAGCTAATGGATTTTTATCGCACCATGCAAACCATCAATGGTCGCGCTAATACATTAGGCCGTTATGAGCTGTATTTTGGCAGTTATGACAAACTGTTTAGTGCGCCAGCAGCCTACAACAAGGTAACCGTTGCAGATATTCAGCGTGTTGCGCAAACCTATTTACGTAAGGCCAATCGCACCGTGGGTGTGTTAGCCGCCACAGAGGGAGCTGACTAATGATGTCATTGATAAAGCTTAAAAAGACCAGCGCCTTAACGGTATCAGCCATAGTGCTTGCTTGTGGTGTGGGGCTGGCGGGTTGTAAAGCCACGACTGAGTCAAGCAAACCCTTAGATACTGGTAGTTTCAGTATGCCGCAGTATCAATCTGTTACCCTTAAAAATGGCTTACTGGTTAATTTGATGGTGCAACAAGAAGTGCCGATAATTAACTTTAATGCCGTTGTGCGCGCAGGCGCGGTAAATGACACCACATCTGGGGTGTCGTATATGACAATGAAAAGTTTATTACTGGGCGCTGGCGGTAAAAGCAAAGCAGAAATTGAGCAAACGGTGGATTTTCTCGGCGCAAGCCTATCTACAGCGTCAGGGCGTGAAAGCATGATGCTGGAAGCAGATTTTATGAGTAAAGATCTTGATTCCATGCTCGATATTATCCAGCCAGTGCTCATCAGCCCTGAGTTTGAACATAGTGAATTTGAAAAGCTCAGACAGCGCGAAATTGTTGGCTTATCACAAGCGAAAGAAAGCCCACGGGCGGTAATAGGTCGTTACTACAATAAGTTAGTATTTGGTGAACACCCTTATGCCAATCCGGTATCGGGCAACAGTAAGTCATTAGCTGATATTAATGTCGCTCAGCTGCGAGCATTTCATCACAGTTATTTTCAGCCCAAAAATACCGCCATTAACGTGGTGGGTGACTTTGATATCGCAACCATGAAAGCCAAGCTAACAACGGCATTTGGCAGCTGGAAAAACACTGAAACTGCGGTGCAGCCTGATTTAACTCAAGGGCTAGCGTCATTAACTGCCAGCAAGGTGTTATTAGTTGATAAACCCGATGCCATTGAAACCACCTTTGTTATTGGCGGCTTGGGGATTAAGCGCGATAACCCTGATTATGTGGGGCTAACGGTAGTCAATACCATTTTAGGGGGCCGTTTCACCTCATGGCTTAATGATGAGTTACGGGTTAACGCCGGGCTCACTTATGGTGCGCGTTCTGGCTTTAGTGCTTATTCTGCTGCAGGGGTGTTCTCTATCAGCACCTTTACTAAAACCAGCACCACCAAAGAAGCCATGGACTTAGCCATAAAAACCTATGGCCGCTTATGGGAGCAAGGCATTGATCAACAAACCCTAGATTCAGCCAAAGCCTATGTTAAAGGTCAGTACCCACCAAAGTTTGAAACCGGTGGCCAACTGGGCGAGTTACTGGCTGATATGTATATCTATAACTTTGACGATGCATTTATTAATGAGTTTCAAGCCAAGGTCGATGGGCTGACATTAGCTGAAACCCAGCGCCTCATAAGCCGTTACTTTCCAAAAGACAATTTGCAGTATGTGCTGGTGGGTAACGCGGCTCAGATTGCCGATATTGCCAAGCAGTATGGTGAGGTTACCAAGGTGAGTATTACCGATGTGGGCTTTGGGCAATAAGTTGTCTCAGCGCGGAACGGGTTAAATAATAAAGCCTCGCACTATTGCGAGGCTTTTTGTTGGCTGCATGGTGTGATTAGGATGAGGCACTTAGTCTGAATCACTTAGCCTGAACCACATAAGCCAGATTAATGTTTAAAACTTACCGTGGTAAAAACCTAAACCTAAACCTAAACCTAAACCTAAAGCCTAAAACCTACAACTTAGCTGGCACCAGCAAAGTCCAATTGACGCCAAGCCTCATAGCTAATAATCGCCACTGAGTTAGACAGGTTTAAGCTGCGACTGTTAGCCGTCATCGGAATACGTAAGCGCTGCTCAGTGGGAATCGACTCAATAATATCCATAGGTAAACCGCGGGTTTCAGGCCCAAATAACAATACATCATCAGCAGCAAACGACAGCTCAGTATGAGGACGGCTGCCTTTGGTGGTGCAGGCCATAATGCGTTTACCTGCCATGACTTCAAGGAAAGCGGCAAAATCTTTATGACGGGTGATATTGGTTAAATCTGAGTAATCTAAGCCGGCGCGGCGAAGTTTTTTCTCTTCCAAATCAAAGCCTAATGGCTCAATTAAATGTAGCTTAGCGCCATTGTTGGCACAAAGACGGATAATGTTACCGGTATTAGGGGCAATTTCTGGTTCATAAAGCGCAATATGGAACATGGATAGCTACCTTCATTGATTGAGCTGGGAATTATACGCAAAACCAGCTGCTGGTGGTAATCAATTCACACTGTTGATCCGCTCAGGCAGGCTAATGACCACCTTGAGCCCATGGGGGGTTATATTGCTGGCATGTATCTCGCCTTTATTGAGCTTGATGGCGGCTTGGGTGATCGCCAGACCTAAGCCCCAACCACCTGATTCTCTGTCTCTTGAGCTATCAGGGCGATAAAAAGGCTTAAATATTTTTTCTAAATCAGCGTCTTCAATACCCGAACCATCATCTTTAATGGTGATCACGACCTGCTGGTTTTGCTTCACTGCGGTGATTGAAATATCACTATTGGCATAGCGGATGCCGTTTCGTAGTACATTTTCAATGGCCCGAGAAAGCGCTTTAGGGTAGTGATCAAGGCTGATATCTTCAGGTATATCAATGAGTAATTTTTTCTGTTGTTGCTCGGCCTCAAACTCAGCATCATCAAGAATTTGACTGAGAGACTCGGCAAGCTCTAAATGGACTTTATTTTCAGTATTACTGATGGTCACCCGCGATAAAGTCAGCAATTCAGCAATCAAGGCTTCTAGCTGCTCAGCTTCATAACCAATGCGCTCAATCTCGACACTGCTTTGCTGTTTTTTGCGAGCCAGCGCTAAAGAGAGTTGTAAGCGCGTTAATGGGGTGCGCAGCTCATGGGAGATATCACCCATTAAGCGCTGCTGGTTATGCATCATGGTTTCAATAGATTGAGCCATGCTATTGAACGCTTGTGCTAACTCACCCATTTCATCGCCTCTGGCGGCAATACTGTCATCGACTCGAGCGCTTAAATCGCCGCTAGCAAGGGCGTTAGAGCTATGCTTAAGTGAGCGAAGTGGCTTACCTAAATACCATGCTAAAAAGCCACATAAGATGCCAGATAAGATCATGGCGATAATAGTGGTTAATAATTTATGGTCATTAAAGAAAAAGAACCAAGGTCTAGGGTGGTTATCGGGCACGCGGCTGTAGATACGATATTGCTGATCGCCAGCTGTAAAGCTGTAAGGCCCAAAAATCAATTCGTCACGGAACTGATGGCTCATTGGCGCGTTAAATTCTTCACTAATTAGCAAGAACTCTCTAAAGGTTCTAGGGACTTGCCTGCTATTAATGACAAGATCTTGATCATTGGTGATATAGAACTTAATCAGTTTGCCATTTGGACTGCGATGGCGATGCAAGCGTTTTAAGGCTTTGTGATCTTCGAGTAATTTAGGATCTTCAATAAATGGTTTAGCGGTGCGCTTAAGTAGCTGTTGCTGCTTGGCTGTCATTGGCTGTTTGTCATGGCTTTGCTGCAAAAAAGGCAGTACAGCCACAAAGCCAATAATTAAAGAACTGCCAAGCCAAAAGCCCAGCAGTAATTTGACAAATAAACGATTTAACGAAGACAACTCAATCATTATGGGATCCAGATATAGCCTTTACCACGGATGGTTTTAACACGAGGGCGACCATCGTGACGTTCAGGTAATTTTTTGCGCAGGTTGGATAAATGCATGTCTAAACTGCGGTCAAATGGCATCAGTTTTTTACCTAATACGGTTTCACTGAGCTGCTCTTTAGTGACCAAATCGCCAGCTTGAGTGATCAAGCTATGAAGCAGTGAGAATTCAGTGCCGGTAAGAATAATAAGCTGATCATTACAGTACAGCTCTTGTCTGGCTTGATCTAAGCTTAAATCACCAAAGCTAATGGTATCTTGGGCGCCATTATCTGCTTGAGTGAGGCTAGAACGGCGTAAAATAGCGCGTATACGGGCCACTAATTCACGATCGTTAAACGGCTTTGGTAGGTAGTCATCAGCGCCAATCTCTAAGCCCACTACTCGGTCAATTTCATCGCCTCTAGCGGTAAGCATCAGCACTGGAGTTTGCTTTTGGGTGCGCAGGGCGCGCAGCACTTCAAAACCATTGAGTTTTGGCAGCATGACGTCTAATAAGATTAAATCAAAATCTTGATTCTGCGCAAAATCTAGCCCTTGCTGACCATCAAATGCTTGAGTTAATTCAAAGCCTTCTAGCTCTAAAAGCTGGGCTAATAACTCTGATAAACCTGCGTCATCATCGACTAATAAAATTCGACTCATGGGATCCTCGCTCAATAATAAGCATTCACTATATAACGAATGAGTAGCCAAGTTTAGCAACATTGCACTCTTTTACATATTGGCCAACTAAGCTGTGGTTATTGTTTCGTGATCGCTATAAATGGGCTGGAACAAGCAATAAACCAAGCTTGCCAGTCTAATCAAAATAGCAAAAAGCGAGTGCCACGCAATAGCACTCGCATTGATAATGTTACTAGATAAAAAATTAGACGGCTTTTTGCTTATAGCGCTTAATTTTTACCACAATGTAAGTAAGTAAAATTGAGCCGGCAATTAACCCAACAGAGAACACCACGTTTTGCAGCGCCATAGGGTTAATGACCAACATGCTGCCTAAGCCTAGCATCATGATCCCAGACATTAATTTAAGTACTTCACCTTCTTTTTCGGTGAGCTTACGTTTACCTAATGTGGCAGCAAAAACGATGACAATTGTCGCTAATGGAATGATATAGATAAGGTTATAAGCGATGAGGTATAAATAGCGCTGCACGGTATCTACCCCTGAAATTGATAACACTGAGGTGTAAATCATCGGGAAACCCGCGGTGCAGAGTAGCTCGTAAGCATTGGCCATAATCGCCAGTAATGCCGAACCCAAAATTAAGCTTGGTAAAGAGCTGGCTTTAGATAATTTGCCCATGCGTTTGATTAAGCTGCCACGGTTTTCAACTGACATAGACAAACTGACATCGCCTTTACCAAAGAAGAAATCTTTAATATTGACGATAGCCGCCACCAGTGCGATAACTCCTGCGCCAGTAATTATCCAACCGCCATCACCACCGCCAAGTAACTGGAATAAGTTGAGCCACGCGCTCATAAAGATAAAGTAAATAAAGCCTGAGAAAAACACAAAGATACCGCCCACTAATAACATGCGGCCGCGACTACCGGCATTCACCATAATGCTAAGCAAAAATAGTAAGACGAAAAATGCGCAGGGGTTAAAGGCATCGACGCCAGCGAGGACTAAGGTCAACACCGGAAGTGACATTTGCTCTGGTTGTACTGCACCAATTAATGGAATATCTACGGGCTGGATATGTGGCGTTGAATCAAGTTTTGCTTGTTCGCCAGTAGTCGTACTAAAGTTCATCCCACAAGTGCCGGGGTTATTTGGATTTGAATCATCAGCACAGGTTTCAAAAAGCGGACTATTAGCAGCGGTTTTATCGGTATAGAAATCTGCCATTAAGTCTTTGGTTGGCAAGCTGCCTGCATTTCGTTGATAACAAGCCTCTAGGCGCTGCAGAATATAGCGTCCGGTGACATCATGGCTGTTGTAGCCAGCAATGGCTTCACCACAGACGGCGAAATAAGGCACTGACTTGGGTTCAACCCCAGTTAATTCGCCCACGGCCATGAGTTTGTCGACACTACCGGGCTCGCTGATAAGGTAATCTTGTAAATGAATCCAACTGTAGCGCTCAGCTAAGGCATCTATAAAAGGGTGAGCCTCCTTACAATGTGGGCAGGTCGAAGACCAAAAAAAGTGTAAGTTAATCTCGGGGCCCGCTTGGGTTTGATTAACCCAAATATTGGCATTGGGTTCGTGCGGGCTGGGTGTCACGTTACTTTGTGCAAAACCACAGACAGAAAATAATAAACTACCAATAAAAATGATATTGCTGACAACTTTGTTCATCCATAACCTCAATTCAATCATTTACCGCATTTAGTCACTCATAACATGTACGCGCAGCAGTCACTCATAACTTTAGTCTGCCACTCATAGCAGCTATCATTTTTCACATGCGCTTAAATTATCTCTGATAAGTCGCGCTCGCTATAAAGCTAATGTCTCATAATGTTAACTACTTAGCGCTAACTTTGATGTTACAAGTGTAACTTTGTTCATTATGAAAATGATCAAACCTTTAATACGTGAGCTTGCTCCCATTCTCTGCATCGAGGTCGTGATTATGGGCAATTTTATTGAATAACAAGATGTGTATTGATTAGAAAATGGTCTTTACATTTTTTTACTGAGCCAACACCCTCATTGACATTGCATTCGCTAAACTTATTTCATTCCTACGAAACAAGATGTAGGTGACCCCAGTTCCCGTTATCAGTGCGATGTTCATTTTCATGCTGACAACGCAAACGATTTTGAGCCTAAGGTGAGTTTTTGATTGGTTACATTTAATGGATTAAATGGTTAACCGTCGGTCTTAGCGGGTTCAATAACTTGAGATAAAAGGTGAGATTATGAAAACACGATTAAAGATGAAAAGCAGCGTTTTAGCTCTAGTAGCATCATCAGCATTATTAGCTGGTCAACTTTATGCCGCAGAGCCTGCAGATACCTCAGTTAAAACTGAGCAAACCCAAAAAGGTGAACGTGCTCACGGCGGCAAGCATCACGGTAAAAGCATGCATAAAGGCGTACGTAAAATGCTACGTTCTTTAGACCTTACCGAAGCGCAAAAGACTGACGTTAAAGCGATTATGGCTAAGTACAAAGCTGAAAAAGGCGAGCGTCCTTCAGCAGAACAGCGCAGTGCACATAAAGCAGACATGTTAGCGTTAATTACTGATGCCAACTTTAATGAGTCTCAAGCTGAGCAAATCATTGCTGCTAAGCAGGCGAAGCAAACACAACAAATGATGAATTTCTTCAAAATGCAAAATGAAATCTATCAAATTTTGACAGAAGAGCAGCAACAGAAATTTGAATCACGCTTTACCAAGGTAAAAGGTAAAGGTTCTCGTTAATTAAACCAAGACTCCGCTATAATAGAGATTAACTAAATGGCTTAATTACTAGTGTTTTCTCTATTATGACTGCAGAATCTGAATACGATTTTTGGGTAAAACTTGCCAGCCGAGCCGCGGTGGCAACAGCGTTAATCCTGATCGTGATAAAACTACTCGCTTGGCTCTATTCAGGGTCGGCGAGTATGTTAGCTTCCCTTACTGACTCCTTTGCTGATGCCTTAGCATCCATTGTGAATTTCATCGCTATTCGCTATGCCATTTTACCCGCTGATGACGACCATCGATATGGTCATGGTAAAGCCGAACCTCTCGCATCACTTGCCCAATCAGCTTTCATCTTAGGCTCAGCATTTTTGTTGATGTTTTATGGTGGTGAACGGTTAATTAATCCGGTAGAAGTGACCCATGCAGGCCTTGGGGTGATTGTCTCCATTATTGCCTTGGTCATGACTTTTGCCTTGGTGATACTGCAGAAAAAAGCCTTAGCCAAGACCAACAGCACCATAGTCGAAGCGGATTCATTGCATTATAAGTCTGATTTATTTTTAAACGGCGCAGTATTGTTGGCACTGGTATTAGCACAATATGGCTGGTGGTGGGCTGATGGCTTGTTTGCGGTTTTGATTGCCTTATACATTGGTCATCAAGCGTTTGATTTAGCGTATCGCTCGGTTCAGTCGTTATTGGATCGGGAGCTGGATGAGGACACTCGGGCGCAGATTGTTGCCATTGCCACCGCAGATCCGCGAGTAAATGGCATTCATGATTTACGGACGCGTCAGGCCGGTAAAACCACCTTCATTCAATTTCATATTGAATTAAATGGGCAGCTGTTATTACTTGAAGCCCACGAAATTACCGACGGTACTGAAAACCGCTTACGGGCAGAGTTTGAAGATGCCGAAGTGATTATTCACCAAGACCCGATTTAATGGCTGATGACATAAATTGCAGTTGATAATACTGTTGCTATCAAGGGCAATATTAGCCAAATAACAAGCCTTAACTGCAATGCAGTTAAGGCTTTTTTACATCATAATCCAGCGATGTGCGAAAGGTCGAAATAATGCTTAAGGTTAATATTAGCTTGATGCTAACTCGGTTAAAGCGTTTACGGCTTGCTGGACAATGGCTTCAATAGAATTATCGATATTGACTGTGATCACTCCAGGCTCATTGCTTGGATCTTCTAAGATGGCAAATTGGCTATCAAGCATGTCAGCTTTCATAAAATGGCCATTACGGGCTTGAATTCTTTGTAAAATGAGTTGGTAACTGCCTTCAAGATACAGAAAAACCACATGATTATTGCCTTCGCGTATTTGCTGGCGATAGCTTTGTTTTAATGCTGAACAGACAATCACAGCGGTTTCATTTTTTTGTTCAATGCTAAATGCTGCATCCCTTATGCGCTCAAGCCAAGGGGCGCGGTCAGCATCATTGAGCGCTTCGCCCTTGGCCATTTTGATGATATTGGCTTTAGGGTGCAGATCATCACCGTCAATAAACTTAGCCTTGATAACATCAGCTAAGCGGGCAGCAATGCTACTCTTTCCGCTGGCGCATACGCCCATGACAATAATGCTTTTTGCGGCCATTTTCAGTCCTTGCAGTTATGTTAAGCGATATACTTATACTTATACTTATTCTTACACTTAGCGGCGTTACAGCTCATGTGTTGGTGGTAATTAAGAGTTATTACTCGCTCCATATTTGAAGCTCTGATTAATGCTTATACTCTAAATTAATAATGCAGATACCTTAAGTTAATAGTGCTTAAACTAAAAAACTAAATCAATATCGTCATAAAAAAGGAGTCATTTCATTATCGAAATAGGACTCCTTTTAGGCCGAAATAAGCAGGACTTTAATCCATTTCAAGTTCTTTTAGTTTGCGGGTTAAGGTGTTACGTCCCCAACCTAAACGCTTAGCGGCTTCTTGTTTATGGCCTTGAGTATGCTTGAGCGCGGTTTCTAGTAAAATACGCTCAAAGGCAGGTTGTACTTTAGTTAATAAATCACTTTCACCGGCAGAGAGCTTTTCATCAATCCATTGGGTCAGCGCCATTTGCCAATCAGAAACACCATTAACACGCTCGCTGGCACTGATGGGATCTTTTAGCAGCTCAGGCGGTAAATCCTGAGGCAGGATTTCTTGCCCCGATGCCATCACAGTTAACCAGCGGCAGGTATTTTCAAGCTGACGCACATTACCCGGCCACGGCAGTTGCTCAAGTTTTTTAGCGGTTTCTTTAGTGAGGATTTTCGGCTCAACGCCGATCTCTTTGGCAGCAGTGGCGAGGAAATGGCTTGCTAACTGAGTAATATCTTCACGGCGTTGAGAAAGCGGTGGTAAATGTACTCTTATAACATTGAGACGGTGAAATAAATCTTCACGGAAATCGCCTTTTTGCACCAGTAACTCTAAGTCTTGGTGGGTTGCAGCAATAATACGTACATCAACTTGCACCGCAATGTGACCGCCAACCCGATAAAATTGTCCATCAGCCAAAACCCGCAACAGACGGGTTTGCACATCTAATGGCATATCACCAATTTCATCTAAGAATAAAGTCCCGCCATTGGCTTGCTCAAAGCGCCCTTGACGCACATTAGCTGCACCAGTAAAGGCGCCTTTTTCATGGCCAAATAACTCAGACTCAATCAAATCTTTTGGAATAGCCGCCATGTTAAGGGCAATAAAGGGGCTTTCTTTACGGGGGCTGTGTTTATGCAGAGCCCCAGCAACTAACTCTTTACCGGTACCTGACTGGCCGTTAATAAGTACGCTAATTGATGAGCGAGATAAACGGCCAATGGCGCGAAACACCTCCTGCATTGACGGTGCTTCACCAATAATTTCTGGTGTTTTAAGCTTTTCAGGCTCAGCTGCAGGCGGCGGTACTTGCTCGGTGGCATGGGTCAGGGCGCGCTCTACCAGTGCAATGGCTTCATCAATATCAAAAGGCTTTGGCAAATATTCAAAAGCCCCTGCTTGATAGGCACTGACGGCACTATCCAGATCTGAGTGAGCCGTCATGATGATCACCGGAATATGCGGATAGTGCATCTGCAAGCGATCAAGCAAGGTTAAGCCATCGGTACCCGGCATACGGATATCAGAGACGATGACAATAGGCTGAGATATTTCTAAGGCTTGCCATAACGACTCTGCAGCGGCAAAACTTGCCGTTGTCAGTTTAGCTCCCGCTAAGGCTCTTTCTAAAACCCAGCGAATCGAGCTGTCGTCATCAAGGATCCAAACTTGTTCGCTTATGTTCATATCACTTCCTCTTAAGCCATCATTGGCAAATTATTGTAATGGCAAAATAATCGTAAATTCTGTTTGTCCCGGTGCCGATATACAATCAATCCGACCTCCATGTAATCGTGCAATATTATGGGCGATGGATAATCCTAATCCTGAGCCCTCCTCACGGCCGGTGACCATGGGATAAAACAAGGTATCTAATAGCTCTGCAGGGATCCCAGGACCGTTATCGATAATCGACAGTGCCAGTACCAGCTTAAAGCGCTTAGTGCCTATGGTGACTTGATGCTGGGTGCGAGTGCGGATGAGTATTTCTCCGCCATCAGGATCTAATGCTTGCGCGGCATTTTGCACCACATTGAGCACTGCTTGCTGTAATTGATCAGCATCCATGTCCATATCGGGGATGGAAGGGTCATAATCTCGCTCCAAGCGGATATTGCTTGGTAGGGTTAGCTCGACTAAGCGCAGCACTTTTTGGACTATTTGATGAATATTGTGGGTTTCATGTTGAGTCGGGCGCTGAGGTCCCAATAATTTATCAACTAGATTTCGTAGTCTATCGGCTTGCTCAATAATCAGATCGGTAAATTCTTTAAGGCTTGGGTCTTCTAGCTCCCGAGATAATAGTTGCGCCGCGCCTCTTAAGCCACCTAATGGGTTTTTAATTTCATGGGCGAGGTTACGCACTAAAAATTGTGCCGCCTGTTGCTGCGCATCTAAATTAAGTTGTTGATGAATACGATGTTGTTGATCTACTTGACGTAGTTCTAGCAGGCTGATGTTGTCTTCACTTTCCATCGGTATCAGGGTGATATCGATGATGTGGTGCACGCCATCAAGGGTAATCAATGCCGCTGTGTTGACGGTGATCCCTTGATTTGCGTTAACCGAGTCTTGGAGTAGCTCGGCTTCAACGCCCATGAACTGATATAGCTCAGGTAAACGCTGCTCTAGTAATTTATTGCTGCCAATACCAAGAAGTTGTTCAGCTGCAGCATTGGCATAACGCGGCCGTAATTCGTTATCGATAACGAATACAGCGGTAACCAAATGATTCAGCAGATTGTTCATGTCCATCAAGTGTCCTGCAAAGTAGAGTTGCACTACTATGTTGCACCAAAATGGTGCGATGCGCAACTTGTTCTACACGGGCAACTTGTTAAAACAATCTCTAATTTATAATATTTATCTTTTTGATATATATCACTTTTTACTTGGCAAAGGTTGAGGCTTTGCGATTGAGAAAACAGATGCTTGGTGTAGAAATATCTTTCTTGGAGAACTTGATGCAAGGACTTTGCCGTTTTGGGTCAAAACTTTAACCACGAGATTATGTTCACCGCGATTCACTTCGGTGACATTAAAAATACTGCTTGATTGCGGCTGACCATAAAGTAAGTCGTCGATATACAGCGCCATTAAAAAGCCACTGGGTAATTCTGGTGCAGCACTGGCAACCACAGTAAAGTTGCCATTGTTATTGCGAATGGTTTGTTCTTGGGTCGGATTAACAATACGTACCCGATACTCAACTGGTTTAGCTTCTTTTGGGCTGCTGTCTGTTTCTATGACGCTGGGCGCAGCAACACTGTTTTGGGTATTTTCACTCAACTCTACTTGTTCAGCATTTTCTCGTGGTTGGTCGCTGTAATGTACATTTCCTTGTTCATCAACCCAGCGATACACGGTGGCATGACCGATAGAAAAGATAACACTGCATAGAATAAGAGTAATTAATAAGGTTAAACGCATTTGGGATTCCTTCGCCTTCAGCTTTAAACCTTTCAATATTAGCCTCTTTTACATTAAAGATCAGTATTAACTGCTGATTAACATAGGCTAATTAATTGTACTGGCAGCAATATTCGCTAATTTCATGGGTACGGATTTTAAATGTGACCTTTGGTGCTAGGGTAAAGCGTTGCCCAGTAGTCACTGTTTGCCATTCGGTGTTGTTAGGTAATAGCACTTCAAATGAACCTGAAGTCACATTCATGATTTCAGCGACGGCAGTGTCAAAGCTGTATTCGCCTGGCAATACTACTCCGAGAGTCTGCTGGCTTTCATCCGTAAAATGAATGGTACGACTGATGACTTTACCTTCAAAATAAACATTGGCTTGCTTGGCTACGTTAACGTGATTAATGACGGTCATATTTTTCTCTGCTGATTAATTATTGAGAGAAAATATATAGTCGATTTAAGTGACTTAAAAGTGAAATTAAGTCATGTGCTGTTTTGCGGCTAAGTATATTTAGCCAATAAAAAACCCGCCATAAGCGGGTTTTTGGTTCTCAAAATTTGAGATAGTTAACTAATCAAAACGATTACTTAGCGCTACGGTTATGACGCTTACGCTCGTTTTCAGTTAAGTAACGCTTACGAACACGGATGTTCTCAGGAGTTACTTCTACTAATTCGTCATCATCGATGAACTCAAGCGCTTGCTCAAGGGTCATTTCGATATGCGGAGTTAACACTTGTGCTTCATCAGTACCTGATGCGCGCATGTTTGTAAGTTGCTTACCTTTCAAACAGTTAACTGTTAAGTCGTTTGCACGAGCGTGTAAACCAACAACTTGACCTTCATATACTTCAGCAGCATGGCCGATGAATAGACGACCACGTTCTTGTAAACCGAACAATGCGAACGTCAGTGCTTTACCAGTAGCGTTTGAAATCAATACACCACGAGCACGTTGACCAATGTCACCGCCTTTCACTGGACCGTAATGGTCGAATGAATGGTAGATAAGACCAGTACCAGAAGTCGCTGTCATGAATTCAGTTTGGAAACCGATTAAGCCACGGCTAGGAATGATAAAGTCGATACGTACACGACCTTTACCGTCTAACTGCATGTCTTTCATGTCGCCTTTACGTGTACCTAATTTTTCAATTACAGCACCTTGATGTTCTTCTTCAACATCAACGGTTAAGGTTTCAAATGGCTCGCACATTTCACCGTCAATTTCTTTAACGATTACTTCTGGACGTGATACCGCTAGCTCGTAACCTTCACGACGCATGTTTTCAATTAGGATACCTAAGTGTAATTCACCACGGCCTGAAACACGGAAACGATCTGGAGATTCAGTTTCTTCAACACGTAATGCAACGTTATGAATTAGCTCTTGCTCTAAACGCTCAAGGATATTACGTGAAGTAACATACTTACCTTCTTTACCAGCAAACGGAGAAGTGTTTACTTGGAAAGTCATGGTTAGTGTTGGTTCGTCAACAGAAAGTGCTGGCAAGGCTTCAACAGCACCTGGAGCACAAATAGTGTCAGAAATTTTTAGCTCACCAAGACCGGTAATTGCAACGATGTCGCCAGCGTTAGCTTCAGCAACTTCGTGACGGTCAAGACCCATGTAACCTAATACTTGGCCAACTTTACCGTTACGTGTCTTACCGTCTGCACCAACAATAGTGACTTGTTGGTTAGGCTTAACGCTACCACGTTTAACACGACCAATACCGATAACACCTACATATGAGTTGTAATCGATTTGAGAAATTTGCATTTGACATTCACCTTCAGCATCAGCATCAGGGAAAGAAACCTTTTCAACAATTGCTTGGAATAAAGGAGTCATGTCTTCGCTAGTTTCGTCTGGATCAAGGGTCGCGAAACCATTTAATGCAGAAGCATAAACGATAGGGAAATCTAACTGTTCGTCAGTTGCACCTAAGTTGTCGAATAAATCGAATACTTGGTCAATAACCCAATCAGGACGAGCGCCTGGACGGTCAATCTTGTTGATTACAACAATTGGCTTAAGGCCTTGAGCAAACGCTTTTTTAGTTACGAAGCGAGTTTGTGGCATTGGGCCATCAACTGCATCAACTAAAAGTAATACTGAATCTACCATAGATAGAACACGTTCAACTTCACCACCGAAATCGGCGTGACCAGGAGTGTCTACGATATTAATACGGTAGTCGTTCCATTTGATGGCGGTATTTTTAGCCAAAATGGTGATACCACGTTCTTTTTCAAGATCGTTAGAATCCATTACACGTTCTGCGGCTTCGCCTCGACTTTCAAGGGTGCCTGACTGTGCCAAAAGCTTGTCTACCAAGGTCGTTTTGCCATGGTCGACGTGAGCAATAATGGCGATGTTACGTAAATTCTCTAACACGGATAAAACCTCTATACCATCAAACAAATAAATAGGAGTTTATAGCGGCATTAAGTTTAGCCACCATAAAAAAGCGTGCCATTCTACTCCACGAGACGCTTTGCGGATAGGATTATTTTTGTACACTTTGTGATTAGCTAAAAAATAACCATCAATTTTGGCATTTATAGCATCATATAATAGTAACGATTCAGAAATGTGACAAACAATCAGCGCGGTGTTTTTAGTCACGCACCAAAATAGCATTTGAACCATAATGGTGCGCACGCTTGCTCTAAAATGGTGCAAAATTGTGTTTTCGATAATTGGCTATTAAGTCAAATATATAAAAATCATATACTTATTCAATTGGCATGGTAATAGCTTTAAGATTGTCAATTATGTGATATTTCGACACATACGCGTCTTTAATGTCGTAGTATAGTGGTGAACTTGAATTATAAAAGGGAATACCCTTACTCTACCGGAGGCTTAAGAATGTCAGCTGAATCTGTTTTAACGCAACTTAAAGAATTGGAAGTTAAGTTTGTTGATTTACGCTTTACCGATACCAGAGGTAAAGAACAACACGTTTCTATCCCATCTCATCAGGTTGATGAAGATTTTTTTGAAGACGGCAAAATGTTCGATGGTTCGTCTATTACGGGTTGGAAAGGCATTAACGAATCTGACATGGTACTTATGCCAGATGCAAGCACGTTTGTTCTTGACCCTTTCACAGAAGAAACAACTGCGCTAATCCGTTGTGACATCTTAGAGCCAGGCACAATGACAGGTTACAACCGTGACCCACGTTCGATTGCTAAAAAAGCTGAAGAATATTTAACGTCTACAGGTATTGCTGACACAGTATTAATTGGTCCAGAGCCAGAGTTTTTCTTATTTGACGATGTTAAGTTTGGTGCTGACATGTCAGGTTGTTTTGCTAAAGTTGATGCAAAAGAAGCGGCATGGAACTCAGGTACTGGTTATGAAGATGGTAACACTGGTCACCGTCCATTCGTTAAAGGCGGTTACTTCCCAGTAGCACCCGTTGATTCATCACAAGACTTACGTAGTGCTATGTGTTTAGTACTTGAAGAAATGGGTCAAGTTGTTGAAGCGCATCACCATGAAGTTGCTACAGCCGGTCAAAACGAAATCGCGACACGCTTTAACACATTGACTGCTAAAGCTGATGAAGTTCAAATCCTTAAGTATGTTGTGCACAACATGGCACACGCATACGGTAAAACAGCAACATTTATGCCTAAGCCAGTAATGGGCGATAACGGTAGTGGTATGCACGTTCACCAATCTTTAGCTAAAGATGGCGTTAACTTATTCGCAGGCGACAAGTACGCTGGTTTAAGTGAAACAGCTCTTTACTACATTGGTGGTATCATCAAGCATGCTAAAGCGTTGAATGCATTTACTAACCCAAGCACAAACTCTTACAAGCGTCTTGTGCCACATTTTGAAGCGCCAGTCATGCTTGCTTACTCTGCACGTAACCGTAGTGCTTCTATCCGTATCCCAGTGGTACCAAGTCCTAAAGGTCGTCGTATTGAAACTCGCTTCCCTGATCCACATGCAAACCCATACTTAGGTTTTGCTGCGCTATTAATGGCAGGTCTAGACGGTATCCAAAACAAGATTCACCCAGGTGAAGCTATGGATAAAGATTTATACGACTTACCAGCAGAAGAAGCAGCTGAGATCCCACAAGTGGCAACGTCACTAGAAGATGCACTTGCAAGCTTAGATGCGGACCGTGAGTTCTTAGTTAAAGGTGAAGTATTCACTAATGACTTTATCGATTCATACATTGCTATCAAGCAAGGTGAAGCAGAGCGTGTTGCACGTACTACTCACCCAGTTGAATTCGAACTTTACTATTCACTATAAGACGTCTTTATAGACCGCTTTTATAGTAGTAAATAATAGTTAGTAAAAAGCCCTTACTGGTTTCAGTAAGGGCTTTTTTGATCTTTGCATATTCATAAAATGGCAGGGTGGACGGATATTTAGCAAAGTGGCTGTTTGATTTTTATACAATCTATTTTACAAATTCAATGTGTTTGTCGGTATATTAAATGAACAAATAGATGCTGACTTGTTAATCATGACCAAATTGGCAATAAATGGATTTTACTACATATACTTAAATACACGCTTTTAATTATTAGTCGCGCATGATTAATAGCAAATGATTGCAAAATAAGGACTCATGATGATAACCAATATCAAACGTCGCTGGCTGCAAGTGTTCACTGTATGGATGGCATTGTTGCTAT
The DNA here is from genome assembly GCF_001957135.1 of Shewanella sp. UCD-KL21. Taxonomy (GTDB): domain Bacteria; phylum Pseudomonadota; class Gammaproteobacteria; order Enterobacterales; family Shewanellaceae; genus Shewanella. The sequence continues at coordinate 83,478 of NZ_MPHK01000004.1, read as the reverse complement.
TACCCTTTTCGGCAGTAGCAATTGAATGGCCGCAAGATGTTGACACTAAGCTGGGCACCTTAGTGGTTTATCAGCCGCAGCCAGAATCGTTAGATGGCAATATCCTGATGAGCCGCGCTGCGATGTCATTTGAGGTGGAAGATCAAGATGATCCCGTTTTTGGTGCCTTTTGGTTTAGTGCCAGAGTTGATACCGATGACGATGTCGCATTGGTGCGTAATATTGAAGTGACCGAAGTGCGCTGGCCATCATCCACTGCCGAAGACCAGCAAACGTTCACCGATACTGTCTCAGAAACGTTAGCCACTACTAGCTTCGAAATTTCCATGGAGCGTTTATCAGCCAGCCTCGAAAATGCTGAGCAGGTAAAACGCAGCTTAGATAATATTAACAACGATGCGCCAGACATAGTCTTCAGTAATAACTTGAGCGTGTTGCTGTCCTATGATGGTGAGCCACAATTTAGTGATATTGAAAATAGTCCCTATGAGCGAGTGTTAAATACCCCTTTTGCCGTTGCCCGTAATACGCAAACGAACAAGCTGTATTTAAGCAGTGGTACCTTTTGGTATGTGGCAGATGATCCTATGGGGCCGTGGCAAGTGACCTTATATCCGCCAGAAGATTTGGCGCAAATGGTTAACACTGACGATGAAGCGGCTAAAAGCACCGCCAATGCGCCGCAGATCATTACCACTAATGAACCGACTGAATTAGTGGCCACTGATGGCTCACCCAATTGGCAAAGTCTGATTGATGGTAAGTTACTTTATGTCACCAATACCGAAACCCCATGGGTAAGAGAGACCTCCTCTGGCGATATGTATGTACTCTTATCAGGGCGTTGGTTTAAATCTAAAAAGCAGGCCGGACCTTGGCAGTTTGTTAGGGCAGACAAATTGCCTGAAAGTTTTAACGATATCCCTCCCGAATCTGACATTGGTGGCTTAAGGGTCTCAGTTGCAGGCACTGATGAAGCTAATCAAGCAGTGCTAGATGCGCAAATCCCCCAAACAGCGGCGATTAAGCGTGATGAAGCCACACTGGAGGTTGAATATGATGGTGAGCCTAAATTTGAAGCAGTAACAGGGACCTCAGTTTCCTATGCCGTCAATACTGCCACGCAAGTACTACTGATTAATAAAGCCTATTACGCAGTCGATAATGGAGTGTGGTTTACTTCGAATACCGCCAAAGGCCCGTGGATTGTTGCTGATAATATTCCCGATGAAGAAATTGCCAAGATACCCGCAAGTTCGCCGGTTTATAACACCACTTACGTGCAGGTTTATGATTCAACCCCTGAAGTGGTTTACGTAGGTTATACGCCGGGTTATATGTGGTCATACCCTTATTATGGGGTGCCAATTTACGGCACGGGTTGGTACTACCCACCGTATCGAGGCCGTTATTATTATCCACGTCCACCTACGTGGGGATTACATGTTGGTTATAATCCGTGGACAGGTTGGAATGTTGGGGTGAGCTGGAGTAACGGCTTTTTCAATGCTGGTGTGGTGTGGGGAGGCGGTTATGGTTATCGTCGCCCATGCTGTGGTGGCTATTATGGCGGTGGCTATAGACGCCCTGTGGTGATCAATACCGGTCGTATCAATATTGGTAACAGTATCAGTGTCGGTAATCGCACTAAAATGCATAATCATATGCGTTCGAACAAATTAGCTAATAATCGTGCTAGACCCAATAACCTTTACCATCGCGAGGCGAATCGTAAACGCTTAGCCAGCCCAAGTGTCGCCAATAAGCATTTTAATAAAGCGAAGGTAAATAAAAAGCGCACTAATGATGTGTTTGCCGATAAGCACGGTAATGTTGCCCGTGATAATAAAGGCAAGTGGGAAAATCGTAGCGATGGCAAGTGGAATAATGTGCCATCAAAAGCTCAAGGGTCTAAACCTAGCAATGTAAATAAACCGTCAAAGGGCAATAATAGTAGTTTTCCTTCGACACGGCCATCTAGCGCTACTCGTCCGGCGAGTAATACCCATCCCGCCAATAATACTCGTCCTGTCACAAGTACGCGGCCATCAACCTCGATTCAACCGAGTCGAAATCAAACTAGCCACAGCCAACCGAGCCGTAATCAGTCGAGTAATATGAGTCACTCAATTAATCGCACGCGCTCGAGTAGCATAGATCATCAAAGTCTGAATCGTTCTCGACAAGCGCGTCAGTCTGGAATGGCCAGAGAAGGGCGAAGCAGAGCAAGATAACCGCTATCGCAATTGAGCCAAAGCCCGCAGTCGCGGGCTTTGCTTGGGCACATCAGTTCAGAGTCAAGTTTACAGCAGATAAGTTACTCGTCATCAATGCGCTGCAGTAAACCCTGCTCTCACTGTAATAGCTTCTCGGCTATGATTAAAAATCAGCATATGCTCACTAGATGTTAATTATTGGAACCTAACCATGTGGAATGCCCTTAGCGCGTATCGCTCATCGATTATTTTACTCGCAGCCCTAATGCTAGGCGGCATGTTGGGCTTAGTTGCCCCTGAGCTTGCCATTAAACTTAAACCCATAGGGCAAATATTTCTTAACTTGTTGTTTATGATTATTGTGCCTTTGGTGGCCGTCAGCGTGATGTCATCCATTGCAAAAATGACCGATTTAAAAAAGCTTGGCTCCATACTTGCCACTATTATGGGCGTGTCCATTATCATGGCGACGCTCCCCGCTGTGGGCATTATCTTATTAGCACTGGCATTTGACCCTGCCCAAGGAGTCACTCTTGATTTAGCTAATACCGTTGAAACCACAGGCAGTATGGATTTTGTGAGCTTATTAACCACTAATGACTTTGTGGGTTTACTGTCAAAATCTAATATTTTAGCGCTAATCATCATGTCGGTGATCAGCGGAATAGCGATTGGCCAATCAGGTGAAGACGGCCTTAAAGTCTCGGCTTTGCTGGATAGTGTGAATATCGTGATCATGAAAATCATTGCTATTTTAATGTACATAGCGCCAATTGGCTTAGGGGCTTATTTTGCCGCGACGATGGCCAGCCAAGATGCCGAGTTAATGGGCACATTTGCCCGAGCTATTGCAGTATTTTTAGTGGCAACCTTTTTATATTTAACCTTAGGTTCAACGCTATATGCTTGGATTGGAGGCGGAGCCAAAGGAGTAAAAACTTTTTGGCAGCATATGTTAGCACCTGCTGTAACCGCACTCGGTACTAGTTCTTCTTTGGCCACCTTGCCAGTTAATATCCGCACAGCAAGTAAAATGGGTTTAAATGAGCAAATAGCAGAGATCAGCTTGCCGCTATTAGTGAATTTAAATAAAGGCGGCGCAGCGATGATAACCGCGCTCAAAATCGTGTTTATCTATTCATTACTTGGGCTCGACTTTAGCGCTGACGTGTTTATGTTGACCATTTTGATTTCGGTGCTGTCAGCATTTGTGATTGGCGGTGTGCCGGGCGGGGCATTTTTAGGGGAAATCTTTATTGTGACCACCTTAGGCTTACCTGTAGAAGTGATCCCAATTTTAGTGGTGTTAGGGGCTATTACAGATGCCGCATCGACCGTGATCAATGTGGTACATGATTTAACTGCCACTCAAATTATTGAGCGGATTAATGGTAAGCATTATAGAAATTAAGCATCAAAGCTCAACTGTAGAGCTAAGTAAATAGATTTTAGTGATTAGATAATAAAGAGACCTTTAGCTCATGAGGATGTAAAGGTCTCTTTATTAAATTAACACTTTAACCCTTTTCCATGGCTTCAATAAATTTATTTGATTCCGCAATGGATTTGTTCATTTCGCTGATCAAGCTAGTAATATCTGATTGCAGGCTTTCAAACTCACCTTTAATCGCGCCGATGGCCTGCGCATTAAGGTTATGTTTTAAATACAACATATTGTCTTTCATTGCCGTCAGAATAGGAGGCATTTTAGCTTCGGCGCGGCGCATGCCTTTGACCAATGAATCGTAAGAGCGCTGGGTTTCATTCAATTTAGAGGTGCTATTACGGCGTAGACTCGCTTTGCTGATCTCTTGAATTTCAGTTTGCCACTCTTCAAATAAAGCTTCAGCTACATCTTCAACTTTATCGATGCGATCGCCCACTTCATCTGCGGCTGACTGCGCTGAATCATATTCATCTTTAGCTTTGTTATAAGCATCTTCAAGATCGCCACCATCAAAGGCAAGTAACGCCTGCATTTCTTCTAACGCAGAACTAAATTGCTCTTGGGCTTCTTCTTGGGACTCTTTTGCTTCCTGCACGCGATCAACCATGATGTCACGCTTGTGGTAGCCGACCTTTTCCATGGCGCCATAATAAGCGCTTTGACAACCGCTAAGCAGTAAGCTGCTACTCAGTAATGCCAAGGATATCCATTTCTTCATTGTTTACTCTCTTATCGTATTATCGAATTAGTCGGCGGTAAATGTGGCAGCATCAATAATGCTCCAAAGGTGAAGTATGGCACCAATAATGGCTGGGATAATTAATACCCAGAAGAAGTAACATACTGCTGTAAGACAGAAAAATAGAATTGCAGCTATAATACGACCTTGAACCAGTTGACCTAAACCTGGGAAAAAGAAACTGGCGATGGCGGCAATCACATTACCTGCAGAACCTTGTTGAGACATTAAATCGCTCCCTTGGAGTGTAACTATCGTGTTATAACATTGTACGAACTAAAACGCAGAATTGAAAATAAAATAATCAAGAGAATATTGTGACAAATAAGATAGATGTAGCCTATATCCAACGAGTTTTTATTAGCATTTGGCAATTTATACTTCACCTTAAGCAGCGCTTGGTAGAAGATCAAATCAATGTCAAAGCCGGTCACTTAGCCTATGTGACACTATTATCACTAGTGCCAATGGTGGCGGTGACCATGTCGATGCTGTCGGCGTTTCCAGTATTTAAAGGTATTCGCGGTAAAATTGAGAGTTTTATTTACGACAACTTTTTGCCTGCAGCTGGCGATACCGTGCAGGTTTATATCAATGAATTTGTTGAAAATGCCTCAAAGGGCACCTTTGTCGGGGTGATTGCGTTAGTGGTGGTGGCCTTGATGCTGATTTCTGCCATCGATAAAGCGCTGAATAATATTTGGCGAACCACTGAAAGCCGCTCTTATATGGTGTCTTTTTCTATGTATTGGATGGTACTTACATTAGGGCCAGTATTGATTGGTGCCAGCTTAGTGGCAACCTCTTATGTGGTGTCATTAACGGTATTTGATAATAGTGAAATATCAGGCTTAATGACTTGGCTGGTTGAGCGGTTGCCGATGTTGTTTTCAGTGGCCTCAATTTTACTGCTGTATATGGTGGTGCCCAATAAAAAAGTCCACTTTTTACATGCCTTATTAGGCGCTGTGGTAGCGGCTATGCTATTTGAAGCGGGTAAAAAAGGCTTTGCCTTTTATGTGACTCAGTTTCCCAGTTACGAGGCCATCTATGGCGCGCTAGCCACCATCCCGATTTTGTTTGTGTGGATTTATGTGTCGTGGATAATTGTTTTATTAGGCGCTGAAATAACGGCCGCGATGCCTGAGTACCTCGATACCGGGATTTTTTCTGCTTCAGAAGATAATGAAAAGTAACCCAAGCATGATAAAGACACCGACTGGGCTTAGTACTTGAGCCTGCCATGAGTGTTATCTTGCCATGCTTTACCGCGAGCAAAGATAACTTAACAAGGAACGAAAATGAAAAAATTGATACTTGCAGCATGCGTAATAGGGTTATCTGCCTGTGCAGCTACCGAAAATGCCACTGAAGCAGCCGTTGTTTCTGCTGCTCCTAAGGTTATTAACATGGCTAATATGACCGATGAGCAAGCCGCTGACGAATTATATAAAGCACTGCTAAACGCCAGTTACTTAGCCACTAAGCTCAGCCCAAATAGTGTGGCGGTGCAATTTGGTGACACTCAGTTTGTGTTACAACCTAGCATGAGCAAGCAAGGGGTCGATCGTATTCTTACCAATCGTTTGTTTGCGGTGCATCCGCAATTACATGGCAGTAAAGAGCTATTGTTGTTAATTGGCTCACTAAACCAAAAGCTTAATTTTGCTAAGTTCGTCATTCGCGACAATGGCGCGGTGATCCAAGTACAGGGCGCTGCGACATTTGTTGATTCCATTGAACTGGAAGAATTACGCCGCTTTATGTTGTGGACTGACGAAGGCCTTAATCAAGTGGGTAAATCCTTACCCAAAGGATCTGAACATTTAATTAAACCGATCCCAGTGATGAAACAAGATATCGCCGGTTAAGGTTATTGTTGGTGTCGGTAAATCCGCAAGTAAGCGCATAAATTTTCACGTAAGTATTAGGAAGTAACATTGATTGGCTTAATCCAAAGGGTGACACGTGCCAGTGTCACCATCGACTCTGAGCAGGGTCAAGAAGTCACCGGGAGTATCAATACAGGTTTATTAGTACTGCTTGGGGTGGAACGTGACGATGACATTGAGAAAATGCAAAAGCTGGCCAAAAAAGTCATCGGCTATCGTGTGTTTAGTGATGAAAACGGCAAGATGAATTTAAATCTGCAACAAGCTGGTGGTGAGTTACTGGTAGTGTCACAGTTTACCTTAGCCGCTGATACTGGCCGAGGGCTACGGCCAAGTTTTTCTAGCGCTGCGACTCCAGATCAAGCCAATGAGCTATATGAAGCTTTTGTGGCCTATTGCCGTGAGCTAGGCGTGACAACTGCTACAGGCTCTTTCGGTGCAAACATGAAGGTAGAGTTAGTCAATGATGGCCCTGTGACCTTTAATTTACAGGTTTAAAGGAGCACATTATGGCGGCTGAAGAGCAACTTATTGAACTGCAAAACACTTGGTATCAAACCATTCCTGTAAGTGAGTTTATGCAGGTGCAGCCGCTGAGTTTTAAAGAGCTAAGTTTTCAGCAACAAATACTCACAGTTACCGCGCCGATTAAACCCAATATTAACCTTCATCACACCATGTTTGCTGGCAGTATTTATACCTTGGCGACCCTAACGGGCTGGGGAATGGTGTGGTTACAGCAAAAGTTGCAAGGTTTTAGTGGTGATATCGTATTAGCGGATGCACAAATCCGCTATCGCGCGCCCATTACCGAGGCGCCTATCGCCAGTGTTATTTGGCCAGATGTTTCGTTAGCAAGCCTTGCTGATGGCGGTAAGGTAAAAGTAAAACTTGAGGTACAACTGCATTGTAAAGATACCCTTTGTGCCAGCTTTACTGGACTGTACTTTAGCATCGCTAAGTGAACTTGATTTAAGCTCCTATTCTCAAACCATGGTAGAACAGGGAGCGTTACTGCTACAAGTTTGTTGATATCTAGGCTTACTATTCAGTATACCTTTAAATAATCCATAACTATTTGTGCTACGAGTTACAGTTGCTTTGAATCATATTGCACCAGAGTCCCATAAGCTCGCTTTTGGCTGAGAAATTTCAATCAATATATCCAAGTGCATATGGTTAAAATTGTATAGTATGATTAAAAATACATATAAAAAAATCAATTAAAATAATATGCCCTTAACTGCAAAATATTTAGTTCATTTAGAACAAGCGAGTGCACTTTTACATCGACAACAATATCTTGAAGCTGAAAAAGTGTTAGAACCTTTGCTATTGCAACAAGTCCCAGAAGCTTTACTTATGAACGTTGATATACTGATTGCTAGAAAGCCTTCTCTTGGATTAGATTACGTATTTGAACTAGCCGAAAAAGATATCCCAGGGGCACATTATAAAGCGGCATTTTTGCTTTATTTTCACCCTCAAGTTGATGTGGCTTTCCAGCCTTATTTATATGCTGCATATTTGAAGGGTGATGCAAATGCCGTTGTAGCTGCGGTAAATTTATATTATCAGCAGGGTAACTTGGCTAAAGCTCAAAGCATTATTTATCATTTTCAGCATCTTGAGTCAGTATCAGCTATTTCTAGTGTGTTAGATTTTGGGGCAGTGGATAAAGCGATAACAACGAAAGACTTTGATGATATAAAAATGCCTGATTTATCTAGCTTATCTTATCAATTAATTGCCCAAGAAATTAACTTGTATACAGTGGATAATTTCATCAATGACTTTGAGTGTCATTGGCTTAGATGGCATGCAGAGAAAAATATTAAACGCTCTACGGTTGTCGATGGTGTAACGGGTAAAAATGAGATTAGTAAGGCTCGTACTGGATCTGTTGCACAATTGATACCTTCAATAAATGATTGGGTATTGTTGAACATTGAAATGAAAATAGCAGCTTATTTTAATCTCGCTATTGAAAACGGCGAATTAAGCAATGTTTTGCACTATTCACCAACAGAAGAATATAAAGCGCACTATGACTTTTTTCACCCTAAAGATTCTGGTTCTGCTGTTGCTTTAAGAGATGGTGGCCAGAGGTTCAAGACGGTATTAATATATTTAAATGACGTTAAAAGTGGGGGGGAGACCTGTTTCCCTAGATTATCTAAATCAATCAAGCCCAAATGTAAGCAGCTGCTTATTTTTAATAACACGGATAATAATTTTGCACCTTTACCCTTATCTTTACACCAAGGAATGCCAGTGATAGAGGGAGAGAAGTGGCTTTTCTCAAAGTGGATTAGAGAAAAGCCGACAACTTATAAAAACGTGCTGAACGCTATAAGTTTTTTATAGAGCAATTTAATTATCCCACTGCTTAAAAATTAATGAGGTGTTGATACCGCCAAAGGCAAAGTTATTACTCATAACGTAATGTGTGTCGATATGGCGAATATCACCTTTAATATAATCTAATGGTGCCGTTTGTTATATTGGCTGGATTGATTGCTGCCTTTGAGAGAGAGCGATTCAGAGGCGCACTTATCCCCGCCGCTCCAACTTTCTTTATCTTGAAAGTCTTGCGACCAAGCGCCCCATGAAAGAATATCAAATACTAATTGCACTGCATTGCCTCTGATATGCTGCAGCCATCCCTAGCTGAGTGAATAAATTTTTTTTAGATTATTATTAAATTCGGCCTGATTGTACCGTGATTATATGAAAAAAATGAAGTATTTAAGTCCGCAAAAATAAAAAATAGCGACATAAATGTCGCTATTAAAATGTTTAAAGCTCTTCGGGTAACACGAGCATCAACAAAGCAGAAAAATGGCCTGTTCAATAATCAGCTATCAAAAACTGGATCTGGTTATTACTCAGTCTGAATTCAGTTAGCCATTTGTTGTTGCAGTTTTCTGATCGCGGTTTTAATTTTGCGGCTATTGTCTGGGCCCATGCGCACCATAAACTTTTGTACATTGGGTAATGCTTCAAGCTTTGGATCGACAAATTGATAGTTAACGCTGATAGAGCTTAATTCAATCGGGTCTTCAATAATCGGCGCTGATAAAATCATCTCAAAAGCTTGCTGCATACGGTCGTCAAATGACATGTCGCTATAACCTAGCTCTGCAAAGGCTTCATCAAATATTGGCATGAGTTCTTTATAGGTGTTGATCAACTGCTCGTCATTCATATCTGACATCATGTTGGCGTAAAGGTCATAACGATGGTAACTGTCAGGGTTTAAATAGGTTTTATTGGTGATTTCACTTACGGTGAATTTATCTTTTGGGCCTTTCAATGGGCTGGCTTTGCGGATCACTTCACCTTGGGCCATATTATCGACAAACACCACAAACTGGCGGGCAATGTCTTTTTTAACAAGTAGTGGCTCGATTTTCATCCCATCAGCCATATCAACGGTTTTCTGAGCGACAAAGTCGTCACTTTCAGTCAGTGCAGGTAAGGGCTCTACTACCACTTCAGGCTCTGGAGTTTCAATGATAGTGGGCTCGATAACTTCCACTATCACTTCTTCAATAGGTTCTTGCTCAATAGGTTGTTCAGGTACAGGCTCTGGTAGTTGCACAGGTATTGGCATTTCGACTTCGGGCGCTTTATCGGCCGAGAAGTAGAAATAGCCTGCCCCAGCCAGTAAAACCGCAATGGTGATACCAATAACACCCGCGTTACTACCACTGGCGCGACTTGAGTGCGGAGTGGCTCTATCATTTTGATTGACTTGCATGTCTATTCCTTAGCTTTAAACGTCGAAAGGGGAACCAATACCATTGAATTTATTACACATACTGTTCAAGCACGGTTAAGCCTAAACCTTATTTGCATTCTGCAATAATCTCAACACTTGTCTAGTCATATTATGGCAAGGTTAACAATAATTTATGCTTGCACATATTGCTGGCGATCCCCTAACCAACGTTGAACTATGCTGTCTACATTTTGTGGCACTTGTTGCATAACATGGGCCGCTAATTTTTGCGTGTTTTCAATCAGGTATTGATCCCTGACTAAATCAGCGATTTTCATTTCTGCCAAGCCGGTTTGGCGGGTACCGAGTACTTCACCTGGGCCTCTTATTTCTAGGTCTTTTTGGGCAATAACAAAGCCATCGTTACTGGCCCTTAGTACCCCTAAACGTTTGGTGGCAGTTTGCGATAACGGTGCTTTGTACAATAACACGCAGTGGCTGGCAACTGAGCCACGACCCACTCGGCCACGCAGCTGATGCAACTGGGCTAAGCCCAATCGCTCTGGGTTTTCAATGATCATTAAACTGGCATTTGGCACATCAACCCCCACCTCAATAACCGTGGTTGCCACTAATAAATGTAGCTCACCCGCTTTAAATTGGGCCATTATTTGCTGTTTTTCTGCACTTTTCATACGTCCGTGCACTAAGCCTACCTTTAATTCGGGCAGTAATTGGCTTAATTCAGTTGCTGTATCTTCAGCGGCTTGGCATTCAAGTACTTCAGACTCTTCAATGAGAGTACAAACCCAATAAATTTGCCGATTATCATTCAGGGCGGCTTGTTTTACTCGCTCGATGATTTGCTCACGGCGATTATCGCTAATAGCAACCGTGGTGACAGGGGTTCTGCCTGGCGGTAACTCATCAATAATGGAGGTTTCTAAATCAGCATAAGCGGTCATGGCTAACGTGCGTGGAATTGGCGTGGCTGTCATTATCAGTTGATGCGGATGAAAGCCTTGGCTGATGCCCTTTTCACGTAAACCTAAGCGTTGATGGACCCCAAATCGGTGTTGCTCATCGATAATGATCAGCGCTAACTTATTAAAACTGACCTGTTCTTGGAAAATAGCATGGGTGCCAATTACCATGTTGGCGCTGCCATCGGCGATATCAGCCAATGATTGTGTTCTGGCTTTGCCTTTTAACTTGCCGGCTAACCAGCCCACTTTTAGTCCTAATGGTTCAAACCAGGCGGCAAAGTTGACCGCGTGTTGCTCTGCTAATAATTCCGTCGGTGCCATCATCGCCACCTGATAACCATTTTCAATGGCTTGCAGGGCTGCTAAGGCGGCCACTAAGGTTTTACCTGAGCCAACATCCCCTTGCACTAAGCGCATCATAGGTGTGGGCTTTTCAATATCAATACCGATATCAGCTACCACTCGTTGCTGCGCCCCTGTCGGCTTAAACGGTAGGGCTTTTAAGAAGGGATTTAACAGTTGGCCGGTGGTGGGTAAAGTCACCGCTTTATCAAGATTATTGCGCTGACGTAATTGCAGCATACTTAAGTTATGGGCCAGTAACTCTTCTTGCACTAAGCGCTGCTGAGCGGGGTGCATGCCTTGCTCTAAATCTGATTGGACGATGTTATTGGGCGGTCGATGGATTAAGGTTAATGCCTGACCAATGCTCATATTGTTGGGCTGCAGCGCCGGAGGGAGTAACTCTGTTAAGCCACCTTGATTAAGCATAGTAAGCGCCTGCTCGGTGAGCTTAATCCAGCTGGCTTGCTTTAACCCTTCAGTAGAAGGATAAATGGGGGTTAATGAATCACTCAGGGCTGGGTTTTCGCCCGCTTTAATGATTTTGTATTCTGGGTGAATAATCTCAAAATGGCGATTACCGCGCTTGATTTCGCCATAAGCCCGAATTATCGCGCCGTTTTGCATGCCATTTCGCTGGGCGAGTGAAAAGTTAAAAAACCGCAGTGTGAGGTAACCGCTTTCGTCGGCAATGTTGCAGGTCAGCATACGTCTGCGACCCGGCATAATTTGGGTTGAGATGATTTCAGCCTCAACTGTGGCGTACATGGCGGGATATAGAGCATTAATGGGATAGATTTGGGTGCGGTCTTCATAGCGCAGCGGCAAATGAAACAGTACATCTTGCACTGTCTTAATGCCAAGCTTTGCCAGCTTTTCAGCGGCTTTTTTAGCGACGCCTTTTAAGTCGGTAATCGGTACCTGATCCAATGGTTGCAAATCTAGTATGCCTTTATCTATTGAGTTGACCACAGACTTCATCACTTCGACTTTGTTGATATTGTATAGATCGCTCAGTAAAGCGAGTCATTCACTTTGGGGTTAACTTTGACAGTTATCCAAAGAGTTATACAGTCAACTTTATAGCCCTGATGCTTGTTAGCAATGATAGTACTGTAAATATATACAGATGTTATGGCTTATCTTAGCAGAGTTTTAATACAAGGCAATATTAATCCAAATATCAGGCTTAACTGCCTCTATAACCAGCCTTTTTGTTTAGCTATTCGCGCCGCATCTATGCGATTGGTGGCATTGAGCTTGCTGATCGCTTCAGAAAGGTAATTGCGCACTGTACCTTCGGCGATAAATAGCTGGGCGGCGATATCACTGGTTGATAAGCCAGCACTGGCTAATCGCAGCGCTTTTCTTTCTTTATCATTGAGTGGGTCGATATCGCCAATGGCGCTGATCGCCAGCTCTGGATCGATGATTTTTTTACCTGCCATCACCTGTTTAATGGCGTTGACTAGACTTTCTGATGGCGCATCTTTTAGCAAAAATCCCTCTACGCCACAACTGAGCGCTCTTTTGATGTAACCTACGCGACCAAAGGTGGTTAAGATGATGATTTTAGTTTTAGGTTGCATTGTTGCAGCCTCGGCTTGATATGCTGCGAGCCACTGAGCCAGCTCAACGCCGCTGTGACCGGGCATTTCGATATCACTGAGCAGCAAATCAAAATGCTGCTCTTTAAGCATTGCCATGGCTTGGTTACCATCTTCTGCTTCTGTGATATCGACTTCACCGAGTTCATCTTTAGCAAGGGTAAGTAGGGCTGATAACGCCCCGCGCACCATGGCTTGATCTTCTGCTAATAAAATCTTCATTAAGGCTGTTCCGTGTCGTTGTCAGTGTTAGGTTCACTGACTTGCTCTGCTTCAAGGGGCAAACTGATGCTAAAATGGTAGCCATCGTTAATATGATAACTAAACTCGCCGCCCAATAAGCTCACTCGCTCTCTAATGCCTTTTAAGCCATTGCCTTCTTTAATGGTTTTGGCGTTAGCGTTGTCACTTAGGTTGACAACAAGGTGTTTATCCAAGGTGTTAAAGCACCATACACATTGACTGGCTTGGCTATGTTTGAGCATATTATTAACTAATTCTGTCAACATTAGCCCTAGTTGAGATTCTTGCAAAGGGGTTAATGGGGGTAATTTACCCTCGAGATGTACCTCAATTTCTTTTTGTCTTAATAAACCACATAGTTGATTAACCGTATCTTGTAAGCCTTTATGTTTGTAATTAGAAACCGTTTGGCGAATTTCAGTTAAGCTGTTTCTGGCGATATCAGCAAGTTCCTGTAAATGCTGTTTTGCTACAGCAAGCTCGCCTGCTTCAAGCAGTTTTTCGGCGAGTTGTGCTTTCAGTGCAATGGAAGATAAATTGTGCCCCATGATGTCATGTAAATCGCGCGCAATACGTTCACGCTCCAATGCGGTCGCTAAGTTGGCGATTTCATCATTTGATTGTCTTTGTTGGCGTCTTATACGCTCATTGTTATGCTCAACCACTCCCAATAGCCCCACCACAAAGGTGATTAACATACCGTATAGCGGGAAATAATAAGCTTCATAGCCAATCATGTAATTAAGTAGCCACAGCCAAATACTGATAAGAATCAAGCTAATAATGGCGCTGCGCAGTGAATAGAAAAAACCAATAAAAAAGCCGGCAAAACTGAAAAATGAAATGGAGCCGCTGGTAAATATGGTGGCAACGCTCGCGGTGACGAGCATTAAAGCAATAGGGTATTTCCCTTGAACGGCAGAGCTTTTGTAAGCCCAAAAGTACCCATATAAGAAGGGGAGTATCAGTAACAAGCTGACAGCGACCCGAGCCCAATCATCCCGCATAAACCAAAGTGGAATAAAGTAAAAAATCAGATTGAGCAGATATACCCAAGCCGTTTTTTGTCGATAGGCTGTTTCTGGGTGAACGCCAGCGTTGCTAGTATTTACCGAGTTTGTGGTATTGATATTAGACATGAAGCCTCCTTGCGAAGTTAGCATACTGCAACCGAGTCATAATGTGTATGTCTGCAGTCGCTAGCTTCAGCAGCATCGGATTATCGCGCTTGTTGTTTAAGTAAAAAATTTGCCCAAGCGTAATTAGGAGCAATTTCTACAGCGTGTTGCCAATCAACAATGGCTTCTTGTTGACGACCTAATTCTTGCTTAGCGAGTCCGCGCCAGGTGTACGCTTCAGTTTGTCCCCAACAGATATCAACACATGGTCGTTCATAAAAACGGATGGCATCAGTGGCATACTGCTCGGCTTTATCCATACCGCCGCCATATTGAGCGGGAGTATAAAAGGCGCTCATGGCTCTGACTAAAGCGATGCGTGGGTTTTCAGGGCTGAGTTGTTCAGCTTGAGCCAGTAAATCACTTGCTTTCATCCCAAGAGATTGTCCTTTACTTGGGTCATTGGCGATTTGCATGCCGTAAACAGAAGCCAGTAGCGCCATTGATTCAGCATCGTCTTCACGGCTTAATACAGTTTCAAGTGTCGACTGTGCATCATTAAGGGCTGCATTTACCACTCGAGGCTGACTGCTAATATTCGCTGTAATTGCAGTGCGATACAGCGCATAGGCGTGTTCATAATCCACAGATTGTTCGCTGATAGCTTTAAGCTGTTGTAGATTCATTGCGTTGGCTGCCATATCGATCGCGCTGATATCGGCATGACTAGTACTACTGGCGAAAGTCAGTGTTACCGCCATAACGGTTGATTTTGAGATTAGCGATTTTAAGATTCGTGCTGTCATGATTAACTCCGTTTATTGCATTTAAGGTGTGTTGCTACGGAGTTAGTATCTAAGAAGGGAGTTAAATAGGGCAGGCACAAAGGTCATCAGTTTGATATGACAAATGTCATCAAATAAAAAACCGTCAGTGGCATGCTGACGGCTTTTTATTTACGAAAGTATTTTTACGAAAGTATATTTGCGACTGTATGTGCGTCGTTATAAACCTAGGTGATTAAATCTCGTCTTCCCAGCACACTTTAGCGCCGCGAATACCATCAACTTTGGCACTGAACTGCTTTTCTAACACATGACGTTTAATTTTAAGCGTTGGGGTTAGGGCATCATTTTCAATGGTCCAGGGCTCTGTCACTACGACAATGGCATCCACAACTTCATGAGACTCAAGGTGCGGGTTAACTCCATCTAGGGTCGCTTTCAGTGACGCGCGCACTTCTTCACGGGCTTGTAAAGCTGAGCCTTCAGATAATTGCACTAAGGTGATCGGATGCGGTAAGCCTGAGCCAATGACACAAAGTAGCTCAATGTGTGGATCTTGGGCTATTTTACGCTCAATTGGCACCGGCGCCACATACTTACCTTTAGAGGTTTTAAAGTTATCTTTAACGCGGCCAGTGATAGAAATGTAGCCATCTTCATCGATTTCACATAAATCACCCGTATGGAAAAATCCATCAGCATCAAAGCATGCAGCTGTGGCTTCTTCTTGCTTGTAATAACCTGTCATCAAACCTGGGCTCTTAACCATTAACTCACCTTCATCGGTGCGGCGAACTTGGCAGCCTTCGACAGGGCGACCCACACTACCAATTTTTGAGGCATTAAATGGGAAGTTAATAATTGAGTAAGCACAGTTTTCAGTCATGCCCCAAGCTTCTGAAATATTCATGCCGATTTTGTTGTACCACTCTAATTGAGACGGCGGAATAGGGGCTGATCCTGAACCTAATAAACGGCAATGCTCTAAGCCTAAACCTTTTTGGATTTTACGTTTAACTAAGCCGCTAACCAGTGGGATTTTAAGCAATAAATCCAGCTTGCTTTGGCCAATTTTATTGACAATATTGAGCTGGAACAGGGTCCATAAACGCGGCACCGAGAAAAACACCGTCGGGCGGCATCGCTGCACATCAGCCACAAAAGAATCTAAACTTTCTACAAACGCCACCGACGAGCCGGAGTAAAAAGACGATCCTTGAATCGCTACCCGCTCAGTAATGTGCGCTAAAGGCAAGTAGGATAATAATCTGTCTGTGGTATTGGTTTTTAAATCGCGCACAACCGCTTCACAAGTCCAGCCGTAACTGCCGAAGGTCTGCATAGCGCCTTTAGGTTTACCGGTAGAGCCCGAGGTGTATATGAGCGTCATCATTTGATCGCTACTAGGCGTAGGCGCATCCACTAATGGTTGGCCTAACTCAAGCAGTTTTTCCCAATGATATTGCGCTGGCATGGTGTCATAAGGTAAAGCTAAACGGAGGATTTCTCCGCCGACACCGGCTTCTTGGTCGGCCCAAAAGTCGAGCTTGCCAGTGAAGATAGCTTTAGCGCCACTGTGTTCTAATACATAGCGGATCATTTCAGCGTTAGCAGTGGGATAGATTGGCACACTGATGTAGCCGCCGTGCATAAGGGCAAGATCGGTAATAAACCACTCGGCACAGTTTTTAGAAAGCAGAGCAACTTTGTCACCCGGTACTAGACCTAAGTGGCGTAATGCGCCTGCAATTTGTTGTACCTTTTGCTGAACTTCTCCCCATGTGAAGTCAACAAACTGGCCGTTAATTGGTTGTCGTAAATATACTGCATCCCCTTGGGTTTCAGCCCAATGAGATAACATTTCTACTGGCGTTTTTATTAGATTTTCCATCGACAATTCCATGTTCTTTTTGTTTTTAATGTAGGATGCATTTATTGCTGCTTTGCTAATGCAATCATCTCAGTATGGCTATTTATCAGCCTATTCGCAAACGCGAGAACAGCTAAACGAGATAATTTCTACTTATAAACTAGCATGTTTCACTGAAAATTAAATACCCCTTGAGTAATAGCTCTAATAAAAAAGGGTGCCAATGGCACCCTTTAGGATAAAACTCGGTTTGTGAGCTAGATCTCCATTATTCCATCCATTTCCACTAATGAGCCTTTTGGCAGCTGTTTTACCCCAATTGCAGCACGTGCTGGATAAGGCTGAGTAAAGTAGCGCGCCATGATTTCATTAACGGTAGCGAAGTGAGATAAGTCGGTTAAAAAGATATTCAGTTTAACGATATCAGCCATAGTGCCGCCAGCGGCATCACATACTGCGGTTAAGTTTTCGAAAACCTGTACAACCTGCTCAGAGAAATCATCGCTAACCATTTCCATAGTGCTTGGTACGAGTGGGATTTGGCCTGAAAGGTAAACAGTGCTACCTACTTTTACAGCTTGAGAATACGTGCCAATTGCTGTTGGAGCTTTATCGGTTGCGATGATGATTTTTTCTGCCATGACGCCCTCTGCGATCAAGTAAATGAATGATGTCATCCCTAAGCTGTTATCTAACTTAGGGATTTAGGGGATCAATATTACTAACGTTTGTGGCAGGTGCGCAAGACTTCTGCCATGCAGAAGCCGTGATTGATTTATTAGCGGTTACGCGAGGTGCGTAATACTTCAGGTAATACCCGAATGCGGCGCATAACATTGGCCAAATGAACACGGTCGTCGACTGAGATCCGCAGGTTAATGAGATAGACTCTGCCATCACGTTCTTCAGTGCTCAAGTTATGAATATTCGAGCCGGCGGCAGCAATAATACTGGTGATTTTTGCCAGTGCGCCTTGATGATTGACAATTTCAACGCGCAGATTGGCTTGATAGCTTTCACCTTCAACGTTATCCCAATGTACTGGAATATATTTGTCAGGTTCGCCTTGATAACCACGGATATTTGAGCAATTTTCCATGTGTACCACAAGGCCTTTGCCCGGGCTTACATGGGCGATGACCGCATCACCTGGAATTGGACGACAGCAATTTGCGAAGGTCACCAACATGCCTTCAGCGCCGCGAATTGGCATCAAGTGCTCTTCGGTTTCGCTATCTTCATTCTTAGTGGTGAGCTTGTGACCCATTAAGCGCTGGGCAACCACAATGCTCATGGCATTACCTAGGCCGATATCAGCCAATAACGATTCAAGATTGTCATGCTTAGTTTCAGCAATAACTTTTTTAAGCTGCTCTAAGGTGATGTCATCAAGCTTGTTTTCACCTAATGCGTGGTTCAGTAGCCGTTTGCCGAGCGCCACAGCATCGTCACTGGTTAAACTTTTCAAGACTTGACGAATTTTACCGCGGGCTTTACCTGTTACGACAAAGTTAAGCCATGCAGCATTAGGTCTTGCGCCTTTAGCTGTAATAATTTCAACGGTTTGGCCTGATATTAACGGCTGACTTAATGGATAAGCTTGACGGTTAACACGGGCACCGACACAGGTGTTACCCACATCAGTATGGACTTCGTAAGCAAAGTCGACCGCTGTTGCATTCACCGGCAGCTCTAAAATACGGCCTTCTGGGGTGAATACGTATATTTCTTCAGGGAATAGTTCAGTTTTAACATTTTCCACAAATTCAAATGAGCTACTGGCGCTTTGTTGTAGCTCCAGCAAGCTTTGCATCCACTTATGGGCGCGAACTTGGGTGGTACTTTGTTGTGAACTACTGGTGCCGCTCTTATACATCCAATGAGCAGCAACCCCTTTGTCAGCCATCAGATCCATTTCTTCAGTACGTATTTGTACTTCAACAGGAACCGCATGAGGGCCAAATAATGAGGTGTGCAATGATTGATAACCATTGGCTTTAGGAATGGCAATATAATCTTTAAAGCGACCGGGATGAGGCTTATAAAGACCATGCATGGCACCTAATACACGGTAACAGGTGTCAATGGAATCGACCATGACTCTGAAGGCATAAATGTCCATGACTTCTTGAAACTGCAGCTCTTTATTACTCATTTTAAGGTAAATTGAGTAAAGGTTTTTCTCGCGGCCTTTGACTTTGCAGTTAATTCCTGCATCTTCAAGGCGAGAGACAATGGCAGTTTCAATACTGTTAATCAGTTCTTTTCTATTACCACGGGCTGCTTTTACGACTTCTTTTAACACTCGATATCGCATCGGATAATAGGCTTGAAAACCTAAATCTTCTAATTCGCTTTTGATATTGTGAATACCAAGACGGTTAGCGATCGGTGCGTAAATCTCTAAGGTTTCGCGAGCGATACGACGACGTTTGTCAGGACGTAAAGCCCCCAGGGTTCGCATGTTATGCGTTCTGTCAGCAAGTTTGATCAAAATAACGCGAATATCCTGCGTCATTGCCATCATCATCTTGCGGAAGTTTTCAGCTTGGGCTTCTTTTTTATCGCGGAACTTGATTTTTTCAAGTTTAGACACGCCTTCGACCAGTTCAGCCACAGTGACGCCAAATAACTCGGTGAGTTCTTCTTTGGTGACAGGGGTATCTTCGATGGTGTCGTGAAGCAGTGCAGCCATTAACGTCTCGTGATCGAGGCGCATGTCTGCAACGATGCGGGCTACCGCAACGGGGTGGGTAATATAGGGCTCGCCACTTGTGCGCATTTGCCCTTCATGGGCATCACGCGCAACAATGTACGCCTGCTTGAGTAACTCTACTTGCGCTGGTTCTAAATAACCAGACGCAGACTCCTTTAGACCTTCAAACAGATACAAGTGGCGCTACTCCTTAAAGTGAACGGCCTTCAGCAATTGCTGCAACAGCGGCAATTTCAGCTGCTTCGCGTTCACGTACAGTTTGACGCTCATCAGCGTCTAATGTGTTTGAGGTGACTAGGCCTAATTCGATTTCGCGCAGGGCGATAACCGTTGGCTTATCGTTCATCTCTTCAACCATTGGGTCTTTACCTTGCACAGCGATTTGGCGTGCACGACGCGCTGCAACCAGGATCATGTCAAAACGGTTGCCGATTTGTTGTACGGCGTCTTCTACAGTTACGCGAGCCATGTGGTGAAACTCCAGTGTTATCTATGGGAAAAAGTGACGTTCAATTGTACTTAATGACAATTAGTCTGCCAACAGATCGTTAATCATACCATTATGAGTATGGATCTGACTAGCACAGGTTGATCTTTGGCTGCGAATGATCGCGCGCAGATCGTCTAGTGCAGTATCAAAGTCATCATTTACAATAATATAATCAGCGTCTTTATAGTGTGACATTTCAGATACAGCCTCAGCCATACGTCCATCAATCACGTCTTGGCTGTCTTGGCCTCGGCCAGTTAGGCGTCGTTCAAGCTCAGCTTTTGAAGGTGGTAAAATAAATACCCCAACGGCTTCAGGCATCAGCTTTTTAACTTGCTCTGCGCCTTGCCAATCAATATCTAAAAAGACATCAATACCGTTGGCTAATGTTTGCTCAATGACCTTGCGGGATGTGCCGTAATAGTTACCAAACACTTCAGCCCATTCAAAAAAAGCTTCATCAGCGATGAGCGCTTTAAATTGTTCAACGCTGGCAAAGTGATAATGTTGACCATTAACTTCACCAGGACGTGGTTGACGGGTAGTGTGTGATACAGACACTTGCATGTCGCTTGGCTTATCTTTTAATAAAGCAGAGATAAGCGAAGATTTACCGGCGCCACTTGGGGCAGACACAATAAATAGATTTCCTCTCGCGCTCATAGTGCAAATTCCAACCAGATTATTTTACAGGGCGAGTATTATACTCAAAGCATGGCAATTTGCGAGATTTGTGATGGAAAAAACTGCATAAATCTGTGGTTATTAGCGGCGATTTTTTTCTAACCTTAGTAATACATTGATTAGTTTAATGCATAGTCTTAAAGACCTAAGGCTATTTCATTTTGTCATATTCGTTAATAAAAAATGAACTGGCAATGTTAATGGCGCTAAATGGTTTGTGATTGATGTTTTTACAATTAATTTTGCGGCAAATGCAGTGGTTTCGCTGACTTTAGTGATGAAATTGTTTAGTCTGCTTATATAGTTTCTGTTTATTTATTATTGGGATTTCTTGTGTCATTTTCATCCTTATTTTGTCGCCAAGGCCGAGATAACGGTCAAAGAGTGTTGGCTGTGCAATTATCTTGTTTGATTTTTGTATTAATCATCGCGCTGTTATTTGCTCATTCTGTTACCACTATTATTGCAGGGGTAGTGGCGCTGCCCATTAGTGCTTTAAGCAGCTTACGCCGTTTACGAGACGCAGCTAAGCCAAGCTCTTTGGTGGCAATCCCAACCTTGTTATTGTTATTTTTTAGCCTTTCCATTGCATTTAGTTTTCCTGTCGCTGTATCAGTGATCATTTTTGTTTTAGCGGTCATAGTAAGCGCTGGTTTTGCGTGGTTTTCAGCCCCCAAAGGCAATAGCCGTAATCAAAGGAGCAGAAATAATCTTTATGTTATGGGTTATCAAGGCCCGCATGCTAAACCTGTAGCAGGCGCTAAAAGAGTAAGACAGCGCCAAGAACCGACAATAGGCCATGGCAATAACAGCAGTCTTGAGGCTGAAAGCCCTGACGCTGCTAACTTTGATCGCGCAAATTTTGATAACGCAAACGCTGATATTGAAAGCTTTGATAGCAACAGTTTTGAAGATGAACTGGGCCATGAGCCCGGTTATCAGCACGAAACCGTTTATAAAGAGTCTGAGCCTAATCCGTTTAATCATTCTGCAAATAATGCTGGTGGATACAATAGCGAAAATGACGAGGCGGCTTATCAAGCGGATGAAAAGCCCAGTTACCGAGTTGACCGAGGCGCATTAGAGTCAGGTTCGATGACAGAATTACTTAAATCTTGGTTAGTGTGGGCGCAAGATAATAAAAAACTACTCATAATGGCGGCCAAAGCCATAGGGGTTATTTTTGCCATTAGCCTAGTTATCTATCTAATTAGCTTATTATTTACCGGCACAGAAGAAACCGAAGTGACCAGTGTTGAAACCGCAGCCATTGAGCAGCCATTAGCAAGCAATGAAACCGCAAGAGTAAAACTGCCTGATGGTTTTTGGCTTATCTTACAACAAGATATTTTGGTGTTACGCTGGTTAGGTGATGAAGGCGATGCCCAGTCTATTTGGCGTTTAGACACAGCCCAAGGCGATAAACGCTGCGCCGAATTAGTCTTTAATGACGGCAGTAAGTTTAGGCCTATCAGTGTTGATTTAATGGCAGATAGCGGCACAGAAGCGCGCTTTTCACCGCTGGATAATAACAAGCTCATCAACAATGTTGCCATGCGTGGTAGCTTCAAACTGTGTGGTTATAACTTTAGCCTGAAAGGCAGCCAAGCCACGTTATCCTCTGAGCCAGCATTTGGCCGATTTATGAAAAGCTTATAAGGGCTTAAATCGCAGCATAACAGGTGACTAGTGTTGCCGGCTGCGATGGCTTAAACTGTTTGGCTTGCAAAGAAAAGATATGGAGTGTTGGGTGGTTGAGTTTATTAGGCAAACAATTTTGCCTTTATATGGAATTGCAGCGTCAGAGGTAACAAGTGCCACTATTGCGCCATTAGGTAACGGTCATATTAATCAAACCTATTTGGTTAAGTGGCCAACAGGGCAAATGGTGCTACAGCAAATTAATACCACAGTGTTCACCAAACCTGACGTGTTAATCGACAATGCCGCTAAAGTCAGTCATCACCTGACGCAAAAAGCTAGCTTGGGTGAATACCAGCTCGATGTTATTTCGCCTGTAGCACTTAAAGATGGAAGTTTGTCGGTAAACCTTGGTGATAAGGGTTATTGGCGAGCCATTAGTTATTTAGCCAACAGCCATACAATTGAAGTGGTGAGTAACCAAGATGAAGCCAAAATGGCCGCCAGCGCTTTTGGTCATTTTGCACATGCATTGAGTGATTTAGATGCTAATAGCTTACAAGATGTTATTCCTAACTTCTTAAACCTTCCCCTACGTATCCAACAGCTTAAACAAGCGGTTGCTGATGATAAATCTCAGCGCTTAGCAGATTGTCAGAAATGGGCAGATCTAGTGTTATCGCAACAAGCCTTGTTTGCAGAGTTAGCCCAAGTGGAGCAACAACTGCCACTGCGTATTTGTCATAACGACACCAAAATCAATAATATGCTGTTTGATAAGCGTGATATGTCGAGCATGGCGGTGATTGATATCGATACCTGCATGAAAGGCTATTTGATGTATGACTTTGGCGATATGGTGCGGGCCTTTTGCTCACCTGAGGAAGAAGACTCTACCGCACTGGATAAAGTCATTGCACGCCCTGACATCATCAAAGCCGCCTGTGGGGCTTATACCAGCCAATTAAGCGCTATTCTCAGCGCCACTGAAAAACGCAGCCTGTGGTTAGGCATTAAAGTGATGGCGCTTATGCTAGGTTCACGGTTTTTAACCGATCATTTAAATGGCGATGTGTATTTTGGTATTCATCGTGAGGGTCATAACCTTGATCGCGCTGCGAACCAGTTAACCATATATAACAGTTTGGTCGCCCAAGAAGCGCAATTAGTGACGCTATTTGAATAATAGCTGGGCTGTTTCAGATCATTTTCATAAACCCAAACGTCGATAAGGCTAAACCATGAAGTACCAATGGATATTGTTTGACGCCGATGAAACTCTGTTTGATTTTGATATTTTTAGCGGCCTAAAGCTGATGTTTTCACGCTTTGAAATTGACTTTAAAGCCAGTGATTTTGAATTTTATCAATCGGTAAACAAACAACTTTGGCTGGATTACCAGCAAGGGTTAATTGATGCGGCGCAGCTGCAACATACCCGTTTTTTACATTGGGCAGAAAAACTCAATGTTACCACTCAAAGGCTTAACAGTGACTTTTTAGCCGCTATGGCCGATATCTGTCAGCCACTACCGGGGGCGAAACAGCTGGTGGATAGCCTAAAAGGCAAAGCCAATCTAGGCATAATCACCAATGGCTTAACTGAGCTACAAAATGTGCGCCTTGAACGCACCGGCTTTAAGTCGTCATTTGAGCATGTGGTGATTTCTGAAGAGTTTGGTAAAGCTAAACCCGATGTCAGTATTTTTGAGCATACCTTTAAGCTGATGGGTAACCCTGAAAAGCACAATATTTTGATGGTGGGCGATAACCTACATTCAGATATTTTAGGCGGGGTAAATGCAGGGATTGATACCTGCTGGCTCAATCATCACGGCAAACAAACTGTTGATGGCATTACGCCAACATTTGAAGTTAAAGACTTACAGCAACTGCATGATGTACTGCATTCAGTGAGTTAGATAGCTCGCTTTTTAGCATAAATAAAGCCACTCGATTGAGTGGCTTGTTTTTGGGTAAAGCTTTAGCTCAAAGCCTTAGTTTAAAGCTTTATTTCAAAGCCTTAGCTTAAGCACTTGTTTCAGCCGCTTTAGGAAACGCTTCATGATAGGCAATCATAAAGTCTTCTCGAATGTGTTGCTCTAAATGGGTTGCACGCTCAGTGGGGCAAAAAATCATAATATGCACCAATTGCTCACCTGCAGGGCCGCTATGGATATGAATATGTGGCTCAGGGCCGGGCAGGTCCACGCCAGCATGTCTTTCAATAATATTGTTATAGCGAGTGGCCACTTCAAAAAAGTCTTCACAGTGGGCTTCAATCTTGCTGAGTAATGCAGGAAACAGCGGATACAGGTTTACAAACTCCACCACAGTGATGCTAAAGTTGTGGTACACATAGCGCTTCATGAAATTAAGATTCTTCACCGCATAACTAAAAAACATACTATTTGGGAAGGTGACCGTTTTGCCGGTGTAATGGTACTGGCCATGGTGCAAGTCAATTTCTTGGATCACAGTCGCCATTAAATTGTGTTCAATCACCTCGCCGCACAGCTTACCCACTTCAATCCAATCACCAATCACAAATGAGCGCGAACTAGCCCGCTGAATTGAGCCGGTAAAACACAGAATAATCTCTTTTGATGCCACTACAAAGGCAATTGCAATCGCAGTCACAGACAGGGCAAACTTGTTAATCTCGGTTTGCCACAGTAAAAACAAAATCATCACGATTAAGATGAAGGTGCCATTTTTAGTCCGCGACATCCACTTACGTTGCCCTTCGCTCACAAAAGCGATATCACCACGAATTTTCGACACCACAAAGCGTTTAAGCATCGACAGCAATAGGATGATTAATACAGTAACAAACAACTTATAGGTGGCTAAAAAATCAATGACGATATTAACGTATTCCACAAAACCTTCTTTAAATAACCATAACTTGGTAGACGAATTCAGCGATAAGGCTCACTGTATCATAGCCATGGATTAAGTCAGCTTTGACCAGTGATTTTTAATGGAAAATGATTTACAGCGAGCAGACAAACAAGCTGTGGTAATCGCGTTAAAATGGTTGACGTATGAAGAATAATAAATGAAAGCGAAGCTGCCAGAATGCCGTTTTTATAAAGAATCCAGCTTTGATAAAGAATGCCGCTTTTATAAAAAATACAGCTTCGCTAAAAGGGATTTGGCTGATTAATGCTTCAAGAAAATATAGCCAGCCTTTTCAGCGCCCCACACTTGTTTATCTTGGCTGTCATAGCCACGATCCCAGCTAACAATACTGTCTTTTGTTACTGTGACTTCTGAGGTGGCATAACTGGCTCCACGTAGCTGACTTAAACAAGTTTTCTCATCAGTAGAGCCTGTAAAGTGTTGCTCGGTTTCAGACCAAGCTAAAAACACCGTACAACCTGATTTTTCGGTTAAATCGCTCGGCGTGAGTTCGCTTAGGGGCGCCTCATCTTTGTAAACCCCAGCAAAGCTTTTATCATTTTCAAAAGTGTAAACCTTGCTCGCAAATCGGCTATCAGATAATGCCGTTACTTCATACACGCGTTGGCGATATGGCTTATCTAAATGCGTTGCAGCAGCTTGCTCGACATAAAGCCAAGTCGAGTTATCTTTAGGCCAAATCTGCACCATATTAAGATGAATATTATAAAAATCTTTATCGTCAACTGATTGCTGCTGACTATCGAAATGCCCCTGCATCCACTCAAGTAACAAAGCTTGTTTGTCTTGTTCAGTCGCTTGAGAGGTGATTGGCATTAAAGCCAAGGCAGAGAATGCGCTGGTTAGAGCAACAAGAGTCAATGATGTTTTCATAGGAAATCCTTTCCGTTAAATGGGGCGTTTATGCTGACAAATATATATATTTCTTGTGTTAAATTAACTGATTAGTTCAATTGTGTAAAATGGGACTTTTCAGATGTATTTAGTTAGCTTTTAAATCTAGCCGATCGCGAGCTTAGCCGTTTCATGCCATAAATAGGCTGGCATTGGGTGCTGCAATTTCCATGTGATATTCATCGGCTGACTACCTTCATATTTTACAAAGTCGATAGGACCAAAATTAACGAACCCCATGGTTCTGCCATGTTGATCCTTGGCTTGTTCTCTAACAAATAAGATGAATATTTTACCGTTTTTACTTTGGTTTATATAACTCAAACCTCGGCCTGAGCAAGGTTTGGAATTATTTTGGGTTTGCCAATGAAACAGAGTCGGGCTAATGGCGTAATCATGATACATGGTGGTTGCTGAGAATTGTTTTTCACATTTGTTTAAAGTAACAAATAGCAGCGCAACATTGGCATTGGGTATATCTAAAATACCTTCACGGCTTGATGATTTTTTATCGAAAGTACTGTCACCAAAAGCCACTAGAATATGCTCTTTTGGGTAACGAACATGCATTTTTAATGGTGAAGTATCTACCACTGAATTATTAACCACTGGTATAGAGAATTCATTTACTTCAAGTCTTTCTATAAGTAGAGAAATGACTTGGCTTAACTCATCTTGTAAGCTTTGATTTTGTAAGGCCAATAGGCTGTCTTTCAGAGTGTTAAATCCAGCGCTTTTACCTGTTTTATCCCAAAAATCATAATGGCACATTAGTGCTAAAAGTCGGTCGTTGGTTGAATGATTATGGAAGTTACTTTCACAGAGCGCTTTTACAAAGCGTAAATAGGAAATAGATGAACAGCTCAATAAGCGATTCTTAATCGCACGATAATAGGCTTCATAAATTGTTTTGCTATCTGGTGATACTTCTTCTCCTTTACTCAATGCCAGCAATACAGTCCATCCTCCTAATTTGTCATGTTTAACTTTGTAAATGTCTTCTAAGCTTATATTTGGGTGGATATGCAAGAAGTTAATCAAGGTTAAAGGCAGGTTGGTCACATGCGGGTAATTGATGATTAAGCTAATAAGCTTATTTTTATTGAGGGTAGCTTGGGTAATATTTTTAAGGATCATGGATTGAGTTTTTTCTTGTAACTCAATGCGGCAGCCTAAAGGTAAATGCGGAAAACCCTGCTTTATTTCTTTAGCGATCGGCTGATTAGTTTTACCCACTAATGCTCTAAATTTATGGGAAAAATCATACTCAGGTCGTGAGTTACCTACAAAGTCTAAAATGGTGCAGCATTCTTTATCATTAGTTAATCGTAAGCCGCGACCCAGTTGCTGCAAAAATATAGTTAAACTTTCAGTAGGGCGTAAAAAAAGCAAGGTGTCCAACTCGGGAATATCGACCCCCTCATTAAAGATATCAACCACAAACAAGACATTTATTTGCTTTAATTTTAACTGCTGTTGCAACACTTCACGGTCGTTACTGTTATCGCTAGTTAATACGCCACAAGCAATATTATGTAAGGTAAACTTTTGCGCCATGAACTTTGCGTGAGCTTTACTAACGCAAAATGCCAACGCCCGCATTTGGGTTATATCTGTCACTATCTCGTCAAGACTTTGCAATATCCGCTGTAGGCGTTGATCGTTATAAGTATAGAGGTGGGTCAATTCGGCAATATCATAACGACCTTTTGACCAAGATATTCGTGTTAAGTCGGTGTCATCATCAATAGCAAAATATTGAAATGGCGATAAGTGCCTTTGATTAATGGCCTCTGGTAAGCGAATCTCAGCAGCAATGACATTACAAAAGTCAGTTAAAATATCTGCCCCGTCATTGCGCTCCGGTGTTGCAGTTAAGCCTAATAGAATTTGAGGTGCAAAATGCTGTAATACCGCTCGATAACTACTTGCTGCAATATGATGTACTTCGTCAATGACGATGTAATCAAAGTAATCTTCACTCAAGGCTATGCTATCAATTTGATTATTTAGGCTTTGAATAGAGGCAAATAGCTGCTGAAATTGTGTTGGTTTGTGATTACCGACCCATAACTCACCAAAGGCACTATTTTTTAACACGCCACGATATGCCGCTTGTGCTTGTTTTAGTATTTCTTCGCGATGGGCAACAAATAAGAATTTGGCTTCGGGATTATTTTGATAAAAGTGCGCGAAATCAAAAGCTGAAATAATGGTTTTCCCAGTTCCGGTCGCCGCAACCACCAAATTTCGGTATCTGCCATGTAGCTCTCGTTCAACTTTTAATTTATCCAGAATGGTTTGCTGGTGAGAGTGAGGCTGAATGTCAAAATAGAAACTCGGCGCTGTGGTACTGAATTGTCCCTTTGCTGTTTGCAGTGCCGCATGCAATTTTTCACGGCTTTCAATGTTACCGTCAAAGATTTCGAAATCAGCTGACTCCCAATAGGTTTCAAAAGTACTTAAGGACTTTTCAATGATGTGGGGGATTTCTTGGAAGGTGATTTTTAGGTTCCACTCTAAGCCGCTTGTTAACGCTGAATGTGACAGGTTAGAAGAACCAATATAACCGGTGTGAAAGCCTGTGTTACGCATGAATAAATAGGATTTTGCATGCAAACGTTCACGATTGGTGTTGTAGCTAAGTTTAACTTCGGTGTTGGGTAGTGATGCTAGAAACTCAACCGCCTTTGCGTCAGTGGCGCCCATATATGAAGTGGTAATAATTTTTAATTGTTTGCCGCTACGGGTAAAAGACTCTAGCTCTTTTTTAAATATTCGAATACCGGCCCACTTTATAAATGAAACTAACCAATAGATTTTGTCAGATGACAGGATCTCTCTTTTAATTTCAGTTTCTAGTGAAACGCCCACATTACTGCCACAAAATAGCTCACTCTGCGTGAGGCCTGTGATTGGCATTATGGCTTCTACGTGTTTAGGTAAATCAGCTGCAATGGGATTTGATTTATCAAATAGCGCGGTAAGTATTTTACCTTGGCTATCGATTAAGTTTTCGTTAATTAATTCTTTATCGTGAATATGAGCACTGAGCCACTGAACGATTGTATTAGCTAAATTGATCTGCTGATGAGCTCTAGTATCGCTATTGGGAACAGAATCCATAGCAATTTCAATAATGCGGGTTAAAAATCGAGATAAGAATGTGGCCGCTTCAGCGGCTTCCAATGTGCGTTCACCAACATAAAAAGAATCACGATCTAAGTTGTGCTCAACCAACTGGGTAATGAGTTGCTCGTATATACCTGCTTGATTCATGGAAGCTCATTGTTATCTGCTATTTGTCAGCCAGGATAACTTAAATATCTGTAAAGATGAATGATGTGAATAATATTGAGGTAATCTTTTAAAAACAGCGGTTTGAATGGATTTTAAGGTAGGGTTACAAGGCCATAAAGTATACAAGCTTACCGCCTATAGCGTGTAAAAGTGATTTTAACGGTTATAGCGTGTGAAATTTGATTACCTAGACAATGGATAAACACTGAACGGCAGAAACACAAAACCCAGCCGTTGCTGGGTTTTACTCGTTTGATAAATTCAATTAAACGCTTTCAATAATGACGTAGTTACTTCGCTATAGCTTGATATGTTTCATTTCTTCAACTTGAGCAAGATAGTACTTAAAAGGTGTAATAACCTACACCGTTGTGAAAGTTGGTGCTTGCTCAAGGCAAAAGTGTAGGATCGTCCACATTGAATAAAATAATACGGTGGCACTTTTAAAAAGAGTAATAAGGTTCGCTATTTTTTGTGTTAATCAGTCGCTGTTTTAAATCTAGGGCAGAGTAAATTTTCCATCAATCCTAACCCCTGCTTTGTATCTCATTGCTATAAAATAAAAAGCCCAGCTTTTGCTGGGTTTAGTGTTATATAACGCCTGTAAAAAGGCTATTCAACGTTTTGAATCAGAATGTGGGTTGAAACTGCAAACATATTAAAATCAATTACTTGATGTTGAGTTAGTTTTGCTTTTTTATTTTTAACCACCAGTGGTTCACTTCCTAGATACAAGCCTATTAGGCAATTAATTACCTTAACTCAACCTCTTGCCTGACGCAAAGTATCAGCTTTAGTATCCTTCTCCAGTCATGTGATTGTTATTCATATTTATATTTCAATGGGCATTATTTTGTCCATAAATTAGAAAATATAGCTATAATAGACATTATTGTATCCATTGAGGCTGCGCATGAATTTTCCACTTTTAGATGATACCGATGTAAGCCAAGCTTTTGCTACTCATCTGCGGGGCTTGCGCAAACAAGCGAAGCTATCGCGAGAGGCACTGGCCCAGCGTAGTTGTGTGCCTGCTTCGACCATAAAAAAGTTTGAGCTTACCGGACAGATTTCATTTCGCCAGCTGCTGCTTTTGTGGCAGTCGCTGGATTCACTAGACAGGCTTTATCAATTGACACAAACAACTGCTGACCGTAGTGCTTTACCGACCAGTATAGAAGAGGTGCTTAAAGATGAGTTTTAAATCCATCCAAAAGCTGAATGTAGGTCGAACTCTCACAACAGGCGAAATCGTATCGGTGGGTGTATTAGCGCAAAACCGCCAAGGTGTTTTCTTTCAGTACAATGAAAACTATATAAGCAGGTTTGGCAATTTATCACCATATACTCTTCAAGGTGATGTGCGATTACAGCAAGCACCGAAAGGACCACATCAAGGCATTCACGGCGTTTTTGGCGATAGTCTTCCCGATGGGTGGGGGTTATTGTTGCAAGATCGCGTGTTCCGCCAACAAGGTATAATACCTGCACAAGTAACAGCAATGGATAGACTGGCGTTTGTTGGCCTGCAAGGAATGGGGGCATTGTCTTTTACCCCTGTATCTGAGCTCTCATTCGATCAGCGTTCAGATATTGATTTGGACACACTTGGGCTTGAAGCACAAACCTTGTTTGACCAGGCTCTATCTGACGATATAGACGGTAGCACTCAGCACGTGTTAGCAACCTTGGTAGCTGTCGGCAGCTCCGGCGGTGCTCGCCCTAAAGCACAAATCTATATGCCTGCCGGAGACGCGACGCAATGCCGCACCTATGCACAGCCTGGCGATGAAGCATGGCTAGTTAAGTTTACCTCGAAGAACTTGGCGTTGGGCCATGAAGAAGGTTTGTGTGAAGCGGTTTATTTACAAATGGCTGAGCAAGCAAAATGCCAGCCACCGATTTGGCAGTTAATTGCAGCACCAGCAAGTAGTGGCGCTAAAGCATGGCTTGCGTTAAAGCGTTTTGATTATTTACCAGCGCAGGATAAGGCTGGGCGTTTACATATGCACAGTGCCTGCGGCTTATTGGATGCTGATTTTCGAAGCCCGAGCTTAGACTACAGCGATCTTATTAAAGCCAGTCGTCAACTGTGTAAGTCACCTGCTGCCGGGCAACTTCAATTTCGACGCGCAATGTTTAACTTATTTGCCGCGAACCAAGACGATCACAGTAAAAACTGGGGCTTTTTACAAGCAGATGATGGCAGCTGGCAACTCGCACCATTTTATGATGTGACCTTTAGCCCTCACCCGTTTAATGAGCATGCTACCGCCTTTGCAGGGTACGGAAAAGCGCCACCACTCAAAGTGATGCAAAAGCTGGCTGCTAGTGCAGGCTTTGCTAATTGGAAGGAAGCGCAGCAATGCATTCAAGAGGTCGTTGATGCCATTAGTCAGTTTAAGTACCTTGCCGAGCAACATGCGATCAGCAAGACAACAATATTAGCGATAGAAAAAACACTCGCAGAGCGCAAGCAAGAAAACGCGACACTCTTAGTTTGAGGCGACGTAGCATTAAGATAAATAGGTGAGTAGGTACAGTATGAAACCAGGTCGAAATGAACCTTGCCCTTGTGGCAGCGGTAAAAAGTACAAACGTTGCTGCATGAACAGTATTTCTAAGCAACACGCATCTATGTTGGATGATATTGAGCAAGTTGCTGCAATGAACCCTAACTTGTCTTTAGAAGAACTCAATATTGTCGCAGAACAAAAAATGAAGGCGGCTAATGATCGGCCTCATCCTGATTTCTGTGGCCTTTCGCCAACACAAATGAGTAATTGGTTATATGCGCCTTTCAGTGAGTTGGAAGGGGTACTAATACAGACGCCAGATAACCTAATAACCAGCCCAGTGATGCGTTACTTAGCATTGATATTAGATGAAGCCATGCAAAACGGTGGTTCATTTGAAGCTACCAGCAAAGGTAACTTACCGACAAAAATTGTTAAGCAGGCTAGTGAGTTATTGCCAGAGTTCGCCGTCTCTGAATTTGAACGACACATCAGCATTAGTGAATATGCAGGCAGTAACGAAGATAAGTTCAATGCATTGCATTACAGCCGAGTACTGGCAGAGATTGCAGGTATTATTTATCGTCGCAGTGGCCGCTATCATGTTAAAAAAGCGGCTCAAAAGCAGTACCTAGCTCATGGTATTCAAGTGTTCTTTATTCCTATGCTCGAAGCAGCAACCTCTCGGTACAATTGGGGCTACCTAGATGGATGGGAGCACGACATTGATCTAAGACCCTTCTGGTTGTTTATGTTGTGGCGCTTGCAAACTCATGCCAGTGTAAGTCAGATGATTGATGAAGTGATTACCGCATTCCCTGACATACTGTTAAGATGCCCTGAAGATGGGTATTCGTCTCCAAGTCAGTTGTTAGGCACAATGATTGAATCGCGCTTTATTAAACGCTTCCTGGAGTTTTGGGGCTTAGTCTCGGTAGACCCTAAAGGATTTCTTTATGAACAATATGAACTGAGAAATGCAGACATCAAACCATTACTGAAGCAAACTTTTCAATTTAATGTTTAGTATGAATTACTAAGGCTAGGATCGATTTTCAAGTTCAGATTGTTATTCTTAACTAAAATACCCAGCTATTGAAGCTGGATATTTTAGTTTTGAATTCTAGCAAATGTGATTACTCAACATTCTGAATTTGCTCGCGCATCTGCTCTATCAATACTTTAAGTTCTACCGCTGCGGCGGTGACTTCTGCACTGATTGATTTAGACGCTAGGGTATTAGATTCACGGTTGAATTCTTGCATCATGAAATCTAAACGGCGGCCTTGGGCGCCACCTTTTTTGAGGATTAAGCGCGTTTCTGCAACGTGTGCATCAAGGCGATCCATTTCTTCTGCGACATCCATCTTTTGTGCAAGTAGCACCATTTCTTGTTCCATGCGGGCTGGATCAAGTTCGCCGGTGATTTCTGCTAAACGGTTACTGAGCTTGTCACGTTGCCATTGCATGACAGCTGGCATGTGCTCACGTACGATTGCCACTTGCTCAACAATTTGGTCTAGGCGCGTTTGCAACATGGTGTTGATGGCTTCACCTTCACGGCCGCGAGCTTCGATAAATTGCGCTACTGCGCCATCAAAAGCCACTAGTAAGTCTTTATTGATATCGCCCATGTCTTGCTCTGCGCCAGACATCACACCAGGCCAGCGTAGAATGTCGGCTAAGTTAAGCTCGCCATGGCTAGATTCTTTTTTTAACCAATCTGCTGCGTTAAGTAGTTGCTTGGCTAAGTCTTGGTTTAGGCGCATTTCACTGCTGCCAGACTCTGAAAGTTCATAACGTAAGTTGACCTCAACCTTGCCGCGGTTTAATCGCTTACGAAGGCGATCACGCAATACTGGCTCTAGGCTACGCATTTGCTCTGGTAAGCGTAAGTAGGTTTCTAAGTAGCGTTGATTGACTGAGCGGATTTCCCACGAGGCTGTGCCCCATTCGGCTTTGTGCTCAATGCGAGCGTAGGCGGTCATACTTTGGATCATTGTGAACCCTGATTAATTAGCAACGTAATAGTGTGTCGATTATAGTCTGCTGATTGTGAAGGTCAAAGCTTAGCAAGTTTTATCAACTGGCTTTTGGGCTATTTATACTGGTTAGTGTGCAACTTAAGCGGCTTTTATCGGTCACAGCATTGCGATTAAGGCACGAGTGTCGTCTACCTATCATGGAAATAGTTTGCTGTGGTGACCATAGTCATCGAATTAAGCCGATGAATTGTTTATAGTAGCGGCAATTATTTGCTCACGCCTGCTGCGTGAGTTGTTGTTAATGTTTGGAGTAGTCAATTGGACCATTTTGTGTGGAATCTCGACCCAGTACTCATTTCATTTATGGGTTTACAAGTACATTGGTATGGGGCTTTGTTTGCAGTAGCCATTGCCAGTGGTTTTCAAGTTATGAAGCACATGTACAAAAAAGAAGGTTTGGATGTCGCATCGTTAGATAATCTACTGACTTATTGTGTGGTGGGGATTATTGTTGGCGCCCGTTTAGCCCACTGTTTCTTTTACGATCCAAGTTACTATTTTGCCAATCCAATGAAGATTTTGGCCATTTGGGAAGGTGGCTTAGCCAGTCATGGCGGCGGTTTAGGTGCCATTTTAGCGCTGTATTATTACAAGCGTAAAACCGATATGCCGTTTTTGTTTTTACTTGACCGCTTAGCCATTGCCACGGCGATATTTGGCTTTTTTGTGCGGATGGCGAACTTTGCCAATTCAGAGATTTTAGGGCTGCCGACCACTAAACCGTGGGGCATTATTTTTGAACGTATTGATATGCTGCCGCGCCATCCGGCGCAGTTATACGAGGCCATTAGCTATTTAGTTATCTTTATTGCTTTGTTTGCGGTGTATAAATTTACCAACTTAAAACAAAAGCACGGGGTTATTTTTGGGCTGTTCTTGTGCAGCGTATTCAGCGCACGTTGGGCCATTGAAATGGTCAAGGTTAAGCAAGCCGCTTATGCCACTGAGTGGACAATGAGTGCAGGGCAGTTATTGAGTATTCCGTTTTTAGTGGTGGGTGTGGCGCTGTTGGTGCTGCCTATGATTAAAAAGACTAACTAGATTGAGCAAGACTGTTTACGACGATTAACTGTTTTAAGCCTTTAAAAGCCGAGTGAGTTGCTGCATGCAGTGATGAGCTCGGTTTTTTTGTGCCTAGCCAATACTCATGTTGGCGCTAATATCCGTGCTAACTCTATACAACTGCTAACTAGGCTCCAATCATACGGTAAATCTCATCGATGCTGACTGTCTTGCCTTGCTCTAATTGTTTAATCCCAGCGACTATGGCGCGATTTACTGGGGTTGCCACTTGATGTTTGAGCCCAAGCTTTACGACTGCGCCATTAAGGTAATCAATCTCGGTGGGGCGCTGGGTGTGAATGTCTTGCCACATGGATGAACGGGCTTGAGGGTCGATTGCCAACATGGGTTTTGCTATCAGGCTAAATAAGCTATCAGGCACTGACAAGATCAGCGGCAGTAAGCTAGGGTTCACTTTGGTAAATTGAGCCAGTGGCAACTGTGCTTGTTTGCAGATCTTAAGCCACTCTTGCATTGCCATGGCTAGCAGTTTTCGGGTTTTGCGTTGGCTTAATTGCTGCTTTATCGGTACATCACATATGGCGTTTAAGGCGTTATTGAGGTTGAGCAGTAATTTACCATTAATAATGGCCGCCATATCGGCTACTAATGTGCAGCTGATATTTGCCTGTGCATTGTTCATCGCGGTTTCAATGGCGTGAGTTTGCGGGCATGTTTCGAAGGTAAATACCCCTTCAGTGCCTTTATGAAAGCTGGCGTTGTCTTGCTGCAATACATTAAACGGGGTGATGCCCTGAAAGATTTGCCTTACTTGATTGCGGTTTTTAAAAGCTTGCTGAAGGATTTCAAGGCTACCTAGGCCATTTTGCATTAATACTATGGCGCTTTGCTGGGTTGATATTGCTAATAAGTCATCGATGATGCTGGCGAGCTGATGGCATTTTAGGGTGACAAAGATGACATCGAATTGGGTTATTTTCCCATTATCGACGCTGTTATTATCACTTTGATTATGGCTCTTATTAACAGACGGGTTGATATCGGTCATCAGTGCATCTGGCATGACGCGTTGATCTAAGCCTTGATAGTCAGTAAGCCGAATACCGTTATTTTCAATAATGCTGTGTTTAATCCGTGGCCGGCAAATAACACTGACATCAAGCTTAGCGAGTTTGAGTTCGCCTGCTAAAAAACAGCCTGTTGAGCCGGCACCAAAGATGGCAATTTTCATGTGTCTCACATCATTTAAACAATATTTAATCCCTCAGTGTGCCGTTTTGTTAATAAAAAACCAATAAGGGTTTTGTTAAGCGTGGCATCCACTGAAACAAGTCACTATAATATGCTGCCAAATATGCACGAAATTTATGTGCACAAAGCTATTTACTTAAAACAGCTATTTACTGAAAACTTAGTCATCAATTCCACACTATAGGAAATGCATATGCGTCCAAGCGACAGAACACCTGCACAATCTCGTCCAGTTACGATTACTCGTCAATTTACAGCTCACGCTGAAGGTTCGGTGTTGGTTGAATTTGGTGACACAAAAGTTTTATGTACTGCCAGTTTTGAAGAAGGCGTACCACGTTTTCTTAAAGGCCAAGGCCAAGGCTGGGTAACTGCTGAATACGGTATGCTACCGCGTTCGACTCATAGCCGTATGCAACGTGAAGCTGCTCGTGGCAAGCAATCTGGTCGTACTCAAGAAATCCAACGCTTAATCGGCCGTTCATTACGTGCAGCTGTTGATATGAAAGCATTGGGTGAAAACACTATCGTTATCGATTGTGACGTAATTCAAGCTGACGGCGGTACACGTACTGCTGCTATTACTGGTGCTTGTGTTGCATTAGTTGATGCGCTGAACTGGGCTCGTGGTAAAGGTATTTTAAAAACTAACCCGCTTAAGTTCCTTATTGCTGCTGTTAGTGTTGGTATTTATAAAGGTGAGCCAATCTGCGATTTAGAATATATCGAAGATAGCGCTGCTGAAACTGACATGAACGTAGTGATGACAGAAACCGGTAAGATGATTGAGATCCAAGGTACTGCTGAAGGCGAGCCATTCAGTCATGAAGAGCTATTAAGCTTACTTGAGTTAGCCAAGCACGGCATCCGCGAGATCGTGGACACTCAGAAAGCGGCATTAAGCTAAAAATTGATTCAAATTAAGGGCCCATTCGGGCCCTTTTTTAAAATGTATTCTACAAAAAAAGATAACAGTATAAAGGAGATAATGTGAAAGCATATCAACGTGAGTTTATTGAATTTGCTCTTGAGCGTCAGGTATTACGCTTTGGTGAGTTTACTCTGAAATCAGGCCGTACTAGCCCATACTTTTTTAATGCGGGTTTATTCAATACGGGTCGTGATTTAGCACGTCTTGGTCGCTTTTATGCTGCTGCATTAGTTGATTCTGGTATCGATTACGATTTAGTGTTTGGCCCTGCTTATAAAGGCATTCCAATTGCTACGACCACAGTGGTTGCCTTGTGCGATCATCACGACAAAGATGTGCCATATTGCTTTAACCGTAAAGAAAAGAAAGATCACGGTGAAGGCGGCTCATTAGTGGGTAGCGAACTGGCTGGCAAAGTGATGTTAGTTGATGACGTGATCACCGCGGGCACTGCAATTCGTGAATCAATGGAAATCATTGCTGCACATGATGCAAGCCTTGCAGGCGTATTGATTGCCCTAGACAGACAAGAAAAAGGCAAAGGCGAGTTATCAGCGATTCAAGAAGTTGAGCGTGACTTTGGCTGCGCCATTGTGTCAATCATCAAGTTAGCTGATTTGATTAACTACCTTTCAGAGAAGTCAGGAATGGAAGCAGAACTTGCTTCAGTTAGCGCTTATCGCGAGCAATACGGTATTTAATCTGAAACTTCTACTTATTAGAAAGTATCAGTTTTTAGTACGAAGATAAGAAACGCTGCAATATAATTGCAGCGTTTCTTTATTTATTAAGCTTCCAATCTCGAATAAACTTCAAGGATAGGAAATTTATATTCACCGAAATTAATCGTAATCGATAAGATTTCATTACTGTCGAATTTAGCAGTAAAAGCAGCTGGTACTATTCGGTCACCGTTAGCAAATAAAGCAAGTAGATGTTTTTGATTTAACGTTCGCTGCCCATTAGCGGTATTATTCACGGTGATGACAGCCCACCTTTCTCCTTTATCATTGCTCATAAGTACACAATTGAGAATCTGAAAGGCACTAATATCTGCAAATATTTTCTGGTCATTAGGAAAGGAAGATTGAAAGCTACCTGATACAGATCTGTCTACGGTGAGTATTTCCTCTTCTGCAATAGCCCAACTAGAAAAACATACTAAAAGTAAAAAAACATATCTCATAAAACGTCCTTGTAATATTAAAGAAGATTGAAATCACTCGTTGTAGCTATGGTTAGTTACCAAGAAATTCAGCCCTTGTGGCTGGATTAGATTTAAAAACCCCACCTAAAGCTGTGGTGGTGGTTGAACTGGTTGAGTCCATAACGCCACGGGATTTAACGCAGTAATGCACCGCGTCCATTTTTACCGCTACATCTTTGGTTTCAAGCAAGGTTTGTAATGCCACCAACACTTGCTGGGTCAGTCTTTCTTGCACTTGAGGGCGCTGGGCAAAAAAGCGCACAATGCGGTTGATTTTTGATAAACCAATAATCTTAGTGCGCGGTAAATACGCCACGGTGGCATAGCCATCAATAGTCACTAAATGGTGCTCACAGGTACTGGTGAGGCTGATATCTTGCACTCGCACCATTTCATCAACGCCCATCTTGTTATCGATGACAGTGATTTTAGGGAAGTTTTGATAATCAAGCCCTGAGAAAATCTCATCAACATACATTTTTGCAATGCGGCGTGGGGTGTCCATTAAGCTATCATCTGATAAATCCAACGACATTAATGTCAGGATTTCTTTCATATGATGCTCAATTTTCTGCTTACGCTCTTCAGCTGTGTGAGTTTGAGGCAGCATTGGGGTTTCAAGCCCTTGCTCAGTTAGTGCTGCTTTAACTTTCAACGCGGCTTCACTTAGTGCCATCTTATCCTCCAACCACAGGGGTAATACTTAATGAGTGTATGCTAAAAATGACGTTAACGCTTTATGGACAAGCGCTGCATCAAAGATCAGGGACGGGATAATAACGTGATTTAGGTCAAATTAATATTATTGAAATAAAAAAAGCCGACCTTTTTAGTCAAGTATCGGCTTTAGTGTGAGGCGATAAAATTACAACTTGAGGTTTTCTTTCAAAAAACTCAACATCTTATTGTAGTATTTAGCTCTATGTTCATCATTATAAAAGCCATGACCTTCATCATCCATGACTAGTTTTTGATAGGGGTATTCGTGCTGCTTTAAGCCTTTTTCTAATGACTCTAACTGCTCAATGGGGGCTCTCTCATCATTGCCACCATGAACCAGTAATAAACTGGCTTTGAGCTTATCGGTATTAAAGGCCGGTGACATGGCTTTAAGTTGTTGGGGGTTTTCTCCAAGCACATCTTTTAAATAGCTAGTGCCACTTCGAGATTCTTGTACATCACCTTCTTCAAACATCATTTCTAAATCGTAAACACCTGCAAAGCCAATGGCGCACTTGAATAAATCAGGCTCAATAATGGCACTTTGTAGGGCGCTGTAGCCGCCAAAACTGCCGCCCACAATACAAATGCGCTCTTTATCTGCAAAACCTTGGTCAATTACATATTTGGTGCCATCAATAATATCGTATTGAATCTCAGAGCCCCACTTTTGATAACCATCTTGTTGGAATTGTTCGCCAAAACCACCAGAACCTCGAAAGTTAACCTGTAATACCGCCATGCCTTGATTCGCCAGTAACTGATTTTGTGGGTCAAAGCCCCAATTGTCGCGAATATAATGTGGGCCGCCATGGGGGTTAACAATCAGAGGCAAATTTTTGGCTTCTTTGCCTGCAGGTAAAGTGAGGTAACCAGAAATCGTTTTGCCATCACGACTGGTGAAGCTGATAGGTTTCACTTCTGCCATTGCATCTGGGTCTAGCCAGCTTTTCTCAGACAAAAGATATTCAAGTTTGGTTTTTTCGGTATCAAATAAGTAGTAATCACCAGGGTTGCGATCGTTAAAGGCTTTAATGATAGCGAGTTTAGCGTCGTTAGTTTCGCTGACTATTTGGATTTGATGTCCAGGTAGTGATGCCAGCAATTGTTTAACGAGTTTGGAGTGGGGATCTTGTTTATCTACAAAAGCATAAGTTGGGTAGCCGCTATCGAATTCGACGGCATAAAGCTGTTTGGTTTTTTTATTAATCCAATAGTTGCTTGGGTCAACATCTTCATCTTGAACAACCAGTTGCTTTTCGCCGCTAGTTAAATCAATTTTATACACCCCCAAGGTGTGATTGTCTTCTCTGCCTGCGGCAAAAATGGTGTCAGGGTTATTGGCGAATGAAATGGGATAAAAATCAGTCAAACCAAGATTAAGCTTGCTACTGTTCAGCCAATCGCCTTCATGGCGATAAAATATTTGGGTTTTATGTTGACTATCGATACCAGCTACAAATTTTACTTCGCCAGTATGATTGGTTAAAAAGCTAGCTTTACCTATGGGAGAGGTAACGATTTTGCGTCTTTTACCTGTATAGAGATCGACACGATATACATCTTGAAGGCTATCATAACCTCGTGAAATTGCACTGCTCCATGGTATCGCATTGACCAGCATGTGTTTATTGTTTTCTGGCATTGGATCAAGTATGTATGCAGTGGCATTAATAGCGGTGTTTTTCTTTATGTGGGAACCGGTTTGTTGCTCGCCACTGTTATAGCCAAATAAGTATTTTTTGCGTGAGCCATCAGCGTTAGTAGCAAATAATTCGCCATAATATTGTGGGACATCAGACCAACCTTTCAAATAGACTTTTTGTAGCACAATACGTTCATGGTTTGCCCATACATAATTGCCGACTTCCGCATTACCTGGAAAGTTGAGCGCATTGATCAGCTTTTTGGTCTTTGTTTCTAAAATTACTAAGGTTTTTTTGCCATTGTGGCTAGTTAATGCACTGAGGTAATCACCTTCTGGAGAAATTTTGACATCGCTAAACTCTGCCCCTTTACTGAAAAGGCTCGCATCAGATAATGATGCCGCATGAGATATTGAGGGAGTAAAGGCTAGCAGGCAGGCTGCAATAACAGCGGTGTGTTTCATAAACGTCCTTGTTAATTTTTATAGTCGTAATATTTATCGATAGCTATCGAAAAACTAAACCTAAAGTACGATATTTAATTAACAAATACAATTTATTGGCAATAAAAAACGCACCGAAGTGCGTTTAAGAACTGTTGTTGTTTTGTGTTAGTTCAACGACCACAACCAGCGATATTAGCAATGCTAATGGGTTAGCTTCTCAGCAGCTGCTGCTGAATAAACTGCCACTGTTCATCGAAGTGCTTAGTGGGCTTTTGTTTGAACTCACTACGCACAAACTGAGCGATTCTCCCTTCTGCTACTGCAAGGAGTAGGTTGGCGAGTATGGCTTCGTCGATATTAAAACCTTTGCCTTCACGTAAGGTTTTTTCACGCAGTATTTGTTTGATTTGGGTTTCAATTTTTGCAAACAGTGCGCTAATGCGGCTGCGTAAACGTTCATTTTCACCTAAAAGTGCATCACCATTGAGCACTCGTGAGATCCCCGGGTTACGCTCTGAAAACACCAGTAGTAGTTGCAGTACCAGCTCACAACGTTTCATGGTGTCTTTTTCTTCATCCATGATGATGTTTAAGCGCGATAAGATTGCATCTTCAATAAACTCGATTAAGCCTTCAAACATTCTCGCTTTACTTGGGAAGTGGCGATATAACGCCGCTTCAGAAACACCAACTTCAGCTGCCAACTTAGCAGTGGTAATACGTTGGCCAGGGCTGGTTTCCAGCATATGCGCAAGGCACTGTAAAATGTGCTCACGACGATTTATCTTTGGGCTAGCCGCCATTATTTTTTCCTAGGATTGTGACTACTTGTAAAGGTTATTTGGTGCCAGAATGACCAAATCCACCTTCACCACGTTCTGAGGTATCAAACTCATCGACTAAGGTAAACTGCGCCTGTACTACAGGCACAAAAACTAACTGCGCTAAACGATCGCCTATTTCGATACTGTAGGCTTTATCGCTGCGGTTCCAGCAAGACACCATTAAGGGGCCTTGATAGTCTGAATCAATTAAGCCGACTAAATTGCCTAATACGATGCCATGTTTATGACCTAAGCCTGAGCGAGGCAAGATCACGGCAGCTAAGCTTGGATCGGCAACATGCACCGCTATGCCAGTTGGGATTAATACGGTTTCACCTGGCTCGATAACCATAGTGGTATCAATCATGGCACGTAAGTCCATACCTGCACTGCCTGGGGTGGCATAAGCCGGTAAAGGAAACTCGCTGCCAATACGCGAGTCGAGAAGTTTAAGTTCTACAGGTGTTTTCATGATGTTTTAATCTTTGCTGCTATCAAAGTAAGTAATTGTGTTGCCAGTGTCAGTTTGTCTGTTGCGGGTAGTTTTTCACTACCGTCTTTCCAGAACACTTGCAGTGCATTGTCATCGGCGTTAAACCCTAGACCTGCAATTGATACGTCATTTGCAGCAATGAGATCTAATTTTTTCCGTTCAAGCTTGCCACGGGCGTATTCTTCTACGTTATCGGTCTCTGCAGCAAAACCTACAGTGAAAGGTCGATTTTTTAGTGCTGAAACGCTGGCTAAGATATCAGGATTGCGAACGAGCGCAAGTTGCATGTTTTCTGCCGACTTTTTGATTTTAGATTCCGCGACGCTGGCGATGCGGTAATCCGCCACTGCAGCGCAGCCGATAAAAATAGCTTGGTCTTCAATGTTTTCCATGACGGCATCTAGCATTTGTTGTGCTGATTCGACATTGATGCGCTTAACGCCCGCTGGGGTGGCTAGATTAACAGGGCCACTAATGAGGGTCACTTCGGCGCCCATTTGGCTGGCGGCGCTGGCTAATGAAAAGCCCATTTTGCCTGAGCTGTGGTTAGAGATGTATCTAACTGGGTCTATCGCCTCACGGGTTGGGCCCGCGGTTAAGATCAGCTTATAACCGTTTAAGGGTTTTTCAGCTGGGGCAAAATACTGCACCAGTTGCTCTGCAATGGCTAATGGCTCTTGCATTCGGCCTGGGCCGACTTCACCACAGGCTTG
The DNA here is from genome assembly GCF_001957135.1 of Shewanella sp. UCD-KL21. Taxonomy (GTDB): domain Bacteria; phylum Pseudomonadota; class Gammaproteobacteria; order Enterobacterales; family Shewanellaceae; genus Shewanella. The sequence goes on along the minus strand of NZ_MPHK01000004.1, from coordinate 40,044 downwards.
ATCGCCGCTGGCAGGCCCCCAAACGGTAATGCCTTTACGTTTAATATTGGCAATGTTTTCTTGGGTAGCAAGGTTGCGATACATTTGCTGGTTCATCGCTGGGCAAACGATAACCGGCGCTTCTGTGGCAAGGCAAGTTGTGGTTAACAGCTCATCCGCCATGCCTGCATTAATACGAGCTATGAGGTTAGCTGTCGCTGGCGCGACGATAACCACATCAGCCCATCTAGCGAGCTCAATGTGTCCCATTGCGGCTTCAGCTGCAGGATCGAGTAAATCTGAGGCCACAGGATGACCTGATAGCGCTTGAATTGTCAGTGGGGTAATAAACTCCATGGCGCTTTGGCTCATGACCACACGAACATCTGCACCGCGCTCTTTAAGGCGGCGTATTAAGTCGGCACTTTTATAGGCAGCGATACCACCACCTATGCCTAGAAGGACTTTTTTATTTGTCAGCATGTTTTGCTCAATCCTGCTCATCGCGATATTGCGGCTAAGATATCACAATCTAAATAAGGATGATGATCCGAAATTAAAAATATAGACCATAATGATGTGCTAAGGGTCACAACAACTCAGGGTCACAACTCGCTATTTACAAAAGCTATTGCTACCCACTATGTATAACTTACTCATACCAGCATGAGTGTCCCCGTCACGGATGATAATAAACAAGGAGTGTTTATGGCGATTAAAGACTGGCCTGATGGAGAAGGGCCAAGAGACAAATTATTACATTTAGGTGCCGGGCATTTATCGGATGCTGAGTTACTGGCGGTTTTACTGCGAAATGGCATAGCAGGTCAAAATGCGGTCGATCTTGCCCGAGATATGATTGGTCAGTTTGGCGGATTAAGGGCTTTATTTTGTGCACCGCGTAGTCAAGTTTGCCAATTGTCGGGTGTTGGGCCGGTAAAATATGCCCAATTACAGGCGGCATCGGAGATTTCTAAGCGAATTTCGCAAGAAAATCTGCGTAGAGGGCAAATTTTGGTAAATCCTGATTTAACTCGGGACTATTTAATGAGACAATTAGCAGACCGATCCTATGAAGTGTTTGCATTACTATTGTTGGATAGCCAACATAGAGTGATTCAATTTGTAGAATTATTCCGCGGAACGATTAATTCTGCATCAGTCTACCCACGTGAAGTGGTGAGCTTGGTGTTGGAAAAAAAAGCTGCGGCAGTCATAGTGTGTCATAATCACCCGTCTGGCATTGCAGAGCCAAGTCAGGCAGATCGGCAAATTACTGACAGATTAAAAAAAGCCTTATCTACTATCGATGTTTCTCTTTTAGATCATATGGTTGTAGGCGATCAGGAGATAGTTTCTTTTGCTGAGCGCGGGTGGATAAATTAAACAACGCTTGACCTTAATTTTGTTATCGTGTATAAAATGCGCCCTCTTTGTGCCTCGGGCGACGGCCACACGAGGCACATAAATGCTCGAGCGTTTTAAAATTGTTTTTGGAGAAGATTGACATGTCAAGAGTATGCCAAGTTACTGGCAAGAAGCCTATGGTTGGTAACAACCGTTCGCACGCTAAAAATTCGACTCGTCGTCGTTTTTTACCTAACCTACAAAACCACCGTTTTTGGTTAGAAGAAGAAAAACGCTTCGTGCAACTACGTGTATCTACTAAAGGTATCCGTATCATCGACAAAAAAGGTATTGAAGTTGTTGTTAAAGAACTTCGTGCCCGCGGCGAGAAGGTATAATAGAAAATGGCTAAATCTAAAGGTAATCGTGAGAAGATCAAATTAGTATCTAGTGCTAAAACTGGTCACTTCTACACTACTGAAAAAAATAAGCGTAACATGCCTGAAAAAATGGAAATCAAGAAATTTGATCCAGTTATTCGCCAGCACGTTATGTATAAAGAAGCTAAAATCAAGTAATTGATTTTGTTCTTTTAAAAAAGTCCCTTTATGGGGCTTTTTTTTTGCCTGTCAAAAATGTAATCCAGATCTCCGCGTTATCAATTTCAATCGGTTATGCTTTTCTCTTGCTTTATAAACAACGCCTTACAGTGATAGAGGTCGTTACGCCTATTTTATCTTCATGATTCAGTTATTGACGCTATATTGCCGCCTTATGCATAAACGCCATTTGTACTATTTGGCAGCTAGGTGAGCTTATTTGCTGCTTTATAGGCGCTATTTATGATCTAAAACTATTACTAATGCGATAAAATGCTTTTAAAGTGAATTTAAATGCAATATTATTGCGTAATTATATTGTTGGTGGGTTTGTCACTGACTGTTCTGATTGATTATTTGTTTAGGGGTTAATGTGCCTTTAAGAACCACAGAGCTGGTTGATGGTTTCCGCCATTCAGCGCCATACGTTAATGTTCATCGCGGAAAAACCTTTGTTGTCATGCTTGGCGGCGAAGCCCTGCTGCATAATCAATTTAGAGGCATCTTAAACGATGTCGCCTTGTTGCACTCCTTAGGGATTAAAGTGGTATTGGTTTATGGCGCAAGGCCGCAAATTGATAGCGCCATGCACAATGCGGGTATCGAGCCGAGTTATCACAACGGCGTGCGCATTACTGATGAAGACTCGTTAAAAGTGATTAAGCAAGTTGCTGGCTCAGTGCAATTTGATATTACCGCAAGGCTGTCAATGAGCCTTGGCAACACCCCAATGCAAAATGCACAAATCAACCTTGTCAGTGGTAACTTTGTTATTGCGCAGCCTTTGGGGGTCGATGACGGGGTGGATTTTTGCCTAACCGGAAAAGTGCGCCGCATTGATACGCAAGGTATTGAGCGCCAGTTGGATAAAAATTGTATTGTATTGATGGGGCCTATTGCGGTTTCTGTCACTGGCGAATGTTTTAACTTAACCGCCGAAGAAGTGGCCACCAAAGTGGCTATAAAGCTTAAAGCCGACAAAATTATTGGTTTTAGTAATACCCACGGCATTTTAGGCAAAGACGGCGAGGTGATTGCTGAGCTGATGCCAAATGGCGCGCAGTCCATCTTGGATGAAATGCAAACGGCGGGTAAATCTTGTGTGGGTACCATGGCGTTTTTAAAGGCCAGTATTGATGCTTGTCGTAATGGCATTCCACGTTGTCACTTGGTGAGCTACCTTGAAGATGGCACTTTGCTACAAGAGTTGTTCTCCCGTGAAGGTATTGGTACCCAAATTGTTACTGAAAGCGCTGAGCGCTTAAGGCGCGCCACCATTGGCGATATCGGTGGGGTATTAGACCTTATTCGCCCATTAGAGGAGCAAGGGGTGCTCGTGCGCCGCTCCCGTGAGCAGCTGGAAATGGAAATTGAGCAGTTTATGCTGATTGAGCGCGATAGCTTAGTCATTGGCTGCGCGGCGTTATATCCCTTTGAAGAAGACAATGCCGGTGAGTTTGCCTGTTTAGTGGTGCATCAAGATTATCGTGATGCCGACAGAGGCAGTGTATTGCTCAATAACATCATTGGTCAGGCGCGTGTGCGTGGTTATTCAAAGTTATTCGCCTTAACCACCCGCAGTATTCATTGGTTTTTGGAGCATGGCTTTAATATTGTTGATGTTGAACAACTGCCTAATGCGAAAAAGAAGCTGTATAACTTCCAACGTAATTCAAAAATTCTGGCGTTAGACTTATAAGTTGTATTGCGATTAAGTCGCTATAACAATGCCACCGTGAAGGTTCTTACGGTGGCATTTTTGTGCGCTTTAGATGCTAACTCATCACGGTTACTGATGTTTAGGCAAGCTTTTAACGAGTAAAACTATGCTTGTCAGCATGTTATGAAGATTATGATAATATTGAAAAATAAATAAAGATGTATCCTTATAAAACATATCACTAAGCAGGAAATAATGACTGAAATAGCATTAGCAGGGTTAAGCAGTCACGGCACGTTCAATTTTGTCGGGGTGCTGATTGGATTATTAGGACTAACGGCGTTGATTTGGGTGAAGAAATTACCGAGTACCGCCTTGTATGTTAGCTACGGAATTATTTTATTCCTGTTTATACTGTTCTCATGGACCCTGTATCAAACCAATAATAGCCAGTTAACGCTAAAGCCTGACAATAAGCCTTTGACGTTATCGATCCCCCTTTACAGTCAGGATTTCAACACGGATGAGTTACTTTGGCAGCAAGCGAGAGTAGTGGACTTAACAACTGAATTAGAATTAACGCCACAGTGGCGTACAAACGGCATAGGCATTGCCGGATACTCACTAGGATGGTTTACCCTTAAAAACGGCGATAAGGCGTTGGTGTCGCTCACAAGGGACGATGCATTGCTACTGCCAACCACGAAAGGCTATGTGATTTTAGCCACCCTAGAAGATAACCCAGCCGCAATGAAAGCCATTGCGGCTATGAAGCATTGATAAGCCCTAAGTCCTAAGAACTAAGCCCTAAGCGATTAGGCTGACTTTAACCGGCGGCGACGCTGCAGCGCCATGTCGGCGGTAAATACCACTAGCGCGCTCCAAATAAAGCCAAACGTGACCCCTTTTTCAATATCAAACGGCTCGTTGAACAGGTAAATGGCCAAAATAAACATGATGCTTGGGCCGATATACTGGAAAAAGCCCAGCATAGATAGTGGAATGCGCATCGCAGCGCCAGCAAAACACAGCAAGGGAATGGTGGTCACAATACCTGCAGCCACTAAGGTTAAGTTCATTTCGATATCGTTAGTGAACATATTCGCTGATGCGGTATCAAGCGTGAGGGCTAAATAGCCTAATGCCACAGGCAGTAAAATAGCGGTTTCAACCAATAAACCCGCTTTGGCATCAATGTTGACTTTTTTACGTAATAAACCATAAAAACCAAATGACGCTGCCAGCGCTAAAGACACCAATGGGATAGAGCCAAAAGAGATCAGCTGAATAATGACACCAATAGCGGCCAGCGTTACAGCAAACCACTGTAATTTTCGTAAGCGCTCAGATAAAAATATCATCCCCAGTAAGACGTTAAATAGTGGATTAATGAAATAACCTAAACTGGCATCTAGCATGTGGTCGTTGTTAATCGCCCAAATGAAAATCAGCCAATTAAGTGCAATCAACACCGAGGTAAGCGCTAGCACCAGTAATTGTTTGGGCTGTTTAAGCAAAATGGCAAGGCGGCTAAACCCACCAATAAACTGCATTAAAATGATAATAAAGATAAATGACCACACAACGCGGTGAGCCAAGATCTCAAAGGCAGACACATCAGCGAGTAATTTAAAATACAGTGGTGCTACGCCCCATAGGCTATAGGCACAAATGGCGAGGATAATACCTTTACGGGTTTCAAGATCTTGCATGAATTTCCACAAACAGCTGACAAAGAGAGGGCGATTGTAGGTTGCCTTTGCCGATCTCTCAAGCTAATCGCTGGATCATTTTTCAATAAGATCTACTCATTAACCTCAGCATTATCGCAGTTTGTATAAAACGGCAAACGAAGATGTTTTAAGCTGATGTTTGTGTTAGTTTTTTGTGGCTTTAGTCGTAAAGGGTTAACCCACCATATAGGTTCCTGTACCGAAGGCGATGTGAGTACCTTGTTCGTTATGTAACTCCATGCGACAGACTGACACCCGATTACCTGCACGAATAACACAACCTGTGCCAGTAAATATTTCACCGCGTCCAGGGCGCAAAAAATCAACCCGCATATCAATAGTGCCTAAGGTGGTAAGACGTTGTTGTAATTGCTCTAAGGTCCAATCATCCCTACTTGAGACTAATCCAGCAAAACAGGTCAGTCCGCCAACGACATCGAGCAAGGTTGCAGTGACTCCGCCATGCAAAATATTTTGATGAATATTACCGATAAGCTCAGGCTTCATTTTTATCACCACCTCGACACCATTTTCGTCATAGCGCTTTATCTCTAAGCCGAGTAAATTATGAAATGGCACATGTTGGTCAAATATTTCAGCGACTTGCTTTAATGCTTGTAGTTGGACATCCGTGGTCATATGCAGCCTAATTTCTATCGTTATTATTGTAGAGCATTTAATCTAGCCTAATCGGCTTGGTAAAATCAATGCTGCATATTTGAGCAGTTGCGGTTTGTGTGCAGACATCTTCGCCTCAGTGCTTTAAAATGCTGCATCTGATCTCAAGCCCTATTAATGGATAATCTTATTTCTAGCCCAGTCGAGTCTCAAGTTCCAGCGCAAGCGATTGTTTCTGCAACCCCAGTTGTGGAAGATGTGCTTGGACAGCAATTACAGCAAATCTTTGGTTATCGTGACTTTCGTGAAGGTCAGCGTGAGATCATTGAGCAGACCTTAAGTGGCCAAGATACTCTAGTGATTATGCCAACCGGTGGCGGTAAGAGCATGTGTTACCAATTACCGGCTTTGGTGCTTCCTGGATTAACCATTGTGGTATCGCCGCTAATTTCACTGATGAAAGATCAAGTTGATAGCTTGACTCAGTCAGGTGTTGCCGCCGCTTATTTGAACTCTTCTTTACCCCGCGATGAAACCGTTGAGATTTTAAAACGCTTACATAAAGGCGAAATCAAATTGCTTTATGTATCACCAGAGCGTTTGCTACGGCCTGACTTTATCGAGCGGATGCATGAGTTACAAATCTCATTGTTTGCCATTGATGAGGCTCACTGTATTAGCCAGTGGGGCCATGATTTTAGACCAGAATATGCCGCCCTTGGTCAACTGAAGCAGTTGTTTCCTTATGTGCCACTGATGGCGTTAACGGCGACGGCAGATCAGGCTACCCGCGAAAGTATTTGTCAGCGGCTGCAAATCAGTCCTTTTTGTTTATTATCCAGCTTTGATCGTCCTAACATTCGCTATACCGTAGTTGAAAAGCTTAATGCGGCTAACCAGCTCAAACAGTTTTTACAGTTACAAAAGGGCAGTAACGGCATTATTTATTGCAGTAGCCGCCGTCGAGTCGATGAAGTTGCCGATCGCTTAAAGTTACAAGGCTTTAGCGCCGCTGCTTATCATGCGGGGATGACCCAAGAAGAGCGCGGCGCGATTCAAGATAATTTTTTAAAAGACAAAATCGATATTGTGGTTGCTACCGTGGCGTTTGGCATGGGAATTAACAAATCCAATGTTCGCTTTGTGGTGCATTATGATATCCCCAAAAGCGTTGAGTCTTATTATCAAGAAACAGGCCGAGCAGGCCGTGATGGCTTAGATGCCGAAGCGTATATGTTGTTTGACCCTGCTGATATTGGCCGCGTTAAGCACCTGATTGAGCAATCAGAACCTGGCCCACAGCAAGATGTTGAACTACATAAAATGAACACCATGGCAGCCTTTGCTGAAGCGCAAACCTGCCGCCGACAAGTATTACTGCATTACTTTGATGAAAGTGGCTCAAAACCTTGTGGTAACTGCGATATTTGTCTCGATCCGCCTAAGCGTTATGATGGCAGCGAAGATGCCAAAAAAGTGCTGTCGTGCATTTTTAGACTCAATCAATATTTCGGTGTTAACCAAGTCATTGATGTGCTGCGGGGCTCAAAAGCCGCCAACGTGATGGATCGCGGCCATAACAAGCTGTCCACTTGGGGCATTGGTAAAGATCACAGCCATGAATATTGGCTCAGTGTGATTAGGCAGCTTATTCATTTAGGGTTAGCGAGCCAAGATATTACTCGCGGATCTTCAGTAAAGCTAAATGAATCAGCACGACCAATATTACGTGGGGAAGCCAGCTTACAGCTCGCCGAACCGCGGATTCAGTTAGTGACCAGTAAACGCAAAAGTTCATCTCGTGCGCCGCAGCAATATGATCGTAAATTATTTGCTCGACTCAAGCTGCTGCGCCGTGAATTGGCTGAAAAACATGATGTGCCACCTTATTTGGTGTTCAATGATGCCACCTTAGCGGAAATGGCAGCGATGGTGCCCACCAGTGCCGGTGAAATGCTGGCGGTAAATGGTGTCGGTGAGCGCAAGTTAAGTCGCTTCGGCGGTGATTTTCTTGATGAAATTAGTCAGTATTTGATTGAGAATTAACTCACTCGCCTTCAAGGCTATGTTAATTGCTTTAGCTTAAACAGCTTATCTGCAGCATTGGTGACTCGTTAGCCGCTAATGCTAGTTCTCGTTCCTTATAAACACTCCTTTCTAATCATTTGCCCCTCGTCTGTTTGCATTTTAAAACAAGCCTGTCATGGTTTGTCTTCCTCGCTTAGCCGCGTTAAGGCTTAAGCTTCTTTGGGCTTAGATATAACTAAAGCCTGCCTTTAACCAGATTAATATTAGAAATCTCAAATCGGTTTTTTGCATATTAATAAAGGCGAAAAAAAACTATAAATTACGTGTAAACAGCAGTGTACGGGCATATGGGGATTTATTTGTGCTTAAAAGTAATGCGTTAATCAAGCTTTTAAGCTGCAGTGTTGTACAAAAGATGAATAAATTGGGGTTGACACAGCCAGCTGGTCAGGATAAAAAGTGGGTATAGATAAATTAATTGCAGAATAGTTAGTTAAATAAAATGAATATTTATAGTGGTAGCATTTTACTAGGTCTCCTTCTTCTCTTACGCAATATTTGCGCGGAGTCCTTTGTGTTACAAGCTAAATAAGTTTACTAGCATTCACAAACCCCGCGCTAATAGCCGCGGGGTTTTTTGTTTCTGCCTCTGATTGATTTATATAGCAAACAAAAAGTCTAATGAACTGAATGAGCAAAACACTCAAATCCATTAGCAAAGCGAACAAACTTTAACGTGAACAACCAGGTTCGATGGAGAAAACAGATGTCCGATAGAGTCATAATATTTGATACCACATTAAGAGACGGCGAGCAGGCGTTAGCAGCCAGTTTAACGGTTAAAGAAAAGCTGCAAATTGCATTGGCTCTTGAGCGTTTAGGTGTTGATGTTATGGAAGTGGGCTTTCCTGTGTCATCGCCTGGTGATTTTCAGTCAGTGCAAACCATTGCCAAAACCATCAAAAATAGCCGCGTGTGCGCCTTATCACGCGCATTAGAAAAAGATATCGATGCCGCAGCGCAAGCGCTATCAGTTGCTGATCAATTTCGAATTCATACCTTTATTTCAACCTCAACTATTCACGTTGAAAGCAAATTAAAGCGTTCATTTGATGACGTATTAGAAATGGCGGTGAGCGCGGTTAAATACGCACGCCGCTTTACTGATGACGTTGAGTTCTCTTGTGAAGATGCTGGGCGAACGCCGATTGATAACCTTTGCCGTATGGTAGAAGAGGCCATTAAAGCAGGGGCGAGAACCATTAATATCCCAGATACCGTGGGTTACACCATTCCAAGTGAGTTTGGCGGCATAATTCAAACCTTGTTTAACCGAGTGCCGAATATCGACCAAGCGGTGATTTCGGTGCATTGTCATGATGATTTAGGCTTATCGGTGGCTAACTCTATCACTGCTGTTGAGCATGGTGCCCGCCAGATTGAATGTACCGTTAACGGTATTGGTGAGCGTGCTGGTAACTGTTCACTTGAAGAAATAGCGATGATCTTAGCCACCCGTAAGAGCTTGCTAGGACTTGAAAACAACATTAATGCCAAAGAAATTCACCGCACTTCATCGCTTGTTAGTCAGCTATGTAATATGCCGATACAAGCAAACAAAGCGGTAGTGGGCACTAATGCATTTTCGCATTCATCAGGTATTCACCAAGATGGCATGCTAAAAGCTAAAAATACTTACGAGATCATGACACCAGAAAGTATTGGCCTTAATCGCAATAACTTGAATATGACTTCGCGCTCAGGTCGTCACGTGATTAAGCACCGCATGGAAGAAATGGGCTATAAAGAGACCGATTATGATATGGACAGCCTTTACGATCAGTTTTTGAAGCTAGCTGATAAAAAAGGTCAAGTATTTGATTATGATCTTGAAGCCTTAGTGTTTATCGAAGCCCAGTCTCAAGATGATGATAATTACTCACTGCAACATTTAATGGTGCATTCTGATTCAACTGAAGGGGTTGCCACTGCCACAGTGCGCATCGTGGTTGATGACAAAGAAATCACTGAAGCGGCAACGGGAAACGGCCCAGTCGATGCGGCATACAATGCTATTGCTCGTGCAACAGGTCGTAGCATTAATATTACCAATTACAAATTAAGCGCTAAAGGCGAAGGGCAAAACGCCTTAGGCCAAGTGGATATTACCGCTGAATACAATCAGCAAACATTCCATGGTGTCGGCTTGGCAACCGATGTTGTCGAGTCATCGGCTCAGGCCTTGGTTCATGTAATGAACTTAACCTATCGCGCCGATAAAGTGGCTGATTTTAAACAACAGATTCATAAAGAAAGGGAGTTAGGTGGAGTATGAGTTATCAAATAGCTGTATTGGCCGGTGATGGTATTGGACCAGAAGTAATGGCTGAAGCACGTAAAGTGCTGAATGAAGTTGAAACCCGATTTGCTCTCGACATTGAATATGCCGAGTACGATGTGGGTGGTATTGCCATTGATAACCATGGTTGCCCGCTGCCTGATGCAACCTTAAAAGGCTGTGAAGCATCAGATGCGATTTTATTTGGCAGTGTTGGCGGCCCTAAGTGGGAACACTTAGCCCCCAATGATCAACCTGAACGTGGCGCGCTATTGCCGCTACGTGGTCACTTTGAATTATTTTGTAATTTACGTCCGGCAAAATTACACGCAGGCCTTGAACATATGTCGCCGCTGCGCAGTGATATCTCAAGCAAAGGCTTTGATGTGTTATGTGTGCGTGAATTAACAGGCGGCATTTACTTTGGTAAGCCAAAGGGTCGTCAAGGCGAAGGCCTGGATGAAGAAGCCTTTGATACCATGCGCTATAGCCGCCGTGAAATTGAACGTATTGCCCATATTGCTTTTCAGTCGGCTCAAGGTCGCCGTAAAAAAGTTACTTCAGTGGATAAAGCTAACGTATTAGCCTGTTCAGTGTTATGGCGTGAAGTGGTTGAAGAAGTGGCTAAAGACTACGCTGATGTGGAGCTTGAACATATCTACATCGACAATGCCACCATGCAATTATTACGTCGCCCGAATGAATTTGATGTGATGCTGTGTTCGAACCTCTTTGGCGACATAGTGTCAGACGAAATTGCCATGTTAACCGGCTCAATGGGGCTTTTATCTTCAGCAAGCCTTAACAGCAGTGGTTTTGGTATGTATGAACCTGCTGGTGGCAGTGCACCTGATATCGCAGGCCAAGGCATTGCTAACCCTGTGGCGCAAATTCTATCAGCTGCCTTATTACTACGTCATAGCTTAAAACTTGAAGATGCCGCGAGCGCCATAGAACGCGCAGTGGGTAAAGCCTTATCAGCTGGCTATTTAACTGGCGAGCTATTAAGTAGCGATGAGCGTCATAACGCGAAATCAACCAGTGAAATGGGTGACTATATCGCTAATGCTATTAAGGAAGGTGTCTAATGGCAGCAAGAACGCTATATGAAAAAGTATGGGATGCACATATTGTCGCATCACCCGACTCGGAAGCGCCGATTGTTTATGTTGACCGTCATTTAGTTCATGAAGTGACGTCACCGCAAGCCTTTAGCGGGTTAAAAACAGCGGGTCGTCAATTACGTGCTCCTGAAAAAACCTTTGCCACCATGGATCATAATATTTCGACCTTGAGCGCAAGCTTAGATGCCATGAGCCCAATGGCGCGCATTCAGGTAGAAACCCTAGCGCAAAATTGTAAAGAGTTTGGCGTAAAACTTTATGACATTCACCATCCTAACCAAGGGATTGTTCATGTCATGGGACCTGAGCTTGGTATTACCTTACCCGGCACTGTGATTGTCTGTGGCGACTCCCATACCGCCACCCACGGCGCTTTTGGCGCCTTGGCATTTGGTATCGGCACCTCTGAAGTTGAGCATGTGTTAGCCACCCAGACGTTACGTCAGTTAAAAGCTAAAACCATGAAAATTGAAGTCCGTGGTCATGTGGCCGCGGGCATTACGGCTAAAGATATCGTATTGGCGATCATTGGCCGTTTAGGTATGGATGGCGGTACCGGTTACGTGGTTGAGTTTTGCGGCGAAGCTATTGAAGCCTTATCAATGGAAGGGCGAATGACCTTATGTAATATGGCCATTGAAATGGGTGCTAAAGCCGGCATGGTCGCGCCAGATCAAACCACATTTGATTACCTTGAAGGGCGTGAATTTGCCCCTAAAGGTGATACTTGGGCGCAAGCTGTTGCAGATTGGACCGCACTTAAAACAGATGCTGATGCAGTATTTGATGCCGAAGTGGTGCTTGAAGCTGCTGAAATCGCGCCGCAGTTAACTTGGGGCACTAATCCGGGCCAAGTGGTAGCTATTGATGCACAAGTGCCTAACCCTGAGTCTGAGCCCAATGCAACTGTGCGTGACAGCATGGAAAAAGCCCTTGAGTATATCGGGCTGACTTCTGGCACCAACATGGTGGATATTCCCATCAACAAAGTCTTTATTGGTTCATGTACTAACTCTCGCATTGAGGATTTACGTGCCGCCGCCCATCATGCTAAAAACCGTAAAGTGGCCGAAGGCGTCACCGCTATTGTGGTACCGGGTTCTGGACAGGTGAAACTGCAAGCAGAAGCGGAAGGTTTAGATAAAATATTCCTAGAAGCTGGGTTTGAATGGCGCTTACCGGGCTGCTCAATGTGTCTGGCAATGAACGATGACCGACTAGAGGCTGGCGATCGCTGTGCATCTACCAGTAATCGTAACTTTGAAGGTCGCCAAGGGCGTGGTAGTCGAACTCACTTAGTGAGCCCTGCTATGGCAGCAGCGGCAGCCATTGCCGGTCACTTTGTTGATATTCGTAAGCCTTATTAATTGCCAAGCCACTAGGAGAAACAGATGCAAGCTTTTACAGCACATACGGGCTTAGCGGTTAAGGTTAATAGTATTGATAGCGCAAATATCGATGTGATATCAAATTCAAATAACGCCGTTAACCACTAGGAGAAACAGATGCAAGCTTTTACAGCACATACGGGCTTAGCGGTGATTATCGACAGCGCTAATATAGATACCGATCAAATTATCCCTAAGCAATTTTTATCAAAAGTCACTCGCGATGGTTTTGGGGTGCACTTATTTCATGATTGGCGTTATTTAGATGACGCGGGCGAGCAAGATAACCCGACATTTTCGCTGAATTTACCGCGCTATAAAGGCGCGTCGATTTTACTCGCACAAGAAAACTTTGGTTGTGGTTCAAGTCGCGAACATGCGCCGTGGGCATTAGCTGACTTTGGCTTACGGGTAATTATCGCGCCAAGTTTTGCTGATATTTTTTACGGTAACTCCATTAACAATGGCTTATTACCTGTGCAGTTAACCGCAGCGGAAGTGAGCCAATTAATGGCTGAAGTTGATGCTCAAGAAGGGGCCGAAATCAGTGTTGATTTGCAAGCCCTCACTGTAACGTCACCACAAGGCAGCACATTTAGCTTTTCTTTGGCAGAGTCTGCAAGGCACAAGTTGCTTAATGGCTTAGATGCCATCGGCTTAACGCTGGAATTTGCTGCGGCAATTAGCGACTATGAAGCCAATATTCCTGCTTGGCGTGGCTGATGTAAGATTGATGAGCCAATTGTAAGTTTAACATTGGCGATTAACATTTAAGCTTACACTTGTACCAATCCGGTATTAAATAAAGCCTTCTAGCTAACCCTAGAAGGCTTTTTTATGTATCCCAACAATAACTAACTACTTATCATACTGTATTTATTGGCTTTTTAAGCTATGAAATTTGGCGATTTATAGCGGTAGTTAAAAAAACTATAAAATTCAGCGCAGGTTTGTGAGTCGTATGTTTTTTAGCAAGTTATTGAATATCAATATTAAAAATATTTTAGTTAACTATTTTTAATATGCTTCAGCGAATCAATTAGTGTTATTGACGCTTTTTTCTCGCTTGGTGTGTGATCCTTGTCACTTAAAAATATTGCAAACACCGAAAAGGTAGTTATTTCCTCTGTTTTTAGGCATTTAGTTGTAAATATATTCTGCATCAGTACACTTGCCCCGATTTCAAATTGAGCTATTGCTCTAATGATGTAAGAGATTAAGCAAATAATAAATTTGCATACCTGGGGACAAATGATGAAAAAGAAATTATTAACCGTGGCAGTAAGCGCCATGCTGTTAGGGGCAACGACTCAAGTAAGTGCAGCAGGCTTTCAATTAGCTGAATATTCTTCTACAGGTTTAGGCCGTGCTTTTGCTGGTGAAGCTGCGATGGCAGATAATGCTGGCGCTCAAACCAAAAACCCTGCCATGTTGACTTACCTTGAAGGTCGCCAATTGTCTGCAGGTGCTATTTATATTATGCCTAATGTTGATGTGCTGGGTGAAACCAGTATTTCATCGCCTTTACTAGGGGCTGATCCTATTGTTATCCCAAGCAATGCCATTGATTTTGCCGGTGATGCGCTTATTCCAAATTTTTATTACTCAAATCAGTTAAACGATAACTGGACTTGGGGTTTGGCTTTTCACTCAAATTACGGTTTAGCGACAGAGTTGGATGCAACTCACTCAGCAGCGATATTTGGTGATGATACTGCAATCACTACCGTGGAATTTAACCCAAACATTGGCTATAAAATCAATGATGCGGTTAGCATTGGTGCGGGTCTGCGTATTGTTTACGGTGAAGGTAATGTTGGCGCATCAATGCCAGGTTGGATTGATGGCATTAAAGCTCAATTACCTGATTTAGCACCTATACTGCCGGCTGCTGGTACAAGCCTTAAATACATGGAAGGTGATGATATTGCCATCGGTTGGAAAATTGGTTCTAGCTGGCAGATTAATGACAAGCACCGTTTAGGTTTTGCTTATCACAGTGGTGTCGAGCTAGAACTAGACGGTCATGCATCAGGGCTACTTTATGACGGTGGTCAAAATGTCAGTATTGAAGGTTACTTGCCGATTGAGATCCCTGCATTTGCAGAGCTTGCCTCTCATCACCAATTAACGGAAAACTGGGCCATGCACGCCAGCGTTAACTGGACTCAGTGGAGTGTCTTTGATGAGTTAGTGGCGCATTTCCCTGGTGAAATCAAACCAATTGGCGACCTTGAGTCTGATTTGGTTAAAGAAGAACACTTTAAAGACAACTGGCGCTTCGCCTTAGGCACGACTTACCAGCTAAATGATAAATGGTTAGTCCGTGGCGGTATGGCATTAGATAACGGCGCGGCTCAAGATGAGTACCGCTCTACCACTATTCCAGATTCAGATCGTTTATGGTTTAGTGCCGGTGCGGGTTATCAGGCCAGTAAAAACCTTACGGTTGATTTTGCCATCACTTATATCAAAGGTATCGGTGATGCACCAATCGATGAGACTCAAGACTTATTAGGTTTAGCGTCTGTGAACTACAGCGGTGATGTTGAAGCCGATGTGTGGTTAGCAGGTGTGCAGTTTAGCTATAAGATGTAGTCGACAGTATTATTAATACATTCAAAGCCTCGCAATTGCGGGGCTTTTTGTTATTTGAAAATCATCAGGCTAATATTGATATGCCAGCTATATTTGACTGGTAACAGTGTGAAAAAGCCATGGTCAAATACTAAGTTATTGACTAATTATTGGTTTTATACCCAAGTGAAATAGCGTGGCTAGGCAGAATAAACAAGTATAACTGTAATGACAGCAAAACGATTGCAATGTAAAGTATGATAAATCACATAAATGAAATGATAGCCGATTCACAGCATTCAATTCATGTGAACAAACTAAAATTAATAATATGAGATAGTAATATGCAAGCTAAGAAATACATTATTGCATTAGATCAAGGCACAACCAGCTCTCGTGCAATCGTATTTGACCATAAAGCCAATATGGTGGCGGTGGCGCAGCGTGAGTTTACCCAGATTTATCCTCAGGCGGGTTGGGTCGAGCATGATCCAATGGAGATTTGGTCATCTCAAAGTTCATCATTGATTGAAGTGCTGTCTCGGGCGGGGATTAGCGGTGATGATGTTGCCGCTATGGGGATCACCAACCAACGTGAAACCACCGTAGTGTGGGATAAGAAAACCGGTAAGCCGATTTATAACGCCATTGTGTGGCAGTGTCGTCGGAGCCAAAGTATATGTCAGCAACTCAAAGCCGACGGCTTTGAAGCTTATATTAAATCCGCCACAGGCTTGGTGCTCGACCCGTACTTTTCCGCGTCTAAAATTAAGTGGATTCTAGATAACGTAGAAGGTGCTAGGGAAAAGGCCGAGGCCGGTGAGTTGTTATTTGGCACCATAGATACCTGGCTGGTGTGGAAACTCACAAAAGGCAAAGTACATGTTACTGAGCCCACCAACGCCTCGCGGACCATGTTGTTTAATATCCATCAGCAGCAGTGGGATGAAAAGTTATTAACGGCCTTTGGTATTCCGGCTTCGATGTTACCCGAAGTGAAACCCTCTTGTGCTGTGTACGGCTCAACCAGCATTGTCGGTGGCGATATTACCGTGGCGGGTATGGCAGGGGATCAGCAATCGGCGTTATTTGGTCAATTATGTTTTGAACCCGGTATGGCCAAAAATACCTATGGTACTGGCTGTTTTTTACTGATGAACACCGGTGATAAGGCAGTGGTATCGGATCATGGCCTATTAACCACCATTGCTATAGGCGCTGATCTAAAGGTTAACTATGCCCTTGAAGGGGCAGTATTTATGGGCGGCGCGGTGATCCAATGGCTGCGGGACGAAATGGGCTTGATCCAAGATGCCCATGACACTGAATACTTTGCCAATAAAGTGGACGATACCAATGGGGTGTATTTAGTGCCAGCATTTGTCGGCTTGGGTGCCCCATATTGGGAAGCGGATGCCAGAGGCGCGATTGTTGGACTTAGCCGCGGGGTAAATCGTAGTCATATTATTCGCGCAGCGTTAGAAGCCATTGCATATCAAAGCAAGGATTTACTCGAGGCAATGATACAAGACTCAGGTGTCGAACTTAAACAAATCCGCGTTGATGGCGGCGCAGTGGCAAATGAGTTTTTAATGCAGTTCCAAGCCGACATCAGCAATGTTGATGTGATTCGCCCGCAAGTGACTGAAACCACAGCCATGGGAGCAGCTTTTTTAGCAGGTCTTGCGGTTAACTTTTGGCAGTCTACTGAAGAGTTACAAAACATTGCCGTGGCTGATAAGCATTTTTCACCAGCAATGGATGATAGCTGTCGCCAAGATTTGTATCGCGGATGGAAAAAGGCGGTGAGGCAAACCATCGGCTAAAGGGCATTTTAAAGTCACTGGTAAACGATTAAATTTCAATATCAATATGTGTGACGTTTGTATTGTCACTAGTGGCCTGTTTTGCGTCAGCGTTGCTGTTAGCTTGAGCCAGCTGTTTTCTGCTTAAGCTTGCTGGTGGCAATGGCGTTTGCGGCGCCTGATGGTTATCAGCACTGATAACGGCTGAGTCAGAAACTTTTTTCACTTGTTTTTTAGGCGTGGTAGCCTGCCTTGGCGGTCTGGCAGTTACTGCATAGAGAATATCTAGGTTCATGATTACCTCCTTTGATGCTGTATTGAGTATATCTTGTTATCGGCCGTTTTGATTATAAATTAAGCGGCTAATGGTTTTAAATATAAGACGCTAGCAGTCATCCTTGTTTGAGGATGTTTTAGCGTAAAGGCAAATTAAAAGTTTGCTATGTGCTTAGATTTAAAAACGCCAAGGCTGCAAGACAATTTGTTGAACTGGTTTTTCTCACATTGTGAGTGAATATTTATTATACAAATATAACTTTGATAGCGTGGTCATTGTCATTTTAAGATGATAATGGTCAATTTTTAGTACATTTTCGCCACATTTTACCCCGCTAGAGTCGTTGTTATGTGTATGGTTTCGTTCATTTAGCCCCATAAAATCCACTTTCCTCCACCTAGAACAAATTAAATCAAATTTGCTGCGAACCCGCTTCAGAACTGGATTTAATTAATCTTCTATCCCTTGACAATACTTGTGTTGTGTCCCTAAACTTAAGGGTTGTGGGGAATTGTGGTTTTTTGTGGGAATTTTAATAACAAATCATAGGGATTAATGATCGTGTTTCGGGGTGCTAGTGCGATAAATATGGATGCAAAAGGACGGATCGCTATTCCAATGCGATACCGAGAATCCTTACGCGTCGAGCACAGTGGCATTGTCGTCATCACCGTTGATATCCAATCAGCTTGTTTATTGATTTATCCAATCCATGAATGGGAACTGATAGAAGCAAAACTATTGCAACTGTCAGACACCAATCACATTGAACGATCCATGAAACGAAGATTATTAGGCCACGCTCATGAATGTGAGTTAGATGGTAATGGACGTGCGCTCGTTCCCCCCGCATTAAGACAATTTGCCAGCCTGCAAAAGAAAACCATGCTGGTGGGTTTACTGAATAAGTTTGAGTTGTGGGATGAAGCTGCTTGGCAGTTGCAGATGGACGAAAGTCATCAGCAAATTCAAGCTGCAGATCTTACTAGCCATGAAAGATTAGCTAATTTTTCATTATAAACAATTAATTAAGAAGAGTCTGATGAGCCAAGAATTTGCCCATTTATCTGTACTACTGCAAGAAACCGTTGATGGTTTAAATATCCAAGCGGATGGCATCTATATTGATGGCACCTTTGGTCGTGGTGGTCATTCAAGGCATGTGCTGAGTCAGCTCGGTGAAAACGGCCGCTTGATTGCCATTGATAGAGACCCACAAGCCATTGAAGCCGCAAAGCAATTTGCCGATGATTCCCGTTTTCAAATCGTTCATGGTGGTTTCGGCCAGTTGGCTGAATACGTTACCGAGTTAGGCTTGAAAGGCAAAATCAATGGCGTGCTGTTGGATTTAGGGGTGTCATCGCCGCAGTTAGATGATGCCGAGCGTGGCTTTAGCTTTTTACGTGATGGCCCGCTGGATATGCGTATGGATAATAGCCAAGGTCAAACGGCTGCGCAGTGGTTAGCTAAGGCTGAAATTGAAGATATGGCTTGGGTATTTAAAACCTATGGCGAAGAGAAAAACTCACGTCACATAGCCCGCTGTATTGCAGCGGATCGAGATGAAAAACCTTTTTTAAGAACCAAAGATTTAGCCGACCTTATTGCCCGTATTACTAAAAATAAAGAGCGTAATAAGCATCCAGCGACGCGTGTTTTCCAAGCGATAAGAATTTATATCAATAGTGAATTAAAGCAAATTGATCAAGCCCTTGAAGGCGCTGTGTCTGTGTTAGCGCCAGAAGGGCGTTTATCGGTGATTAGCTTTCATTCATTAGAAGATCGTATGGTGAAACGCTTTATTCGTCGCCATAGCCAAGGTGAAAGCGTACCTCATGGGTTACCCATCACTGAAGCTGAAATCAATAAATCTAAAAAGTTAAAAGCCATTGGTAAGGCAATGAAGCCTTCTGATATTGAAATTGAACAAAATCCACGAGCAAGAAGCTCGGTGTTGCGCGTTGCGCAGCGACTTGAATATTAATTACTGAGGTTATATTGGCGCAGTCATCAATCAATTTATCCCGCATAGTGTTAGCCGATATTTGGCAGCACAAGTGGATATTATTGCTGACGCTAATTGTAATCGGCAATGCGATGAGTGTGGTGTATACCAGCTATGCGACCCGAAAACAGACCTCGCAATTAGATCAGCTACTACAAGAACGTGACCGCTTAGACATTGAATGGCGCAACTTGTTACTGGAAGAGCAATCTAAGTCGGAACACAGTCGAGTGACAAGGAGCGCCACTAAAGATTTAAAAATGGTGCGACCACTACCTAAAGAAGAAGTGGTGATAAGGCTGCAATGAGAAAGGAATAATGAGCAGACAAGCAAAACGTAAATTAAACCCTGAACTGATCCCATGGCGACTATTCGTTGTGGTGGGTTTTGTGCTGCTGCTGTTTACTGCGTTAATTGCCCGCGCCGCCTATATTCAAATTATTGAGCCTGAAAAACTACGTCACGAAAGTGACATGCGCACCTTACGCACCACCAGTAATCAAGTGCAGCGCGGCCTAATCACCGACAGAAACGGTGAAATGCTGGCAGTGAGTGTACCAGTACGAGCTGTGTGGGCTGATCCTAAAATATCCCATGATGAAGATGCCTTTCAAGATATGCGCCGCTGGAAAGCGCTGGCCGATATTTTACATGAGCCCGTTGATAAGATTGTTAGCAAGGTGCAGCGCGACCCTAAAAGGCGCTTTATTTACCTTAAACGTCAAGTGACTCCAGCGGTTGCGGAATATATCAAGCAGCTGAAAATTGCTGGCATCTATTTAAAGTCTGAATCACGCCGCTATTATCCCGCAGGTGAAACTGCCGCCCAGCTAGTGGGTCTAACTAATATTGATGATGTTGGCATTGAAGGCATCGAAAGTGCTTACGATAGCTGGCTTACTGGCACCCCTTCAAAACAAAAAGTCCGTAAATCCCGCGATGGTAAAGTAGTACAGCGGTTAGATATGGTGGAAGAAGGCGAGAGCTCAAATGATTTAGTCTTGAGTATCGATCAACGCATTCAGCAGCTAGCTTATCGCGAGTTAAAACGCGCCACAGAAATAAACCAAGCTACTTCAGGCTCAGTGGTGGTACTTGATGTACACACTGGCGAAGTGCTGGCGATGGTGAATACGCCGTCATATAACCCCAATTCTCGAGAAAACTTACAATCTCACCGCATGCGCAACCGCGCCTTAACCGATACCTTTGAGCCGGGTTCAACCGTTAAACCATTTGTGGTTGCCGCAGCGCTGCAAGCAGGCACTGTTGAACGTGATGATATGATTAACACCTCACCAGGCTGGATGCGAGTCGGTGGCCGTCAAGTGCGTGATACGGTGAATTACGGCAATATGACCTTAGATAAAATCTTGGTTAAGTCCAGTAACGTGGGGATCAGTAAAGTCTCATTGTCGATGCCTGTGCAAGAGCTATTGGGCACTTACCAGTCAATGGGCTTGGGTAATTATTCAGGAATTAACTTAGCAGGTGAAAGCGCCGGCCTTATCCATGATCGTCGTCGTTGGTCTGATTTTGAACGTGCGACCTTATCCTATGGCTATGGTTTAACCGCGACTCCACTGCAACTCGCCAGAATGTATGCCACTTTAGGCAGCGGCGGCGTTTTGTATCCCGTATCGATTTTAAAGCTAAAACAAGCACCTAAAGGCGAACAAGTTATTTCACAGCAAGTGGCCCAAGATGTCATGGAAATGATGCTAGGGGTAACAGAACGTGGCGGCACCGCCACCAAAGCCCATATTGATGGTTATCCTATTGCGGGTAAAACCGGTACCAGTCGTAAGTCTGTAGCCGGTGGTTACGGTGATGATTATGTCGCACTGTTTGCCGGGGTTGCGCCAGTGCATAATCCTCGTTTAGCTATTTCTATTGTGGTTAATGAACCCAAAGGCGACCGTTATCACGGTGGTGATGTGGCAGGCCCCGTATTTGCAAAAATTATGTCTGGTGCGTTACAGATGCTGAATGTAGAACCATTAAATGAACAAGAAAAAGTTAAATTGGCCGCCATTGCTAAGAGGGCTGAATAATGCTGCTTAGTGATTTATTAGCCCCCTGGTTTCATTATGCTGGTGTTGAGTCTGTTGATACGCTGAGCCTTGATAGCCGCCAAGTATCCCAAGGTGGTTTATTTGTCGCCTTGCCAGGCCACAAGGTTGATGGCCGTAAATTTATCACTAAAGCCATTGAAAATGGCGCCGTGGGTGCGTTAATTCATACTGATAATCCTGATGAACATGGTCAAGTAAAATACCAAGATAATGGCGCAGTGCTGATATCGTTTTTTCAATTAACTCGGCAGCTTTCAGCTGTTGCAGCGCAGTTGTATCCGGTTAATCATTCATCAATGGCGATTATTGGGGTTACCGGGACTAATGGTAAAACTTCCGTTAGTCAACTGATTGCGCAATTGGTATCACTTAAACAGCAAAAAGCTGCAGTCATGGGTACATTGGGCAATGGCGTTTGGGGTCAATTAATCGATAGTGGCAATACCACTGCTGATGCAATTACTTTGATCCGGCAATTACATCAATTTCAAGCCGAACAGGTAAATGTGTGCGCCATTGAGGTCTCCAGTCATGGTTTAGTGCAAGGCCGAGTGGAAGCTGTGCCTTTTGATACGGCCATTTTTACTAATTTAAGCCGTGATCACCTTGATTACCATGGTGATATGGATGCCTATGGCGCAGCTAAAAAGCGTCTGTTTACCTTTCCTTGTGTCAAACATGGTTTGATTAACCTTGATGATGGCGTTGGTCAGCAATGGTTCGATGAACTGGCAAATGATTCGTTCTATGGCTTTAGCATTAGCGCAAATACTAAAGCGCAATTTTATACTGACAATATGCAGTTTAATGATGCTGGCGTGCAGTGTGATTTTGTTTACCCGCATCTGGATATTAACAGCGGCCAAAAAACGACTTTAGCACTACGCGGACGCATTGTTTCGCCTTTATTGGGTGACTTTAACTTAGCAAATCTTGTGGCGGCCCTAAGTGGCCTGTATTTACAAGGTTATGATATGCAAGAGTTACTTGATTTAGTGCCATTATTAACGCCAGTTGCTGGTCGCATGGAGCGCTTTAATCAGCCCAACGGGCCCACCTTAGTGGTTGATTACGCCCATACTCCAGATGCTATCGAGCAAGCGTTAAAAGCGCTGCGGATACATTGTAAAGGCAAGCTTTGGTGTGTCTTTGGTTGTGGCGGTGATAGAGATAAAGGCAAGCGGCCTTTAATGGCCCAAGCGGCTGAGCAGTTTGCCGATACCGTGATGATCACCAGTGACAATGCCCGTAGTGAAGATCCTGCGGCCATTATTGAGGATGTATTAGCGGGGTTGGCATTTCCTGAGCGCGCACTCACACTCACACAAGTCGATCGCATTAAAGCCATTAACACCGTAGCTTCACTGGCTCAAACAGGCGATATCGTGTTGCTTGCAGGTAAAGGCCATGAAACCTATCAAGAGGCCAATGGTATCAGAACTGAATATGATGAAAGAGCACTGGCTATCGAACTCACTCAGCCAAGGTCTAACACAGCATTAAAGGAGCGCTTATGATTGCCCTGATGCTTTCACAGCTTGCGCAAACCCTTAATGGCAAACTTGTGGGCGATGATATTTGTGTTGACCATGTCAGCAGTGATAGTCGAGCGATGCAAGCTAATAGCTTGTTTGTGGCGTTAAAAGGCTTACGTTTTGATGGTCATAATTTTGCACAAACCGCCATTGATAATGGCGCGAAAGCCTTATTGGTTGAACGCCAACTTGAGCTAGATATTCCGCAAATTTTAGTGGGCAATAGTCAAAAAGCCATGGGTGAAATCGGCGCATTAGTGCGCGCGACAGTCAACCCTAAAGCCATCGCTTTAACTGGCTCAAATGGCAAAACCACAGTAAAAGAAATGGTGGCGGCTATTTTGAGCCAGCACCATAGCGTGCTTTATACCGCCGGTAATTTTAATAATGAAATCGGGGTACCGTTAACGTTATTGCGATTAACTCAAGAGCATGAGTTCGGGGTATTTGAGCTGGGCGCCAATCATCAAGGCGAGATTAATTATACTTCATCTTTGGTGACGCCTCAGGTGGCGCTAGTAAATAATATCGGCCATGCACATCTAGAGGGTTTTGGTTCAATTGAAGGTGTGGCGCAGGCTAAAGCGGAAATTTTTAACCACTTAAGTAAAGACGGCACCGCCATTATCAACGCCGATGATGACTTTGCTGAGTTTATGGCGCAAAAATCAGCAGCATTTAAGCAGCTGCGTTTTTCCAAAGTCGCCACCACAGACGCAGATATTAAAGCATTAGCCCTTGAAGCTGATGCAAGTGGTTGTTATGCCTTCAATTTAGAAATGTCTGGCCAGTCCCATTTTGTGCAGCTTCCGTTAGCAGGTGAACATCAGGTCAGCAATGCTTTGGCTGCCAGCGCTATTTGTAGTGCTTTAGGCATTGCCATCGAAGAGATTATTAGCGGGCTTTCAAGCCTAACGCCAGTAAAAGGGCGCATGGTGCCACACAGGTTGGGGCGCATTTTACTGGTTGATGATAGTTACAATGCCAACCCAACATCAGTAGACGCTGCGATTAACTGGTTAAAACAAACTCGAGGTTTTCGATGTTTAGTGCTGGGAGATTTGGGTGAATTGGGTGACAATAGCGCCCTTTTGCATGCCGAGGTCGGTCAACAAGCCAAATCAGCGGGTATTGATGCCTTGTTTTGTTGCGGACAGCTAAGCGCTGAAACCAGTAAAGCCTTTGGTTCTGAACACTATAGTGATTCAAAAGCCGTCGCGCAGGCAATGATTAAAAAAGTAAATCAGTTACCGGGTGAGGTAACTATTTTAGTTAAAGGTTCACGAAGCGCAGCAATGGAAACTGTAGTCGAAGTGTTGTTGGATGCCAATGGGCGTGGGGAGTTTGTGTAGATGCTGGCTTATTTAGCTGAGTATTTAACCCAATTTTATAGCGGGTTTAATGTTTTTTCATATGTAACGTTTAGAGCGATCTTAGGTTTAATGACAGGGCTTGTTTTTAGCTTGTGGTTTGGCCCTAAATTGATTGAACGTTTGCAGTTATTACAAATTGGCCAAGTGGTCAGAAATGACGGCCCAGAGTCACATTTTAGTAAGCGTGGCACCCCGACAATGGGTGGTTTACTGATCTTGGCAGGCATATTTGTCAGTGTTTTATTATGGGGTGATTTATCTAATCGGTATGTCATCGTCATGCTATTTGTATTAGGGACTTTTGGCGCAATTGGGTTTTTAGATGATTATTTGAAAGTGGTAAAAAAAGACTCTAAAGGTCTGATTGCACGCTGGAAATATGCATCGCAATCCATAGCTGCATTAGCAGTAGCCATCTATTTATATAGCTCAGCAACGCTGCTGGGGGAAACCCAGCTCGTGGTGCCATTTTTTAAAGATGTGATGCCGCAACTCGGACTGCTTTATATCGTGCTTGCGTACTTCACCATAGTCGGCGCCAGTAATGCGGTTAACTTAACCGATGGTCTTGATGGTTTAGCTATCATGCCAACGGTAATGGTCGCAGCTGCATTTGCATTGATTGCCTATTTATCAGGTCATGCACAGTTTGCTGATTATTTACATATTCCGCACTTACCAGATGCTGGTGAACTGGTGATTGTATGTACCGCGATAGTCGGGGCTGGTTTAGGATTTTTATGGTTTAACACTTATCCAGCGCAAGTGTTTATGGGCGATGTAGGCTCATTAGCATTAGGTGCAGGGCTAGGCGCAATTGCAGTATTAGTGCGCCAAGAAGTGCTATTAGTCATTATGGGCGGCGTTTTTGTGATGGAAACGGTGTCGGTGATTTTACAGGTGAGTTCGTATAAATTGCGCGGTCAGCGTATTTTTAGAATGGCGCCTATTCACCATCATTACGAATTAAAAGGTTGGCCGGAGCCAAGAGTGATTGTGCGCTTTTGGATTATTTCATTATTCCTAGTCATGCTAGGGCTGGCAACGCTTAAGTTAAGGTAGTTATTAGTCATGCAAACATGCTATTCGCACATTGTATTGGGATTAGGCGCAACAGGTATTTCTGTTGTGCGCTACCTCATGTCCCAAGGTATTACCCCATTGGTGATGGATAGCCGACGAACGCCGCCTGGAAGCGAAACGCTGGCAACAGAATTTCCGGAAGTTGAGTTAATCACTGGTGGCTTTATGTGCCGCTCTTTAGTGCAGGCGCAGCAAATTATTGTTAGCCCCGGTATCCCTCTTGATACGCCGGAAATTCGTGCGGTGATAGATATGGGCATTGAAGTGATTGGCGATGTGGAGCTGTTTGCTCGCGCGGTTGCTGAAAAGTCACCTTGCGTGGTAGCGATTACTGGCTCAAACGGTAAAACCACGGTGACGACCTTGGTTTACGACATATTGAAAGCAGCCGGAAAAAAGGTGGCTGTTGGCGGCAATATTGGGATTCCAGTATTAGATTTACTGGCAAGCGATGCGGATATTTTTGTATTGGAGCTATCTAGCTTTCAGCTGGAAACCACTTTTAGCTTAAATTGTGTGGCGGCAACCTGCCTCAATATTAGTGAAGATCATATGGATAGATATCATGATCTGCATGCTTATAGAGAAGCCAAGTTACGCTTATATCCACAAAGCCGGTTTGTGATGTTTAATCGTGATGATCCACTGACATTTCCTGATGAGCCAACAAACCAAAATACCTTTGGTTTAGGTGTACCTGAAGGAGATGCTTGGGGGATTGCTGACGGCAAGATTTTCCATGGCGAAAGTGAAATCATGAATCTACATGAAGTCAGTTTAATCGGTAGCCATAATCACGCCAATTTACTTGCCGCTATGGCATTAACCGATGCCTGCGGTATTGATAAAGAGTTTATGACTGAGATTGCTAGCAACTTCAAAGGTCTTGAGCATCGTTGTGAAATGGCAGGTATTAAGCAAGGCGTTACCTATATCAATGACTCTAAGGCGACTAATATTGGTGCAACTGTAGCGGCATTAAATGGCTTAAGTGATCACTTAGGCGACTTAGTGCTGATTGCTGGCGGAGACGGTAAAGGCTCAGACTTTAAAGAGTTGACCGAGTCGCTTAATAACGTTACTCAATTAATTACCTTTGGTAAAGATGGTGCAAAAATCGCAGCTTTAAAGGCTGATAGTATTCAGGTCAGCGATCTTGCTGCAGCGGTTAATAAAGCAGTAGAGATAACATTCTCAGGCGATATCGTATTGTTGTCACCAGCTTGTGCCAGTACTGATATGTACAAAAACTTTATGGAACGCGGCAATGACTTTAAGCAATTAGTGGAGCAAATTGCCGATGGCGAGGGCTGAGCAGCAACTTAGCTTGTTCCAGCAAGTCCTCAAGCGGCCTTGGCCTAATATCTTGTCTGAGAGTAGGCCCAGTGAGCACCTGTATGACCGCAGTTTATTGGTTGCGGTAATGGGCTTGATTGCATTTGGTTTTGTGATGGTGATGTCTGCCTCAATGCCAGAAGCGCAAAAACTGACAGATAACCCGTTTCATTTTATTTATCGTCATGTGGCGTATTTAATGGGTTGTGGCGTGATTGCTTACGCTGTACTCAATATAGAGATGAAAACTTGGGAACGTTACAGCGCGTATTTGGTGCTGGCGGTGTTACTGATGCTGGTTGCAGTCTTGATTGTCGGAACCACGGTTAATGGCGCAACCCGCTGGTTAAGTGTTGGACCGGTGCGAATTCAAGTGGCTGAAATCGCAAAGTTTGTGTTTATTGTTTACATGGCGGGGTATTTAGTCCGTCGTCATGGTGAATTAAGGGAAAACAGTAGGGGCTTTATTAAGCCTATTATCGTATTTACCTTATTTGCACTACTGATTTTAGCGCAACCAGATTTAGGTACCGTAGTGGTATTGTTTGTCTGCACTGTCAGTCTGTTATTTCTGGCTGGAGCACGGATTTTAGACTTTTTAGTGTTGATGTTTTTTGGTATTGGCTCATTTATCTTTTTAGTTATTTTTGAGCCTTATCGGATGCGGCGGGTAACCTCGTTTCTGGACCCATGGGAAGATCCATTTGGTAGCGGATATCAGTTAACTCAGTCATTAATGGCTTATGGCCGTGGTGACATATTCGGTCAAGGTTTAGGTAATAGTATTCAAAAATTATCTTACCTGCCTGAAGCGCACACCGACTTTATCTTTGCCGTGATTGGTGAAGAACTAGGTTTTGTCGGTATTGTTTGTGTATTAACCGTATTGTTTTTTGTGGCATTTAGAGCCATTCGATTGGGCAATTTATGTTTGAGTATTCAACGCCCGTTTGAAAGTTATTTAGCCTATGGCATTGGTATTTGGATTTGTTTCCAAACGGTCGTTAACGTTGGCGCCAGTATCGGTATGTTACCGACTAAAGGCTTGACGTTACCTTTTATTAGTTATGGCGGCAGTAGTTTGTGGGTGATGACAGCGGCAGCGATGTTATTGATCCGCATCGACCATGAACGGCGAATAAGTTTGATTCAAGCGGTGCAAGGGAGAGTAAAGAAATGAGCCCTAATATGACCAACGCACCGAAATTATTGGTAATGGCGGGCGGTACAGGTGGACATGTGTTCCCTGCATTAGCGGTAGCCAAAGCGTTAGCAGATAAAGGTTGGCAAGTTCGTTGGTTAGGGACGGCCGACAGAATGGAGGCAAGGTTAGTGCCTCAACATGGCTTTGATATTGAGTTTATCGATATCAAAGGGGTGCGAGGCAATGGCATTATTCGAAAATTAGCCGCGCCTTTTAAAATTTTGCGTTCAATCATTCAAGCGAAAGCCTTTATTAATGAATATAAGCCCGATGTTATTTTAGGCATGGGTGGCTTTGCCAGTGGCCCTGGCGGGGTTGCGGCGAAGTTATCAGGCATTCCGCTGGTGCTACATGAGCAAAATGCCATTCCAGGGATGACAAATAAGTTGTTATCTAAGATTGCCAGCAAAGTATTGTGTGCGTTTCCCAATACATTCTTGCCCGCAGTTAAAGCGGAAGTGGTCGGTAACCCTATTCGTCAAGAGTTGCTTGAATTAGGGCAAAGCGCCAAATTTGCTGAAGATGAAGCCTTAAAAGTATTAGTGGTGGGTGGCAGTTTAGGCGCCAAAATTTTTAACGATGTTATGCCTGCTGTTGTGGCGCATATTAGCCTGCATCATTCGGTGACCGTTTGGCATCAGGTGGGCAAAGGCAATGAAGCGAAAGTAAAAGCGCTTTATCAAGATAAAGGTCAAACTGCTAGCGTTAATGTGGCTGAGTTTATCGATGATATGGAAGCAGCTTATCGCTGGGCAGATGTGGTTGTTTGCCGTTCTGGTGCATTAACCGTATCAGAGCTGGCAGCCGTAGGACGCGGCAGTATCTTGGTGCCTTATCCACATGCTGTGGATGATCACCAAACCAAAAATGCTTCAGTATTAGTTGAAGCGGGAGCGGCATTTTTATTACCGCAAACCATATTAAATGCAGATAATTTAGCTGAGAAGTTAACCCTATTTGCTGAAAACCGACAAGTTGTTTCACAGATGGCGCATCAAGCCAGAAGTGTTGCTGTACTAGATGCAACCCAACGAGTCGCGAGTATTTGTGCTGAATTAGCACGAAAGGATTGACATGACCAAGACAGAAAAGTACGCCCAATTACGCACCATGATCCCAGAAATGCGACGGATTAAGAAAATCCATTTCGTCGGTATTGGCGGTGCTGGTATGGGTGGAATTGCAGAAGTATTAGTGAATGAGGGCTACCACATCAGTGGCTCTGACATCGCTGAAAACACAGTGACACAAAGGTTAGCAAGCTTTGGCGCCAAGATCATTATTGGTCATCAGGCGCAAAGCGTGGTTGATGTGGATGTGGTGGTCGTGTCAACGGCCATTAATAACGAGAATCCAGAAATCATTGAAGCGAAGCTGCGCCGTATTCCTATTGTACGCCGTGCTGAAATGCTTGCTGAGTTAATGCGTTATCGCCATGGTGTTGCCATTGCCGGCACCCACGGTAAAACCACTACCACGAGCTTAATTGCCAGTGTTTATGGTCAAGCTGAGCGGGATCCGACATTTGTCATTGGCGGCTTATTAAACAGCGCTGGTACTAATGCGCGTTTAGGTACCAGTCGTTATTTGATTGCTGAAGCTGATGAAAGTGATGCGAGCTTTTTGCATTTGCAGCCAATGGTGAGTGTGGTTACCAATATTGAAGCTGATCATATGGATACCTATGGCGGCGATTTTGAAAAATTGAAAACAACCTTTGTCGACTTTTTACATAATCTGCCCTTTTATGGCGTTGCAGTGATGTGTATTGATGATGAAGTGATCCAAGAGATTATGCCAAGAGTTGGCCGTCAGGTAGTGACTTACGGTTTCAGTGAGCAAGCAGATGTACAGGCGCTTAACTTTAAGCAAGTGGGTCATCAAAGCCAATTTAGCGTGCGCCGTAAAAACCGTGATGATTTAGATATCGTGTTAAACCTGCCTGGTGAACACAATGTACTTAATGCACTTGCTGCTATTGCAGTGGCATCAGAAGATGAAATAGATGATGAAGCGATTGTCACAGCCCTTGCTGACTTTGAAGGCATTGGCAGACGTTTTCAGCATCTTGGCGAGTTTGACACTGCTAACGGCAAGGTGATGCTAGTTGATGATTACGGTCATCACCCAAGTGAAGTACTGGCAACCATTAAAGCTGTCAGAGCGGGCTGGCCTGATAAACGCTTAGTGATGGCTTATCAGCCCCATCGTTATAGTCGTACTCGCGATTTATATGATGACTTTGTCGAGGTGCTATCACAGGTTGATGGACTGCTATTGCTCGATGTTTATGCCGCAGGCGAAAGTGTCATTCCAGGCGCTGATGGACGCGCTTTATGTCGCTCTATTCGCTTAAGAGGCCAAGTAGAACCGATATTTGTGGCTTCACCTGAGCTATTAACCGATGTATTGCCTGACGTATTGCAAGAGGGTGATTTATTGCTAACTCAAGGTGCAGGTAATATCGGCGCCTTGTCAAAATTACTTGCTAGTAGCAATTTAGGCTTTGATAATTTAATTGATGCTAAAGATGGTGAGTGATTTTTGCACTATAAATGATTGTTAAATAGATACTTTATTACAATCGGTATGCTAGATATAATGGTGAATTGGCCAATGAAAGTGACATTGTACATTGTGGAGTTACAGTAACCGTGGCGTGGAGTGATAAAGCCCGTCAGTTGCGAGGCCATTTGAGTGAAATCAATTGGTACTTGTATACAGGGTTATTGTTTTTGCTCATGGTGTTAATGACCATTGTCTGGGCCAGTTTAAAGTTAAATACGCTGCTAAATGATGCAGATGCCTTGCCCATTGAGGCCGTAGCAATTCACGGCGAGCGTTTATATACCAGTGACGCAGATATTCAAGCGGCGCTACAGGCCTTGATGCAGAGCAGCTTTTTTAGTGCCGATGTGGTTGAAGTGCAGCACGCTTTAGAGGCTTTACCTTGGGTATATCGCGCCTCAGTCAGACGCGAATGGCCAGCTAAGTTGAAAGTGAACTTGCAAGAGCAACAAGCGGTAGCGCATTGGAATGGTAATGATTGGCTTAATGTGGACGGTGAAGCGTTTAAAGCCCAAGCCCATCCCATGATTAATGCCTTGCCCATGCTGTCAGGTCCTGAGGATATGTCAGCTGAAGTGTTAACTAGCTATCAGCAATTAGCAGATTTATTAAGTATTAATGGCTTTACCTTAGCAAGTTTAAGTTTAAGCCCACGCCATGCTTGGCATGCAACATTAGATAACGGCATTCTTCTTGAGTTAGGTCGAGAAGATAAGATGTCGAGAATACAAAGATTTATAAATGTTTACCCTGAAATAATACAAAATAAAAAGCCAATAGCGACAATTGATTTGCGCTATGACACAGGTGTCGCGGTTGGCTGGGATGATACTAAAACAGAGAGTCGACATTAATGACCAAGAATCAGGAAAGAAATCTTATCGTAGGCTTAGATATCGGTACATCTAAGGTCGCAGTTATCATTGGTGAAGTATTGCCAGATGGCGAGATAAGCGTGGTTGGTTTAGGTAATCACCCTTCTCGTGGTATGGACAAGGGCGGCGTAAATGATCTGGATTCGATTGTTAGAAGTGTACAACGTGCATTAGACCAAGCTGAATTGATGGCAGATTGCCAAGTATCATCAGTGTATTTAAGTATTTCAGGTAAACATATCGCCTGCCAAAACGAAAACGGCATGGTGTCAATTAATGACGAAGAAGTTACCCAAGAAGATGTGGACAATGTCATCCATACCGCTCGTTCGGTGAAGATCCCGACCGAGCGAAGAATTTTGCATGTGTTACCACAGGAATACTCAATTGACGTTCAAGACGGGATAAAAAGCCCAATTGGTATGTCGGGTATGCGAATGGAAGCCAAAGCGCACATCGTCACTTGCGCTAACGACATGGCGAAAAATATTACTAAGAGCGTTGAGCGCTGCGGCCTAACCGTTGATGACTTGGTGTTTGCAGGTATTGCATCAGCGGACTCAGTGCTGACCAATGATGAAAAAGATTTAGGTGTGTGTATTGTAGATATCGGTGGTGGCACCACAGATATTGCCGTTTACACCAATGGCGCACTAAGGCATTGCGCTGTGATATCAGTCGCAGGTAATCAAGTTAGTAGTGATATAGCTAAAATATTTAGAACGCCGCTGACCCATGCAGAGCAAATCAAAGTACAGTTTGCCAGTGCCAGAAGCGCTATGGTCAGTCGTGAAGATAGCATTGAAGTACCATCAGTAGGTGGCAGACCTTCCCGCAGTATGTCACGTCATACGTTAGCAGAGGTTGTCGAGCCAAGGTACCAAGAGCTATTTGAATTAGTGCTTAAAGAATTAACTGACAGTGGTTTAGAAGATCAAATTGCTGCCGGGATCGTGTTAACAGGCGGTACATCAATGATTACCGGCGCCGTGGATATTGCAGAAGCAACATTTGGCATGCCAGTAAGGGTTGCATCACCACTACCAGTTAAAGGATTAAATGAATATGTAGATCAACCTATTTACGCTACAGGAATAGGTTTGCTTCATTACGGCGCCAGACGCGTAATCGAACGTCAGTTCGAACGCCCTGAACGTCAAGGGGTTACCAGTCTTTTGAATCGGGTCAAAAGCTGGTTTAAGGGTGAATTTTAATAACGCAGACAAACGGAGATCAGACTATGTTTGAGATCATGGACACTCATAACGACGAAGCGGTGATTAAAGTCATCGGCGTCGGTGGTGGCGGCGGTAACGCAGTCGAACATATGGTAAAACACAGCATCGAAGGTGTTGAGTTTATCGTAACTAACACGGATGCTCAGGCATTACGTAAGTCAGGTGCTGGTTCAACTATTCAATTGGGGCGTGATGTCACCAAAGGTCTAGGTGCTGGAGCAAACCCTGATGTCGGTCGTCAAGCGGCAGAAGAAGACAAAGAAAACATTCGCGCAGCAATTAAAGGATCTGACATGATCTTTATTGCCGCAGGCATGGGTGGTGGTACCGGAACTGGTGCTGCCCCTGTTGTGGCTGAAATTGCCCGTGAAGAAGGCATCTTAACCGTTGCTGTAGTCACAAAGCCTTTTCCATTTGAAGGCAAAAAACGCATGTTATTTGC
This sequence comes from Shewanella sp. UCD-KL21, assembly GCF_001957135.1. GTDB lineage: Bacteria > Pseudomonadota > Gammaproteobacteria > Enterobacterales > Shewanellaceae > Shewanella. The sequence goes on along the minus strand of NZ_MPHK01000004.1, from coordinate 6,837 downwards.
AGAGCAAGGTATTGCAGAGCTGGCAAAGCATGTTGATTCATTGATTACTATCCCTAACGAAAAGTTATTGAAAGTATTGGGCCGTGGTACATCACTATTAGATGCATTTGCAGCAGCTAATAACGTATTGCTAGGCGCTGTGCAGGGTATTGCGGAGTTAATTACTCGCCCAGGTTTAATCAACGTGGATTTCGCCGACGTTAAAACGGTTATGTCTGAAATGGGTAATGCCATGATGGGTACAGGCGTTGCAACTGGTGACGACCGCGCTGAAGAAGCGGCAGAAGCTGCTGTGGCCAGTCCATTACTAGAAGATATTGATCTTGCTGGCGCTCGTGGCGTATTGGTCAATATCACTGCTGGTTTAGATATCAGTATTGAAGAGCTAGAAACCGTGGGTAACCACGTTAAAGCTTATGCATCTGATAACGCAACCGTCGTAGTTGGTGCAGTAATTGATCCTGAAATGAGCGAAGAGCTGCGTGTAACCGTAGTTGCTACTGGTATCGGTGCTGAGAAAAAGCCTGATATTCAATTAGTGACAAAACCGGTTTCACGCCCAGAGCCTGCGCCAATTGAAGTTAAAGCTGAGCCAGTTGAAGAGCACGTTGCGGCGACAAATTATGTTGCGCCAACAGGTAATGCTGTGCCTGCTCAGCAACCAGTAGCACAACCGTCAGCTCGTGCAGATGGTGACTATTTAGATATCCCAGCATTTTTACGTAAACAAGCTGATTAATTACAGTTTGGTAGTAAAGTTAGAATGTTGAATGCATAAGATGTTGATAAATTGTTGCTTGTGTAAGTAGAGGCGTATTAAAAACCACTAAATGGTACTTTTTTTGTGAAAAGGCAATTTTATGGTAGTATACCGCCTCAGCTTGCTGGGTAAACTCAGTATATATAGCGCATGAATGTTTATTTTAAAGTGATTAAAACGGGTAACTGAATGATTTTTCAAAGAACTGTTCAAAAAATGGTGAAGAGTACTGGTGTCGGGCTTCATTCCGGCAACAAGGTCACTCTGTGCATTATGCCCGCACCTGTCAATACTGGTATCGTACTTCGTCGTACAGATTTAAGCCCAGCAGTGGAAATTCCTGCTAAGGCTCATCTGGTGCGTGAAACAACTATGTGTACGGCATTAGTTAATGATGAAGGTGTTCGCATTTCAACTATCGAACATTTATTTGCAGCACTTGCAGGCCTTGGCATTGATAACGCAGTTATTGAAGTTGATGCTCCTGAAATCCCGATTATGGATGGCAGTGCAAGTCCGTTTGTTTTTTTACTGCAAAGTGCAGGTATTAAAGAGCAAGCAGTCGCTAAAAAATATATCAAAATCAATAAAACTGTGCGTGTTGAAGATGGCGATAAATGGGCAGAGTTAAAGCCTTTTAAAGGCTTTAGAGTGGATTTTAAAATCGACTTTAATCACCCAGAAATCTCTCGTAGTCAACAGCATATGGTTATGGATTTTTCAACATCTGCATTTGTGAAAGATATCAGCCGTGCAAGAACATTTGGCTTTATGCGAGATATTGAATATCTTCGAGCCAATAACTTAGCGCTGGGTGGCAGCATGGAAAATGCCGTCGTGCTTGATGAATATCGTGTCCTTAACCCTGATGGTCTGCGTTATGAGGACGAATTTGTTAAGCACAAAATTCTTGATGCTTTTGGTGATTTATATGTCGCAGGGCATGCCATTGTTGGTGAGTTCTGTGCGTATAAAACGGGTCATGCTTTAAATAACCAATTGGTTAGAGCTTTATTAGCCCAACAAGAAGCGTGGGAGTTAGTCAGCTTTGAAAATGAAGTCGATGTGCCGTTAAGCTTTATGGTACCCGGCGCTGCGTCTTTCGCATAAATAGTTAAGATTGCCTATTACGGCTGGCCAATGCAGCCAGCCGTTTTAGTTTTTCACCTAGTGACCCTTCAACATGATCTGCCAAAGTTTGTAAATGTTCTGCCGCGACAGGGCTAATGGTTGCGTAATTAGTTGAGGTTTTGCTTGGTGATATTGCTAACCCTGGGTTAACTTTAACCTCTATAGCGGTAAGCATTGGAAGGGTTTCTTCCTTAAGTTGTTGCAGTAATTTGGTCTTTTGGAAATTTATTCTAGCAGCCCAAGCAGCCGATGTAGTTTCAATTACAAGAACACCCTGACGAAGATTAGCGACTTTAAGCTGTTCAACAACAGGACCTGTTAAACTCTGCTTTACGTAATTATTAAGTTGATTTAATAGTTCTGCTTTTTCAGCCAATGCCGGTAATTGTCCAGATTGATGTAGTAAGCTACTGAGATCTTGCGGGGGCTTTTTCATATGATAATAAGATGGCTGAGTTAGGCTATGAGTGTAACAGTTTTTATCCAAGGTCGAAACGGAGTAACTCGCTGGCATCCTAGCAAGCGTTGGTTACTTCTACCTATCCTATTAGTTGTAGCGGGAACCGGCATCTATCAACAAAGTGCCGATCGTTTTGCTGAGCAACAAACCAAAGTTGATGAAAATAAAAAGTTGCGCGAGCAACAAAAGCAGCAAGTCATTAGCCTCAAAAAAGCAACAGAAACCCAATTAGCCACATTGGTGACTCATGTCGCCTCTATGCAAGCAAAGATTACCCGCCTCGAAGCCCTCGGTCAGCAAGTTGCTGAAAATAATTTACTCGAAGATCAATTCGACTTTGCCACAGAAGTGGGTGTCGGAGGATTGAGTGAAATAGGCACAGGCGTGGAAATAAACCAACTGTTAAATGATATGACCCAGTTGGTATCAAGAATTGATAATAATAATGTTCAGCTGTCTCTACTTGAAACAGTGTCAACTAATCTCCATATAGATGAAGAACGTTATATATCAGGGCGGCCAATCGTAAAAGGTTGGTTATCTTCGCCCTACGGTTTACGGAATGACCCTTTTAATGGTCGTAGAACAATGCATAAAGGTATTGATTTTGCGGGCACTGAAGGCGGCGATGTTATTGCAACTGCTGCAGGTGTAGTAACGTGGTCTGGAAATATGCTTGGATATGGTGGGTTAGTCGAAATTGATCATGGAAATGGTCTTCGAACCCGCTATGGACACAACAAATCTATGTCAGTAAACCTAGGTGACGTCGTTGCCAAAGGCGATAAAATTGCCAGTATGGGAAGCACAGGCCGTTCAACTGGTCCCCACGTGCATTACGAAGTTTTGCGAAACGGACAGCAAATAGATCCAAGAAAGTTCGTCTATCGCAAAGCGAGTTAATAACATTTTCGGTTAAGTCGCTCATTTGAGCTCAACCTACAAGAGATAAGTGATTAAGATGTTAGGCAAATTACTGACAAAAGTATTCGGCAGTCGTAACGACCGTACCTTGAAAGGTTTAGGTAAAGTTGTAACTAAAATAAACGCATTAGAAGCTGAATATGAAAAGCTGACAGATGAACAACTAAAAGCAAAAACAGACGAGTTCCGTCAGCGTATTGAAAATGGTGAAACCTTAGATGCGCTTATGGCAGAAGTATTTGCCACAGTGCGTGAAGCATCTAAACGTGTTTTCGAAATGCGCCACTTCGATGTGCAATTACTCGGTGGTATGGTACTTGATAGTAACCGCATCGCTGAAATGAGAACCGGTGAAGGTAAAACCTTAACCGCAACTCTGCCAGCATATTTAAATGGTATTACCGGTAAAGGCGTCCACGTCATTACGGTGAATGATTACCTTGCACGTCGTGATGCGGAAAATAACCGTCCATTATTTGAATTCCTAGGGCTTAGCGTTGGTATTAACGTGGCAGGCCTTGGTCAAGCAGAAAAAAAACAAGCCTATAACTCTGATATTACCTACGGTACTAACAACGAGTTTGGTTTCGATTACCTGCGTGACAACATGGCGTTCTCTCCTCAAGAGCGAGTTCAACGTCCGCTGCACTACGCACTGATTGATGAAGTTGATTCGATCTTAATTGATGAAGCGCGTACACCATTGATTATCTCTGGTGCAGCAGAAAATAGCTCTGAGCTATATATCAAAGTAAACACCCTAATCCCGAACCTTATCGTTCAAGAAAAAGAAGATACCGAAGATGAGATTGGTGAAGGTGATTTCAGTATCGACGAAAAAGCCAAACAAGTTCATTTTACAGAGCGTGGCCAAGAAAAAGTTGAATTACTATTAGTTGAGCTAGGTGTGCTGAATGAAGGTGACTCACTGTATTCTGCAGCCAACATCTCATTACTACACCACGTTAACGCTGCATTAAGAGCCCATACCTTATTTGAGCGTGATGTTGATTACATTGTTCAAGACGGTGAAGTCATTATCGTTGATGAACATACTGGCCGTACCATGCCAGGTCGTCGCTGGTCAGAAGGTTTACATCAAGCTGTTGAAGCGAAAGAAGCTGTCAACATTCAAAATGAAAACCAAACATTAGCGTCAATCACATTCCAAAACTACTTCCGTCAATATGAGAAGCTAGCTGGGATGACAGGTACCGCTGATACTGAAGCATTCGAGTTCCAACACATTTATGGACTTGATACCGTCGTGGTACCAACCAATAAGCCAATGGTACGTAATGATATGCCTGATTTGGTGTATCTAACGGCCACTGAAAAGTACAACGCCATAATCGAAGACATTAAAGGTTGTCGCGAACGTGGTCAGCCTGTACTTGTGGGTACGGTATCAATCGAGCAATCTGAATTATTAGCGACCTTATTAAAGCAAGCTAAGATCCCACATTCAGTTTTGAACGCCAAGTTCCATGAAAAAGAAGCAGACATTGTTGCTCAAGCGGGTAGCGCTGGCGCCGTCACTATTGCAACTAACATGGCCGGTCGTGGTACTGATATCGTGTTGGGCGGAAACTGGAAAGTTGAAGTTGATGCATTAAAGGATCCAACTGAAGATCAAATCGCACGCATTAAAGCTGAATGGCAAGTACGTCATGATGCTGTTATTGCCTCGGGTGGTTTACACATCTTAGGCACTGAGCGTCACGAGTCTCGTCGTATCGATAATCAGCTTCGTGGTCGTTCTGGTCGTCAAGGTGATGCGGGTTCGTCACGCTTCTATCTTTCAATGGAAGATAGCTTAATGCGTATCTTCGCATCTGAAAAAGTCTCAGGCATGATGAAAAAACTGGGTATGGAAGAAGGCGAAGCCATCGAACATCCTTGGGTATCACGTGCAATTGAAAACGCCCAACGTAAAGTAGAAGCACGTAACTTCGATATTCGTAAGCAATTACTTGAATATGATGATGTCGCTAACGATCAACGCCAAGTTGTTTATTCTCAGCGTAATGAGTTAATGGACGCAGAAAGCATTGAAGATACCATTTCAAATATCGAACAAGATGTCGTTAGTGGTGTGATTGATCAATATATTCCACAGCAGTCTGTAGAAGAGTTGTGGGACGTACCAGGTCTAGAGCAGCGTCTTGCCCAAGAGTTTGGTCTGCAGCTAACCATTCAACAGTGGTTAGATAAAGAAGATGACCTTCACGAAGAAACTTTACGTGAGCGTATTGTATCGAGCTGGAGCGAAGCATATAAAGCTAAAGAACAGATGGTCGGTGAGCAAGTGCTACGTCAGTTCGAAAAAGCAGTCATGCTACAAACACTAGATGGTCTGTGGAAAGAACACTTAGCAGCAATGGATCACTTGCGCCAAGGTATTCATTTACGTGGTTACGCGCAAAAGAATCCAAAGCAAGAGTATAAGCGTGAATCGTTTGAGTTATTCCAACAAATGTTGGAGTCACTAAAACACGATGTCATCAGCGTACTGTCTAAAGTACAAGTTCAAGCACAATCAGATGTTGATGATATGGAGCAGCGTCGTCGTGACGAAGAAGCTAAGGTTCAACGTGAATATCAGCATGCAGCATCAGAATCGCTAACAGAGAATAAAGAAGCTGAAGCAGCAGCGCCAAGAACAGTGATCAGAGACGGTGAGAAAGTTGGCCGTAACGATCCTTGTCCTTGCGGCTCGGGTAAGAAGTACAAGCAGTGTCACGGTAAACTGACCTAACACACCGCAATATTTAATAATTTAAAAGGCAGCTATTTTTAGCTGCCTTTTTTGTGCCTAATAAATAGTATAAAAAACAGTCGCCTCAAGTGATTTTGTGGATAACACTGGGGGTAAAAGCTGGGTAACATGTGATTAATAAAAAAGATCGCAAAAAATGCGAAAAACTTTTAAAAAGCCCTTGCACCAAATCAGAATCTGCCTATAATGCGCATCCACTGACACGGCAAACCACGCACTAGCATGGGTTACTCGCCAAATCAGTTCACTGTAAAGTGACGCTGAAAATTGTTTTTAAATAAGTTTAAAAATGACTTGACGCGAAAAAGGAATTGCGTAGAATACGCATCCCAAGCCAACGACCTAGCGTCTAACGGCGGAGTCTGAAAAATTGATTCCACGCTCTTTAACAATTTATCAAGTAATCTGTGTGGACACTCACAGGTGTTGAGTTAATCGAAATTGCCATTCTTTCTCGTAAAGAATGTAGCAATCAAAATTATTACTCAATGTAACGATGAGTGTTCATAGCAATATGTAACAAACGTTTTAGAGATTCTTCCGAGTCTTTAAATCGAAATCAGAATTCATTGAGCCGAAACGAAGCTTTTATTTATAAGAGTGGATGTTTCAACAAAACTTTAATTGAAGAGTTTGATCATGGCTCAGATTGAACGCTGGCGGCAGGCCTAACACATGCAAGTCGAGCGGTAACAGGAATTAGCTTGCTAATTTGCTGACGAGCGGCGGACGGGTGAGTAATGCCTAGGGATCTGCCCAGTCGAGGGGGATAACAGTTGGAAA
>NZ_MPHK01000030.1 GCF_001957135.1 Shewanella sp. UCD-KL21 | reverse complement strand
GCAGACTTCTTTTATGGATTGATTACGGATTAATCCCATCCACAGCACGAGCCAGACGGCTTGCTGCGCAGGCAAACGACGATTACGGATACTTGCCTTGTTGGCTGAAAGTAATGATTGTTCTATCCACTGTGAATCGATAGCCTCCATTACAGAAGCATAATCTCCACTTTCTTCTACTGACTCATGAACTAACTCAAGCTCTTGCGCAAACATAAAAAAATCCCTACCAGAATACTGGTAGGGATTATCATTCATCTGCAGGATCGTTCAAGTGTTCTTAACCGATCGGCATTATGTCGATACAGGCCTTTTCTTTATAAAAACGATGATACTTTTATCACTGTTTTATATAGCAAACAAAAACACTGCATAGCTATTAAGCTTACTCAGCGCCACGGTCTAAATCTTGACCATTATCATCTAACCACTTCAAACTTGATAACGGATAGCCTAAAAACCACTTGCTGCGTTCAAGTACGATACGGGTCTTAATATTTTTGATACTTAGCTCTGATCTGTCTGAAAGCTCGGTACAGATCTCATTCAGTTTTTTGATATTGGGAAAACAACTCAACGACATATAATCCACATCACCAGCAAGCTGCATGCAATCCATAAATTCTGGAATATCTTGAATAGCACTAACAAAGCGTCGTCGCGACGGTGCAGTGTTATCGGTTAAAGTAAACTCCACATAAGCCATCACATGTTCACAAATCTGCTCTAAATTCACATCCGCATGAAAGGTTCTGAAATAGCCGGCTTCTTTTAACGATTTAACTCGCTGAAAACAGGCACTAGGTGAAAGGTTTACTTTTTCAGCTAATTCAATATTGGTCAAATCTCCTTCAAGATGCAGGGTCGCCAATATTTTTTTATTGTAACTATCAATTTTTACTTTCTTTTTCATTTTCAGAAACCTAGTGTTATTTTATCTATGGTTTTCGCTACCTATAGTGGATTATCCATGATTAATTTGCAAAATGTCCCGTGTTTCCTCTCAAAGCGACAAATTTTTACTGCATTTTTGCTGCATTACAAAATATTATTTTCTGCCAAAGTCCCACAATGGTTATAACGGATCACACAAATGCATAATAACTACATATTTATGCAAGGCAGCCTATGAGGGCCAAAATATGAGTCATACTAATCGTCGTTTTTTCGCAAAATCAATATTAGCCACTGCGGTGGGTTTATCGCTTGTTAGTTCAGCCCACGCTGAGGACAATGAGCCACAAACTGTTGAAGCCACTAGCGGAATTGAGCGCATCGAGATTAGTGCTCGTGGCCGTGTAGAAACCTTACAGAATGTACCCGACTCGGTAACCGCTTTTAGTGCTGATATGCTCCAAAACCAGCGTATTGAAAATTTCAGAGATGTTGCCGACCTCACCCCTAACTTAAGCCAGTTGGACAACTTCAGACCAGGCCTTGCCCGTATCACTATCCGCGGCTTAATCACCCCGCAAGTGGGCGATGCGCCGCTGGCTTTTGTGGTTGATGGGGTCACCGCACCGGATTTAGAATTTATTAACCAAGATTTAGTCGACATTGAGCGTATTGAAGTCATGCGCGGTGCACAGGGGGCACTTTACGGTAAAGGCGCCATTGGCGGCGCAGTGATTGTCACCACCAAAAAACCAACCGAATAGTTAGAAGGCACCATTAAAGGCTCATACGGTAACGGCAATACCTATAATTTAAATGGCGTGGTATCGGGCGCGCTTAATGATGACAGCAGCGCATTTTTCCGTGTTGGCGGTTATACCAAAAACTCTGATGGCTTAATTGATAACGTGTTTTTAGATGAGCCAGCAGATTACTTTTCAGAAGACTCAGTGTTTGCCCAGCTTGAATTTGATCTCACAGACGACACCAGTTTAAACCTGCGCGGCCGTTACACCACCAGCGATGCCGGCTTCGCTTATTATCAAGGCGTCACTGAAGACAGTGCGGAAGACTTTGATATTGGCACCTCGTAAAATATCCGTAATAACGACCAACGTGATGTATATGAAGTCAGCGCCAAACTTACCCAGCATTATGACTTAGGTACCTTTGACTTTATCACTACTTACAGTAGCTCTGAAAACAAACACTTTTACGATGGCGATTACTCCGCCGACCCGACCTTTATTGATGAAGATGATTTTTTCCGTGCCCCTTTTGGTACTGAAGGCTTATTTGATGTGAAATCACTGACGGTTGAATCACGCTTTACTTCTCAAAGTGATCAGGATTTAAGATGGGCAGTGTCAGCTTTCTATCAAGACAAGAAACGTGACAACACTATTAACTTCTTTGACGACTTCTTAGGCGATGTGCCGCTAGACAGAGACGATTTTACTGATGAGATGATGTATCTAACCATCGCCGATAAAAACAGCAGCAAAGCCTGGGCATTATCAGGTCAAATTAACTACGATATTACTGACAAGTTAGAATTAACGGCGGCGCTGCGTTTTGACAGCGATAAACGTGAGTCTTACGATCCTAACTTCCCAGTTGATACGTTTGCAGAGGATACCTTTAGCCAATGGCAACCTAAGGTGACTTTAGCTTATCAAATGAATGAGGAGTTGCTGCTTTATACTGGTTACTCAAAAGGTTTTAGAAGTGGCGGCTTTAACGAGCCAGCAGAAGGCATAAACCGTGTTTACAATCAGGAAGTGTCTGACAGCTACGAAGCGGGTTTTAAAACCACCCTACTCTCAAATAAAGTAACCTTAAACGGCGCGTTATTTGTCATCTCCCAATCTGATGCACAAATTACCCAATTTAATGTCGACAGCTATACCCTTGAAAACCTCGCCATTGATGACGTGCTCACTAAAGGTGCTGAAATCGAATTAGGCTGGGCTGCGACAGAAAATCTCAATGTACGCTTTAATGCAGGCTATATTGACTCAGAAATTAAAGAGTTTACTGATAGACCTGAACTTGAAGGTGAGTCGCAAGCATGGGTGCCTGAGTATACTTATAGCTTATCAGCGGATCATTACTTTCCAATTAGCTCCAATTGGTCGCTGGTATCGCGAGCTGATATTCAGGTGCAAGGGCCACAATATTTTGATATTGAAATCCCGCATATCACCTCGTCAACCTTCACCTCAATTAATGCTGGGGTCGGGTTACAATCTGACGATTGGACGGTGCAGTTATATGTTAATAACTTAACTGACGAACGCACCATCGAAGATATCTTCTTTTATGGTGATGGTGTAACCGATTTAGCCCGTATGCCAAATAAACCGAGAACATACGGTATCGAAGCGATATATAATTTCTAAAGCAAAACATCGTCACTCCCATACAGGCCTCTTAATTAGAGGCCTATTTTTACAAGTAGAACTTATGCCTAACCGTCGGACACCTAGCACTGAACTTATCTCTGAAAACAGCCCTGAGCCAAGCTCTGAATATAGCTCTGAAAATAGTGCAAACAATGATCTATTTGATGATTATGCCACCCGCCCCGTCCCCCAAGATAAAACCGTCGGTGGCATACGCATTGGCATGATAAACGGTGGATTGGCATTTGCAGTGCCCGGTCTAATCACCGGGCTTGAGCTTGGCGGCGCGTTAGGCCTTAGCCAAAGTATTTACGCCTTTATTATTGGCGGCATCATTTTGTCAGTACTTGGCACTGTCACTGGCTTAGTGGGCATGCACAATCGCCTCACCTCATGCATGACCATGAAATTTGTTTTTGGCCTTAAAGGAGCAAACCTGTTAAGCCTTGCGTTTGTATTATCTTTACTGGGTTGGTATGGGGTTAACATCAATCTGTTTAGCGAAGTCTCTCAAGCCCTGTTTCAACAGTTATTTACTGTGACAGTGCCATTGTGGTTATTAGACATTTCAGCGGGAATGTTAATTACCCTTACCACCATTTGGGGCTTTAAGCTGATTGAAAAACTGTCAAGTTTATTCGTGCCGATTCTGTTTATGTTAGTGGCTTATATGCTCTATAAAAGTGTCGGTTATGTCATCGCCCCTGATGCAGTCACCCAATTTGACAGCATTGAGCTCACCTTTGGTGAGGCGGTATCAGCCGTTGTCGGCAGTTTTATTGTCAGCGTGGTATTAATGCCTGACTTTAGCCGTTTTGCAAAAACCACCAATGACACCATCATCGCTTCATTTTTGCCCTTTTTAGTGCTTAACAGCTTCGTTTATATCGCTGCCGCCATGGCAGGTATTGCGGTGCAGCAAAGTGATATTCTGGCGGTCATGCTCACTTTAGGCATTGGTACTTTGGCGTTTATATTGCTCATCATGTCGAGCTGGGTCACCAATGTGGTTAATTTATACAGCGCAGCGCTGGGTTTTAACGCCATAAATATTAGCTGGAAAGAATGGAAAATCATTGTGGTTTCAGGCGTATTAGGCACGATTATCGCTTCATTTAATTTGCTGGCCAATTTTACTGACTTCTTATTTAGCCTCTCGATTATCTTCACTCCTGTCGCGGCGATTTATGTGGTGGATTTTTTCATCGTGCGTAATAAACAGCCTTACCTGTTAAGTGAATTAAACCAGGTTGCTGCAGTTAATTACCTTGCCGTTATCGCCTGGGCGGTGGGTATTGCCACCTCAATGCTGGCTAACCAAGGCTTAATCACCATTACTGGTATCGAAGTATGTGACGCCATTTTAGTCACCGCGCCGACCTACTATTTATTGATGCAAGTTTACGCAAAAAAATCCTTTGCTTAAGCCAGTAAATACATAGATAAGTTTTTGCATCGCCGCTCAAATGGAACACAAATTTTGCAGCATTGGCATAAGATCAACACCATAAAAAGTTTAACTTTAAGAGATATCATTTATGAAAACACTAACAAGAATTGACCTATCAGATATCTTGCACGGCTGCGCCATTTTAGGCACTGGCGGTGGCGGCGAGCTAGATGAAGGCTTTTACTATATTGATAAAGCGCTGGCTGAAGGTAAGACATTTAAGCTTGTTAGTGTTGACGATGTGCCCCAAGGCAAAAAGATTTGCACCCCTTATATGCTTGGCGCTTTATCACCAATGACGCCTGAAGAAGAGCTGCAATATACCCGCTTACCTAAAAGTAACAGTTCATCCATAATGACCGCATTTAGACGGCTTGAAAAATACACTGGCGATGAGTTTTACGGCACCATTTGCTGTGAATTAGGCGGTTCAAATACCGCTATTTCGTTTTACGTGGCCGCCATGGCTAATGGGCATATTATTGATGCCGATGTGGCAGGTCGTGCGGTACCTGAAATAACCCATTCAACCTACTATTTTAATAACATCCCTGCAGCGCCCATTGTCACCGCCAACGAGTTTGGTGAATGCTTTATTTGTGAAAATGTTATTGATGATTTGCGCGCCGAAAACGTAGTAAGAGCCTTATCGATGATAAGCCGTAACGACATTGCCGCAATCGATCATGCGATGCCCATTGAACAGGTTAAAGATGCGGTGATTAAAGGCACGATTTCTAAGGCGCTCGAAATTGGTAAAGCCTATCGATTAGCCAAAGAAACTAACCAAGACATCGCCGATGCCATTGCGAGTCATGGTGGTGGCTATGTGGCCTTTAGAGGCTCGATTGCCAAATATCAATTTAAAACCCAAGAGGGTTTCACCCTTGGGGACATATTTATTGATGGCACAGGTCAACACCTCAATGACCGTTATCATATTGAAGTAAAAAACGAGAATTTAGTGAGCCGCTTAAATGGCGTTGTCGATGTCACCATTCCTGATTTGATTTGCTGCCTAGACATGGATAGCAATAGCCCTATCACTAACCCCAATGTCAGTTATGGCACCAATGTCGCAGTAGTGGTTCTGCCAGCGCCAAAAGAATTTGTCACCGAAAAAGGCCTACAGGCTTTTGGCCCCGCCTATGCGGGCATCGATGCATCCTACCAAGCTGCAGTAGAACGTCACTTCTTACAAGCGGCTAACTCAGAAATAAATGACTAATTTATCGAAGGGGAGAATTAACACCTTTAATAAATTGAATTGCTAAATCCCCTAAATTTAATTGAATAGCCCGTAAAATAGACTTAAATAACCTTATCATTTAACCATAAATAGCTTCATTAAATTGGGTAATAACTGCCATTGTTGCCCAAGGTTAATACCTCCAACAAACTGATTTTTAATTATAGCGCCAGCGAATTTAGGCCGATTTAAAAGTTACGTTATTGCTATTACCCTTAATGTTTACTGCCCCTAAATTGAAGCAAGCAATAAAGAGCTAACAATAATCTCATCACTAAGAAAAACTAAGTTATCACGACTGCTAAGGGATTCGCTAAAACACCTATTTCGCTGAAACATGTCTAACACAGATGTTTTTTAGAGGATGTTTTTTAGAGGATGTTTGCTAATATTAATTTGAGTAGAACAAGGATTGAGCTTATAAAACCAAACCAATAGAACATCTGTATTTACCTGACTAGTAGTCACTGTGAGTGAATAACATGCATTCGTTTCAGTTAGTGAGCGTGAATGAGATTACAGAAGGGTTATAAATGGAAATTTCAGACCTCATAGTGTCCCAACATGACGTTAAAGGCAAAATTTTGGTGGTCGATGACCAAATTGTAAATGTCAAAATAATTAAAAAATTATTGCAAGAAGACTATGATATTTTCATGGCGACCGATGGCGATCAAGTCATCGACGTATGCATGGATTTACAACCAGATATGGTATTACTTGATATCGAAATGCCAACAGTAAATGGTTTTGAGGTATGTAAACAGCTCAAAGCGAATCCACTCACAGCCAATATCGCTGTTATATTTATTACAGCTCATTTTGAAGAAGCCACTGAGGTTAAAGGGCTTCAACTTGGCGCAGTAGATTTTATTCACAAACCCATTAACCCCATCATCACCAAAACCCGGGTTAAAAATCAATTGATGCTCAAACAGCAATCGGATTTACTGCGCTCTTTTGCCATGTACGATGCGTTAACAGGTGTCGCTAACAGACGTCAGTTTGACCAGCGTTTTGCCGCAAATTGGCGCCATTGTATTCGAGATAAAGAGCCTATTTCCATCATCATGTTAGACATTGATGTCTTTAAGCAATACAACGATAACTATGGTCACCAGCAAGGAGATAATTGCCTAGCCCTGGTTGCCAAAACAATTCAACAGACGCTGAAACGTCCTTGTGATTTAGTGGCTCGTTACGGTGGTGAAGAATTTGTGTGTATTTTGCCACAAACTGATTTTTGTGGCGCTGAACATAAAGCCAAATCAATAATCGATAACATCAACGCGCTAAAAATCGAACACGGCTTTTCAAATGTATCAGACTACATCACCGTCAGTGCAGGCGTAGCGACCGTTGTACCTCATAAGGAAATGCAGCAAGATATGTTATTGGAACTTGCTGATAAGCAACTTTATCTTGCTAAATCTAATGGAAGAAACCAAGTCGCCAGCATAGAAATAAGCAATATTTCCTAGTGGTTATTATTTGTGATTGAACAAAATATTTGGATATAAAAAAGTATAACTTAATGACATAAAGCTCATTTAGATTACGTTTTTCAACACGCATTTAGGAAAATATAAACGATTTTGAAATACATATGAGCGCTAGCTAGTGTTTTTTAAATATTGTTGCTGAATTATCTGCATAATGAGCTAGTTAGGTCTATAGTTTATTATAAGCTTATGAATGGATTCGGGATGCTTATGTCGTTAGGACAATTTTTAAGGCCTTATGCCAAACTTTTATTGATTACATTGTCAGGATATACCTTTGTTTTTGCCGGTTTGCTGTTACTCGCATTTCAATTAAACAATGAGATACATGACTTTACCTCTCAAACCAATAAACTCTACCAACACCCTTTTCAAGTGAACGCCGCTGCGCGTATTTCACGACAATCAATTACAACCCTTGGAAACCAGCTACTCTATGGCCTCATTGACCAAAGTAATGTTAGGCGTGACAGCTTTGTTGCTGAGACCGACAAAATACAAACTGCATTGGCTGATAATTTAGAAATCATCCAAACAAATTTTTTAGGTGATATGACCAAAGTCACCGAGGCAATTTCATTTACTTTACAGCTTCAGCGCACTCGACAAGACATTATTGAATTGCTTATAAACAATGACATTACCAATGCTGAAAAACTGATAAAAAAATCAGGCGCCCCCCTTGTATCAAGCTTTAATGAATAGAATGGACTATATCGTTGACTACTCTTCAAACAAAGCGGCTAATTTAGTAATACAGGCTCAACAAAGAGGTGAAAAGTCACACACAAAATTGTGGATTCTATTTACTGCATTTGCACTATTTACGGTTTTCTCAGGCTGCATTACAGCCACAATGGTACTAAGAAACTTATTTAACCGTGATAGTAGCCTAAAAAAAGCGCATGAAAATTTGCGGGTCGCTGCAACCGCTTTTGAAACCCAAGAAGGCATGCTGGTCACTAATGCCGATAACAAAATATTACGCGTCAATCGCGCCTTTTCTAGGATCACCGGCTATGATGCCGATGAGGTCATAGGTCAAAATCCGAGTGTTTTATCTTCCGGCAAGCACAAAAAGCCGTTTTACCTACAGATGTGGAAAATAATCAAAGAGCACGGTTATTGGGAGGGTGAAGTTTGGGATAAAAGAAAAAATGGCGATGTATACCCTCAAAAGCTGACCGTCACTGCGGTAACTGATAATCATTCTGTTATCACCAACTATGTCGGCACTATCAGCGATATTACTCTCAATAAGGAAGCTGAGAAAAAAATTGCCGATTTGGCATATTTTGACCCATTAACTCGGCTACCAAACCGTCGACTTCTCATGGATCGTCTCAACCATGCTTTGGTTACAAGTACGCGCAATGACCACAAAGGAGCATTACTGTTTTTAGACCTAGATAATTTCAAAACTCTAAACGACACCTTAGGCCACGATATGGGAGACATACTCCTAAAAAAAGTAGCCAAACGGCTGGTACAGTGCATTAGAGCAAGCGACACTGTGTCTCGTTTTGGCGGCGACGAATTCGTAATTTTAATTGAATCATTGAGTAGGAAATCAACGATAGCTGCAACACAAACTAAAGATATTGCCAAAAAAATACTCACTTCGATTAATTTACCTTATCAGCTTGATGGCCATGATTTTTCTATTAGCACCAGTATTGGTATTACTTTATTTAACAGCCAAAAGACCTCTGTTGATGAATTGCTGAAACAGGCCGATATCGCCTTATATCAAGCTAAAGACGACGGCCGTAATTCAATGCGATTTTTTGACCCGCAGATGCAAGAAAATATCTCTAATCGTGTCGCCCTTGAAGAAGAATTAAATAATGCTATTGAAAATGAACAATTTGAACTTTATTACCAAGTTCAAGTAGACAAGCATAACAATCCATTAGGTGCTGAAGCGCTACTGCGCTGGAACCACCCGATAAGAGGGCTAGTACCGCCATTAGAGTTTATTTCGGTAGCGGAGCAAAATGGTTCAATTATTTCAATTGGTCAATGGGTATTAGACGCGGCCTGTGCACAACTGCAATTATGGCAGCAAAATAGCTCAACTGAATCACTCACCTTAGCGATCAATGTCAGTGCTAGACAATTTCATCAAGACAATTTTGTTGCAACAATAAAATCTACCTTAACACGCCATAAGGTTCGCCCTGAATTGCTGAAGCTAGAATTAACCGAATCAATTCTATTAAATGATATTGATAAAACCATAGTAAAAATGAACCAAATAGCGGCATTAGGCATCAAGTTTTCACTGGATGACTTTGGAACCGGCTATTCATCTTTACAATATTTGAAAAAACTCCCTCTTTTTCAACTTAAAATAGATAAATCTTTTGTCGATGGTTTGGCTGAAGGTAAGTGCGATCAAGAAATTGTCCGCACCATCATATCAATGGCACATAATTTGGGTTTAAGCGTGATAGCAGAGGGAGTAGAAGATGAATCACAGCGACAGATTTTATCAAATGAAGGCTGCAGCCACTATCAAGGTCATTTGTGTGGCAAACCTGAAACTATCGGTAAATTTGAAGTTCGATTTTCACAAGCTGATACCTTATCAACACCAGTAGCATTAACCGCCATTTTAAACTGATTCAGTGTTAAAGGTTAATCAGAATAATTATCTGTTGCGATAGCTGTTAACTTTTTCAATAGCTACCTAAAGCAATAACAGTTTTCAGAAGGCTTACCTTTGCAGATAAACCTTCAGAAATAAGGTTAGCACTAAGCTTAGGGCTATGTTTAAGGCTAAGTTAAAGACTCTGTTTAAGACAAAGTTTCAAACTAAGTGACCGCTAACGCTGGATGAAATTAATGTATCTTAATAACTATAAGTTAACCCTATTCGAGTACGTAATTCACGATCAGGGCTGTCATTGCTGACATTGGTATCACCAAATTCTACATATGGTGTCCACTGACCCATCTTACGCGCCACGGTCAGGTTCAACTCATAGTTGGTGTCACCATTATCATAAATATTGTAATCCACCGCCTTATACAAATCCGCCTCAAAACCAAATTTCCAATCACGTGTCGTATAACCAAAACCTGTGGTTAATCTATGGCGCTGTTTATCAACATCTGAATTGTTTCTATAAAAATCATGACGATAACGAGCGGTTAACGTTAAACCTGGAATACTATCAACAGCATAGTTTACGCGTATTTGCGGTTTGTAAGTCATCCCCTTTTCACGAGCCTCAATTGGCATACCAGGCACAACAGTCCAGTTATCATTAATTTTAAAGCGATAATCTAAACCTAATTCCCAGCCATTATTTTGGCTGGATTTTTTATCTGAGCCATCAACAGGCTTGAATTTAAGCTCGCCACTATAATTAAAATTACCAATACTGCTACCTATTTTGACACGAGTCGACTCACCAGACTCTGAGCAAAACTCTTGGCGAACATTAAAAGATGCCGCCGAAACACTAGAGCAAGCAAAAAGAGCGGCGCAGCCACATAACAGTACTTTTTTAGCCATCATTACAATAAATCCTCACATCATATCTGTGATACATCGAATCAAAAGCCACAGATGAACCAATTAGATATTCAAATGACACCTTTAACAAATCATACAATATTGCAATTTAGTAGCACCTTATAAGATGAGAGCTAGATCAAAATGATACAAACCACAGCAAAAACTCGCTAATTAACCGTCTATTCGCTTGCAAATGTTACGTAATCGTTCAACAAAGGAGCGTAAACACCCTAAAATGTAAATAATAGGCACCACGAATTGTTATAATTTTGCTGTCAGCATTGTTAGGAATGGCCATTATTGTATTACAAATATGTAGTTTTAGGCTGAGAGGTTATTTATAAAAGGCAAAAGTGCCATGTAAAAAACACCGTGGTGATATGTAGAAATTCAGAGAGTAAAAGCCAATGTCCCTATCGGCATTTTAAAATAACGACAATTTAAGCAAAGACCATAATTAGCTTATTTTAGCGAATGGCTGGGGTGCATCTTTTTCACACTAAACAATAAAGCGGGTAATACCGTTAAACTGTAAAAAAGTAAAAAGCCGATGGCGATGGTGAGTAAAAAACCAATGCTATACATGCCTCGGTGATCAGCCAGTAACAAGGAGCCAAACGTCGCCATTGTGGTTAGTGAACTCAACACAGCCGCTCTTGGGGTTGATGATTGATAAAAGGCTCTCGCAGAGCCCACTGCCCGAAAACGTTCAACGATGTGAATACCATTATCGACCCCCAAGCCAAATATCAATGGAATCACAATAATGTTGGCCATATTTAACGCTTGGCCACTCCAATGGGCCACCGCCATGGTCGATAAGGTGGTTAATAACAGCGGTATAAAAGTCAAAATAACATCGCGTTTATGTTTTAGCGCTAGCAACAAAATGACGGCTATCAGTAATAATGAATAAGTGATTGCCTGTAAAAATGCGTTAATAATAATATTACCCACTTGCTGCTCGGCCACAGGTCTTCCAGTTGCATTAGGCGCGACCTCTTGTACCAACTTAATAAATCTATCCAGCTGTTTAACATCACGCATATCGCCTGCTGGATAAGCCACGACTAATAAATATTGCTCGTTTTTATAGCGCTGAGACAACGCCGCAGGAATATCATCATAGCTTGGTGCCGGCGCTTGCATTAACTGAGCTAAACTTTGCTGCATAAGTTGTAATGGCGCCAATGCATGTTGATTAATTTGCTTCGCAAGAGTGAGTTCATCATTATTTTTGAGCCAATCTAAGGTAGCTTGTGTAATCACGCCTTGGGCATAATCAGCTCTGGCTAAGTTTTGCTGCAAGCTTGCAAGGCTATCTAATGACTCTATTGGCGCATTGGCGGCTGATAATGTTTGCTGCAATGCTGCTTGTTTTAGCGCTCTATCTGTGGCTAAAAATGAATTAATTGAAATAACATTGCTCACTTCAGCTAAACCAGACAATTGTGATTGCCACTTAGCCGCTTGTTGTGGTGATGTCGCTAGCATCATCATTTGATAGCTTGAGGTTAAGCCTTGTTGTTGGATTTCTTCAAGGGTTTTAACTGATTCAGATTTCACTGATTTTAATACCAACGTCGAGAAATCAAATTCCATTTTACTGGCACCATAGCCAGAAATGCCGAGAGCTATCGCGGCGAAAAGCACCACAATTTTGTGATGTTTTGGCAGCCAAAAATCATCGTCGCTGGCATATTGAAGCTGAGTATCACTGTTTTCAGTCCCAATGTTAGCCTTAAAACCATGGGGGCGCGGGTAGCCAAAAATAAAGAAAAAAGTCGGAATAACGATAAAGGTTGCCAGCAGCCCCATTGCCATCCCCGCCGCTGAAATAACCCCTAATTCAGCAAGCCCGGTATACGCGGTAGGATAAAAGCCAAGAAACCCAATGGCAGAGGTTAATGCGCACAAACTAAGTGGCGTAAAAGTGCCGCGAATTGCCGCCATTAAGCTGGCGAAATTGGTAGGCTGCAGCGCTTGCTCTTCTCGTAGTCGCAGACAAAAATGAATCGCAAAATCGACACCTAAACCAATAAACATCACCAGAAATACAATGGAAATGGTGTTGTATGAACCCACCAGAAATAATCCAAGTGCGAGCGTCCACACTAAACCAATAATCACCGCCACATAGCTGGCAATGATGATGCGTAATGAGCGAATACCAAATCCCAATACTACAATCAGCCCTATCAGCGACATGGTACCCGCTAAGGTTACACTGTTGTTGGCGTCACTGATTTCGTCATAGTCCAACGCTGTCTGACCAGTAATGCGAATTTGCACTGCATCATTATCACTGTATTGATGGATAATATTTTGTGCGGTTTCGATGATATATTTATTCGGCTGTTTTTGATCGTTCTGAGGTTGTGCATTTAAGCTAATAATTTGATAAATAGTACCACGACTTGGTGGCATCAATACCTCAAACCAGTCAACACTGCCCTGCTTTTCCGCCAGTTGGTTTAATACGTTAATTAACAGCTTAGCGGCTTTAATGTCATCAGTTTCAATAGCATGATTTAATTGTGCTAATAATTGTATCCCTGCATCATTTTGCTCATTTGTGCCATTAGTCTCAACCGACATGACCGCCTGAAGTTTTGGCATTATGCTGGCAATATTGGCATTAAAATCAGTAAAGTCTTGCTCGGGTAACAACCACAAGGCTTGCTGTTTAAGCCAAGGCAAGGTTGCTGGCGCAAATACGTCGTTAAATAAGGGCTGTGCAGAAAAGTCCGCTTGTAGCGCTTCAGTCATAGTTTGTACTTGCTGACGATTATCGCCAGAAATCACAATGACTAGACCATTTTCAGAGTCGCCAAATTCATTAACCGTCTTAGTTAAGTTGTCCTTCCATGGGGCATTTTGCTGAACCAGGCGATCTAGGTTGGAGTCAACCACGAAATTATTTTTACTGTAGATAATAGAAATAGTGGTCATTAGCCCAATAAAGAGCAATGACAATAAAAACGGCCATGTTTGTTTTGAAAAAAACCAATGTTTCACAAGTGAGCTTCGCAGATTAAGTAGATAGCGACATTATAGTCTTGATAATCACCCATGTGGCAATGACATAAGCAACAACAATGATAATTTGTCATAGGAAAAGGCTGTAATGAACATATGTATTAAGGTGCATTAGCAGTCAACGTCAGCAAAAAAACACTATTGCTCAATGACAGCACCGCTGAATAACATCATTCAACACCAAACCAGCTGCGGTAGGCCATTTAAATCCAGTTTATCGCCATGGGCTGCTATCGCAAGCGCTTGGGGCGCAGATGATTTATCTTGCTGTAATGCATCCACCAACCCTTGCTGCGCCAAGGTTTCACCGTGGACTAATATCAATGGTGGTCGATGATTAAAATGACGATACCAGCGCAGTAATTCAGCTTGATCTGCATGGGCAGACAAGCCGCCTATGGTATGTAGCTTAGCTGCCACTTTTACCGATTTTCCGCGAATAGTCAGTTCAGGCTGACCATCTACCAGCGCTCTGCCCGGTGTACCTTCTGCTTGATAACCACAAATAATGACATCACATTCAGGACGCCACAAATTATGCTCGAAATGACAACGAATTCGCCCACCGTTACACATACCACTACCAGCGATAATGATTAGTCCCTTATGTACCTCGTTTAATAGCATCGACTCATCGGTGCTTTGAGTAAACTCCACATTAGATAATAGTGGGTGCTCACCTGGATGCATGCGGGTAAAGCGTTTAAAGTCTTCATCCATTAGCGGGTAATTATTGATATACACCCGAGTCGCCTCGATAGCCATCGGACTATCTAAGCAAATTTTCCAACGGGACAAATCCCACTCTTTGGCATACAAATGGAACAAATACAGTAACTCTTGTGCCCGCCCCACCGAAAATGCCGGTAACAATATATTGCCGCGACTTTCGGTTATCGCTTTAGCGAAAATTTGTTTTAACTCAGCAATGGTTTCATCCCAACTGCGGTGTAAACGGTTACCATAGGTACTTTCCATTAACACTAAATCAGCATTATCAATTAAGGTCGGGTCTCGTAAAATTGGCATGCCTGCGCGGCCAAGATCGCCACTAAATACGATGTTTTTTTGCTGACTACCCTCGCCAAGTTGTAACGCAACAATAGCCGAGCCTAAAATATGCCCAGCGTCAAACAGTGTTACGCTGAGATGGGGCGCAAGCTGAGTGTCTATCTGATAATCAAGCGGCACGAACTGCGATAGCGCCTTATCAACATCTTGTTCATCAAATAAAGCGGCAATTGGTTCGAGCTGTTGTTTCTTACGTTTTTTATTCAGCCGTTCATTATCTCGCTGCTGCAACATAGCGGCATCTTTTAGCATTACCTTGCACAGTTCAGCGGTGGCTTTATTGGTATAAATAGGGCCATCAAAACCTAACTTTGCTAATAAAGGCAAACGGCCGGAATGATCAATATGGGCATGACTTAAGACCACTGCATCGATAGTGTTTGCCTCAAAAGCAAACGGCTCATGGTTTCGCAGTTCAACCGCCCTGCCACCTTGAATTAAACCGCAATCTAGCAACACTTGTTTACCGTCGATAGTTAATAAGTGACAGGAACCTGTTACCTCTTGGGTTGCCCCTAAAAAACGCAGTGTCATTTCCATGGTAACTTCCTCGGTTTTCCCCTTATGCTGTTCCTTAATCATAGACTATGACAATAAGTTAGATGCTAATAAGCCATTGGTAAGTGCTTATTATTAAGAGATAGAGAAGTGCAAAAAAAGTGAGTGTGGAGAAAAAGTCAATAAGTTAAAAATACACAGGCAATAACTCACTGAAAGTCAGTGATTAATAGCCCTTTAATCCGATAGGCTCTATAACAAGAATCAAACGAGAAAGGGTATTTTTTGTGACTTAAGTTTGTTGCTCAGTTGTATCGGTCACGTCAGTTGCATCATTTGAAATAGCGCCCTAGCGGCGCGATTAGCATTGGCTGATAATATTCAGATTAGACTCATGTTCTTTGCAAAACGGCGAGATTTATCGGTGAAATAATTGAGTTATTCTGTGGCTGACTGGCTACAATTTCACCAACACCGGCTTCTTGGGTGAGATAGTTAAGTAAACAACTGCTGTAATTTGATGTGGCCTTTGCCACTTGTGAGCCATCATCAGTGCGGATTAATATGGTATCACCCACTGCAAACTCGCCTTTTACCGAAACAATGCTAGCACTGGTGATCACATCATCATGCTGACTAATCGCTGCATGTTGATCTTCTATCACTACCTCACCTCGCTCGCGCACTGTATGAGTCATCCAATGCTGCTCAGGTGACATCGGGGTTTTACAGGACACAAAATGAGAGCCAGGGTTTTCATCTTGCAGTAAGGCGCTAAAGGTTTGATGATTAAAGCCATTAACAACATAAGTATCAATGCCATGAGCCACGGCTTTTTCAGCTGCCTCTATTTTGGTTTGCATGCCGCCAGTGCCCATTGAGCTGGTTGCGCCGCCCGCCATTTTATAAATAGCCTCGTCAATCACATCAATGGTTTTAATCAATTTTGCATCAACATGTTGCTGGGGATTTTTATCAAACAAGCCATCAACGTCGGTACAAAGGATTAAGCCATCAGCCCCCGTCGATGCCGCAACCATAGCGGCTAGATTATCGTTATCACCCACTTTTAACTCTTCAGAGGTCACCGTATCGTTTTCATTCACGATAGGTAAGACCCCATGCTCCAATAAGGATTCTATGGTTTCTTTAATGCTGGCATAGCGTTCTTTATTACATAAATCAGCATGAGTCAGAAGAATTTGCGCGGTGGGAAAGTCAAATAACTTATCCCACACCGCCATCATATTGGTTTGTCCTGCGGCCGCCATGGCCTTTTTTAGGGCAATTGACGGTGATTTAACATCAATCCATTGACGACCAGCAGCAACTGAGCCAGAAGAAACCAAAATAACTTGTTTGCCCTGCTTTCGACAACGAAGTATAAATTGCGCAATACTCAGCAGGTGATGCGAACTACAACCATTGTTTTCAGGGGCAATTAACGCACTACCCACCTTTATCACCAATCGTTGATTGGATTTAATAGACATGAGTAGACCTTATGATAATTGTTGAATTAATTGATGATTAACATCTTTAAATGTTTTTTGAATCTCATCAGATGGTGCCTTGGTCACTAAACTCACTAACCAAATCGATAAGCCACTGATGAAAAAGCCTGGCAGCATTTCATATACCAAACTGCTGAGGGTTTCACCATTAGTTAATACCGGTGCAAAAATCCAAAATAAAACCGTCACAGTACCCGTAATAATCCCGGCTAATGCGCCTTCGTAGGTGACTTTTTGCCATAATAAACTAAATAAAATCAGCGGCCCAAATGCTGCGCCAAAACCTGCCCAAGCATTACTGACAATAGATAAAATACTGCTTGATGGATTCATTGCGATAAAAGAGGCCACAACAGCAACACCAAATACACAAAGTCTGCCAATATTTACCGCGGTTTTATCCGAGACGGCTTTTTTGCTGTAGGCGCGATAGATATCTTCTGTTAGTGAACTTGAAGACACCAGCAATTGTGATGAAATGGTACTCATCACCGCCGCTAAAATGGCTGCTAATAAAAAGCCGCCGATTAAAGGATGAAATAACACTTCAGAAAAGAAAATAAAGATAGTTTCAGGATCGGCAAGTGTGACTTCAAATTTACGCGTATAAGCCACCCCAGTTAGCCCCGTGGCTAAAGCGCCAATAATGGTCACTGTCATCCAGCTCATACCGATCCGGCGAGCTGTTTTGATATTTTTGACTGAATCGATGGCCATAAACCTAACAATTATATGCGGCTGACCAAAGTACCCCAGCCCCCATGCCAAGCTAGATAGCAGTGAAATCATGGTTAACTCAGATAAGCTTTCGCTAAAAGGAGGAATGGTTTCAAGTGAATAACTCATCATACTTGCGGGACTATCAAAATGGGTGAACGCCACAACAGGCACTAAAATAAGGGCGATAAACATAATCACACCTTGTACAAAGTCAGTCATGCTTACGGCTAAAAAACCGCCCATCAAGGTATAAGCCACCACCACTAGCATGGTAATAATAACGCCGGTTTGATAGTTCATTGCAAAAGCGGTTTCAAATAACTTACCACCACCGACAAGACCTGCTGAAGTGTATAAGGTAAAAAAGATAATGATCACAACCGCTGAAATAAGACGGATTATGCCATTTTCTTTATCAAATCGTTTTCCAAAAAAGTCAGGTAGGGTTAATGAGTCATTGGTTTTTTCAGTGTACAAACGCAGCTTAGGTGCAACCAGTTTATAGTTTGCCCATGCGCCAATCACTAAGCCTAGTGCAACCCAAATAGTATCAAACCCTGAAACAAAAATGGCACCGGGTAACCCCATAAGCATCCAACCACTCATATCAGATGCACCAGCAGATAATGCGGTCACTTGAGGGCTAACTTGGCGGCCGCCCAGCATATATTCGGAAAGATTAGCAGTGGATGTTTTTGCGGCGTAGATACCGATACCTAACATGAGTACAAAATAAATCCCTAATGAAATAAAGGTATATTCCATTATTTAACAGCCTTATTGATTTTTGTTAGCGGATAAAAAATATAAGTACTAAGAATTAACCATAAACATATTAATCCCACTGTATGTTTCGCTATTTCAACTGAACGTGTTGTTAATTGTTGCAGATAACTGGGACTGTCACATGAACTGGTTTCGCCTTGCATTTAATTCTACCTCTAATAATTAGTACTCTAACTATTATGTTATAGACTTATTACACTAAGATCAACCGAGCAACCGCCAAGCTGATGTTTTACAGTAGCTTAATGACAGTAAAACCATACAGCATGAAAATAAATCATTTGAGTTAATCCCATTTTTAAAAAATGGTTATTATTTAAAAGCAAAAATGATTAGTATTCGACTCGAAAACAGCTAAGACTTATTGCTAATAGACAATATGGACTGATAAAAAATAAGGTTAGTGTTATCCTACACTCATGGCTAATCACTAGAAGAAGTAATGGAAAAATACGAAGAACTATTAATATCGATACGTAAAGTGATTCGAGCAATTGATTTGCACTCAAAACAGTTGAATAAAAAGTCTGGCATAACCGGACCTCAATTAATGATCATGCAAGAAATCGCCGGTATTAATGGTGTTACAGCAAGTCAAGTGGCTAAAAATATCAACTTGAGCGCTGCAACTGTGACTAACATTTTAGACCGCTTAGAAAGCAGAAATTTGATTCAAAGAGTCCGAAGTGAGCAAGATAAAAGACGGGTCAGTTTATATTTATCTGATGAGGGCAAGGCTTGTTTACTTGAAGCGCCGAAGCCATTGCAGGAGCATTTTATTCAAAATTTCTGTGCATTAGAAGAATGGGAACAGTCTCAGCTTTTATCATCAATGCAACGTATTGGTTCTATGATGGATGCCAACGAACTCGATGCCGCGCCAGTTCTTGAGGTCGATCCCATTTATAAAAGCACTGAATTACCTGCTGAATAACCATCACAATGGCTAGAGAATAGAGCCAATTAATAAACTAGAGGGGTAAAATGGAACTTATAATATCCCTCTATTTACGTAAATCAGCCTCTACAGCCAAAGGTTAGAATTCACAGTTCCGTGCCCAGAGTTCAGATAATCACTGCAACGCTATAACGAAAATTGCCACTCATCTTAAAGTTCACTCACCATAATGACTGACAGTCATAACTCTTAAAACCTCAACTTAATTGAAATGTCTGCTTTTCGTTATTTTCGTTAACCCCTTCCCATATAGACTGTTAAGGCCAATGTTATGGTCTAATCTCAGACGAAGCATGTAGCCCAGGCTCTTTGCCTATGGATAAGAATGTACTGGCCTTGGTCAAAGTGATGAATGAGGCAAACAAACTAATTACAGCAATCTGTCATGGATCCATATATGCTTTTGATGGCTAGATTGTAAAAGGTCGCAAAATCTGTGGTGCATGAAATATTTAAACAGTTCTAAAACATGCAGGCGCGTTTATTAAAAACACTCTGAAAACGGTAGGATTTATACAATTCAACTGAAAATAAAAAATCCACCAGCACAAAGCAAGCTTCGTATTGGTGGACTTTTATTAAGCCCTTGTAACTGGGCTATTTTCTTAAGTACTGTTTATTTCTAAGCTATATATTTCTCAAATTTGAACTCAAAAATACAGCTTCAAAAGCTTAAGATTGACGACGGCGCCATAACAGCGGTAATAGCATTAGCAAGCCAGCGCCTAAGCTACCCGCGCCATCTGGCTTAGTCCAACCATTATCATCTTGGATGTTTTTCACATTGATGCTAACAGTTGTACTGTATTGCTCTTCGCCGTCAGTCACGACAAGTTCAAACACTAATGTTTGATCTACCGACACTGCAGGAGCTGTTACATTAAGCATTAAGCCGTCTGTAGTATACTCAGCTGAACTACCAGATACTTGATTCCAGCTGTATTGTAACCCGGCTGGCTCATCGGCAATGACAGCTGTGATCACTGTGCTGTCACCTTCATTTAGCTCAGTGTTACCACTAAAGCTAATATCAAAGGCTAACGGTACATTCACCACTGTCACACTGACGACTTGTGTAGTTTCAAGCGTGCCATCACTTACCGTTAGGGTAAATTGTAGTGGCGTATCGCTAGTTACTTCAGGTGCTGTTAGCGCAAGAATTGAACTTAAAGCATCAAACTCTAGTTCTGGACCTGCAGTTTGCTCCCAGCTAAAGCTAAGTTCAGCTTCGTCTTTAGCAACGGTTTCTGAAGCATCGATAATAAACGCTTCACCTTCGTTAACAGATTCTGGCGCAGCTATGATCACATCAACATCTAGCTCTGGCTCAAGTGGATCATCACATTGCTCACCATAAACCGCTTGTACCCACTCTGGGTAATCAATATACGGGTTACGGTTGCCTTGATAGGTATAAATTGCATCATTACGCTGAAGATCGGCATCGTCGACGGGATCTTGATGATGCCAAGCGTAAAGCGTACATAACTTGCCGTGAAGCGGTTCATTATTAGAAACTTCATCACTCGTTGTCATACGATCAACAGCAATCAAATCAGGCATATTAGAATCGTTACCTTGATAACGTGTATCCATATACATGATCATCCGTGCTACATCACCTTTAACTTCATCTCTTGGCTCAAAACAGCGACCGCTAGAATCAACAAAGTTTCCTGGTGCATCAGCTACTTCTGTAGCGTTATCACCACATTCAGCAAAATCATAATTACTACGAGTAGAGTTAACCTTCACATTCGTCGGACGTAAGTGATGAGCATCGGTGTAACCAAGTTGAGACTCACTTGGGAAACCATGACTTTTAGCCCAAACGTGTTCACGGTTCCAATCACTGGTATTGCCGCCATTATTTTGCTTAGAAACAGATAGACCTGTATAAAGCTCAATAACGTTGCTACTGTTGGCCGGATCTTCATCTGAGTAAGTAAGCGCTGTCCACACTTCTTTATAGCTCAATTGCTGATGACCATTAGTAATGCTAATTGAAATCGCATCTTTCATTGCTTCAGCATCGTCAAAGCTACCACTAAGTACGTCGGTATAATAAACGTTAGGCTCAAAAACATCAGGGTCAGCGACAGGAGTTAGCTCGACACAATTATTACAAGGTGTTGGATCGGGTTCTGGATCTACTGGTGTATCACCACAAGCAACTTCGCCCATACAACCTAGGCCATCAGCAGTGTCTATATCAAAGGTAACCCACTGATTATTTGTTCCAGGGAAGTCACCGTACGCATCGCTGTTACCTGCTGTGATGCTAGCTTTACGTCTTAAGGTTTTATCTTTGGTTGAGAAGTCTGGATCATTTGGATCTGTCCATGCACCATCAGGTCTTTCACCAAGTTTACCAATACGGTCAATAACCACATCGTCCTTGGTCAACATTAATGCGTCATCACCATTAAAGTAAGTCACTGTTGATTCAGTGCCTACTTTAAACTCATCCGCTGCGCCACTGTTATGAAACACAATGCTTTCACCCGCAGCCAACATACCTGTCAGTGTTTCACTATTACCAGGCTCTGTAGCGCCGTTAGTATATAGTGTCAGTTTGTACTGAGCGGCATCTAAGTCAATTGCACTGCCACCGACATTGGAAAGCTCAATGGCTTTGTTATTACTACTGCCTTCAATATATTCAGTAATTATGAGTACACCAGGCTCAGCAACACAAGCACCTTCACCAGGACAACCTAGTCCATCAGCAGTGTCTTTTTCAAACACAACCCATTGATTATTAGCACCAGGGAAGTCTGCTGAGGCGTCTGTATCACCTGTGGTAATACTGGCCTTGCGTCTTAGGGTTTTATCTTTAGTCGAAAAGTCTGGGTCGTTTGGATCTGTCCAAGCGCCATCAGGTCGCTCACCCAACTTACCCACACGATCAATAGTTGCGCCATCTTTGGTCAGTACTAATGCATCATCGCCATTAAAGTAAGTGACTGTAGATTCAATACCGACTTTAAACTGCTCATCAGCACCTGCATTGTGATAAACAATGCTGCTACCCGCAGCTAAATTACCCGTTAAAACAGCTGTATTACCTGGGTCAGTTGCGCCGTTAGAGTATAGGGTTAACACATATTGATAGGCATCTAGGTCAATATTACTATCGCCAAGGTTCGAGATTTCAATCGCTTTATTATTACTACTACCTTCAACATATTCGGTAATAACCAAATCAGCATGAGCAGCTGTTGAAGCAGTGGCTAAAAGCAGAGTGATTGCCTTCGCCACTGAAGTGATTTTATTATTCATAGTGTTATCTTATTATTAGGTGGTGAGGTGTCACCGAAATGAACACCTCACCTGGGGTTGAACCTATTTGCGATTACGGCGACGAAGAGCTGATAAACCCAGAAGGCTTAACAAGCTAAGTAAACCAGTACTACCGCCACTACCATCATGTCTTTCTTCTTTTATTTCAGCGACTAATGAGTCTCTATTTTGCACTTCAATATCAAAAGAAAGCGAAGAACCCGCAACCACTTTACCGTCGCGTTCAAGAGCAACTTTAGCGCTGTAGCGTGCAGATGGAGCACCGAAGACTTCAAAGTTCACTAGGGCCTGACCGTCTTTAGTTAGCACCACATTTGGCTCAACTAATTGGCTCAAATCCAATTGCTCTTTATCATCTTTTGGCGTCAGTTTGATGGTGGCAACATCGCCAACCAAAGCGCCAGCAACTTCAGGCACTTGATATGGCACCTTCATTAACTTGTTGAGTTTGGTCAGATACATTGAACGACCCGAATCAGCCTCACCAGGCAAGTAACTTAAAGTCACTAATGCTGGGTCATGATCTGATGAGCGGAAGTGGTCTTCAGCATAGAACTTATTAAATTCATTGCTGTAGTCACCCTTGTACTCATTGTTGTAATCAAAAAGGTTCGACTCTGCCGCATTGATATGCCAGTCAGCAGCATCGATTACACGTTCTTCTAACGAAGGTGAAATTAGAATGTGATCAAGTGAACCTACCTCATCGTTATAAGAATAACTCCAAGGCGTTTTACCTTTTTGCTCAAATACTTTCGAGATAATATTAATGTAACCGTAGCTATTAGTAATCTGCACTGGCGAACCATCAGAGTTAAACTGCGGTTTGCTACCGACAAAAGTATGACTTGCTGTCATTAAGGTTTTATTGCGAGGGTTTTCAGTCAGAACCAACATTGGGTCTTCTTGGCCATAGGCGTTAAGGTCGCCTAAGATGATTTTATCACCTTCAACGTCTTTAAGTTCTTCTGCTAATTGTACCGCACCAGAAATACGGAACTCTGAACATGAGCCTTGGAAGTCAAGATCAGGAGCATCTTGAGTCCACTTAGTAGCATCACCAAACTCAACACCTTGCCAATCTTCCCAACAAGTTGATCCTTTAGACTTAAAGTGGTTAACCGCGAGAGTTAAGCGTTTGCCTGTTTGGTTAACGAGGAAAGTCACAACCAACGCATCACGATGATAGTTTTGACCACTTTCTAAGATCTCATCACGGCCATCTTTAATCACCTCGTTATTGTCATTAACAATCGTCGGCGCTTTTTGCTGCGGCATCGTGACAACACGGGTACGCTCGATGCTTAATTTGCTCGGACGGTAAATAATACCTGTCGCAATAGCATCTGAACCAAGGGCATCTAGTTCATCAAGTACACCATTACCGTTATGGTCAAAGCCAACAAATACGTAACGATTTTCGGTAGAGTATGGCTTGTCATAGTTGTTTGGGTATTCGTCGTTGTAGTAGACGTTTACTTCATTAACTAAATCGGCAACCGCACTATTGAGGCCAAAACCGTTATTTTCCATTTCCATCAAACCAACCACATCAGCATCTAGCGCACGGATGGCTTCTACTAACTTGGTTTTTTGTTGGGTAAACTCAGTGAAGGTATCAGCACCACGACTTTGACCGAATTGGTTTTGATCACCACCAAATGGTGAGTTGAAATAGTTAAATAAATTCTGACTCGCGATGCGAATAGCAAACTCATCTTCGCCGACAGTTTCATCAATATCCGGGCTATCTGTTCTAGGAAGATTCTGGATAAAGTTGGTGTTGTTTAGCTCATTAGTCACTGTTAAAGCATAATCACCGTAACTGTAACTTATCACCCCTTGCATACCTACAACACTGTCATCGATGCGGATGTAATTGTCCTGTGGTGCAATACCAAAATTAGGATAATAAGGGATATCACCGTTCGCCGCTGAAGTTGAGCTTTCGATAATTAAACGATAATCATCATTTTGCGCAGCAGCTGCATAAGACTCAGGCGAGCCCGCAACATTGAGTTGATTTGGTTGCAGGTTTGGACGTTTATAGGCCAAAGTAATGTTATTACGGTAGCTGTCGTAGTTAAAACTGAAACTACGAGAAACTCGCATGTCTTGATTACCTTCCTCAAGCGGATTTAAATCCTCTGGTAGATTAACCAGCATGCCTTCATAACGGTTTAGCGTAGTCTCGAAAGAACCACCGTCAGACGGTAAAATTTCAATATCAGTAGCAATCGTTGGAGTATAGTTACTATTAGTTACAACCCATTCGTCAGCCGCTAACTGAGTTTGGCCATAGCTTTCTGCTACCTCACTGCCTAAGCAAACCGTACGACCAATTAACTGGTTGTCTGCACTGCCGCTTTCAACAAAAATTCCATCAGAAGTTAAAGGATTACCGTCAGCAACAATATCGCGTAAGTAGAAACCTTTTTTCGGCAAACCAACAACGGCTGTCACAACACCTTCAACCGCTACAATTTCACCTTTTAATGGCGATGGCCCGCCTGTACCTTGGACTTCTGCAATGGTGGTTAAATCAGCACACACAAATGGATCATAAGCATTAGCGAGATTTGGCGTACCCACTGTTGAAATATCAAGTGGACTAATCACTTCCCACTGTGACGCATTAAAGGTCGCTGAAGGAACGGGGGCATTCCCCTCACTATCCATGCGGCGACGTAGCGTAGTGTCTGGTGCCCAAACGCTGGTGTTATCTGCAGCACCGACACGGTCAATAATCACATCGCCATTTTTAATGTAAAAACCATCATTACCACTTAGGTAAAAATCGGTGTAACTGGTATTTGGATCACCTTCGCCAATGACATAAGCACCGCCATTATCAGTAATAATTTGCTTGTATTCGTCGCTGGCATCTTTGTTCAACACCACTAAAGATGTACCAGGGGCAATGGTAAGGCCTGATAGTAATGGCTGACCATTCGCATTGAGCATGATATTTTCATACTTACCGTTAGCCCACATATACACGGCAGTGTCATCGGTAAAGGTAAATTCATCGGTAGCGTGGGTATTGGTGATTTCTACAGAGCCCAATTCTGCCCCGTAATCTTTTTGCACCATTTCGGTGATCAGTAGGTCGTTAACCCCAGCGTTCGCGCCGACACTGATAATACTGGCGATAGCCAGCGAAAGAAAACTTTTCTTCATAGTAAACTCGATAATTGTTTATCTTGGAATGAAATTAGAAATACATGCGCACATAGGCATATGCAGCTTCTGGTGCTTCGCCAACTCGGCCTTCAACTGACACAACGATGTCTCTTGCTGGACGGTAGTTGAAACCTAGACTTGCCCATTGGCGGTCTTTACCAAATTCGGCAGGAAGTTCGTTATAGTCGAAGTTAGGGCCTTCTACATCCCAGCCTTCATATTGCTCATGATTTGCTGAAGCGATAATTTCCCAAGACTCATTCAGATCGTATTTACCACTTAACGTCATGCCATAGTTGCGGAACGTTTCGTAAGCAAGGTACGTATCGCCACTTTTACGAGTCGCTAAGTCTTCATCTTCTAAAAAGGTATTGAATCCTAGAGCAAAATCTGAGGTAATTTGAGCACGAATACCTAGGCCAACGAGCATTTGCTCACCATACTTAGAGATCCCTTCTGAGCCACCACGGCCTTCAACACCCACGACTACAGAAACAAAATCTGACATCCAGCCAACATAGCCATTTGCAATGTCACCCTGTAAAGAGCCATTTTTGTGTTTACCTTCATAGGAATAAGAAACGCCATAAACCAAGTTTTCAAACTTAGCTTCATATTTAATGGTATTTTCTTGATCACCGGCCTCACCGGTTTCTACCGCTTTATTGAAAGTAAAGTCACCAAAATGATCATATTCATCAAAAGCAGTATCTGTTAAGCCAACTTCAATCCAGTGATTGTCGTCAAACATATAACCAACAAACATTTTGTCGATTGCCAGTTCAAACTCGCCATCACCACCAAGCCAGTTTCTACGCTGATAATCCAGTTCTAATCGGTAGATAAAGTTTTTATTCTGCCCTGCTACACCCAAGGTGGCAAAACTATCATCGACATAGCCTTTTGTATCGTAAAATTCATCATGGTTATAATCTGAATTAGTAGCAAAATGACCCCCTACACCCACTTCACCAAATAGGCGAATATAATCTCCATTGTCTCCTTCTTTTAATGTGACTGCACTTGCAGCATTCACACAAAATAAAGAGGCTAAGGCGATTGCAACGGTTGTTCTTCTAAGCATCGCATTTATTTCCATTAGTAAATTCCAACCCCTTCGCAATAGGTTGAATTCTGGTTTAATAATTATTTATGTGAGGTTGATTTATCGGCAGGAAGAACATCTAACGCTGCCACACTAAATACGCAACAACGAATTAACATCCAAAAGTCTTTGAAATGAATGAAGCTTGAAACATTCAGTTAGCTGCTCACAACTTATTAACACAAGCAATTAAGGTTGCTCATTAAAGCCGCAATGCTATACGAAATAACCATTATTAAAATGCCATATGATTACAAAATGTATTTACACTTAAACTTAGCAACATTTACTTCGACTATTTTTTATAAAAACCCTTCAATATCAACACACCGATGTTAAGCAAGTCACATACCCATAGCAAGTAAAAACTTACGATTAATATCACAAAAACACCCCTTACTTCGATCTTCATTTATTTAACATCAATCACATCTAGACGTAATTGTTAATTAAACTAACCTTTTCTTGAGTCTATATATTTAATTAAACAAAAAACAAAACTTTGATACTTACAAAAAAACAAGCCCCCAACCATACACTTAAACAAAAACAATCAAGTAAGCCCCCATTTATGTACATTTATAAAACAAATGATATTTGTACATAACTTATACAAGTTATAATATTTCTACATTGATAGAAACCTGTTCGTTTATAATTATCAATTCATGAAAGAAAAACCAACAAAGGTTAATTAATACACAGCACTATCAAATCAAATAATGTATTTATCATTAACATTGAAAAAACACGCCTAATATTGAGCAATTTTTATTGGCATTAAAATAATGAGACTGTTGCATTGTTGCACTGTTGGATTGTTGCACTGTTGGATTGTTGCACTGTTGGATTGTTGGATTGTTGGATTGTTGGATTGTTGGATTGTTGGATTGTTGGATTGTTGGATTGTTGGATTGTTGGATTGTTAATATCATCAAATGACTCGAAGGGTTACACCATCACATTGCTGTATTCAATCATGCTAAAGCCAGTAAATTTATGCAGGGATTGCAAGTCATTAATGCTACACAACAGCTAACTTACTGGATTACTTAGGTGTGTTTACCAAGCCATTGGCTTTTTAGTCTTTCAGTGATTCTCCTGTAACTTAAAAAGACAGCGCTGCGGCAACAAGAGAGCTCTAAGCACCTGTATTCTATTAACTAAGAGCAGCATCAAAACTAATTAGCGAAATAACATCACCAGCAGCCATATTATCAATATGAATATCGCCAATTCTCACTCTAACTAGCCTTAAGGTGGCAAAGCCTACGGCTGCAGTCATTTTTCTGATCTGACGATTTTTACCTTCACAAAGGGTAATAGAAATCCAACTTGTTGGCCCATGTCTGGGATCACGAATTTTGCGGCCACGTGATGGCAATAGCGGTTCTTGCGCTAACTTGAACGCCTTACAAGGTAAGGTTAAGTACTTAGCGCCATTGATACCAATCTCAACTCCATTTTGCAGTAATGACATCGCCTCAGGCGTAATATCACCATCCACCTGTACATAGTATTCTTTCTCTATTCCTTTACTTCTGATCTGATGACTCATCATGCCATCAGTGGTGAGTAATAATAGCCCTTCTGAGTCATGATCTAACCGACCTATGGCCATGGTTTTATCAGGAAAGTTAAATAACTCACCAAGTAGATGTTTCTTCTTACGGGTTTCAGGTACAAACTGGCTTAAAAAACCATACGGTTTAAATATTTTGAAATGCTGATGAATTTCACTCGTATCAGCAGGTGCTAGTAAACCCGTTGGGTTAATAGTTGGCATAAAATGGCTTTTAATCGTCAAAACTGTATAGGTTGGCATTATACGGTGAGTATTAGCATGATGCATCATAATCTCAAACGCCCCCAATACACACACTTCAAAAGTAAATGTTATTATCACCGCATTGATTGCTAGAATAAACTGGGACAAAAATATTAAGTACACATTACAACTAAGTCATTATCTAATACTGATCAGGTAACAATTTTGGCCGATCTTTCAGGTACGGCATAAAGGTCTCTTTATTGTATGGTTGCCTTTCATTGAATTACCTCAAGCACTCTAAAAGCTTGATCTAAAATCTGTTATTTTCATTCACCTATTTGTTAAAATGCTTATAGCTGGATATTTAAAAAACTCGCTAAAGACGAAAAAGTTAAAGAGGAAAAAATAGATACTTTGTTTGCTATTTATCACTTTTAAAAGAGCGAAAGTCGCATTCAAATAGCACAGTTTGGTCTACAAAATAAGTACAAAAAATGCCGCTATCAATAAGCGGCATTTTTAACACATTGTTTAAAACATTAATTTACAACTGCAAGTTGATTAGTCTTCTTGCACTGTTGCTTCGGCAGAACTAGAGTAAGTCGTACTTAGATCGTCACCCACAGCATAACTTTCGAAGTCCTCAGATAGAACCGCCGTATCTGTTGCATCAGCAATCACGATATCATCAGCTAATAACTCTTTTGCTGACTCTTTCGAAGAGCTACCAATACGTATTTGATACGTTTGTGTCGCTGTACCTGTATTGATTGCTTCATAAGGACCGTAGAAGGTTGTGCCACCATCAATTGAAAGCGAATAACCTGTTGCAGTCCATTCAAGCACTACATCAATATCGGTATCATTTGCATGCGTTAAGCCATCAATGACTTGCTGCGATTTAGATGAATCACGATATTTAACACTACCATCATTACTAAAGACAATTTCGCCCGTTAGGTTACTTGAAGAGGCAGAGCCACCATAAATACTAATATAAGCAGTATTATCTTCGCTAACATCTGGTGTAGCAGTGAAGTCAGCAATGGCTTGTAGCTTAATGGTTGCAGAAATTGAGCCTTCAGTAATTCCGTCCGTAGTTAAACGTAACTCAGCGTCAGCGTCTAGTGATGTATCAGCCATTCGGGCAACTTTATTTACACTACTTCCCACTATGGTCTTAACGGTTGCTTCAGCAGAACTAGAATACATTGTGCTTAAATCTTCACCGTCAGCATAAATCTCGAAGTCTTCAGATAGCACTGCCATATCGGTTTCATCAGCAATGACGACATCATCAGCTAGTAATTCTTTTGCTGACTCTTTCGAAGAGCTACCAATACGAATTTGATACGTCTCTGTCGCTGTACCTGTATTGATTGCTTCATAAGGACCGTAGAACGTTGTGCCACCATCAATTGAAAGTGAATAACCTGTTGCTGTCCAACCGATAACAACATCAATATCGGTATCATCAAAATAAGTTAAGCCGTCAATGGTTTGTTGAGATTTTTCTGCATCACGATATTTAACAGCGCCATTACTAAAGACAATTTCACCGGTTAGGTTACTTGAAGAAGCAGAGCCGCCGTAAATACTGATGTAAGCGGTATTATCTTCAGAAACATCTGGCGTAGCAGTGAAGCCAGCAATTGCTTGTATCTTAATGGTTGTAGAAATAGAACCTTCAGCAAGAGGATCCGTTGTTAAACGTAATTCAGCATCAGCTGTTGTGGTTGAATCAGCCATTCTGGCAACATTGTTATCGCCTGTAGCAACAACAACTGTGCCTGTAATTGTGATTGCTAATTCAGCGGTAGTACCATCATAAGATTCAATAGTAAATGTATCGAGTTCACTTTCACCCACAACAAGTGCTGCAATGGTGGCATCTGCAGTATCAAGTGTATAGGTCCATGAGCCATCGTCTAATATTGCTAAAGTACCGTAAGTACCCATTAAGGTTGTCTGAACAATAAAAGCTTCGCCATCATCTGGGTCAAGTACACTTACAGCACCTGTTGCCGTTGCCTCATCACTTGCAATTCTTCCAGTTAAATCAAAGAATACTGCTGGTGTAGGTTCTTCAGAGCCGTCACCTGCATCAAATACAGACACTTCAGCGTAAATGGCTAAGCCATACTTGCTGTCTGTACCATCTAACGTTTCACCTGCATCATAACCTTCAAAGTCATCTGAAAAGACGCTTGCAGTGCCAGCGGTATCAGAAAATACTTCAATGTTATCAGCATAGAAAGAACCGAAAGGAATCGTTCTATCATTATCACCGAATCTAAATTGGATAGCTTTAACACCATCAGCGAACCACTGGTCTAAGCCTGTATAATCAAAGTCAACAACTGCCGCAGTAGAGAATGAACCTCCACCAATCACTTCACCATCAATAGTCACGGTGATTTGATCTGCTTGATCTAAGTCCCATGTGATTTCTACATCATAAAACTGCTCTTCAACAAATGGTGCAGTGATTATATTGCCAGGGTAAGCGTCACTGTCAGTATTTCGAACAAAGAAACGAGGTTCAATTACAGTGCCGTCGTCTTGAATTTGAGTTCCTTGAATACGCAAATCTATAAGCGACTCACTAGAACTACCAGATGAGCCATAAAGCGTAATGTAAGCATCTTTAATATTTCCATCACTACCAAGCGCAACCTCTTTAGATATAGATGCACTCAGCTTACCTTGACGAAGGTTATCAACGGTAAATCTAATCTCACCCGTATCGCCGCCTGTATCGCTTATTTTTACAACTTGAGTAAGCGAAGCAACACGAATATTAATTTCAGCAGTGGTACCATCAATAGAAGCGATAGTGATTGAATCACTTACAGAGTCACCTAGTTCAAGGCTCGCTAAAGTATCATTTGCAGTGTTAACCGTGTAAGACCAGCTACCGTTGGCACTGATACTAAATGTACCATAATCAAGTGCCACATCAGTTTGAGCAACAAAAGCATCTTCTTCAAAGTTTGGATCAATAATGGTTAGTGAACCAGTTAATGGATTAATAGCAGTATGTTGAACAGTACCGCCAAATTCACCTTCGATGATTGCTGCAACAGGGTCATTGTTATAACCAACAGCGGCTCCAATTACATCAAGTAACGCCTCATCAACAGAACTAGCAACTTGTGAAGTAGTTTGCAAATTAATTTGTGCTGTCTCAAGTGTAACTAAAGACTCTTCAGAAAAAGAACCATCTGCGACGTCACTAGCAAGATCTTCCATAACGGTAGATAAATCTGCGTCTGCGTTGTCTGCATCAACTTGTGATAGTAGCGCTAGCACAGAACCATATCTATCAGCATCTTCAGCACCAAGTTCAACAGTACCAACTAAAGTAGGAAGCACTTCTGTTGTATCAAAACGAATACCAAAACGAGCATTAATTATTTCAGCTGCGTCATCAAACTGGTTTAAATCACTACCCGCGTTTTGAACAGCCATTTCGGTTAAAGGAGAAACAACATAGGTAGGTGGTGGTAGTATGGTTTCCATACCCTCATCATCAGTCTCAATAATATTTTCAACTACATTCACTACAGATCTTAGTTGAGGAGCATCTAAAGTTAAACCTGTTGATTCGTCCGTATAAGTACCGCCAGTACATGCAATTAAACCCGCACCTTCGAAGTGTACGTCGATAAAAGTAACGCCACCTGAAGTGTCAGAGGTTGCAGTGCCTTGCTCAGGAAGAACCGCAGCACCACTATCATCAACTTTAAATATGTCACAAGTTGCACCATCAATAGGGCCCTTAATAATGCTAGCTGAAACATTTAAGGTTGGGTTGATAACAGGTGTAGATGCACCAACACCTTCGGTAAAGCCTGCATTATCGGTATAATTAGCAGAAACAGAAATAACTGTGCCTTCGTCAGCTTCAGTAATTGTGTAAGATGTGCCAATAGTACCTGTTGACCAAACATAGGTAATGGTGTCTGCTTGAATTCCGTCAGCATCAGTAGCTGCTGCAGAGATTGTTTCGCCAGCGATAAAATTGCTTCCGGTTATTGCTATACTACCGCGAGTATTTCCATCTAGTTCAGCACCGTCATCGCCGCCACAACCTAATAGGCCTGTCGCAATAATGAGCGGTATAAGAGATTTATTATTCATTTTTATGACTCCAAAAAGATTCTTTTTCCAAATTTAGCTTGTTTTATTTAAGTACTAGACTTGGCTAGTACTTAAAGCTGACACCTGCGAACAGGCGAGGACCGTAATCACTTACTTGACCCAAGTTACCTTGGGTATAGAAGTCATCACTGCGAGGCTCACTGAACAAGTTAATTGCTGAAACTTTAATACGAATGTGTTGATTGATTTTGTAAGCAGCACGAGCTTCCCAAATACCTGCCTCATCAACATAACGCAGTCTTGTGCCATTAGAAGTATATGGTTGGAAGTATTCACTACGATACTTGTAGATAAGCGCAGTATCAAAACCGCCTATTTGGTAGTAAATCTGTCCATTGAATACATGCTCAGAAAATCCAGGTACTGAAGCAGGAGGAACAATACCTACGGTTTCCTGAGTAACAACACCATCTAAACCAGTAGTAAAGGTATTACCGTAGTTACTGTCTTCAAACTCATAGCTTGTATCTGCATAGTTATAACCAAGCTTCACACCAACGCCCAAATCCCAACGATACGAGAATGTCGCTTCAAAACCATAAAGGTCACTTTTGTCGTCAGTAGTGACTGAATTAGTAATAGGTAAAGAAACTTCCACACCGTCAACGATAAAATTCTCTAACTGTGTTTGCTGTTGGTAACCGCCATTGAATTGCTTATAGTAAACACCTAGCGCTACCATAGAGTCATCGCTTGGATACCATTCAACAGCAGCGTCATAGTTCCATGACATTAATGGTTGAAGATCAGGGTTACCTGAACCATTAACACCAACCAACAAGTCTTCAACTGATTCAGGGTCATCCGAGTCATCGGTTACGAATGTGCGGCTATAACTTAGATCTGATGGATCTGCACGTGACATACCTCGGTAAATACCGGCCCTTAGGAGAATATTGTCATCATAATCAACGACTAAGTTAAAGCTTGGTAGTACTTCAGTGTAATCACCACCACCAACAATCTTTTCAATACTTCCGTTTGGTACCAATTCGACAATACCTGTCGCCGGATCAGTGACAACGTCGAAGCCTTCTCTAAAGCCAATAGAGGTAACGTCAGTATCCACTACACGAACACCAAAGTTACCACGAATATATTTACCAAACATTTCAGTGTCGTAATTAAGCATGGCGTAAGCAGAGGTAGTTTGTTCTGTTACGTCAATAGTACCCGCATTCTCGTATGTAACCTCTGGGTATGCGAATTCGCCGCCTTGTGATGCTGCTACTGCTTGAGAGAAACACTCGTTATTGTAAGTTGCCCACGAAGCGCCTGTACCGCTTTCTACAACATTACCTGAACTGTCAACATGGGTGATAATATCACCGTCAGAAACACTGGATAAAAAATCAGTCTCAGGGAAGGCTATTTGGCAACCTTCAAGTACATCGATGGCCGATGTTGCAGATTCATCTAAATTATATGTAGTTCTTGAGCCATTACCGTTCGTGCCACCAAATTGAACAAATGTTAGCTCAGAAACGCGAACGCCAGCTTGAACGCTACTAAAAAAATCACCGTCTAGAATATAATCAATATCAAGGCGTGCACCCATAATTTCGTTGTCGCGGACATTTTCTCTGTCGATACGAGTACGAAGGCTATCTGTAAAATTGGAAATATCAGTCACATCAAAATCAGTCACTGTGAAATGAGGAATATATTCACCTAAATCCCAAGATAAGAAAGGACGAGAGCTCGTTCTTCCTCGGTTTGTTATTTGTAGTTCTTCACGGCTGGTTTTAGAATAGCCAAGGTCAACACTAATCTTTAGATCATCAGAGAAAAAATGTTCAACGTTCAAGCCATATCCACGATAGTTTTCTTCACGCGAAAATTGCTCGCCCGCAGACTCGATGCGTTCTTCACCTTCCCAATGTAGAATACCGCCAACATCGTTGGTGATCAGATTTTGTCCCGTTACACCCGGTGTAACGCGCTTTTGTAAGAAAATTAAATCATGACGCGCTTCTGCTTGGGTACGATCTGAAATTTGCGCGTCAAAATTGATATCCCATTTATTTGAGGGTTGGTATTGTAGAGCAAAGAATAAAGCGTCTCTTTCATCGGATGTTTCATTTTGACGGAAGCTTCGGCTTGAGCCAGTCCATGCGTATTCTCTGCCATCATCTACTGCAAGACCTGTTTCTGGATCAATAGCATTATTATAACCTTGGTTACCTGGATCTTCACAATCTCCAGCTGTATCACGGAAAAAACCGGTAGAAGTATCGGTTGGATCATTCAAACATGCCCACAAAGATGAACCCGTTGGGCTTGAGCTTCTATATTCAGCTTCTGGCTGACTAATATCTTGACGTTGAAAACCGACACTCAAACCAAATGCTTGACCGTTATCAAACTCAAATTGATCAACATAACTTAGTGTTCCACGGTAGCCCAAATCATCTTGAAGTGAATTGTCAACGTTTGCTTGGTCTGGGTTGTAGTTACCTTTTACTTCAGCCTGAAAACGTTGCTTGCCAAAATCTAAAGGCTTAAGTGTCTCCAGGGTAATAACACCGGCAACCCCACCTTCAATCATGGAAGCGTCTTGTGTTTTATAAATAGCTACTTTCTGCATCAACTCTGATGGGAACTGAGAAAAGTTAACTGAACGGTCACCACTACCATTGGTCGCTTCACGGCCATTGATGTTAGTGGCACTTAAGAATGGGCCTAAACCACGAATACTGATCTCAGTAGCACCACCATTTTCACGGTGAGATGATGCACCCGTTAATGTTTCTAGCGCCTCACCAATTGAAAGTGCAGGTAAATCGCCAATATCTGAAGCAGATAAACCGTCAACAACAGTGGTAGATTCTCGCTTTATTGCAATTTGATCTTGAATTGTTCTACGTGTACCAATAACTTCAACAACTTCTATATCATTATCAACTTTCTCTAGATTTTCAGTTTCGGCTTCTTGTGCTATTGCTGAAAATGCAAAAGAACTGGTTACAGAAGTGAATGCAGCAAGCTTCATCCATTTTGCTATAGGTGAAAGCTTGAACTTCCCTATTTTATGGATGGGTTTTGTTTTTTTACTTAGTTTCGTCGACATACCGTACTTCCCCTTAGTATTTTAATAAGCATGTTAATGCCATTTATTGGTATATTTATTATTGCAAGCAGGTTACTGCCATTAGATTCTTATATTTATTATTGCAAGCAAGTGACTGCCATTAAATTCTTATATTTACTATTGCAGTTACCGCCATTAAATTCTTATACTTATTATTGCAAGCAGGTTACTGCCATTAAATTCTTATATTTAAAATAGAGTTATATTAATTTCAATAGACAAAACCCAAACAAAACTTTTAACCTATTAATTTAAATAAAAATATAACCAATAATTATAGTTACGAGTTACGAATTTTAAATTGATGTGTTGACCGCGCTAAAATTTATACCCTTTATGCATGTTTTGGATATGATAGAAAGTGGCTTGCACATAATCACCATCAGCGCCCTCATTGTTTTGATTATAAACACCCGCTTTAAAGTACATATACTGGTTACTAGCACTATAACCACTATCTTTCATATCGTAGTACTTAGTAATATTAGGCTTACCTTCCCTGATTATAGTGACGAACAACACTTCATCTTCGACGGAAATTTTATAAGAGAATTTTTCGTTTAAGGCGATTCCGTCATCAGGGTCTGACAAAGTATGCGAACGTGAGCCAATCATATTTATCCAAATGTCATCACCATCATTTATTTCATGGGCAAAATAAATAGCCCCTTTCGAGTTGGCTGGTAATTTTCGGTAATATAAACGAATAGGTTCGTCATCAGTGGCGTGAATTTGCCCGATGACCACGCGTCCAACCTTTTTTTTATCACCTGTGGTAGATACTCGGTTTATTGCCAAAGTCCCTTCCAAACTACCTTCAACCCCCCCAGACTTAGCTTTCGCCGAACCATGCGAATTGCTGAAAACCCAGTTATTTTTAGTCAGGCCACGAGTTTTAATTCGAACATTACCTCTACGAAGCATTTCACGTAGTTCGGTTCTCGCATATTTTGTATTTTTTGAGGTCTTGGCACCTACGTTTGGGCAAGCGAATACCAAGCCACCATCATCTGCTGTATAAAAAAATGGCCTTAAGTTAAAGCCTTTATCTAATGATTTCTCATAGACGGTATCAGCTTTTTTATCTTCGTTGAGATCGGTTGGCAACGTTAACGACCAATCGAGTAAGTCAAAATTTTCACCTGGCTTTTTAAGCGGATCGAGTTTTGACAAATCCCCCAGTAAAACACCTTCAGCAAGGCTAGTGTGTGACTTAGGAATAAGCGTATTTGCCTCAATTTCCTGAGCATTGAGTGATGCGCTAAAAACTGCTAAAGCAAAAAATAGCACAGCGTAAACGTCACACATTTTCTTTTGAAAATGTCGGTAAAATTCATATGTGTTGATATTGAAATCCTTTATCATTCACGATCTCTTTGTTGAATATGTTCGTGTAATGTTCGGCTTAACTATTTTCAAAGCTTATTTAGAATACCTATATACGCAACATACAGTGGCGCACCTTCATATGAACTTAGCCAACCCTGAAAAACGTAATAAAAATAGGTAAGACTTTGCTTCTTATTAACACCAAAAATTATCTAATTTCGTTGTAAAAAGAAGCAGAACTCTTTGTTGTATATGATCAAAGAGCTATGATTAATTGCTACGCATAGAATCATACATAACTTACCCAACACAGCCGCGCACTTAACAATTCATTTACAGCT
This sequence comes from Shewanella sp. UCD-KL21, assembly GCF_001957135.1. GTDB lineage: Bacteria > Pseudomonadota > Gammaproteobacteria > Enterobacterales > Shewanellaceae > Shewanella. Next base: position 3,727 of record NZ_MPHK01000030.1, on the reverse strand, counting down.
GTAACTTTGTGTTAAACAAAATATAACCACCACAATATATCATTGTCAACCAAAATAGCGCCGCAAGCATTACCAAAAACTAAAATTGGTAGTAACTAGGGCGTAAAAAAAGCTATCGTATTGGCTTGACACATTTTTTAAATAATAAAAAGAAACAAAATAAACAATAGCTTACAGAAAAACCGAGCTATTATTGTTGAATAGTTTTTATATTCACTACCAATGGATATGACAACATTACTAAATAACAGAACAAAGTTAGTCAGCGACCTTGATGCATTACCAACTTACAAGAATTGTTATTACCAATTGTCATGCAGATATTACCAATAGATGATGTGATGAGATTACAGATCAGAACTAATATGCAGATTATAAGCTGTACGATAATTCGTATTGATTGTGATTTATCATTAATGCTCTTGTTGAACGAAGCCGCGCTGTCAGGCGCATTAGTGCTTATTTCGATGCATGTCCTGATAACCTTTCTACCGATGACTAAAAGCGCTACTTTGCCAGCTTGATTAAGTCACATTCATGGAGCACCGTGAAACTCGACCGTAATGGGTTACACATTCACTTGTAAATAAGTCTATCGTCACGTCCTTAACCAGCAATGGAAGTAGCTTAATATTGTTAAGCCACCGCAAGTCCATAGACTGCCCGACATTCTCACGCCTGCTGAGTCTCTATCGTCATTAGCCTTACCCATAGCTGCGATATCAAGTGTGTTTTCTCACCTTATACAGTATGGGATTACGTCTTGGTGAAGCCATTTCATTACAGGTTGGCGATATCGATTCACAGATGATGCAAGTGCACATTCGTAACGCTAAAGGCGGTAAAGGTAGCCAGCCAGACTCATTGATAGATAAAGGTGGAACTTACTTTAAAATCAAAAGGAAAAAGCGCTAAAACGGGTTATCCGTGAGTGCAATATTCACAAGTCCATTAGCCCACATAACCTGCGCCACAGCTACGCCACTCATCTGTTAGAGCAAGGGTTAGATTTGCGCTCAGTGCAAAGTCTGCTCGGCCACAACAGCCTAAACACCACCGCCCGTTATACCCGCCTCACCACTATCACGCGAAAAAATACGGCTCTATCCGTTAACCAGCTTACTGATAATTTGGTACTCAAGTGGGAGTGTGACCTATGACGTTCATCGAGCTTTTGCGCGACCACCTTGATACCTTTAATCAAGCTTATGATGGTCACATTACATCTTCCATGCGCCAAGCTATTTTCGCCATGTTAAATTGTCGCAGCAACACTGAGCGAACCAGCCAATGGGCATGTCAGGGTTGCGCTCATACTGCTGATTTCCCGCTGTCATGTGGTCATCGCAGTTGCCCACAATGCCAGCACAACACCACTGAAGATTGGCTCAACAAACAGCAAGCTAAACTCCTGCCTGTAAAGTATTACATGGTGACGTTCACCTTGCCTTATGAACTACGAGGCATCACTAAACATCAACCAGAGTTGATGTATCAAGCCATGTTCTCGGTGGCAGCAAGCGTGCTAAAAGACTTTGCTAAAAACGCCAAACAACTGGGCGGTGAAATGGGGTTTACGGGCGTACTGCATACCCACAACCGAAGGCGTGACTTTCACCCGCACATTCACTTCATCATTCCGGCAGGCAGTTTCGATAAACATAAAAAACAGTGGCAAAAGAACAAGGGTAAATACCTGTTCAACGCCTTTAACCTGGCCAAAGTCTGGCGAGCACGATTGCTAGCGCAACTGACAGATAAACTCAACATCAAGCTACCAACCGCTATCCCAAAAAAGTGGGTTGTAGACTGCCAGCATGTGGGCAAAGGGCTGCCTGCGCTCAAGTACTTATCTCGCTATCTTTATCGTGGCGTACTGCCTGATAAAAATATCATTAGTGATATCAATGGACAAGTCAGCTTTGAGTATCAAAATAGCCAGACCAACACCACTGAGATCCGCACCTTACCAGTTACAAAATTTCTCTGGCTAGTCCTGCAGCACGTACTACCTAAAGGATTAAGACGAGTCAGAGATTATGGTTTGTTGAGAGGAAGTGCAGCCAAGCTACGGCAACGAATACGCTTGATGCTAGCCGTTGCAGGGACGGTGTTAACGCCGCTCGAAAACACCACAAAAACTCAAGCGATACGACCTTGCCCATGCTGTCGACAACCGATGATATTTATGGGAGTACACAGAAATAAGCATGCGCGACTGACAAACTTTATTAGGCAAAAACCAACGGCACCTAACGCCACTGTTTAAGCGCAAGGATTAAAAAGTTAACACTTAAGATGCGGAACAAGAAAAGTATAAGGAGGTGCTAAGGTATTGATATTTATAGGTAACGAAATCAGCTGGCGATGCTAGGGGATAGATGCGGCTAGTGAAAAATGTTACTGCTCAGCACACACCTAAAAAGCGTAAGCTCTTACGCCGATATTTACACTATAAAGGTATCACTCGGGCTTATGATCCAAAATAGGGAGTACACTTGGGATAAGGACGCGGCTACGCGCGGCCTATCCTTATCTGTTAGCAGTTCAACCCTAGCTGAGCATACGACTCACAAATTCTTGCGTTTCTTCACTGAACAGGTGAAGCTGTTCATCACTCAAAACACCATGATTTTTTAAAGCAACAATTTTCAACAACACATTGTTTCGAGTTGGGTTGTTAAACATTTCAGCTATTTTGGAATCTTCAACTTCGATCAAACGATACAAATCTAAATATGATTGATGCTCTTTGCCAACTCGATGATTGGCTATATTATCAACTTGCTTAAATACCAACTCGCAAGCATTGGCTGTTAATTCGACTTGTAGCTTACGAAACAATTTCCAATCTTTCTCAGGAACAGATGACATATTAAATTCTCACTGGCTGCTAACGCCCTAATAATGGGCAAAAAATTGTTGGCTAAAATGTTGAGGAACGAAAACAGCCAACTGTTTTTTGTCCTTATTTATTAGCTTGTTAGGTAACACTTTACCGCTTAAGCCAATGCATTGGTAGGTTCTTATAGTGAAAAAAGTAATCTATTGCTTGTTGTTTAGACCACTTTTTAAATTTACAAATAATATACGTTAAAACAATGCTAACAATAACCAAGTTAACTACAAATAAAATGAAGCTACCAGCCAAAAAGACCAAGTGATTATCTTGCTTTCTTACAGGCGCATCTATATCAAAATTTATAAAAGAGGCGACTTCAGAAATAATATACCAAGTCGGATAAAGCGAAAGAGCAAATGCTGAAAGCGTAATAATAGCAAAGTACAATTTGTATTTTAGTTTCAACCTGTCGTAATTCTGCAAATCCATTTGTGTTACCTAACGCTTTGCTAAGCGGCAATAAAATAGCTGGCTAAAATTAGCGAGGAACGAGCAAAAGCCAGCTGTTTTTTGTCCGTTTAAGCAACTTGTGTACGCCCAGCATGGGCATGAACTAATGAGGTGAAAGTCCTCTGTAGGAAGGTCACCGTTACTCTTTCTTAAAGAGAATAACATACTGTTATTAAACGTTAACTACTAGCGAATGGCAAGGGCTTATCCGCGAGGTTTTGTCCAGAGGAAGCCGCTAGCAAATTTGCGAGCTGATGAACAAGAACATCATATGAGGCGTAGGCTAGAGGTGAGTTGGCACAAGACGACGAAACCACGTGATCTAATGGCCACCGTAAATGATGCAGCAGTGCAAAGAAAGTTCATGTTCTTATC
>NZ_MPHK01000029.1 GCF_001957135.1 Shewanella sp. UCD-KL21 | reverse complement strand
CTGAGGCTGCATAAGTTTGTCGGCAGTATGAGTAAAAAAGGATGTTGCTGGGATAATGCAGTAGCAGAAAGCTTTTTCGGTAGCTTGAAGCAGGAACGAGTTCATTGGCGCAATTATCGGACGCGCTATGCAGCTCAACAAGATGTCTTGAATTACATCACGATGTGGTACAACAGCCAACGGATGCATTCATACCTCAATTATCAAAGTCCTAATGAATTTGAGCGTAAGGGTAAGCCGTTAAAAGAAGTGGCTTAACGAACTTAACTAGGGTGACCGAATTCAGTTGACCAGGTCAACAGTCTCATAAGAAAATTACGTTCCCAGCATTACATTAATGATATTTACGCTACCAATAATTGCTCTGTATTTAAGTTTATTAAACCTTTTAAGGGTGTTGATTATAGTTATGTTGCATTGCTAGAGGGCATTCAAGCTTTAATATCATTTAATAGTAGCGATGAAAAAGGAAGTAGGGTTTCTGAAATATGCAATATTTTTAAACACTTAGATAGTTAGTTTGAATGCCAAATAAAGCTATTTATAACAAGTGAGGTCAATACAAGCTTTAATAAGGTAGTTGGTTGGCTCATTATTATTGAATAGCTTCATCCCTAAATGGCGTTCTCGATGTTTTTGTTCGAGGTTACCCAACTCTATCCTTAGGTGGTTCTACTTTAAACTGATTTATAACTTTTATTTAATGTTTAGCTTAATGTTTATTGGCTAGGTTATAGAAGACCATCACTTCCATCTAATCCATTGCCTGCCGCAGGCTTATGTGCAGATACATCCAAGACACGCCGTGAACACATCCCTGTGGGCTCTGCGAAAACATCCCTGTTTTCAAAGGTCTTGAGCGCATCTACACTGGGATTATTATTTCTTCGATTTAACTTTATTCATAATAATTTAAAGATCAAAAAAATATAAATCTAAGAATCTAAAAGGCTCAATTTGAATTGAGGTCATCGAGAAAAGACCGTGAGCTTGGCATGGATGCCAAGCTAGCTTTCGTTAGGCCATGGATGGCCTATCGGAAGCGTTAGGGCTTTTCGACAATGACCGAAGACGGATACAAACGAAGTCAAAAGCTGGATCAATCCCCATCGAAAATTATGCGCTTTTCAGCATTTTTCGTCGGGGCGCTGGGGGATATCCAAAAGGGGAACAAGCGCTTTTCCCCTTTTGGTCTGCTCTTTACAACGGAAGGGGCGAAGCACCACGACCTTGATCTTATTTCAAAAACTAATAAAAAATTCAACTTAAATATGAACCCACAAAAAAGCCCCGAACTTAATCATAAGTTCAGGGCTTTTAAAAAATCTTTTATCTACTTACTGGTATCAATCGGCGCAAATGATTTAACCAAATCATCAACCGCTTTCATCTGGGTTAAGTAGTTTTCTAACTGATTCAGTGGCAATGCACATGGGCCGTCACACTTAGCATTATCAGGATCTGGATGCGCTTCAATAAACAAACCCGCTAAACCTAACGCCATACCACTACGCGCAAGTTCAGTTGCTTGAGCGCGGCGTCCGCCGGCACTATCAGTACGTCCACCAGGACGTTGCAGTGCATGAGTTGCATCAAAGATGACTGGGTAACCGGACTGCTTCATTTCATCCATACCCAACATATCAACCACTAGGTTGTTATAACCAAAGCTTGAACCACGTTCACACAAAATAATGTTGTCATTACCGGCTTCATTAAACTTCTTAATGATATGACGCATTTCATGAGGCGCTAAGAACTGCGGCTTTTTCACGTTAATGATTGAACCCGTTGCAGCCATCGCAACCACGAGATCAGTTTGGCGGGCTAAAAATGCTGGCAACTGGATAATATCAACCACATCAGCCACTGGCTGACACTGATGAATTTCATGCACATCGGTGATAATAGGCACATTAAAGGTCGACTTAATCTCTTCGAAAATCTTTAAGCCTTCTTCCATACCTGGACCACGATATGAGTTCACAGATGAGCGATTTGCTTTATCAAATGACGCTTTAAATACGTAAGGAATACCCAGTTTTTGGGTTACTTCTACGTAATGCTCTGCAATTTTCATTGCCAGATCGCGAGACTCAAGCACATTCATGCCACCAAATAAAACAAACGGTTTATCATTCGCAATTTCTAGCTCATTTAAACCAATGATTTTATGATCCATAGTCATTTCTCTTTAATCAATACCATGGGATTAGCCGCTGCTAACCCCATTAAAAAATAATGTTATACCGCAAGTATCTGCAGTAACTGGCCACACATCCAAGCCATATACGTGCCTACAGCATAGCCCAATACTGCCAACAATACGCCTACTGGCGCGAGTGCGGGATGAAACGCTGCTGCAACCACGGGGGCTGACGCTGCGCCGCCAACGTTAGCCTGACTGCCCACCGCCATATAAAACAGCGGCGCTTTAATAATTTTAGCCACGATAAGCATAAAGCTTGCGTGTACCAGCATCCAAATAATACCAATGGCGAAATACCACAGGTTTTGCTCATCAGCTAACTTGGATACATCCATATGCAAACCAATGGTCGCGACAAGAATATATAAAAATGCCGATGCCACTTTCGAGGCGCCCGCAGCTTCTATCTGTTTTACAGGACTAAAAGATAAGGCTAAACCAATAGTGGTGGCGATAACAACCAGCCAGAAGAACTTGGAGGTTAAGCTGTAGTCTTGAGTCCAAGGGTAATTAACTTCAAAAAATGGTCCTAAAAAGTCTGCCGCAAAATGCGCTAACCCGGTAACACCAAAACCGATGGCCACAATCAGCATTAAATCACGTAGTGAAGGTATACGGGCATTTTCTGCATGGTACTTTTCAACTTTGGCTTTGAGGGCTTCAAGGGCGGTGGTGTCTGCGCCTGTTTTAGCATCAATCTCTTTCGCACGAGATGCCATCAGTAATAATACAGCCATCCACAGGTTAGCGACAATCACATCTACAGTCACCATCACTGAAAAGATATCGCCGCCCACTTCATAAATTTCTTTCATTGAGGCTTGGTTAGCGCCGCCGCCAATCCAACTGCCCGCAAGCGTGGTCATTCCGCGCCATACTGCATCTGGGCCATTGCCGCCTAATACGTCAGGATTAATCGCTGAAATAATTAATAGTGCTATGGGGCCGCCGATGACAATCCCCACTGTGCCGGTTAAAAACATCACAATGGCTTTAGGGCCTAAACTTAAAATCGCTTTTAAATCGACACTTAAAATCAATAACACCAAACAAGCAGGTAATAGGTAACGCGAGGCAACATAATAGAGTTTTGAGGTGTCACCATCGACGATACCAAAGGTATTCAGTAGTGAGGGTAAGAAGTAACACAGCAATAAGGCTGGGATAAACTTATAGAATTTTTGCCAAAATGGGTGTGCTGACGAACTGGTATAGAAAACAAAGCCGAGAATGACGGCAAGTAATCCCAGTGCGGTTGCGTCATTGGTTACCATGGGGGTGGTGGTCATGAAAAAGCTCCCTTGCAAATGCATTTCATAGTGAATTTATTATTGTTATGAATGTACTTTAAAGTACTTATTATTTTTAAATTGGTGAAGTTACTGGCAGATTAACTGCTTTGCGATAAACAATTCAGGCTCATAAATGAGCCTGAATTTGAATATTATATTAACCACTTAGTGATAAGTCTGTGGTTGTTGACTTAACTCTTTCAGCTGAATTTTGACAATTTCTGTCACCGGATCGTGTGGACTGCTGTCGATAAAGTGCTGTAAATCTGAAATGGCCACTTTAATGCACCCCAGTTGCTGGGCAATAAAAGCGCGCTCTCGATTTAAGCTCACATCATCAGGATGCCACTGCAGCAATAAATTGCAGCATTCCATCGCTTGTTCAAATTTCTGGGTTACGATGCAACCCGCTTTTAGCTCATGTAACATACGAGTTATTAAGCGTTTTAGGCTGGCTGTTTTTAAGTACTTAGGCTTAAGCATGGCCGAATTACCTAACTCACCACGCACCAGTAAATGCAATTGGTGGCGGCTTAATTGCTGCCCCGTTAGCGGATCGATATAAATGATATTATCATTTATATGGCTTCTCACTACGGTGTGCCCCGGTAATAATACCGCTTCTAAGCTAATATCAAGCTGCTTAGCCAATAAAATTAATACCGTGGCTAAGGTGGTGCTGTTACCTTGGCGGGTCATAATGCAGCGACCAAGATCGGCAGCATCAACACTGAAGTAATCATCACGCACACAAAAGCCTAAATCATCATAAAACCAGTGCAATAAGCCTTCAAAGCGCTGTTGCTGATCTTCGACATATAAGCTCATCACTGAGCCGGCAATTTCGTACCAAGCCCAAAGCGCTTTCTTCTCTTGAGAAAAGCCAAGATGTTGTGTTATTTCAAATGCAGTTTCGGGGATCTTAACTGCATCTTTCATTTGATGTTTTGCCATTAAACTCTATTAACCCATTAATACAACTTGTTTAAAATGAGCCAGCCTGGCAGCTAATACGAGCCATCCGATAGCACCTAAAAAGGCGAAGATTTTGAATAAATTGTTACGGTTACCTTTAAGCGCCATAACGCCCAATCCAATGTAGGCTAAAACCGCAATTAATTTTTCAGTCATCCACTCATCGACAAATGGATATTGTTTGATCATGAAGCACAAGATTAGCCCTGATAACAATAAGAAGGTATCAATGACATGAGGGGCAACTTTAACAAACTTTTTATCCATGATTGGCGACTTGCGCATGTGTAGTACAAAGCGAGTGACAAAAAAGACCACACTTAAAAAGATGAAGGTTAAGTGTGTGTGTTTAACAGCTGGATATAAACTGTAAAAGGTTTCCATTATTGTTTTTCTCTTTGAGCTACCGATAAAATGGCCGCTAGTTTACTCGATCTGGCGGCTTATTAGCAATGTTGTGAAAATCACCCCACGAGGCCAGTCACTATATAAGTAAATCAGCAACTAACTCAGTAGTAACTGGGTAAGTAACTCAATGGATCACTGCCAATGATTAACGAACGCCAAATGGCGGTTGCAAGTGCTTAAACCTTGTTCCATTGACCTAAGGTGCAACGGTCATTACTGCCAAAATCTCGCACGGTTGCTACATTGTCATAACCAAGATCAATGAGCTTTTGTCTTACGACCAGCGCCTGTTCAAAGCCGTGTTCCAGCAATAAATAGCCACCTTCAGATAAGTACGCCCGCGCATGGGTTGCGATATGAAATAAATCAGCAAAACCTGCGTCACCTGCGGTCAATGCACTTGATGGTTCAAAGCGCACATCCCCCATGGCTAAATGCTCATCGGCTTCATCAATATAAGGAGGGTTTGAGACAATTAATTGAAATTGCTGACCTTCAATTGCACTAAACCAATCTGATTGTAAAATTTCAACTTGAGTGAGATTTAAGTTTTGCCGATTGGCTTTAGCAAGTTCTACCGCATCTGTGACTTTATCAACGGCTGTGATTTGCCATTGCGGTCGCTCAGATGCAAATGACAATGCTATCGCGCCTGTTCCCGTGCCTAAATCCAGTACCTTAGCGGTTTCGGCTACAGGTAAATTTAACGCGGTTTCAACTAAGATTTCAGTATCAGGGCGCGGGATTAAGGTGGTGGCGTTAACAATAAATGGCAATGACCAAAATTCACGTTCACCAATAATGTGCGCGACAGGCACACCTTGCTGGCGCTTTTCGACCATGGCTTTATAAGCTTTGAATTGATCGGTAGTGAGGACTTTTTCAGGCCAAGTATAAATGAAGCTACGCTGCTTATTGATGCAATGCAGAAGTAAGGCTTCTGCATCGATATTGGCCGATTCAGATGAATCGACCAATAAACTGTAAGCCCATTGCAAAGACTCCGCAATGGTAGAGAAAGAAGACTGTGACAAGGTTACTCCTTAGTCGTCAGCTAATGCAGCAAGCAAGTCCGCTTGTTCCTCTTGCATTAATGGCTCAATAATGGCGTTTAAGTCGCCTTCCATGATTTCATTTAAGCGGTATAGCGTTAAATTAATTCGGTGCTCACTCATACGACCTTGTGGGAAGTTGTAAGTACGAATACGTTCTGAACGATCACCACTTGCCACTAGATTACGGCGGGTTGATTCTTCTTCGCTACGACGCTTTTCATCTTCAACCGCTTGTAAGCGCGCTGAAAGTACACTCATGGCTTGGGCACGGTTTTTATGTTGCGAGCGTTGATCCTGACATTCCACCACAATACCTGACGGTACGTGAGTAATACGAATGGCTGAATCGGTTTTGTTGACGTGCTGACCACCTGCGCCAGATGCGCGGAAGGTATCGACTTTTAAGTCTGCTGGATTAATTGAAATCTGTTCAGCTTCAGGCACTTCTGGTAATACAACCACGGTAACGGCTGAGGTATGTACTCGGCCTTGAGATTCTGTTTCTGGTACACGTTGAACACGGTGTCCGCCAGATTCAAATTTCAATTTACCGTAAACGCCTTCACCAGTTACGTGAACGATTAATTCTTTAAAGCCACCATGCTCACCTTCGTTGGCGTTCATGATTTCCATTTGCCACTTATTCGACTCACAAAAACGTGAATACATGCGGAATAAGTCACCGGCGAATATAGCGGCTTCATCACCACCGGCGCCGGCGCGGATTTCTACGAAGGCATTACGGTCGTCATTAGGATCTTTTGGAAGCAATAAGATTTGTAATTCATCTTCAAGCTCTGCAATGGCTTTTTTGGCTGCTTTAATTTCTTCTTGCGCCATTTCACGCATTTCTGCATCATCTTCAGTGAGCATTTCTTGCGCAGACTCAAGATCGGCTTGAGCCTCTTGAAACGCTTTAAAGCTTTTTACAATATCTTCTAACTGAGAATATTCTTTTGATAAGCCGCGAAAGCGGTCTTGATCCGCAATAACTTGTGCATCACTCAGTAATGCCAATACTTCTTCATTACGTTCAAGCAAGCCTTCCAGCTTGCGAATAACCGACTCTTTCATTTAGCTTTATTACCTTAATTTTTATCCAAACCAAGCGTGACACGTAATTGGCCTAAGGTATTCAAGTCCCCTTGACGACTAGCAGACGTTAACGCTTGTGTCGGTGCATGGATTAAGCGATTGGTTAGCCTATTGGCTAGCTCTAAAATCACTTGTTCATTGTCACCACCTTGAGTTAGTTTGTTCAAGGCGCGCTCTACTAATTCATCTTTAATTGCCAAACTTTGGCTTCGGTATTCTCGAATACTGTCTACAGACTCTAACGAACGCACCCATTCCATAAAGATATGAGATTGTTCATCGGCAATTACTTCTGCCTGCTCGGCGGCTTCTTTACGTGAAGCCATGTTCTGTTCAATGATGCTGTGTAAATCGTCTACAGTATAAAGGAAAGCATCGTCTAATTCGCCAACTTCTGCTTCTATATCACGAGGAACTGCAATATCAACCAATAGCATGGGTTGATGACGACGTTGTTTCAGTGCCTTTTCGACCATGCCCTTACCTAATATAGGCAATGGACTGGCGGTAGAGGATATCACGATATCGGCTTTAGGTAGATAGTCTGGTATTTGTTGCAGCGTAATTGCCGTTGCATCAAACTCTTCACGCATCGCCTGTGCGCGCTCAACCGTTCGGTTAGCCACTACAATACCGGCAACCTCATTGTCTTTTAAATGCTTGGCAACTAATTCAATGGTTTCACCAGCGCCAATCAATAATACATTGGTGGTGCTCAGTGATGAGAAAATATGTTTGGCCATACTGACAGCGGCAAACGCCACTGACACCGCGGCGGCGCCAATTTCAGTTTCAGTACGCACTTTTTTAGCCACTGAAAAGGTGTTTTGAAACAAACGGTCAATAGTAACTGCCGTTGTACCTGCCTCTTTAGCTTTCACAAAGGCTTGTTTAACTTGCCCAAGAATTTGTGGCTCACCTAATACTAGAGAATCTAGACCTGAAGACACCCGCATTAAGTGTTTAACGCATTCCTGATCTTCATAGCTATAAATACAAGGCATGAGATCGTCATGACTAAGATTATGATAATCCTCTAGCCATTCAATGATGTCTTCTTTAGTGCCGTTGTTGCAATAAAGTTCTGTACGGTTACAGGTTGACACGATCACGGCTTCACCCGAGCTAGTTCGACTAGCTAGACTCTTCATCGCATCGTGAATCTTATCCGGTGAAAAGGCGACTTTCTCTCGAAGATCGACCGTGGCGGTTTTATGATTTATTCCGATTGCTACTAGGCTCATGTGACTCGTTTTAAGTTCTTCGCAGGATCATTAATTAGGTCATTCTACTTAATTGGTAAAACTAAAAACACAATTGGCTTAACAAAACGGAATAATTATCTATTTTTTTTCTAATAATTCTATCTTGTTAACAAAATCAACCATCATTTGACAAATTACACCAAGAAAAACAGGGTTATGAATATCTACTTTAGCTAATATTGTCTAGTATAGGAGTAATAATTAATCAAATCTGCTTTATTTATAAAAGCATTTTTACAATCAGCTTATTGCCCAGTATCATGCATTATCGCTTTTTTTATCCCAGTGAGTCCCTTTGCGAATTTTAACAACTTACCTAAAACACTTACTGTTAATGAGCTGCTTATTATTAACCGCTTGCTCTATTAGTCCACCGCACACGCTTTCAAAAACACAAGTGCAGCAACCCAGTGACGCCCAAGCATGGGAATTACAAGGTAAACTGGCTTTTCGTTCTAGCAGTGATAAATTTAGCACCAACTTATTTTGGCTACACGATCAAAGCAGCCAATATGATCGCGATGAATTAACCCTCACCACCATGATTGGCACCACCGTATTGTCACTTAAGTCTGAAAATGGTCGCGCCAGTTTAGACATTCAAGATAAAACCTACACAGACAACAACCCTGAACGGCTAATCTACCGCGTCAGCGGCATGAGCATTCCCATTACTAAATTACCGCTTTGGATCACAGGTCAAGTCGCCGCTGATGATGAAGTGCTAGAATATAACCCCGATGGCAGCATTAAACGTTTTAGCAGTGCTGATAATGGCGGAGATTGGCTGGTAAGCTTTATGAGTTATCAGCAACAAAGCGGTGCTAAACTGCCCAGATTACTGCAAATCAATCGCGCCGATGTGCAAATAAAAATTCAGATAAATCAATGGCAAGCTCTCACAGCTAATCTGGCACAAACCAATAACTAATCGATATTGGTTTATCGGCTATTGATGATGCGCTGTTAGCTAATACTTATATAGTCACTTCGACTCAAAATGACAAAACCTCTTGAATGGCTTTTACATGACAACAAATAAAGACAATTTGGCAATCTCCACTGATTGGCCAGCTCCAGCAAAGCTTAATCTGTTTTTGCATATTACCGGACAAAGAGCTGATGGTTACCACGAGCTGCAAACCCTGTTTCAGTTTATTGACCAGTGTGACTATTTAGATTTTCAGCCGACAGCGTCGAAACAAATAAGCTTGCATTCAGAATTATCAAAAGTTGTCGCAGAAAAAGATAACTTAATTCTAAAGGCCGCAAAATCTTTACAAGAATATTGCAATTATCAGGGCGGCGCACAAATTTGGCTGCGAAAAAACCTGCCTATGGGTGGCGGTTTAGGTGGCGGTTCATCTGATGCGGCCACCACATTAGTGGCATTAAATAAGTTGTGGGGGCTTGATTTACCCCATGAAACCCTAGCCGAAATCGGCCTAAAACTTGGCGCGGATGTCCCTGTTTTTATTAATGGTTTTGCAGCTTTTGCTGAAGGCGTTGGAGAGCAGCTTATTGCAGTACAACCAGCACAGTTGTACTACCTCGTCATAGTGCCTGAAATCCATGTCTCCACCCAAGCGATTTTCCAATCACCAGAGTTAACTCGCAACACTCCTAAATTAGCAATTGATACTTTAATGCAGCAAAATTGGTCAAATGATTGCCAAAAACTTGTCACAGAAAAGCACCCTCAAGTTGCCAATGCCTTAAGCTGGCTGGTAGAATATGCGCCGTCAAGAATGACCGGAACTGGCGCATGCGTCTTCGGTGAATTCCAACAGCAACAATCGGCGCTGGACGCTTTGGCACAACTGCCAACGACCATGAGCGGCTTTGTTGCTAAAGGCTTAAACGTGTCACCTTTGATGACACGTTTAAACCAAGATTAACAAATACCTTCTAGAAATGTATTTTGCTTATTGATGACAACATCCTTAAGTCGCATTTTTAGCCACTAACTTAAAGCCAACACCTGAGGTTCATAAAGTGCCCGATATCAAGCTCTTTGCTGGTAACGCTACCCCTAAACTAGCCAAAAAAATAGCCGACCGTTTATTTTGCAAACTTGGCGATGCAGTAGTAGGCCGTTTCAGCGACGGTGAAATCAGTGTTCAAATCAATGAGAACGTACGTGGTGCTGATGTATTCATCATCCAATCGACTTGTGCACCGACCAACGACAACCTAATGGAACTTATCGTTATGGTTGATGCGCTTCGCCGTGCATCTGCTGGTCGTATTACCGCAGTAATTCCATACTTCGGTTACGCTCGTCAAGATCGTCGTGTTCGTAGTGCTCGTGTACCTATTACTGCTAAAGTTGTTGCAGACTTCTTATCAAGTGTTGGGGTTGACCGTGTATTAACTTGCGATCTTCACGCTGAGCAAATTCAAGGTTTCTTTGATGTGCCTGTTGATAACGTATTTGGTAGCCCAGTGTTACTTGAAGATATGTTAGGCAAGCAACTTGATAACCCAGTTGTTGTTTCTCCTGACATCGGTGGTGTTGTACGTGCTCGTGCAGTGGCAAAACTACTTGATGATTCTGACTTAGCCATTATCGATAAGCGTCGCCCACAAGCGAACGTTGCTCAAGTAATGCATATCATTGGTGATGTTCAAGGCCGTGACTGTATTATTGTTGATGACATGATCGATACTGGTGGTACTTTATGTAAAGCGGCAGAAGCGTTAAAAGAACATGGTGCTAACCGTGTATTCGCTTATGCAACTCACCCAGTGTTTTCTGGCAATGCAGCGAAAAATATCGCTGAATCAGTTATCGATGAAGTTATCGTTACCGATACTGTGCCATTAAGCCCTGAGATCGCTAAACTTGAAAAAGTCACTCAGCTAACAATGTCAGCAGTACTTGCTGAAGCGATCCGTCGCGTTAGCAACGAAGAGTCTATTTCTGCGATGTTCCGTCACTAATTACTAGATTAGTTTCGATATCGTAAAAAGCGCACTCTTTAACGAGTGCGTTTTTTTATGGCTTTAATTGTTTCCTCTGACTTAAACAAGATGAGATATCAGTCATTAACCATAAGTTATTGGCCGTTAGTTATTAGCAATTAGTTATTGCCCGTTAGTTTCACAAACTAGCGATTGAACGATAATTTTTTCGCATCTATGGCTTTAATTGTTACCCATGACTTAAACAAGATGAGATATCAGTCATTAACCATAAGTTATTGGCCGTTAGTTATTAGCAATTAGTTATTAACCATAAATTATTGCCCGTTAGTTTCTGAAACTAGCGATTAAAGGATAGTTTTTTTCGCATCGCTTTGGCGCCTGCCCCATAACTTGCTTCAATTGCTGCAGCTTGCAGCTCACTCACCTCAAGATCTAATTCAAAACCTTGCTTCTGCCAAAAAGGCACTGAACCTTGTATGGCAATTAGTAACACTTCTTTATAACCCTTTGCTGTCGCTAGCGCGATTAAATGCGCCACCATCAGCTTACCAACGCCCATGCCCTTTACATCCTTAGACACTGCGAGATCATGCAAGAACAGCCTTATCGCGCTGCCTTGCTTGGATTTACTACCTGAGGCAGCAGTATGAGTTGACGACAGTGGTTGGTGCAATTTCGGCGCTTCAGCGCCCGCTAGCTCATGGGCAAGCAGATATGCCTGTATTGGCGCGCTTGACGACAGCGGCGAATCGGCATTTTCAGTCTGATTTGAACAGTAAGCAAAACAAGCATGGGGTGAGTGCAGCCACTTACTGCGCAGCACTTCCATAGTTTCAGGTTCAATTTCGCTATATACCTGACACTGTAAATCATAAATGGCTGGCCATAGGCGCTCAGTAATGGGGATTATCGACATAATTAACCTGAAATACTCATAATAAAAAATACCACTGATGAATTTGCTAGCTTAACGGATCAATTGCCGCTGTACACAGCTATGCGAATAAAATGACAGCTCGGTAGTAAAAAATTATTCAACATAGCAAAAGCGTTAGTTAACTGAGGGAAATGTATGAGGGCTTTTAATTAGAGCTATTAACTCGCGCGCGAGCCAAGGCCTACTTCAAAGACGAAATTAATTCGAAGACCAAGTTAATTCGAAGACCAAGTTAATTCGAAGACTAAGTTAATTCGAAGACTGTGTTAATTCGAAGGCTTACCAGATCCAGAACTGCTTGGCTTGAATGGCCTGTACTGAGTTGTGCAGTAAATTATAGACAACAAAAAGCCCGTCATAAGACGGGCTGTTTGCTTTGATTGCAATAATCAAATTTGGCTGGGATACCAGGATTCGAACCTGGGGATGCCGAGATCAAAACCCGGTGCCTTACCACTTGGCGATATCCCAAAATTGGTTATGTATAACTTTTCATAAAGGAAGGTTTACATATTGAAAAAATTTGATGGTACGGGAAGAGAGACTTGAACTCTCACACCTTACGGCACCAGAACCTAAATCTGGCGTGTCTACCAATTCCACCACTCCCGCATCAAATCTTTCTCAGAATATACACTAATTATATACAGTGTAAACTCTGTTGTTGCTCTTTTCTAACTAAGTAGCATAGGGTTACCCACTAGTCTACCTTCAAACATGGTAGCAATGGCGGGACTTGAACCTGCGACCCCAGCATTATGAATGCTGTGCTCTAACCAGCTGAGCTACATTGCCTAAGATGGCTGGGATACCAGGATTCGAACCTGGGGATGCCGAGATCAAAACCCGGTGCCTTACCACTTGGCGATATCCCAATAATCTTGTCTACTTACTTTAAAATGGCTGGGATACCAGGATTCGAACCTGGGGATGCCGAGATCAAAACCCGGTGCCTTACCACTTGGCGATATCCCAATCTAAAGCTTTTTCGAAAAACCCGCTAATGCCAGTCTTTCTATATAATGGTACGGGAAGAGAGACTTGAACTCTCACACCTTACGGCACCAGAACCTAAATCTGGCGTGTCTACCAATTCCACCACTCCCGCACTGACTCTGTTTAACATCCAGAACACGATGCTCATTTAACCTTGAGAAGGTAGCCAGTCATATTTCTAAAACCTTGCGGCTTTAACTAACCAGCGAATCTCTAGTTTGACATCTTGAGAAGATGGTAGCAATGGCGGGACTTGAACCTGCGACCCCAGCATTATGAATGCTGTGCTCTAACCAGCTGAGCTACATTGCCACTTTATCTTTCGTTGCCCTCGTCGTGAGGACGGGGCGTATTATGCTTATTCAGCGTATCGAGGTCAACTGCTTTTTTTAGCTATTTTCATCAATTGACACTGTTCGGCTATAAGTTCACCAAACTGCGTAGCAAATCGGCATATTTGACCGAAAAAGTTAACCTCGACCGCTTGTTTGACTAATTAAAGTCTGAAAATACTATTTATACGTTGAATAAGAAATGCATTACATCGCCATCTTTAACGATATAAGCTTTACCTTCTACGCGTAACTTACCTGCTTCTTTAGCGCCTGCTTCACCATTAAACTCGATAAAGTCGTCATAGGCCATTACTTGGGCGCGAATAAAGCCACGCTCAAAGTCGGTGTGGATCACACCAGCAGCTTGTGGCGCACTGGCACCAACAGGCACAGTCCATGCTCTTACTTCTTTTACACCAGCAGTAAAGTAAGTTTGTAAGTCCAATAATTCATAACCACCACGAATAACGCGATCAAGGCCTGGCTCTTCAAGACCAAGGTCTGCCATAAACTCATCACGCTCTTCAGCGTCCATCTCAGCAAGCTCAGACTCAATAGCGGCACATACTGCAACAACCACTGCGTTTTCTGTCGCTGCAATGGCTTTAACAGCGTCTAAATGCGGATTATTTTCAAATCCATCTTCTGATACGTTAGCAATGTACATGGTTGGCTTTAGGGTTAAGAAGTTAAGGTAGGCAATTGCAGCCATTTCTTCTTTGCTTAACTCTAATGAACGCAGCATTTGGCCTTCATCTAAAGTCGGACGCATTTTTTCAAGTACTTCTACTTCAAACTTAGCATCTTTGTCGCCGCCTTTAGCGCGCTTTTGCTGACGGAAGATAGCACGCTCTAAGCTGTCTAAATCCGCTAACGCAAGTTCAGTGTTGATAACATCAATATCGCCAGCAGGGTCAACCTTGTTAGCAACATGGACGATGTTGTCATCTTCAAAACAACGTACAACGTGACCAATGGCATCAGTTTCACGAATGTTAGCTAGGAACTTGTTACCTAAACCTTCACCTTTTGATGCGCCAGCAACTAAACCTGCAATATCCACAAATTCCATTGTAGTCGGTAAAATACGTTCTGGATTAACAATCGCTGCTAATGCATCTAAACGTGGATCCGGTACTGGAACCACACCCGTATTTGGCTCAATGGTACAAAACGGGAAGTTAGCAGCTTCGATTCCTGCTTTAGTTAACGCATTAAATAGTGTTGACTTACCAACGTTTGGCAAACCCACAATGCCGCATTTAAAACCCATATTTTTACCTTTATATAATTAAACTCACCTAGGAAGTGGTAAGTTGTGTCAAATCAATAATCAAAGCGCGGCTAATTAGAGCGCTTTAAATGTGTGTAATCGGTGCATCGCTTTCGCCATGTCTTCTTTAAACAGTATTTCAGTTGAACGCACCGCTTCATCTATTGCTGCGTCCATCTTTTCTTGATCGCTCGCTGGCGCTTTACCTAAGACATAACCACTGACGCGGTTTTTATCTCCAGGGTGACCAATACCAATACGTAATCGGTAAAAGCCTTTTTCATTGGCAAGCTTAGCAATAATATCTTTTAAGCCATTATGGCCACCATGACCACCGCCCAGTTTAAACTTAGCAACGCCCGGCTCCATATCAAGCTCATCATGAGCCACTAAGATCTCTTCAGGTAAAATACGAAAAAAGTTCGCTAATGCCCCTACTGACTTACCGCTTAAATTCATAAACGTGGTAGGTATAAGTAGGCGAACATCTTTACCGTCAATAGTGACTCTGGCGGTTAAGCCAAAATATTTACTGTCTGGCGCTAAGGTGGCGCCACATAAACGCGCTAACTCTTGTACATACCATGCACCCGCATTATGACGAGTGTGGGCGTATTCAGCACCAGGGTTAGCAAGGCCGACAATTAGTTTTATTTGACTCATTAGCACTCAATTTCAGTGGTTAAATGACTGCGTTATCTTCAAAATCATTTATCCGTCTTAATAGTTATAGACTAAGATTTTGTGATTTGAAGGCGCTAAAGCGCGGCATTTTAACACTCAAAACTGAACTCAACAAATACAGTGTGGTAATTAGCTGCAATGGGGTTAACTTTAACTGTTAAAAGGTTTGCAGTTAATGGCGTTAACCCGCATTTTAAATTGCAGTAACAAAGTAAGGTAGGTGGTGGCTTAAAACAAGCTGATTAACTTAAGCCCAGTGCGTATTTAAGCACCTTCTGTTTGATCGGATTGTCGTGGTTTGCAAGCTTCAATAAACCATTTCTTAATAGCTTTATCGGTAATAAATCATTACTAAAGCCAGCATAGAATGCATCCATTGCTGACATCATCAATAAGTTATCGCTATATCGTTGACACTGATATTGCTTTAAGCACGATGCAGTCCACCAAGGTTTATCATTGCCAACAGCATCGGCAATGGTCGCTATCAACACATCGACATCTTTAAAACCAATATTAACCCCCTGCCCTGCAAGCGGGTTAATGGTATGCGCTGCATCACCTAAAATCACAATATTGTCTTGGCAATAATCTTGGGCATGGCGCCTTGTGAGCGGAAAGCTGCCTCTATCTATAACGGTAAAGCTTGGCTCAAGCCTTGATGGAAAGTGCGCTCTAATTTGCTCTGCCAGTTGTTTATGATTGAGCTGCATCAACTGCTTAATGCGACTATTACTGTCATACCATACTAATGAGGCGTTATTACCCGGTAATGGCAGTAATGAGCGTGGCCCTTGAGGGGTAAACTGTTGCCAAGTAATGTCTTGCTGCGCGGTGTCCGTTTCAACATTTATCAACATGGCTGACTGAGCATAATCCCAGCCAGTAATACCAATACCGGCCCATTGTCTTACTTGTGAATTAGCCCCATCTGCGCCAACTAATAATGATGCATGTAATTCCACGCCACTTTTAAGGGTTGCTTTAATACCTTGAGACAATGACTTTACGTCACTATTGCTCATTTCAATACGCTCGAAGCTAGCAACGCTATCAGGGCAATAACAATGCACATTATCCATAGCATCAATTTGCTGCCACAGACTCAGTTGAATTAAGCGGTTCTCAAAAAAGTAGCCTAAATGAGTTTCATTTATTTGATCAGCATGAAAACGGGTAATGCAATCATCGAGCTCCCAAGTTTCTAAGCCTTTGTAGGCAACATGACGCATGGTGCGAAGTTGCTCCATGACGCCCAAGCGTTCAAGTAATTGCTCAGAGGCCACACTAATCGCTGATACGCGTAAGTCTAAAGGCTGCTCAGGTAAATAGGCTTTAGGCGCGAATGCTTCAATCATGGCAACGTTTAAACCTAATTGACCTAATCCAACAGCCACAGCTGCGCCCACCATACCACCGCCAACGATAACGACATCATGTTCAACTACATTCGATGCTTGCTGCATTGTTTATTTACCTTTAAAAAAAGCTGTAATACTGAAACGACATTGGCTGTGATGATGATTATGCCAATAAGTGTCACTGAAACTATGTACAAAGATGTCTGTAACGCCTCAATCGTGTCGATATGTTGCTATCTTGAGTTTGAGCAACACCTGCTTACAATGGTTAAACTTTAACCATTAAACCTTACCTTATACTGAGACTGTCTAGTATGACATGCCTTGCAACCAACCCCTTAAATGCCAAGGTAAGAGAGGATAGTATGTTCAGTCAAAGTACCTATGTACAATCTAATAATGGAACCCTTAAATCACTAACAAGCAGCCGTAATACGTTAATGAGTTATGTAAAAAAGTTTACTAAGTCATTCTTTACTATGCCGCTACTTGCAGGGCTTCTTGCTGGTGCTGCCATTATGCCAATGACAGCACAAGCCGAAGTGCAACCGATGGAAACCATTACGGTTATTCACCGTTCATCCTTCGATTATGCCTTATATCAACAAACCACGGAAATGCTTACGCAGTTTAATAGAGAGCTAGCGCAAAAAATAATTGTTCAAGCGAGACAAGATAACGTCACAATGGCGAAACAATTTGGCTATTTTACCAATCAATCAAACGAGTTAGCCCAAATAGATAAACACCCTGAAAATATAGGGGTATTCGTCATTTCAGAATAATGCCGTCTAAGTGTGCACAAAGGCTAGCCAGCGAGCCTTTGTGCAGTTAAAATACTCGGCTATTTTTCTGTGGTAATAGAACGGCGTAACTGATGAGTAAAAAACTACACATAAAGACCTGGGGCTGTCAGATGAATGAATACGATTCATCTAAAATGGCTGACTTGCTGGACGATTATCAAGGTTATACCTTGACTGAGGATGCTGAAGAAGCAGACGTACTGCTACTAAACACATGTTCAATTCGCGAAAAAGCGCAGGAAAAAGTGTTTCATCAGCTTGGACGCTGGAAAACCCTCAAAGACAAAAATCCTAATCTAATTATCGGTGTAGGTGGTTGTGTAGCCTCACAAGAAGGTAAAGCCATTAAAGAGCGTGCTCAGTGCGTTGATATTATTTTTGGCCCACAAACCTTACATCGCTTACCTGAGATGATCACCCAAATTAATAATGGCGATAAAGCGGTTATTGATGTGAGCTTCCCTGAAATTGAAAAATTCGATCGCCTACCAGAGCCTCGCGCTGACGGTCCATCGGCGTTTGTGTCTATTATGGAAGGCTGCAGCAAATATTGTTCATTCTGCGTTGTACCATACACCCGTGGTGAAGAAGTTAGCCGCCCGGTTGATGACGTTATTTTAGAAATCGCACAACTTGCTGAGCAAGGTGTACGTGAAGTCAATCTACTGGGGCAAAACGTCAATGCATTCCTTGGTGCTACCCATGATGATGATATTTGTACCTTCGCAGAATTACTGCGTTTAGTGGCATCGATTGATGGTATCGACCGTGTGCGTTACACCACCAGTAACCCCATTGAGTTTTCACAAGACATTATCGATGTTTATGAAGACACCCCTGAAGTGGTGAGTTTCTTACATTTACCAGTGCAATCAGGTTCAGACCGCATTCTAACTAATATGAAACGTGGTCATATGGCCATCGAATATAAATCGATTATTCGTCGTTTACGTAAAGCGCGTCCTGATATCCAAATCAGTTCTGACTTCATTGTCGGCTTCCCTGGCGAGTCAAATGCTGAATTTGAAGACACCATGAAGTTGATTGAAGATGTCAGTTTTGACCACAGCTTTAGCTTTATCTACAGTGCCCGTCCAGGAACACCAGCGGCTGATTTGCCAGATGATGTCACTATGGAAGAAAAGAAAAAGCGCTTAGCGATTTTACAAGACCGTATTACCCAACAAGCCATGCGCTACAGCCGCCAAATGTTAGGCACAGTGCAGCGTATTTTGGTTGAAGGGCCTTCAGTTAAGGATCCAATGGAGCTTCGCGGCCGTACTGAAAATAACCGCGTCGTGAACTTTGAAGCCGATCCTAAGTGTATTGGTGGTTTTGTGGATGTTGAAATTGTTGATGTATACACCAACTCGCTGCGCGGCGTATTTATTCGCGGCGAAGACGAAATGGATTTACGTCGCAGTTTACGTCCGTCAGATATCGTAGCCAAACACAAAACTGATGATGATATTGGTGTAAGCCAATTTACCCCAGGCAGCTAATTTAGCCATAAAGCGGGTTTATCATTATTTAATAAAGGCGGCCTCGAGCCGCCTTTATTGTGCTTTTCAGTTAATACCGTGGTATTTTAACTTTCATACCTATTCGCATTCTTTTTCTTTTGGAGCATTATTTTTGTCCACTAAAGTTACTACCATGAATTTATACCTCGAGCCTGCTGAAACTCGAAGAATTGCCTCATTATGTGGTCCATATGATGACAACATTAAACAGCTTGAACGTCGTTTAGGTGTTGAGATTATCCATAAGAATAATCATTTCAAAATCGTTGGCCTGCCAAGACATGCCTTTAATGCTAATAATTTACTGAAACAGTTATACATTGAAACCCAAACGGTTAAAGGTAGCACCCCAGATTTAGAGCCAGAGCGAGTGCATCTCGCCATTCAGGAGGTCATTAACCTCGAAGCTGAATCATCGGCTGAAGATGACACCCTGCATATCAAAACCAAGCGCGGTATCATCAAACCTCGCAATCCCAATCAGTCAGTGTATGTGGCCAATATGGCTAAACACGACATTACCTTTGGTGTCGGACCTGCCGGTACCGGTAAAACCTTTTTAGCGGTTGCTGCAGCAGTTGATGCCCTTGAAAGACAAGAAATAAGACGCATACTCCTTACCCGCCCTGCTGTTGAGGCTGGCGAAAAGTTAGGTTTTTTACCTGGAGATTTAAGTCAGAAAGTCGATCCTTATTTACGTCCACTTTATGATGCTTTATTTGAAATGATGGGCTTTGAGAAAGTTGAAAAACTGCTTGAGCGTAATATTATTGAAGTTGCCCCTTTAGCCTATATGCGTGGCCGAACCCTAAATGATGCGTTTGTTATTTTGGATGAAAGCCAAAATACTACCGTTGAGCAAATGAAAATGTTCTTAACCCGTATCGGTTTTAACTCAAAAGCGGTGATCACCGGCGATATTACCCAGATAGATTTGCCTCGCAGCCAAAAATCAGGGCTTCGCCAAGCCATTGAAGTATTGAGTGAAGTAGATGACATTAGCTTCAACTTCTTTATGTCTCAAGATGTGGTGCGCCATCCGATTGTGGCAAGAATTGTTGAAGCCTATGAAGCCTTTGACAGTAAAGAGCAGGCATTAAAAGCTGAAAAAGAGCACCAATATAAACAACGTCAAACGGCCTTTAATGAACAAATGGCCAAAGTGGACGTTAATACGAATGACGTTAACGCCAATGAGATCAGTAAAGACGGAGCAATAAATAATGAGTCTTAAACTTGATTTAGATCTGCAGATTGCCGTCGCAGACAGCAGTAAGCTCCCGAGCCAAAGTGAATTTGAGCTATGGGTAACAACGGCCCTTGGCAACACCATGGCGCAAGCTGAACTGACCATCAGAATTGTTGAAAATACTGAAAGCCAGCAGCTTAATAATACTTACCGTGGTAAAGACAAGCCGACTAATGTATTGTCTTTCCCCTTTGAAGCGCCTCCAGGGATAGAGTTACCGCTATTAGGCGATCTCATCATTAGTGCTGAGGTGGTAGAACTTGAAGCAAATCAACAAAATAAGCCCCTTGTTGCACATTGGGCCCATATGGTTATCCACGGCTGCTTGCATTTACTAGGCTATGACCATATTATCGATAATGAAGCTGAAGAAATGGAGTCATTAGAGACTCAACTCATTGAAGGCTTAGGTTTTTCAAATCCATATAAGGAAGCGTAAATAAATCAAACGACTGCATATAACATGCTGATTTTGATTTAGTAAAATATTATGAGTGACGACATCCCACCGAGTACCAACGCCCGTAAGAAGAACTGGATTGGCAAAATTAGTCAGATGTTTCAGGGCGAACCTCAAAATCGCGAAGACTTAGTTGACGTAATTGCCGGCGCAGAAGAGCGCTCTTTAATTACTGAAGACACCCGCGAAATGATGAATGGCGTATTAGAAGTATCAGGGTTGCGGGTACGCGACATCATGATCCCTCGAAGCCAAATAGTCACATTGCAAATCGATAGCACTGTTGAAGAGCTACTAGAAACAGTCATCGAGTCTGCACACTCCCGTTTTCCAGTGGTCAACGAGGATAAAGATCATATTGAAGGTATTTTGCTTGCAAAAGATTTACTTAAATATGGTTTTAAACAATCAGCTCAACCTTTCTCATTGCATCAAGTCATACGACCTGCGGTTGTTGTGCCTGAAAGCAAACGCGTTGATGTACTGCTAAAAGAATTCCGCTCTCAGCGATATCATATGGCCATTGTGGTCGATGAATATGGCGGTGTATCCGGTCTAGTGACGATTGAAGATATCTTAGAAGAAATCGTCGGTGAAATCGAAGACGAGTTCGATCATAGCTCAGTAGAAGATACCGAAATCAAAAAGATCAGTAATACCGTGTTTATGATTAAAGCACGAACACCGATTGATGAATTTAATGATGCTTGTGGCACTCAATTTAGCGACGAAGAATTTGATACTGTTGGCGGCTTAGTTTCACACGCATTTGGTCACTTACCAGAGCGAAATGAAACTGTGGTTATCGATAATATCGAGTTTAAAGTCACCAATGCCGACACCAGACGTTTGATTCAACTTAGTGTGAAGTTACCCGATCAAAAACAGCTAGAAGAACTCGACGACTAACTCTGTGCTAAAAAATAAACTTTCCAAGTCATCAGTGATTAAAATGGTGACTGCATTTGTTGCAGGTGCTTCAACCACACTTGCTTTTGCACCCTACGCTATCTGGGCTTTTTACCCCGCAGCAATGCTGTTTGTGTTATGGCAAAGTCGCAGCCTAACCCCGAAAGAAAACTTCTTTCACTGGTTAAGCTTTGGCTTTGGCTGTTTTGCATTTGGCATTAGTTGGGTACATGTCAGCATTGATACTTTTGGTGGTTTGCCGCTAATAGTATCAATGGCATTAATGGCAATATTGGCGCTGTATCTGGCCTTATTTCCAGCGCTAGCAGGTTATCTCACTGCTAAACTGTCCCAACATCAGCAAACTCAAGGCTGGCAAGTTTATTTTCGTTACTTAGGGTTATTTCCTGCGCTGTGGGTATTTACCGAGTGGATGCGCGGTTGGGTTCTCACCGGTTTCCCTTGGTTATGGGCAGGCTACAGTCAAACCCAAGGACCATTATCAGAGCTTGGTAGTATCATTGGCGCATTAGGCTTAAGTTATGTTATCGCACTGGTTTGTGGCAGTATCGCACTGGTGTTATATCAACGTTTTGCCAGTGCTATCATCATTTTCCCATTGATATTTATCTGCACTTACCTTGCGCCGCACATATCCGAAATTAGCCCACGAAATGAAACGGTTAAAGTGGCTTTAGTACAAGGCAATATTGAGCAAAGTATGAAGTGGGAGCCTGACGCACTATGGCCAACTTTACTCAAATATATGGATTTAAGTCGGCCTAACTTTGATGCTGATATTGTCATTTGGCCTGAAGCCGCGATTCCCGCGCCTGAAGCTATGGTGGCAGACTTTTTACATAATACCGACAAGGTCGCTAATTTAAATAATAGCGCCATTATTACCGGTATTATTAGCCTGCAAAAAAATGACTTTTATAACTCATTAATTGTATTGGGCAATGCTTATCACCCTCAGCAGACTGAGGGCGATTATGTTGGAAGTGGCATTAATGATTACAAGAAACATCACCTGTTGCCAGTAGGTGAGTTTGTCCCCTTTGAAAGTCTGTTACGCCCAATAGCCCCGTTTTTTAATTTACCCATGTCATCCTTTGCGCGTGGCAGCTATGAGCAAAAAAACCTTAATGCTTTAGGTTATCAAGTGGCGCCGGCTTTATGCTACGAAATCGTCTTTCCTGAGCAGTTACGGGCTAACGTCAATGAAGATACCGACTTCTTACTGACGGTTTCCAATGATGCCTGGTTTGGTGACTCTATCGGGCCACTGCAACACATGGAAATTGCCCAAATGCGCGCAATTGAGTTAGGACGCCCCTTAGTAAGGGCTACCAATAACGGCGTTACCGCAGTGGTTGATATCAAAGGTCGTATCACTCACCAACTACCTCAATTTAAAGCTGGGGTGTTAGTGGCTGACGTTGCCTTATATGACGGCGAAACCTGGTTTAAGCGCCTTGGCCAAACACCGTTACTTATATTATGTAGCTTATTGATATTATTTGGCTTCACACACAAATATTTATGCTGTAAGCCCAAGAGAAATTAACGCAGTTAAGCTCATCTGAACTCACTTTATTATAATGCTGATGCCCAATGTCTACATTGGTCATCGGCATTATTTGTTTTAAAGATACTAAGGCGTTAGCGCTTCTCGAGTAAACATTTCATTATCACACTGCGGGCAATCAGGAATAATACTGGGGAATTCAATTTTCATTTCATGATTACACTCAGTACAAATCACCTTACCTTGGTTAATCACCTCACCTGACATATAAAAACCCTGATGCTTAAAGTCTTGGGCAATTTCATGCCACTCAACTTGGCTGCGATCAGTAATTTCACCCAACCAGTGCCATAAGGTGTTTTCAATGCCAATGACAGTTGGACTAAAACTGAGGTTATCGGCATTTTCCTCTTTTATGTAGCTGGCGATGTCACGCTTTAAAAAATCTTCTGCTAAAGCAAGCTCCTCAGCATCGGCTGCTGACTTTAATTGCAAATAATCTTTACACTGGGTCACAGAAGCAAAAAGGCTCTTTGCAGTCAATGAGTTATCTTCATCATATTGTTTCTTAACTTGCTCGAAAAGCGTCTTATATAGTGCTAATAACGCTGAACTTCGTCCACTCATAGTAAATACTCCTTCATCTGAACCTTTTTAATGCATCACTTCTAGTTTATTCTATGCAGATCTTACTCGCGCTTTTTAGCGCTAGATCAAACAATGGGCGGCATTGGCCGGAATAGAGTGATGCAAGAGCAATATAATCCCTCAGAAATTGAAGCCTTGGTGCAAAAGCACTGGGAAGACAAAAAAACCTTCGAAGTCACTGAAGATGAAAACAAAGAGAAATTTTACTGTCTCTCTATGTTCCCTTATCCATCAGGCCGACTTCACATGGGACACGTCCGTAACTACACCATAGGTGATGTTGTTGCTCGTTACCAACGTTTGCAAGGTAAAAATGTGTTACAACCTATCGGTTGGGACTCATTCGGTCTACCTGCAGAGAATGCCGCAATCAATAATAAGACTGCGCCTGCGCCATGGACTTATGAAAATATCGACTACATGAAGAACCAACTTAAGCTATTAGGCTTTGGTTATGATTGGAGTCGTGAAATCGCGACTTGTACCCCTGAATACTACCAGTGGGAACAATGGTTCTTCACCCAGTTATTTGAAAAAGGCTTAGTCTACAAAAAGACCGCCTCAGTTAACTGGTGTCCAAATGATGAAACAGTACTGGCTAACGAGCAAGTACAAGACGGTTGTTGCTGGCGTTGTGACACTGAGGTGGTTCAAAAAGAAATCCCTCAGTGGTTCATTAAAATCACCGATTACGCTGAAGAGCTATTAAACGATATCGATCAGTTAGATGAATGGCCTGAGCAAGTTAAGGCGATGCAACGTAACTGGATTGGCCGCAGTGAAGGGATTGAAATGACCTTCGGTGTTGCTGGCAGTGACGATAGCTTTGATATCTACACCACTCGTCCTGATACCGTGATGGGCGTAACCTATGTTGCTATTGCCAGTGGTCACCCACTTGCTGAAGCTGCAGCAAAGAATAACCCAGAGCTTGCTGCATTCATTGAAGAATGTAAAAACGTTGATACTACCGAAGCGGCTATGGCTGCCATGGAAAAGAAAGGCGTTGCGACTGGTCTTAATGCAATCCACCCATTAACTGGCAAAGAAGTGCCTATTTGGGTCGGTAACTTTGTATTAATGAACTACGGTACTGGCGCAGTAATGTCAGTTCCAGCGCATGATCAACGCGATTACGAGTTTGCTAAAAAATACGGTTTAACCATTGAAGCTGTGATCAAGCCAGCTGATAGCGATGTGGATATCAGTGAAGCTGCCTTTACTGATAAAGGCGTGCTATTTAATTCAGGTGAGTTTGACGGCTTAGAGTTCCAAGCGGCATTCGATGCTATTGATGCCAAACTAACCGCTGAAGGTAAAGGCAAGCGTCAAGTGAACTTCCGTCTACGTGACTGGGGTGTATCGCGTCAACGCTACTGGGGCGCTCCTATCCCTATGGTTACGCTTAAAGATGGCACAGTAATGCCAACACCAGCTGAGCAACTGCCGGTTGTATTACCTGAAGATGTGGTAATGGATGGTATTCAAAGCCCAATTAAAGCTGACAAAGAGTGGGCTAAAACCACGGTAAATGGTCAGCCAGCACTACGTGAAACGGATACCTTTGATACCTTCATGGAATCATCTTGGTACTACGCGCGTTACTGTAGCCCGCACGCAGATCAAATGCTTGATCCAGCTAAAGCGAACTACTGGTTACCTGTGGATCAATATATTGGCGGCATCGAGCATGCTTGTATGCATTTGCTATACTTCCGCTTCTTCCACAAGCTGCTACGTGATATTGGTTTAGTTGACTCTGATGAGCCAGCAAAACGCTTGCTTACGCAAGGTATGGTATTAGCTGATGCTTATTACTATAACAACGAGAAAGGCGCCCGCGTTTGGGTTTCTCCTGCTGACGTTACAGTACAAGAAACTGACGACAAAGGCCGTGTTGTTAAAGCGGTAGACAGTGAAGGTCATGAACTGGTTTATACCGGCATGAGCAAGATGTCTAAATCTAAGAATAACGGTATCGACCCACAAGAAATGGTTGATAAATACGGTGCTGATACCGTGCGTTTATTCATGATGTTTGCAGCCCCACCTGAGTTAACCCTTGAGTGGCAAGAATCAAGTGTTGAAGGCGCGCACCGATTCATTAAGCGTTTTTGGAAAACAGCTCATGATCATATCGCTCAAGGTGATGTGGTTGAGCTTGACCCTAAAGCACTTGATAACAATCAAAAAGCGCTTCGTCGTGAATTACACAAAACCATTGCTAAAGTCAGTGATGATGTTGAACGCCGTCAAATGTTCAATACCGCCATTGCCGCTATCATGGAGCTGATGAACAAGTTGCAAAAAGCCCCGTCTGCTAATGAGCAAGACAGAGCCCTGATGCAAGAAGCATTATCAGCAGTAACACGTTTGCTTTACCCAATCATCCCGCATACTTGTTTTAGCATGTGGACTGCCTTAGGTAACCAAACGGATATCGAAGATAGCCTATGGCCAACTGTTGATGAGTCTGCACTAGTTGAAGACAGCAAGCTGATTATCGTGCAAGTTAACGGTAAGCTGCGTGCTAAAATCACAGTAGCTGCAGATGCTGCTAAAGAAGAAGTTGAAGCCCTAGGTTTAGCGGATGAAAACGTACAAAAATTTACCGATGGCGTCACCGTACGCAAAGTGATTTATGTACCAGGTAAACTGCTAAACATCGTTGCTAATTAATCATTTATAAGTAACGATAGATTGAAGGTGACCAATGACAAGCAATTAATCTCGTCATTCGTCGCCTTCATAAAGTTAAAGATGTGACCGAATACCCATCTTATGCATGTACAGTTAAAGGATGCCAAAAACAGTGATGCTAATTAAACGCATTAACTTGGCCTTGTTGGCGCTCGTCATTATGACCAGTGCTGGTTGCGGCTTTAAATTACAACGTAGCTATTCAATTCCTGCCGAACTGGAAGAATTGCACCTGCGTTCCAATGATCAATACAGTGAACTGACACGTCTGGTTAATGAGCGCCTTCGTATTCACCGTGTGGCAACCGTACCAGCATCAGATGAAACCCCTACTTTAAGCCTCATCAATGACTCACTAGAGCGTGCAACCCTGTCTTTATATCCTACGGGTAACGTAGCTGAGTATGAGCTTATTTATGTGGTTAATTACGCTGTGATGTTACCAGGCAGCGAGCCACAACGATTCGTATCTGAAATTCGCCGTGATTATCAAGACGATCCGCGTACTGCACTAGCAAAAAGCCGAGAAATGGAGATGTTAGTCAAAGAAATGCGTATTCAAGCGGCTGATAATATTATCCAAACTCTGGCCTCAATCGAGGTGAATTGATGCGGGTTTACCCAGATCAATTAAATCAGCATCTCAAAAATATCCATGGTTGTTACTTACTGTTTGGTGACGACCCGTGGTTAATTGAAAACTGCAAAGCGCAAATTCTCAGCGCGGCTAAAAAACAAGGTTTTGAAGAGCGGGTACATTTAACTCAAGACAACAGCTTTAGCTGGAATGATTTGCTACAAGAGTGGCAATCAATGAGTTTATTTGCCAGTCGCCGCATCATCGAATTGACGCTTCCCCAAGCAAAACCAGGCACCGAAGGCTCGGCAGCGTTAACTGCCATGATGCAAAATCCTAATCCGGATATTATTCTGATTATCCATGGGCCAAAGATATCTGCTGAAACCAAAAGCAAATGGTTTAAGTCCCTTGATAGCGATGGTATTTATTTACCTTGCGCTACCCCTGAAGGAAAACAGTTCCAGCGCTGGTTAGATAATCGTATTCATTTTTACAAGTTACAGGTACAGATGGACGCCAAAGCCATGCTGTTTAACTTGTTTGAAGGTAATTTGTTGGCCGCTGAGCAAGCCTTACAGCTATTGCAATTACTCAGCCCTGATAAGCCAATCCATAGCGATCATTTAAACGATTATTTTGAAGATCAGTCGCGCTTTACTGTGTTTCAATTAACCGATGCGCTGCTGGGAAACCACCAAAAACATGCCCAGCATATGTTAGTGCAGCTTAATGCTGAAGGCACTGCGATGCCAATTCTAATGTGGGCATTGTTTAAAGAGCTAAATGTATTACTCAGTTTAAAAACTGCAGTAGAGCAAGGCGAGCAACTGAATAGTTTATGGCCTAAACATCGTATTTGGGATAAGCGTAAACCCTTTTATCAAGCGGCATTAACTCGACTCACCCTCAGTCAAATCGAACATATGCTCGCCTTTGCCTCAAAAATTGAGCGCAATCTCAAGCAGCATGGAGTAGAAGATTGGACCGCAATCAGCCATTTAAGCCTGTTATTTGATCCTAATGCCCACAGACGATTAGCCCATATAGAACTGCAAACATGAAGATTGGGATTTTAGGCGGCACCTTTGATCCCATTCATTATGGTCATATCAAACCTGCCATTGAAGTAAAACAACAGCTAAATTTAGACAAAGTTTGGCTAATGCCCAATCATATCCCGCCCCACAAACAAACCACCAAAGTTAGCAGTGAGCAACGCTTAGCTATGGCAGAGTTAGTTTGTCAGCAATATGATGAGTTTGAAGTGTGTGATATCGAAATTAATCGTGATAGTCCATCTTACACTGTGACCACCCTTGAGCTACTAACCCAGCGTTATCCCCAGCATCAATTTTATTTCATTATGGGCACAGACTCTTTTATTCAGCTCGCGTCATGGTATCAATGGCAGCAATTATTTAAGCTGTGCCATTTGGTGGTTTGTCGCCGCCCTGGTTGGTCAGCGAGCCATGACCACCCGATGATGCAACTGCTTAAACAAAAGCAAGTCGATTATCAGCAAGCTGAGTTGATAGAGGCTAAAGTTGGCAATATATTTCCAGTTGAAGTGACCTTGCAAGATATCTCCTCCACAGAAATAAGGGCGCAACTGGCCAAGTTAATGGCTAACGAAGCTCACTTATCCAGCCAAAGCACGAAACTAATCGCTGAAGGCGCTCATCTTTCTGCTGAAGGTTCTCATTTTTCTGCTGCTGACTCTTTGAAATTAGCTGAAGGCGCTCATTTAACCTCTGAAGGCTCTCATTTAACCGCTGAAGGCTCTTTAAAATTAGCTGAAGGCGCTCATTTATCCGCTGATGGCTCTCATTTAACCGCTGAAGGCTCTTTAAAATTAGCAAAAAGCTCATTAAATAAAAAACTGCCAGCGTGCATCCAAGCCTATATTTTACAACACCAACTTTACCGTTAAGCCCTGGTAATTCCCGCCTCAAAAATCGCTACTGTTAAAATCAATTTCAGCTTCAATTGCGCTAGCATAGGTATTTTGCGTATAATGCCCCGTTATTTTTATATATCGAGGTAAGTGACGTGCAGAGCACGGAATTAAAAGATTTTGTTATCGATAAAATCGATGACCTGAAAGCCAAAGACGTTGTGGTATTAGACGTTGCAGAACAATCACAAATCACTGATTTTATGGTTATTTGCTCTGGCACATCAAAAACACACGTCCGCGCAATTGCGGAAAACATGATCGTTGAATCTAAAACTGCAGGCTTACAACCATTAGGTGTTGAAGGTCGTGAGAGCAGTGAATGGGTACTGGTTGATCTAGGTGGCGTAATCTTACATGTAATGCAAGACCAAACACGTGAGTTTTATGATCTAGAAAAACTATGGTCTGAAAACAACGCATAATGAAGTTACAACTGATTGCTGTTGGCACCAAGATGCCAGATTGGGTAACCCGCGGATTTGAAGAATACCAACGTCGTTTTCCTCGTGATATGGCGTTAGAGTTGATTGAGATCCCCGCAGGAAAGCGCGGTAAAAATGCTGATATAGCACGCATTCTTCAAAAAGAAGGCGAACTAATGCTAGCAGCAGTACCCAAAGGCAATCACATTGTAAGCCTAGACTTGCCTGGTAAGAACTGGGAAACCCCACAACTTGCCGAGCAACTCAGCAAATGGCAGCTTGATGGCCGTGATGTCAGTTTATTGATTGGCGGTCCTGAAGGTCTTGCGCCAGCATGCAAAGCTGCTGCAAGCCAAAGCTGGTGTTTATCCGCCCTCACCTTGCCCCATCCATTAGTTCGTGTACTGGTTGCCGAAAGCCTTTACCGAGCATGGAGTATAAATAATAACCACCCCTACCATAGAGAGTAAACCTTATTGGTCAAGGCTCTGGTAAAAGCAAAGCTAATTCAGCTAATATAACAAATCTGAATTTATTAGCCTGAATCTCATCGGAGAAAGCTTAAGTGTCGCCAAAAAAGCGCATTGCCATGCACGACCACGCTGCCGAGGCGTCGCTATTCAAACGTCGTGCTTTGTTCACTTTCCTGTGCGTGTTTATTCTCATCAGTGTTTTACTGTCTAACCTCTATCAACTGCAAGTTGTCTCATACACTGATTATGAAACCCGCTCTAATGACAACCGTATCCGCGTTGTGCCCGTTGCCCCGAGTCGCGGCTTAATCTACGACCGTAACGGCCAACTGCTTGCTGAAAACCAGCCATTTTATACCCTAGAAGTCATTCCAGAAAAATCTAAAGATATTACTGCGACCCTAGATAAACTCAATGAGGTTATTGCCCTTACTGAAGAAGAACGTGAAAGTATCACTGAAAGATTACGGTATCATCGCCGCTTTAAACCATTAACCATCAAAAGCCGATTAACCGAAGAGCAAGTTGCCGCATTCAGTGTTAACCAACATCAATTCCCCGGTTTTAGGGTCGAAGCTGGCCTTAAACGCCATTACCCCTATGAAGATTTAATGACCCACGTATTGGGTTATGTGGGTAAAATTAACACCCGCGATCGCGCATCTCTGGAAAAATCGGGAACCTGGAAAAATTACGCCGCCACTAATGATATTGGCAAACAGGGGATTGAAAAGTTCTATGAAAGCCTATTATTGGGCACGCCCGGTCACCTTGAAGAAGAAGTGAATAACCGTGGCCGCGTGATCCGCACCTTGAAGGTGACCCCGCCAACGCCAGGGCAAGATATTTACCTCACCTTAGATTTAAAGCTGCAGCAAAAAGCCATGGAACTATTAGCTGGCCGCCGCGGCTCAGTGGTTGCTATCGACCCACAAGATGGCGGCGTACTTGCGATGGTTTCAAGCCCAAGTTATGACCCTAATTTATTTGTTCATGGCATTAGCAGTAAAGCCTATAACGCACTACTTAATGATAAATCACGCCCCCTTATCAACCGAGCGACCCAAGGCCAATACTCACCGGCATCAACGGTAAAACCGCATATTGCGTTACTGGGCTTAGAGCAAAAAGCCATTAGCGATAAAACCCGAATTTGGGATCCGGGCTTTTGGCAAATCCCCAATGTCGAACGTAAATATCGCGACTGGAAACGCTGGGGTCACGGCTGGGTTGATGTATACAGTGCCATTATGGACTCCTGTGATACCTTCTTTTATGACTTAGCCTACAAAGTCGGTGTCGATAAGATTGCTGATTTCATGAACCAATTTGGTTTTGGCGAATCAAGTGGCATTGATATTTACGAAGAAGCGAACGGCATCATGCCATCAAAAGATTGGAAGCGTATGCGTTACAATCAGCCTTGGTATATTGGTGATACGATTTCGGTGGGTATTGGTCAAGGCTACTGGACCTCAACCCCATTACAGCTTGCTAATGCCGCCACCATTTTAGCCAATCATGGCACCCGTTATACGCCGCATTTATTAAAATCATTTAAAGATGACACCGCTAAAATCGATACCCCGATTGATGAGCGTGAACCAATAAAATTAAACGATGATAATAACTGGGAAATCATTAACGAAGCGATGCGAAAAACGGCTGACAAGTCTCGCTTTACTGATGCCAAATATACCGCAGCAATGAAAACCGGTACTGCGCAGGTATTTAGTGTTGCCCAAGATGAAAAATACGATGCTGATACCGTGTCAGAGTTTTTACGAGATAACGCCTTGATTATTGCCTACGCGCCTTATGAAAACCCTAAAATTGTTCTTGCAGTGGTTATTGAGAATGCCGGCTGGGGCGGCGTCAATGCAGGTCCTGTCGCCCGGGCACTATTGGATGAATACATGTTACGAGATCAATGGATGGTGAAGCAATGAATACCTCACACCACCCACACAAACAGACTATTTGGCAAAAACTACACATAGACTTACCGTTATTGCTCGGCCTACTCGCGCTAATGATTTTTGGCTTGTTTGTGATTTATTCTGCCAGCGGCGAAGACTTTGCCATGATGGAAAGGCAATTAACCCGCTTTGGCTTGTCATTATTTGTCATGTTTATCTTTGCCCAAATAAACCCTGAAATTCTCAGGCGCTGGGCTTTACCCATTTACGTGGCAGGTATCATCCTGCTGCTTGGGGTACACTTTTTCGGCACCATAAATAAGGGCGCACAGCGCTGGCTAAACTTAGGCTTTATGGAGTTTCAGCCATCAGAGCTTATCAAACTCGCCTTCCCTATTACTATGGCGTGGTACATCAGTAAATTTCCGCTACCACCAAAAAAACGTTATTTAGCCGGTGGCTTGGTTATTCTGCTAATTCCTACCTTACTGATCGCTAAGCAACCTGACTTAGGTACCTCAATTTTGGTCGCCGCTTCGGGGATTTTTGTGCTGTTTTTATCAGGCATGAGCTGGGTTATTGTCGGCAGTTGTGTGGCCGCGGTTTTAGCCTTTTTACCGGTACTGTGGTACTTCTTAATGCACGACTATCAGCGCACTAGGGTTATGACCTTGTTTGATCCTGAGCGCGACCCTCTCGGCGCGGGTTATCATATTATTCAATCGAAAATCGCCATTGGCTCGGGTGGTCTGTGGGGTAAAGGCTGGCTGCAAGGCTCACAATCACAGCTAGAATTTTTACCCGAGCGTCATACCGACTTTATCTTTGCTGTGATCGGTGAAGAGTTTGGCCTGATTGGCAGTTTACTGTTACTTGCCCTGTATATGTATATCATCGGCCGCGGCTTGGTTATCGCATCGCGAGCGCAAACTTCCTTTGCTCGCTTACTGGCAGGCAGTATTACCTTAACCTTCTTTGTTTATATTTTCGTCAACATTGGTATGGTGTCTGGCATCTTACCTGTTGTGGGAGTGCCCTTACCTTTGATCAGTTATGGCGGTACCTCGATGATGACATTGATGATAGGTTTTGGCATTCTGATGAGTATTCATACCCATAGACGCTTTGTGGACAGGTAACCCCAGCCAAACCTAATGGAATAATTTAATAAGGAAAACTGCCGCGCAGCTGAATTGACATCACTTCGCGGTAGTCCAATTACACAGGACCTTAAATGCAAATAACAACTAAAATCGCAGCAGCGCTGGCATTACTTCTCAGCTCAACAACACTTTTTGCGGCGCCAACAAAGCCAACAGAACAAGAAGTCAGCGCACTAAAGCAGGCTTTTATCACTGAACAAGTGAGCAAGGGCTTTACCGAACAAGAAGTGCAGCAGTTCCTATCTTCTGCTAATCATAATCAAGCGGTACTTGATGCGATTTCCAAACCTTGGGAAGCCAAACCTTGGCACCAGTATTATCCGATATTTTTAACTGACTCCCGTTTAGAAAAAGGCTTAGCCTTTTGGCGAGAAAATGCTGAAACCATCAAGCAGGCCTCTGAAAAATTCCAAGTTGACCCACAAATCATTGTTGCCATCATCGGTATCGAAACCTACTACGGCGGCTACATGGGTAACTATAAAGTGCAAGATGCGCTTTATACTTTAGGCTTTTACTATCCACCTAGAGCCACCTTTTTCAGAAAAGAATTTGCTAACCTGATGTCATTAATTAAAGAAGAGCAATTAGATAACGACAATCTTAAAGGCTCTTACGCTGGCGCTATGGGTTATGGCCAGTTTATTCCATCAAGCTATCGCCACTATGCGGTTGACTTCAGCGGTGATGGCCGCCGAGATCTACTTAATAGTAAGCCGGATGCGATTGGCAGTGTTGCTAATTATTTCCACCAACACGGCTGGAAAAAAGGCGCGCCTGTTGCCCTTAAATTAAATCACACCGTTGAAACCGCACCTAAAGCCAAGGTATGGCTTAAAGGCAAGCCGACACAAACAGTGGCAGATATCTTGACCCCAAGTTTATCCCTAGCGGTTGCTAAAGATATTGATGCGGCGCAATCTGCGTTGCTGATCAAACTTGAGCAGCCGGAAGCAACTGACTACTGGTTAGGGCTTAATAACTTTTATGTGATTACCCGCTACAATCGCAGCCCACTTTACGCCATGGCGGTATATCAATTTAGCCAGCAATTAGCCGCTGCGTACCACTCAGGTTCAGCCCCTGCTGATGGCAATGAATAAGATGTGCACTCACATGAACAGTCAAATAAACTATCACATCAAATATGACATGCTAAAAAAATCACTCATTAGTTTGACCCTGGTTGGCTTATGCGGCGCATTGGCTGGGTGTTCAAGTTCATCAAGCTCAAGTAGCCAAGATAATCGCTATCAACTGAGAGATGATCGCGCCCCTAAAAGTGCCCCCGATGTCAGTAAGGTTGAAGATGCTCACCCAAAGTATGAGCCCTATAGCCGCCAAGGGAACCAGCAAAACTACACTGTGCGCGGCAAGTCATATCAGGTGATGTCGAGCGCGAAAGGCTTTAAACAAACGGGCGGCGCATCTTGGTATGGGTCAAAGTTTCATGGTCACTTAACATCAAATGGCGAAACCTATGACATGTACTCCATGTCAGCAGCCCATAAAACCTTGCCGTTACCAAGTTATGTGCGGGTCACTAATGAGGCTAATAACAAACAAGTGATTGTCAGAGTCAATGACCGTGGTCCATTCCATGAAGGGCGCATCATTGATTTATCCTACGCTGCGGCCTACAAAATTGGTATGTTGCAACAAGGCACGGCTAAAGTCAGCATTGAAACCATTCATATTGAGTCACCTGAATCAATGGCGCTAGATGAACTAAAAGACTCCAGCGTGCATTTTATTCAAGTAGTGGCCTCTAAAGATCTGGTGCGGATTAATGTGCTGGCAAAAGAGCTTGAGCAAAAGTATCAAGTGCCGGCAAAAGTTGAAGCGGCCAACGGCTTTTATCGACTGCAATTGGGTCCAATAGGGCAGCGCTACTTAGCCAATAAGCTATTAGTGCAGCTAAAACAAGATGGTCACCCCAATAGCTATATGATGTACCCTAAAAAATAACCAGTTTCTGAAAAATAATAAATTAGCCTGTCTGACAATTTATTTATGTTAATGAAGCTTAATGTAAAATTATTGAAGACTAATGATATAATGTTTTTAATTATGTCGTTTATTCATAGAAACCGACTAAAGATGCTTTAAAGTAATAATCTTGCTTGGTTTTTATGCTATTTTTGATAAATGCGTTTGTTGGTGCTTTCACTAGCACATCAAACACGCTAAGTTAAAATAAACCCTAAACGACGTCACCTTCTACAATGACCAGAGATGTGCCAATTTAATGATGAATATTGTTAACACTCCCCTAAAATCTTTGCTGTTGCTTTCTGCGGTATCTTTTTCATCTCAAGCAGCCAACGCAGCTAATGCACCTATGGTTATGCCTAATGCGCCGACTGTCGCCGCTAAAGCTTATGTTCTAATGGATTACAATTCAGGGCGCGTGATTGCTGAAAGCAATGCCTATGAATCACTTAACCCTGCTAGCTTAACTAAAATGATGACCAGTTATGTTATTGGTCATGAAGTTAAAGTCGGTAATATTTCTTTAGATGATGAAGTAACCATCAGTAAAAAAGCTTGGTCTAAAAACTTCCCAGATTCGTCAAAAATGTTTATTGAAGTGGGTAAAACTGTCACGGTCGAAGATTTAAACCGCGGCATTATCATTCAATCGGGTAACGATGCCTGTGTGGCAATGGCTGAACATATCGCCGGCACCGAAGATGGCTTTGTTGACTTAATGAACTCGTGGTCAAAGCAACTGGGCATGACCCAAAGTTACTTTGAAAACTCACATGGTTTAGATTCTGATAATCACAAAACCACCGCCTATGATATGGCATTGCTAGGCGCGGCATTAATTCGTGATGTGCCAGATGAATACCGTGTTTATTCAGAAAAATCTTTCACCTTTAACGGCATTAAACAATATAACCGTAACGGCCTATTGTGGGATAACAGCCTTAATGTTGACGGCATCAAAACGGGTCATACATCAGGTGCGGGTTACAACTTAGTATCTTCAGCAACCAATGACGGTATGCGCCTTATTACCGTGGTGATGGGTACTAACAGCGAGTCAGCCCGTAAAGCTGAAAGCAAAAAGCTGCTTAACTACGGATTCCGTTTCTTTGAAACCATTACCCCATATAAAGCTGGCGATACCTTCGTTACCCAAAAAATCTGGTATGGCGATCGTGAAACGGTTGATTTAGGTGTTGTTACCGACACGCCTATTACCATTAATCGTGGTCAAGCTAAAAACTTACAAGCCAACTTCGAGCTAACTAAGCCACTAACTGCGCCGTTAGCGAAAGGCGAAACTGTTGGCCGTGTTTTCTTCCAATTAGATGGCAAAGACATAGCTCAATTCCCATTAGTCACTTTAAATGAAGTGAATGAAGGCAGCTGGTTTAGCAAATTGATGGATTACTTCAAGCAAATGTTTGAAGGCTGGTTTGGTGAATAATAAGCTAAGCTATTTTCTAAATAATTAGCAAAATGGTCAGTTAAACAAACTGATATCTACAATAAAGCCACCTTCGGGTGGCTTTATTGTTATCGAAGCAGCAGCGCAAAACTAACGCCTTAGGTAATAAATTACAATGGCGCAGTAAAAATGACCATCAAACGCTGCTCGCAGACTTGTATTACAGTATAATTACCCCATATAGAAGTGATAACAGCTTCAACTGTACCTGCTGTAATATCTACAAACAGGCGCATTCAACCGTAGAGAGCAAACACATGTTAGAAACAAACTTTGGCGAACTAATGGATTTTCCAAATTCATGCCCATTCAAAGTCATCGGTAATGCTGACGATACCTTAGCTGATCGCATCGTTGCTGTAGCGCAAAAACTCGCACCTGGCGATTATGCGCCAACAGTCAAAGCATCAAGCAAAGGCACCTACTACGCAGTATCAATTCGTATTACTGTTACCAGTAAAGAACATATTGAGCAAGTTTATACAGATCTTGCTGCAATTGAAGGTGTAAACCGCGTACTTTAACACCGCTCAAAATGGTATAAAACGTGATCCACCTATCACTTTGATGTTATTTCAGTGATAGGTGCGTATAATAAGCCAACTTTTTTGAGGGAGAGCTTGCCCTTGCAAACTCAGACGTTACATATCAGGCATCTTGGCCGCCAAGATTACGAGTCGGTCTGGCATGCCATGCAAAGTTACACTGACAATCGCGACAGTGACAGCAACGACGAGCTATGGATAGTTGAACATTCACCGGTATTCACCCAAGGCCAAGCAGGCAAAAGTGAACACATTCTCAATCCTGGCGATATCCCAGTGATCCAAGTGGATCGCGGCGGACAAGTCACTTATCACGGCCCCGGCCAACTGGTTGTCTATCCACTCATTGACATAAAAAGAAGTAAACTCGGTGTGAGACAATTAGTGAATAATATCGAGCAAAGCATCGTTGATATGCTCGCCATGTACGATGTCAATGCTTACGCCAAAGCAGATGCACCCGGTGTCTATGTTGACGAGCGAAAACTCGCCTCATTAGGGTTACGCATTCGTAAAGGCTGCTCTTTTCATGGCCTTGCCC
This sequence comes from Shewanella sp. UCD-KL21, assembly GCF_001957135.1. Lineage (GTDB taxonomy): Bacteria > Pseudomonadota > Gammaproteobacteria > Enterobacterales > Shewanellaceae > Shewanella. Next base: position 8,107 of record NZ_MPHK01000029.1, on the reverse strand, counting down.
TCAACGTCGATATGGATTTAGCACCATTTCTGCGCATTAATCCTTGTGGTTATGCCGGACTTGAAATGGTGCAATGCAAAGCCTTAGGCGGCCCACAAACCGTGACTGAAGCTGGCGATAAACTGATTCAAACATTAAGCCAAGTATTAGGCTACCAAGAACTTGTACATCATCAAGGATTAGCAGAATAAAATGAATAGGCCTGAAAGATTACAACCCGGTGTTAAATTGCGTGATGCTGAAAAAGTCGCGCGTATCCCTGTTAAAGTGGTTCCATCTGAACGTGAAACCATGTTGCGTAAACCAGATTGGTTAAGAGTAAAACTCCCTGCATCAAACCAGCGAATTACTGATATAAAATCAGCACTGCGTAAAAACGGTTTGCACTCAGTATGTGAAGAAGCCTCATGCCCTAACCTTGCTGAATGCTTTAACCACGGTACTGCCACCTTTATGATCTTAGGGGCGATTTGTACTCGTCGTTGCCCTTTTTGTGATGTTGCCCACGGCCGTCCACTAAAGCCTGATGCAGCTGAGCCTAAGAAACTAGCGCAAACCATTCAAGATATGAAGCTTAAATATGTGGTGATCACCTCTGTAGATCGTGATGATTTACGTGACGGCGGCGCACAGCACTTTGCTGATTGTATTCGTGAAATCCGCATCTTAAATCCTGAAATTAAAATTGAAATTTTAGTGCCTGATTTCCGTGGCCGTATTGACGCCGCTTTAGATATTTTAGCCACTGAGCCACCAGATGTGTTCAACCACAACCTTGAAACAGCGCCGATGCATTACCGTAAAGCGCGCCCAGGGGCAAATTACCAGTGGTCATTGGATTTACTAAAACGCTTTAAAGACCGTCACCCTGATGTTCCAACTAAGTCAGGTTTAATGATGGGCTTAGGGGAGTCAAACGAAGAAATCGCCGATGTATTACGTGATTTACGTGCTCATAACGTCGAGATGTTAACCTTAGGTCAATACTTACAACCAAGTAAGTTCCACTTACCGGTTGAGCGTTACGTGCCACCAGCAGAGTTTGATGAGCTAAAAGCATTAGCTGACGAGATTGGCTTTACCCATGCAGCCTGTGGCCCGCTTGTACGTTCAAGCTACCATGCGGATTTACAAGCGCAAGGTAAAGAAGTGAAGTAAGCTTTATTTGCTTCCTAAGAGACTAAAACGGCGCCTAGAGCGCCGTTTTTAATGTCTGTTATTAATAGTATTACTTACCAGCTTGAACCATTGCTTTAATCACATGGGCTTTAACGAAATGATCAAGTTGATGAGTTTCAATCCACCAAGTCGCAGCTTCCATCAATAATATCGGGTCATCGTTCTTATTGGCAAAAAAGGCATAAAATGATAAACCAACATTATCGCCTTTGGCGGCAATTTTTTTATCGCACACTTGGATTATTTTGGCTCTTAACGACTCTCTCATTTAACGCTCTTTATTGGTTTAACAATATTAATTTACTCAGCATATGATTCATTCAGTCATTTATTCTGGCAATAACCTGTAATCCATCAAGATAGCATCTTCACGGCCAGTTACGCTTGGGTAATAACCCGTGCGGCGACCTGCTTCAACAAAACCTAATGTATTATACAAGCCAATGGCGGCAAGATTAGACTGTCGAACCTCCAACATCACCACCACTGCCTGTTTCACTTTAGCATCATAGATAACATGATTAAGTAGCTGCTTTCCTAGACCCTTTCCTTGTTGATTCGGCGCAATACAAATATCTAATAACGTCAGCTCATCGACAATTTGCTGCACAATGGCAAAACCAATAAGCTCATCTTTATCAAAGACTCCATAAACGCGATATAAGCGGCCAAAACAGTCTCCTAAGCTAGCTAAACTCCAAGGGTGAGAATGTACGGCAGACTCGATTTCAAACATTGCAGCGGTGTTTTCAGGGGATAATAGCGAAATAGTAAAACGGGTTTGAGGAGAAGTAGAAGTCATAAGGTTTCTTCAATAGTGGGAGTTTGAATAATCGAAGCTTTACATAATCTAAGCTTTAACTAATCTAAGCTTTAACTAATCAATGTGTTATATCGCCACAGTCAGCAACTAAGTTCTAAGCTGACTTATTTGTATCCATCGAAGCCGTTTTATCAAGCTGCAAACAAAGCTGTTGCCACAGCTCTCTCTTACCTTGATGGCCTTGCAATAATGCCTCAATAGGATCGGTAATAATCCAAGCCACTCGTGGACGGACGCGCATTTTTCGCATATCCCAAACCACCTGCATGCCTTTGACCATTTCAGTATCAAACTCACATTGTGACTCATCAATATGTAATAGCGACAACACGCTTTTAACCAAACTATGCTGGCTAATATCATCACCGTCATCATGAATAATTAAATACGGCTTGCCTTGGCTATCAGCGCTGCGCCAACGGGTTACGCCCATGGCATCTAAAAAAGCTGATTTTTCCATAGTAATTCTCTATCAATGATCTCGTCACTAGAATAGCAGTTCATTAACCACAATGTGAGAGCAAATCAGCTTGAGCTGGGTAGATTTAATCCAATTAAAGCCTTAACAACAAAAAACCGCAATAATTTAAAAACCTTGGTAAATACATATCTGGTTAATAGGAGCCCTAGGTTCTTCAGAATGAGCGATATTCACCACTCGCTATTCAGTTTTAAGAATAATGACCCCTAACGATTTTCAGCATCTAAAACAGACTCTGGTAGCGCTGTTGTCGGTAGATGAGATTGATAATACTGATGGGTCATTTCATTCTTTTTTGCGTGATACATGGCGATATCGGCATGCTTTATTAAGGTTTTGCTATCTTGCCCATCCTCTGGATACTGAGAAATTCCAATACTGGCGGCAATGACAATCAAATGTCCAGCGCAAGGAATGTCAATCAGTAGCGCAGTTTCAATATCTTTCGCCACATCAGAAATATTCAGAGTGGCGGTATCAGGAATAATAATCGCAAATTCATCACCGCCAATACGGGCCGTTAAGCTATTTTCAGGTACGACTTGCAAGATCCGCTGGGCAATCACTGTTAAAATTCGGTCCCCTTCTGGGTGCCCAAACGTGTCATTAATCATTTTAAAATTGTTAATGTCTAACATTAAGCAATAAAAACCTTCACTTTTTAGCGCTAACATTTGATCCATATGGCGATAAAAGTGCTGACGATTGGCTAATGTGGTTAACAAATCATGGTTCGCTTGATGGTGCTTTTGCTGCAATAACACATCAATATCCATAATTGTTTGCTTACTTAGGTTCGTCACCAAGTACACAAACCCGCCGCCAGCGAAGAAAATACCAGCCACTACTAATTGTATAAAATCAATCTCAGTGGCAGAGTTAAATAATAAAGATAAATAACTGAGGTAACTGACAATAAATAATCCAATTAACAATAACAGCGTCAACCAGCCTTTATTACTAAACTGAGAATAAGCACAGATGGCATAAGCTGGGCGTAACGATAACACCAGCCCGATGCTTCCAACCAGCACCAAAAATAAAGCAACATAATCCATAGCACACCCAAACAGTTGTCAAAATCGTATTCGATTCATTTGCTACAGTTATCGAAGCTCTTTGCCATAAAAGACATTGGCATGGGAATTCGCTGAAACCGATAAGGTTAATTAATATAAATATTGTTAAATATTAACCTATTACATAACTTTCAAGTATACCACTTCATCGCAAACATCGATGTTCAAGATTTAGCCAACTGAATAAGGAGGGAGCATTGATCTTTCGAGATGAATGTTAACCACCAAAGCACTATAGACCTAGTTTCAAAGGTCACTTTCAAAACAAAGCAGTTAACATTTTGGCAACAGTGTGGCATTTTGTATTTAAGATACGTCAAAATAACCAATAATAAGAACATGGACCCGTTTAATCATGCTTAAGAACTATAAAGTACTATTACTCACTTGCCTTTGCTTTACCCCGTTAACAAGCCTTGCCCAAAGTAAACTTATCAATAATATCAATGGCTATACTGTCAGTAATGGTAAGTTAGTTGAGTTTAAAGCATTACAATTTAACGGCGATACCATTGAAAAAATCTACCTTGAAAATGAACGCCTTCCCTACAGTACTGACTCCAGTATTGTAAGAATTGATGGACAAGGCAAAACCTTACTACCAGGCCTTATCGATGCCCATGGTCACGTTTTAAGCTATGGATTAAGCCTTATGCGAGCCCAGTTACGTGACAGCATGACTGAACAACAAGCCGTCGAAACTGTTGTAGCATTTAGGCAATTACAACCAACAATGCAATGGATACAAGGACGCGGCTGGAACCAAGTGTTATGGCCACAACAAAACTTTCCTGTGGCCGCATCACTGGATAAAGTCTTTCCCGATACGCCTGTATGGTTAGTTCGTATTGATGGTCACGCCGGTTGGGCCAATAGCGCTGCGATGAAAATCGCTGGTATTAGCTCTGCCACCACCAGCCCTGAAGGTGGTGAAATTATTAAATATGCTGATGGCCAACCAACTGGGTATTTATTGATAATGCCATGAGCCTTATTACCACTAAAATCCCCCAACCTTCTATTAACGAGCAACAAGAGGTACTGCTAACAGCGCTTACTTCGCTGGCTAAGCAGGGATTAACAAGTGTCCATGATGCTGGTATTGGCAGTGACACTATCGCGGCTTATCAGGCACTTGATTATGCCGATAAACTGCCAATTCGCGTGTACGCCATGATAGATGCTCAAGACCCTGAGTTTGACAAGATGATGCAGGCGGGCCCGATGGCTGCAGGCTCAGATAAATTACACATCAGCAGCGTAAAAATATCCGCCGACGGCGCCCTTGGCAGTCGCGGCGCTGCATTGATTGAAGACTATAGCGATTTAGCTGGCCACAAAGGATTATTGCTCTATTCTGAAAAAGAGTTGGGCGATACGATTCAACAGGCCATGGATGCCGGTTTTCAGGTCAATACCCACGCCATTGGCGATAATGCCAATCAAATAGTGTTAGATCACTACCAAGCCAATATCGCCGCAAGTAACAGCCGTCATTTACGCCATCGAATTGAACACGCCCAAGTGCTGCAATTAGCCGATATTCCACGTTTCGCGCAACTCAATGTTATCGCATCAATGCAAGCGACCCACGCCACAAGTGATAAAAACATGGCGTTAGACCGAATTGGTAACGCCCGTATTAAAGGCGCCTACGCTTGGCGTAAGCTACTTAATGCCAATGCGATTATTGCCGCAGGGTCTGATTTTCCCATTGAGTCGCCAAATCCTTTTTATGGCTTACATGCCTCGGTGACTCGTCAAGATCACGACAATCAGCCCATTGATGGCTGGTATCGACGCGAGAGCATGAATTTAACTGAAGCTTTAGCCACATTTACCACCCATGCTGCTTATGCAGCCCATCAAGAGCAAATGATTGGCCAACTCGCCCCTAAACATAAAGCAGATTTTATTCTGATTGATAAAGATATTTTTGCTATTAACCCAGAAGATATTTGGAAAACTAAGGTGCTGGAAACTTGGGTTAATGGTCAGCGCCTTGAATAATGAAAAATAACATAGTCTGTGCTAACAAATACCTCAGTTATATTTAGCGATTAACTGAGGCCACTCAGCCGAGAAAATCAGTTTAAAAATAATCATAAAATAATTAACCCTTTTCATTTTTGCGCTCGTTAATAGCAATAACTCGGTTGTTTAAAACCTTATTTATTGCTTTGGAGCACAAGATGACCACCTCAACAACTCGCTTTTTAACATCAACCCTATTCAGTGGCCTATTTACAACAGGCTCTCGTTCAACACGCCTTGCTTCAGTGCGCCTGCTATCAGCAAGCTTGTTATCAACAACGCTAGCATTGGCAACTATCCCTCATCAGGCTAACGCTGCTGAATTAAGTTTCCCCCACCTTGAAACCGTTGGGGTAAGTCAAATCAAGATCGAGCCAGACATGGCTAACATCACAGTGCAAGTGAGCCTAACTAAAGATGACGCGAAACAAGCAAAAGTGGCCGTAGATCAAGCTGTCGCTAATTTCATTAAACGCTTAGCTGCTGCAGGGGTTGAAAAAAGCGCAATAGAAAGTGCCAATTTATCCATTCAGCCGCAATATCACTATCCATCACAGCAGCCCAAAGAGTTAGTGGGTTACCGCGCGAACAGACAAGTGATTGTCACTATCAAGCAGTTACCTAAGCTTAACGATATTTTGGACTCCGCTTTAGAAGAAGGCATTAATCAAGTGCAGCACATCAGCTTATCGTCATCAAACCAAACTGCAGCAATTGAGCAAGCAAGACAAGCCGCCATTAAAGATGCCAAACAAAAAGCCCAATCACTGGCCCAAGGGTTTGAACGTGAACTCGATGGCCTATGGAAAATCAGCTACTTAACCCAACAACCGGTACAACCAGTAATGATGCGTATGGCGGCAATGCAAAGTGACGTCGCTGAAAGCTATCAATACGGTCAAGTCAGTGTTGAGGAGCGTGTCGAGGTGACTTACAAATTAAAATAGTGATTAACTGAAATGGCGATTAACGGCAATCGTTCATCGCCAGCCCTTCTCGTACATAAAGAACAGCGCATAAAGAACCGCGTATCAATAACAGCACCATTTATGCGCTCAAGTTAACACTCTTAAAAATTAATCTCACATTTGCCCACTTTATTGTTTTTAATCAATACCGCTATTGTTCTGCAGCATAAACTACCTCGCAATTTGTACATGCTTTTCTATTGTTTATTCCACCAAGAGGTAGCTTAATGAAAATCGATTTATCCACTGAAATTGCTGGTATTAGCTTAGACAGTTACTTGATGAACGCCTCTGGCCCCAAATGTACCACTTGGGATGAACTGCACACTATCGCCCAGTCACACTCGGCTGCTGTGGTCACTAAATCTTGTACTATGGAAGCGCGCGAAGGCAACCCTGAGCCACGCTATAAAGATTTACCTTTAGGTTCGATTCAATCGATGGGCTTACCCAATTTAGGCTACAAAGCTTATTTAGAAATGGTGCCAAAGCTTAAAGCATTAGGTAAACCTGTGATTGTGAGTATTTCAGGCTTTAGCATTGAAGATAATATTGAAATGGTTAGCGCCTTTCAAAACAGTGATGTTGACCTAATCGAAGTGAACTTCTCTTGCCCAAATATCCCAGGTAAAGCGCAAGTCGCTTATGATTTCGAACAAACCGATAAAGCACTCGCTGCGCTAACAGCCCTTGGCAGTAAACCAATTGGCATTAAACTGGCGCCTTATTTTGATATGTCGCACTTTGTGGCAGCAGCCAATGTCATCAAAAAGTATCCAGTTAAGTTCATCACCTGCATTAACTCCATCGGCAACACGCTAGTTATCGACCCTTATACAGAACAACCTATCATCAAACCTAAGGGCGGTTTTGGCGGTTTATGTGGTGATTATATTAAACCTGTAGGTTTAGCCAATGTCCGTGCATTTAGAGAACTGCTAGATGATGACGTACAAATCATTGGGGTTGGCGGAATAAAAACCGGCATCGATGCCTTTGAATACTTGTTAGCAGGTGCAGATGCCGTACAAATTGCAACCTGCTTTGAAAAAGAAGGCCAAGCTTGCTTTGAGCGCATTGAAGCTGAACTCGCTGATTTTATGCAGGCTAAAGGCTATCAGTGTATTAATGACGCTAAAGGCAAATTAAAACCGCTTTAATCGCGATTCAAACTTCCAATGCACTTTCAAGCCACTGTATTCACGGTGGCTTAATTAGATAGTCCGCCTCACCCCTAAGCTAAAATTAGAGTTTGGCAATCAAAGAGGCGAACCATCATGTCTACTATTAAAGTCATTGGAATCGATTTAGGCAAATCTTCTTTTCACCTTGTTGGGCATGATCACACTGGTCGTGAACAATTTCGTCAACACTTAAGCCGTTTAAAACTTATTCAATTTTTAGCGCAAACACCTCAAACGATGATAGCAATGGAATCATGTGGTGGTTCCCACTGGTTGGCAAGAAAATGCCAAGCCCTCGGTCATGAGGTTAAACTTATTCCCCCGCAGTACGTTAAGCCTTATGTTAAAACCAATAAAAA
>NZ_MPHK01000028.1 GCF_001957135.1 Shewanella sp. UCD-KL21 | reverse complement strand
AAGCGCGTTACCGCCCATACTTTCCGCCATTCATTTGCAACATCTTTATTACTCAAAGGGCATGACATTCGTACCATCCAAGAGTTATTGGGACACAGTGATGTCAAAACAACCGAGATATATACCCATGTGATTGGTGGCCATCATACTGGGGTCATAAGCCCTCTTGATAGTCTTTAAGGCATACTACAAGACAAGTTACTAGGGCCTTATCTTTTGCTTTCCGCATTAGTAAATATAAGGCAAGCACAGAAAAAAAAAGTTCGAATGAGTAATTGCTCTAAATGATAAAGGGGCAWAAAYAAGCTAGGTAWGYTCTAAAATAGTGGCCAGTTTTCATTAACCATTACAATACGAGCCCGTAAACAAATAATAAATTGAAAAGGATTTTGCAGAAATAAAACGTACTTCCTCATAATTCCTCCAAGCTGTTTCTAGTTAATAAGGACAACACATCCGCATTAACGAGAAAAATCATGAACCAACATAAGCAGTTTACTCAAAAGACGAATAAGTTAGCTCTTCTGCTAGAAAAGCTCACAGCAGTGGTGAACTCAGAAGCACTGTATCAGGACATTAGTATTTATGAGGATGATATAGAGCTGGAAATACTTAACTTTCAAATTAAGCAGCACTTGAGTCGTCAAGGGGTGCAAGAATCGGACATTAAACTGGCAACTGATTTTGTTAATCAGTACATAAACAATAAGTAGTTTCCCAGTGAGGTTCTTAGTTAATGACGAGGACATAAACACTAGGAATTACTATGAACAAGTCAGAAACACAGCTAATTAGAGTCTATAAACGTCAATCAAAAAGTCCATGGGATGATCACAGCACAGTATTGCTGTTGGCAGACCACCAACTTGAGAACGATGAGATTCAACTGAGCTTTAATAACTACATTTATTTACATCGAAATGTAGCAGGCCAAAATATTGGCATCAGTATCAGCAAATCGCTGCTTGAAGAGCATGCTGAACTTGATAGTCAATATCTGATAGGTATTGATGCATATATGATGCTATTGATTTACATCGACGATATTGCCGCTTTTTGTGAACGGTTCAGAAATGAATTTATGAGTATTTTTGGGGTAAATCCGCATTATTACTTCGAAACAGCTGAGCAATGTTGGTCTGATTTGATTATTGCTGCTGACGCACTGTAATCGCCATCTAGCGAACCCTTTGGGTTCGCTTTCTTATGCCTTAAGTTTTGGCTAAACCCTCAATGCGGCTTATTAAGCAACTGGACAAAAGCGAGTTAGTTAATTTGTTTAATAGTGAAATCGTCCAAATTAATTTTCGATGAAAAGAGTGCGTTCAACTACAAATCAATGGCCAAGTTCGCTATACACTACATTAAGCTTTGCGGTGCCTTTCCAAATAACCGTTAGCATCATCAACCTTGCACTTTAGCTCTGCTAGTCTTTCATTAAACCACATATATTCATTTAGGTAGGGTAGATACTCTTTCTTCAACAGCTCGACACACCAAGGCAAATCATACAGCTTGTAAAGGGAAGCTAAATCATGAAAAAAAGTGTGATACCCCATTTTATAGAGCATCTTAATTGTTGCTGTAACTATATGATGTCCAATACCATATGAACCAACAAACGAGGTTATTTCAAAATCATCACGCTTTGAAGCACTAAAAATTTCTTTCTTAACCTTCTTAAATATTTCAAAAATAAATGTTTCATGCCGAGCATCATAGATTGAAAAAAGTTCTAAAATTTCATTCTCAGAAAGAAGTTCAATCAACCGACTTATTGCATTTCGTTCTTTCAACATATCATCCATTACGGTACATACATCTATCTCCTCAAGACTGTAATCACCCTCAGAATTATAATAATCTTTGAATGAATCTAATGACCAAAATTCAAAAACTACATTACAAAAAGTCATAAATGAATCAATGGTTAGATATTCGAATCCTACTTCTTTTCTTACAATGCTACTCAGATATTGATTTGAGCCAACAATGTTTAATAACTCCCCATATTCTCTATTAGACATAGGGTAGCTAGCCTTAACAGCATCACGATATTCATGCAGTTTAATTTCACCATTTAGTGACAAGGAATTGATAAGCATACATACATTGATGATATCAAAGTAGGATAAGGAATTAGTTTGCTTCGTCCAGCCGTACTCGTATTTAACTTCTTGGATGAGTGATTCTAAAAAATCAAATATCTCAACTAATGGCTCAAATCTATGCTTTAAAATCACAAAGTTAATCAGTGGAGTGTTAGCCAAATGTACCTGACTATCGTTACTGGCAGGGTAACGAAAAGTTTGACCTGTCGGGTCTATATTAGCGATATCATCAACATAACTATCAAGAATCGAAATAACCTCATCAAACCGACTATCTATAATGGGAGCATATTCTTTAATAAGTACCCAAAGACTATTAATATTGTGAGTTATTACTTGGTCAATCTTAGGGAAAATCTCCAAATATCCCTTTAAAGCTGGCTCAGCATCAAATTTAGCCTCTCTATACACTGTAAGTCTATGAGTCCGTTTGGTTGATAACAGTTCTAAATCAGTCCAGAACTTTTTTAATCTAAGCTCAACCGAGTGCCTCATATTAAAACAAACAGGATAAACAAGATAATCTACAGAGTGTTTAAACTCTTGACTCTTTAGAGCAGTTTTAATGAGCAAAAGAGATGCATTAGCATACCCTTTAGCATAATCGGTATTGGATCTCGGCTTTCCTTCTGGCGCAAAGCTGCCATTAAAACCAACCGTAGCATTTAACCTGCTAATGGCTCCGCTAGAAAATGTGTTGTTCTCATATCGTTCTTTCATTTACTACCAACGACCTCTCTAGCTATATTAATCTGAAACTGAGACTAAATATGGAAATAGATTGTCAGCCTACTTTCGGTTGAAATTTGCTTTTGCTTCCGTCAAAAATTTCTCATTTTCAGTAACCCGCTTAACTATCTCACGAACAGCTAATGGCGAGAAGATGTGCTTATCGGCAATGGATTGGTAATAGTGATAATCGTTGTTGTCTATTTTCCACTTGAGTTTCTGTAGGCAGGATTGGAAACAATTGCGGTTAAAACTAGGTTTACCACCCTTTTTTGCAACAAGGCAGCGATTCAACTTTGTTTCATCAAAATTCCCTTCCAACTCAGCTATAATATCTTTGATTGCTTTATCTTGAGTTAAAGGATGCGACTCTTCAGGGTTAACTGTTTTGTTGATAATTAGGGCATTTTTTAGATTCTGTAAATCTTCTTTATTCCCGCTTGCATTGGCAATAATCGTTTGCCCATCCTTGGCATACACTAGAGAGACGTTAATGGGTATTGCAAACTCAATGTCGTTAGAGTTTTTAATATCCTCTTCAGCGGCCATAGCCAGCTCCAGAATGTCGTCTGCCGCTAAGCCATAATTTGTTTTGAGAACAGAAGCAGGAGGGAGTTTGAAATCGCCTACCAAAGAAAGCATGCCGCTATGTTGCGCATGAAGGAAGGGGGTGTCACTAAACTGCTCAAACTTTGCCGAGTAGTTCAAGACTCCCGACTGGAATATTCTAGACGCTAAGCCTTGTAATTCTGGCATCAGCAGATGAACAGCGTTGTCCCTCCAGCCTGTTATTATCTCAATATTCTTTCTAATTGAATCGTTACCTTTAAATAGCCGTTCCAAAGCAACTCTTAAGGATATTGTCTCTCTAATGCCTTTTCTTGAGGGAGGCTTATAAATGCTGTCTTCACCATCTATTTCAATTAGCATAGCCTTTATCAACTGCTCCCAAGACATTGAGAACAGCACAACGAAACCATCCAGTTTATTTTCCAATGATGGTCTGTTGTAAAGCTCAAGAGCTAACATCATGTTGTCACGAGACTTCTTGAGCAAAGCTTTAGCAAGGCTAGATTTACATTTATGCCCTAGTTCTTGATAATGTTTACTTTGCGACAACCTTTTTTTGAACTCAACAAACTTGATATCAAGGGTATTTACAGCTTCAAATTCATCATCTGCTAATTTAACCACAAACTGCGTTATTTGCCCTTTCCCAAAGTAGGTTTTAAAGGTATCAGGCTTCCAATTAGTGGCTCTAATTACTTCAGCTTTATTAAACTTTTTTGCTGACTTTTGCTTATCTCGTAGAAATTCGAAGAAATTTTCCTGAGCTGTATTTTTACCCACATTTACATCCTTGTTTACATAAATAATTGAAGCCTTCATCTTTTACGCTGAAGGCTTTTTTGCTAATAGATATTATGCAGCTAACCGCTCTTGTAGACGAAGGCTTTCATAATAGTCTTCAGCCAAAGCCGTCATTTTAAACTCTGTATCCATACCACTAAGATTGTCAACGGCCTCTTTTATAGAGTTTAGGTCTACCTGAAAAAATTCTTTTCTCAGATTTACTGCATTGACACGCTGTGAGGTAAATTCACGATGAAGAGCCGCCTCAAGCGCTGGAGCATCTTCAGCATATATCATTGCATGAACATCAAATGTAAAAGGTACACTCGCCCCCCCTAGCTCTTTGACACGATCCATCGGCTCCAAACGCCTTGTGAGACCAATCTTGTAAACGTCCTCCCCAAATGATCCGATATTGCTAATAACATATACGTACCCCTTTCGAGTCTGTTCCGCCATACTTTTAGCTCGTTCTCCCCTAGTCTCAGCCTCAAGCAATTGTCGCTCAAGCTCTGCTATACGTTGTTCAGCGATAAATCTTTCGCTTTCTGAAGCACCCATCAATTCTTCTCGTGCTTTCTCTAACATATTCCTATAAATTTTTTCTTCTTTTTCGGATTCTGCAATTGCACGTTCATATTCTTTGATTGCGCGCTGCTCCTCTCTAATTCGTTCTTTAATGAGATTTTGCTCAGCTATTTCTTCCTGCTTTTTCAATGTATATTGATATTGAAGCTTGCACTCTTCAAATTTCAATTCCACATAATTTATATTAAAACCACATTCAAGTGTCGCAGCAGACTTCTCAAGAGTGTTCGCTAGCTTTTCTATACGTTCCAAAGTTCGCCCAAAGCTGCTTGGGCTAACTTTCCCAATAAGGAAATCACACTCAGTATTGAAAGCAGTTAACATTAGCTTCACTTGACCGTCTAAGATTTTTCGATTGAACGCTTTATCTTTTGAAATAACCGTCACCTCTGGATAAGTTACCGCATCTTTTCCTTTAATCATTTCTTTCTGCTGAAGCCTGACATCCTTAATTTCCTCAGCAAACCTAATAGAGGTTTCATAGAGATAATCTGGCATTTCAAAATGGCCAAATGACGTATACTCATCCAAGCGAGAATATAAATCCAACATAGCCATCAACTCTTTTCTATCTTCGCCAAGTTTAGATATATTTAGCTTAAGATTTTTTTCAATAACCTCGAGCTTGGCAGTATTTGATGTATGCAATTGAACATTCTCAAACATCCGCCTTTCATTTACCTTCAGCTTTTGTAGTTCAGCAGTCTCAATTCGTACATGTTCAAGCTCTTTGCTATCGGCCTCTAACTCATTTCGAACAAACTCTAATTCGTCTTCTATTTGAGCTAAAGCTTCATCAAGACTCTCATATTCATCTAATTTTGCATTAACACTACTTTTAAATTCGTCCAGCTCTTCATTGACCCTATTTTTGTGTTCGTTCAATTCTTTATTGAAGTGGACTTTAGCGATTAAATAGCTAACAACTATGGCTAAAAGAGCAATAGCTACAACTATTAATATGTTGTTATCCATATGACTACCTTAGTACAGCATTGACAAATTGTTTACGTAAGGCTGCTCTTTCAGAGCACCTCTCAGCATATTCTTCTTGGGCATCAATAAGAGAATCTTTGAACTGTTGCTTTGCTTGAGCAGTATTTAACTTTTCCGCTTGCCTAGCTTGGCTAACCCGATCTTTTTCCTGTCGTAATACATCTCGCTCACGCTCCCTTAATTGCTTTTGATACTCTCTCTCAGCTTTAGCCTCTTCTCTAGCTATTGCTTTTTGCCTACGTTCAGCTTCTCTAGCAGCTTGCTTTCCAGCCTTATCAATAGCTTTAGCTACTTTAATTACAGCTCTTAAACCACCACCTCTTCTTGCCACAGCCCCTCCCCATTAATGCCTTTAGTAAAAAATATATATAAGCATAATTACCTATTCAATTTCTACCTTTCAAGTAGCAAAATCAACCATTTAAATATAAAAAACATTGATTAAACTGGCTGACTTAACTTGACCTTTAAGACATCAAGTTCAATGAGTGTACTATCCAATGAAAATTAGCCACCGTTATAGGGCATGTATAGCTTATTTATGGGCAAAAGTGGGCTAAGCCCCCTGACCCATTCAAGGACAGAAAACTTCTAAGCAAGTGGCCCAATTCACCCAACTACTACAAGATTAATATTCTGGTATCCAGAACTGAATTAACCCAAGCATGCACTACATTCCATAATTATCCCATTGAGCACCTAGTTATTAGCGAGGACAATAACTAGGAGTCAATTATGGACCAATCTCAAGTATTTCGTTTATACCCTAAATCTAGCAACCGTATCACTGAAAACTACTCTCTATTACTACTGGCAAATGTTGACAGTGATAATGGAACTGCAAAATTATGGTTTGAACGATACATTTATCTACATTTAGATAAAGAAGGGCACATGCTTGGCATCAGTATTAGTGAATCGCTCTTATATAAGCACGCCAATTCAGGCGTTCAATACTTAACAGGAGTGGATATGATAAAAATAATACTAATGTATAAAGATGAGATTACTGCCTTTTGTGAGATGTACAGCCTTGAGTTTCAGACAATGTTCGGCTTATGCCCGACAGATTATTTTGAATTCGCAGCGCCACTTTGGGCAGAATACGTTAATGCATTAAATTAATGTCATTAGCAACCAACTCGCGGACCTGTATAGGTTCGCTTTTTTTAGGGGGAAGAATTCTAAAAAACATCAAAGTAGACTATAAATTGTCCTCCTTTTAAGTCATGAGGTGTATTGCATACGACTTAAACGACTAACCATAAAATCACGTCAACAAAAATCATGCTCATTGCATGATTTTTTACTTCAACTACCAAAATTATCCATAGTTGTTTGTATGTATATATAAGGCCCTACAACTACAGCAAAAAAGCCATAAAAACTGAAAATGCCTCGTCTCGAAGCCTAGCTATTGTTAGCTCACCATGCGGAAATCTGAGAACATATCGGTATAAGAGCTATATCGTTATAAAATTTTTTCAACTAAAGATGTTTAAAATATTTGGGGTGTTAGGACCGCAACAATAGCGGGAAAAAGGCATAGCGCCTTTTTTTCCGTTTGGGCGCCAAAGTAAAATGGCGTAGGTGAACCATCGTATTGTGGTTTATTGATGTGACTTAACACAGATGTGATGCTAGAAGCCTTCGTTTTAAAGGCACCTTTCGGCGCCTTTCTTGATATTATTGATAGAAAATCTTTTCTAATTCACTGCAAAAAACCGTTCTGTAAATCATTCTGCTTTGTAATAACTCGACGTCGGATTCTGTTAGTAATGGCTGGCGGGTCTTTTTATCGATTCTGGTACTCATCTCATTAAACAGTTGCTCATGTAATCGTTTTATATCGCTGAATATCTGCTGTGATTGCGAGAACAACATCACTTTATCGTAATAGCCATGATTGAGGCCGTGCAGCCATTTCAATAGAATAGTTTGCCTTGCCGCCTTACTCTTAAATGAATGCTCCATTTCAATCGCTGTAACGCTGCCAGACACTTCCAGCACAATACCGTCGACGTTTCTCACATCATAAGACTTAAATAGCCTTTTAAACTCCGGCTCAGTCACTACAGAGTGCCAAAACACATTGTCTTCACCATCCTTACTTTTATTATGTACGCCTCGTAGCTGGATATACTGCATCATCAAATCATGCATCACGGTATTCAAGTTAACTCTTAATGACGGGTTATCGCCTGAGCGAAAATACACGGCCACTGACAGTAACTCCTCAGCATATTTAGCCCCTGCATAATCGAGCACATAGACGCGATTATCTAAGGATCGATGAGTGATGACCATATTGACTAACTTCTCCTTCATGAGCTTGTTTAAATGCTCTAAGGCTTGTCGTTGAGAAATACCGTAAAGCCAGGCAATAATCGTCGGAGACGTCACCCCAAATCGGGCGACTATTTTGATGGTGAGTTCCCTTCGAGCTTTGCCCGTTTGATTATTGTTAGCGCCGCAGAAATAACGCATATGAATAAACAGATAAGGCTGAAACTTTTCAGCCTTATCCCCTGCCTCATAAACGCTTACGTTAATTGCATTCTGTAACGCTTGATGTGTGTGCATAGTGATATCCGTATTCTTTGAATTATTGATATCAATAAGTAGTGTCAGGCACTGCAAATTATCACCACATGTCTCGTAATTCATGCCGTTAAACTGATTTATTCCTGTCGGGATGAAAATAGCGATGAACATCGCTACCAAGCCAGGCCTTGCCTGATGAGCAACTTGCTTTGCAAATCACTCATATGTCATGAAGCGCCCGCCCACTCTGATGACTCGTCATCATCGCTGGCTTACGAACTCCGTTCTAGCACTTCAAGACATAAGCCGCGCATGCACCGAGCTACGCTCTGTACTAACCGCATTTCTGCCGCTGCCGATAGAGGGATGTGTTCCACATTTGTCCCCTCCGTCGCCGCTTAGCTTTTCTACCGAAAAGACTTGGGGTTTAGCCATGAATTTGTCCCAAATTAACGCCTAAATTTTGCTAGGGCAAAACTAAAATACGGTTAGTACAGACCAGCTGTACATGCGCGTGCTCCTTTGGGCGCTGACTTCGTCAACGCCCAAATACGCGCTTTGAAAGCTTGTTATCACAAGCCGTTTTGTCGCAAAAAATCGTGCCGACTTTTGCTGTTTAATGCCGAATTCTATCGAATAAAAGCGTACGAACAATGAGAAGTAATTAATTTTTTTGTGCGAAAAAGTGAAGATAATAGAAAAGGAAATAAGCAGAATTTAACAAACTTTTTGTTGCTGAGCGTTGCAGTCAAACAAGTTTGCTTTTTAGCATTTTTTCATTAACTTGTATAGAGAACTAAAAATAAAATCGATGAAAAAGGATAACTCATGACTAAATTAAACAGTGCTCAACCCATTGTAAATATCGACGGCACACCGATGATTTCAGGCTCACAAGTAGATATTAATGGTAATCCATACGGCGTAACCGAAACGACAACGAATCTCGGTTTTGATGACTCATTCTCATCCTGTGACTCTAGCTTTGAAAGTAGTTTTGATAGCAGCTTTGATTCTAGTTTCGACAATGATTTTGATAGTGGATTTTAATCATATGTCAGAACAATTATTAGCGAAACTAACACCCTATATTTTCATGTTGGTCGTCTCAATCATTTGTGGCTACCTGTATTTCACACTCAATAACAGCATCTACCTTGTACCGATAGTTGTTATGCATTTGAAATTTCAATGGGGTTTATATGTCTATGACAAAAAATACGATGAGCTAGTCAGTCCACCAAGCTGTTGGACTAAGTGCCAATATGTGTTTTTTAAATTTATCTAAACAATGGAGACATGAGATGGAATTTATCGTACCACTAGTTTTACTGATTGTTGGCTGTATATTTCTCGCACGCAGAGCATTAGCAGCGCATAGAGATGAAGCAAATAAAGATAAGGTAAATAAAAATAACAACAATAATTAAAACAGTTGGTAACAGATAGAAGGGTGACACTTTGATTTAAGTTAAATACTGAATTTAATATCACACCTTCTACAAAATCGATCCTTTCTGTAAACAGATCTTCTTGAGCCAATCACACATCAGCATTGAATTTAGTAAAAAACACGGCTGTTCTCAGCAATGAAAAGACATCCATATATAGGCAATGTAAAAATATTTTTTATTTTTTATTTTTTTTATTTTCACTTTATATCCACATGAAACTTAAAGTCTAAATTTCAACACGTTACAACTTAAAAGCAAAAAATATTTATTAGAATTCGGGCATAATCTTTTTTTATGGATTACGACAACAACTGAAATACTAGCTTCAACTTCAGCACCGTCAGTAATTGAAAAGGAGAAAAAATGTCACTACTAACTACAGAAGAACTTCAGAAACTCTCAGGTTTAACACAAGCAGCAGCCCAAGTTAAATGGCTTAAACGTCAAGGCATCAAGCATTACGTTCGGAATGATGGACGGCCATCTGTTACTTGGAAATTTGTAAACACACCTCACGAATCTGGGGTTCACAGTCAAAATAAAACCCTTCAACCAAATTTTGGAGCCATAAATGCGTAAACCTAAAATCTCTGGCTTGCCACCATCTGTTTATGTACATAAGCGTTCAGGAGTGCCTGAGAGCTTCATACTTAAACGACTTAACTCAACAAAGGTGCTATGTAAAATAACAGCAACACCAGCTGAAGTATGGGAGGCCTACGAACGCGAACTGCAAACCACGAGTTTAGACTACACCGTCAGTCGCCTAGCAATTGATTATTTAGGCAGCCAGAACTTTAATGACCTTGCAGCAAGAACGCAGAAAGACCGCAAAATAGAGATTAACAATTTGGTGAAAGTATTTGGTGAAATGAAACCTGATAATGTTGAGCCACGCCATCTACGTCAATATATGGATTCACGTGGGGAAAATAGTAAAACACAAGCAAATCATGAATTATCTGCAGCCAGTGTAGTGTTTGCTTGGGGCTACGAGCGTGGACGATGCAAAACAAATCCGGCCAAAGGAATTAAAAAATTTAAAATAAAGCCCCGTGACAGATACATCACCGATACTGAATACAATGCGCTAATGGCATGTACAGAAGCGCGCCTACGTATCGCCATCGAGATAAGTTACCTATGTGCAGCAAGACAAGGCGACGTACTTCAGCTCACTTGGGAGCAAATATATGACGATGGAATTTTTATTCAGCAAGGAAAAACAGGTAAAAAACAGATAAAAGAATGGTCTAACAGACTAAGAGCAGTAATTGATGAAGCAAAGCTATTGCACAAAGAGTTTGCCAGTACCTATGTCATCAATAAAAACAATGGTGGGAATCTTACTGCAGAAGGGTTACGTAGTGCATGGAAGCGAGCAATGCTAAAAATGGAACAAGATTACCCAAATATCGAACGTACGTTTACATTTCATGATATTAAAGCTAAAGGTATCTCTGACTTTGAAGGTACATTGTCACAAAAACAACAATTCTCAGGTCACAAGACTATGGCGCAATTGAACACATATGACCGCAAAGTGACTGTAGTGCCGACAATTGGCAGCAGTACGAAGTGAATATAAATTCGAAAATGAAAGTTTCATTTTCTACGCTATATTCTACAGAATTGAAAACGGCTCGCATATTTCTATGCAAGCCGTTGTTTTATTTGGCAGGGGTAGCAAGACTCGAACTCGCAACCATCGGTTTTGGAGACCGCTTAAAGACCAAATGCTGTTAATCGACATAAATTGAACACCATCAACATCAATCAACTTTTCCTTTTAAAACATAATGATAACCCAAACAAAATAGAGTTATAGAAATATCCAATTTACACCATTTAATGACTACTTGGTCACCACGAGTCATATTTTGGTCACCACATTTAGTGTAAAAAATATACTAGATAAATTTAACAAAGCTACATATCTACTTCGATGCGACCAAATAGTTAAAATTCAATAACTACTTTAACCATTCGAGACCAGAGTTACTAACCTTGCTTTCGGACATTTATTACTATCCCTATTCACTGTTGGAGCTGCATACTTTGCAGCCAAAAAACTAACCTCTGTTCCAACCTTCACATCCCGGCCATTCCACTCAATGATATCTTCAGCTTTAAAATAAAAATCGCCACTAGATGTCTCAATGAATCCACAATTTTTATTACCAAGCCAACTCCTAATCTTTCCATTAGTTATTTCACAACCTTCTTGTACATTGGAAGTTAAAGAAATAAAGCAGCGATCATTGCTTTCAT
The DNA here is from genome assembly GCF_001957135.1 of Shewanella sp. UCD-KL21. Taxonomy (GTDB): domain Bacteria; phylum Pseudomonadota; class Gammaproteobacteria; order Enterobacterales; family Shewanellaceae; genus Shewanella. The sequence goes on along the minus strand of NZ_MPHK01000028.1, from coordinate 34,501 downwards.
TCACTACCTCAAACAAATGTTCGCAACCTTTAATTAACCTTTTCAAACTAGTGTAATGATAAGTTCTAGGGTCAAAAGAAGAGTCTAAACTTTTCAACATACTCCCTAAATCCCCTAAATACACAGGCTCGTTAGTATCAGCACAACGGTGAAATGCATTCAGCAATAAAGTATCTAAATCACTTTTATCTATGCTTTCCTGAGTTGACAATAAATTTTTCGATAAAACAAAATTATGACAAGCCTTACGAAAACGTTCAGGGGTATTTTCACGACCAATAGCCATCACATGTAACCCATACTCTCTCACTCTTTGGGCAAGGCTATAAAAACCACCATCGCTTGACACTATGCATACTGCATTTATACGGCTATTCTTTCCAATTAGCTCGATAGCATCCATCACTAATGCATGGTCTGCGGCGTCTTTTCCATAATGAAATTGCTGTTTAGGGCTTGAAGCTGTTTTATGAAGCAAACTTTGCCAACTTTTCTGATTAGGCATTGTCCAGTCCGCGTAAATCCACTTGATAGCAACTGTTCCATACCTCTCTACTTCATTAAGCATTGACTCATATTGATTCTGTGAAGCATTCTCTGCATCAACTAAAACTGCAAAAGTTAAGTCCGACATATAAACCTCCCTGTTTACTTTGTATTAGATGGTGTGTGTTGCGCAGATAGGTAGCGATGAGAAAAAGCATCAAAATTAAAATCAATTTGTGCGAAAGCAACTTCAACACCAACATCTAATATGGGCAAACTTTGGACATGCCCCCCTCCACTAGTCGTATTTTGGTAAAAGCAGCCTTCAGGGTTAATCATAAGATAAGACTGCCACATTGCATCGTTATCCTCTTCAACGATAAATTTAGACAACGATTGATGTCGAGTTACATAGGCATAGTATTGTTCGTCGGTGATAGTGCAGTTTTGATCTTGTACTGGAAGAACTCTTAGCAGTTTCCATTTATCTGGCTGAATCTGTTCAATTGCACCCAACAAGTTTTCACGCCAATTAAACGCATTAACAACGGTATTAACCTTTACTTTTCCTTGGGGGTTTAACATACGAAAATCATGACAAGTTTCGATCAATTTTTCAGGGGAAAACCAATCTCCCGTCCTATCTATTCGTCCTATGGATGACGCTAAAAGATAGTCGCCAGTATCAAAGCTAATACCTAACATATCAATGTGAGGAGCTATTTTATGAAGCATATGAGTATTTAAGAAATGACCATTTGTAATAATAGAAGTGTTAAAACCAAGAGATTTAGCATAAACAAGAGCATCAATGAATCGTCGCCCCAACATGAGTGGCTCACCTCCTGCAAAGTTGATTCTCACAGTATAATATTCTAGCTTTTGGTTTAATGGGTTTTCAGATAAGAAATGAGCCGCTAATTGGCCAAGTAGATCATTCACTTTTAAATTGTCGTGATGTAATTCAGATGAATTAACGTTGTCTTCCCAAGAAGCATAACAATAACCGCAGCTATAATTGCACGCCTCAGTCATATGGAAGTTGATAACGAGCTCTTGAACTTTAGTATGTGACATCTTTGAATCTCCGTTTGTTGTGAACAAACTCAGATTCACTTAGTGCACTGCACTAACAAGTAAAAATCTAATATTTTTACATTTTTTTCATTTGGTCGAGTAAGTCGTCAAATTCATTAGCTTGTTGTAATTCAATCTCGATTGATTGTTTAAGAGCTTTTATTCCTAATACTGAATCATCTAGATACTCACATAATTGCTTAGCCTTAATAAAATCCCTCTGAAGATAAGCCATTAATATTGAATCTGTCGAGGTTAGCGTTGAAGAATTAATCAATAGCGCATGTAAAATGCCAGTATTATCTCCTAGTGCGACCTGAGGGAGTGTAGAAAACGGGTTGGGCAATCTTGTTTTATAAAGATCCACATCTGAAGCAAAAGTATCAATGAATATCTGAACTTGATTACTTTGTAATGCTATTCCAGAGATATTATTATTTCCGCACAAAAGTTTTTCAATAGTCTTAGAGCACTCATTTCTGTAGCCCCTATCATCAAAAATTCGCTTAACTACTTGTGTGTCAGAAAATATCGCATCCAAAAGAAGAGCATTATGCAGAACGTCCAATTGGCTTAAATCTTTTATGTATACTTTCGCTCGTTGGACCCCTTCCTCTCTCACTGTTTGGATCAGTTGATTTCGAACAAAAGAATTAGCTTTATTCTTTAAAAAAATACTTTCCGTCGCGACACTAATTCCAAATAATTTATAAATAGCATCAGGCACAGTGATTCCACTAACCATTACAATAAACCTTCTCTAATAAAACCGAAGAGCTTGTACCGACTTGCATAGCATTGGAGCCAAAAGAAATGCTGGCTAGTGCTTCGGCCATCGGATACCAGTTAGTTTGTTTATAGCCACTGTAACGACAAGAGGAATTCTGCTTTATGTATTGCTGAAGAACACCTATACAATACCCAGCTCTAAGCGCTTCAGATGTCGATGTACTAATTGATGCTAATAATCTCTTTTCATCCCGCTTTTGAAAAATAGTAACGGCTTCCTGACAAGCCTGGACTAAGATCTCTGCATCATCGCCAAACAGAGAGTTTTTAGCTTGCAGTGGAGTCGTATAAAAAAGGAATACAATCGTTGTAATTAAAAAGCTATGTTTAAATACCATTTGGTTTTAGCTCCGTGTTTGAATCACTTTCGATATCCGTTTCCTCAGGAGTACCAACTGCAGCAAAGTTTTCGTCATCAGTAATACCTACCTGACGCTGAGTTTCAGTAGGGACTAACCCATAGAGCGTTACAATCAAAACTACTGAATTAAAGAGGAGAATCCAGTCATTGCTGTTTTCAAAATATGCAAAAGTAAGGTTGCCCTGTTCTTGTAAAAGGAAGTAGAAAAAGCAATATTCTATAAAGCCCAAAAACAAACTAGCTAAAGTCAGTAAAATGCATATTTTTTTTGTTGCAGCCCAATAACTTTCTCCGCAATCTCGAGTTTTCTTAACAAAACGCCAAAGGGCACCAAAGAAGAGAGCAATTAATGAAATTTCTAATAAATCAAGATCAGCTAGCCCTTCACTGTACTCAAAAAATGAAAATGGAAATAAAACTATGGATGTCATACCGATTAAGGCAATAAAAGCATAACCAACCATATGAATTAGCCACGCTACTACACGGGTAAAAAATAAATCCACTTTCGAAAAAAATGTCATTTCATCATCCTTGTTTGATACTTATATCACTGAAATATAATGTTTTATAATTCTAAACAAGACCCTGAGTTCCGTCTATAAATTATTTTGATATTCGAATAAAAATAAAGTGCATTCATACCTAAACTCCCTACCATTGCTTTTACAACTCAAGTAACAAAAATCACTGAAATAATGTCTGTAAATTTTTAAGTTTATAGATATAAATCCAACATAATTTAAAGCTAAAACCTTAAAAATAACAATTTACTTATGTGGTACTAAATAAGTCCACTTTTCACTAAAAAATCATAAGCTCATGATAACAAAGGAAATAAATAACAAAACACCTTGACTTTAATTCATGTTCTAAGCAATCTATTAAATGTCGGTTCATAAAATAATGAGGCTTTGATGACTAATTTTTTATCCAATAAGAACAGGAAAAAAATTTCCAAAATCAAGATTCATTCTGCTGCTATTCCAGCATTTGATTTTGTTAAATCTCTGCAATTCCTATTTTCTGACGCCATTAGAAAAGACTTGTTCAATGTAAAGCTGTTGAGCGAGGGTATTATCCTTCGAGCCAAGCTTGTTGAAACTGAACTTCAAATTTTTTCTGGCTTTGAATCAACCATATTTGATTTGTACAATCTAGACCTGTCTACACTTACCATAATCACCGATAAAGATATTTCTGACGAAGGCATTGCACTTTTTGCCTGGAAGGGGGTGATATCTAATACTCTATTAAATTCAATTTCAAGTGAGCATTTGGATCTAGTCCAGTCAAATATCAAAAACAAGATTCCTGCTGAAGTTGCCAACCAATTTTATGGCCAGCAACATCTAACTCAGCAGTTGCTAGCTAACATGACTGGTAAAACTAAAGATACGATTGCGAAGCAAAAGTCTCGTCACAATGCTTCTCATGCAGAAAAACATATTTCTATTTTTGAGCAGTTGATTAATGAGGATAGTGATAATGAGCTCTGACCTTTCAAGATTTGATACAGAAACAATTAAGCATGCTGTAAATAATGCATTCCCTGAAGAGTTAATTGATTATCATGCCACCATCGCCGTTGAGATAATTAACCTAACGAGGGTCTTAAGTCATCAATATCAAAGAGAATTCCCTGAATTAACGGCGATAAAATCATTAGCTAAAATTAAAATAACAAATCCATTTACGTCTACTGAAATACATAAACAAAGCCTCACATCTTTATACCGGGAATTGACCAGCAAAAAGCAATTAGAACAATATTATTTCACAGCTTTTATATCCAGTGTCATGCTCTCCCCTTCGCAAGACCAAAAGCAGTTTGAACAATATAAGGCTATTACACTCTTTGTTTGTGCAAAACTATACATGATGGGACGTCATGAGTCGGCTATCAAATCTGTTTGCAATGAAATAAGACAGTGGTCTTTAGGTAAAAGAAATGAGCTATCTAATAACCTTCCCGATGTCATTACTATCGAAATGATAAAATTGCTTGAAGCTCTCGACTCCAAACGCAAAGAAAAACTTGAATACAGCAATAAATCTAGAATTGGACGACAAATTTCCAATATATACGTCCCTTACAATGATTGCCATACTGGTAGTGAAGGTATTTTACGTAAGACCACACTTCGAGATCCTGGAGCTACACCCACAAGACTTATTGCCACGCCAGTTGAAAATGAAGACGGGGATATTATAACTGAAATCAAACAGGTCAAAGTTAGTAATGAAGGGTGGGCACTTGAAGAAGCTGCATCAGATCAGAAGAAGTCCCTTCTTATATCAATGAAAAAGCCAAGTAAAAATGGTTATGCTGTACAAAAATTAATGGCCCAAGCAACAAGCAATAGATTACTAAAAACCAAAATGCGACTCCCTTGTGATATTTATCAAGCCACGAATTTTGAAATTAGTACATTACTGAAATACTGTATGGACCACACTATAGTTTGTGAAAAAACACGATCCTTTATTTTAGCATCTTTGACCTTAGGTACATCATTGCAACATATTAGCCAACGAGATTACAACCTCTCAAAAAACACTCTGGAATTTGAACATATACTACCAACCCAATCTCAACGTAAACGCATAATTAAATTAATATCCCCGATTCAAACGCTACTTGTTATTCAATTACCAAACGACATCAAAACTCATTTATTGAATGATTTAGAGCAATCAACATTAGATAAAATATCCAATCTACTAAAGCACATCAACAAGCAGCATAGAACAAATTTAAGCACACAAAAGATCTCGAATTATTTAGCTCAAAAACTAAAGCAAGAAGCAATTGATCCAACTATTATCGCATTAATTCAAGGCCAAACAGCTGATGAGATCCCAGCACTTTCATATACACACTTAGCAGAACAAACAGTAAACAAAACATACCAGCGTTTTTTAAAGTTCTTAGAGAACTCCTCAATAAAATTTGAATATATATTGAAGTTTGACTATTCAATAGAGCATGAGAAAAACAAAGTGATTGGAAGTCCGCTCGTTATAGGCGATGAAATTCTGGCTAAATTTTTTAACACCATAGAACAAAATATATCCGACATTTCTGATCTTTATTCTCATAGTCGACATAACCTCATCACTTACTATGTACTTTTCACTCTTGCAATATCTTCTGGTTACCGCCCTGTGACTGGCTGGCTTGGAAAAATCACTGATTATAATTTATTAAATCACACCTTATGGATCTCTGATAAAGAAATGCATCAGTCCATATCAGGTAGAGTGATCAAAATCCCTGAGATTGCAGTTAGTATTTTAGAGCACTACAAGCAATACTTGAAAGCTGGGAAAGTTGAATTTATGAACCGAAAAATAGCGCTATCACAACGCTATGATCATGCAATCACTGGCGAGGAGCATTTGTTTTTCTTTATCACTGATAACAAAATAGAAGAGGTAACACCTAAGACAATGACAGATCATTTTGATCGTGTACTCCCTCTACCATTGAATTGGCATCGCCACTATATTAGGTCGTTACTTGTTCGTGAGGAAATAAATCCAGAATTAATCGCAGCTTGGATGGGACACTCTGAGTTAAATGAACCAGCATTTACACGGTTTTGTTCATACTCCATCAATGACTTAAGTATCATTAGCGATTATATAAACAAAAAATTGGCCTCTGTAAATTGTAGGGGTATCAACTTTGTCTAAATCCATTGGTGTAGAGAAACGTAATAAAGACAGAGAGCGTCATAGACGTAATCTAAAAATTAAGGCAGATAAACTTGTTGAAAAACACTTTCCAAGTGGTGCAGCATTTCCCCCCCTTCAGGATTTTAATCTTACATGGGGGCGACTAATTGAGGATTTACCGACTGTATTTACATCAATAAGAGATCTAAAGTCAGGCTTTAATCGATGTAATTCAGTCGTAACTAAACGAGCAGAACCTAACAATATCAACCTAACAATGCCATCTTTTATGGTAACGCAAAAAGCCGAAAAAACGATACACTCTCAGGCATTAATACAAGATGGGTTAGTATTTCAAAAACTCTATAACCGCTGGTTTACAGAGCTATCTTTAAATGGCCATTGCGATAGTATTGCTAAGGCTTATCGGTCTATTATCTTTTCATTTATTTGCCACTCAGGTTGCCTTAATCATCATTTAATAAGAGCCTTATCTGCGCAGTTAAACACCCAGCTCAATATTTCAACTATCGATAATTTACCCTTTATCAGCCTCATAATTGATGAACATGGTTACCATACAAATGTTACAACCGAAGAATGCAAAACAACGGAGATGATCTGGTATTTATCTCCAATAACAATTAGCTGTATTAAGCATTTTCTGCAGCTAAAACAGCATAATCCAAATATTCACTGGCAAGCCCCCTTAGACAATAAAACTATTCATGCTTTGCTTATCGATGAGTATGAGGACAAGGAGCTTCTCCCAACAAACCTAAAAAGGTTGGTAAAGTCAGCAATATCTATTATACAATTTTTGCCTAATGTCAGAATAAATCAAGCAATGCTTGAATATGCAATGGGAAGAAACAAAGCTTATAGTCTACCTAAAGACAATTTAGCGAGGTTAGTTACAACACCTATTGTAACTAACCCAAAACTTAACTTTTATAGTCCAGTTAGAAGCATCGAACCTAAAGGGTTACGCGATACAATACCTACTTTGCCATGTTCAAAATTCTTTCAAATACTGTCCCAGACCTTAAAAGAAACAGGTAATAAAAAACTGACATCAAAATCGTTAAAGCAACATTTAAACACGCTAGAAAGTACACTTGAGATATCAATTGCTCAGGAAGTACTATTAAAATGGTATATCCATAAACTAAAAACATGTAAGCCATCAACCATACGTACCTATCACTCCACCCTATCAAGAAAGTGGCTTTATACAACAGAATCAATTGATTTAACAGACGCTGATGAGCAAGATTTTCAAGACCTATACAATGAACTGATTGAGCTTACCAAAGGCTTAGCAACCAAAACTCAACTTGCTTGTCGCTTGAGTGATTTTCATGCCTTTAGCGTTCAAAACTTTGGATTCCCACTTCTACTTGAGCCCATTAACAAAGGATCGAAATATAAGCATCATACTAACGCTGGTTTTGTTGATGAAACACTATTTAAGGCATTACTGGATACTGTTGATGGAATAAGTGATTTAGACTTTAAAAATAAGGCGACCATAAAAAGTATATTAATTATTTCATATCGGTGCGGATTACGAATTAGCGAAGCCATCAAGCTTAGACTAAAAGATATTGAAAGCTCTCCTGAGCATTGGATCGAAATAAGGAGCAATAACTTTTCTGATAACAAAAGCACTTCATCCCTTCGAAAAGTACCATTCTATGCTTTATTACTTGAACATGAAAAAGAGATTATCGACGAGTCACTAAAAATAGCCCGGCAGGAGCAATCAACAGCACCAGATACTTGCCTAGCCTTTACGATTGGCCAAGATATTAATAAACCAATAGATAAATTTTTGTTATCTAACTTCACCAAAACGGCACTAAGGCAGCTTTCAGGCATTGATAATTTGGTTTTTCACCACTTAAGGCATAGCGCAATATCTCGCTTGCAGTTAATTTTTGAATTAAATGAAGACAGTGCTAAGCACCCAGAAATCGTTCCCTATTCAACCCAACAAATCCATAAGATCATCAATGTATTGGCAGGTAAGACACAACGTAATAAATACTATGCGATTGCTGCATTTGATGGACACTCATCTCCTGAGACCTGTTTTAATCATTACTTCCATTTTTGTGATTTAGTACTGTACTCTAACTTGCTTTCAATGAAGCTAAAGGCAACTAAAAAACAGTTACTTAACTTAAACCTTGGTTCACGCAGAAACTTAAGTAATCAGGCCAAGTTGAGAGGCATGGATTACCATTGGACAGTTTCAAGCTTTCTTGATTTCACTGTAAAAAAAATAAACATTATTCCTATTCAAGCTCCAAAGCCAAAGCAATTAACCACTATTAAACTAGAACCTAAATCTAAATCTAAACTCATTGCTAATATTGATACTTGCTACCTTATTTTAAAACAAATTGAGCAAGGTTTAGACCCTATTGAATTAGCGTTTAAATATCATATTGAATCAAGTGATATCCAAAAATGGCACAAAAATGCTATTAAATTAATGGCAATAACGACTAACTACGACAACCCAAGATTGCAAACCCAAAGTACCGCTTATAGGTTCCTCCCCTCTAAACCTAAATCGGCATCTGAATTAAAGTGGCTTTCATCAATCATCACCAAAGTGAGACAGCAATTTCCAAACGATAAGCACAACATAAAATGGGCTCTCGATTACGGTTTAAATAATAAAAATAGCAGTAAATCTGGTATCTACTTTTCAACGCCTAAAGAGTTAGAACATTTTATTGAAGCATTCTCTTTTGCTATACCTAAAAGTAAGTGGAGAATACAAACTATTTCAATAAATCAAAGCCCTATGCGACAACTATGGGAAAGTGCTTATCGCGGCATTCAAACTCAAACGAGTAAGCTATCATCCCATAAAGGGCGTCAGGGACATGGTGCTGTATGGTTGGAGCTAAGGCATTCTGATGAGAAAAAAATAATGAAAGCAAGGAAGCAGAAAAAGTACTCTTCAAACACCGTTATTTTTCTTATTCATATGATGGGGATAATGATGAAGAGCTACTAATAGAAGAGTTAAAGCATTAGCTGTACTAGCTCCCCCAAGATAATGATACTACGTGTTCCATAACAGTTTTCAGCCCGTCCACCTCTTGATTAAGCGCTAAATCTAAAGGCATCAAGCCATTAAATGGTGCATTGAAGTTCATCATTGTCATAAAGCCATATATGTTGTCATTGTTTGAAAATATTGTTCGTAACCCTGCATGTATATTAAGAATATAACTTACTCTAAATAGCTGTTCTTCATTCAAGTGAACATCTGACATAAAATCAATAGTTGCTAGTTTTAAGCTTAGTAACCGCTCTTTCTGGGTAGTACTACATTGCCACTTGTCTAAAATAAACAGTACGGTCTTCAGTCCTACCAAGTGCACTTTTGGATCATTTAAATACTCATCATTCATAATAGTCTCATTATCTTATCAATCTGAAAGCTATTCGAGTTCTTTTAACGGCACATAGAAATAGTTTTATGATTAATGTTTTCATTAACTTCCGTAAGCAAAATACACCTGTCGATAATGAAGGTGCATTTTGCTTATAAAAGTTAACTCAAGTTAATCATCAAGAGTATTTACAGGTGATAGCCTTTAGACTCTAGCTGCCTTTGCAGTCGCCTCTCCCACCACAATAAATCATTACTTCGTTCTTGATAGTACAATTGATTAATCCATTCAACCAATGCTGACAAATTGTTAGAAGAACTTGGCAAATCTAAAGCACAACTTAGCTCCCTTCCTGTAGGTTGGCAATAAAAACGCTGGCATAAGTAGTGAGCTAAGTTAAGTCGAGTGTCATTATTCATGATGTTTCTCCTGTCAGTTTTTGATTTAAAAATGCTTCAAAGGCACTGCCGTCACGGCGAGTTAAATTAGGCACATAGCGTGAATACACTGTAAAAAGCATATTGGTATTAGCGTGACCCATTTGCTTAGCAATCCACTCTGGTGACTCACCAGATGCTAACCATAAGGTGGCTGCTGTATGTCTAGTTTGATATGGATTTCTGCGCGGGATATTTAAAATATCTAGTGTTGGGTACCAAACACGATAAGACATGTTTTTGTTGTTCATTGGCTTGCCACCAGCGGTTTGAAATACAAAACCATGGCCATCTGACTGCTTATAATGCTGGGTTAAAGACTCATAAACCAACTCATTCATATCAATCTCACGTAATGATGTTTTGGTTTTCACTGGGCCAAGTTTATTTCGAACCCAGGACTGGCGAACGAGTATTTGTCTGCGTTCGAAATCTATATTCTCCCACTGCAAACCATCTATCTCACCGGTTCGAAGGCCGCTGAAAAAGCGTGTTAAGAAATAACAACGAAAGTCCGGTCTAACAAAGTCTAGGAACTTAAAAACTTCATCTAAAGTAAATGGGTGAACAGGCTTACGATTAACTGGTAGTGGCTTGATTGACTTCCAAGGGCTAGTAAAGTCATATCGCTCCGCCGCATCATTCAACACTACACGCAGTGGCGATAATATTTGATTGATGCGTGAAGCTGATAACTCTTTTCCAAACGCACTCCCATCCACTAAATCTGCACGAAACTTTAAAACTTCTGACTTTGTTATCGAATTTATGGCTCGTTCACCAAAGCGAGGCAATATATACAAAGTCAGAATATCTTCAATCGTACGAAGTTGAGATGGACGCCATTCAGCTTTACGCTCAAGCAACCATTGATCAACAAACACTCGAACCAAATCAGAACCAGGCGCCCCACTCCCTTTACCTTCAGCAGCAACTTCATAAGCTGCAAACTTCAGTGCATTTTTACTATTAGGAAAGTGTCGAGAGTACTCAAACTGATTTAACTGAATTTCAGCCTCTATTCGCTTAAGTACGGCGGCAACTCTTTTACGATTTGCAGCTGTATCTTCTAAAGTGGTCATCTCACGACAGCGAACACTCTTAAACCGAAAATCGAGGTATAACTTGTTATTACGCGCATTTACACTACCCATTGCGCACCTCGCTATTTAGTTGGCAAAACGTCTGAATAACCAAACAACATGAGATCTTCAACACTCTCCCAGATGAACAATATTTTGCGACCACCAAATGGTCTAATGTAATGGATCCCTTCTAGAAAAATGGCATCTTTTAGTTGGTCACGAATCGTTCTCGCATCATATTTAATGCGTACAGATAACTCTTCAGCTGTTAAATAAGTATTAGACATAATATACTCTCCGATAGGTCATTTGATTTCACAGAAAGCTTTTTTGCTCTCCTGTAGAACAAATTTATGCTCATTTATTATCTTTTGCAAGCTTTTTTAACCTGCAGGAGAACATTTTTTATTATTGGAGCTCATTTTGAAGTGTAATCTTTCCAGAATACTCGGTGAGAAGAGGCTTAAAGTTTCTGATGTGGCAAGGGATACAGATATTAACCGAGGTACTATTACCCGTCTCTACAATGAAACGGCCACTCGTGTTGAATTAGATGTTTTAGAGACGCTATGCAAGTATTTAGATGTGGAAATTGGTGAGTTACTGGAAATTCAATGAAGAATTTTAAATATTGAATTAGATCTAGCAGTATTTCTGAGTTCACCATCATAAAGACTACTAGGAAGGCGTAGATGCTTTATAAAAATGAATTTGGTGCTGGTTTTAACTTAGGTTTCAACTTAAGCGATTACCCATATCTTAACGATAAAAGTTGGCACAATGACGTGAGTCCAAGTTTTAATTTTAATGTAGGATCTCAATACTACGTCCTCTGGGTTGTTATCAGACCCAGCAGAGCGTGAAGACTCAAACTCCCGATACCTAATACAAGCAGCAACCAATGAAGGGGATGGAGTACCCCTTGAAGTTTACAGCTCAAGTTATGACATTATTTTTGAAAGTGAGAACACTACAACTATAATTAATTTTATCAGTAACTTATTGAACAATGTTAATAGCCAACACTTAAATTAGATGCTTCTGTAAAATATCATCAGTTAACTTAGTTAACTTTGCGCCTCTTACAAAAACATCTAACAGTTCAATAGGGTCTTGATAATGACAATGGATAGTAGGATACAATTCGCTCATACAATCACTTTCTGATTTGACGATTCTACTTCTCTCAGCAACATGAACAGCCTTGAGTTTCATACTATGTCCTGGAAACACGAAATGATTAGTTACCAAGGCCGTATCGCCTTCTAAAAGAGAAACTGCTTTCTGATAATAAAATTGCTTAACCAGATCTGACCATCCTGGGGCAGTGTTAGGTGAGCTTGCTTCATAGTACTTTGCATCTACAACTGCAAACCTATTTTCCTCGTGATGTTTAAGTACTGTGTCTGTTCTTTGCCCTTTCTGTGCTACTGGCACAAAGTCCTCATTTAGCAACTGATATACAGGAACTGGTAATTTACTATTTACTGCATATTTACCAATCAAGCATTCATCGAGCATCGACTCCCAAAGATTATGAAACTTACGAACACCAATTAGTATATTATTTATGTTGATACCCTTCTTGATACGCAAGTACTGAATTAGACCCTTAATTAAGAAAATATCTCGCTCTGAGTAACTCAATTGTAGTTCTCGTTGTAAATAAGCTATTTGCACATTGACAGTACCTGATGGTTTAGGCATTAGCTCTAACCGTTCATCAAAAAACCTAGGCAGCCCCAACCATAGCATTCCATAGTCCTTGAATAGTTCTTTGATAATTTGAGCATGGATTTTTGCGGTTTCACAATTTGAAGTATACCGTGAACGAGATGTCGACAAATCGAAATACATCGGCCCACTTATAGTTGGGTAAGCTGAACTGCGAGTTATGGTTCTAGCCCAATTCACTTTGCCATTATTGGTTAAACGTTCTTTAACTCTTCGTACATATAAACTATTTGCTTGATAATCATTTAGCAGCGAAACAGCTAATGATAAAGCTCTACCACCAATGACTTCCTCACCACTTTCTTGTGCATAAATACCACTATCTTTGCTTTGATAATATTTCAATAAAGCTTGAAGTAGAAGATGAGCTGCCGAAGCTCTATCTTCAATTCGTGCTTCGTGGTTTCTAGGTAAAAAAACAGCTAAGCCATCGCTGTAAGAAACCACACCACAAAAATGTACCTTTACCATATCCGGTGCAACAAGGCCTAGACTGCGCATTTCACTAAGCAAAGATTCAGGGATAGTCTTATCGCTGACCAATAGTCGATCAGACAAATAGAGAATATTACTCACCGGCATCTTCCGCTGCCTCTGGCACCTCGGCGATTTCGCCCTTCACTTCAATAACTCCTTCAATTGCAGCACTGAATACTGGAAGCCCTTTATTGAAAGCTGCTGAGAGCCCCCCAAACGTTTTGTAAGAAGAACTAAATACTTTGTGCTGACCGATATGGCGCAAAACGTCGTCCCAAAGGTACACAAATAGTTTGCCGTTCAGCGCGTCGTTTGCAGAGCTAGGATCACTAAGCTCTTTCGGGTTGAGGAAAAATGGACCAATGAGGCGATCTTCGGCGATACCAGTTTCCATCAACACATCGTTAATTGCTTTGGCTAGGTCAGGCCACTTAATAGCATATTTCCCATTACCTGTAGAAACTTCAATTACTGTTTGAGGTACTGCCGAATTGCTAAAATCAATCCCTAAGTATTCAAAGCTCCAGCGACGTTTAAACGCGGTATCTAAGGGCATTACAGCCTGATCACTGCTGTTCATTGTTGCTAGGATAGAGAGATTAGATGGAATTTCTAGCTGTGTTAGCTCTGGAACACCTGATACGCGAAGTTGCTCATTGATATACAGCAGCATATCAGGGTCTGCAGCATCAATTTTGTAGGTACTCTCCCCAGTGGCATTCCTATCAAGTAATTGAAATAGTTCACCGAACACCGCGGCAGCTGGCGCTCGATTTATTTCTTCGATAACTAAGCAGACGTGTGTGCTTGGAGATCTTTTAGCTTTAACAAGCGCATTAGTAAATGGCCCCGGTCGGAACTGATAAGTAACAGTAGGATTTCCTGCGAGATCTGTTTGCATCATCGGCTTTAAAGCACCGACAAAGTCGTTGTACTGTGTGTCTGGATGGAAAACAGTTACAACCTTTTCTGCACCTATACATTCTACAGTATGGATCTTATGGCTCTTTCCTGTACCAGGTGCACCATAAAAAATTTTGTTACTAGCACCGTCAAAACCTATCCCCTGAGAATCCGAACGACATGAAGCTCTAAAGAAAAGCTCTCCCTCGCTTCTATGAACAGCCATATTAGGCCAAAGTATCGAGATAAGTAGAGAAACAGAGTCGATTAATTCATCTGTTTCCAATAAACCTTTTTTTACATGTACATATTGGGCTAGTGAGGTTGAATAATGAACTGGTTTTTCAGTATATAGCGTGTTCCCTGAAACAGGTGTCGTACTCAACAAAAAGGCATTATCAATCTCCCCCCAAGAGCAATATCGGCCACTAGTTGAATTTAATATTGAGTCAAGTAATCCTTGCCACCCCAATGTTGATAGGATCATTAAAAGCAGCTCATCGCCATCTGTAGAGCGGAATAGATGAGGAAGGTAAGCATTATAATTAGCTGTTAAATGTTGTAATGCTACTTGCGATTTAGAGAAGGCGCAGACTAATCGACTAAGCATTTCTGAACTGTTGTCAGGAACAGGTAAAGCTTTCAATACGACAGAGCGAAGAAAATCATCACTTGGTCGGATCGTTGTGGCACTAGTCTTACCGTAACCGTTAATAATTTCTTTTGCTTTTAACCTCCTTTCTGCAGTCAAAACATCAAAAACATCGTAGAACTGCTCAAGACTATATGAGTCAATTCCTGTTAGTTCTGAAGGCGTCGCGTTTTTGTTTGTTATGAATGTCCCTACAGCATCTGCATCAGGTAAAGCTTGTACTGCCCTCTCAAAATACGCTATATAGTTTTTAACAAGCAACACTAATGGGGCTAGCTTAATTGCATATAAGAAGTAGTGGCTTGGGATGTAACAGTGATTGTTGTTACTTGAAACATTAATCTTTGCTGAGTGGTCAAATATTTTGATTTGTAGGTCAAGTTCCTCTTCAAAAATATCTTTCGATCTTTCATCAAACCTAATCTCGCCAAAATTCCAGCTTGATTGAGTATCTAGCTTTGACCATTTACCAACCATATTCAATTCAGATAGCATACTTTTCCTAGCCTTAATAAAAAACACAGCCGCTGCTTAGCGGCTGAAAACTGTTAGTCGTGCTTAATCCATAAGCTACGTGAAACTTCTTGGCGCAGATTTTCAATGAGCTTTTTATTCGTTTCTGAAAACTGCCCATTTTCAAACTCACCAAGGAAAAACAAGAACTCAGCCAAAGGTTGTGATTCACCTTCGGACAAGTTTCTTACTAAAGGATGCTCACTATTTAGCGTGATGTAATGATCATCTTCGTAGCCCGGCTCCCAAAGCGAACCATCTGATGTTTTACCAAAACGTACATCAATATCTTCAATAAGTGGCGTGATAACTCTGAATTGATTTAGATGATCTCCTCGACCTGAGCATAGGATACGAAAATCAAGCAACCCATTAAAAATAGCAACTAAAGCATCACCGAAACCTGCTCGATAAATACCATAACGATCAGCAATAATGTTGCCAAACATATCGGTATTGTCTTGCCCAACACTATCAACATCGGAGATACGATTGAACAATACTCTCACTTCCGTGGGCATGAAAATTCTGGCGTACTTCTTACCTTGATGTTGCAATGCAGCAGCTACTTTTTTTACAGAAAAAATAAAATTACCTAGACCCAAAATATCGGCAACCTCATAAGCCATGTGTGGTACGGCTGAGTTACTCGGTAAATGTTCTGTTAACCATCCCTCTAAGAGTTTGTTTTTTTTCTTTAAGTCATTTTTGGGTAAATCAGTTACAGCTATCGAAAATTCACTTTCAAATGAATCTCGATGACTGAATACAACTGCACTAGCGGCTAGCTGATATACATAGTCAGTAACAATTTGATCAGACTCATTGAAAATTCGGTTAAACAAATCTATCGGTAGAGGAATAGTGGTCTTCCAGAAGATAAGACCATCCACTCGATACTTAGAGTTTTTGTCATTCAAGTAACGTTTAAAATCGGATAAATCATATTGATAACTCATTAGTCTTCCTCTGTATCAGGTAGTTCAATGCTCAAGTAACGTAACGTTTGACTCACTTTTTGACGAAACCCTTTTAATGTGTGTTGGTTTGCTTCAGAGAACTCACCATGCTCTGCGTTTGATAAGCTCCACAGCAACATGTCCAAAGCCTTCATCGCTTCAACGTTATCTTTGCAAACGTTATACATTTTGTGAAAGTACGGATGAGACTTGCCTAACGTAACGCAAGTATTACCTTCTTCATCACATGATGGCTCCCACAAATCATCACCTAACAAGGAGTTTTCTTCATGAACTCGAACCGTTTTATCGTCATAAACTCGGATGCCTTCAATCACGGTCGGCTTCATTTGATTCTGATTTCTAATAGTGACAGTGTCACCATCCACTTTGATTTCTGAGTTTTTAGTATGCTTCTTGTGCTTATCAATTGCCTTGTCTGCAGGACCATGTGCGCGCTTTGTATTCGCTGCAACTAATCGATTTTGACCCTTAAGAAGCTCTTGCCTCCATGGTGCAATCAATCGTTTAAGTTCTTCTCGGATCTCAACAGGTATAATGACTCGGCTTTTTCTGAAGTCGATACTAAACACATCATCAAGTTCATGAGTGAAATTAAGCTCGACTCTAAGGCGGGTGATCTTACTTTCTTTCTTATACATTCGATGAGGCCACCCATCATGCCAGATAAGTCGGCCCTCACGATAAATATATAAACCTTGATTATCAAGACCATAACGAACGTAATCTATTTCATCCGCATCAAGATCATTTTGAGATGGAATAACCCCACCTTTTACTGTAAACGACAGATTTTTTCCTTGATGCTCTACAGACACAGCTTTTTCTTTTAACACTCGAGAGCGAGCGCCTTCACTAGAGCGATTTAAATCCGAAGAAAGAGGATCCCACCCTATTAGGTTAACTGCTGGCGCATCACCAACCTTCATGGAAATAGTAACTTCTTCAGCCTTTAAGAACTTAAAGAATACGGCGCTAAGATCCAAAGATAGCTCTTCACCAAGAGCTCTTATTTGGTCTCGCATTTGTTTTTCACTGCCCGCCTTAACTAAACGGTCAATGTTCTCCCAAATTATCATTGTGCCACTGGTTTCTGAAAAGTCTGAAAGCGCTTCATAATCTTCGTAATACTCATTAGAATCTGGGGTTTCAAGCTCCCATCGATCAGAAGCAATAATTTTATCAATGTCCCATGCACGACCAGAACTGGTGCCATTTTGCTGTGATAACACAACCAATCGACGACAAAATGCGGTTGAAGCTGTCTTTAGTCCCATGCCAAACTTCCCCAATGACTTAGGATTATTCCGCCTTGGGGAGCCGTACCGCATCGCACTTCTAAGTTGCTCTTCTGACATGCCATCACCGTTATCAGTAATGATCACTCTGAACTCTCCCATCATATATTGAAGTTCAACTTCAACTCGGGTTGCATTCGCTGCAATTGAGTTATCAATGATGTCAGCAAAAGCCGCTTCTTTGCTATAGCCTGTATCTCGTAAGCTCTCGACTAAACGAGCCGCAGACGGACGAAAGTCATCGTCTTCGAGTAAATCTATTTTTTGACTCATAATCCTAATTTTTCCAAGTAAGCAAGCATGATTTGCTTGTCTGTTTCTTTATCATCTGTCACCGAAACAACCCGCTCACTAAGCTGCCGTTTTAACCGAATTCTTTCATCAATTTTTTCTTCGATGGTATTGGCATAATACATGTAATACACATTCACGACCTTATCTTGCCCGTTACGCCATGCTCGAGCTGTGGCTTGCTCTTCAAGAGCTGGGTTCCATTGTCGGCAGTAGTGGATAACATTCGTTGCGGCCGTAATATTTAAGCCCATCCCCGCCGTTTTGGGATGCAAAAGTAATACATCAAACCCTTCAGATGTAGAAAAACTATCAATTAAAGGTTGTCGTTCCTCATTCGGCGTTCTACCATCAATCACACTCGGTACTAGTCCAAATCTTTCTTTTACTGCACCTTGAATGAGATCGATCACCTTTTGGAAAGTCGCAAAAATAATTACCTTTTCATTTGCGTTGGCTATGTTGTCAAGCTGAAGAGTGAGCAGTTCAAATTTCGCACTGTGTGCTCGAAGGCTTCTTACATCTTTATCAATCGACGGGTCGAGTAACGCTGGATGCGCCGTAAACTGCTGAAGTTTATTGATCAAAGGAAGGATACCACCACCACCACTCTTGGCATCATCCTTCATCTCATCAATTATTGAGTCGTAGCAAGCTGCTTCTTTCTCACCTAGCGATACTGCTGTGTGAATATCTAGTTTTTCAGGAAGTTGCTTCAATACGTCTTTTTTCATTCGGCGTAACGTAATTTGGCGAAGGCTGCTTTCTAACTCTTCGAGATTCTTGTTTAACGTCTCTGATAAGTCAGAGTGAACGTAAGTCTTCTTGAAGCTGCTTTGAGAGCCTAAGAAACTAGGGAAAACGAGATCACTTAAAGACCACGCATCCATTAGACTATTCTCTACTGGGGTACCCGACATGGCGACTGTAACACCAACATCTAAACGCCTAGCAGAGAGAGAGCGACCTGAGCTAGGGTTCTTCAACATACTGGCTTCATCAAATAGCGCTAGGTCAAAGTGCACATCTTCAAACATAGTGATATCTGACGACATCGTCGTATAAGGGGTAATGATCACATTGCTACCATCGAATGCCGAAGCAACCCCTCTACGCTGATTACCATAATGGAGATAAGGGGTAATACTGGGGGCAAAAAAGCTAAACTCCCGAACCCAATTATCTAGAAGAGGGTTGGGAACAACAATGAGAATTCTACTATTGGGGTTCTTTTCTAACACATCGCAGCATAAAGCAATAACCTGTGCTGTTTTCCCAAGCCCCATATCATCTGCCAGAATAGTTCCCACCGAGTTTTCAACACAAAAGCTGAGCCAATTAACCCCCGTCTCTTGATAAGGATAAAGTGATTGAGCAAATAATTTTTTGTGGTGAGACTCTTTCTGCTGATTAGCTCTTAGTTGCTCAATGAGGTCTGATGGGATCTTGGTTATTAGTCCCTCTTGAAAAAGAGACCTAAGGAGTTTGATTAATTTGGGTAGAGGTAAATCCCCGAATGCCACATCCAAATGTTCAGTCACTCTTGAGCTAACAAAACAGACTCGCGAGTTATCTAAGATAAAATAGCCACAACTGACTAGCGCTGCACTCTGTGTGGCATCTAAAGCCAGCCCTCTAAACTTTAAAGTGAAAAAGGGCTCAGGTGAAAGTTCAAAGATAAATTGTATTTGAGTAGGCCGTTTGGAAACAACAAAATCAGTATTAATGCCATCGACTAAAGCTGTGAACCTGCCTAGCTTAAACACTGCCTCTGGCGGAACTTTGCTACCGTGCTGTTCAACAACACCATCGTTAATTATGTAGTTCATTTACAAGTCCCATATATATACCAGGTCAAAAACCGGATAATCCTTGCTTTTTAGTATGTCTCTATATACAGTTACGCCATCACCGGGGCAAAAACCGGATATTTAAATGAGTGTAATGGTGCAAAAATTGAATACATCAAACTATATCAGAGAGTTACGAAAAAAACTTGGTCTAGGTCAACGTGAGCTAGCAAATTTGATAGGTTTAGGAAAAGACGGCGAGCGAACAATTCGAGGCTGGGAAGCTGGCGAACATAAGCCTTCAACCTTAAAATGGGGGAAAATTGTAGATCTTGAAAAAGAAATGCAGAATTTCTATGATAACGCCCCCCTAAAGCAAGGAAACATAAATGCTGCTAACTTTAGGTTTATCGATCTTTTTGCTGGTATTGGAGGTATCCGCTATCCTTTCCAACAATTAGGAGGCCACTGCGTATTCACTTCTGAATGGGATAAATTTGCTCAAAAAACATACTTAGCAAATTACGGTGACATGCCAAATGGGGATATCACAAAAATAACAGCCAAAGATATCCCTGATCATGAAGTTCTTCTTGGTGGTTTTCCATGCCAATCATTTTCACAAGCAGGTTTAGGAAAAGGGTTTAGTGATACTCGCGGAACGATGTTTTTTGAAGTGCAGCGAATTTTGGCAAATAAAAGGCCAAAGGCTTTTTTACTTGAAAATGTAAAGCAGCTTAGGGGGCATGACAAAGGTCGCACGCTCAAAATGATAATGGAAATATTACAGGGACAGCATGAGCAAGAAATCCCTGAAGATATACCGATGAGCGAAGAATCACGCCATGCTTTAGCGGTAAAATTAAATTATTGGGTTGATGTCAGAGTACTAAGAGCTGGTGATTTTGGAGCCCCTCAAAATAGAGAGCGAGTCTTTATCATAGGCTTTGATAAAGACCAGTATCCAAATGTAAATTTTGATAAAGCTTTTTGCTGGCCAGAGCCTCCAAAGACACCAACTCGAGTTGGAAATATCCTGCAAACAAAGGAAGAGTTAGAAGAAGATAGAGAAGAATACGGGAAAGACAGATTTACTATTTCAGACAGGCTTTGGGAAGGACATCAAAAACGCAAAGCTGAACACAAAACAAAAGGTAATGGTTTCGGTTACTCATTATTCAATGCTGATAGTGAATACACCAATACGATTAGTGCACGATATTATAAAGATGGTTCTGAAATACTAATGGATCAAAGCCATATAAAGAAAAACCCTCGTAAACTAACACCACGTGAATGTGCTAGATTGCAAGGGTTTCCAGAAAATTTTATAGTTAATGCAGTATCGCAAAATCAGATTTACCAGCAATTCGGTAACTCTGTATGCATGAAAGTGATTGAGGCAGTTGCAGAACAAATGGTAAATGCTTTATCTACCGCTGAAAGCTTAAGCCAAGATACCTCACAAACTAAAGCGGGTTAAATTATGAAGCCTCTTAAAATGTTCTTTTTGACATGAAAGGGGCCTTACTCAAAAATAGCTATTTCGATAATGGCTCAAAGTGCATATGAGAGCGTTCAATATTCTATGTCAGGCTAATTTTTAAATTTCTAGCACGCTGTCTAAACACCCTCATAAAAACAGCAAGCTTTTCTAGCTTGCTGTTTTAGTTTTTCTATAGGTCAAAAGCTGCTTTTTCTAGCATTAACAGCTTTTACAATAGAGAGATAGTCTTTTATCTGCACTAGTGCTTGCTTCAACTTGTCCGCACCATGAATATCTGCCGACAGACGCAGGAACACACCATTTTCATCTACTTCAAATCTATAATCTGAAGGTAAATTTGACTGAATTTGCAACAAGTCGATACCTAGTTTTCCTTTGTATTTTCCATCGCCGCCTCTTCTGTCAATTAACCAATAATAGAGCTGTGATGTTTTCTGCTCTTCGAGTAATATTGCGACAAAACCAGCGTTAGGAACCAAGCCATTTATCGAATAAGCATTGAAGCCCTCTAGTCCTTCCTCTGTTTCTGTGACGAAATCGACACTCGACAATGCGAATTTAGATTCAATCACCTCGATAACAGTTTCATCTCTCTGTTGATAAGAAGCCTCCTCGACAACACTCTCTTCAATAACTTCGCTGTCACTCGTTTGGCTGAATGCTGAAAAGTCTTCATTATACAGCGCAGCATTTAAGTCTTGTATGAAAGTACGATTAACACCTAAACGTTCACGCTGATGAAAATCCAGTAGGCTATACCCTGAGCGCAATAACACAAATGATCTAGCAATATTAAATACACCATCACCTATATTTTCTCCCAGCTGAGACTTGATCGCTAAAAGCCCCTCCTGCTCTGGATTCAACAAAACGAGGATTATTGCTCTTAGAACATGAGAGCCATTATCGTTTAATGGAATATCTAGAGCTCCTGCACCACTAACTAAAGCATGTGCTTTTTGTGACCAAACTTCGTACTGGTGGTAGCTTGTAACTGACGTGCTCAACTGCTCGTTTAAGGAGCTAAGAATAGAGTATGTATCCCAACCAGAATCTAGACTGTTCTCTATACATAATTGAGCAAAAACCCTTTGCACCTCATGCTCCAGTGGACTAAGCTCCTTTGAATCTAGTAAGTAATCCAGTAGACCATCTAGAGTCTGCACCGATAAAAGTTCGGCTTTCATTGATGTGATACTGTTAGGTTCCGACAGTATCTGCTCATATGCTAGAGCTAAGATACCGTCTTGCTTTACCAGATCAAATTTGCTCACAGAGCTTTCAGGTTTGTCGATACTCAAAGCTTCAGGAGAGACGCCTATTTGTCCCGCGCTAACCACTTCGCAATTAAGATGCTCAACATCATAGTTCTCGTAGCCCCTATCTATAAATAATTCTTTAGCATCTTGAGTTGCAAACCACACGCTCACTAAACCAGACAATGGGTAAGCTCGTTTAACACTGGTATATGCAATCTCTAGAAGCACTAAATCATCAGCAAAGTTACCTCCAGAAACAAGACTTAAGGCGGTGCTAGCATTGAAAACTGTCGAGTCATTTATGCGATAGCATAGCGAATTTAGAATTACCTCATAGGGTAAAACTATTCTTGATAAATGCTTCCTCGTTATAACCACGTAGGAAGAGTCTGAATTGAATAAACTTGTCGTCATTATAGTTCTCGATATTCCATTAAACCTGAACTTTCACTTGGTAAATACTTCAAAATTGGAGCTGGCGCAGTTCTCGTTTTAACATACATAAGGACTAACTCTGACCGAGCTCGAGAACACATCACGTACATGTTCATGTTAAATGTGGTTAGTTCCGTATCACTGAATGAGAAATTTTGTAAATCAGGAATAAATACAGTATCAAACTCCAAGCCCTTACAGCTTCGACGATTCAATATAGTAATAATTCCCTGCTTATCAAATGCTAACAATTCACTGGTTTGAGGTTTTGAGCTTGAATAATACTGCACTTGATAATTTGGTAGTGCTTTATCTAGTTTGTCTAAATAAAAAGCTCTGTCTAAATCTGAGTCTACTATTATTGCAACTTCTTGGGCACCTCGTAACTGTAGAAAATTCTTGATAAAGTCAGCTTGTTTTGTTTGTTCATAGGTTGCTATTAATTTCGGCTTACTACCTGTTTTTTCAGGTACCTCTGGTACCCCTGTAGGCAAACCGGTATAGAAATGTTTTGCCATCAATGCGATAGGTTGAGTATTTCGAAAGTTTTTAGTTAACTTGAACTCTCTGTCTTCTTTCACTCTTAGGTTACGGCGTATCTCATCCAAAGAAGAGTTTTGCCCTTCATGAAGACGTTGATTTTCATCAGCTAGGATAGTTATGCCACCTTTGTCCATCATTCGACCAGCAGATCGCAAAAACTTAAACATATCAGGCGAGAAGTCTTGAGCTTCATCAATAATCAAATGCCCCCAATCAACAATATTTTCATCAGTTAACTCTACGTATTGATCAAGCATTGTCTCCCAGTCGTAATGCCATTTACTTATCTCTGGGGGAGCAAGCTTACAACTACAGCCTAACCACTTTTCGAATCTTTCTGGGGTTTGATTCACCTGTTCTTGAGTAACCCACCACTGCTTTTTAGATGCTTCATATTTAGCTCCGGCTTCTCTTACTTCTTTTCGCTCGTTATAGTTCGATTGAAGATAAACACGATTAGGATGTTTTTGGGTCGAAGAAGAATCAAACTCAGGCCACTTAGCAAATTTGTCAGGCTCACCATCATATATTTCTCTTGGTACGAACCACTTTTTAAGGCTTCCGTCCCATCGACCTCCCGCAGCTTTGACTTCATCTTTATCTGAATATGGGCTATTCAAATAAACTTTTGATGACTTTTGTTCGGTCTCAATACTAGTATCTTCATCTTCACGAGCAATCCGATGCTTCTTCCACCAATCTGGAAGCCAGCTGTGCATAGTCTTTGACGACACCTCGCCTTGAATATCTTTAGCCACATTTTCCGTGTAGCGTCTTAATACTCGGTTATACATCAATACAGTAGCAGGCGTGCTTTTTCGAGTTAAAGCTTGAGCTCGCAAAAAGGCAATCACCGTTTTACCTGTTCCCGGAGGGCCCGTTACCAGTACATTACCGGTAATTGGTGCCTCTTCAAAAACGTCTTGCTGTTCCTCGCTAATTTGACGAGCATTAGGCATGCGCATTAGCTGTATTCCTCACAAATTTTCTTCATTATTTGACTAAACAATCCTTGCGCACCATCATCACCAATTAGTAATTTTCGGTCTAACAACAAGTTATTGTGTTCGCAGCTAGTTTCGGAAACTAGGGAGCATGAGTGACAGGCGGCCTTATTCAGCCCCATAACACCTTGAGATTCCATTTCACTGCACACTGGGTCATTAGAACACCAGTTAGCGGTTTCGAGTGCTGCCACGAAAGCGGGGAACAAGCGCAGAGGTTCACCTTGTTGGACCAACCCACCTAGGCTACCTTCTGAATCTCCGTCTGCTGTATAGATTAATATACCAGCTTGCCCCTCATCGGCATAAATTCGCTCACGAAGAGAACCACTTGAATAACCACTCTCGAAGCTCAACTGACGAATAATTAAATGAGCAAAAGTATGTAGTGCCATGAATTTCGCCGTTGGCTCAGGCAAATAACTTGAGGTCACGGAAGCATAGCGCCTTAAAACACTCTCTAATCTTGGCCTGACAAACTGGTCAGCTTGGTGTTGCCACTCATCTATCATGGTTTGACTAAACTCGATAAATATACCTTCACCGTATACTTCACATGCTGGTAACCATGATTTTTGACCATCAGCTGATCTCATCAGAACTGGGTTATCATCAGGCTTAACCCTTTCAAAACCACAGAAAGCTCTTACTTCACGAAGTTTGTCGAGTAAGACAATCTTTTTGATGTATTTATCAAAGCCAAATGCTTTAGAGCTATCAATTAGTGCCGCTCGAGTTTTGAAGTTGTCACTTTGTTTATCATTAATATTTGCAGCACTCAGGACGTCCCACTCAGCGACACGCAGATCTTTATCATCAGGGATACGAAATTCTCTTTTGGGCTCACCACCTGAACTTACCGCTTCTAAAATATCATCTGCAGAGAAGCCAAAATCATCCGCTAAATCATCTGCACATTGAGCAGCCCGTTTTGACTTCCCTCTTTCTAATGCTCTTAATAAATCATCGTAATCTTCGGTGTCTTTTATAGCATCGATAATGCTGTTTCCCTGAGAGCTAGACTCATAGGGAATATCTAGAGCGGAACGAATTATGGGATAGTAAAGGTTACTTGCACCTCTTTGCAATACGCGTAAAGTTTCCTCACAGCTTGAACTAAAGTCTTCTTTATACTCCCAAGGTTGTTTGTCTAAACAGCGGGAGCGTAAAGCGCCTTCTTGCATGATGTTTCCCAGAGAGTTAGTTGCTCCACAGTTTTTACAATGGACCTCTAGCGCATCAAGACCACTTCCTCGATTACTATTTGTTATAAAATAGAGCTGGTCTTTGGGCATCGAGCATTGCTCTGGTTGATTTTGGTGTGCCCACCGGTCCCAAGGAACATCTTGTAAATGTCCATGATTACATGCAGCAACAAAACGCATTGGAACTAATATCTTGTTCTTACACTTGCTGTTTTCACAAGTCGGTACACCATTTTCATTGACAGGGTCTTCTCTACTCCAACGCTTTAGTCTCCGGCAGCGAGGGCAAAACATCCATGTAGGAAAACGATGAGTCATCAGCGAGTTATTCTTGTGGATGCTCTCCCAGCGGCTGTTTAATACAGGGGGCTTTTTAAGCGCCCACACCCCTGCTTCTTTTGTTAAACGGTCAAGCTTTATCTCTTCAAGCTTCGTTGGCCACTGTTTTATATCCATAAGAATTAGGGATTCATTCCCAATATCAATAATTGAGCCTGGTCCAAACGGACTAATAAGTTGTGAGCTTCTATAACTGCGATTAGCACCAGACATCTTATTCTCCTCGAACCAAAATATGGGTTTCTGTATCAACGCTGCGCATTGAATTCAAAGTATTCCATGCATCTGCATGCTCACTCACGTTGTCATCAAACGACTTAAACAATGGTCTAAACTGCTTTCCCGCCCCTCCCGACTCGTACAGGCTAATTGGCTTGTCATCACTGTTTGCTTTACGATGCCACTCGTCAATTATTTGGTCCAAATAGGACAAAACCTTAACTTGCTCTGATGTATCCATTCCACTCATTGATTGCTTGATTCTGCGAGTAAATACCTCACGAATCTCAACGAACTCATCATTTTCTTTGTCGAAAAACTTCGCATTCTTGTTTTCTCTGAGATACCCTGTCATCCGAACGACAGCAATCAATGACGCGTGTAACGCCCTTTCTACCGCCGGCATAGCCCAAGGAGTGACACTTGTCGGCTCTACATAGCGGTACAAAGCTTGGTGATAACTTTTAAACGACTCATAGTGAGAACGGTCCCTTGGCTTAGTGGCAGAATATTGTGTGAATACTATGCCTGGTGGACGAGTTTTCTTACGTCCTACGCGGCTAGACGCCTGAATGTATTCAGCCGTTGCTTTGGGTTGTCCGGCAATTAGCATCATACCTAACCGGCCAATGTCGACGCCTACTGAAATCATATTGGTACAGGGTAATACATCTACTACTTCATCACCGGACATCATTTCCTTCTCTAGCTTGGCGAGAATTTCAGGAATTCTAGGGCCTTTGACGCTTGCACTTAGCTCTTCAACTGACTGGATATCTCGGGCTTCTTGTCCCTCTTTTGTAATGACACCAACACGCGCAGGTATATCATCTCGAGCTAAGGTCATTGTTTTACCCAATTCTCTTCGTGAGTTGTGATATATAGGCAATGTCCAGTAACTGTCTTGTGTTATATTCGAAAAGCCAAGGTCTTGAGGCGCTTGAAGTAAAGCAGCTCCTAATTGAACCAAACCAGTCTGCCCTGTATGACCAGATGGCATTACACCGACGTACATTCGTCCGGGATTGTCTAAGTCTTCTTTTGAAAAGAACGAATCTGCTTCGTCAGTACCTGATGGAGGAAAAATAGCAACATTGCGACCAAACAACCGGTTAACTTGTTGGTTCGCACTTCGAATTGTTGCTGTGGCTGCTATAACTTTAGGTTTGTGCCCTAGAGTCTCCATGATACTGTCAAAACCAGTTTCATATATCCCAGCTATTGTTCCTAGGGGCCCAGAAATGAGGTGCAACTCGTCTTGAATGATCAAGCTAGGAGGTCTCTTTGAGCTCTTACCGAAAAAGGCTGCGGCTTCGGCTTTCCATGTCAATCGTGCAAATTTGTCTATCGTTCCAATCAATAGGCTAGGTGGTGCGTCATATAACGCCTCATCAACTACCTGAACTGGTAAGTGACTATGGAACTCACAATCACTGGATGGACATATAAACTCGAACTTGGAGTATTGATCACAATTCACACCATAATCAGCAGAATTATCAGAGTGTCTATGTGGGAATACTGAGGTACCACACCAAGGGCAAACTTGGAGCTGAAATGGATTTTCTGGTTGATCTGCCTCTCGCTGCTCTTTATATTTTTCTGCTGCAGACTTATAATCATTTGGCGCACTTGCAGAACCAACCCACAACCCCAAGCTAAATCTCTCGGTCCCTAGCTTTAAAGGCTCTCGCTGGCGTAATACTTCTAATGCACAAATCAAGCTGCCCGCTCGCTGAAACTGTTGGGAGGTCAACAAGCGCAGTGTATAACGCTTGATTACTGATGTACCACCACCAGCTTCTCCATATTTCAAACGGCGATAAATCATTTCCCAAGCTGCAACAGCAAGATACGCCTCAGTTTTGCCTCCACCAGTAGGGAACCACAACAAATCTACATCTTCATGAGAGTTAGAAAATTCACCTTTATCGTTTGGAATGAGTGACTCTAAAACCAGCAATTGAAAGGCCAACTGGAACGGACGCCAGTTGAATTTACCGACTATTTCTTCAGCGAAATAATCTGGTGTTTTGTATCCCCAGTCTCTAGATTTTGCAGTCCCAGAATAACTCCCACCTGAATGAATCATTTGCATCAGCATCGCTTCATTTGCAAGACGGAAAGCTTGCATAGCCAGTGCATCAGATCTTAATAGATCTATGCCCGCATTCATTCGATCTGCTGCAGCTCGCAATCTATTTATTACTCTGTTTTTTGCCCCATCATATCTGGGAGCTAGAACTTCTCTATCTAATTCACTAACCCAACCTTTGTAGGCATCTATCAAACGTTGATAATCATTTAGTAGTGAGTCTGATGATGTCGATTTAGTATCCGCAACACGATGAATGCTCAACATTTCATCAGTTAAATAGGGAAATTTTTCTTTGTCTAGATCTGTGGTAAAGCCTTTCACCTCGTGACTTGGAATTATTTCTGTATGAAGTTCAAATGGGACTCTATCTCCTTCATGTTTATTCCAACTTACAGCGACACCGTGTCCCACGCCCCAGGGGACTCGGTTCCTGTAAGTTAAAGCCAATTCCTTTTGCTCATCATCGAGTTTAAAGCGATCACTGCTCGGGTATTCAGCAAACTTGCCTTCTTTCGTAGTTACAGATATTTGGCACTGATAGAAACAGTCTTGAGGCCTGAGGTTTTCACCCGATTTAGTTTGATTAGAAAATGCAATAGTAACAATGCGGCCTGAAATATAAGGCTTAATTGCAACATCTAGGCGGGCATTTTCATCAAATATGGATGTCGATGGGAGACTCCCTCTAGCAAGGTCAATCTCCATAGAGTAATCAAGTGGTGTTCTTTTCCAACCTGACTGCTGGTCTCTCGAATATCTTGCCGCAGATATATGAACCTCAAACGTTGATGAACTTTGAGCTGCAAAAGACAACGCCATAGAGGATGGCTTAAAGTCGTTACTCAGCGCTTCGGTAGTAGAGTCCTCTCCCAGAGTCTCATCAAGCTCGTCTCTGGAAGCTGCTGGAGGAAATAGTGTTCCTGCTAAATAACGCTTGTGTGGTGCGTCTTTTATTTCTTCTTCAGGTCCATCAACCGGACCTATTAACTGTAGCCTTACATACTCGAGAAGCTGCTTTCGAGCAGACTCAAATTCATTTGATGACATTCAATTTTCCTTTCAAAGCAAGAGAAAGCAACCTGCAATCAGTTCGCGCTTTGTCTAGCCTATCACACATCAGTTTATTGATATTTAACTCATGATTTGTATTGATGAAATTATTGCGACTATTCGAACTGATTTCTGCTGTTAACATAAACATTGCACTCTCTCCTTCCGATTTAACTATTCAAGGCAGGATAATTCGCATCTCCCCATAGCTCATTGGGGCTATCCATCATGATATTGATAATGATTGGCACTAGCTTTGATAAGAAAGCAACACCGTCACGGATTTGTTCACGGTTTGCCGAGCTATTCCAGGTTGCACCACCATGGATAAGCTGATTTCTCAGAGTATAGAGCCGTTGCAAGACGACAAATATCAAGGTATCGGTTTTTTGGCATGAAAGCGCGACATTTGCTTTTGATTTGGCATTTGAAAAAAGCTGTTGCCACTCACTCTCGGTGATCTTCCCTGCTTGGAAGTCCCAAAAGGGCTGAAAGACATATTGGTTATCTAACAATACTCTTATGCTGGTAGAAAACTCAGACCATATCAGTGAGTAAAGCTGCTTATCCGCATCCAGCTCAACTAATTTAGACATAAATAATGAGAAGGCTTCTGACTCTGTGTGCCTGAGTACTTCGGTGTCTTGAGAGTAAGCCGCATTAAATGCGATCCATAAGAAAATGAACTGGCTGTCTTTGTCATCTTCACATTGCTCTGACTTATTTAACCAACTCAATGCGCGGTGAACTCTTAACGCTAAACCTTCAGGAAAGTCATCACGTATTCTTCTTTGCTTACTTTTTAAATTATCGAAATCCATTTCTTCTCCCTTAAGCCATTACTCAAAATCTAATTGGCTCTTGCACTTAGCTCAGGGTACCGTCCCGTAACGGGATGGTTCGCCACAGTTGATGATATAAACTTACAAATTAAGCAGTATTGGATATCAGATAAAGGAATTCAGACTGAAACACTAGGTAGAACAGTTATATTGCCAGATGTCATGTGCGCTATTCTTTTGAGTTACCTACTATTCCTGCATCCAAATTTAAGAGTATTATTTCTGAATCACGCCAATAGGATTGCCAAGATTTATGTACATCAGGAGAGATCTGCGTTTTGTATTTGAATACTTAATTTTTGACATTTTAACGAAAAAAGTCAGGCATGCTTAGCCATTTTATAAAGTTTTACTTCGACCTCAGTTTGTAACAAATATTAAGAGTCAGGGTGAGGTGATAGCTTAAAATAATTGATATTGATGGTTTAACACTTAATTGGTGAAGGATTATATGGCCCCATTCCATTAACCCTAGAATACTTTTCTTTATAAAAATTTCATTGAGTAACAGTTAACCGATAACAAAGTCTTAAATTTACTGCATATAAAGCTATGGTCACCATTTTTGATATAAAATTTATACTGGACTTACAAAATAATACCGTCGTAATCACTCAATCCTAACTAAACACAACCACTACAACCAGATGAATTCCGTGCCAAGAGGCTTGAACTAAAGTAAGACAACTTTCTCTTACTTAGCTAACTGATATTGAGTACTGCGATGACTTTATGATGAGGTGTATTAATCACATCGTTAAAATGTCCACCGAGCATTGGAATTAGCACAAGCTTTAATACCATGCACCTTTTACGTACAGGGTATTAAAACGGTGAGTATGGGATGAAGTATTTATGGAGTGATATCTGTTGCTGCTGTTGCAACAGCTTTCGTTTCACCATTACTCCACAGCACGTTAATTTGAACTGTAATGGCTAGTTAAAACTGGCCACTCACTTAATTCTTAGCTAGCTCATTTTAGGACAAAAGCTTCATAAGGTTAATGCTAAAAGCGCTCTAGTTCACATCTCAATAAATATGACTAAAATAACGAAAACTAATTGAGGTTAACCTTCAAATAAATGGCCAATTTAACTAAACCACTACACTAAGCTTTGCACGTTTTCAAGAGCAGGAAGTGAATCATTAAGCCAAGTGACTTCTGGGCCTGTACTTTGTAGCCCGATTTGACGCAATGCATCATTTGGCTCTACGGCGATGACCTCACAACCTTGCTCATTCATCCACTTAGCATCACGCCCAGAACCAGCACCAATATCTAAAACATTCGATCCTGATTTTGGCCAATATAACTTCCACGATTGGTGTACAGACTTAAAATCAAGACCATTATATTGTTCAGCGAGCTCTATAGCATTCTGACTATAAAAAAGAGAGGTTGAGTTCATGAAAATGCGCCATATGTCCTTGTTAACCCATGATATACGGCTAGGTTACATATGGCGATAGCTTAGTAAAGAACCGTGATTTATTTTTGATTAAAGTCTAAGTGCTTAATAAGTTATTAATAATGGAAGGTTAGATCGCGGGTGATTTTCTAAAAATATAACTGACAAAAGCGGTGTGGATTTCCCAGATTAATAATAAGAAGGTTCTTATTTATTAATGTAAAGAGTCTTCCCAAGCTAACTATCTAGTTTCGATTATCGTTATTAATTTTGAAAAAATTTTACACTAGGTGTTAGTACTAAACTATCACTAGAAAAATTGGCTGCCTCTAAAAAGCTATGGTCACCATTTGGTCACCATTTGGTCACCAAACAGAAAATACTGAAAAATATGAGTATGAGTTTAAGAGTGATTTTAAGATAGGGAAATGAATAAAAGCCAGAAAAGACAAAGGCCTAGCATTTCTGCTAGGCCTTCTAAATTTGGCAGGGGTAGCAAGACTCGAACTCGCAACCATCGGTTTTGGAGACCGCTGTTCTACCAATTGGAACTATACCCCTGTTGACGAAATGCATTATGCTAAAACCACTGCCAAAGGTAAAGCATTATTTATCACAAACGTACTGACTGTGGGTTTTTCAGCCAAGTATATCAAATTTTAATCTACTTTAAGTTTGATAATTACTTCCGCAAATAACAATACGTGAATTAGCATTTTTGAGATCACTATTCTTGCAGTGAAGACAACGAAATACTTTGTCGCACTATCAGATTAATTTAAAGGTAAAGTTCACTCTAACAGGCTCTGAATACGTCTAGGAGCTAGAAAATCAATAAACCTTCAATGTTAAAAAGCTTCTACATTGCACTTAAGCTTAAAATAAATACTTTGTACTTTGTGCTTTGTGCTTTGTGCTTTGTGCTAGCAGAGCCTACACACTCTTATCAGGCTCTTAATCGCAAGCTTCAGCTCACGAGTCCAGCTGCAGCTAATATCAGTCGTATGATTAAATCAGAAACAACTTGAACTAGCACCTTTAACACTTTTAGCTTAATAGGGGTTAGACTACAAATCAAAAAGCGCTTAACCCACGGCCTTTGGCGTACGACATGGCAACGATTTATAACAAAAGCGATATTCTAAAATCACAGTAACAGAACAGTCGCTTTAGGGCTGATAATTTATTAAATTCCACAACAAAAAAGCCTCTACATTGCTGTAGAGGCTTGCGTCTTTGTGTTGGCGGAGCGGACTTACTCTTATCAAGAGAGGAACCCACGCCCCCCGGCGTGACAGGCCGTTTATCTCTAATCAAGAGCCTAAGCAACTGAATTACCGCTGCTTTAGCAAACCACTTTCCCATGTCACTATTATTCATTCTTTAAATAACAGAGACGAAAAAGCCCTGCTATTGCTAGCAGGGCTTATCGTAATGTTGGCGGAGCGGACTTACTCTTATCAAGAGACGAACCCGCGCCCCCGGCGTGACAGGCCATTTATCTCTAATCAAGAGTCTAAGCAACTGAATTACATCTGCTTTAGCAAAGCACTTTCGAATGTCACTATTTATTCATTCTTTAAATAACAGAKACGAAAAAGCCCTGCTATTGCTAGCAGGGCTTATCGTAATGTTGGCGGAGCGGACTTACTCTTATCAAGAGACGAACCCGCGCCCGACGTGACAGGCCATTTATCTCTAATCAAGAGTCTAAGTAACTGAATTACAGCTGCTTTAGCAACCCACTTTCCCATGTCACTATTATTCATTCTTTAAATAACAGAGACGAAAAAGCCCTGCTATTGCTAGCAGGGCTTATCGTAATGTTGGCGGAGCGGACGGGACTCGAACCCGCGACCCCCGGCGTGACAGGCCGGTATTCTAACCAACTGAACTACCGCTCCTTTAGTAAATTGCTTGCACAGTATACTAAATTCTTTTTAAGTCGCTAACGTGTCAAAGTTAGTAGACTTGCTTTATTGTAATAAAGCGACTCTTTCGAGTAAATTAGGCGCTTGGCGATGACCTACTTTCACATGGGGAGACCCCACACTATCATCGGCGCGATTGCGTTTCACTACTGAGTTCGGGATGGGATCAGGTGGTACCACAATGCTATTGTCACCAAGCAAATTGGGTTGTTAACCGCATAAGCGATTAACTAAATTCGGAAAGCTGTTTTTTACTTTGAGTTCGACAAGTACATGGAGGTACTTGATGTCATAAATGCATGGAGCAATTTTATGACCACTTCATTAAGCGCTATMTATTCTTCACTAAGTCTTACCTTTAACAGTAAGTAATAAATCTAGTTACCATCAWCTCAGATAAAAACTCATCTGGGTTGTATGGTTAAGCCTCACGAGTCATTAGTACAGGTTAGCTCAACGCCTCACAACGCTTACACACCCTGCCTATCAACGTCCTAGTCTCGAACGGCTCTTTAGAGAGATTAAATCTCTAGGGATGACTCATCTTAGGACTCGCTTCCCGCTTAGATGCTTTCAGCGGTTATCGATTCCGAACGTAGCTACCGGGCAATGCTATTGGCATAACAACCCGAACACCAGCGGTTCGTCCACTCCGGTCCTCTCGTACTAGGAGCAGCTTCCTTCAATCA
>NZ_MPHK01000027.1 GCF_001957135.1 Shewanella sp. UCD-KL21 | reverse complement strand
GCTAACTTGGGTTTGGCTCGTCACATCTGTTGGCGTTGCCACTGTTACTTTAGCAAAAGGCATGACCGTTTTAATTTTAGCCTTGTTGGCTTTACGGGCATAAAAAGTACTGGTACTTAATTTATGCTGACGACAGAAAGCCGTGATCGTTAAGCCGCTAGCGGGCTGCTGTTTTATCAAAGCAGTCCAATCTTCATGAGAACGTTTAGCCATATTAACTCCTGATGTATAGTCAGGAGTTAAAATAAGGGATCAATGAAAGCAGTTGAAGATGTACTTGTCCGGACGTTTACGTTTCTCCTGAGTGTGTCGGTAGTAGAGTAAGAGGCAGAGCGTAGTCGAACTATTTCTCTGCTTCTCCTCTCCGAACCGTACGTGCACCTTTCAGCGCATACGGCTCTCCGCTTAATTGTGGCTAACAGCCATGGCAACATCGCTATAGCGAGACGTGACAGTATTTCTAATTTCATCTCTGAGGTAGGGGTTTGATTCTGGTGATCGCCATCTAAAGGGTAATTTGGGGCTGCTCACTAATCTAAATAGTGACGCGCCACATAAATTTCCACGATTGCTTTTACCAAATAACACCCATGTCGTTGCCTGACTTGGTGTCGGACGTTTGATCCATTTCATCATTAACGATTTAATCGAACAACGATATTTCCTAGCCAACCACTTAGCGAGTTTCCAGAAAATAATACGATCAATTTTGCTGTAAACTTTCGCAGTGTAATCAGTATGTCGATAAAATTGTGCCCAACCCTTAAGTTTGCGATTGAGTTGTTCCACTTTGTCTATCTTGCTACAGCTATGATCCCCTGATAAAGCCTGACTCAATGAATGAGAAAATGCTTTGGCTTTACCGTTTGGAATACCAGACACCACTCGCATATTTCCCTTCGGTCCACACTTTCGAATGATCCTATGTCCGAGAAATATAAAACCGTCATTCACATGCGTAATATGAGTTTTATCCATATTTAACGTGAGTTGGAGCTTACCCTCGAGAAAGTCTCGACACTGATCCCGAATAGCCTCTGCTTGCTGTTTTGTGCCTTTGACTATAACTAGAAAGTCATCTGCATAACGACAATAAGCAACGGCAGGTTTCCATTGTCTCTTTTCCTCTAGCGCAATTTTGCGCATATCTTGAATGGTTCGATTCCAATACCAACGGTCTTTACGTACTTTCCTGCTCAAATAACATTTATCCAGATATTTATCGAACTCATTCAGCATAATGTTAGACAATAAAGGAGAAATAACGCCACCTTGTGGAACCCCCTCACTTGTTGCACAGAATAGATTGCGTTCAATGTGTCCAGCTTTAATGAAGCGCCAAAGCAAATCATTAAATCGACGGCAGTTGATCCGTTTACGAACACATTTCATCAATAATCGATGGTGAACTGTATCAAAATAGCTTGATAAGTCTCCTTCAATTACCCAGCGACCTCTAGGCTCATTGGATTCGGTCATTTGTAGTTTAACCGTCCGAATGGCGTGATGGACACTGCGCTCTGGTCTAAAGCCATAGGACAACGAATGAAAATCATTTTCCCATATCGGCTCCATTGCCATGAGCATGGCACGTTGAACTATTCTGTCCCTAAGCGTTGGTATGCCTAAAGGACGTAGCTTTCCATTGGCCTTGGGGATATAGATCCGTCTAGCAGGCATCGGTTGATAGTTACCTGACAGCAGATCATTTCTGATCTCATCAAGATAACCAGCCAGATTAACCTGTATATGAATCTTTGTTAGTCCATCAACACCAGGCGTTTTAGCGCCTTTTGAAGAAAGCGTTACTTCAGCCGCTTGGCGAAGCCAATGTGGATGACTGATAAGGCGCAACAGTCGATTAACGCGACACGTTTTATCGACTGCTGTCCATGTTGCTAATTTACGTTGCTGTTCGCTGATTATCAAAGGTATTCACCTCATTAAGGTCAGGTAATTTGCTTACGCAAATCAATTAAACTGCGTCCCTTCGCCATGTAATGGGCTTTCCCCATCTCAGACTACTACGAACGCTCCGCCAGCTTGTTTGTCATCAGGGTCATGCTCCCTTAGCATTCAAAACAAACCTTCCCCGGTTTACCTACCTGAACTCGAACATATTGGGGGGGATGCCGATCGCAGTCTTTGACCTTATCATTCTGTAAGGTGATGGTACTTAAACGCAGAATTGTGATTTAACGTTTATCCATTAATCAGTACATATTTATTACTCATTAATTCGGTAATAGTGCCCATACATTTAGCACTATTGCAGCACCATATTACCTGTTAATTCGTGTAGGCAATGGCGACGTTTCAGCCCATAGATGCGGGTTAATCGGTTCATGTTCTTCATCCGCCCAATACTTAGTCTAGAGGAGCATCTTGGCGTAACGAATTCGCCTCACTCCCCGTTGTCAGCGAGTTACATCACCTTATCAGCATACGATAAGTCACTGCCGCTCAGACTCAACTATCTGCACAACCAGATAGTGCCATAAACAATGTAGCTCCTGCCGTTTTGTTTATGTATTTCAGATAGACTCGTGGTTCATTAAAGCATTCCATGCTAGTGCTGAACTCCGGGCACACAATAGGTAATATCTGCCACCCACAACTGCTCAGTCTTTGTCACATTCAGCCCAGATTTAACTAAGTTAGGGTGACAGTGAAAACGGTGATGGCTATTCGTTGTTTTATGATAAGCCCGCCTTGTTGGCACCAATAGTCGATGCGCTCTAAGCAAGTTAAATAGCCTGTCTCGGCCAATATTTAGCTCGCAGCTTTGCATCAAGTATTTGAGCTTTCTCGCCCCAATACGTGGCTGAACCATTCTCTCAAACTGAACGAACTCAATCACGCTTTCCTCAAACAGTATCTGATGCCTATGGCGCTGACATTGCTGATAATACGCCTGACGTGAAATCCCTAAGTATCGACATGCCCGAGCAATTGATAACTTTAGGATGGCTTTTTCTTGAATGATTTCCCTTTGGGCTTTTTTACCATACGAACTCCATAGTCTTTTTCTAGAACGTTAACGACGGCCTCAAAGAACTCAGCTTTGATTTTGGTATCTTCTAATTCTTTTTCTAAGGCCTTAATTCGCTGCTCAGGAGTCAATTCTGTTGTCATTTTAGTCATAGTTCGACCTTTTGAAAGAAACTGCGGTGTGCCATTAGACCAATCTAACCGACCATGCTTACGCAACCAAACTAAAACGGTAGAACATCCTTGAATGCCATAATGGTTTTGAGCTTGCGCATAGGTCATTTCCCCCTTTTCTACCTGGTCCACTACAGCCAGTTTAAAAGCAAGGGAGTAATCTTTCTGAGTTCGCTTACTTATTGATTTCATCACACTCTCCAAAAAAGGTTTGAAAAGTGTCAACGTTATTTAGGATGGGTCATCATTTGGTTAAAAAGCGTAACTGAGTTGTCAGTTACGCTTTTTTTTAAGTGGCTAATTGTCTTTGCTTTTATCATCAAGCCTGAGGTTTTCGGCTTCTAGTATCTCTTGTTTATAAGTCATATTGTCATCGCTATCAGACTCTGTTGTCAGTGCTTTTTTGGCTTTAGCACTTTGCTCATCCACATCTGCCGGTTCCGTTCGGCTATCTTCAAGTTGATGCATTTCTTCAGACAAGCTTTTTTGCACTAATTGGCTATTTTTACGTCCTTCTTTGGCGCGAGTTTTACGTCGGTCAAAATCAGCACGCTTAAAAGAAAAGACCCGCGACAGCAGCAAACCAATAATACCTGCAATAATCAGCATAATTTGTTGTTGCTTCATATTTTCTTGATAGTGACTTTTTAATTCATCAAAGAAAATATGTAAGTTTAACCTCACCTCGATATAGCCTAAGTTATTGTCACCTTGAAGCACGTTTTCAATTAAAGGTGGGTAGGGTGATAACATCTCAGTGAGTACTTTATCATCGGCGTCAAATTCGATGTCTGATACGCTTTGGGCAAATGCCAGTCTTACCCCTTGAGTGCTGTACATGTTCACTGACATCACTTTAGGGTCGATCACGAGCGCATTGGCAAGCCATTGCAGTTGCTCATCATTTTGTAGATGCATTGCTGGGGCTGCGCCATTGGCCACTTGTTGAGCTAATAAGCGCGCCATGATTTGGGTTTGCGAGCTCAATAGCTGCTGACCGTTATTAAGGCTCGACTTCCATAAATGCACTAAAGCAAATAATAAAATTACAGCAATGCTGATTTGAATTAATCTGCTGATTTTTTGGCTTTTTTTAAGACCTTTAACAAAAATCACTTTAATCCTTGGTCATTTTTCTATTTAATTAATACTAATCGAAATAATTCATTGTAGATAGTCGCAATCATTGGGGAAATGCAGTCCATGGAAACTCAGGTAAATACTCAGCCATTAACGTGGTTATTCTCAACATTTGATGCGACGTACAGCCATAACCATGTCACGTTAACTCGTTATTTTGAAGACGAGTATCTCAACAATATTCAGGTTAACTACCCTTATCGTTTAAGAGTGGTATTTGAAGCGCCATCTTTTGGCGCTATTAATGACTGGCTGGCAAGCCTAACTCAAGACTGCGCGATTGCGCCTTTGGTGAGACATAACGATTTGCAGGGTTTTGAACTTGCGTCAACCTCTGATTTAGGGACACTGATGAGTCAATTCCCGCAGCAGGTAAAAGCAGAGATTCTTAATATTACCGCGCCGCTAGCGAGCTTATTTAAACCGGGTCTATTAGTGATGGATATGGACTCCACCGCGATTCAAATAGAATGCATTGATGAACTAGCAGTCATGGCTGGCGTGGGTGAGGCGGTATCAGAAGTCACCGAAAGAGCCATGCAAGGGGAGCTAGACTTTGAAGAGAGTTTACGCTTACGGGTTAGTAAACTTGCAGGCGCCAATGAAAGTATTATCAGCACTTTATGTGAACAGCTCCCTTTGATGCCAGGACTTAAAAGCCTAGTGGCAGAGCTAAAGTCTAACGAATGGAAGTTAGTGTTAGCCTCGGGCGGATTCACCCCATTTGTGGGTTATTTAAAAGATTTACTGGATTTAGATGCCGCTTACGCCAATGAGCTGGTTATTGAAGCGGGTAAGTTAACCGGTGAAGTGACAGGTGATGTGGTTGATGCCCAGTATAAAGCCAATGTGATTGATAAGTGCAGTGCCACTTGGCAAATTGCTGCGGGGCAACGGCTGGCCATTGGCGATGGCGCCAACGATATTCCTATGGTTAATGCCGCTGATTTTGGTATTGCCTTCCATGCTAAGCCGAAACTGCTTGCAGCAGCGGATGCCAGTATCAATAACTTGGATTTACGCTGCTTAGTGTATTACTTGCAAGCCTAAAGATGCAGCGAGCGTAAAGAGCTGTAAGTATCAATAACTTGGATTTACGCAGCTTTGTTTATTACTTTAGTGTATTACTTGCAAGCCTAAATACGCTGCAAGGGTAAAGAGCTTCAAGCATCAATAACTTGGATTTACGCTGCCTTGTTTATTACTTTAGTGTATTACTTGCAAGCCTAAAGATGCAGCGAGCATCAATTTCATCGACTCTTAGCCATTTAGATATTGGCTGAGAGCAGTTTTAAATGGTTCACTTTAAGTTTTAAGTGAGCCATTTTTTTATCTTGATTAGGTTTATTACTCTAATTAACTTGTAATTAACATTTACACTGATTACCGTATTAAGTTCATACACTCAAAATAGTCGTATTCATTCCCATGCAGCAGTCACATTTTATTCCCTATCGCAATGGTCGTCTTCATATTCGGCATATCAAAGCAAACCCTAGCTTGGCGAAAGGCATGCCCATTTTGATGCTACATGGCGCAATGTCCAATGGGCGGGTGTTTTACAGCGCCTCGGGCAAAGGCTTAGGTTGTTATTTAGCGAGGCAAGGTTTTGATGTGTATATACTCGATACGGCAGGCAGAGGATTAAGTGAGCCCAAAATCAGTGCTGCCTATTCCTTAGGTCAAACCGAAGTGATTTTAGAGCAGCTGCCCCTTGCCAATGAGTTTATTTTATCCCATTCATCAGCAAGTAAAGTGCATTGGTGCGCGCACTCATGGGGCGGGGTGTTAATGGCGAGCTGTTATGTTCGCTTAGCTAAGGTGCGTAATCAAGTGGCTTCATTTGTGACCTTTGGCAGTAAAAGAACCATCAAAATTAAGTCTCTGCGTAAAACCATGATGGTGGATTTATTTTGGAATCGATTAGCGCCATTATTGTCAAAAGCGGATGGCTATTTAGCGGCAGATAAATATCGTGTGGGTATGGACAATGAAAGCCGGCAATCATTAAGACAAACCATAGATTGGGTAAAAGGTGATTGGGTCGATTGCCATGACAACTTTGATTATGCCGCTGCAGCTAAGCAGGTGACTTGGCCGCCTTGTTGGTTTTTAGCCGCCAAAAAGGACCGTGTGTTAGGTAACCCTTCAGATGTGCAAGATATGATGGGTGAGTGTCAGATGGTGGCCGCTGAGTATACGTTACTGGCTAAACATCGCGGCTTTAAGCGGGACTACACCCATGCAGGCATGTTAACCGACAAAAGCGCAGTAGATGATCATTTCCCGTTAGTAAAAAACTGGTATGACAGTTTGGCTAAGTAGAAACTAAACATAAACTGCAGCGATAAGCGCTAGCTTAAATAATTTAGGTTTGGGTCACTCAGGTTTTGGTCACTCAGGTTTTGAAGTAACTCAGGTTTGGGTAACTCAGGTTTGAAGTAACTCAGGTTTGGGTAGCTCAGGTTTGAATAATTCAGGTTTGAAGCAACTCAGGCTTGGTGTAACTCTGGATATCTCATTTCAACTTCAGCACTAATGTCTATCAGTTCTCCAGCCCCTAAAACCCGCCATAACTGGGCTTCTAGCTGTTTTGCTCTGTGGGGAGCATGGGTGGCAATATATTCCATTTCGCTGCGAATATAGCTCATATCTGGTTTTTCAGTTGCGCCATAATAAACCCGTAATGCCATAAAGCGGCCAACAGCTTTAGCGTGGCGCACAAAGGCAATTTGAGCATCTCGGCTAGTGAAGTCGTTGACTAACTGAGATTGAATGTTAATCGCTCCTCTACCTTGACGAGACACCTGCAGGAATATCTCTATATATTTCAAACCATCAATGGGTTTCATTGTCCGCACCGGATCAATAATGAGCTGCTTAAACTGGGTTTCATTAAATAATGGTGTCAGATTATAACTTAATGGTTTAGTGGAGCCTGCGGCAAATAAATGGCTAATAGCATCAGTTTTTACGCCAACCCCTAAGCATGACAGTTGCGCCGATTTTTGCGTTTTTTCTACAAAAAAGGGCACATTAACCAACTGTCTTAGGAGTAAGTTTTTCATGCCATCGGCTAGCTCTTTTAACTCGCCTTCGCTATCTGATAATTGCTCAAGTTTATCGCGATTATGGTTAATGAGTTTGTTGATAAACTCAACTCCAGCATGGGGCTCGTGACCTATGTTGGCCGACAAATGCAGGGTTTGATCATTATTACGGCTGCGGATCAATCGATATGGCAAGTTAGACAGTGATGTCTTGCCTGCAATTTGCTGCAGTTTAGGAAAACTAAGTAACACATCTGCTGGGGTTTTGAGGTTAAGAGCATCATCTAAAGAAAACTGCAGTCCACGGCTGGATATGTCATGGCTTATCCCACGCGCTGTAAGCTTGTTGTGCTCAATATCTACCAAGGTTTTAAAGGCGTAACGCGCTTCTCGTCGTCGCTCGCTAAAGGGCATTGATAGACGTTTTATGCTGTTTTGTTTGAGCTTAGTTTGGTTAAACTTTTTCAGCTTATTGACGTTATCATTTGCAGGAAACCAAGTTTGATAATCAGCTTGAGCCTGCTCATTAGTTAAATCGATTAACTGCAGCACGTAGCTAAAGCCTGCCAGTTGTTGTTCAACTAGCGCTGAGTAGTGGGTTTCATCCCCAGGTAGCGTCGACGTTTTATAATTCAGTTTATGGTCAATGCTTTGTTGGCTTACTTTGAACACCCGCCAACTCGTTTTGCTTGCGCCAAAGCCAAGGAATAACCCTAAGG
The DNA here is from genome assembly GCF_001957135.1 of Shewanella sp. UCD-KL21. Lineage (GTDB taxonomy): Bacteria > Pseudomonadota > Gammaproteobacteria > Enterobacterales > Shewanellaceae > Shewanella. The sequence continues at coordinate 41,027 of NZ_MPHK01000027.1, read as the reverse complement.
TATCATGTTGCTTTAACTCATAAAGCGAGGTTGAAAAGTATTGGGTTGTGTCGTTTGCTTGGTAGGTGAAGCAAAAAAATAAACTATGGTCACTGTCTTGTGGGTGCTTAATGAGATTGACTAAGCGATTATTGGTCAGTAAGCCGGGTAGTTGATTAACCTCTTGCTCATCTTGAAAATATTGTAATGAAGCTTGGTTGCCTTGACTTAATAGCAAATGGCTAATGGTCGGTTTACCGTCATTTAAACTGATATAAATGGGAAGGTGAGCTAGTAGCGGCAAATAATGGCGTTCAAACCCAAGCCCGGTTGCATTGACAATGACATCGTTGACATCCACTTTATAGCGAAAGCGGTAACTGCGGATCAGCTGGGTTAATAAGTTATCGAGCTCGTTACTTTCTCCAATACGGCATAGGCGCAATATGGCACTATCATCTTTGTGTTGTATATCGACGATTTTATAGTCGATACCTTTTTGGAGATCGTCAAAAAAATACTCTTCGTTTAATTCAAGTAATTTAATGCGCAGCGGTTTATCTTGATCAAAGCGAATGTCAGCAGGTAAGCGAACTCTGGCGCCACCGACAGATAAATCTAAGCTGGCGCCATTAACTTCGGCGCCGCCTGTTTGCGAGGCTGAAATACGAATACTGTAATTCATTCGCTCTTCGCTACGGTTAAAATAGCTGCCTAAAACCACCCCAGGCACAGTTAACTCGGAGGTTTGTGCTGCAGGTTGCTGATTGTTTTGGCGAGACTTTTCTTTGCGTAATTTGTGCTGGTTGAGTACATGCTCATAAACGCCAACGGTATACTTATTGCGATACAGCTGCAGCGCTTCTAGCAAGGAAAGCTTTGCTGGATTATCGAGAAAATGACGTAGTTTTCCAACCTGAACTTCTTCACATTCGAGATCGCTTTTATCACGTAAATCAATGATCCGAGTGCAAATCACCGCAATGCGATTTAATTCCATTTTCAATAAAAATCGAGTCGAGTTTGATTCGTCAGCCGTAAACATTTCAAAGGCATCCTTAAAATCAGGTTCCATTAAAAGTGGCTTTAATTGCTCTATAAGCTGACTATGATCTTCTAAACTCATGGCTTCTTTTCTATTGAGGGCTCAGATAAAGGTGATAATTGCATGCGTGACTGGTAATCTTATCGGCTAGCATCAGGCTTACTTTATACAAAATTAGCCTAGGTGTCTGTTAAAGCTAAGGTAATAATGCGATTTTTGCACCATTAGCTTAACAATTGAGCTGTGTAAATTTAATAAATTAATAAGTGCTTAAATCCCATAAGCAGCAATCTGACAAAAGTGATCTATGGCAAAAAATAAAACAGCGTATGTGTGTAATGAGTGCGGACAAGATTTTCCTCGCTGGCAAGGACAGTGCAATGCCTGCCAAGAGTGGAATACCATTTCAGAAGTGCGCATTTCGGCGGTTAAATCCTCGGCCAATTCGGTTGCGGGTTATGCAGGCTCTGTCGGCGGCGGCTCAAAAAAACTCCATGAAGTGGAAGAGTTTGAAGCCCAAAAAATGCTCACCGGCATTGGTGAGCTAGATAGGGTCTTATGCGGTGGCTTAACCACGGGCTCAGTGAATATTATTTCAGGCGATCCTGGTGCGGGTAAAACCACTTTACTGTCCGATTTAATTGCTCGCATGTCGCAAGTTATGCCGTCATTATATTGTACCGCTGAAGAGTCACTGTCCCAGTTCAAAAACCGTGTTAACCGCTTAAAGCTCAGTTATAACGAAGAGAACTTATATTTAATGGCTGAAACCAGCGTTGAGGCGATTATTGCTGAGCTGGATGCTAAACAGGTTAAGTTTGCTGTTATCGACTCAATCCAAGCGGTGGTGTCTGAAAGCGCCAATGGAAGCCCGGGCTCGCCATCACAAGTTAAAAGCTGCGCGCAGGCATTAACTCAATATTGTAAGCAAAATAATGTCACCATGTTTTTAGTGGCGCACGTTAATAAAAACAATGAAACCGCTGGCCCGCAAACGCTTATTCACATTGTCGATTGTCTGACCCATATTGAATGCAATGATGGCCAGATTAGAACATTAAGGGCCAATAAAAACCGTTTTGGTGATGTGGATACCGTGGGCATTTTTAAGATGACCGAGCGCGGTATGATAAGTGTTGATAACCCCAGTGAGATTTTCCTTTCTGGCTCAACCACTGAATCCCCCGGTGCGGCCATTACCTGTATCCGTAAAGGCAATCGTAACTTATTACTCGAAATTCAATGCCTAACCACTGAAACCGAAGGCGAGTTTCCGCAGCGGGTTTGTGTGGGGTTGAACATGAACCGGATTAAAATGCTCACAGGGGTGTTACGCAAACATACTCGCACCAAGATTTATCATGATACTTATTTTAATTTGGTGGGTGGCTTGAAGATTGATGAATCAGAAACCTGTATTGATTTAGCCTTAGTGACGGCATTACTCAGTAGCTTGAACGACTTTGTGGTGCCCAGAACCACCTGCATTATGGGTGAACTGAGTTTGAATGGTGATGTTAGACCGATTGATAGTGGTGTGCCGCGGGTAAAAGAAGCGGTGCAACATGGTTTTACCGAGGTGTATATTCCCCATCGTAATTACCATAAATCAATGGAAGGGCTAGGCGCTAAAATTCATCCGATTAAAACCATTCATGAGTTACTGGAATTGATTAACTAACGTGATTAACTGGTTGTTTAGTATTAAAAAAGGAGCCGCGGGCTCCTTTTTTGTATTCATTTTATAGCTCGAATCAAGCGACTAAATCAGTAAGTGTCCGCAAAGGGCAATAACCGGTAATGTCACTAAGGTACGTAAAATGAAAATCACAAATAACTCGAAGAAGTTTACTGGGATTTTACTACCAATCAGTAATGCGCCGACTTCACTCATATAAATTAATTGGGTGACAGACAAGGCCGCAATCACAAAGCGGGTTAAGTCTGACTCAATTGAGCTGGCTAAAATTGAAGGCAAGAACATGTCGGCAAAGCCCACCACAATTGTTGTGGAAGCAACATCGGCCTCAGGTATTTGCAGTAATTCGAGCAGTGGAATAAACGGCATGCCTAAATAGTTAAAAATTGGCGTATTTTCAGCTAATACTAATGCGATGGTACCAATGGCCATAACCACAGGAATAATACCAAATACCATATCAACCACGTTCTTAACGCCTTCGGTTAATACCTGTTTAACGCCACCAGCACGAGAGGCTTTATTGATTGCCTGCTCAAAGCCCCAAGACATTACGCCATGACCTTGTGGGATCATTTCATCATCTGGGTGACGTGGAGTATTATCGATATATAAATCTTTTTTCCATGATAGCGGTGGTAATTTAGGTACGATAATCGCAGCGGCGAAACCGGCTAAACATACGGTTAAGTAAAAAGGCACAAATAAGTGCTCAAGTTTAACTTGAGAGATAACCACTAAACTAAAAGTAATAGATACTGCTGAGAAGGTAGTACCAATTACGGCCGCTTCACGTTCGGTATAAAGACGGGTTTCATACTGCTTGTTGGTCATTAAAATACCAACACTGCCATCGCCTAACCATGATGCCATACAGTCAATGGCGCTTCTTCCTGGAAGGTTGAAGATAGGGCGCATTAACTTGGTTAGCATGGTGCCGAAAAACTCTAAGAGACCGAAGTTAAGTAATAGCGGCAATAGCATGCCTGCAAAAATGAACACTGACAGTAGTACTGGTAGTAGGTCATTGAGTACCAAGGCACCGGTATCAGCTGAGTAAATCACTTCTGAACCAATCTCTAAGTAGGTTAAGACAATGAATACTGCCCCTAAGACACGTACTAACAACCAAAATGGTGAGACATTCAGCAGTGAATGCAAAAACGGGTTCTTACGAACTAATTTGGGGTTTATCAGTTTAGTGAGCACCGACACGATAGCCATAAAGACCACGATACAGGTTACAACCAAAGGTAATATATCAGCGAATTGGTTTTGCACAAATTTAGATACCACAGCAATCGGAATGGTGATAGCGCCATCGTAACTAATGGGTGTCATAAACAATAGCAATCCGATAAGTGACGGAATGATAAAGGTAAGTATTGTTTTGAGATTATATTTTGGTTTTTCTTGAGTCACTTTCTATATGCCTTACCAATTAACGAAATAATCATGGTTGATTTAATCAAACCGTCTTATGGGAAATTTTAATTGCCCAATCGTAGGATAACTAAGCGAGGCAAGGTTACCTGCTTATTTATTCTAAGTAAAACTATTCACCAAAACGAATAATTATGGGCTTTTTATGCTTATCTATATTGTATCGATTCTGAACCGGATTGCACGTATTATTTTCTTTGTAATCAATATGTTATATTGTTGTTGTTAGTGCGGTTTATTGTTATTACAATGTATGGGTGGCTAGTTGTTGGATTGTTGTGGTGCTGTGTTTTTCAATGGTGAGGTAATTGACTGAATTGTAAACATTAGATGTCGATAGCGTTTTTATCAATGTCGATTAAGTATGATAGAGCCGAATTTACAAGGAACAAGATACGCAGTGATAATAAGTAAAAACGAAAAAATTGCTCGATTAGCTTACCTGTTTGGTTTATTAGGCCTGTTGGGGCTTTTTATGGGGATTGGCTCATCTGTGATTATTGAGCATATGCAGCATGGCGATAAGTATAGTTTACTGCAATTTTCAATCAGTGAGCTGGGGACTTATAACCGCTCATCTTCTGCCTTATTGATTAACGGCGGGCTATTTTTTGGTAGCTTAAGTCTGACGATGAGTGCTTTATTTGGCCTACAAATAAACCGTACCATTACTGGTCGGTTATTTTGGCTGGCTCTTATCGTGACTTTTCTTGCCCTTGCTGCCACAGGGCTGTTTCCCCTCAATGTTTATCACTTACATATTCGAGCCGTGTCTATTTTTATTTATTTTGGCTTAATCAGTGCATTACTGGGTTTGGTAAACGGTGTCATTATGCGTCAAGCCCAATATATGCTGCCATTGGTGTTTGCTGGTTTAATGGCGGTGATCCACGGCGCTATTTTAACTTGGCCATATTGGGGCGGGAGTTTAGGTGAGAACCCATTCTCTGAAGGGCTACTATTTCAAGCCATTGTGTCGCAGTCTCCTAAACCGCAAACTTGGTGGTTATCCATCTTATTTTGGCTAAGCATTATAACTACATGGTTGTGGGTTTTGAGCATTTGTCGCTGCTATTTTCTGCCTCAGGGGCAAAGTAAAGCTGATAAGCCAAAGGTGTGACTCTTGGGCAATACTGGTCAGTAGGATACTTATCAGTAAGCGCCCTGTAAGTAGGAGACTTGTTATAAGAGCCTTGTAAGAAAAGAGGCTAAAGCTTACAGCGTTATTTATTCACTGCCTTGCATTAGCCTCAAAACTCAGCAACTGACTAGATATGTTGTAACCCGGCGCTACCGAACCAGTAGCCGTTACAGGATTGGCTATGATCAAACTCGCGAGTTTTCATCGCAATATCATCTTGAGTCTCAGCACTGCTTGCTAAGCGCTTTGTGAGTTCATCTGCAAGCTCAATACAGGCTAATTGGCTCGGTGATACTCTAAAGTAGTTCACTCCCATTTGCTGCATTTGCATCATTTCAGCGGTTAAATCAACAAATGAAGCCGATTGAGTTTGGATGCCGTTGAGTCTCAGTAAATCCTGATGCTCTTGGGTTTGCACCAAAATTCCCTTGGGGTGTTGCTGACAAATGGTCTCACAATTGTCTTTACTCAAATTAAAGTGCTTGGCAGTAAAGCAGCGCGCTGAATGTGCCAGTGGCATATAACCATGGCCCATGACTTCCACTTCAAATTGCGGCGTGTTTTCGCCCTCACCAATCACGGTTTCAAGCCATGACTTTGATAACTCAAATGGCATGACAAAGCGTTGCATGCCCATTTTATGCAAAATATCTAAGCTGGCTCGATTGTAGTTATTAATGGTTGGGCCACAAATGAACGGCAGTTTGGCCTCAGAGGCTAATTGCACGCCAGCCATATCATTGGCTTCAATGATTAATTCGCCATTATCGATATACTTTTTAAGTTCGCCGAGCTCAGATTGTGCCTCGATTAATGCCATGGTTGAAAGCACCACATTTTTACCCGATTGCTTGAGCATAGTGGCGATGGCGAAGTAATCTTTAAATTTCATTAACCGGCGTCTGCTGCAAACGGTTTCACCTAAATAAATAGTATCAACTTGGCTTTGCGCTGCCTTGTCATAAAATTGTTCCGTGGTGTCTTTGTCCCAGCAATAGCTAATGGCGCCCAGTGAGATTTTCATATTGTTATTTACTGCCATTGCCGCTCGTACGCTCCTAATGTGGTGACTTGTCCTTCAGATACCTTAGCTAAGGTATGATTCCATCTGGCTTGCTCTTTAAAGGCGCTAGGATTGTTGTGATAGCTATCAATCGCTTCTCGCCAAACCCGGGTGACTTGCTCTACATATGCAGGGCTGCGTTGACGACCTTCTATCTTTAGCGATTTAATCCCAGCTTGGGCAAGTTGAGGTAATAGGCTTAAGGTATTTAAGCTGGTGGGGGACTCTAACAGGTAATCGGCTTTGCTATCCGCTTCAGCAATATAGCGGCCTTTACAAACCACGGGGTAGCCAAGTTGTTGGTCAATACCTGTAGTATCAATCAGCACGTCATTTAGCCTTGTAAGGCATTGGTTGCCTTGCTCTTGCCATCTCACATCTTTCGCTGGCGAACAAGAGCCGCCTGTATTGGGTGATTGGCCAGTGACATAAGACGATAAATGACAGCGTCCTTCAGCCATAATGCACAAGCTACCAAAGGCAAACACTTCTAACTCTACCGAGCTGCATTTGGCTAGGTCACGCACTTGCTTCATTGATAACACTCTCGGTAATACCGCGCGTTCAATATTAAAGTTTTGCTGATAAAAATCGAGTGCGGCTTGATTAGTCGCCGACGCTTGCACTGAAAGGTGCAATGGCAAATGCGGATAACGGCTGCTGGCATAATGAAGCAGGGATATATCTGCGGTAATAAGTGCATCCATTTGCAGCTGGGCGGCTAAATCAATCGCCTGGTACCAGCGGGTTTCTTCCCCAGGTTTTGGATAAGTATTTAAGGTTAAAAATACTTTTCTGCCTTGGGCATGGGCAAGCTTGGTGGCTTGTTTTAGTTGTTCTGGGGTGAAGTTTAAACCTGCAAATGAACGGGCATTAGTATCATCTTTTAAACCTAGATAAACGGCGTCAGCGCCCGCTCTAAAAGCGGCTTTTAATGAGGCTAAATTTCCTGCAGGGCACAAGAGTTCCATATTCTCTCTCTCAAATTTCGATTGAAAGTGAGTGTAAAGTTGAATGACATCACATGATTTGATTTGAAACAGGTTTCAATTGATAAAATGTGAGTAAACTAGCTTAAATTGGAATCTTGTCAGTGTAGGAGTATGAATGTCTTTCGGTTTTTCTGGAAAGGTTGCTAAAAACTTGCTTAATATCGCCCCTAAAGTCGCCACTCAGTCTCTTGCTGTTGTCCCTGAAAAGGTGAAGTTGGATCTTCTGGCAAAAATGTTGTCACTGTCGTTAAGTGAGCAAATTAAATTTGGTGAGTTAGATTTTCTGCAAGGTAAGTGGGTAGCGATTTGTGTGCAAGACATCGCGCTGCATTTTGAAATTAGTTATGATCAGAAGTTACTATTACGTCCTTTGACGCAAGCGGATGTGACTTTTACTGCCAATGTGCCTGAGTTATTACTGGTTGCTGCGGCCAAAGAAGATCCTGACACGTTATTTTTTCAACGTAAGCTGCGTATTGAAGGTGATACCGAGTTAGGGCTTGAAGTGAAAAACTTATTGCTCGGTATTGAGCTTGATACGTTACCAACAGCGGTAAAACTTAGCATTGAAAAGTTAGCCATTACCCTACAAACGTTACAAGGCTATGCTAATGAGCAGGCCGCGGCCACGGCGTAATATTCAGTCATATTGGCTCAGATGATGAGCGTTAGACATGGCATGAATATCAACATCAAAAAAGGCGCTCATTAGCGCCTTTTTTGTCATTTAGTTTAAGGGTTAAACCTTACCTGTAATGACTTCATATTTATACTGCAGCTCAGCTGGGGTTTCTGCGTGGCTGGGATCAGGATCAATGCAATCAATTGGGCAAACTGACACACAGGTCGGCTTTGCATAATGACCAACACACTCGGTACATAGCGCAGGATCAATTTCATAGATCTCTTCACCCATGGTGATAGCCTCATTAGGGCACTCAGGCTCACACATGTCGCAGTTAATGCAGCTATCGTCGATTAGTAATGCCATTTAGTTGATATACCTTATAAAATTCATTTGTAACAATTGCTTATGTATATTCCATATAATGGTAAAAATTACCCGGTCCCGACTTTCAATGATTCATCAAATAGATTTTCATGTACTTAACCATGAAGAATGACCTAAATGAACGCAAAGACTTAATAAGCGTTGAATGACTGCGCTGATCTATTGCATTTTTAACACGCTATAAATCTTTCAATCGTTGATTATATCACACAGAGATAGCCCGCCTAGGGTTAAGCGAGAAATTCACCGTCTAGCTCAAGTTTTGCAGTGGAGATTATCGCGACCACGATTAATTCAATGAAAGGATTCATTTTTGAAGGGGTTGACCCTCTATTTCAGATTATGAAGTGAATGAGTTCGCGACTAATATGTAGAAATTATAATTTAGCTACTATGATTTAACTAAGCCCTCAGAACCACTTTTTGCTGACTTATCGAGAATAAAAAATGGAAGATAAAAGCCCAACCCAGCAACAGTATGATGATGTTTTATCATTTTCAGATCGATTACATCAATCAGGGTGCGCGCCATACTCAGTGGCGAAATATACCCAGTCTTATGTGGCTCATCAGCAGATAGATATCGCCATTGATGTTACCCCAACTAAAATTGTGACCATTTTCGAGCAACCCACTCAGAAAATGGTGATGCAAACTAAAAATCCACCGTCAGTCAATTTACGCAATTTAGTGGCAACCCTAAAGGCAATACACTCAAAAGAAAAGTATCAAGGGGTGCCGAGTTACTCGAATTTGACCTTAGGGATTGCCAACCTATTACTGCCGCCTTGCTATTTGATGCTGGTGGGGAGCACGTATCTTGCGGCAATGATTTCGGTTTTTTTAGGGTTAATCGCCTGGTTAGCCCAACTAATGTGCACCGGGCAGCGAGCAATACTGGTTGAGTTCATTGTGGCGTTTATTGCCAGTTTTGTGGTGGGGATATTGGCCGCTCAATTTCCTGAGTTACCGGTGTTAGCTTTATGTATCTCATCCATTGTACTGTTTATCCCAGGTCTCACTGTCACCAATGGTTTAGCCAGTCTTGCCTTAAATGACTTTCGCTCAGGCATAGAGTTATTGGCCCAAAGTAGTTTGGTGGTGATAAAAATATTCATTGGCGTGGTGATGGGCTTAGGCTTATCAAGCTTGCTTGTGGGTCATGTAGCCGCTGCGCCATTTATTAATGAAATCCCTTTAGGTTTGCATATTCTGGCGTTAATTGGCATATCGGTTGCGATTGGACTGATTTTCAATGCCAGTTGGCAAGATATTATTATTGGCCTGCCCGCTGCTGCAGTTGGCATGTGGGGGCCACATTGGTTTACCTCTGATTGGGTTATCGGCACTTGGATTAGCACCATGATTATCACTCTTTATGGGCTGTTAGCCGGTAAAGCACGTAAAGTGCCTGCGTTAGTGTATATCATCCAAGGGGTGATCATTTTAGTGCCAGGAAGCCGGATCATCGTTGGCGCCAGTGAATCATTCTTTGCCACTGCAATATTGCCTATTCCCAGTATTGGCATGTCAGCATTATTGATGTTTTGTTCGATTATGGCAGGGCAGATCATGGTTTATTCCATTTTCAATGACCGCTTTTTGTTTAACCATAAACGCAAGTAATCGATATCAATTAAGAAAAACTAAACACATGAAAAAAGCGCCTAACGGCGCTTTTTAGTTGTCATGTTTTATCGACATTTTTTGATTATCGATTAGGCTGTGACGTCGCGGCGAATTGCTCTGCCAGGCTTAGCATCCATAAGCAGTTGCCCTTGCTCAATAATCGATTGGCCATTGACTAACACATGCTGCATACCCACTGATAGCTTATTGGGCTCAGTAAATGAGGCCATATCTTTAAAGCTATTGAGATTAAATACCACTATGTCGGCATCTTTACCCACTTGCATACGGCCTTTGTTACGCATTTGCGGCACAGCATCTTCGATGATATGACAAGCATTTAAGCTGGTACGCTTCATTGCCTCGACTAAATTGACTTCTTTATACTCAACGACGTATTTATTTACAAAGCGGGCAAAACACCCTACTGAGCGGGGGTGAGCAAAAGCATCGCTAGGTAATGGCCATACATCACCTTCAATCAATTTACCTTTGCTGTCCATCCACGGCATGGCATCAGAGGCAATAGCGGCATCAGGAAACAACACCGAACGCTTCATCATGCGTAAGTCTTCTTTACTGTCGTCAGGTTTTAAGAAGTGAATAACGATCACTTCACCCGGATTGGTTTTTCGTAGTTCATCGATTTTGGTTTGGGTCATGGGCACGCCATTGGCTTCCATGTAACTTGCATCGGGAACACCAAAGCGGTCAATCCATTCTGGGCCAGCAAATAGAGCGGCGCCTACTGGGGTTGAGCCTGCGCCATAGGGATAAGCTTCAGTGGTAATCGGCAAACCAGAATCAACAGCTTCTTGTACTAGGTCGGCGCAATCATCAATATCTCGCACTGAAGTACTATTAAGGTGACAAATATGCATATGCGCACCAGTGGTGGCGGCTAAACTGATTAACTCTTGATAGGCTTCAAAGCTTGATTTGGGCTCCATGCCGTTGGCATAACGCACATGGGTGTAGGTGGGCACATCAAAACTTTTTGCCAGTTTAGCTAAGCCGTAATACTCTTTATGGCCATAACCTGGCGCATAGCCACCATTAATACCAATCCCTAAACCGCCTTCTTTCAAGCCTTGTTCAACACCAGACAAAATGGTGTTGAGCTCTACATCAGTGGCGATATCATTTTGCCAATTTTTTAAACTAAAGGCTTTTTGGAACCAAGTAATGGTGCCATCAGCAGGGGGCATTTCACTTTCAATTGCCATAATGCGTGCATAGGTCCAAGCCACTGAGGCGCCGTAGTTTATTGGGCGACCTTCTTTAGCGGTGTCATCATAATACTTACCAATGGGTAATAGACCTGATTCCAATTCAAGGGCGGTAGTGACGCCATCAAAGGCTTGAGCTCTGGCTGCGGGTAATTGTTGTCCATGGGCGTGAAGATCGATAAAGCCTGGGGCAACTACAAGTCCGCTGGCATCAATGACTTTTTTACCTGTGAGCTTTTCTGTGGAAATTGCGGCAATTTTGTCGTCTTTAATGCCGACATTACGCACCGCATCTAAACCGGTTTCGGCATCAATTACACGACCATTGCTAATCACCACATCAAACGGGCCGGTTTGATTTGGCATTAACTGTGGCTTTTTGGCGGCCTTGTTAGCTTCAGCTACGGCAGTCGATGAAAGTGTCATCGCTGCTGCACCAATGGCTAGCTTTTTCATGGTATCGCGTTTGGTTTGATCAACTTCAGCGGTTAATTTGTCATCTTGATTTAACTCGGACATCATTTACTCCTTACGCGCCAGTATCCTTGGCTATAACACAATGAATAAACGGCTTGTTATTCACTGCTTTTAGGGTCTGTTTACAGCATAGTCGATTTATATTTAAACCACTAAGCTGGCTAACTTTTCACGCATTATACTTTCGTCCATACCGCCTTTGGGGGCAATAAAGACTAAACGGGTTGCTCTTGCTTCATCGTGTTCCCACGGCTCGCCAACAGTGACATTGGCGCGTTGGCCGGTACATTGAAATATGCAGCGATGATCAGGTCGATCGGATAAATTCAAAATACCTTTCATGCGGTAGGCATCGACGGAAAACTGCTGTAATAGCGGATAAAGACTTTGCAAAGACAGCGGCTTGTCGGTTTCGAAGCTAAAAGTATCAAAGCTGTGGTTTACATGGTCATGGTGGCTGCATTGGCTGTGGTCATGGTCGGTACCTTGGTGCTGACAAGCATGCTCATGGCTAAGTTTTACTAACCGCTCAGGTACATCAAATAAAATCGGTAATGCAACTTTTCCAAACTCCATTTCAACCAGTTTGGCAAAAGGGGCTTGGGTTTGGCACCATGCTTTGACTTGTTCTAGCTTATCAGTGTCAACTAAATCAACTTTATTGACTAATACGATATCGGCGACTTGTATTTGTTGTTCAGACAAGTTGGCCATTGAACCTTCTAAACTTAAAATATTTTCAGCATCGATAGTGGTGATAATTGCGTTCAATGGTGCGTGGGCTTGTAGCTCAGGATCTTCAAATTGCAGCGCCACTTCTTTAGGTTCGGCAATACCTGAGGTTTCCACAATAATATGATCTGGGCGCTCTTCAAGTGCCAGTAGGCGCATCACTGATACCACTAAACCTTCAGCAAGGTTACAACACACACAGCCATTTTCGAGGCTAATCATGTTTTCGCTTTGGGATTTAACTAGCTCTGCGTCGACATTAATGGAGCCAAAATCATTCACGATCACGGCCATACGCATGCCATTAGCATTGGTTAAGATATGGTTTAACAGGGTGGTTTTTCCTGCGCCTAAAAAACCCGCTAAGATGGTGACTGGAATAGGTTTTTTACTCATAACTGCTCTCTTATTATTGGAAAATTAAATCAATCGAAGCAAAGAAAAAGGCTAGCGCTATGAGAATATAGACTGGCTAGCCTTTTTAAGGAGTGCTTTTATGCAGTAACTTGACGGCGAACCGGTTGTCCCGGCATTGCATCAAGGTGTAACTCGCCGTTTTCAATCAGAGGTGAGCCATTTACCAACAGATACTTCATTCCTGCCGCAAGCTGGTTTGGTTGGGTAAAGGTCGCGGTATCTTTTACTTCATCAAGCTTGAAAATAGCCAAATCAGCGTCTTTGCCCACTTGAACTCGGCCTTTGTTTTTCATCATAGGCACAGCATCTTCAATAATGCGACAAGCATTTAAGCTGGTACGCTCCATCGCTTCAAGCAAAGAAATGGCTTTATACTCATTAACGTATTTATTGACGAACCTTGAAAAGCAGCAAAGTGAGCGCGGATGGGCAAATGCATCAGCTGGCAGTGGCCATACGTCACCTTGAATTAACTCGCCTTTGCTGTTGAGCCAAGGCATAGCATCCGAAGCGATAGCTGCACCTGGGAATAGTACTGAGCGATCCATTTTATGGCGATCATCTTTACTTTCGTCAGGTTTTAAGAAGTGCATTACCACTACAGTGCCGGGCGCTGTGGCTTGTAATTCGGTGATTTTTTCTTGGGTAAGGGCTTTACCGTTGGCTTCCATATAGCTGGCACTTGGTACACCCCAGCGTTGCAGCCAATCATCACCTCGGAAAACTTCCGCTCCAACTGCTGAAGATCCTGCGCCATAGGGGTAAGCCTCAGTGGTAACCGGTAGGCCGCGATCAATTGCTGATTGAATTAAATCAGCGCAGTCTTCAATGTCTTGTACTGAGGTGCTGTTAAGGTGACAGATATGCATGTGCGCACCAGTGGTGGCAGCTAGACTAAGCAATTCTTGATAAGCTTCAAAACTTGATTGAGGTTCGGCGCTATTTAGATAGCGCACGTGAGTATAAGTCGGCACTTCATAACGTTTGGCTAATTTTGCCAGTTGGAAATTTTCTTTGTGGCCATAACCTGGGGCGTAACCGGCGTTAATACCAATCCCTAACCCGCCTTCTTTAAGGCCTTGTTCAACTGAAGACAAAATCTGCTTTAATTCGTCATCTGTGGCTAAGGTATTTTGCCAGTTAGTTAAAGAAAACGCTTTTTGGAACCAAATAATGGTGCCATCGGCAGGGGCAACATCTGGCTCTTTTGCCATAACGCGGGCGTATGTCCATGCAACTGAGGCGCCATAGTTAATCGGGCGACCTTCTTGAGCGCAGTCATCATAAAACTTGGCAATAGGTAACAGGCCTGACTCCATTTCAAGTGCGGTCGTCACACCATCGAATGCTTGAGCACGGGCGGCTGGCAATTGCTGGCCATGGGCGTGGAGATCAATAAAGCCCGGCGCAACCACTAAGCCTGTGGCATCAATGACTTTTTTGCCTTGTAATTTATCCGTTGAAATAGCGGCAATACGATTGCCTTTAAGGCCGACGTTACGAATGGCATCTAATTTGGTTTCAGGGTCAATGACCCGGCCATTTTCAATAACAATATCAAATGGGCCCTTTTCATTGGCCATGAGCTTAATTTGCTGCTCAGTGAGTTTGTCTGATGCGGCTTGCAAAACTGAGGCAAATGGAAGCGCTGCAGTACCAACAGCACCCGCTGCAAGCTTAGTTAGCGTAGAACGTTTTGACTGGTCGACATTGTTAGCGGTTAAATCATTTAGGTTGGTATCGTCTTTCATTTTTTATCCTCATTTATTCATGCAATAAAAATAGTAAAAACTGGCAACAGGTGAAACGGCAAGCACCGTAAAAGCAACTTTAAACAGCTTTGCTCTAAATTTGTTTAATGTAAAGCACACTTTGATACTTTTGTTGTGTAAGTGTGCTTTTTTTTGGGGGGGTAAATTATAAATATCTCTGGGCTTAGGTTAACGGCTTTGCTTGCGGTGGTTAGTCGTATCGCTCTGAGTTTGTTACTAATATTGTGTTATTGATAAACGTTTGCCGCTGTAATACTTATTACTGATATTAATTAATAGCATAGATTAGAGGAACTCATATTTGAAGGATCTAACCCTTCAAACTGTGATCAAGCTTCGCCGATAATAAATGATAGGTGATATCTGACTAAATGATAGCTCATGAGTTTTTATATGCAGTAGGCTGGATCTTGAGTAGGCGACAGAGTTGAGTGGGTGATTGAAGTTGATTGAAGCTGAGTGAAGTTGATTGATAAGGTAGAAGTTGATTGAAAAGTAGAAGTTGAGTGAAATATAAAGTTTGAGCGAAAGAGCTGGCTTGTATTGCATTGGTGGGTAAACATTTTCACAACAGTCACAGTTATGGCCTAAAAGGCAATAACTGCAACAGCTGAAAATGGATAACCCCAGTTACACAGACTTATGCAGCAGGTCTAGCTAACGGGCTTAAATTGCTTGATGTGGATTACGGCTATCTTGCCCTTGAGGCAGATTGCGCATTAAAATCGCTTTATCCAGCTCGACTTCTGCAGGCACTGCTAAAAACACAAAGTGTCCTGAACCTAGCCCGGCTTCTACTGACTCACCTTTGCGATTAACTAATTCTGAGATCGTTAAGGTGATATTGCCTTGTGGGGTCATTAACTCAACACTGTCACCGACAGAGAATTTGTTCTTAACGTCGATTTCAGCCGCGCCGGCATCATTGCGTTTACCGGTAAATTCACCAACAAATTGCTGGGTATCACTGATTGAGTAGCCGTAATCATAGTTCTGATATTCGTCATGAACGTGGCGACGTAAAAAGCCTTCGGTATAACCACGATGCGCCAAACCTTCAAGGTTGTGCATTAGGGTGCGGTCAAAATCTTTACCTGCTACGGCATCTTCAATGGCTTGACGATACAACTGCGCGGTTCTCGCTACGTAATAAAAAGATTTTGTACGGCCTTCAATTTTTAATGAGTCGACACCCATTTTAGTTAAACGCTCAACGTGTTGAATGGCACGTAAATCTTTTGAATTCATAATATAAGTGCCATGCTCATCTTCATAAGCTGGCATATATTCACCCGGGCGGCCGGGTTCTTGTAATAACACGACTTCACTTGATGGCTGACCGGCGCCCAATGTTGGCGGGGTTTCTAACTGCACACCATGCTGGTCAACAAGCCCTTGTGGGTTTACTGCAATAATGTCACCGGTTTCAGTTTGCTTGGCTTCATGAACATCGTACTTCCAACGACAAGCATTGGTGCAAGTGCCTTGGTTAGGGTCGCGCTTATTGATGTAACCAGAGAGTAAGCAACGGCCTGAGTAAGCCATACATAATGCGCCATGGACAAACACTTCTAATTCAATATCAGGGCATTGCTGACGAATTTCTTCAATTTCATCTAACGATAATTCACGAGATAAAATAACTCGTTTAATGCCTTGTTGCTGCCAAAACTTTACCGAAGCCCAGTTAATGGCGTTGGCTTGTACAGACAAATGCACCACTTGATCTGGAAAGGCTTCACGTACCATCATGATAAGGCCAGGATCTGACATGATAATGGCGTCAGGTTTCATCGCCACAACAGGTTCCATATCACGGATGTAAGTTTTTAGCTTGGCATTGTGGGGGGCAATGTTGCTGACCACATATAATTTTTTATTGAGCGAATGGGCTTCTTGGATCCCCATGGCGAGGTTTTCCATTTTGAAGTCATTATTACGAACTCGAAGGCTATAACGAGGCTGACCGGCATATACAGCATCTGCACCGTAGGCAAATGCGTAGCGCATATTTTTAAGGGTTCCAGCTGGAGACAATAGCTCTGGTTTAAACATAATAACTCTCAATTTGATGAAAACTCGCACACAGCGCGGGGGCGGCATTTTACTGAAGTATGGCTGTTGAATGCAAATATTTCCTCTGTGATTGTGGTTACAGTCAAATTTGCTCATCTTTAATGGAATAAAATCCCCATAGTCGTTCTTTTTCTTTATTCAAATAAGCCACATAACTGATACAATTGTTCACAAGGCGATAATAATAATACAACGGGCTGAATTGATGACGACTGAACACCAACTCCTAGTGGGTTTACTGAAAAAGCTTAAAGATGATGCATTGGTACTGCCAACGCTCCCAGAAGTGGCCATGAGAGTGCAAGAGGTGGTATCGAACCCTAATAGCAGCTTAAAGCAGGTGGGTGATATTATTGGCCAAGATGCGGCGATTTCGGCGCGCATCATTAAGGTGGCAAATAGTGCATTATATAGCCGTGGTAACAAGGCTGAAAACATCAGTGCCGCGGTCAATCGTATTGGCTTAGTGCAGATTAAAACCATTGTTACCTCCGTTGCCTTAGAGCAATTGTTTATCTCTACCAATGAGATGGTGTGGGAGGTGATGGACGAAGTGTGGCAAACCTCCATTGAAGTGACTGCAGCAGCAGGGGCATTACTTGCCATTTATAACAAGCGTAATCCGAATAAAAAACTAGACGCTGAAACATTAACCTTAGCGGGTTTAGTACATAACATTGGCGCGCTGCCGGTGTTATCAGAAGCTGAAACAAGGCCGGATACCTTTACCAGTATTGAGCAATTACGCGGTCTTGTGCGTAAAATGCAAGGGCCTATAGGGCGGGCGATTTTAAAGACTTGGGATTTTGCCCCAGAACTGATGGAAGTGGTTGAGCGCTGGGCTGATCTGCATTACCTCTCTGAGCAGGTCACGTATTTGGACTTTATTCGCTCAGCGGCCTATTACTCAGGTGAGTTAAGAGCAGGTCCCGAGCTTGAGCTGCGGTTGGCATTATTTGCCACAAGAGGCTTACCGGTTACTCCTGAAGATTTAGAGAGTGATGAGTTTTTAGATGTTTATCACTCGATAAAACAGAGCTATCAATAAGCATTAATTCAAGCCTGATGGCTATTGAGTTAACGTTAATAAGGCTAACGCTAATAAAGCAAGAAAATAGAGGCACTCGGTTGTGTTAACTGTTGAAATTATGATTATTGTGTTTATTGGCTTAATTTTGCTGCTCGGTATTTTACTGGGCGGCTTTTTTCAGCAAGGGCGCTTTATTAGTGAGTTAACTCAAACCCTTGATGTCAATAGTACCAATAAGCTACCGTTAAGTTTCAAACATACTCCTCGGGCTTTTAAACCTCTTATTCGCAATCTAAATCAACTACACAAAAATAATCCTATTAATCTTGATCGTGACAAACTGACAGGACTGTCCAATCGAGTGGGTTTTAAACGCAAGATGTTTGCCAAAATGCCAGCGACCGAAGGTATGTTGATTTTGGTTGATATTCAGCAGTTTAGGTTTGTGAATGATTTATTTGGCTTTGTCTTTGGCGATCAATTATTACAAGCATTTACGGTGCGGATTAAAGGCTTAACTAAGCCTCCTGCTTTTGTATCGAGAATGAATGGTAATGAGTTTTTGCTTTTTTATCCTCATTCATTATTGAGCCAAGATTTACAGGATATGAAGCAGCACTTACAAGGCTCATTTGAAATTGAACAAACGCCAATCAGTATTAAAGTTCAACTGGGGGTATTGGAGTTAAATAAGCACCATGCTGATGTCAGTTTAATGCTAAGAAGGTTGGATTTAGCCCTTAAAAAAGCTAAGCGCAGCAGTGGCTCTGTTGCTTTTTATAATCAAGATGATGATAAAGCCCAGTATCGTGAGCTATTAATTATCAATAGCTTACCTAAAGGTTTAAAGCAGCATCAATTGTACATGGTATACCAACCAAAATTGGACATGAACTCAGGTGCTTGTCATCAAGTTGAAGCGCTTATTCGTTGGAAACATGCTGGTCTAGGTGACATTTCTCCTTCGGAGTTTATTCCATTAGCTGAGCATACTGGCATTATCGATTTAGTTAGCAATTGGGCGCTGGATGAAGTGTTAAAGCAACAGGTTAAATGGATTAACAAAGGCTTAAATATCAACGTGGCAGTGAATTTGTCCACCAAAGATTTAGAGAATAAACAGCTTCCGCTCATCATAAGCAGTAAGTTGCTGCAATATAAAGTGCCAGCGCAAAACTTGACTATAGAAATTACTGAAAGCGCCTTGATGATTGACTTGAACAGCACCATTGAAACGCTAAATGCCCTTAGGGACATCGGGGTCTCCATCGCCATTGATGATTTTGGCACTGGCCACTCTTCTCTTGCTTACTTGCGCCATCTTCCCGTGGATGAGGTAAAGATTGATAAAGCGTTTTTGGAAGATTTTAATTGTGATTTACAGGCTAACAAAATTGTCAAAACCAGCATCGATTTAGCCAGTAGCTTAGGGTTTAATGTCACGGTTGAAGGCGTAGAAACCAAGGCGGTATTTGATACCTTGATTGGATTTGGCGCCAACACCATCCAAGGGGATTATTTTAGTAAACCCCTTCGGCCTAGTGAGTTAGAACAATGTTTAACTCAGTTAACTTATCCGGTTAGCGCGAGTTAACTTCTTGCTCAATAGCTAATCTTGAGCAAATTGTGATTGTAGCTGTGCGATCAGCTCAACTGGCATCGGCGCCATTTGTCGTTGTTGATTCATGCAAACCATTTCTATGGTCGCTGTCACAGCTGGCTTGTTAGCATTAGGTCGCCAAATTTCCTGTTGCCACACAGTGCGATATTTACTTTCAAAATAATATCGAGTGCGAACGTCAATAATATCTGCAAATTCAACCCCATCATGACAGAGCATATCGGTGCGATACACTGCAAACCCCAATTGTTGTTGCTGCCATAAGCTATTTAGCACATCGGCGCCAATCACATGCTCTCTGGCTCTTTCGAAATACTTTAAAAAGTTAGGATGATACACAACCCCTGAAAAGTCGGTGTCTTCATAATAGATTTGCACCGGAAAGTGAAACCTTGGGCTATATGCTATTGTTTTTGTGCTCATTCGCTACTCAGTTAGGCTAATTTGGGTATTAAGGTAAAACCTATGGTTATTGTCACCTATTTAAACCATTTTAAACAGACTATTTCAGTTGATATACCTCAGTTACATACTGCTCAGACCTGCAATGATATTACATTGTGAATGGTTTTAAGCACCATAGCCGAACCGATGCTTAATTTTTAGCTCACCTTTTGCTGCATAGACAGTGGCAGTAATTGTGTTTCACCAGTTAGCATTTGGTAAGCGCTATCGGCGTTGACCGCAGGGCTGAAGATATAACCTTGACCGACATGACATTGATACTGAATTAACTTTAATAATTGCAGCTCGGTTTCAATCCCTTCGGCAACAATTTGCATATTTAGGTCATTACCTAGGTTGATAATGTTTTTAAGCACACTGCTAGCCGCTTTATTATCTAAGAAATTGTCGATGAAACCTTTATCAATTTTTAAGGTATCTAGCGGGAAATGGGTCAGGTAATTCAATGAAGAATAGCCTTTGCCAAAGTCATCTAAACTGATCCTGATATGCAGTTGATGCAGCTGATTTAGTACTTTTTCAGCGACTTCCACGTTTTCAATTAATAATGATTCGGTAATCTCCAGCTCTAACTTCTCGGCAGGAAAGCCTGTTTCAACTAAAATCGCTTCAATTTGCTGGCAAATATCCGGTTGTGACAGTTGTATCGGCGAAATATTGACTGAAATATTGCCACTTAATAGCCCTTGCTGATGCCATTGATTGCCGGTTATGCAGGCCTGTCTTAATACCCAGTAGCCGATCTCAATAATTTGACCGTTACTTTCAGCTTCTGGAATAAAGCGATTAGGCGGGATCATGCCTTCTTTAGGGTGAAACCAACGCAGTAATGCTTCAAAGGAACTGATCTCACCACTGACTAGAGACACTTTAGGTTGATAGAATAACTCAAATTCATCATTCTCTAATGCCAGTTGCAGTTGCTGCTTGATAGTGATTTTTTCTTGCAGGGCGGTGGAGAGCGCCTCATTAAAAAAGTATGCACTATTACGGCCTGCATGCTTGGCTGCATACATTGCCGTGTCGGCGTGCTTTAGCAAGGTCTTAGCATCTTGGCCATCTTCAGGGTAACAGGCGACCCCAATACTCGCTGAAGTACTGATCCAATGCTGTTGTACCTGGTAACCGCAATTAATGGTTGCTCTTATCCGTTCAACAATAGTCACTAACTGAGCCAACTCACCTGGATTTCGAATGATAATGGCAAATTCATCGCCACCTAAGCGAGCTAATAAGTCATCGCTTTTTATATTGGCTTTTAAACGCTGACTGACCTGAATAATAAGCTCATCACCAATGTCATGGCCCATGGTGTCATTCACTTCTTTAAAGTAATCAAGATCGATAAATACTATGGCAGCGTGAGTATTTTTGATGCTAATTGACGCCTCAAGTTTGCTATTAAATTGGAAGCGATTCGATAACCCCGTTAACGCATCATAGTTCGCTCTTTTTCTAAGTTCAGTAATTTTTTGATGGCGAGTTAATAGGTATAAAAACAGTAATAAGGCACATATTATTAGCAGGCTAATAATGGCGTAATGCCACCAAGCTTGATTAATTTTAAAAGTAAATGTGGCTTGGTGAGGGCTCCATAGGCCGTCACTATTACTCCCTTGTACGATGAAGTCATATTCACCGGCATTGAGGTTAGTATATGTGGCAGTGTTGGTGTTGCCGACATAGGTCCACTCTTTATCAAAACCTTGCAGCATATAGCGATACTGGTTTTTAGTGGGAGCGCTGAAGTCTAATGAGGCAAAGGTAAACTGGACCATATTTCGTTGATAATCTAGGTTTAACTTAGCGAGCTGATTATTACTATTAGGGCCAATATATTCTTGGTTGGCAACAAGTGCCGAAGTAATATGCACTTGAGGCTGAAACTGATTTCTTGTTAGCTTGTCAGTGTCAATTTTAAAGGCTCCATGATTTGTACCAAGAAATAACTCATTGTTTCTAATTGCTATTGCACCATCTGAAAATGAACTGTCTTTTTGGGTGATGGCACTGGGGTATTGGGTTATTTTATTGGTTTTTGTGTCCATGTGCGCAAATTTAGCTTGCGAGGTGATCCATAAATTTCCTTTACCATCACCCACCACGCCCTTGAGGGTATTGCTGGTAAATCCATGCTCTTTGGTGAAGTACTGGATGTTTAGTTCATCACTCCACTTCTCGCCAATCTCAATTCTTGCTAAGCCTAAACCTTGAGTGGCAACCCAAATAATATTATCTTCGTCTTGGTAAATTTTGACCGTGCGAATATTTTCAACCTCATTGCCTAAAGGCAAATGTTTCACTTCATCAGTTTCAGGGTTGATCCGATAAATCGCATTAGTTGATGCCATCCATAATTCGCCGTTATGAATGATTTTTTTGTCGAAGGCAAAGTTACCTCCAGAGCGATATGCATTATCGTAGTGCTCGAAATAGCGTTTTAAAATGCCTTTGTCGGGGTTGAATAAGATCAAACCTACGTCTAAATAGCCGCTTATCCATACATTGCCTTTATTGTCAGGTACCGCGAGATAAAACTCACTAGAGGGGAAGTCATAAGGGTTATTCGGGCTATTACTAAAATGCCTTAAGGTGTCATTATTACTATCATACAGTGATAAGCCATTGGGGCCTGCAATCCATAACTTGTTTTGGTCATCCATCATAGCGCTATAGGGTTCTTTGATAAGCGCATTTTTTATTGGTGCTAAGGTCATTGCTTCTGTGCCAGTGTTAACCTTATCGACACCTTTATCAGTGGCTATCCATACATTTTTTTGCTTATCAGTATCAAACCAATAAACCAAATTACCTGATAACTCGGGTTTAAAAGGGTGAGGGCGATATAATCGAATGCCTTGTTTAAAGCTTGAGTAGCGCGATGCACCATTGTCAGTGCCGAACCAAATACCGCCGGAGGTATCGATTAAAATTTCTTGTACGTAATCATCAGCAAGTGAATGCTCATTATAATCTTGATGTTTAAGGTGACGAAATGTCATGGTGTCGAGCTGTAGTCTGCTGGCACCATGATCGTGGGCAATCCACAGGGTATTGTTATCTTCTGCGGTAATATTAAAAATTTCATTTGAAGCGAGCTGCTGGGAGGAGGGATTATCCTCTTGATGCAGAAATACCTCTGTCTCCATGGTTTCAGGATTAAACTTGATTAAGCCTGTTTGATAAGTGCCAATCCAAACAAGGCCATCTTCAGCCTGAAACACGGTCGATAAGCTTCCATCAAAGATCTCTTGGGTGCGCTTAGCGTTAAAATTGACTAATTCCAGTTTCTGCTTAAGCTGATTTACCTTGGCCAAGCCAAAGTCTGAAGCCACCCAAATGTTATGGTTACTATCGTAAAAAAAGCCTGCGATAGAAGTCTCATATGCTTTATCCGTTTCAACTTCATAGAGGAAGTAGGGGGTAAAGGTTTGAGTGTCTATATTATAGTGACTGACACCAGAGCCGGTGCCAAACCATAGGTCGTTATTATCATCTTCAAATATATCTATTATCCAACTGGAACCTAAGCCATTATTTGATGATTTCATATCATGAATAATAATTTGATTATCTGTGGTTAACTGATTTAAACCATCTTCGGTTCCTATCCATATATCACCATTTTTGTCCTCATGGATGCGAGTGATGAAATTGTTTGATATATGGTGCTTATCATTTAAAGAGAATTGGAAATTGGTGAAGTTAACTCCATCATAGCGACTGGCACCAGCATCAGTACCAAACCAGATAAAGCCATTTTGTTGCTGATAAAGGGTCGTAACACTCGACGAGGGCAAGCCGTCACTGATGGTCAGGGTTTCTAATTGAAATTGTTCGCCATAGCTTTGAGGCGTAAAAAAAACAGTGACACAGGCGCAAGTGATTAACAATACAAGCTGCTTTAACACTCCAAACATCGACTAACCTTTGTTATTATTTTTATTAGTAAAGCACGATAGTAATTTTACATAAATTTATCAGGCTTGTAATGCCGTTAAGTCACACAAGATAAGATGTTTTATTTGTGGTGGCAAATATTTATCTTAGTGCCCTTTGAATGTTGCGCTTATATTGGTTTTTACTGGCATTTACTTGGGTTAAAGCAGTAAATCTTGGTTAATGGCAATGTGACTGCCAGTGACATCAAGCAGAGACTTTGCTGTTAACGGCGCAACGCTGATCACTTGGGTATTACAGCCATATTTTTGTGCCACTTTGGCAAGCAATAAATCAAAGTCACCATCGCCAGACAATAAAATTACCTTATCGACTTGCTCGGCAATATCAAGAATATCTATGGTAATTCCTACATCCCAGTCGCCTTTGGCGCTGCCATCACTGCGCTGAATATAAGGTTTGAGTTTGACTTCAAAACCTATGTGTTTCAATGCATCTTGAAACTTTCTCTGACCGTCGTCAGCAGGGGCAATAGCGTAGGCAATAGCATGTTCAAGGTGATATTGCTGACTCAGTAATTTATATAAAGCGCGGTAATTAAATGAGCGCCCAAAGGCTTGTTTACAGGTGTAATAAATGTTTTGTACATCAACAAAAATAGCGACTTTTTCCATGTTACACCTGCATCCAAATCATTAATTTAAGATTGTTTTTTCTGCGCCTCAATCGCTTGATTGAGTTGCTGTTCAACATATCCTGGTGAGTGTGTTGCCCCTGATATGAGTCGATACATGGCAGGAATAACCAATAAGGTCACTAGAGTAGCAAATGCCATCCCAAAGAACACTACTGTCCCCACAGCTATTCGACTTTCTGAGCCTGCACCTGTTGACATAATGAGTGGAATTGCGCCGATTAGAGTGGTAAAAGCAGTCATTAAAATCGGTCTTAATCGACGAGCTGAGGCGTCGATAATGGCTTGCTCTATTTCAAGGCCTTTATCTCGCAGCTGGTTGGCAAACTCAACAATCAAAATACCATTCTTAGTCACCATACCAATGAGCATTATCATGCCTATCTGGCTATAAATATTTAACCCCTGACCGGTTAAATAAAGCCCTAAGAAGCCACCAAAAATCCCCATTGGTACGGTAAACATCACCACTAATGGGTTAATGAAACTCTCGAACTGCGCCGCCAGAACTAAATAGGCAACCAATAGCGCTAAACCAAATACGATAAATACGCTGCTCTGGTTTTCTTTGAAATCTTTTGACTCGCCGGTATATGAAACGTTTATATCACTTGGTAACATTTCAATGGCTTTTTGGTCCAGAAAATCTAATGCTTCACCGAGTGTATAACCCGCGCCTAAATTCGCCTTTAAGGTTATCGATTTTTGCTTATTTAAATGGCTTAGTTTTTGCGCTGAAGCCACTTCTTCAATCTTGGTAATGGTATCGAGAGTGATGAGCTCACCGGTTTTGGTTCGCATATATATCTGACTTAAATCTGCCACGCTATTAAAACTATTTTCATCACCGCGTAAGTAAACATCGTATTCTTCACCGCGCTCGATGAAGGTGGTTTCACTTTTGCCGCCGAGCATTATTTCTAAGGTGTCGGCAACTTCTGAGACACTGACGCCCAGCTCTGCAGCGCGTTGTCTATCAACACTTACCAGTAACTCGGGGGTGGTTTCAGCATAATCAAGATCAGCGCCTTCTAGAAGCGGGCTATGATCCGCTTCAAGTTGCAGTGCCTGTGCCCACTTAAATAGCTCCTGATAATTAGAACCACCTAACACAAATTGTACCGGCTCACTGGATTGGCCTCTAAAGCCAGGCAACATTGGCCTAACCATAACGTCAGCAATACCATCAAGTGCTTTAGCGATAATGCCTAAAGATTGCTGGGCATTAATATCACGGTCTTGCCACTCTTCTAATTGGATAATCACAAAGCCGGTCTGGTCGCCTGCGCGGCCACCAAAAGCAGGCGCTTGAATACTAAATGACTTAATAACGCCATCGCCTAACATGGGCAGTAGTCGCTGCTCGACAATATCCATGTTGGCTGCCATGCGGTTATAGCTGGTGCCTTCTGCGCCTTTAACAAAAGCAAACACGACACCGCGATCTTCTTGTGGTGCTAGCTGTGCTGGTACTTGGTTTAGTAACCAGCCACTGCCGAACACACAAACAATAATGACAATAGGCGCGATATAGCGATATTTCACCGCTTTTGAAACCAGCTTACGGTATAGCTGCTCTAGGCGCTCAAAAAGGCCATCAACCCATAGATTAAATCGATTAGGTTTGACGTTGGCTTTGAGCAATTTACTGCCAAGTACTGGGGTTAAGGTTAAGGCTATGAGTGATGAAAACAGTACCGATACAGCTAACATGACTGAGAATTCGGTAAACAGTAGTCCTACCATACCCTCCATAAAGGAGATAGGTAAAAAGACCATGACCAGTACCGCTGTGGTGGCCATTACAGCAAAGCCAACCTCACGAGCACCTTTGTAGGCAGCAAGGATCGGTGGCTCACCTTTTTCGAGGTGATGGAAAATATTTTCTACCACGACAATGGCATCATCGACCACTAAACCAATGGCGAGGATCAGTGCCATTAAGGTTAACAAGTTGATTGAAAAGCCAAAGCTATTGGCCGCAATAAAAGCCGAAATTAATGATACCGGAACCGTCACCGCAGGGATTAATGTGGCTCTCACTTGACCAATAAAAATGTATAGCACCAGTATCACTAAAATGGCAGTGATAATAATGGTGTTATACACCTCATCAATAGAGCGAGATATAAACACGGTAGAGTCATAATCTACCGCGAGGGCAGTGCCATCAGGAAGAAACTGCTGAATGTTATCAACCTCTTGATGAACCAATTTAGCAACATCTAAAGGGTTAGCATCCGATTGGGCAATAATGCCTAAACTAAGGTTAGGAACACCATTACTTTTAAAGGTTGAGTTTTCATTCTCTGCACCAATAAACACATCAGCGACGTCTTTTAGATAAATTGGACTGCCATCTTCTGCAGTACGTACCACCAAATAATCAAAATCGTCTGGATTATTGTAAAGTCTGGCCGTTCGCACTGTCATCACTGTGGTGTCATTACGGACTTCACCACCTGGGGTTTCAACATTTTCAGTATTTAAAGCAGAGACGATATCATTGGCCGACACGTTACGCCCGGCCATAAGCTCAGGCTTTAACTGAACGTACATGACTTTATATAATCCGCCGGTGATTGAAATAGAACTCACACCGGAAATTAAGTTGAATCTGTCCTCTAGCACCCGTTGGGAGTAATCAGTTAACTGAGTCCTGTCCATCGTCGATGAACTTAAGTTGACATAGACTGCCGGCTCGCCAGAGCCATTGTCTTTAGAAACCACGGGATCGTTAGCTTCATCAGGTAAGCGTCTTTGGGCGCGCGCGACAGCATCACGAACATCACTTACGCCTTCGGTTAAATTCCAGCCTAATAAAAAGGTCACAGTAATGCGCGACATGCCATTGCGGGTTACTGAGGTAATTTCATCAACACCACTGATCCCAGTTAATTCATCTTCAATGGTGGTGGTGATCTGGCTTTCCATAATGGTTGCCGAGGCGCCATCATAGGTGGTCATTACGGTAACCACAGGGCTTTCTACATCAGGCATTTCTCTGATTGAAAGCTTGGACAGTGATATCAGTCCAAATACTCCTAAAAGCAGACTCAGTACGATGGCGACAACAGGGCGTTTTACCGAAACGTCAGAAAGCCACATTAACTTTGCTCCAATTCAGTGGTTAGCATTGCGCTGTCATCTTCTTTAGCGATTTGCCCAGTGGTAGCGTTAGTTTCTAAAATATTAACACTGACACCATCACGCATATTGACAAGTCCCTGAACCACCACATTGTCGCCAATGTTAAGGCCATTTGAGATCAACACTTCATTATCAATACGGGCACCAAGAATGACTTCAGTGCGCTTAGCAATGTTGTCCTTTCCAATCAAATAGACAAAACGTTTAGTACCTGAGTATTCAATAGCCTGTACAGGAATGACTGGCTCAGCAATCGCTGGAAAGTTAAGTGTCGCCGCCATCATCATTCCCGGCTTGAGTTGACTATTGGGGTTATCAAACTGCACTCTTACTCGTAAATTTAAGGTGTCTTGATTAATGCGTGAATCAATGGCGGTAATCTCGCCGCTAAATACTTGTTCGGGCCAGGCTTTACTTTGTGCCGCCACAGGCATACCAATGGATAACATAGACAAATAATGCTCAGGCACTTGCAGGTCGAGTCTCATACTAGAAAGGTCGTCAAATGCCAGTAACTCGGTGCCGACAGCAATCATTTTACCGACACTGAAATCAACTAAGCCAGCGGTACCAGAAAAAGGCGCATTTAATGAATGGTAATCAAGTTCTGCTTGGGCAGCGGCTAAACGCGCTTGAGCCATATCAACACTGGCTTGCTGGGCATCGATTTCAGTTTGCGTAATGGCATTACTTTTAACTAATTTTTGGAATTCTTTGAGCTTTCTTTTTTCATCTGCAAGGTAAGCTGCAGCTTCTGCTGTTGCCGCTTTGGCTTTAGCATCGTCTAATTGAACAATGATTTGCCCAGCTTGAATATCTTGATTGGGCTGAATATTAATTTGACTGATTTGCCCAGCCACTTGAGAAGAGATATACACTGATTGTTCGGCGTCGAGCTTACCAATCAAAGACAGTGATTGAGATAATTCATGTTGCTCTACAAGCCCTGTCACAACCGGAATAGATTTTTTGGCAGGGCCTTTTTGAGACGGCGTAGCTTTATTGGCTTGTGAAAAATCACTATAGATGACTGCGGCAGCGACTAAGCTGCAAATGACAATAAGGGGAAGTAATTTTTTCATAATAGAACTCGACGACTCGTTGCTGAATTGCGGTCTATATTAATAAATAATTAGCCATATAAGCGTAAATGAATGTAAAGCAAAGAAGATAAGAGTGTAACTGAACATTCCGATAACAAGCTCGTCAATAGTTTGTTGCAACTATAGGCAGTCAGCTGATCATTTCGTAACGAATAGATAGCATTAGCTTGGCTTATGTTGTTGGTGACTTTTGGTGTTCGACATTGTTACTGTGACAATTTGCTAGCTAATGATATTAACAAGCTGCGGTTTAGTTATTCGTCTTCATTAAAGTTGCTCATTAAGCTAAATGCACTTAAATAAAAAAGCCACTTAGGTACGACCTAAATGGCTTTTTAATCTCGACTTATAGCGCTGCTATTTAGTCGAAGTTTTTTTCTTGTTCACTATTAGCAGGCTCAATCCCCATAAAGTATTCATAACCTTTATCGGCTAAGTGTTTTTTGGGAGTGTTATTGACCTGATTAGTTGCATCAGCCTGCTTAGGCTTCATTTTGATAACTTGTTTTTTATTGTCTTTGCTTGGCAAGCTGACTAGGTCATTTTGTCGAGACACATTATTGAAGTTATAGTTAAAAACCCCGTTTCCTTGAATGAACTCAACACTCGATTTATCTTGAGATTGGTAAGATGCCAAAATGCCATGTTGCCCTAATGGCACTTCATGGAATAACTCTTTGCCGGTACCAATTTTTACCCCATCAATAAACCAATCAGCAGCGACATTACTTACTAAGGTGATCATGGCGGACTTTAAGCCGAGCTTTTCATTAATAAGTGAATCAATTTTACTGTTATAAGAGGGCTTAAAGGCCATTTTAATTCTGTAGTTTAAATTACCACTCATGTTCATACTGGCATCAATAACATCGTATGAAAGTAATACGCTGCGATCATTTAAGAATGGGTCAGTTTTAATGGTATTGGTCACAATGTAATTTTCAGAGTCTTTCAAACAATCATTAATTGACTGGAATTTAGAGCATAAAGTTGAACCATCTAAATCAACGGATTGAACCGTATCCGGTTTTGATACGTCAGCAATCACACGTTTGGTAATATCACTTTTTAAGGCGGCTAACTGCTCATCTTTATCGGTACGTTTAGTATTAATCGCATCGTACTCGGCCATGATGGTCTTGTATTCTCTACGAAGTGATTTGCCGTCAATATCATACTTGGTTTCTAACTGGTCAATTTTAAGTACCAGTTTTTCGATATCTTGATAATAAGCATTGATGTTTGAGCGCGATAAGATTTTAGCCGGTAGCTTTGAGATAACGTGATCATACTCAGTCTTCTTACTTTTTATCTCAACGCTGAGGGCATGATAGTCAGATTCTTTTTTCTTATGAGTCGATAACTTGTCATTGGCAGAAATAAGTAAGTTGTCAATGTTGTATTTTTGCTCAATTTCTTCAAGTGCTTTAGTTTCACTACTGGTAATAATTTCTAAACCAAATGAGCTACTTGCATAAAAGCATAAAAACATAAATGTTATTCGACTATATCTCACTGATTTCTCCGTTTTTTCTTAATTTTTTTGGTGTATAGCAATTGCGCCATAACAAATGGTCAACAGTAAAACAATCCATCAATAATTTTATATTACTGAAGTTGGTATGTCTTTACAAATAGATTGTTGTTTTTGACTATTTTTTACAATATCGCCACAGCTCACGAAAATTAATGTATCTAGGTTATGTTTATTCACTAAGGGACAAGTTGCAAATAATTATTAAGCTATTGTTAATTAGTGCAAATAACCCATATGGGTGATGAGTTTGACAAGGGGGGATAAATATGGAAATAACGGCTTTGGCGCAATATGCTTCGGCGAGTTGTTAATGTTTGAATTGTTTTTGGGAATGAATTAATGGTGTCATTTTTATGACATTAATCACCAAAACTGCAGCTTTAAGCTGTTTAGTTAATTTTAAAGTCATGGGATATAAAAATGCTCCTTTAGACGATTTACTTAACAATGGGTAAATCGTCATAACAGGAGCATTATGAGTTTGTATTGGCACTGACTTTGACACTGACAATAAATCAATCGTCAGTGAAATACTTAATCACAGAAAGTTAGCTCATAGAGAGCTAACCTAAACTGAAACGAGGCTTATTTTGCAATACGTTTGTATTTCAAACGGTGCGGCTCAATGGCTTCTGCACCTAAGTTTTCTTTTAGCCAAGTGGTATATTCACTGTAGTTACCTTCATAGAAGTTCACTTGGCCTTCATCACGGTAATCAAGAATATGGGTAGCGATTCTGTCTAGGAACCAACGGTCATGGGAAATAACCATGGCACAACCTGGGAACTCTAATAAAGCTTCCTCTAGTGCTCGCAGCGTTTCAACATCCAAGTCATTGGTTGGCTCATCGAGTAATAACACGTTGCCGCCAGCTTGTAACAGTTTGGCTAAATGAACCCGGTTACGCTCACCACCTGAAAGGGTGCCAATGATTTTTTGCTGATCGCCACCACGGAAATTAAAGCGGCCAACATAAGCGCGACTTGGGATTTCAGTGTTGTTAATTCGCATGATGTCTTGACCATCTGAAATTTCTTGCCAGACAGTGTTCTTATCATTCATTGAGTCGCGGAACTGCTCAACCGAAGCAATTTGAACAGACTCACCCACTTCAATGCTACCGCTATCAGGCTGCTCTGCACCAGATATCATCTTAAATAGGGTCGATTTACCCGCACCGTTAGCACCAATAATACCGACAATCGCGCCTTTTGGGACCGCAAAGCTGAGGTCATCAATTAATACGCGGTCGCCATAGGATTTAGTCAGGTTGTTGACTTCGATTACCTTGTCACCCAAACGAGGTCCTGGTGGAATGAATAGCTCATTGGTCTCATTACGCTTTTGGTAATCATTGGTGTTTAATTCTTCAAAGCGAGCCATACGGGCTTTACCTTTGGATTGACGACCTTTTGAGCCTTGACGTACCCATTCTAATTCTTTTTGAATGGTTTTTTGACGAGCGCTTTCAGTGGCAGACTCTTGTTGCAGACGGGCATCTTTTTGCTCAAGCCATGAAGAGTAGTTACCTTCCCATGGAATACCTTCGCCGCGATCCAGCTCTAAAATCCAACCTGCGGCATTATCCAAGAAATATCTATCATGGGTAATCGCCACAACAGTACCAGTATAATCTTGTAAGAAGCGTTCAAGCCAAGCTACTGATTCTGCATCCAAGTGGTTGGTAGGTTCATCAAGTAGCAACATGTCTGGCTTTTCTAAAAGAAGGCGACAAATTGCCACACGGCGGCGCTCACCACCTGAAAGGACTGCAATCTTTTCATCCCAATCCGGCAGGCGCAGTGCATTGGCGGCGCGCTCTAATACCATATCAAGGTTATGGGCATCTTGAGATTGAATGATGGCTTCAAGTTGACCTTGCTCTTTTGCCAGTTCATCAAAGTCAGCATCAGGTTCAGCATAAAGGGCATACACCTCGTCAAGACGAGTTAAGGCATTTTTAGCTTCACTGACGGCTTCTTCGATTGCTTCACGTACGGTTTGTGATTCATCAAGTTTAGGTTCTTGCGGAAGGTAGCCGATTTTAAGATCTTGCATCGGACGCGCTTCACCTTCAATTTCGGTATCTAAACCGGCCATGATACGCAGCAGCGTTGATTTACCTGAGCCGTTTAAACCAAGTACACCAATTTTGGCGCCAGGGAAAAAACTCAATGAAATATCTTTAAGAATTTGTTTTTTAGGTGGAACAATTTTGCCCACTCTAAGCATGCTGTATACAAACTGAGCCATTTTTATATCTCTTTGACTGGGGGACCGAACTAGGAATGGCACTAATTCTACTCGAATCGAGCAATAACTTAAAACCGATCTTTTTGCTGTAAGCTGTTTACAGTTTTGTTGAAGGAAACTTATGCAGCTTTAGTGGTCACTAAGCTGGGGTTTTGTCAGTTAATAAAGATGAATTTTTTGAGAGCTTAGTGAGCCTTGTTGCAATATAAAGCGCTGTACTTATTGAGCCGTGATAGGGTAATTAATCTGTTGCTAACTCAACCTTATTTCATTAAATCTTCATTTCGCGGCTCAAAAACTGATACTGGTGACCGTTTTCACTGTTCGCGTTGGCATTTTTGTTGATTCATTTTTAGAAAAGAGTTTTCTTAAAAATCGTCACAAGGGTATGAAACTAAGCGTTAAATTGGTTTTTTCTATGAAATACAATTGCCGAACAGCTCCACACAAGAAAATACCACTAGCACAAGTGCAGTTCATGGCGAATTGCAACTAATTTCATGTTTCAAATGCTGGGATTGTGATCAATTGCGCTGTATCATACCGCGCAACCCTACTATAAGAATTAACAGCTGGAGTGAGTAATGCTGAAAAAAGATATGAATATCGCGGATTATGATCCACAACTATTTGCAGCAATTGAAGATGAAACCCGTCGTCAAGAAGAGCACATCGAGCTCATCGCTTCTGAAAACTATACCAGCCCTCGTGTACTTGAAGCGCAAGGTTCACAGCTAACAAATAAGTATGCTGAAGGTTACCCTGGTAAGCGTTACTACGGTGGTTGTGAGCATGTGGATATTGCTGAAGAATTAGCTATCTCTCGTGCAAAAGAACTATTTGGCGCGACATACGCTAACGTTCAGCCTCACTCTGGTTCTCAAGCAAACTCAGCTGTATTCATGGCACTTTTAGAAGGCGGCGATACTGTTTTAGGTATGAGCCTTGCTCATGGCGGCCATTTAACCCATGGTTCACATGTGAGCTTTTCTGGCAAGTTATACAATGCGGTTCAGTACGGCATTGATGAAGTAACAGGAAAAATCGACTATGCAGAAGTTGAGCGTTTAGCGGTTGAGCATAAACCAAAAATGATTATCGCCGGTTTCAGTGCTTACTCTGGCATTATCGATTGGGGCAAATTCCGCGAAATCGCTGATAAAGTGGGTGCATACTTATTTGTCGATATGGCGCACGTTGCCGGTCTTGTGGCTGCGGGTATCTATCCAAATCCGCTACCACACGCACACGTTGTGACAACCACGACCCATAAAACCCTAGCTGGCCCTCGTGGTGGTTTGATTTTATCTGCCATTAACGATGAAGCTATCTATAAAAAGCTAAACTCAGCAGTATTCCCAGGTGGCCAAGGTGGCCCATTAATGCACGTTATTGCTGCTAAAGCGGTAGCATTTAAAGAAGCATTGGACCCAGAATTTACCACTTATCAAGAGCAAGTTGTTGCTAATGCGAAAGTGATGGCGAAAACATTCATTGAGCGTGGCTACAATGTTGTTTCTGGTGGTACTGATAACCACTTATTCTTACTTGATTTAATCAACAAGGATATTACTGGTAAAGACGCTGATGCGGCGCTAGGTCATGCAAATATCACAGTTAACAAAAACTCAGTACCAAATGACCCACGTTCACCATTTGTGACGTCAGGTTTACGTATTGGCTCTCCTGCGATTACTCGCCGCGGTTTCACTGAAACAGAGTCGGTAGAGTTAACTAACTGGATGTGTGATGTGTTAGATGACATCACAAACGAAGCGACAATTGAGCGCGTTAAAAACCAAGTGCTTGAATTGTGCGCTAAGTTCCCAGTTTACGGTTAATGTAAACCGAGATTGATTAACATAGACAATTATCTATTTAACTTACGCGGATAATCTTTTCGATAAGGTTAACCTTGTAAAGTAAATAGGATAAACTTCAATGGTCGTAAGTACTGAGTGCTTACGGCCATTTTGTTTTTTATTTCAGGAGCGGATATGCATTGCCCATTTTGTAGCGCGACAGATACGAAAGTTATTGATTCAAGACTCGTGGCTGAAGGCCATCAAGTGCGCCGTCGCCGGGAATGTACTGAGTGTCACGAACGCTTCACCACTTTTGAAGGCGCTGAATTAGTCATGCCAAGGGTGATCAAGCAAGATGGCACTCGTCAACCATTTGATGAAGATAAGCTGCGTGGCGGCATGCTTCGGGCTGTTGAAAAACGCCCAGTATCAATTGATCAAATTGAGCAAGCATTAAGTAAGATTAAGTCAACGCTTAGAGCAACAGGTGAGCGTGAAATTGATTCGGCGATGATTGGTAATTTGATGATGGATCAATTGATGATCCTAGATAAAGTTGCCTATATCCGTTTTGCTTCAGTTTATCGCGCCTTTGAAGATGTTTCCCAATTCGGTGAAGCGATCGCCAAGCTGCAAAAATAATCTAGCTTACTTTTATTGCTGAGCTAAATTAATTACTGTCTTTAATTAATTGCTGTCTTACATTTATTGGCACTTTGCATTCTTGCCAATGATGTACCTTATTTAGCAGTTCTGAATCTTCATGACTGCTTTTTAGTTTCTAGAAGGTCTATATGTCTCAGTGGTCAAAATGTGATATAGAAATGATGAGCCTTGCAATTTCATTAGCTGAAAAAGGCCGTTATACCACGCGCCCAAATCCTAATGTGGGTTGTGTGATTGTCGCCAATGGTGAGATCATTGGTCAAGGCTATCATATTAAAGCAGGTGGCCCCCACGCCGAAATTCACGCCTTAAAAGATGTCGAAGCCCGCCAATTACAACAGCAACTCCCCCAAGCTACAGCCTATGTCACCCTTGAACCCTGCAGCCATTATGGCCGAACCCCGCCATGTGCTAAGGCATTAATTGCAGCCAAAGTGAAGCGAGTAGTGATTGCGCAAATGGATGCGAATCCACAAGTGGCGGGTAATGGCGTGCGTATGCTTGAAAAGGCCGGTATTCAAGTTGATGTGGGCTTGCTAACAGCTGCGGCAAGCCAGCTTAATATCGGTTTTATGAAACGCATGACCACGGGTTTACCTGAAATCACCATTAAGCTGGCAGCCAGTTTGGATGGTAAAACCGCGCTATCGAATGGGGTCTCAAAGTGGATAACCGGCCCCGAAGCGAGAGCGGACGTACAAAAGCTACGCGCCCGTCATTGCGCGCTCGTGACTGGGGTTGAAACTGTGTTAGCTGACGACCCCTCTTTGAATGTGCGCTATGAGCAACTGGCTAGTGTACAAAACAGCCTGACAGAGGGTGAGCTGCAACAACCTTTAAGGGTGGTGCTTGATAGTAAAGCAAGGCTGACTGCCGACTATAAAATGTTTACTATTGAAACGCCGATTTTGCTGGTGTCTTGTGTCGACTATCCAGCAGAAGTAAAACAAGATTTTAAGTCCCATGTTAGCTTTATCACAATAGCGGCTAATAGCGATGGACGAGTTGATTTACATGCTTTATTTACACACTTAGGCCAGCATTGTAACTCTGTGTTAGTCGAGGCTGGTGCGAGCGTTGCTGGCAGTGTTATTCAAACTAAATTAGCTGATACACTTTATTTGTATCAAGCAATGAAAATATTAGGTAGTCATGGACGCAATTTGATGCAATTAGACGACTATCAAACTATGGATCAGATTCCTGATGTACAATTAACGGATTGTCGCAGAATTGGTGCAGACCAACGACTGATTTTAAAGCTTAATTCGTCAGCGAATTAACTAACGCAATTCTGCTATCGGTCGATGCTAAGCATGGCCCAAAAGATAACAAGTGAGTAAATATGTTTACTGGGATTATTGAAGCACTAGGTACATTAAGAAAAGTTGAGCGTAAGGGCGATGACATTCGTTTGACAGTAGCCAGTGGCAAGCTCGACTTAAGCGATGTAAAACTGGGTGACAGTATTGCCACTAATGGGGTGTGTTTAACCGTAGTGCAATGTTTAGCAGATGGTTATGTTGCAGATATTTCTGCTGAAACCGTTGCTTTAACTGGTTTTGCTAAATATAACGTCGGTCAAAAAGTAAACCTTGAAAAAGCGGTGACCCCAACGACCCGATTAGGCGGCCATATGGTCAGCGGCCATGTGGATGGTATTGCCACTGTGGAGCAGCGCCTTGTACGTGGCCAAGCCATTGAGTTTTGGCTGGCAGCTCCCGCTGAGCTAGCTCGTTATATTGCCCATAAAGGCTCGATAACCATTGATGGCGTTAGCTTAACGGTAAACGAAGTTGATCAGCACAGATTCAGATTAACCATAGTGCCCCACACCGCAGCTGAAACCACCTTATTAGATTTACAAGCGGGTCATAGCGTCAACATCGAAGTTGACCTTATTGCACGTTATCTTGAACGCTTAATGAAAGTAGAACAAAAGCCAGCCACTGAAGGTGGTGTGACAATGGAATTGTTGGCAAGTGCTGGATTTATGCGATAACTGATTATTACTGGTAAATATTATTACCCGAGCATATTTACTCTATATCGCTGATATAGACATAACAATATAAAGGTCTTAGCAATGGCATTACATAGTATAGAAGAGATCATAGAAGACATTCGTCAAGGTAAGATGGTTATCTTGATGGACGATGAAGATAGAGAGAACGAAGGTGATCTTATTATGGCGGCCGATAAGGTGACGCCAGAGGCCATTAACTTTATGGCGACCTTCGGCCGTGGACTGATTTGCCAAACCATGACTAAAGAGCGTTGTCAGCAACTGAACTTGCCATTAATGGTTACCAACAACAATGCTCAGTTCTCAACTAATTTTACCGTTTCCATTGAAGCGGCAACGGGTGTCACAACCGGCATTTCAGCCCATGATCGCGCTGTAACCGTTCAAGCGGCTGTAGCTAAAGATGCTAAAGCATCAGATTTAGTTCAGCCTGGCCATATTTTTCCACTGATGGCACAAGACGGCGGGGTGCTAATTCGCGCAGGTCACACAGAAGCGGGTTGTGATTTAGCCCGTCTTGCTGGCTGTGAGCCATCTGGCGTGATCGTTGAAATTCTAAATGATGACGGCACCATGGCCCGTTGTCCAGATCTTGAAATCTTCAGTGAAAAACACGGCATTAAAATGGGCACAATTGCCGATTTAATTGAATACCGTAACACCAAAGAAACCACTGTTGTACGTGAAGCTGAATGTAAACTGCCAACGCGTTTTGGTGAGTTCAATATGGTGACTTTCAGAGACACCATTGATAATCAGCTACACTATGCTTTATTGAAAGGTGACGTTGAAGAAAACTGCCTAGTGCGGGTACATTTACAAAACACCTTTAATGACTTATTTCATTCTGAGCGCGATCAAAAACGTAGCTGGCCACTTGAAAAAGCCATGGAGCGTATTGCATCAGATGGTGGTGTATTAGTACTGTTGGCGAATCACGAGCATTCAAGTGACATGCTCGCCAAGGTTAAAGCCTTTGAAGCGGAAGATAACGGTCAAGCACCTACAGCAGCCAAATGGCAAGGGACCTCGCGCCAAGTGGGTGTTGGCTCGCAAATTCTTTCAAATTTAGGTGTGAGCAAAATGCGTTTATTAAGTTCACCCAAGCGTTATCATTCTTTATCGGGATTCGGTTTAGAAGTAACTGATTATATAGCAGAATAATTCACTAATTTAGTGAAGTTAACATTTATCATTAATTGCACAGGACTCAGGGCATTTGGCTGTGGTATTATACCGCCACTTTTGCCCAGAGCCGGGTGCTTTAGCTAATTTAGGTAAGATAATGATCGTAGTTGAAGGTAATATCGAAGCAAAAAATGCCAAAGTGGCGATCGTAGTATCGCGTTTCAACAGTTTTCTTGTTGAGAGTCTGCTTGATGGCGCAATAGACACACTAAAACGTTTAGGTCAGGTTAATGATGACAACATTACTGTTGTTCGTGTTCCTGGCGCTGTTGAATTACCGCTGGCTGCACGTCGAATTGCTGCAAGTGGAAAGTTTGACGGTATTGTTGCACTAGGTGCAGTAATTCGTGGTGGTACTCCGCATTTTGATTTAGTTGCAGGTGAATGTAACAAGGGTCTTGCTCAAGTCGCTTTAGAGTATGATATTCCTGTTTCATTTGGCGTGTTAACCACAGATACCATTGAGCAAGCAATTGAACGCTCTGGTACTAAAGCAGGTAACAAGGGCACTGAAGCTGCACTTGGCTTGCTTGAAATGGTTAACGTTCTGCAAGAATTAGAACAACAGTTGGTATAGTAGTAGGAAAAGTAATGAAGCCTTCAGAGCGCCGTAAGGCACGCCGTTTAGCTGTTCAAGCTATTTATTCATGGCAGTTAAGCAAGAACAATGTTGCTGATGTTGAACATGAATTTTTAACTGAGCAAAACATTAACGGTGTTGATGTAGCTTATTTTCGTGAATTGCTATCAGGTGTAGCCACGAAAGCAACTCAACTTGATGATCTGCTAAAGCCTCATTTAGATCGTGATATTGAAGATGTATCACCCGTTGAGAAAGCCATTGTGCGTTTAGCAGCTTATGAATTAACTTATCGTAAAGATGTGCCATATAAAGTGGCCATCAATGAAGGTATCGAATTAGCGAAAGCGTTTGGTGCTGACGATAGTCATAAGTTTGTCAATGGTATGCTAGATAAGCTTGTTACTCGTAAGTAATGAATGAAAACGGTATCTTCGGATACCGTTTTTGTATGTAACGCTTTTTTCTACAACATAATAGGTGGGCGGTTATCCGCACCAGATTATATCGTGAAAGAATTCCAACTTATTGAACAATTTTTCCGTGATAAAGGCCAGCAACGTCGAGATGTGCATTTAGGCATTGGCGATGACTGTGCGTTAGTCCAACCGGCGGAAAACACATCTATTGCCATATCTTGCGACACCTTAGTCGAAAATGTCCATTTTTTACCGACAATGCCAGCTTATGAGCTTGGCTATAAATCTGTAGCGGTTAATTTATCAGATCTTGCAGCCATGGGCGCAGATCCAGCGTGGATGACGTTAGCACTGACTTTGCCAGATGTTGATAATGACTGGTTAGCGCAATTTAGCCAGGGGCTTTTTGAAGCGGCTGAATATTACAGTGTTAGCCTGATCGGTGGTGATACCACCCGTGGGCCTCGCTGCATCAATATTACTATTCATGGTCAAGTGCCAACGGGTAAAGCATTAACCCGTAGTGGCGCGAATATTGGTGACTGGGTGTATGTTACCGGCACTTTGGGTGACTCAGCCCTTGGGCTTGATATCCTGTTGGGCAAAAAAGAAGTCGGCCAGCAAGATAAAGAATTTTTAATTAACCGTCACTATCATCCAACGCCTAGAATACTAGCGGGTCAAGCGCTGCGCTCCTTAGCAACCAGTGCCATTGATTTATCTGACGGTTTATTTTCTGATATTCAGCACGTTCTAAAGGGATCCAATGTTGGTGCGATTATTGATGTGAATGAATTACCGCTATCGGGATCATTACAAGCATCATTGAGCCCTGATGAAGCAATTAGTTATGCGTTAACTGGTGGCGAAGATTATGAGTTAATGTTTACTGTACCCGAATCTCAACGTGGCGCTTTGGATATTGCACTGATCCACGCAGGGGTTAAATTTGTCAAAGTAGGTCAAATTTGTGCCGGCGATAAGTTACGCTTAGTGTCTAATGGCAAACCTTTTGAGCTACAAAAAAACAGTTTTGAGCATTTCTAATGAAGTTTATTTCAACCGATCCAGCCGTTAAGAAATTAACCTTAACAAACCCTGTACACTTTTTAGCATTAGGGTTTGGGAGTGGCTTAGCCGCCAAAGCCCCGGGCACCTTTGGTACCCTTGCCGCAGTGCCGATTGTGTACTTGATGAGCTTTTTAAGCCTACCGGCTTTTATTTTTATCACGCTAATTAGCTGCCTTGTCGGTATTTATATTTGTGATAAAGCGGCTAAAGATATGGGCGTACATGATCATGGCGCTATTGTGTGGGATGAAGTCGCAGGCTTAATGATCACCATGATTGCCGCCCCAGCTGGGGTAATTTGGTTAGTGGTTGGTTTTGGATTATTTCGTTTTTTCGATATTTTAAAACCATGGCCAATTCGTTGGCTCGACGCTAAAGTGCATGGCGGTTTTGGGATTATGATTGATGATGTATTAGCGGGGATTTTCTCGTTAATTTGTTTACAGTTGTTGGCTTATTATATTTAACCAATGATACTTTAATCCCTTTAAACGTTAAGCCCACTTCATAGTGGGCTTAATTAGATGGTCCGCCTCACCCCTAAGCTAAACTTAGAGTTTGGCAATCAAAGAGGCGAACCATCATGTCTACTATTAAAGTCATTGGAATCGATTTAGGCAAATCTTCTTTTCACCTTGTTGGGCATGATCACACTGGTCGTGAACAATTTCGTCAACACTTAAGCCGTTTAAAACTTATTCAATTTTTAGCGCAAACACCTCAAACGATGATAGCAATGGAATCATGTGGTGGTTCCCACTGGTTGGCAAGAAAATGCCAAGCCCTCGGTCATGAGGTTAAACTTATTCCCCC
>NZ_MPHK01000026.1 GCF_001957135.1 Shewanella sp. UCD-KL21 | reverse complement strand
GAATAAATTGGTACGAATAGCGTGGTCGGTGTTATCGACCAAGCGAGCATTTGAAATTAGAGTTTAACCCGAGTTTGCAGATGATAGAGAAGATGACAGAACGGTCAGACCACTAGATTGAAGACCTGACAATAAAAACAGCAACGCAGTATGCTTTTGGCTTTTTGAGGACAATCTAGCGCGGAACTCATCGTGGAGCGGGTGGTAAGCACCTAATGAAGACTCCGAATACATTAGCGCAAACCAACCTCGTTATCGAAAATATCATTTGCAATAACGAGGCGGACCATACATTTTAATGGGCGATTATTAATGGATGATTTTTAATGGATGCTGCTTAAAGCTGCAAGATTATTGCAATAGCTCTCTGGCATTCGCTAAGGTATTTTCAGTTATCACATCACCCGCCAGCAGTCTTGCTAGCTCATTGACTCGCTGTTGTTTATCTAATGACTTCATGTTCGTCTCAGTGCCGCCAGCCTTAGTGAACTTGTTCACCAACATATGTTGATGTCCATTTCCTGCAACTTGCGGTAAATGCGTCACACAGAGCACCTGAGTTGATTGACCTAAGCTGCGAAGCATACGCCCAACAACCGCTGCCGTTGGCCCTGAGATTCCCACATCCACTTCATCAAATATCAAGGTTGGGGTTGATACCTTTTTGGCGGTAATAACCTGAATACCAAGCCCAATACGTGACAATTCGCCACCAGAAGCCACTTTGGCAATGGGCTGCATTGGTTGACCAGGGTTGGTGGTGACCAAGAATTCAACTTGATCACAACCAGAAACTGATTGTAGTTCTGGGTTAAAATTTACCTCAATGCAGAATTTGCCTTTGGGCATATTTAACTCTTGAATCGATTGGGTGACTAACTTATTAAGCTCTTTAGCATAGCGGTTACGGCTATGGCTGAGTTTTTGGGCGCTAACTACGTAAGCTTTTTTGCTTTCATCTACTTGCAGCTGAATTTCATCAAGCCTTGTGGCATCGTTATTAAGCTCGTTAAGTTCAGCTTTTAAAGCTTGGTGATGCTCAAACAGTTGCTCAGAGCTCACATGGTGTTTTCTTGATAATTGCATCGCCTTTGAAATGCGCTGCTCAAGGTAAGCAAAGTGTTC
This sequence comes from Shewanella sp. UCD-KL21, assembly GCF_001957135.1. Taxonomy (GTDB): domain Bacteria; phylum Pseudomonadota; class Gammaproteobacteria; order Enterobacterales; family Shewanellaceae; genus Shewanella. Next base: position 51,722 of record NZ_MPHK01000026.1, on the reverse strand, counting down.
AGGATCGAGTTCTATTCGGCTTAAATAGTCCTGAACTTCGCTGCTGCTTTCCTGCACTTGAATTAACGCTTCATTGAGCATTTGAGCAATATTACTTAGCTGTGGGTCAAACTCAGTTAGGTTTTCAGCTAAGCCCACGACTCGGTTAAGTAAGGATTCAATATTTGCTTCGTCGTCATCACACAGTAATTGCAGGCTGGATTGGCAGGTTTCAATTAACTCTGTGCCGTTAGCAAGGCGTTTATGCTCTTGCTCAATCTCAATAAATTCACCGGCTTTAAGATCAAACTCATCAAGCTCTTCAACTTGATATTGCACTAGCTGTTTTCTGGCGATGCGCTCTTGTTGATTGTGTTGTAATTGTTTCAGTTCATTTTCGATTAACTTACAGCGTTGGTAGCTTTTACTAACCCCATCAAGCAATAATTTATGGTTGGCGTAGCTATCAAGAAGGGTAAGTTGATGTTCGCTTTTTAACATCGCATGATGCGCGTGTTGACCGTGAATGCCGACAAATAATTGCCCTAGAGATTTAAGCTGGGCTAACGGAACTGGATTGCCATTTATATAGGCACGTGAGCGGCCATCAGCATTAATGGTTCTTCTTAAGATACATTCGTCTTCGACATCAAGGTCATTATCCTCTAGCCAGCGCTTAGCAAATGGCACGTCATCTAAGCTAAAGCGGGCACTCACTTCGGCTTTGGTGGCGCCAGGTCTTACGCTATTGGCATCTGAGCGATTACCAAGGCATAAGCCTAGGGCATCAATTGCAATGGATTTCCCCGCACCCGTCTCGCCAGTAATGCTGGTCATGCCGGCTTTAAAATCGAGTTCAAGAAAACGTACAATTGCGAAATTATTAATGCTTAATTGGCACAGCATAATCAATCCTTGTGTGAATAACCATCAAACCACTGTATCTGCATACAGTCTACACTGTTTTTATATACAGTAAAGTACTGTGTAACAAAATGGTGCTGATTTTTTATACGAGGATTAAACCAAGGCGCTTAAGATTTTTTCAATAATGGGCAAACTAATAAAGGTGGCTGCAGTGCTGATTAATATACACTTGGCACTTGATAAGGCGTAGATTTGGTAACGCTGTGCCAGTAAGTAAACACTAGCTGCTGTCGGCAGTGCTGCCAGAATGACGCCCATAAAAACTAGTTCAGACTCCACCTTAAAATAGCTTAATAAAAAATAGGCTAACAACGGTTGAATAATCAGCTTAAGGCTATTGAGTAAGGTCATTTCAAGGGCGATATTATGCTTTTTAGGCCCAGCTTTTGCGCCGCGATGCATGGCTTTAGCTAACACCATGCCAATGGCAAATAAGGCGCAGGGGCTAGAGGTGTTGCCGATTAACCGAAACATCATGCTGAGACTGTCAGGCAGGCTTATTTTGAGCGCTGATACCAATACCCCGAGTGCGCAACCAATAACGATGGGGTTGGTGATTAATGCGTTTAGCATAATCATAATAGGATGACGTTGTTGGGTTTTATTTACCGCAAGTTCCATGCTCACCAGTGCAAATGCGAACATGATAATGGACAGTAGACTGGCAATGGCTGCGGCGGCAATGGCTTGATTGTTATCTGGATACAAGCTCATCATTAAAGGAATTCCAATAAAGGCGGTATTACCAAAACTGGTGTTTAGGCCTCTAATTGCAGCTAGCGCGGGCTGTTTATTGTCTGTAAGGGTTGAGATAAGTACTGTAATACAATATGTGCCCGCCATAGCGAGGCCAAAGGCGAATATAAATCCCCATTGCAGAATATTGTTAATGTCAGTTTCGGCCAGTGCAATAAATAAAATAGCAGGGAAGGCGATATAGTAGACGTATTTATTTAGCGCCGAGTCACTATCTTGGGGGAGTAATTTAAGTTTTTGGACACTAAAGCCAATAACCATAATGCCAAAGACTGCGATAAGTGGGGTTAGGATACTTGGCAAGCTTGATTCCTTTTTAGGGCCTTGAATGACATATCAATAACGTGGGCGCTGGGTATCTTACTTTAATGGCGCCAATAAGATATTAGATAAAGGTAAGGTATGAGATGAAACCAAGGTATTCAAATAAGTTAAGCTGTTAAATTAAACGAAGATAAGAAAAACTGCATAGATCTGATACGACAAGGAGGATGTAAATCTTGCCCATCAGGTTGGCATTAGAGTATAAAGCTATCTGTAAGCGGTATCTTTAATAAGGGCATGATGACAGGCCCTTATTAAAGAATACTATTGATACTTAAAGAGTGCTATTGCTGCAGACTGATGCCGATATTAGACACGCCAGCATCAATGATTTCTTTGCGTAATTCCTTAATGAATTCAGGTGTGATTTTTGTTGTTTCTTCAATCACATCTAATAACATTCCTTGTAAGTGCTTTTCTTCTTGCATCACAGGGTGGTTAAATACGAACTCTTCTACAACATCTTCATTCATGACATCTTCGAGTTCTTCAATGCTAATGGCCTCAATATAATTGGCCACTGTACTTGATGATAATTTACTGACGTTGGTAATATCTTCTTCGATTTTAGCCTGTATGCCACCGAGTAAAGTCGATAACGCTACAGCCGCATCCATTGCAGGATAAACACCGTAGGCTTCAAAATCTGCAGGCTCAGGGGTATTTTCATCTAAACGCTGTAAGTGAATATCGTAATTAAACTTAAGCTTTTTATCGTATTGAGATTGCCAAAGTAAATCCAATACTGTGCTTAATACTTTAGGCTCACCAAACTCACACACTTCTGAGAAAAGGGCATAATTGGGCAGCATGCGCTGACATAGCGCTGTCGCAAAAAGTTGCTTTTGAGGTAATGACAGCGCTTTTAAACGCTTAAAAAAACCGGGTTTATTGCTCATAGGGAACATCCGCTGATAACTGTGATATCACTTGATTTGCTGCTGATTCTACCTTAGTTAGCTCGTCAAGTAACTCAAGTATTTCAGGCTCTAAGTCTTCGATGTTGGTTTTGTGCTTTAACGCAGACTCTAATTCTTGGCAAAGTTTTTGGGTGTTGGGCACCCCACAATAACAACTCGCGCCATGAAGTTTATGCACGGTTTGCAGCATAAGCGAACTATTGCTGCTTTTTAATGCCGTTTCTATGTTGCTGACACTTTCAGGCAGCGAGTCCACTAACATTTGCAGCATCTCTAATGCTAAATCCGGTTTTTGATTGGTTTGTGCTAAGCACAGATCCCAATTAAGGGTATGCATATCAAAGTGGGTAAATTTAGGTTTATTTATCCAGCGATCAATCACCCCTTTTAATGCCGCTTCATCAATGGGTTTTGGCAGGTAACCGTCCATGCCGCTGCCTAAAATTAATTCTCGCTCTTCAGCGATGGCGTGGGCTGTTACCGCAATAATAGGCGTGTTGCGGTTAAGTGAGTCTTGGCGGATAAGTTTGGTTGCTGTAACCCCATCAGTGCCGGGCATTTGAATGTCCATAAAGATAACATCGAAGGCTTGTTTTTGAGCATAGCTCACGGCTTCATCACCGTTATTGACCGAGATGACATTAACCACCAACTCTTTCAGCAGGGTATCGATTAGCTTTAAGTTAGCAAGGTTGTCATCAACAGCAAGTACGCTTAAATTCTTGCGCTCATACACAGTTGCGGGTAGTGACTCGGTTAATAGCGCTGTTTGAGTGGGTGGATGAATTAAGTGGTTAGCCAGCTCGTAGTCACTCACTGGCGTGCTGAGTAAAATATCGCTATTAGGCCTTAATGCTTGGTTTAATATTTTTTGCTGCTCGATGCAATCATGAAGCAAGACTAAACATGAGGTCTTTTCCCGCGCCATGCTTAAACAGCTTAATAACTGATCTTGATCACTAAAGCCATGGCAATTAAGCAGGATGTAATCGTAATGCACTTTACTTGACGAAAGTGTCGACTCTAAATGGCTTATTTGGCCAACGGTGGTTAAATGTAATCCCCATGCTTCAAAGCGGCGATTGAGCATATCGCGGCTTAGTTCTCTTGATTCAAATAACAACAGGGTTTTATTACGTAAAGAGTCCAAATGCAGCACTTCACCAATATGGAATTGACTTAACTCCAATGGCAGCATGAACCAAAATGTTGAGCCTTGATTTGGAATTGAGGTAAAGCCAATTTGGCCGCCCATTTGGTTAATCAAACGTTTGGTGATCACTAAGCCTAAACCGGTACCACCAAAGCGGCGTGAGATAGACGAGTCTGCTTGGCCAAAGGCTTGGAACAGATATTCTTGCTGACTTTCGTCAATACCAATACCGGTATCAATTACTTCACAGCGCAGGGTGATATTTTCATCTTTTTGGCCCACAAGATGAATTTTCAAAATAACGCTACCTTGATCGGTAAACTTAATCGCATTGCCCAATAGATTAGTCATGATTTGTGCAACCCGCATCGCATCACCACTAACACTTTCAGGCACGTTATCGTCAATATCAATAATCAGTTCGATGTCTTTTTCTTGGGCGCTGCCGGCCACAATGCTGACAGTTTCAGAAATGGTTTCCCGCAGCGCGAATGGCATTTTCTCTAAGACCATTTTACCGGCTTCTAATTTGGAGAAATCCAGAATGTCATTAATGATCCCCAGTAAGTTACTGGCGCTTCGTTCAATGGTTTTTATGTAATCTAACTGACTTGAGTGCAGCGGCGTTTTAATTAACTGCCGAGAAAATCCAATCACACCGTTTAATGGGGTTCTTAATTCATGGGACATATTAGCCAAAAACTCGGATTTAATGCGGCTGGCTTCAAGGGCGCGCTTTTTGGCTAAATCAAGCTCGACGTTTTGGATTTCAATTTGTTCGAGGGTTTCCCGTAAGTCAGAGGTCGCTTGGTCAATGTTTTGCTGCATTTCATCGTGATATTCTGACAATGAACTGGCCATGGCATTAATGCCGCGCTTAAGTAGGTCGAGCTCGCCGATTAATTGCCCATCAAGACGGGTGTCTAACTTACCTTCACGAATTTTTGCCACAACTCTTACCATTTCAGTAATGGGGTAGTTAACATGTTTAACCAAACGGAAGGTGAAAAACAGATTCAGCTGCACCCCAATTAGTACAATGACAAATGCGGCAATAGCGGCGCGATGTTGCTCAAGTAGGGCATTTTCTTTATTGAGTAATATTGAGATATACCCCAATATTTGTTGCCCTTCAGCATTGGTGATAATTTTTCTTGGGCCGCTGGCGGGTGAAATGGTCACCACTTGCGGGTTAGATTGTTGATTGACGCCGGTGTAAGACATAATTGGCACCCGGATCACTAGGGTGTCATCTATAGTTTCATACTGAGTGGCAATCAACGAATTGAGCGCTTCTTTGTAGCGCATACTTTCAAAATCTTTATGGTAGTGAGATGTCACAAATAGTTGATTATCAACATCAAAAATAGCAATTGAGTGAATAAGGGCTGAGTTGTTTAATTGCGATGCCGCCAGTAAACGTTTGCTGGCTTCTCTGTCTTCAGTGACCAGTCCGAACTCGCTGGCAATGGCCAAAGGCTCGACAATACTTCTACCTTGATTGATTAAGGTCTCTTCGAGTTCATAAAAACGGTTTATGGTGAAGTAACTTCCAAGTAGAATACCCACCATGACCGTTGGCGCTAACGCAAGTACCAGTACCCAAGAGCGAAGACTGTATTTGGTCATGTTGTTAGCATTTTTCATCGTGAAGACATTATTCCTAAAGACTTTTTATCTATGATGAGGACTAGACTGCCAGAAACAGAGCCGTCTTGACTAGTCATTTATTCAATACCTGAGGCCAAAATGGCACAATTTTTTAAAGCAAAACCAAACAAAACCAAACAACTGTCGGCCAAGTTGACTTTAACGGTATCACAACTTGATCATCTCGGTGCAGGTATTGCTCAACATGACGGTAAAGTGGTATTTATTCCTGGGGCTCTGCCCGGTGAGACGGTAACCGCGCAATTAACGGAACAAAAGAAAAAGTACGCCAAAGCAAAACTGCTTAATATTCAAACGCCAACGGCTAAAAGAGTGGCGGCGCAGTGTCCTCATTATCAGCAATGCGGTGGCTGCGATTTACAACATATGGACATTGCAGCTCAGCGTGAGCATAAGCAAGCAGCGCTGAGTAATTTAATGAGCAAATTGGCGGTAGAAATTGATAGCTCGGTGATGACAGCATCAGTTACAGGTGAGCAATGGCATTATCGCCGCAGAGCGCGCCTAGCCACTTTGTTTGATAAAAAGACGAAACATTTACAATTAGGCTTTCGAGCTGCCAATAGCAATAATATCGTTGATATTAAGCAGTGCGATGTATTGGCTGTAGCATTGTCGGCATTGATTGAACCCTTCTCAAACGTGCTTAATCAGTTACAAGCTAAAATGACGCTCGGTCACCTTGAGCTCACTGAAGCTGAAAATGGCTTATTTGCTGTACTTAGAATCACCAAAGCATTGAAAGCCGGTGATGAGCAGCGCCTGAAAGCGTTTGCTTTGGAACATCAAATACAGCTGTTAGTGCAAGATAACGACGGCGAATTGCGTTCGCTAGTCAGTGACGATGATATTGAATTACCCAAATATTTGTTAGCCAACGGCCAAGTCGAATGTCGATTTAGCCCGGGTAATTTTGTGCAGGTCAATGCTGATATTAACCAGCGTATGGTCGCACAAGCCATTGAGTGGCTAGATCCACAACAAGATGAACGAATTCTGGATTTATTTTGCGGAGTCGGTAATTTCAGTTTGCCCCTTGCCACCCAAGCCGCTGATGTTATCGGGGTAGAAGGTGTACCTGAAATGGTTACGCAAGCAAAACAAAATGCTGCTGATAACAAGTTAACGAATCTGAGTTTTTTTCACGCTGATTTAAGTGCGGATTTATCTCAAGCCTCTTGGCTGGGCAAAATTGATAAACTGTTGCTCGATCCTGCCAGAGCGGGGGCGTATGAAAGTTTGCAGTGGTTATCTAAAATGAAGCCTAAAAAAGTGGTGTATGTGTCATGTAATCCAGCAAGTTTAGCCAGAGACAGCCAAGTATTAATTGAACAAGGCTATCAGCTTAAAAAACTAACTATGTTGGATATGTTTCCACAAACACATCATATCGAAGCGATGGCATTGTTTGAAATTAAATAACTTGCTGCGCTGGCGTAGCAAACCACTTAAATCAACTGTTTTTGCTGCCAACTCAAACAGAAATACTGTTTGAAGATGACATTTTTTAAATTGATTAATATTAATTTGACATAAATAACTGAATGCTCAAGATGAAAGCATTAGAGTAAATAACACATCAATACAGATTCAGTTATTTGTACGCGTAAAAGTCAGTACCAATAAGGAAGTTAATTATGGTCTCAGTTCGAGAAGCACATTTTAATCTAGCCGATTTTAATATCGACGAATGGGTTATGCGTTATATCGATAACGCCGAAGAAGCCCTATTGTTACGGGATCTGATCCTGTATCTAGATATGTTGCCAACGGCATCCCCAGATGTGCACCGCGCCCTACTTGAGCGTGCTCGTGAAATGGTGGAAATTCTAGCGCCATTGAATATGGACATTGAGACCATACAAGCTTCATTATTATTTATTGCTCATGATGCTGGTATTTTATCCATTGAAACAATTGAAGACAAATATGGCTCGAGCTTAAGCAAGCTGGTGGCAAGCGTGGTGACAATGGAGGCCATTGGCGCCTTAAAAGTGAGCCCTGACTCACGTACAGCCGAGCCGCAAATCGATAATATCCGTAAAATGTTATTGGCCATGGTCGAAGATGTGCGCGCAGTGGTGATTAAGCTTGCTGAGCGGGTAGCGCTACTTCGTGAAGTTAAAAATGCCGATGAAGAAACCCGAGTACTATTGGCAAGAGAAGTGGTCGATATATACGGGCCGCTTGCCAATCGTTTAGGGATTGGGCAATTAAAGTGGGAATTAGAAGATATCTCATTTCGTTACCTGCACCCGGCAGTTTACAAAGACATTGCCAAACAGTTAGATGGCAAACGCGTCGACAGAGAAGTGTTTATCGATAAGTTTGTAACCCAGCTGCAACAGCGGCTTGATGACGACCAAATTCGCGCCAAAGTCTATGGCCGCCCGAAACACATCTATAGCATCTGGCGTAAGATGAAAGGCAAAGACCTTAAGTTTGATGAGCTGTTTGATGTGCGCGCGGTGCGTATTGTCACTGAACGCCTACAAGATTGTTATGGCGCATTAGGTGTTGTGCACACCCTTTGGCATCATATTCCCCGTGAGTTTGATGATTATGTGGCCAATCCTAAACCCAATGGTTACCAATCAATTCATACCGTGGTTGTTGGCCCTGAAGGTAAAACGGTAGAGATTCAAATTCGTACTGAAGCTATGCATCAGGACTCTGAACTTGGGGTCGCAGCCCATTGGAAGTACAAAGAAGGCTCAGCCGGTGGCAAGCAAAGTGGCTATGAAGAAAAAATTAATTGGCTACGTAAAATTTTGCTGTGGCAAGAGGATGTTGCTGAAACCGGTAATCTCGTTGATGAAGTCCGCAGCCAAGTATTTGAAGACAGAGTCTATGTGTTTACCCCTAATGGCGAAGTGGTTGATTTACCATTAGGCTCAACCGTGCTGGATTTTGCTTACTACATTCATTCCCATGTGGGCCATAAATGTATTGGCGCCAAAGTCGATGGCCGTATTGTGCCCTTTACATATCAAGTTGAAACCGGTGAGCGCATTGAAATCATTACCTCAAAGCATCCTAATCCAAAGCGCGATTGGTTAAATCCAAATTTAGGCTACATCAAGTCGTCTCGCTCTCGCTCGAAAATTCAGCATTGGTTCAAGCAACAAGACCGTGATAAAAACATGGTGGCAGGGAAAGAATTACTTGAGGCTGAACTTAACCGTGTTTCACTTCATTTAAAAGATGCCAAAGTTGCGGTTGAGCGCTTTAATATGAATTCCATGGATGACATGTTAGCAGCTATTGGTGGCGGTGATTTACGCTTAAACCAAGTGGTGAATTACATTGAAACCAGTTTACGTAAAACTGAAGTGACTGAACAAGAGATCGTCGAAGAACTCATCAAACGCTCGAATCCGAAGCCAGCCCGTAAAGGCAAAGGTCAGGTAGAAGTAAATGGCGTTGGTAATTTATTAAGCCATATTGCCAGCTGCTGTAAACCGGTGCCCGGTGATGAAATTTTTGGTTATATCACCATGGGCCGCGGCGTGTCAGTGCACCGCAGTGACTGCTCACAGGTTAAAGAGCTAATGCGCGCCCATCCAGAGCGCAGTGTCGAAGTGGTGTGGGGAGAAAACTATTCTGGCGGTTATCGGATTAAAGTGCGGGTGATAGCCCATGACCGCAGTGGTTTACTGCGAGATGTCACTACGGTACTGGCGGCTGAAAAGTCCAATGTGATGGCAATGAGTTCAACCTCAGATGAAAAAAACCAAACCGCTACCGTTGAGCTAGAGCTTGAACTTTATAACCTCGATGGCCTGTCACGGATATTATCAAAATTAGGCCAAGTTGAAGGTGTGACTGAAGCCAGACGATTATAGTGTTAAACCCCAGCGGCGCACTATAGTGTCAAAAGATAAGGTGATAAATCGAAAGGTTTGTCACCTTTATTTTAACTTATCAGCCTGTTGAGGCCATATCATTGAGAAATAGACCATGTCAGCAAATACCCTTAAGCAAGCTAGCGATATTATGCAGCCTTTATTAACGATTATGGAAAAGCTGCGGGATCCTGAAACGGGTTGCCCTTGGGATAAACAGCAAAGCTTCGAGACTATTGTTCCTTTTACCCTTGAAGAAGCGTACGAGGTTGCCGATGCCATCGAGCAAGCTGATTTAGACTCACTGCCAGATGAGCTGGGTGATTTGTTGTTTCAGGTGGTGTTTTACTGTCAGCTTGGTAAAGAGCAAGGCTTATTCGATTTTGCCACAGTGGTGGATAAAATTTGCGATAAATTAACCAGAAGACATCCCCATGTGTTTAGCGGCGACAACCCTGGCACTAGCGCTGAACAAGTCAAACTTGCTTGGGATGAAATTAAGCAGCAAGAAAGGCTCGCGAAAAGCCAACACTCGATACTGGATGATATTCCAGTTGCAATGCCAGCACTGAACCGAGCGATAAAAATTCAAAAGCGGGTCGCAAAGGTGGGCTTTGATTGGGCTGATTTAGCCCCTGTGGTGGCAAAGGTTCATGAAGAAATCGATGAGGTCATGGCAGAGGCGCAGCACTTAGAAGCCAATAAAGACGAATATTACCCCAAGGTGGTTGATGAAATGGGCGACCTATTATTTGCCGTTGCCAATATGGCAAGGCACTTAGGGGTTGAGCCAGAGCAGGCATTAAGGCTCGCTAATCAAAAGTTTGAACGTCGCTTTAAAGGGGTAGAGCAGTATGCTGCACAAAGTGGCAAGGCGTTTGAACAGCACTCACTTGAAGAGCTCGATGGCTATTGGGATCAAGTTAAAATGGCAGAAAAAAGTCAGCAGCTTAATAAAGATTAATGTGCGCACTTGGCAAGCATTAGGATGATATTGAGTTCAACGCTATGAAAATTAGGGTTAAATTATGACCATGATTTAACTTTGGCTTAATATCAATTTTATGCGTTTATTGTTTGTTGTTAGCGCGCTATTTTGGTAGAATGTCGCCCCGTCCTAGTGCTTTCTTACAAGCACGTTATTTTCAATCTCACATTCTCAGGTTCAGCATGACTACAAGGTATATCTTCGTTACTGGTGGCGTTGTTTCATCACTAGGTAAAGGCATTGCAGCAGCTTCATTAGCAGCAATTTTAGAGGCGCGTGGCCTCAATGTAACCATTATGAAACTTGACCCATACATTAACGTTGATCCAGGCACCATGAGCCCGACTCAGCATGGTGAAGTATTCGTTACTGAAGATGGTGCTGAAACCGATTTAGACTTAGGTCACTACGAGCGTTTCATTAGAACCAAGATGAACCGTCGTAATAACTTCACTACCGGTCGTATTTACGAGCAAGTGCTACGTAAAGAGCGTCGTGGTGATTATTTAGGTGCCACCATTCAGGTGATCCCGCACATTACTAATGCGATTAAAGAAAAAGTACTTGAAGGCGGCGAAGGTCACGATGTATGTATCGTTGAAATTGGCGGCACAGTGGGCGATATCGAATCTTTGCCTTTCTTAGAGTCAATTCGTCAATTAGGTGCTGAGCTAGGACGTGACCGCACATTATTCATGCATTTAACCTTAGTGCCGTTTTTAGGCGCTGCAGGTGAAATTAAAACCAAGCCAACACAACATTCTGTTAAAGAGTTGCGTTCAATTGGTATTGCCCCAGACGTATTAGTTTGTCGTGGCGATCGCGCTATTCCTGCCAATGAAAAAGCGAAAATCTCGCTATTTTGTAACGTAGAAGAAAAAGCCGTTATCTCATTAAAAGATGTCGACAGTATTTATAAGATCCCTGCGTTATTACGCTCACAAGGTCTTGATGACTTAGTGATCAAGCGTTTTGGTATCGATTGTAATGATGCTGATTTGTCTGAGTGGGAAAATGTTATTTATCAAGAAGCTAACCCAAATGGTGAAATTACCATTGGTATGGTGGGTAAATACATCGAACTACCTGATGCTTATAAGTCTGTGAATGAAGCACTTAAGCATGCTGGCCTTAAAAACCGCTTAACAGTGAATATTCAGTATGTTGATTCACAAACAGTAGAAGCTAAAGGCGCTGAAGTACTTGAAGGTTTAGACGGTATTTTGGTTCCTGGTGGTTTCGGTGAGCGTGGTGTTGAAGGTAAAATCTTTGCGGCGCAATATGCCCGTGAAAATAACATTCCATATTTTGGTATTTGTTTAGGTATGCAAGTGGCATTGATCGAGTTTGCTCGACACGTTGCTAAGCTTGAAGGGGCTCATTCAACTGAGTTTAAACCTGAAACAGAACATCCAGTCATTGGTTTGATCACAGAATGGATCAATGAAGAAGGTAATGTTGAGCAGCGCCATGAAGCGTCTGATTTAGGTGGCACTATGCGTTTAGGCGCACAGTTATGTCATTTAGCTGAAGGTTCTAAAGCCGCTGCTGCATATAACTCTACAACTTGTGTTGAACGTCATCGTCACCGTTTTGAAGTGAACAACAACTATGTTGAACGCTTAGAAAAAGCTGGCCTAGTATTTAGTGGTTTATCATCAGATCGCAAATTAGTGGAAATGATTGAGCTTCCTAATCACCCTTGGTTTGTCGCTGGTCAATTCCACCCAGAGTTCACTTCAACGCCTCGTGATGGTCATCCATTATTTGAAGGTTTTGTTGCGGCTGCAGCAATTCACCAAAAAGGTGATGCTGAGTAATTAATAATAAAGCCACTGATAATCATATCAGTGGCTTTTTTTTATCTGGTCAATTTTTTATCTGCGATCTAATAGATGTGACCTTGGTAGTTGCCGCATAACGATAATCGGTCTATGCTATGGCTCCAGTTGACCTTTTATTACCAAACTGAAAGTGAAATACCAATAATTACGCCATTATTAATAAATTGTCGGTGTTTATTGGTATTGATTTTCTATTTTAATATTTAACTTACATATATTGAGGGAATTATGGCTAACATTATTAACGTCATTGGTCGTGAAATCATGGATTCACGCGGTAACCCAACGGTAGAAGCTGAGGTTCACCTTGCTGACGGTTCTATCGGTATGGCTGCAGCACCATCAGGTGCATCAACAGGTTCTCGTGAAGCACTTGAATTACGTGATGGCGACAAAGCACGTTACTTAGGTAAAGGTGTTCTTAAAGCTGTTGAAGCTGTCAATGGCCCAATCGCTGAAGCGTTAAAGGGTAAAGATGCACTAGCACAAGCTGAGCTTGATCAAATCATGATCGACTTAGATGGCACAGAAAACAAAGCTAAGTTTGGCGCAAACGCTATCCTAGCGGTTTCTCTTGCTGCTGCTAAAGCGGCTGCTATTTCTAAGAAAGTACCTTTATACGCTCACATTGCTGATCTAAACGGTACTTCTGGTGTTTACTCTATGCCTCTTCCAATGATGAACATCATCAATGGTGGTGAGCACGCTGATAACTCAGTAGACATTCAAGAATTTATGATCCAGCCTGTTGGCGCAGCTAACTTCCGTGAAGGCCTACGTATGGGCGCTGAAGTATTCCATAGCCTTGCTAAAGTTCTTAAAGCAGGTGGCCACTCGACTGCTGTGGGTGATGAAGGTGGTTTCGCGCCAAACCTTGAGTCTAACGAAGCTGCACTTGCTGCAATCAAAGTGGCTGTTGCAAACGCAGGTTACGAGCTAGGTAAAGACATTACCTTAGCGATGGATTGTGCTGCATCTGAGTTCTTTGATAAAGAAGCCAACATCTACGACCTTAAAGGTGAAGGCAAGAAATTCACCTCTGAAGAGTTTAACTACTTCCTTAAAGATTTGACTGAACAGTACCCAATCGTATCTATCGAAGACGGTCTTGACGAGTCTGACTGGGATGGTTTCGCACACCAAACTAAGCTTCTAGGTGATAAAATTCAATTAGTAGGTGACGATTTATTCGTAACTAACACTAAGATCCTTAAGCGTGGTATCGACAACGGTATTGCTAACTCAATCCTAATCAAATTTAACCAAATTGGTTCGTTAACTGAAACGTTAGCAGCAATCAAAATGGCTAAAGATGCGGGTTTCACCGTGGTTATCTCTCACCGCTCAGGTGAAACTGAAGATGCAACTATTGCAGATCTTGCTGTAGGTACTGCAGCAGGGCAAATCAAAACCGGTTCATTAAGCCGCTCTGATCGCGTTGCTAAGTACAACCAACTGCTACGTATCGAAGAAGCATTAGGCTCAAAAGCACCGTATAACGGTCTTAAAGAAGTCAAAGGCCAAGGTTAATTTTCCTTGAGCTAAAAAAAGGCCACCACTAGGTGGCCTTTTTTGTTGTACTATAGTGGGATTAATCATTAATTTCGCCACATTAGCCCTATGAAAAGCCTATTACTATTACTTTTGATCTTAGTCGGTTTATTACAGTATCGATTATGGCTGGGCGAAAATAATTTAACCCAATATATGAATCTGAAAAAACAGATTGCCAGCCAACAAGCCAGTAACGATAAACTCATCGCTAGAAATCAAATTTTAAAAGCGGAAATCATCGATTTAAAACGCGGCACTGAAGCGATCGAAGAACGTGCTCGAAATGAGTTAGGTATGGTAAAAGAAGGTGAAACTTTTTATCGCGTCGTTGGCAACAACCCTCGAAACAATGCTACTTTTGGTCAATAACATCCTATGAACGTTGAGAATCAATCTGTTATCGCGATTGTCCCTGCTGCCGGTATTGGTGCAAGGATGGGGGCGACTATTCCCAAACAATATTTAGCTTTAGGTGAGCAAAGTATCTTAGCCCACACCTTAGATAGCTTGATTACGCATAAAAAAATCAAGCAAGTTATCGTAGCGCTGCACCCTGAAGACAGCTTTTTTGCGACTTTATCTCAAGCAAACCACCCTAAAGTGAACACGGTTATAGGCGGTCAAGAACGTGCAGATTCTGTATTGCGTGCTTTAGTGTCGATTGACAATGAAACCACGGAGTCTAATTGGGCATTAGTCCACGATGCCGCGAGACCTTGCTTAACTCACAGTGATATCGATAAATTACTTAATGCTAGAGTTGACTGTCCACAAGGGGCGATTTTAGCCATGCCGGTTAGAGACACCATGAAGCGCAGTGCTAACTCAACTAATCTAATTAGTGAAACAGTATCACGTGACCATCTTTGGCATGCATTAACGCCGCAACTATTTCCCTGCAAAAGCTTGCAGCAACATTTAAGTGATGCACTTAAACAAGGCGTGCAAATTACCGATGAAGCCAGCGCCATGGAGTGGGCTGGTGTTAACCCAGGTTTAGTAACAGGCCGCGCAGACAATATTAAAGTCACTCACCCTGATGACTTGCAGTTAGCAGCGCTGTTTTTATCTCACATAAATTCTCAAAAATAACGGTTATTATTATGCTGAATATACGCATTGGTCATGGTTTTGATGTACATAAATTTGGTGGCGATAAACCGCTGATCCTTGGTGGTGTTACTGTGCCATACGAAACAGGTTTAATTGCTCACTCTGATGGTGATGTGGTGTTGCATGCAGTAAGTGATGCCATTCTGGGTGCCATGGCATTAGGTGATATTGGTAAACATTTCCCTGATACCGATGCCGAGTTTGAAGGTGCCGATAGCAGGGTATTATTGCGCCATTGTTTTGCATTGGCGCAAGCTAAACAATTTTATATTGGTAACCTTGATGTCACTGTTATCGCACAAGCGCCAAAAATGTTGCCACACATTGACGCCATTAGACAATGTTTGGCTGAAGACCTATGTACCAATATCGATAATATTAATGTGAAAGCCACCACCACCGAAAAACTGGGCTTTACTGGCCGCAAAGAAGGCATAGCAGTTGAGTCGGTCGTGCTTATGGTGCGAGATTAACACAGATAATTGACGATATTTCGTCTATTAACGTCACGTAAGCTAATTGCACTCAAGAGCTGCAATTACATCATTAGCTCATTTGAGAAGAAACATGACTCCGTTATTTTATTTATTTGGCAAGCCTGATTGCACTGCTGATCTACGCACAGTAAACAGTGACTTTATCGTTAAAGAAATGCTGCCTTTTAGCCCAACTGGCGAAGGCGAGCATCATATGATCCATGTTCGTAAAGATGGCTTAAATACCACGCAAGTGGCAGAAATGTTAGCTAAGTTTGCCAAAGTGCATCAAAAAGAAGTGACATACGCAGGCCAAAAAGACAGAAATGCTGTAACAGAGCAATGGTTTGGGGTACGTATTCCAGGGAAAGAAACCCCTGATTGGCAATCACTGTCTGATGAGCACTTAACCATCTTATCAAGCCAACGCCACAGTAAAAAACTGCGTATTGGCGCACTGCTGGGTAATCGGTTTGAGCTGACTTTACGTAATGTATCCGATAAAGCCGCGCTTGAACAACGGATTCTAAAAGTGGCTGAAATGGGCGTGCCTAACTATTTTGGAGAGCAGCGTTTTGGCCATAAAGGTAAAAACTTAATTTTTGGTCAGCAAATGCTCGCGGGTAAAAAAGTTAAAGATAGAAAAAAACGCAGCATGTACTTATCTGCAGTGCGTTCTAATGCGTTTAATACTGCAGTGTCCTACCGTTTGAGTAAAAATGGTATTGCACCTATTAATGGTGATTGCGTCATGTTAGCGGGCAGTAAAAGTTTTTTTGTTGCGCAGTCATGGGATGAGGCCACAATGAAGCGTTTAGCTGACGATGACATTCAGTTATCAGCGCCATTGTGGGGCAGAGGTGAACTCCCTACTCAAGGGCTTGCATCAGTAGTTGAACAAGCAGCGTTAGCTGAGTTAAGCACCGATTTAACCGGGCTTGAGCAAGCGGGTTTAGAGCAAGAACGTCGACCATTATTATTAAAACCCCAAGCGCTAAAATACCGGTTTGAAAGTGATGATGTGTTAGTCATCGAGTTTATTTTACCAGCAGGTAGCTATGCGACTTCAGTATTGCGGGAGCTGCTGGATTATCAAGATGTTCAAGAAGTGCAGCGACAACAAATGGTGGCAATGCAGCAGCAAGAGCAAGCGCAGCAATTTGCCAACAGCGTTACAAATGACACCACTAAAAACACTCCAGAAGGTTAAGTGATGATTAACATATTAGTCAGCAATGATGATGGTGTAACAGCTCCAGGAATTAAAGCCCTAGCGGCAGAGTTAACTAAAATGGCTAATGTGTTAGTCGTTGCGCCTGATAGGAATTGCTCGGCAGCCAGTAATTCTTTAACCTTGACTAATCCATTAAGAATTAATAACTTAGATAATGGCGCTATTGCGGTCAATGGCACACCGTCAGATTGTGTTCATTTAGCCATTAGAGAATTATGTCCAGTAGAGCCTGATATTGTGGTGTCAGGCATTAATGCTGGGGCGAATATGGGTGATGATACCCTTTACTCAGGTACGGTCGCCGCCGCAATGGAAGGACGCTTTTTAGGCCTACCTGCAATAGCGGTATCATTAGTGGGCAAAGAATTACGTCATTACGATAGCGCAGCAATCTATGCCGCTAAAATAGTGCAAGGTTTACTTGAGCATCCTATTAATAACGATCAAATATTAAATGTAAATGTGCCCGATTTACCGCTTGAACAAATCAAAGGCATGAGAATTACTCGCTTAGGCTCAAGACATAAAGCTGAAGGCATGATCAAAGCTCAAGATCCTGCTGGAAGAGATATATACTGGCTTGGGCCTCCGGGCAAAGAACAAGATGCTAGCGCTGATACAGACTTTGGTACAGTTGAACAAGGTTATGTTTCAATTACTCCGCTAACGGTCGACTTAACTGCGTATGATCAGCTTGCTGACTTAGAAAACTGGATTAATAAACTATGAGCCAGGTAGCTTCAACTGTTGCCCTTAATTTAGCTAAAAAACTGCATGAAGCAGGGATCCGCAATCACACTGTGTTGCAGGCGGTGTCAAATACCCCAAGGGAGTTATTTCTCGATGGGGCATTAGCCCATAAAGCTTACGAGAATACCGCTTTACCAATTGGGCAAGGCCAAACTATCTCTCAGCCTTATATTGTCGCTAGAATGACGGAGTTATTACTACAGCATAACCCCGCCAGAGTACTTGAAATTGGAACTGGTTCAGGTTATCAAGCAGCGATTTTAGCGCAATTGGTACCACAGCTTTGTACTATTGAGCGGATCAAGGCGCTACAAATTCAAGCGAGACAACGTTTAAAGCGCTTAGATTTACATAATGTGTCTTTTAAATATGGTGACGGTTGGAAAGGTTGGACCAATAAAGGCCCATTTGATGCCATTATGGTAACAGCAGCTGCAGCATCGGTACCTGAAGCATTATTGGCGCAACTGGCTGAAGGCGGCGTGCTAGTGATCCCCGTTGGCGAAGACTCGCAGCAGTTATTAAAAATCACTCGTAAACAAAATGAGTTTCAATCACAAATTATCGAATCGGTTAAGTTTGTGCCGTTAATCAATGGCGACTTAGCTTAACAGTGACGCAAGGGCGATATTTCAAAAGTATGATGGAGACAAAGTTGAAGTGTCGTAATTGGCCTTGGATTACAATGTTATTGCTGTTTATTTCAGGCTGTAGCTTTCAAGCCCATACCCCTGCACCCGTTACGAGTATTTCGAGTAATACTGGTCAAAAATTTAATAAAGGCTCTATTACCTCTGGCAGTTATAAGGTAAAACGTGGTGATACTCTTTACTCAATTTCTTGGGGCGCAGGGCAAGATTTTAATAAAATCGCTCAATATAATGGCTTAAAAGCACCTTATACTATCTATCCAGGGCAAACATTAAAACTCACCAAGCCACAGCGCACTAAGCCTGCAGCCAAGCCTGCACCAAAACCGGTCGCTGTAGCGAACACCAACTCAAAGCCTGCTAATAAAACGGTTACAAAACAAACTTCAGCACAAAAAAAGCCTGTAACAACGACAAATCAAAATAGTACAAAAAAAGAGCTTGATCACAAAGCTAAGCCTGCGTATTCTGTAAAAACTACCCAAGAGAAAACGGTTCAAATAGCGGAAAAATCTGTTTCAACCTTGCCAGATAAAGTGAGTCAGTGGAACTGGCCAACAAAAGGTAAGATTGTAGGTTATTTCTCTAGCACTCAGCAGGGCAATCAAGGCATAAAAATCGCTGGTTCCAGAGGCGACATTATCAAGGCTGCAGCTGATGGAAGAGTTGTTTATGCAGGTAATGCACTTCGGGGCTATGGCAATTTGGTCATTATTAAACACAATGATGACTTTTTAAGTGCTTATGCTCATGCAGATGCAATATTGGTCAAAGAAAAGCAATATGTAAATGCTGGACAGACCGTTGCGAAAATGGGTAGCACAGGGACAAACCAGGTGATGTTACATTTTGAAATTCGTCTCCATGGTAAGTCAGTAAACCCACTAAATTATTTACCTAAACGCTAATTGTTTAATTCACATTCTAACGGAGGATACTCGCACGAAAACAACTTAATTTTTATCAGGTTTGGGAGAGCACCATATGAGCCAGAAACAAAATGCTGCAGTAGCAGAAGAGCTTATGGATTTATCTAAACAACCACAAGAGATTGCGCTGAAGGAGGCAAAAAATGCCAAACCAGGACAGCAATCCGACATTGACCAACAAGTTCAAGATGATCTTCAAAAGAATCTTGACGCCACTCAACTATATCTAGGTGAGATCGGTTTTTCCCCTTTGCTTAGTGCAGAAGAAGAAGTCTTCTTTTCACGTAAAGCACTCAAAGGCTGCGAGAAGTCTCGTAACCGCATGATAGAAAGTAATCTAAGATTGGTTGTAAAAATTGCCAGAAGGTATAACAACCGAGGATTAGCATTACTGGATCTTATCGAAGAAGGAAACTTAGGACTTATTCGCGCAGTCGAAAAGTTTGATCCGGAAAGAGGTTTTCGTTTTTCCACTTACGCGACTTGGTGGATTAGACAAACCATCGAAAGAGCGATCATGAATCAAACTCGGACCATTCGTTTACCTATTCATGTAGTTAAAGAGCTAAATGTATACTTGCGAACGGCAAGACAGCTTGCGCAAAAACTTGATCATGAGCCAACGGCAGAAGAAATCGCAGACAAATTAGATGTCTCTACTAGCGATGTCAGTCGAATGCTTAAACTAAACGAAAAAATCACCTCTGTAGATACCCCACTAGGCGGGGATAACGATAAAGCTTTGTTAGATGTTATTGCAGATGATGATTCAGTTGGACCAGATTATAAAGTACAGGATGAAGACTTATCCAATTCAATTGTTGGTTGGTTAAATGAGCTAAATACGAAACAAAGAGAAGTATTAGCACGGCGTTTTGGTTTATTAGGTTATGAACCATCAACGTTAGAAAACGTAGGGGCTGAAATTGGATTAACACGGGAACGTGTGCGTCAAATTCAAGTCGAAGCGTTAAAGCGTTTGAAAGATGTATTAGGGGCACAAGGCCTATCAGTAGAAGCGTTATTTAGAAATTAACGCCAACCTTTTAAGCGATTAATTTACGCTTAGGGTTATTTATCTTTGAGGACACAGGTTGTCCTTTTTTGTTGGCTTTTTTTTACTCATTTTTATAGAGCCTGAGCATTATAATCGTTAATGAAGCTAGGTTTTAAGTGTTAGTTATGCGCGTTTAATCCTTGTAATTGTAATTGTAATTGTAATTGTAATTTTAATTGTAATTGTAATGAATGAGCCGTTTTAAACAGCCCATTCAGATTTTATACTGAGCACAATTGCGCTCAGCACTTACAAGTTTGATAGCCTTTTAAGTTCATAAAGCATATCAAGTGCTTGTTTAGGGCTGTAATCATCAGGATTGATTTGACTGAGTTTTTCAGTTGCAGCATTCGCTTCAGCTTCAGGCATAGATAAATTTAATGCTTCTTGAATTGGCATTTGCTGGCTATTGGCCAAATCTCTACTTTCTAGCATATGCAGCTTTTGTTTAGCGGCTTTGATCACATGGGCTGGAACACCCGCTAAAGACGCCACCTGTAAACCATAGCTTTTACTTGCCGCGCCATCTTGCACTGCATGCATAAAGGCAATAGTGTCACCATGTTCGATGGCATCTAAATGCACATTCGCAGCTGATGGGATCTGTTCCGGCAATTGAGTCAACTCAAAGTAATGGGTGGCAAATAGCGTTAATGCCGCCACTTTTTCAGCTAAGTATTCTGCCGCGGACCAGGCCAAAGATAAACCATCATAGGTTGAGGTGCCGCGGCCAATTTCATCCATCAACACTAAGCTTTTGGCCGTTGCGTTATGTAAAATATTGGCGGTTTCGGTCATTTCTACCATAAAGGTTGAGCGCCCTGATGCTAAATCATCGGAAGCACCAATACGGGTAAATATTCGATCTATTGGGCCTATCACTGCTTTTTGTGCCGGAACAAAACTGCCGATATGTGCCATCAGGGTGATTAATGCCACTTGGCGCATATAAGTCGATTTACCGCCCATATTAGGACCTGTAACCACTAGCATTCTTCTTGAAGGTGCTAATTGCACGGGGTTAGCAATGAAGGGACTTTGGCTGACTAGCTCCACTACCGGATGGCGACCGGCTTCAATATGAATACCAATATCGTGAGTAATTTGCGGGCAGTTATAGCCAAGGGTTTCAGCTCGTTCAGCGAAATTACTTAATACATCCAACTCTGATGCGGACTGAGCAAATAGCTGCAACTCATGTAGTTTTGGCAGCAATAAATCAAACAGCTCTTCCCATAGTTTTTTCTCAATCGCCAACGCCTTGCCCTGACTTGAAAGTACTTTTTCTTCGTACTCTTTAAGTTCTGGGGTGATATAACGTTCAGTATTTTTTAAGGTTTGACGGCGTTGATAGCTGAGCGGCACTTGATCAGATTGCAGGCGGCTGACTTCAATATAATAACCGTGCACTCGGTTATAGCCGACTTTAAGGGTATTAATGCCAGTTTGCTCTTTTTCTCGCAGCTCCATTTGCACTAAATAGTCATTAGCGCCTTCACTTAAACCCCGCCACTCATCAAGCTCGGCGTTATAGCCAGTTTTAATAACTCCACCATCACGAATTAGCATGGGTGGGTTATCAACAATCGCTGAGGCTAAAAGCTGTTGCTGCTCAGGGAACTCTCCCAGTTTTCGCGTTAGGGTCTGCAGTTCATCTTGCTGACAATGGCTTAAGGTTTGCTGGATTTCAGGCAGTAATTCTAATGCTTGGCGTAAACGGGCAAAATCCCGTGGGCGTGCACTTCTTATGGCAAGTCTGGCCATAATGCGCTCGATATCACCTAAAGCTTTCAGTTGTTGGTGTAAGTCGGCATACAAACCGCTATCAATTAGCTCGGCAACCGCTTGCTGGCGCTGATGAATATGCTGTTGGTTTCTTAATGGCTGATGGATCCAGCGTTGCAGCATTCTACTGCCCATTGGGGTTGCCGTTTTATCTAACACCCATGCCAGAGTATTGTCACGATTTCCTGATAGGTTTAGCGTCAGCTCAAGGTTACGTCTGGTAGCAGCATCTAAAATGATGGTATCAGCTTGATTGAAAAGGGTAATGCTATTGATGTGCGGTAACGCTGTCTTTTGGGTGTCTTTGACATATTGCATTAAGCAGCCAGCAGCTTGCAGTGATAAGCGTGCATCTGTAATGCCAAAGCCATGTAAATCTTTAGTGCCAAATTGCTCCAGCAATAGCTGTATGCTGGTATCGTAATCAAATTCCCATTCTGGGCGGCGACGAATACCTTTAATGTTTTCAATTAAATGCACATCCAATAAGTCTTCGCTGTAAAGTAGCTCTGCGGGGCTGGTACGTTGTAATTCAGCTTCTAATGTCTCAGCGTTTTCTAATTCGACGACCACAAAGCGCCCTGATGACACATCTAAAGTCGAGTAGCCGAAACCATTTTTACCTTGATAAACCGCAGCTAATAGATTGTCTTGACGCTCTTGCAGTAAGGCTTCATCAGTTAAGGTGCCTGGGGTTACAATACGGACAACTTTACGCTCAACCGGGCCTTTACTTGTCGCAGGATCGCCAATTTGTTCACAAATAGCTGCCGATTGACCAATTTGGACTAATTTAGCTAAATAGCCTTCAACAGAGTGGTAGGGAATACCTGCCATAGGGATGGCATTACCACCACTTTTGCCTCTAGCGGTCAACGAAATTCCTAAAAATTCAGAAGCAAGTTTGGCATCTTCATAAAATAATTCATAAAAATCTCCCATACGATAAAACAACAACATATCGGGATGCTGCGCTTTAAGCGTCAAATATTGGCGCATCATCGGAGTGTGCTTTTCTAAATTTGGATTTTCAATTGCTGTCATTAATTTGTTGCTCTAAATATGGCTTGGGGATCGGAAAAAAGACCAATACTAATCGGCGCTCATCTTAGCAATAATTGATTTGAATCCCAATAGAGTTACTAATTTAGCGCGGATTTGAACTGCTATTATCGAGTTGGAAGAGTATAACTATTGGCTTATTTGTCAGATGGTTAACATATTAAAACCACTGTATACAGTAGTCTTTATATACAGTGGTGTAGAAGTTGTTATTATATTTTTTACTATAAAGTATTGATATTAAACTTAAAAAATCTTAGTTGTTAGTGGTTTTGTAATTTTTTTTTGAGTAACTATTGATACTGTATGATTATACAGTATACTGAGCTCATATTAAGAAACAGACAAATTTATTCGTTATCAATCTCGCCAATGAGATGAGTTCGCTTAGAGGGATAATCACAATGAAAGCAGATCCAAATAAAGAGAAAGCACTGAATGCCGTGTTAGGTCAAATTGAGAAGCAATTTGGTAAAGGTTCAATCATGAAGTTGGGCGCAGACCGCACAATGGATGTTGAAACCATTTCTACTGGCTCACTTTCATTGGATGTTGCCTTAGGTGCGGGTGGATTACCTATGGGTCGTATCGTAGAAATCTACGGTCCTGAGTCATCAGGTAAAACAACCTTAACCCTAGAAGTGATTGCAGCAGCGCAGCGCCAAGGTAAAACCTGTGCGTTTATCGATGCTGAGCATGCTCTTGACCCTATCTATGCTAAAAACCTTGGTGTTGATATTGATAACCTACTTTGTTCACAACCAGATACGGGTGAACAAGCACTAGAGATTTGTGATGCCTTAACGCGCTCTGGCGCAGTTGATGTGATTATTGTCGATTCAGTGGCCGCATTAACGCCAAAAGCTGAAATTGAAGGCGAAATTGGTGACTCACACATGGGCCTTGCCGCTCGGATGATGAGCCAAGCAATGCGTAAACTTGCAGGTAACCTTAAGCAATCAAACACGCTATTGATTTTCATTAACCAAATTCGTATGAAAATTGGTGTGATGTTCGGTAACCCAGAAACTACAACAGGTGGTAACGCACTTAAGTTTTACGCCTCAGTTCGTTTGGATATTCGCCGTACAGGTGCAATCAAAGATGGCGATCAAGTGGTTGGTAACGAAACCCGAGTTAAAGTGGTTAAAAACAAAATTGCAGCGCCATTTAGACAAGCTGAATTCCAAATCTTGTACGGTAAGGGTATTAACCGTACTGGTGAGCTAGTTGATTTAGGTGTGGCACATAAGCTTGTTGAAAAAGCAGGTGCTTGGTATAGCTACAAAGGTGGTAAAATTGGTCAAGGCCGTGCAAATGCCGGTAAGTACCTAATTGAAAACCCTGCAGCGGCTGAAGAGATCGAAACTGCATTACGTGAGTTATTGCTTAGTAAAGATAAAGAAAAAGATGCAGCGCCAGCTAAACCCGATGAAAACATCGATTTAGAAACCGGTGAAGTATTTTAAGCCTTTGCTAGTTATAGCTAGTTAGAATTATTAAATCGCGGTGAGCTATATGCTCGCCGCTTTTTTTTATCCAATTTGATCAGTATGTCACTCAAATCTGTCAGAGGCTATATTTTGCTGTTGCGCTAATTGCAGCTTAACAGCGCCTTTCAATTAGCTTGATAGCAACTCTTGTTAGCCGTTTTGTCAGCTGTTTTTGTTGCGGTAATTTTTTGATTACCCATAAATATGGCGATATTGCACAATCAATCAAATATTCGATGATCAAAATCGTTAAATTCCAGCCTAAAATAGCCAATCTATTGCCCTAGAATGTCGCACCTATAGTTTGTTTAAGTATATAATGTTGGCAATTTAGCGCTGACTAACAGCTTCCTGATAAATACGATTTATCCATTTTAGGGCGATTTCATGTTTCAAACTACCGCAGAACTAAGAAGTGCTTTCCTAGAGTTTTTTCGTCACAACGAACATCAAGTTGTCGATAGTAGCTCTTTAGTACCTCACAATGACCCAACTTTACTATTCACCAATGCCGGTATGAATCAGTTTAAAGACTGTTTTTTAGGTCAAGAAAAGCGCAGCTATACCCGAGCGACAACATCGCAACGCTGTGTACGTGCTGGTGGTAAACATAACGACCTTGATAATGTAGGTTACACCGCTCGTCACCATACTTTCTTTGAAATGTTAGGTAACTTCAGCTTTGGTGATTACTTCAAAGAAGAAGCCATTAGCTATGCATGGCGCTTTTTAACAGAAACATTAAAGCTTCCCACTGAGCGTTTATGCGTCACCATCTATGAAACTGATGATGAAGCGTTTGATATCTGGACCAAAAAAATTGGTGTCGCCCCTGAAAATATTATCCGCATTGGTGATAATAAAGGTGCGCCTTATGCGTCTGATAACTTCTGGCAAATGGGTGATACAGGTCCTTGTGGCCCATGTTCTGAAATCTTTTATGATCATGGCGAACATATCTGGGGCGGCCGCCCTGGTACTCCAGAAGAAGATGGCGATCGTTTCATTGAAATCTGGAATATCGTATTCATGCAATACAACCGTCAAGCTGACGGCGAAATGAAACCATTACCAAAACCTTCTGTTGATACTGGTATGGGGATTGAGCGTATTGCTGCGATTATGCAAGGCGTACATTCAAACTATGAAATCGATATTTTCAAACAGCTTATTGCTAAAACAGCTGAAATCATTGGTGTCCAAGATTTAGAAAATAAATCTTTACGGGTTATTGCCGATCACATTCGCTCTTGTGCATTTTTAATTGCTGACGGTGTAATGCCGTCAAATGAAGGTCGCGGCTATGTACTACGCCGTATTATTCGCCGCGCAGTGCGTCATGGTAACAAGCTTGGCGCGACAGATACCTTCTTCTACAAATTAGTGCCAACATTAATTGAAGTGATGGGCGATGCAGCTAAAGGCCTTGTTGATGCGAAAGCGATTGTTGAAAAGTCTTTAAAAGCCGAAGAAGAGCAGTTTGCTAGAACGCTAGAGCGTGGCCTAGGTATTTTAGATACAGCGCTTAATGCACTTGAATCTGATATTTTAGACGGTGAAACAGCATTTAAACTTTATGACACCTATGGCTTCCCTGTCGACTTAACCGCGGATGTATGTCGTGAGCGTGATATCACTGTTGATGAAGCTGGCTTTGAAGCGGCAATGGCTGAGCAGCGTAGCCGAGCTCAAGCGGCAGGCAATTTTGGTACTGACTATAATGCAGGCCTTAAAATTGAAGGTGAAACCGAGTTTTGCGGTTATAGCGAGCTAAATGGTCAAGGCAAAGTAACAGCTATATATGTAGAAGGTAATGCGGTTGATTCATTAGCGGCAGATCAAGAAGCGGTCATTGTATTAGATAATACGCCGTTTTACGCTGAGTCTGGCGGTCAAGTTGGCGATAAAGGTCATTTAACCATTAATGATACTAACTTTGCTGTAACCGATACTCAAATTTTTGGTCAAGCTTTCGGTCATCAAGGCAAGTTAGTTGCTGGTGTTTTAAATGTTGGTGATAGCGTTAGCGCTGAAGTGGATAAAAAACTTCGTCACCGCACTCAGCTTAACCACTCAGTGACCCATTTATTACATGCAGCACTGCGCAATGTGCTGGGTAGCCATGTAAATCAAAAAGGGTCATTAGTTAACCCTGAGCGTTTACGTTTTGACTTTGCTCACTTTGAAGCGGTTACCGCTGCTGAACTCAAGCAAGTTGAAGACATGGTTAATACTCAAATTCGTCGTAACCATGAATTAAAAACTGCGGTTATGGGGATTGATGAAGCCAAAGAGCAGGGCGCAATGGCGTTGTTTGGCGAGAAATATGACAGCGAAGTGCGTGTGGTTACCATGGGTGACTTCTCTATCGAACTTTGTGGTGGTACCCATGTTGACCGTACTGGTGATATTGGTTTATTCAAAATCACTTCTGAAGGTGGTATCGCTGCCGGTATTCGCCGTATTGAAGCGGTAACTGGCGCAGCAGCAATGGCATATGTTGCTGAGCAGCAATCTCAACTTGAACAAGCAGCAAGTCTGCTTAAGTCAGATTCAGCCTCTGTTGTAGCAAAACTAAAAGCACAGCTTGATAAAGTAAAATCCCTTGAGAAAGAAATGTCGCAGCTAAAAGATAAGTTAGCTGCAGCAGCCAGTGCCGATATTGCTGGCGAAGCTGTTGAGATGAACGGCATCAAGGTATTAGTTAAAAAGCTTGAAGGTGTGGACCCTAAATCTTTACGAGGCTTGCAAGATGAGCTGAAGCAAAAGCTACCGTCATCAATTATCGTGCTCGGTATTGCTGGTGACGCAAAGGTTAACTTGATTGCCGGTGTGAGCAAAGATCTTGTCGGTAAGGTTAAGGCTGGCGAGCTTGTGGCAATGGTAGCACAGCAGGTTGGCGGTAAAGGTGGTGGACGCCCTGATATGGCCCAAGCTGGCGGAACACAACCAGAGAATTTAGATGCAGCATTAGCCTTAGTTCAACCTTGGTTGAGCGAACGTTTAGGCTAACTGACAACTTAAGCCATAAGGTGTTTACGACATTTTATGGCTTGAGTATTAGCTTGAGCTTTGAGATAGTGGTTTGGCAAGCTTATAAAGCATTCTTAGGTATCATTTTTTACGCTTTTTTGACTCAAGGTACTATAATTCTAAATTGAAGCAACTTTTATGCTTTTTTTGTACGCATAAGCAGCAATTTATTAAATTATCTGTTTTGCTTTTGTCTAAAAAATGGTCTCTAAATGTTATCAACTTGAAACGATCAGGCCACAGAAATACGTTTTTTCTTTTTTTTGGGGTAAAAAGCTTAAAAGTTTTATTGATTTAGTGTTGTCACTAATGATTTGTATTAAGCTAACTATATTAAACGCGCATATTACGGATAGAAGCTGGTGTATGCTGATTGGACTAAAGGAGCAATCGAATGCTGATTTTGACTCGCCGTGTTGGCGAAACATTAATGATAGGTGATGAAGTGACTGTTACTGTACTAGGTGTAAAAGGTAACCAAGTACGTATCGGTGTGAATGCACCTAAAGAAGTATCAGTTCATCGCGAAGAAATTTATCAACGTATCCAGTCTGAAAAATCTGGCAACGTTACACCAGAAGATGGTGGCAATTTCTGATATATCAGACATTGTTTGCGACTTACCAATAAAGCCAGCGAAAGCTGGCTTTATTGTTTTTAGACTATTTAAGATTGTTTGCTAAAAAAAATACAAATTTTTTGAAATGAATTGATGATAATTGTGGCTTAACTCATCAATGTGCTCAAAAACAGTTCAAATGAATATAAGATGCTGAAAAAGGTTTGACTTATTTTCGGCAAACAGTAATATGTGCGCCAAGAAACGGAGAGGTGGCCGAGTGGCCGAAGGCGCTCCCCTGCTAAGGGAGTATGGGCTTTAACTCCCATCGAGGGTTCGAATCCCTCCCTCTCCGCCATTTCTTAAGATAGTAAACGATGCGGATGTAGCTCAGCTGGATAGAGTACCTGGCTACGAACCAGGCGGTCGGAGGTTCGAATCCTCCCATCCGCACCATTTTCTATTGTTGTGTTTAAATTTTTTAATGAGCGGATGTAGCTCAGCTGGATAGAGTACCTGGCTACGAACCAGGCGGTCGGAGGTTCGAATCCTCCCATCCGCACCATTAAATAATTTAAAAGCTGTAAATTTTATATATGCGGATGTAGCTCAGCTGGATAGAGTACCTGGCTACGAACCAGGCGGTCGGAGGTTCGAATCCTCCCATCCGCACCATATAAAATAGTACCCAATTATGCGGATGTAGCTCAGCTGGATAGAGTACCTGGCTACGAACCAGGCGGTCGGAGGTTCGAATCCTCCCATCCGCACCATAATTCGGAGAGGTGGCCGAGTGGCCGAAGGCGCTCCCCTGCTAAGGGAGTATGGGCTTTAACTCCCATCGAGGGTTCGAATCCCTCCCTCTCCGCCATTATTTGCATATTTTAAATATGCAACTAAGCTCAATTAGCACTGAGTAAAGATTTACAGTAAAAGTTTTGCGGATGTAGCTCAGCTGGATAGAGTACCTGGCTACGAACCAGGCGGTCGGAGGTTCGAATCCTCCCATCCGCACCAGTATTAGAGAAAGCCCTGTAGTTATCTACAGGGCTTTTTTTATGCCTAAAATCCACTCAGCCATATTACAGTTACTCTAAGTTTTCCTGCCAATATTCCCAGTTAATACTCACTCAAATGTCGCTAACCCGCTGTAGATTTGAACGTCAAAGTTAATTGTCGTAACACCCAGTCAAATCCTTCAGTCATGCTGGTTAATGCTTTCACTGTAGTCAATTAATTGTACTTAGCTTGGTTGATTAGTTTTGTATGCTTTTATTCTAATTACAACTTGCTGATGAGTCATAAATTACAAAAATCACTACATATTTATGCTAAATAGAGCATCTGCACAATTTTGGTGAATATAGCTGTTCTTATTTCTGATATCTCTTTTTATATAGATCTTGTCATAACCATATCATTTTCCTGATAAAGTAATCAAAAATGAAGATTCTTCATTATATGTGAACTATTTTTATCGAATTATCACCTAGGTGGGCTTAATCTTATTAATTTTGGTCTGACCAATTTACAAGGTGTTGGATTAATTGTTATAGATTGGTTATATTTTTCGTCGGTAAAAAATCACAGGGTAGTTTAATCGCTGAACTGGTGGATTTTAATGGAATAAAAACAGCTTATGCTGAATGAATAATTATTCCTTTTGTTGATACTGCATCGTTTTGGTGCGATTTATTCAGCAGACGTTATTGACGTGTAAACATTGGAACTGATCCTGTGGGCAATTTTTAATTGCACATAATGACAAGAGAGGGTTTATGACATCATCAATATCCGAGCAATTATTGGATGCCTTGGGCATGATGATAATGGGGATGAGCTTAGTTTTTATATTTTTAAGCATATTAATTATCGGCATTAATCTTGTTGCTAGATTATGTCAGTCAGACATTCAGCCTGTTGTTGCTAATGCGCCTACACCTGTACCCGCAGCCGCGACATCAATTGATCCTAAGTTAATAGCAGCTATCACTTCTGCTATTCACCAGTATCGTGCCAAAGATTAAATCGTTTAGGAGTTATCATGAGCAAGCCTTTAGCGTTAACAGATGTAGTATTACGAGACGCCCATCAATCTATTTTAGCCACGCGCTTACGTTTAGACGATATGTTACCTATTGCTCCTTTACTGGATAAAATTGGTTTTTGGTCTTTAGAGTCTTGGGGCGGTGCTACGTTTGATTCTTGTATTCGTTATTTAGGTGAAGATCCTTGGGATCGTATCAGAGAGCTTAAAAAGGCGATGCCAAATACACCACAGCAAATGCTATTGCGTGGTCAGAATTTATTAGGCTATCGTCATTACGCCGATGATGTGGTGACCCGCTTTGTTGAGCGTGCCCATACTAATGGTGTTGATGTTTTTAGAATTTTCGATGCCATGAATGATGTGCGTAACTTAGAAACTGCCGTTAAAGCAGTTAAGCAAGTCGGCGGTCATGCACAAGGCACTATTTCATTTACTAGCAGCCCAGTTCATAACGTAGACACTTGGGTTGATATGGCTAAAAACCTTGAAGACATGGGCTGCGACTCACTGTGTATTAAGGATATGGCTGGCTTACTTAAGCCAATGCAAGCTTATGACCTTATCAGCCGTTTAAAGTCTCAAACTGACTTAACCGTTTCTATGCATTGTCATGCTACAACCGGTTTAAGTACTGCAACCTATCAAAAAGCTATTGAAGCTGGTGTTGATATTCTCGATACCGCAATTTCAACCATGAGCCAAACCTATGGCCACTCTGCTACAGAAACATTAGTTGCTATGGCAGAAGACTCGGGCCGCGCCACGGGTTACGACATGGCAGCATTAGAAGAAATTGCCGCTTACTTTAGAGAAGTGCGTAAGAAATATGCCCGTTTTGAAGGCGCGCTTAAAGGCATTGATTCACGTATTCTTCGTGCGCAAGTGCCAGGTGGCATGCTAACTAACATGGAAAACCAGCTAAAAGAGCAGGGCGCTGCAGATAAAATGGATGAAGTGTTAGAAGAGATCCCACGTGTGCGTGAAGATCTTGGCTTCTTGCCATTGGTGACCCCAACCTCGCAAATTGTCGGCACCCAGTCAGTGATTAATGTCTTAATGGGCGAGCGTTATAAAACCTTAGCTAAAGAAACCGAAGGTGTACTTAAAGGCGAATACGGTGCAACGCCGGCTCCGGTTAATGCCGAGCTGCAAGCACGGGTATTAAATGGCGCAGAGGCTATTACTTGTCGCCCTGCAGATTTAATTGAACCTGAATTAGATAAGCTGCGCAGCGAGCTGGCTGACATCGCTAAGAAAGACGGTATTACATTAGCAGCAGAAACCGATGATGATGTAATGACCTATGCCCTATTTAATCAAATTGGTCTTAAGTTCCTGACTAATCGCGGTAACCCTGATGCCTTTGAGCCAGTGCCAAGTGCTGATGATATGGCCGTGCCTGCGGTTAAAGCTGAAAAAGGCGCTGAAACCTACACTGTTAATGTGCAAGGACAAAGCTTTGTAGTTGAGGTCAGCGAAGGTGGCGATATCAGCCAAATCGTGCCGACATCAGCAGCACCTGCCGCTGTTGCTCCAACTGTTGCAGCTGCACCTGTGAGCGATGAAGTGAAAGCCACTATGAATGCACCGCTGTCGGGTAATATTTTTAAAGTATTGGTAAACGATGGCGATCACGTCAATGAAGGTGATGTGGTGTTAATCCTTGAAGCAATGAAAATGGAAACTGAAGTGCGCGCAGCAATAACAGGTTTCATTAAAAATATTTCAGTTAAGCAAGGTGATGCCGTTTCGGTTGGCTCACCATTGTTAGCATTAGCGTAGGAGATAGCATGGAAGGATTACTGGCCTTTTGGTCTGAGACAGGCATTGCTAACTTCGCTCTTGATCAATTATTTATGATGGCGATAGGCGGGTTATTACTGTATCTCGCAATAGCAAAAGGCTTTGAGCCATTACTATTATTGCCTATTGGGTTTGGTGCCATACTCGCGAATATTCCAAATGCGGGTTTCACTGAAGAAGGCGGCTTACTTTGGTACGCCTACCATGTGGGCATTGAGACCGGCATATTTCCATTACTGATTTTCATGGGCGTAGGGGCATTAACCGATTTTGGTGCATTAATCGCTAACCCAAAAACCTTATTGTTGGGCGCTGCTGCCCAATTCGGGATTTTTGCGACTTTATTAGGTGCAATTGCGCTTAATGTGGTGCCGGGTTTTGAGTTCAGCATGACTGATGCCGCGGCCATTGCGATTATTGGTGGTGCAGATGGCCCAACTGCGATTTTCTTAGCCTCAAAATTAGCCCCTGATTTATTAGGTGCCATTGCTGTTGCTGCTTATTCATACATGGCATTAGTGCCGTTAATTCAGCCGCCAATTATGCGTCTATTAACCAATGAGTCAGAGCGCAGCATCAAAATGGAGCAGCTACGTGAAGTCAGTAAGAAAGAGAAAATTATCTTTCCTTTGATGGTTGTCGGGCTAACGATTTTGTTCCTACCAGCGGCGTCGCCTTTAGTGGGCATGTTCTGTTTAGGTAACTTAATGCGTGAGTCGGGCGTGGTTGATAGATTATCTTCTACCGCCCAAAACGAGCTTATCAACATTGTGACTATCTTTTTAGGTTTAGCTGTAGGCTCTAAATTACAGGCAGAGCAGTTCTTACGCATTGAAACTTTGGGCATTCTTATTTTAGGCGCGGTGGCATTTAGTATTGGTACTGCATCAGGGGTATTAATGGCGAAGTTAATGTCTAAGCTATCTGGTGGCAAAGTTAACCCATTGATTGGCGCAGCAGGGGTTTCTGCAGTGCCGATGGCGGCGCGCGTTGTTAACAAGGTAGGTCTTGAGGCTAATAACCAAAACTTCTTGCTGATGCATGCTATGGGGCCAAACGTGGCTGGTGTATTAGGTAGTGCTGTTGCTGCAGGTGTACTACTTGCGGTATTAGGCTAACCAGAGCTGTTTCAATAACAGTAATTAACCAGCTAATGCAGCTCAATTAGCTTAAGTTAGTGATTTAGATTAGTTACTCACATTAGTTACTCACATTAGTTACTCACATTAGTTAATCGCCTAAGTTACTTAAATTAGTTACTAAATAAAAGCCACTTAATCACCAGGTTAAGTGGCTTTTTTATATCGCTAGCTCAATTTCATTTGCTTATTTATCGGCTAAATCATTAACTCTGCCACTTACACAATCACAATCACTTACGCAATCACAGTCAGCAACTAAACCCCAAGTAACCCGCGCTAGTTTATAGTTAAATGCTGCCCAAAAAAGTGCAACAGTATTTTACCTTGCACCGTTACGGACGTTTAGGGGCAATAGTTTTTTCAGTTGCAAATGTATTTAGGTATATATAACAGAGCCTTACATTTATGGCATGGTTACTGAATAGATTATGGTAACAACACTGGTCGTTGAGACTATTTATTAGTTTAATCTGCAGTTTGTTGAATATTTATGCAGAGCGACAAGATGGAACACATTAACGATAAAGCAAAGGCGCTTTAATTATTCCTTAGGGATAATTAAAGCGCCTTTTTTGTTTTAAGTCATTTTAAACTTAAAAGGGATAAACGATGAACTGGAAAACGTCTTTTAAACAGCTTGCAGTTGGCTTAAGTATTGGGGCTAGTATGCAGGTGAGTATCGCCTCTGCAGAAGTGGGCTTTGCTGAAAAAGAAGAGCTGACATTTGGTTTTATTAAACTGACCGATATGGCGCCTATCGCCATTGCTTATGAAAATGGTTATTTCGAAGAAGAAGGCTTATACGTCACCATCGAAGCCCAAGCGAACTGGAAGGTGTTACTGGACGGCGTGATTGATGGCCGTTTAGATGGCGCGCATATGCTAGCCGGTCAGCCGATTGCAGCTACCATTGGTTATGGTACCAAAGCTCATATTATTACCCCTTTTTCTATGGACTTAAACGGTAATGCCATTACCGTATCCAATGATATTTGGGCGCAAATGAAGCCTAATATCGCCAAAAATGCCGATGGTAAACCGGTTCACCCGATTAAGGCTGACTCACTCAAACCTGTGGTAGACAAATATAACGAGCAAGGTAAGCCCTTTAAAATGGGCATGGTATTTCCGGTCTCTACCCATAACTATGAACTACGTTATTGGTTAGCGGCAGGTGGTATTCACCCAGGTTTTTATGCGCCTCACAAAGGGGATACTTCAGGACAACTCGACGCTGAAGCTTACTTATCTGTTACGCCGCCACCGCAAATGCCATCAACCCTTGAAGCAGGCACCATCTATGGCTATTGCGTCGGTGAGCCATGGAACCAACAAGCGGTATTTAAAGGCATCGGGGTGCCAGTGGTTACTGATTATGAAATTTGGAAAGATAACCCAGAAAAAGTATTTGGCATAACCGCTGAATTTGCGGAAAAGTATCCAAACACCACGATTCGCTTAACCAGAGCATTAATTAAGGCGGCTAAATGGTTAGACGAGAACAACAATGCTAACCGCCCAGCAGCTGTAAAAATCCTATCTCAATCTAACTATGTTGGCGCTGATTACGATGTGATTGCCAATAGCATGACGGGCACCTTTGAATATGAAAAAGGTGATAAGCGCGCGGTGCCTGATTTCAACGTGTTCTTTCGTTATAACGCAACCTACCCATATTACTCAGATGCGATCTGGTACTTAACCCAAATGCGTCGTTGGGGACAAATTTCAGATGATAAGCCTGATGCTTGGTACAAAGAGATTGCTGCTAAGGTTTACCGTCCTGATATCTATGCCAAAGCGGCGCAATCGTTAATTGATGATAAAAGCATTGATGCCAAACACTTCCCTGACTTTGCTACTGAAACGGGCTTTAAAAAGCCGCAGCAACATTTCATTGATGACATTGTGTATGACGGTAGTGCCCCGAATGCGTATATCAACAAGTTCAGTATTGGATTAAAGCAAGGCGACAAGCTGTAAGCCTGAGCTTACGTACTGTCTGTCGAGCTTTATGTCGAGTTTGATTCAAGTTTTATGCAAGTAAGAGCTATCGAAGTGAGGATAGACCTATGACAACCATTGCAAGATTAGCGCAGAGACTCCCTATGGATAAGTCGGCTGTAAATTTGTTGTTAGCCAAATCAGCGGCGATGAGCAAAGCATTATTATTACCGCTCATCGGAATTACCGTGTTTTTAGTTATTTGGTCAGTTACAGCCAATAATATTAATACCTCCCTAGGTAAGTTTCCTGGTCCTGTGGCTGTTATAGGTCAGTTTGATGGGCTTTACCAAGAGCATAATGCCGAGCGAGAAAAGGCGGCGGCTTTTTATGAGCGCCAACAAGTTCGCAATGATGCAAGGCTAGCAGCGGACCCTAGTTATCAAGCGAAAACCAGAAAGTACACAGGTAAGGAAACCTTCTTTGATCAGATCGTGACCTCACTTATTACGGTCATGTCAGGGTTTATTTTAGCTGCCATTATCGCTATTCCTATGGGGATCTGGATGGGGTTAAGTAAAACCGTTAATGCAGCGGTAAATCCGATAGTGCAGATATTCAAACCTGTGTCACCACTGGCATGGTTGCCGCTGGTGACCATGGTGGTGAGCGCATTATATGTGTCACCAGATCCTATGTTCTCTAAATCATTTATCAACTCCATGTTGACCGTCACCCTCTGTAGTTTGTGGCCTATGGTCATCAATACCTCAATTGGGGTGGCATCCATTGATTCTGACTTACTCAATGTCAGCCGCGTGCTGCGCTTATCACCGTTAACCCATGTACAAAAAATAGTATTGCCAGCATCAATACCACTGATTTTTACCGGCATGCGTTTATCCCTTGGAGTGGCATGGATGGTGTTAATTGCCGCTGAAATGTTGGCGCAAAACCCAGGGCTTGGAAAATTTGTTTGGGATGAGTTTCAAAATGGCAGTTCTGAATCTCTGTCACGGATTATGGCGGCAGTGATTGTGATTGGCTTTATTGGCTTTTTGTTAGACCGCGGCGTACTGGCACTGCAGCGCTGGTTCTCTTGGGATAAAAGTCACTAACTGGTTGAGAGTTCGTTGAGGAGTAAGGATAAATATTATGAGTGTATTTTTAGATATTAGTAATATCGACATGGACTTCCCAACCCCAAATGGGCCATTTAAGGCGCTAAAGGAAGTTAATTTAAAAATTAATAAAGGCGAGTTTGTCTCGCTTATTGGTCACTCGGGGTGTGGTAAGTCAACTGTGCTTAATATTGTGGCAGGGCTATATCAGGCCACCAAAGGCGGGGTTATTTTAAATAGCACAGAAGTTTCAGAGCCCGGGCCTGAGCGAGCGGTGGTGTTTCAAAACCACTCTTTATTGCCTTGGTTAACCTCATATCAAAATGTCGAATTAGCAGTAAAGCAGGTGTTTAAAGGCACTAAGTCAAAAGCTGAAATGAAGCAGTGGATTGAATACAACCTGAGCCTAGTGCATATGGATCATGCTATGCACAAACTGCCCAGTGAAATTTCAGGCGGCATGAAACAGCGAGTGGGTATTGCCAGAGCCTTGGCGATGGAACCTGAAGTGCTATTGATGGATGAGCCTTTTGGGGCGCTCGATGCTTTGACCAGAGCCCATATGCAAGACTCGCTGATGGAAATTCAACTGGAGCTTAATAATACCGTCATCATGATCACCCATGACGTGGATGAAGCAGTATTGCTGTCAGACAAAATTGTGATGATGACCAATGGCCCAGAAGCAACCGTGGGTGAAATTCTGGCAGTTGATTTACCCCGACCAAGAGATCGTCTGGCGCTAGCAGAAGATCCTGAATACAACCGTTTGCGGGCCGAAGTACTGAAGTTTCTTTATGAAAAACAGCGCAAAGTTGAACCTATTAATATCAGTAAGTCATTAACCACAGCAGATGAACAGGCTGAAGCGGTTTAACACCAACGCATGGAACAGTTTAGCTATAAATATAAGGAAAGATGATGAAACAGAAGCAACTCGCTGCACTGATTAACGCCAAATTAACCAAATCGATAGTAAGCCTTGCGGCGCCGCTATCATTAACCTTGTTGGCCATGGGCTCAGCTCATGCTGAAACGACCCAGTCCGTTGCTGATGCGGTCACCCAAGGCAGCGTAAAGGTCAACTTGAACCTGCGTTATGAAATGGTTGAGCAAGATAATGCCTTAAAAGATGCTGACGCCTTAACCCTGCGCACTCGCCTGACCTATGCCACAGCTGATTATTATGGTTTTTCGTCCACCCTTGAGTTCGAAGATTCACGTGTGGTTGCCGGCGTTGATGATTACAACAATACCTTAGGTAAAAATCCGCAATATTCAGTGATTGCCGATCCCGAAACAACTGAGTTTGATCAGTTCTTTTTAAAATATAACTATGAAGGCTTTACTGCTAAAGCGGGTCGTCAAGTCATTACCTTTGATAACCAACGCTTTGTGGGTCATGTGGGCTGGCGTCAAGATAGACAGACCTTCGATGGGGTGATGTTAGAGTACAAATTTAACGATGTATTTAAAATTGACTACGGCTATATCAGCCAGCGTAATCGTATCTTTGCACAGGAAAAAGATATTGATTCAAAAGATAATTTGATAAATGCTTCACTAAAAACCGATTTTGGTACCTTAAGTGGTTATGGCTATTTACTGGAAGAAGATAGCGCCATTGATAACGGCCTTGATACCTATGGTTTACGCTTTGCGGGTAACACCGATGTGGGTGATATCAAAGTCTTGTATTCAGCAGAGTATGCCACTCAAGATTCTGATAGTGCAGACTTGTCTTATTCAGCTGATTACATGAGCGTTGAGGCTGGAGTCGGTTTTTCAGCGATTACTATTAAAGTCGGTTATGAAGTCTTAGGCTCAGACAGCGGCGACTATGGTTTCCAAACCCCTTTAGCAACCTTGCATGGCTTTAACGGTTGGTCAGATCAGTTTTTATCAACCCCTAAACAAGGCTTAGCTGATCTTTACGCCTCAATTGGCGGTAAGGTGATTGGTGGTAAATGGGCGCTGGTATATCACGATTTTGAAGCGGATGAATCAACGGCGTTAGTGGATGATTTAGGCTCTGAAATTAATGCAGTATTCAGCGTGCCGGTGACAAAAAATTATACCTTAGGGGTTAAATACGCCGCGTATTCAAAAGGCGATACAGAGGCAGCTAAAGTCGATACTGATAAACTGTGGTTATGGGCTAATGCTAAGTTCTAGAAAATAAGTTCTAGGCGATTTTTTAAAAGTTAACGCTTAAATAAAAACGGCTAATTCAGTGTGAGTTAGCCGTTTTTTATAAAATTTCGCTGCTGAGCGACTCGATTTAAGCTGCTTGATTTAGCGCTTTTTCATCTGAATAAAACTGTTGCTCATCGAATTGGCCTTCGCTTTTACCGACCACCACAGCTGTCATCATGTCACCAGTGACATTGGTTGCGGTGCGGATCATATCAATAACGCGGTCAATGGCGGCGATAAAGGCAATGCCTTCAAGGGGTAAACCAACTACGCCCAAGGTCACTGTTAGCATCACCATCGCACTACCAGGAACACCAGCAGTACCTACTGACGCCACAGTTGCTGTTACAGCAATGAGCATGTAGTCGGTCATATCCAGTGGAATACCGTAAATTTGCGCAATAAATATCGCCGCAATAGCTGGGTAAATACCACCACAGCCATCCATATTCATGGTAGCGCCTAATGGCAATACAAAGGCGCTATAGCGCTTTGATACACCCATAGACTCAGTACATTTACTACTTGCTGGTAAGGTGCCAAAACTTGATGCGGTGCTAAAAGCCACTAGTTGAGCAGGCATTGCTTTACGGAAAAATTGAATTGGGCTTAGGCCAGCAGCAAATTTTACTAAACCGCCGTAAACAAAAATAATATGAATTAACGCCGCCACATAAATAGCCACAATAAACTTACCTAATGGCAGTAATGTAGACAGGCCGTATTCACCCACAACCCAAGCCATTAAACCAAACACACCGATAGGGGTAAGCTTTAATACCATGCGGGTAAGTTCAAACATTACTTCTGAGCCTGCTTCAATGGTGCGCTTAAGTGGCTCAGCCTTTTCACCCACTGCGTTAATGGCGATACCAACGAGCGCTGCAAACACAATAATTTGCAGGACTTTGCCTTCAGCTAATGATGCAAAAGGGTTTACTGGGATCATATTAAGTAACACTTGGGCAAAGCCTGGGATATCACGGTCACGTACTTCTGAAGTGGCCAGCTCTAAACTGCCGCCCATATCAAATGAACTGCCAATGGCTAAACCAATAAACGATGCCATGGTGCCAGTGAACATGAACATGCCTAAGGTTTTAAAACTTAAACGCTTTAAATTAGCTTGTGAGCCTAATGAGGTAATACTGACAACGATGGCGCAAAATACTAAAGGTGCAACCAACATTTTGATGGCGCTAATAAATAAATCGCCTAAGGGTTTTAGTATTACTGCACTTTCGCCTAAAGCTACACCTGCAAGGATACCTAAGGCAAAGCCTGCGAGCACTTTTTGCCAAAAAGGAATGCGTTTCAAGGTTTGAAAAATCATCAAGGTTCCAACTAATTATTATGCTTGCCAGTCGTTACCAGCAAGAGGATTATTATCTCAACAACCTTAAACAATCACCCCAAGGCCATTGAATAGTCATTGTAGCTATGTATTACGTTCGCGGTATAAACTGAGTTTAGCCACTGACTTCAGGCTAATTTAAGCCAGCCTAATTAGAGTCTTTTTAGGTAATATTTTTCGAATTGTATTCAGCGAATATCGTCGGGACAAACCGTTTTTAATATAACTTATATCATTTTTTCAACTTGTTAATTACATATTGAAATTCAACAGCTTGTTAACTCATTTTTATATTACGAGTTTAATGGCTAAAACACTATAGATATCATTAGGTAAAGTAAATGACTGCATTGTGGTTAATGTTCAGCGGGGCTTTTTTAGCGGCAACTTTGTTACCAGGAGGTTCAGAAGTTTTACTTGTAGCCTTACTCACAGATCAACCAGAAACCTGGCTTGCGTTGCTGGTGGCTGCCAGTGTTGGTAACACCTTAGGAGCAATAAGCAGTTACTATTTAGGCTATTTAGGTCGCTTTGCTAAGACGCCGGAGGATTTAGCGTCCAAGAAATACCAACATGGATTAAAATTAATTGAAAAATATGGCTATTGGGCGTTGCTGCTTTCTTGGCTGCCATTAATTGGCGATATTCTATGTTTACTCGCTGGGTGGTTAAAGCTCCCTATTATCCCGTCTAGTGTGATGATGTTAATCGGTAAAACGATTCGTTACTCATTAATAGTGGCTGCCTTTATGTTGGCATGGTAAAACAAGGGGTATTGGCGTTCTTATAAAACCCTATTGTGATCAGTGTTGTTAGTTATTTGATTGGAGAGGATATTTTTATCTCCAATTGAACCAACAAGAGCTAAAAAGACTCATAGCATCACATTT
The DNA here is from genome assembly GCF_001957135.1 of Shewanella sp. UCD-KL21. GTDB lineage: Bacteria > Pseudomonadota > Gammaproteobacteria > Enterobacterales > Shewanellaceae > Shewanella. Next base: position 11,120 of record NZ_MPHK01000026.1, on the reverse strand, counting down.
ACCGATTTCATTGGCTATTTTTCAAGGAGTATATAAGTGAAGAAATGGATCTTGGCAGCAGCGATCTCTATCGCCATCAGTGGCTGCGCACATGAAGCAACAATTTCCCCAGCGTTACCCCAAGGGGTCACATTAGTTGAAACCGTCGCTCAAAGTGACTCTGTGGGCATTCCTTATAAAAAGTATCAGCTAGAAAATGGCCTCACAGTTATCTTGCATCAAGATAGCTCAGATCCTCTTGTTCATGTGGATGTGACATACCATGTGGGCTCAGCCCGTGAGGTGGCGGGTCGCAGTGGCTTTGCCCATTTATTTGAGCACATGATGTTTCAGGGCTCACAAAATGTCGGCGATGAGCAGCATTTCAAAGTGGTAACAGAAGCTGGCGGCACCTTAAACGGCACCACCAACACCGATAGAACCAATTATTTTGAGACAGTACCCAGCAACCAGCTGGAAAAAATGCTCTGGCTTGAATCAGATCGTATGGGCTTTTTATTGCCGGCCTTGACCAGTGAAAAATTTGAAGTCCAGCGTGAGACAGTTAAAAACGAACGCGCTCAGCGAATTGATAATCAACCCTATGGCCGCTTGAATGAACGCTTTAACCAAGCCATGTATCCGGCAGGGCATCCTTATTCGTGGCCGGTTATTGGTTGGCCAGAAGATTTAGAACGTGCCAGTGTTGATGATGTGCGTAATTTCTTTAAGCGCTGGTATGGTCCTAATAACGCCACCTTAACCATTGGTGGTGATTTCGATGAAATGCAAACACTGGCCATGGTGAATAAGTACTTTGGCGAGTTAAAACGTGGTCCAGAGGTGTCAGCAGATCCTAAAACCCCTGTGACAATAGATAAAACCCGTTATATTTCAATGGAAGATAAAGTGCATCTGCCGCTGATATATATGGGTTTCCCCACAGTATACGCCCGTCATAAAGACGAAGCCGCGCTGGATTTGTTAGCCAATATTCTCGGTGGCGGTAAAACCTCATTGCTATACAAAAACTTAGTCAAAGATGGTTATGCAGTACAAGCCTCAGTAGGTCATCCATGCCAAGAGTTAGCTTGTAGCTTAACCTTGTATGCACTGGCTAATCCCGCTTCGGGGGCAACGCTTGCGACACTTGAGCAGAAAATTAATGACTCTATTAAGGAGTTTGAACAGCGCGGCGTGACTGATGATGACTTACAAAAGGTCAAAGTGCAGTTTGAAGCCGATACTATTTTCGGCATGCAAAGCGTAAAAGGTAAAGTCTCAACCCTAGCTTACAATCAAACCTTTTTTGATAATCCTGACATGATAGCCAGTGACTTGGCCCGTTATGCCAGTGTCACTAAAGATGATGTAATGCGGGTGTTTAATACGTATATCAAAGACAAACCTATGGTGGTCATGAGCGTTGTACCTGAAGGGGCAAAACAATTAATTGCCGCTGAAGATAACTTTACCCCAACCATGATGCCGGTAGCGCCAGAAGCGGTTAGCGGTGTCGATAACGTCAGACAAATCACCTCAAACTTTGATCGTACTATTATGCCTAAAGTGGGAGATGCACCAGTATTAAAAGTGCCTGAGTTATGGAATGCTTCACTGGCCAATGGTATTGAAGTCATGGGTACTGAAAGCCATGAAACCCCAACCGTTGAATTACTGATTTATCTTGAAGGCGGTCACCGTGTTGCGCCCCAAGGTAAAGCGGGCGTGGCGTCATTAACGGCATCTATGCTCAATGAATCAAGCGCTAAACGTTCAACTGAAGAACTAACTGGCGCATTAGAAATGCTTGGCAGTAGTGTGTCATTTGGTGCATCGGGCTCACAAAGCTATATTCAGCTATCAAGTTTGACTGAAAATCTCGCGCCGACTTTAGCGATTTTACAAGAGCGATTGTTTACGCCTGGTTTTGTCGAGGCGGATTTTCAGCGCCTTAAGCAACAGCAATTACAGGGGCTTAAGCATCAAGAATCAGATCCTAACTTTTTGGCACGACAAGGCTTTTCAACATTATTATATGGTGAAAATAGTCCATTAAGTGTTAATGCTTCAGGAACGTTAGCAACGGTTGCCGCATTAACCCTTGAAGATGTTAAACAGTTCTATAAGCAGCAATATAAAGCCGGTAACGCCAAAATGGTGTTGGTGTCTGATTTGAGTCAACAGCAAGTTCTGCCGCTATTAAGCCCGTTTACAGCTTGGCAAGGCAGTGCCAGCTCGCCATTTGTATTACCTCAATTACCAGAGCTTGCTGGTGGCACCATTTATATTATTGATAAACCAGATGCGGCGCAGTCGGTTATTAATATTGGTAAGCGGGCGTTAACCTATGATGCAACGGGCGATTACTTTAAATCTTACTTAATGAATTACCCATTAGGCGGCGCGTTTAATAGCCGTATAAACCTCAACCTACGGGAAGATAAAGGCTACACTTACGGCGCTCGCAGTGGTTTTAATGGTGATAGTTTAGTGGGACGATTTATGGCTTCAGCCAGTGTCCGCACTGACGTGACTGCAGAATCACTTATTGAGTTTATTAACGAGATTAATCTATATCAGCAGCAAGGCATGAGCGAAGAGGAGTTAACTTTTTTACGTAGCTCTATTTCTCAAGGTAAGGCATTAGATTATGAAACGCCTTATCAAAAAGCCGGCTTTATGCGGATGATCCAACGTTATCAGTTAGCGGATGACTTTACTGAACAACAGGCAAACATTGTTCAACAGATTTCACGTGCAGAGCTAAATGAGTTAGCTGCCAAGCAATTGGACTTATCACAAATGGTGATGCTAATTGTGGGTGATAAAGCCGCTATTATGCCTAAATTGCAAGCCTTGGGTTATCCAATCGTTGAGATAAAATAAGCATCGCAGTTGTTTTTAGGATAAAAAATCCTCATATAGATCAGATATAGGGTTTGATAGCCATTTAAAAATGCTAGAATTTAGTGATTAACGGTGACAGGTTAACTGTTACCGTTTTTTATTTGTAAAACATAGTGGGTGTTGAATGGCTGAAAATGCTTTTTACTTTGAGCTCATATATGTTTAATTAAGTGCTTTTAATTGGTTTAAAGAAATTTTAGTGCTAAATATCAGGTCTAGCAGTTTGAATGTCGCATAAGCGAGTCACTACAAGAGAACAGCAAATTGAATTCATTCAATGAAACAGTCGATTATCTATCAAATGCCCAAGGGCGTGAATCTTTACTCGGCATGGTACGAGGCATTGAGCGCGAAGCGCTGCGCATCGAAAGCTCTGGCCACCTCGCGATGGATAGTCATCCACAAAAGCTTGGCTCAGCCTTAACACATTCTCGTATCACCACTGATTACAGTGAGTCTTTACTTGAGTTCATTACCCCGGTGAATACCAACATTGACACCTTACTTGAAGGGTTAACTCAAACTCACGCCTACAGTGTAAAAAACATGAATGGCCAGACCCTATGGCCTGTTAGCATGCCGTGTTATGTCGGCGATGAAAAAGATATCCCTATTGCCCGTTACGGAAGTTCTAATAACGGCCAAATGAAAACCTTATACCGTAAAGGTTTAACCCATAGATATGGCGCACTCATGCAAATTATTGCCGGGGTGCATTTCAATTTTTCAGTCTCTGAACAATTGTGGGATAGCTTATATGAACGCACTGATAAGTCAGTGTCGCGCTGTGAGTTCATCTCAGAGTCTTACTTTGGCATGATCCGTAATTATCGCCGTTTAGTGTGGGTATTACCGTATTTCTTTGGTTCATCTCCTGCGCTGTGTGGCTCGTTTATTAAAGATAAAGCCGTTGGGTTTGATTTTAAGAAAACCGGTAAGGGTACCTTATACCTGCCATATGCAACCTCATTGCGTATGAGCGATTTAGGTTACACCAACAAAGAGCAAGAGCGCTTAAACATCAGTTACAACTCTCTGCCTGAATATTTACAAGGGGTAGGTGAAGCCATTCGCATGCCTTCTGCCAGTTTTGAGAAAATTGGCGTTAAAGTGGATGGTGAATACCGTCAACTTAACAGTAATGTGCTGCAAATTGAGAACGAGTTTTACTCGCCAATTCGTGCCAAGCGAGTCACCAAAGCGGGTGAAAAACCTTCAGAGGCATTGTCTCGTGCTGGTGTTGAGTATATTGAAGTGCGCGCATTAGATGTGAACCCATATAGCCCAATTGGTATCGATGCTAGTCAGGTAAGATTTTTAGACTTGTTCTTACTGTACTGCTTGCTGTCTTCATCAGAGAAAAGTGATAACGCCGCAGAGCAGGAAATCGCCGCTAACCTGCAAGCTGTGGTAGTTGAAGGTCGTAAACCTGGGCTTGAGCTAACTAAAAATGGTCAGCCAATTAGTCGCACTCAATGGCTTAATGACATTTTTGAGCCCCTGTCTCGCCTTGCTAAGTTGTTAGATGGTGATTCTGGTAATGCATACCAGCAGGCATTATCGCAATGGCAAGCCGCTATCGATGATCCAAGTTTAACCCTATCTGGCCGCGTGTTGGAAGATGTGGTTAATCAAGGTCAAGATCATAGTAGTTGGGTGAAAAATCTCGCTAAAAATTACCATTCATACTTAACTGACTACCCTTTATCGGATGCTGTTGAAGCGGGCTATGTCGAGGAAGCAAAAGCTTCTATTGCTAAGCAAGATGCTGCTGAAGCGCAGCCAAGCGAAAGTTTCGATGAGTTTTTAGCAGATTATTTTGCTGATTTATCAAAACCTGCAGCAGCGTGTCGTTAATGAAAAGGCTAGCTTTATCTGTGGTGATGCTAGGTCTGTTACAAGGCTGTGCATCATCAGTGGATGAGCAATCTATCTGTGGCACGGTGGCGAGTTATATAACCCCACCGACATCGCAAAACCTTTATCGAGTGGTAGTGACTCACCTTGATGGCAAGCCCGTTCTCTCAAGGCCTTATTATAAATTAACTGCAGGAAAACATGAGTTTACTGTAGCTGAACTGATTGAGTCCCCCGAGTTAAAAGTTAAGCTTGCCGCCCGTAAGCCCAAAAGCATCAGTGTCGATGTTAAAGCCCACTTAAGGCTGCATCTAGCTGCTGAATTTAACCAAGATAAAATTTATACCGGCCTCAATAGTGACTATTGGCAACCGGTTATTTGGCAGCAAGAGCCTCATGAATGTGAGTTTGCTAACCGCGATAATTAATGTGCCGCTTGGGCGCGATGAGTGTCCTCAATTAGGCGATAATTTAATGGTTTAGTTGCTCATTTATTCCGATATTAAATGTTACCTTGATAGTCTTTTCAGAAAACCTTAGCCGCAGAACCTCCCTCTAGCCCGCCTCTATTGTCAGGCTTGAGTTCAAGTATTTTTTGACTAATACCAATGGTCGCATTTTAGCGGCAGATTAAGTTCTATTTTTTCACACAGTGGTTTGCATCTTTATTATATTGATGTGAAAATCGAATCGCTTTAGTTAACTCCTGATATTTATTACTTTAAGGGCATTTATGACGTGGTTTTTTCGTGCTTTGGGCGCAGTATTTCTTTTACAGCTTACAGGTTGTGCCACACCGCCACCTAAAGAGCCTGATAATTTATGCTCAATATTTCAAGAGAACCGTTCTTGGTATAAGTCTGCAGTTAAAACACGTGAAAAATGGGGTGTACCAGTACATGTGCCTTTAGCGATGATGTTCCAAGAAAGTTCGTTTAAACATAATGCCGCGCCGCCAATGGAATACTTCTGGGGGTTTATCCCTACTGGTCGTGCTAGTGATGCTTATGGCTACGCCCAAGCTAAAACCATGACATGGGATGACTATGTACGTGAAACGGGTAATTCCTGGTCAAGCCGAAGTAACTTTGATGATGCGATGGACTTTATGGGCTGGTTTATCTATAAAACCCATGCCATCAATGGGGTGTCAAAATGGGATGCGAAAAACCAGTATTTGAATTATCACGAAGGTTGGGGCGGCTATAAACGTGGCAGCTATAAAGCTAAAGCATGGCTTGTACCTGTAGCGAATCGTGTTGATGCTCGCGCTAGAAATTACGCTGCTCAGTATCATACCTGTAAAGAAGATCTCGACTCTTCCTGGTTATGGCGGTTATTTTTCGGTTAATACGCATTAGTTATTGTCATTCTCATCAGTCTCGCATTCGCGGGGCTTTTTTATATTATCTTCCCTACATCAGTTTATACATTCAACTTTGTTCATAAAAATTAACAATAAGCCCTAAACTTTTTGCTTCAGCATCCGATAGTAATTAAATGGGTTGTGACATTTTGTATCTCAGTAAGGCTTTACGAACCTTGCTGTTTAAATGTTGACCATGACTAATGTTTAAACCTCATTACGAGTTACTAGATAAAAATAATAATAACTTTCGGAACTGTATATGCATCCTCAAAATAATAATAAATTACAGACAACACTGCTTTATCCGTTAATCTCGTTGGTGCTGGTGGCATTGGTCATCATTGCATTTTTACCCTCTCAAATTGATAAATCCACACTATTACTTTTAGTCGCTGTGCTAGGCGTAGCGCAAACAATATTGGGCATGTATTTATTTAAGCGTTTTCTACACATGCGTTTGAGTCAACTTGCTGAGTATTTAAGCTTAGTCATCAGTACTAAAACTGCCCCTAAAGAGCCGTTAACAGATAATGGCAATGATTTACTGGCGAAAATAACCAATGATCTAAGCAGTTTTATTGAAGAACTAAAATTGGTTCTAGATGACATCAGGCAAGATGCCAATAATTTTCACCATGGCTCGCAGGAGTTGGCGCAGCAAATGAATTCGGCTGAATCATCGGTTGCCAAAAGCACTGCTGAAACCGAGCTAATTTCAAGTTCATTAGCAGACATAGTGAAAACCGCCGATGAACTATCAACCAATGCTGATGAATTTAAATCCACCTCTACTGAAGTAAAACAATTACTTGAGCTCGGTAATAATGATGCATTAAGTAATCAAACGGCCATGACCACCTTTGCTAATGGCATTGAAAGTTTGGTATCTGATTTAGATTTATTAAACAGCGACAGCCAGAAAATTGGTAATGTTTTAGAAGTGATTAAAAGTATTGCCGAGCAAACTAACCTATTGGCGCTCAACGCTGCCATTGAGGCCGCCAGAGCCGGTGAGCAAGGCCGCGGTTTTGCGGTTGTGGCTGATGAGGTGCGCGCATTAGCTCATCGCACTCAAGAGTCGACGGTAGAAATTCAAACTATTGTTTTAGAGCTGCAAGCCAAAGCGGGTAATGCGGTTAATGCTATTAGCGACAGCCAAAGAGTGACCAATGAAAGCGTGCAACAATGCCTGCGGGTCACCCAAGCATTTACTGATATTGGCGGTGCATTTGAGCAGCTTGATAGCGTTGCCAGTAATATGACCTACAGCATTCAAGGGCAGCAATCTTCTACCAATAGTATCAGTAGCCGAGCGCTGGAAATTACCCGTTTAAGCCATGAGGTGCAGCAGAGCTTAAAAGCGATTTCAGACCGCGCTTATGGGCAACAAACAAGCTCTGAGCATCTTGAAAAAGTACTCACGCGAGTGTGTATCTAAACCCTAAAGCAACACTTGCAATTCAATAGTCCATAAAAAAGGAGCCTTAGCTCCTTTTTTATGGGTTTGATTTAGTTAAATTGCGCTTAATCAGCGCTGAACTCATCTAAAATCCACGCTAATGGCGCTTGATACTGTTCAGGCATCCATTGTTGTAACTGACCAATACTGTCAGTTAGCATCGCGCTATTATGAACCGATAAGTTTAAGTGGCCCACTTTACGGCCAACGCGAACTTCTTTGTTGTACCAGAATAATTCAGCATTGGGTAAGCTTAACCAGCGGTCATCTTTATCAACACCAATTAAGTTCACCATCACACATTGATGGTTTACTTGTGGAGTATGTAAAGGCAATCCGCACAGGGCGCGCAGGTGCAATTCAAACTGATTGATATGACAACCCGATTGAGTCCAGTGACCAGAGTTATGCACTCTTGGGGCTAATTCATTAATCAGTAAGTCATCACCAACGCGGAAACATTCCATCGCCATCACCCCAACATACTCAAGCTTATGCATAATTTTACTTAGCATGGCTTCAGCTTGAGCTTGTAGGTGACTTAAACGTGATAATGGCGCAATCGATGCCATTAAAATGCCGTCTTGGTGAAGATTTAACGCCAATGGATAAAATAAGCATTCGCCAGTTTGGGTTCGTACGCCCACTAACGACACTTCTTCATCAAAGTTAATTGCTTGTTCAGCAATGGCTTCATTACGCCAATCAGCAGGGATTGTGGTTGATTCAGCTTGTTTTAACCAGTGTTGACCTTTGCCGTCATAACCGCCGGTGCGGCGCTTTAATAATACTCGCTCGCCATATTGCTGATGCAATTGCGCCGTTTGAGTATTATCGTCAACCAACTCCCAAGGTGAGGTTGGTACAGCTAACTCATCCAATAAGCTTTTTTGGGTAAAACGATCTGCCAGCAGGCCAAAAACCGGGCCATTAATGAAATGCTTATGCTGGCTAAGTTGCAAGCTTAAGTTTGATTCAGGCCACTGCTCTCGTTCTGCGGTGATGATGTCAGTATCATTAAGAGGTAAACGCTCATCTGACGGGGTCATAATATCAATCGGACGAACGTTAATCGCTAAAGGCTGCCCTGCATGGGACAACATAGCGCCCAATTGACCATCACCTAAAACCCATACATTGTGCTGAGTCGCTGCGGTTTGATTTTTTTGCTCACCGTCCTGCTTAGCCATTAAGCTTCCCTCGGATCTGGATTTTCAAGGATTGAATTTGTTTGCTCTTCACGAAAAGCATCCAAACGCGCAGCAAGTTCACTGTCTTCAACCGCAAGAATTTGGCTAGCAAGTAAGCCGGCATTGAACGCGCCTGCAGTGCCAATCGCAAGGGTACCCACAGCAATGCCCTTAGGCATTTGTACGATAGACAGTAAGCTGTCCATGCCAGATAACGCTTTGCTTTGCACTGGCACACCCAGCACAGGAAGGCGGGTTTTTGAGGCAATCATACCGGGTAAATGTGCTGCACCACCGGCACCGCCGATAATGACTTTAAAGCCTTTACCAGCAGCAGTGCTAGCAAAGTCCATGAGTTTGTCAGGAGTACGATGCGCTGAGACAACTTCAACGTGATATGGCACCTGCAGCTTATCCATAATTTCTGCGGCGGCTTCCATGGTCGGCCAATCACTCTTAGATCCCATAACTACGGCAACAAGGGCTTGCATGATAACTCCTTAACACACTTATTATATTAGAATAATTTTACTTATACCTGCATAGGGTACAGGCATTATAGGCTGCATTTTTGCGCCTATAAAAAAGGGGCTAGATAATATCATGTTGGTTAAGATTTCGCTGCATTTCAGTGTTTCTTGGGGCTGAAACTCAGTTTGTGATTACGAATGCTTATACTGGCTTTAGGGAAACATCGAGCAGCAATCAATTACTGCAAGTTTGGGGTTATTGATAAGGTAAAAACTAGCCTGCTAGTGCCACCCAAATTGTACATTTTTATTGTTTTAAAACAATGGCTTATACGGTTTACCTGCCAGGGGTGATTAAAGCTGAAAAATAAATAACCCTTTTTTAATCTGAGCACGTTAATAATAGTATTGCGTTTATTACGGAGTCATAAATGAGTCAATGTACAATTTATCAGGCGTGTAAACTAAGCCTTTTGCTACTTGTGAGTGTAAATGGGGTTGCACAAACAGCACCACAAAGCTTAGCTCCGCAAACTTTAGCGTCAGATACCATAGCTCCTCAAACCATAGCTCCGCAAAGCTTAGCACCGCAGATAAGCGGTGCGCCAAGGCTACAGGCTGTTGTAAGTCATGGTGGCAATATGGTCAGCGGCGAAACGCCGTTATCCCAACTGACTTTTAATACTGATAACAACGATTATGATAGGTTAAAACACTTACTCAACCAGCAAATCTGGCCTGAAAAAAATACCATTCAAAGCCAGAATTTACTCAACGCATTTCAATATGACTTTAGTCAATATCAGCCATTATCTGAAAGCTATCAGATACATACTGAACTGGCGCCATCGCCTTATAATAATGACACCTTGTTGCTGTTGATTAATATCAAACCGAGTGACATGGCCACTGAGCCTGCAAAGCAAGGCTTAGCTTATTTACAAGCCAAGTTACGCTTTAATCCAAGATTGATTGCGGAATACCGACTGATTGGTTTTGAGCGAAACTATGGGCAGCCCGTTAATAAACAAATGTCCAATGGCGATACTCGATTACAAACTCAAACTCAGGCCAAGCCAAAGCCATGCATTTCAGCAAAGCAAACTCACTCAAGTGGCCAATATAGCGCCATGTATGAGCTGCGCCTTAATGAATCATATTCTTATGAAGCAAGTAATTCAGGAGCAGCTCCTTTAAAGCCAATAGCGCCGCAACAAGCTAACGCGCCAAGTGCTCAGCAGCGCTTTAGCATCGAGAACCTCGCCAGATTGTCACTGTATGACATGCGCTTAAAAAGCCAACACGCTTTACTTGGTCAGCTTGATATTAAAATTGCTCAGCAAGATAAATTTTTTCAACAAGCCAGTGATGAGTTTCGCTTTGCAGCAGCGGTGGCGGGTTTAGGGCAATTAATTAATCAAAACAATTATGTTCATGGTTTTGATTACCCTGAGTTAATCAATATCGCCCATGATGCTAAAGGAGCTGATAGCCAAGGTGAGCGCAGCGAGTTTATTGCCCTTGTTAAGCAGGCAATGGCAGTGTCTGCAACAAACAATATTGGGATAAAAAAGCCCCATCAACGACATAATGCCGTTCGGATAAGCATTACTGTTTAAACCTAAGTGGATAGCGGCTAGGTATATAAAGCACTGAACGTGGATACGTTCGGTGCTTTCTTTTATCAGGCAAGATAAAGTGTTTTATATCGGCACGCATTTGCTTCAATTTAGCGGGCAACTTTCCATCAGGTGATAGAGCCTGCCACCTCAATTGGGTATCTATCAGACTTATTGCTGCCGTAAAACTAATTCGAGTGGGTGCAACCTCTGCCTCTTTTGCTATCGCCACCATCTCTAAACGGACGAGATTATAAGCGGTAAGCA
>NZ_MPHK01000025.1 GCF_001957135.1 Shewanella sp. UCD-KL21 | reverse complement strand
GCTTACCGCTTATAATCTCGTCCGTTTAGAGATGGTGGCGATAGCAAAAGAGGCAGAGGTTGCACCCACTCGAATTAGTTTTACGGCAGCAATAAGTCTGATAGATACCCAATTGAGGTGGCAGGCTCTATCACCTGATGGAAAGTTGCCCGCTAAATTGAAGCAAATGCGTGCCGATATAAAACACTTTATCTTGCCTGATAAAAGAAAGCACCGAACGTATCCACGTTCAGTGCTTTATATACCTAGCCGCTATCCACTTAGGTTTAAACAGTAATGCTTATCCGAACGGCATTACACTTCAAGTGGGCTTTATTAGCGGCCTTAAATTTGCTGATCATATTTAAGGCGCTGAATTTTTAACAATGCTTTTATCGTTAGTCTTTCTTGTACATGTCATGGCAGCCTTTACAGCTTTTGCCTGTATTACCAAATGCTTGCTTGATTTGCTTTTTATCACCCGTTTGGGCTGCTAAGTCTAATTTAACCGCATTTTCTTGGAATGTGGTCATCTTAGTATCAAAGTCTGCTTTGTTTGACCAAATCTTTGCTAAAGCTTCTGTATCGCCTTTATCAGAGCCTGCAATAAAACCTTCATGAGGTATTTTAGCTAATGCGGCTAAATTAGCTGCGCGAGTTTGAAATACAGTTAATTCAAACTCTTTTTTGCCTTTCATCATTGCAGCCATATCGCCAAATTGGTAGCGGATCAAGCTAAAACCAGCTTTACGATAATCGATAGCGTCATTGGCATCTTCAAAGTTATGTGCGTTGACAGTTGGAATAAGCAATGCGCTGACAGCTAAGGCCAATATTTTATTTTTCATGACAGGTCTCTTTTTATTTATTGATTTATAGGTGTTTGTCACATTTTAAGCATAAATTTGAACCAAGTGCGAGTCTAGTTTTGTGTTTAATTGTAAATTTGATTTTTACAATAATTATCAGGCTAATTATGGCGATATGATTTCTGTATCCGCAGAATTATTGCTACACTTTGTACTGTTAAGGCATTACTAAAAGAGAGCGTTATGCGAGCTAATTGGGATTCAGTTGTAGAAAAGATATTAAGCTATCCAAATTCTGATGAATTAGGCATTTTATTTCAGTTATTAATGACAGAAGAAGAGCGTAGTGCAGTTGCTGGTAGGTTAAAGGTTTTTCAACTTTTATTGCAAGGTGAGCTAAGTCAGCGTCAAATATCTGCAGAATATCAAGTGAGCATTGCGACCATTACCCGCTGTTCAAACTATTTAAAAAATATGCCTCAAGCGCAAAAAGACAAAGTCCAGCAGCTGATACTGGACTAGTGACTTATGCCGCGCTAGCTATCTAAATTTAGCTTTAATGTTCCTTGAGGGATGCTTATGGCATCGATAGCTGATACGGCGCAGTAATATATAGCCTCCGTATGTAAAAAGCCCTATCGACAATAACTGTGCTGAATCTTGAGGGAAAAAACGAAAGGTGATTACGGCCGAAATAATGTATATGAATGGCATAAAGCCATATATTGAATCGGGTAGGTAACCCTCGACTCGTTTTCTTTTCTTGTCCGTTCGGCGGTTTCTAGAGCGTAGGTTCCAGACATGAGCGCCGTAAAAAAAGACTAATATTGAAGCAACAACAATATAGGGTTGTTCAATGAAAGGTACGCTAGCTGCGCCGACAATCATATAGGTGTAAGGTAAAATTTCGTATAGCGGTTTAATTAACATAAGCACTCCTTCGCTTTAAATTAATTTTCAAACAGCAACAAAGGTTAACTCTATAACCTTTAAACCAGCTGCTTTCTCGTTACTAAAGCACAGAGAAACAATCAAAACCTGTGCTCAGCAATGCTTGTGGTTAAGTTTCGCTGACAATTTATCTAAGATTAATAATAACGTAAAAAAAATACGTCAACCTAAAAAAGGCTAACGTATTTAATAATTCAATCTTTAGATTGAGTTAATCCAGTCTAAGTTGTTGAATCAATGTCTAGGACAAAATTTGTTTATTAGACTTTAGTGGCAGCCACAACCGCCATTGCCATCACAACCCGGCTTGTCAGTATCACAAGCTTCATGGGCGTGCTCGCTGCCACAACCACCAGCAGCGTGAATATGACCATGGGCAATTTCTTCAGCAGTAGCTTCTCGTACATCCATCACTTCAACACTGAAGTTTAATGCTTGACCTGCTAAAGGGTGGTTGCCATCAACAACCACTACAGTATCTTTTACTTCAGTAACTTGAACTGGGCGTTGACCCATTTCAGTTTCAGCGATAAAACGCATACCTGGCACTATGTCTTCGATATCGCCAAATGCTTCAAGAGGGACTTCTTGTTTTAGGCCGTCATGGTATTCACCATATGCTTGTTCAGTTGGAATATTCGCGTCAAATTTGTCACCAACAACTTTACCTTCTAGCTCAGTTTCTAAGCCTGGAATTAAGCCTTCAGTTCCGTGTAGATAAACCATAGGTTCAGCTTCAAATGAGCTTTCGATTAAACGACCTTCTTGATCGGTTAAACTGTAGTGAATAGTTACTGCTGCATGTTTTGTGATTTTCATAACGACTCCAATTCTGAATGTGGCGGCATAATACTATTGTTTTTACAAAGTCGCGATAATTTGTATCAGCTTTTGCTTATTCAATCACATGTTTTTAAATCAAGTATCTCGCTGGCTGACATTTGCTTTAACTCGCGGCGCATCCGGTTACTTATCCTTTTGCAAAGGATGTTTTTGCTATTGTTGCTGTGACTAAATTTACGCGCAGTACACAGGCCATTGTTTTTAAATAGATTAGATGAATCATTTTCATGGTGGTTTGCGCTGCCATGTTTATTAAAATGCTATTTTTAGTGCTTAGGCACTGAAATTTAATGCAAGAAGGTTTTTGGCGCTTTTGAATAACCACCTAAAAATCAAAATAGTAGTAAGCTCATGAGTTATAAGCTTTTATAATTTCTTACCTATTGTGGGTTACGTTTACGTTAACATACTTTAAAAGCTGTTTTGGAGGCATTTTATAGTGTGAGAGCTGCGAATATTGTGATTTCAGCAGTGATTTTGCTTGTTATCAATCGAGTGCTTAAAAATAAACCACCAATTAGGGGTTGACAACTTACCTTAAAAAAAGCAATTCTGTTATCAATTCAAAACAAACACATATTAAATCGAGTGTAATGATGAAATCCGTTAACCATGTTGTAGTTACCATTATTACAACCACCACAATTAACATTGTGGGGGCGGGCTGATTACACCCTAAAGATTTATAACGAAAAGCCCGCTTCCCACAAAGAAGCGGGCTTTTTGTTTTCAGATTTAAAATTAATATTTAGTGCTAGCGAGTTAAGGGAGAAGAATATGAAAGTGATGAAATTTGGTGGAACCTCGTTAGCCAATTGGCAACGTTTTTTGATGGCAGCAGACATTATTGAACAGGCTGCTGCTGAAGAGGCTATTGCGACTGTGTTATCAGCGCCTGCAACTGTTACCAACGCCTTGTTAGAGTTAGTGAGTCTGGCACAAACCAATCAAGACTACGCAGCGGTATTAGCCCATATTGAGTCGGTTTTTAGTGGTCTTTTTAGTGACGCTGAACAAGCGTTAATTTCACCGCAGCAAAAAGCGCTACTGGATCAAAAGCTGGCGCTGCAATTAGCTGACTGGAATGACAAGGTCACTGGAATAAAGTTGCTTAACGAATGCCCCGATCATGTTCAAGCGCAGGTTATCGTCTCTGGGGAGCGTTTGTCGGCTGCCTTAATGGAACAAGTGATGCTGGCAAAATCACTTACCGCTGCGCAGTTTGACCCAAGAAAATTATTCTTAGCCCATGGTAAGCCACTTGAATCTATTGTTGATATCAATGAAAGCAAGCCGCGTTTTGCTGCGGTTGCATTAAATGAAGCACGGGTATGGATTATGCCAGGTTTTACTGCTGCTAATGAGCAAGGTAAAACAGTGACTTTAGGGCGAAATGGCTCTGATTACTCTGCAGCGGTTTTAGCGGCTTGTCTTGATGCATCAAGCTGTGAAATCTGGACCGATGTTGATGGGGTGTATAACACTGATCCACGAGTGGTGTTAGATGCTAAATTACTGGAGCAACTGAGCTATCAAGAAGCCATGGAGCTTTCATACTTTGGGGCTAAGGTACTGCATCCCAAAACAATTGCCCCAATTGCTCAATATCATATACCTTGCTATATCAAAAATAGCTTTAACCCTTCAGCACCTGGCACATTAGTGTCTAATCAACCTGACAAAACTGGCTTACAAGTTAAGGCTATTTCTAACCTTGACGAGCAAACGATGTTCAACATTTCAGGCCCTGGCATGAAGGGGATGGTGGGCATGGCGAGTCGAACTCTAGAAGCGATTTCCCGAAGCGGCATTTCAGTTTCATTAATCACTCAAAGCTCGTCTGAATACAGTATTAGCTTTTGTGTTAACTCTGATGAAGCTTATAAAGCAAAACACGCATTAGAAGTTGAATTTGAATTAGAAATCCAATCAGAATTACTCGAGTCTATCGAATTAAGACAAGATTTAGCGATTGTGTCACTTATCGGTGATGGCATGAAAACCCATAAAGGCGCCGCGGCTAAGTTTTTCAGTGCATTAGCTAAAGCTAGCGTTAATATTATCGCAATTGCCCAAGGCTCATCTGAACGTTCAATTTCTACTGTGATTGAGCAGCGTAAAACCAAGCACGCCATTGCCGCCTGTCATCAAGCCTTTTTTGATGTTCAGCAGTATTTAGATGTGTTTTTAGTGGGTAGCGGTAATGTCGGCGCAGGTTTATTAGAGCAAATCAAACAACAAGCATCGATGTTAAAAGAGCAACATATCACGATGCGAGTATGTGGCATTGCCAATTCTCGTAAAATGCTTCTAAGCAGTGCAGGGCTAGATTTAAATAATTGGCAGGCTTTATTGGCTGATAGCGACACAAGCTATGATCTTGCAAAGATGCTGGCATGGGGTAAAGAGCAACAATTACTAAATCCGGTGTTGGTTGACTGTACTTCAAGTGAGTTGGTTTCAGATCGTTATCTTGATGTAATGAATGCTGGCTACCATGTCGTCACCCCGAATAAGAAAGCCAATACCCGTGATTATGCTTACTACCAACAATTGCGCAGCACGGCGTTATTGCAGCGCAGACAATTCTTGTATGAAACAACCGTAGGTGCTGGCCTGCCAGTAATTGATAACTTAAAGAAACTGCTATATGCAGGTGATAAGTTACAGCGATTTAATGGGATCTTATCTGGTTCATTATCTTATATATTCGGTATGTTAGATGAAGGTATGAGCTTATCAGAGGCCACCTCAATCGCTCGTGATAAGTGTTTTACAGAGCCAGATCCTCGTGAAGATTTAAGTGGTTTGGATGTGGCGCGAAAAGTACTAATTCTTGCTCGTGAAGTGGGCATGCCATTAGAGCTTGATGATATTAATGTTGAATCTGTTCTGCCAAGCTCGTTTGATGATTCAGGCGATGTAGACACCTTTATGAATCGTTTACCGCAACTTGATGCACAAGTCAGTGCGCGAGTTGAATCGGCAAAAGCTGAAGGTAAAGTACTGCGTTATGTGGGCCAGATTGAAGCGGGTAAGTGTCATGTGCGTATTGTAGAGGTTGATTCATCAGATCCGTTATACAGCGTAAAAGGCGGTGAGAATGCGCTGGCATTTTACAGCCGTTATTATCAGCCTATTCCTTTTGTATTAAGGGGTTATGGCGCAGGGACTGATGTGACGGCAGCTGGCGCGTTTGCGGATGTATTAAGAACATTAAACTGGACTCGTGAGGTGGGGCTATGAGCAAACAAGTCACTTCAGATAAAGCGATAACTGTTTATGCGCCTGCTTCAATGGGTAATGTCGGTGTTGGGTTTGATTTACTCGGCGCTGCGCTTGCGCCAATTGATGGCAGTTTACTGGGTGACAGAGTGATGATTGAAGCAGCTGATGCTGGCGTTCATTATTCTCAAACGGGCCCATGGGCGCATAAGCTACCAGAAGATGGTAAACAGAATATCGTCTATCAATGTGCTGTGTTTTTTGTTGAAAAACTCAATGCGAAACAAGGTGTGGCGATTTGTTTAGAGAAAAACTTGCCTGTTGGCAGCGGGCTTGGGTCTAGTGCAAGCTCAGTGGTTGCCGCACTTTATGCGCTAAATGAGCACTTCGAGCAACCTTTTGATGAGCAAGCGTTATTGCTCTTAATGGGTGAGTTTGAAGGTAAGATTTCAGGCAGTGTCCATTTTGATAATGTTGCCCCTTGTTATTTAGGCGGCATGCAGTTGATGCTAAATACACCCAATAAGGTGTGCGCTAGTATTCCTACGTTTAAACAATGGTATTGGGTGGTGGCCTACCCGGGGATTTCACTGTCAACGGCCAAGATGCGCGACTTATTACCACCGCAATATGATAAAGCGGTAGCCATCGATTTTGGCCGTCATTTAAGTGCATTTGTGCATGCAAGCTATCAGCAAGATCCAAAGCTTGCTATTAGCGTGTTAAAGGATGTGATGGCTGAGCCTTATCGCGCCGATGCGATTCCCGGTTATAGCCATGCGCGCGCAGAGCTTGAAACGTTAGGCATGTTAACCACCGGCATATCAGGAAGTGGCCCAACGCTGTTTTCTGTAACCGATAATCTAGAAACTGCTGAAGCTGCTAAAGCATGGTTAGAGCAGCATTATTTATCACAGGCTGGTGGGTTTGCCCATGTCTGTCAACTTGATGAGCAAGGTACGCGTCGAGTTTAGTCACCACATTTTAATTTTAAAGGCATTTAGAAATGGAATTATATAATTTAAAGCACCCATCACAAGTGGTCAGTTTTAGTGAAGCGGTAAAATTAGGTTTAGGTAAAGATAGAGGGTTGTTCTTTCCAAAATCTATTCCTGTGCTTGATAATATCGATGAGCTACTCGCGTTACCTTTTGTTGCAAGAAGTCAGCGTATTTTAGGGGCTTGGCTTGCTGATGAAATTGGTCAAGATAAAGTTAATGAGTTAGTTAATGCAGCATTCACTTTTGATGTGCCTTTAGTTAAAGCCGATGAAACACGCGCTTGCCTAGAGTTATTTCACGGCCCGACATTAGCTTTTAAAGATTTTGGCGCGCGCTTTATGGCGCAGTGCGTTAACTTGCTAGCAGGAGATGAAAAGCTCACTATTTTGACGGCGACCTCTGGGGATACTGGCGCGGCGGTGGCAGATGCTTTCTTTGGCCTTGACGCTGTGCAAGTGGTGGTGATGTACCCCAAAGGAAAAATCAGTGAGCTACAAGAGAAGATGTTTACCACTCTAGGTAAGAATATTCATACTGTTGCAGTCACGTCAGATTTTGATGCTTGCCAAACACTGGTTAAGCAGGCCTTTGATGATAGTGATGTCCGTGATGGGCTGCACTTAAACTCGGCGAACTCAATCAATATTAGTCGGTTATTGGCGCAAATTTGTTACTATTTTGAAGCGGTAGCGCAAATGAAGCAAACCAGCAGCGCTGAGATTGTGCTGTCAGTGCCTAGCGGTAACTTTGGTAATTTAACCGCAGGTTTATTTGCCAAGGCTATGGGCTTACCTATTAAGCGCTTTATTGCGGCGACTAACTCAAATGATACTGTGCCACGTTACCTTGCTGCAGGTGATTGGGCTCCAAATACTACAGTGGCGACTATGTCTAATGCGATGGATGTGTCTGAGCCATCAAACTGGCCAAGAGTCGAAGCCATTTGCGAGGCGTTAAATTGGCCGTTATCGTCTATTACAGGGGTGGCGCTTAATGAAGCGCAAACAACTGCGGCGTTAAAAGAGTTATATCAGCTCGGTTATCAATCTGAGCCCCATGCCGCGATTGCCGCACAAGCTTTATCTGATGAGCTTAAAAGTGGCGAAACCGGTATTTTCTTAGGAACGGCACATCCAGCGAAATTTAAAGATGTGGTCGATGTGCAATTACAAATCGATTTACCATTACCCCCAGAGCTTGAAGCTGTAGTGAATAAGCCGATTTTATCAGCAGAGCTGAGCGCTGATTTTACCCAGCTTAAAGAGCACTTATTTAACATTCTTAAATAATAAAGCTTTAATATCAGCTTACTAAAGCACCTTAGGGTGCTTTTTTGTTATTTAAACTCATCCGAATGTTTCAAATTTGTATTTTATGATCTCGGTCATAACATCTGTGCAATCCATAGTGTAGATTGATAATACTAGTCGTTTTAACTTTTTAGACATGAAGGAATTGTGGTAATGGAGAAGATGATACTTAAAAGGCTAATGAATGATCACAAACACATAGCCATATTATTGAATATTCTAGCCAAGAAAAATCACAAACTTTCCCAGGGTGAATCAGTTAATTTTGCGCTTATTCGTGATGTTGTCGAATATATGCAGGTATATGCTGAGCATAGTCACCACCCGGTAGAAGATATTACCTTTGACTACTTTGTTAAGCACTTTCCTAGCCCTAGCACGACCAGACTTCATGATGAACATAGCGGTCTCGCAGAGTCATCTGGTGCATTGATGTATAGTCTGAATTTGATCCTTTCAGATGTGGTGATTTCCCGAGAAAAGTTGGTTTCCGACTTAAAAGCCTATGTTGAAATCCAAACGGCACATATGCAATATGAAGAAAAAGAGTTATTTCCTCTGTTTGCTAAGCAAATGCAGGCCAGTGATTGGGATAATATATGGCAACAATGTGAGCAGCGTTTAGTTGATGATCCGTTATTTAACGACAGTGATGATAATATCTTTGAAGAGCTCAAAGAGCATATTGCCGAAGTTGAACCACAGTAGCTGACTCTGTGTTATCTCGCCTAAAGGGTGAATGATAGCGAGTTAGCAGCATTAAAAAGAGCGCTATAAGCGCTCTTTTTATAGATAGACCTTTGAATAACTATTCAGTTAGTTATCTTGCTTACAATGGCATGGCATCGAAATCAAAATCGAAACTTGTGTCAATGTCTTGAAGTTCCTTAAGTAAGCGCTGTTTATCCTTTAACGCCTCTATTTCTCGCCATTTACGTTTTTTATTTGAGCTTTTTGAGCGAGTTGGTCTTTCAACAACTTGGTCTAGCGCACCACCATAGTCTAAACGATCCATGGTAAACCTCCCTTGTTATTATGATGTCTCTATTCAAATAAATATCATATTCTGTCACTAGAATGCAACAACTATGTTTCATTTATGTTAACGGGGCTTGACGCTTTGATGAAGTTTGATCAGTGTATTTAGAGGCTTGTGCTGAAAGGTAGGCTAACTGTATATAAAAAAGCCAGCTGACGCTGGCTTGTTAGTGTTTAAATCTGACCTTGGCGGTATAAATTAATTAATGAATTACTGGAGCTATCAAGCTCTGTAGCATCATTTTCGGCGCCGATGCGGTCTAGAACATCGTTGCCAAGGACTTTACCTAATTCAACACCCCATTGGTCAAAAGAGTTAATTTGCCATATTGCACCTTGCACAAAAGTGCGGTGTTCATATAAGGCAATTAACGAACCTAAGGTCGTTGGAGTCAGCTTATCCATTAATAAGGTATTGCTTGGCTTATTACCTGCCATTGTCTTGTGCTTAGCAATAAGGGCTTTATCAGCATCAGGCGTATCTTTGCCTGCTAATTCCGCTAAAGCTTCTTCATAAGTGCGACCTTGCATCAATGCTTGGGTTTGGCCAAAGCAGTTTGAAGCAAGCTGGTTATGATGTTCACCTAATGGATTGTGACTTTGCAGTGGCATAATAAAGTCAGCAGGGATAAGTGCAGTACCTTGATGTAGCAACTGGTGATATGCATGTTGGCCATTGGTGCCTTCACCACCCCAGATCACCGGGCCGGTATTGAAATCGACCTGAGTTCCATCAAGCATGACCGACTTACCATTACTTTCCATATCAAGTTGCTGGAAGTAAGCGGGTAAACCACGTAAATAATGATCATAGGTCAAAACTACATGGGATTGTGCATCATGAAAATTGCTATAAAGCACTGATAACATGCCCATAATCACAGGCATATTTTGCTCAAGTGGCGCTTGGGCAAAATGTTGATCCATTTGCTGAGCACCATCAAGCAGTTGCTTGAAGTTATCCATACCCACTAATAACGCTATTGGTAAGCCAATGGCTGACCATAATGAATAACGTCCGCCCACCCAATCCCACATCGGGAAAATATTTTCAGCATCAATACCAAACTCAGTCGCTTTAGTAACGTTTGATGTCACCGCGACAAAGTGCTTGGCGACATCGGCTTGGCTACCACCTTGCTTCAGGAACCAGTCTTTAGCGCTTAGGGTATTGGTCAGTGTTTCTTGGGTGCCAAATGACTTAGATGACATAACAAATAAGGTTGTTTCAGCATCTAAGTTTTTAAGCTTTTCGCAAATAGAGCTTGCATCAACGTTAGCCACAAAATGGCAATTAAGGCCTTTTTGCCAATAAGGCCTTAATGCTTGAGAGACAATTTTAGGCCCAAGGAAAGAGCCACCAATGCCGATACTGACAATATCAGTAATGGTTTTTCCGGTGTAACCTTTCCATTCACCTTGAGATACAGACGCAACAAACTGAGTCATCTTTGCCAGTGTTTGCTGCACTTCAGGGACGATATTCCCCCCTTCTGCCATAATCACTTGCTCAGGCTTACTTCTCAGGGCTGTGTGTAATACTGCACGGCCTTCGGTGTTATTGATAATATCGCCATTAAACATGGCAGAAATCTTAGCTGATAAATTGGTTTCTTCAGCTAATGCAAACAATAATTCTAAGCCTTCCTTGTCGATACGGTTTTTAGAGTAATCTAATAATAAACCGCAGCTTTTAAGGCTCATTTTCTCAAAACGGTCAGGGTCATTAGCAAATAGCTCCCGCATATGCGGAAGCGCTGCTGCATTTTTCTTTAGCTGCTGCCAAGTATTACTCTGAGTTAAATTAGTCATGCAAATCACTCCGTTGATTAGCTAAGTTTTGCGTTTAGCATAACCTCAAGTTTACCTTGGTCGATGGCAAAGTTGCGAATGCCTTCAGCAAGTTTATCTACAGCCATTGGGTCTTGGTTATATTCCCAACGGAACTGCGCTTCGGTTAATGGTGTTGGTGCGGCAACCGTTGTTGTTGCAGGTGTTAGCTTTTGGCTAATAACAGTATCGCTATTGGCTAACTCTTCTAATAGCGCAGGGCCAATCGTTAGGCGGTCACAGCCTGCAAGCTCGATAATTTCGCCAGTGTTACGGAAACTTGCACCCATAACTACTGTGTTATAGCCGTGAAGCTTATAGTAGTTATAGATATCGGTTACTGATACCACACCAGGATCGGTTTGTGCAGTGTAATCAAGGCCTGTGTCTTTCTTATACCAATCTAAAATACGGCCAACAAATGGCGAAATAAGGTAAACACCTGCTTCAGCACAAGCTCTAGCTTGAGCAAAGCTAAATAATAGCGTTAGGTTACAGTTGATGCCTTGTTGCTCAAGCTCTTTTGCTGCGCAGATCCCTTCCCAAGTAGATGCTAACTTGATCAGAATGCGAGATTTATCAATGCCAGCTGCTTGATATAGGTTAATTAGCTTATGGGCTTTTTCGATAGAGCCTGCTTTATCAAAAGAAAGTCTGGCATCGACTTCTGTTGAGATGCGGCCTGGAACAATCTTAAGAATTTCTACACCGATGTTGACCGCTAATTTATCACCTGCGTCTTCAACTTGCTGAGTGGTGTCATTTGACTGCTGTTTTGCCCAAGCGATAGCATCATCAATTAATGGGGCATATTCAGGAATTTGCGCCGCTTTTAAAATTAGAGAAGGGTTGGTGGTTGCGTCTTCTGGTTGGTAGCGTTTAATTGCTTCAATGTCGCCGGTATCAGCAACGATTGTGGTTAGTGCTTTTAGTTGAGCTAACGTGTTCGCCATGGAAATTTCCCTCTCAAGTAACAAAGTTATTTTGTTCAATACAGTTATTAAATGCGATCTTACTGTATTTTCCAACAACATTTGTAAAAAAATTACGCAAATAAACGTGAAATGAGCTCATAAGCAACTAATTGTGTAATTTAATGCCTGATTTATTAGTTGTTTAAGTTGTTTTTATTGTTGAAATAAAATTGTTACCGATAACATCTCTTTGTTGGTAAGGGTTTTATTTTTTAGCTGAGGGCTACAAAAACAAAAAAGTCGCTGCAAGCAGCGACTTTTTATTACCAGCTTAATTAGTTGATTATTTTAGAACCGCACGTTTTTCTGTGCCAGTTACGATAGCTTCAATACGACGATTTTGCTTATGGGCTTCAGCGGTATTGCCTTCCATGATAGGTTTAGTTATACCATAGCCAATAGCTTGAATACGACTTGCGTCAATATCGTATTTAGTGGCTAAAGCTTCAGCGACAGATGTTGCACGACTCTCAGAAAGGGTCATATTATATGCAGGCTTGCCGACATTTGAAGCGTGACCTTCGATTGATACGGTATGCTCAGGATTTTTCTTTAAGTAATTAGCCAACTTTTCAATGTCAGCATAAGAAGCAGACTTAATAACAGAAGAGTTGTTATCAAATAAAATGCCACCTAAGTCATGTTTGTCTGTTACAAATTCGTAGACAGTACAACCTTTGGCATCAACTTTGTGAGTTGCAGGTGTATCAGGACAGCTATCTTGACCATCCATTACGCCATCATTGTCGGAATCAATTGGTGCAGCCGCAACAACAGGGGCAGCAGCTTTCGCTTTACCAAAGCGGTAGCTTAACTCTAAGCCCCAATAGTTACTTTCCATTTCAAGGGTATTATATTTATCATCGTCTAAGTTTTCGTAGCGACGATATTTAGCTTGCAGCTTTAAGTTTTCGGTAAAATTATAACCGATACCAGCACCGATATAGGGTGCAATACCGCTGTCACTGTAATACTCAGTGCCATAATTTTTTATGTTCTTTAAAAGGTAGTTCATCCCGCCAGCTTCAGCAGATAAACTCCACTTGTCAGCGAAAGGATAAAAACCGACTAAACCTAATGCCATGCCTCTAGCGCCGACATCATTACGTTTATTACTGAAATCGGTCCATTGAATACGACCTAAGTCTCTATAACCGAGTTCAATACCAAAATAGTCATTAAATAAGTAACCACCGAAGACATCCCAAGCATAAGGGTCGTCATCTTCACATTGGGTCATTGTTTTAAGGTCGCAATGTGGTTCGTAATTATTAATCCCTAAACCACCACCGACATACCATGGCGTTAGCTCTTGTTCTGCGACAGCGGCAAAAGGCAACATTGAGGTGAGTAATACTACTTTTAAGGTGTTTTTCATCATATATAGTCCATTGTTATTTTATGTCACCAAAACACATGTAAACCGATTGTTTACCTTAAGTGTCACCAGCACTTATTTGGCGTTCCTATTATGATTTAGCTGGCAGGCTAATTATCGTCTTAAATTCAATGGTTTTCCATAGTAGTAACGGATATTTTTAAATATCTGGCAACAAATTGCTAACGGATTACTTTGAGATGTTGCGGGATTAGTTTTCTTATTCACGTTTGTCGCTCACTGCATAAAAACAAGTTTCAATCCGACCTGTTGGTTAATCGGCTTAATATCTTCTTTATAGACCTAATATCGAGTACTTTACTGATCAATCAATTTTCATCGAGGAGTAACGCCATTTTCTTTATATTTTATGCCGTTGCCGCTAAAAGTCCTTGTATCTGGACTTTCATCAGATCTCTAAACCGAGCATAACGATGACCATGATGAGAACTGTAGTTACCTGCTCGCTTCTTACCGCCAAATTCAGATGTACCTGTGCAGCCTTTAGCTGTACGCAACAGATTAACCGGCCAGCGAGGCTTACAAACATCTTCGCCACCTTCTAGAATTTGGCCGGGGGCTTCAGGGTTTGCATGAGAAGGGTAGCCATATGCTGCTGAGAACTTTTTACAGATATCTTCAATATCTGATTCGTTATAGGGGATGGTTTCTGAATAAAAATGCCTTAAAGACCCTCCAATAAACAGGTTAGCTTGAACTGCTAGGAAGCCGAGACTAGGCCCAGCAAATATATGAATGCTCTTCATGCTTAACGATTAATCGGTTGACGTTTGCATACACAAAATTAATACCAGTACAGGTACCCTAATGCCCTAAAAGGCGTGGTTTAATGTCTGTATGTTGTAGCTCTCTTTTAAAAAGCACATTTTGCTTAAGATAGATTTGTGAGGTAGCGAGGAAGTTAGTTGCTCTAACATATTTTTCAAGAGCAGTGATTTCATTTTGCTGTGTCATAGTGGCATCATTATGAAAGATAAGGTTAGTTAGGCTATTAGTGAGAACACAGTATTCTTAACTTGGGCTAGTTGTGTACTCTTGATCTAACTTTGTATTAAAAAAATCATTAATAAAATGATTTTAGGTTAAGAAATTGTTGACCCACTTGGTGTTAGGCGATTTGCAATTGTTATTCTAGATGGGGCTTTAGGCGGCTATTTAAATAAATGTGATCACTGTCACCTATGTTTGAAGTTCTTCTATGCTAGTTTTTTCTCGCATTTTTTTGAGAACACCTATAACTAAGCTATAAGTGGTAAAGAATGGTAATGTTTGCTGGGCTTTAGTGGTTAAAGTCAGTAAAGTTAACTTGAATAATGCTAAATAATAATTAACTAATATATTCGCTCACTGAATTTAATAAACAGTAACAGTTTGGCTATTTACGAATGCATGCTGAGGCTGCGTACTTAGATTTTGATGAGCTCATTATAATAATTCGATAATTTTATTTTGTCTGAAGGTGTCGCTCGGTTTAAGCATATTTTTACAAAATAAAGTTATTCCAAGGAATAGATTAAGCAAATGGCAATGTTAGAAACAATTGTTGGTTTCATGAACAATTTACTCTGGGGTAAATTGTTAGTTTATGGGCTGGTTGGCGCAGGTATCTTTTTTACTGTTCGTCTTGGCTGTATTCAAATTACTCATTTCGTACACGGCGTTAAAGTATTAGCGATTAGCCGCCGTCCTGGTAAGCATGGCTTATCTTCATTTCAAGTTTTTTGTACCAGTATGGCTGCCCGTGTCGGAGCCGGTAATATGGCTGGTGTTGCGGTTGCAATCGGTGCCGCAGGTCCAGGGGCCGTATTTTGGATGTGGGCCATTGCCATGCTCGGTATGGCGACTGCAATGATCGAGTCAACGTTAGCACAAGTTTATAAAGTTAAAGACGTTGACGGACAGTATCGTGGTGGGCCTTCATATTATATGGAAAAAGGCCTTGGCCAACGCTGGATGGGCATTCTATTTTCAATCCTACTGATTATTTGTTTTGGCTTAGTATTTAATGCTGTTCAAGCAAATACGATCTCTGGTGCAATGACTGCCGTATTTGATTTAAATCCAATTTATGTCGGTCTTGGGATTGCGCTGTTGAGTGGCCTCGTGATTATGGGCGGTCTTAAAAAGGTCGCTAGAGTGTCAGAAATTATCGTTCCGATTATGGCATTAGCCTACATTGCGATTGCCTTGGTTGTTGTTCTAATGAATGTTGAGCAATTACCTGCCGTATTTATGTTGGTGATTAACAGTGCGTTTGGCTGGCAAGAGGCCGCTGCTGGTGGTGTGGCATACAGTGTTGCTCAAGCAATGCAGGCGGGTATTGCTCGCGGCTTGTTCTCTAATGAAGCAGGTATGGGTAGTGCAGCCAATATCGCGGCAAGTGCTTCACCGAATCCTAATCACCCAGCGTCACAAGGTTTTGTGCAAATGATGGGTGTATTTGTGGACACTATCGTTATCTGTACTGCAACTGCGGCAATTATCTTATTGTCTGGTGATGGTGGTGGCTCTGGTGATGGTATTGCAAGAACAATTAATGCATTAACGCATCATGTGGGTGACTGGGGTGGGGCATTTATTGCCTTTGCTATTTTACTTTTCTGTTTCACGTCAATTATTGCTAACTATTCGTATGCAGAAACTAACGTGATGTTCCTATCTGGTAATAAGAAAGGTGCACTACCAATTTTCCGTATCGCAGTATTAGGTATGGTTATGTTTGGCGCCGTGGCTAAGATAGGCATCGTTTGGGATTTAGCGGACGTTTCTATGGGCTTGATGGCGTTAGTTAATATGATTGCCCTGCTGTTATTGTCAGGTTTAGCGGTGAGAATTATTAATGATTACCGCCAACAAGTTAATAAGGGTGAAGATCCTGTATTTGATACGACTAAGTTCCCAGAGCTTGAAGGTCAGATAGAAGATGGGATTTGGATCAATAAAGAAGTTGAAGTGACCAAGTAACTCACTTTACTTAATCGCGAATGTTAATTGCAGATTAATCAAATCTGAGAAAAGCATTTAGCACAATCTAAAAAACCATGCAGTAATTGCATGGTTTTTTTTATGAAGCTCAGTATGATAGATAGCATGAATTAGAGTCCATTTTATAAAATAGGATTATCAGCAATGCTAGTATTAGTTTCTCCTGCCAAAACACTCGATTTTGAAACACCGGCATCAACCAAGAAGTTTACTCAACCGACTTTGCTTGATTACAGCCAACAATTGATTGACGTATGTCGTGAATTGACGCCAATGGATATTGCCTCTTTAATGAAAGTGAGCGATAAAATAGCAGGTTTGAATGCGGCTCGATTTGCACAGTGGCAGCCAAGCTTTACCCTAGATAATGCCAAGCAAGCGATGTTTGCCTTTAGGGGTGATGTGTATACCGGCCTTGATGCTGACTCACTGTCTGATATTGAAATCGATAAGGCGCAAAAGCACCTGCGAATTTTATCTGGTTTGTATGGCTTACTGAAGCCGCTGGATTTGATGCAAGCCTACCGTTTAGAAATGGGCACCAGCTTGGTAAACCCCGCAGGTAAAAGTCTTTATGCATTTTGGGGCGAGAAAATCACTACTGAAGTTAATGCAGCTGTTGCCAATCAAAGCGATGATATGGTGGTTAACTTAGCCTCAAATGAGTATTTTAAAGCGGTTAAACCCAAACTACTTAAGGCCAGTTTAATCACCCCGGTATTTAAAGACCGTAAAAATGGTCAATACAAGGTGATCAGTTTTTATGCCAAAAGAGCCCGCGGCTTGATGGCGCGTTACATTATCCAAAACGATGTGACGTCATTGGCACAATTGCAGCAATTTGACTTAGATGGCTATTATTACAGTGAAGACTTATCGACTCCTGCAGCGCCAGTGTTTTTAAGAGAAGAGCAAATTAAATAGCGCTGTAAACCTTACAAAGAAAAAGCAGTTAAAGTCTAGGCCTTTAACTGCTTTTATATTAAACCTAAAAGGCTGATAGATTATTTTTTATCAGCCTTTTTGGCTAATGGACGTAAGTTCAGTTCTGATTGCGCCATGAGATAAGCAAATTGCGCATAAGCGGCGACATTTTGCGCTAACGCCGCTGGGTCAATTTTATCTAGGGTATCATTTGGGGTGTGGTGATAATCAAAGTAATCAGTACCATCTTGCCTAAGTGATGCCACAGGTACCCCTAGAGAAGGCATCATAGACACATCAGGGCCACCAGAGGCATTATTGTTACCTAGTTTAACGCCATTGATTGTCATCGAACTGTGCTCAGCTTGCACTTGCTCAAATACGTTTGGATTAACGTTGAAATCAATTTGGTAAATCTTGCCTGCACCAAAATCAGATTCTGCGGCAATATAATGGTTTACTAGCTCATCAGCATGTTGTTTCACATAAGCTTTACCGCCCACTAATCCCACTTCTTCAGCTGCATATAGCACTACTCGGATGGTTCTGGCTGGTTTTTGGGGTAAATCTTGAATCAGTTTTGCCGCCGCAGTCACAATCGCAACACCTGCACCATCATCAATTGCACCAGTGCCTTCATCCCATGAGTCAAGGTGGGCGCCAATCAGTACCACTTCTTCAGCCTTTGTCGTGCCTGTTACCTCGGCTATAACATTGTAGGATGTCGCGACCCCTAAGTTTTTAGACGATAGGTTAAGTGACAAAGTGATATTGTCATCACGTTTTAACATGGCATTGATCATATCAGCATCTGGTGCCGACAAGGCAGCAGCTGGAATTTTTGCCACCCCATCTTTGTAACGCATCATGCCAGTATGGGCCATGCGGTCATGGTCGGTGCCAATTGAACGAATAACCACTGCGATAGCGCCTTTCTCTGCAGCAGCAACCGCACCTCTTGAGCGCCCACCGACTGATTGACCATAACCTTTACCGCTAATGTGGCGTTCGGTTTTATGATCAATAAAGACAATTTTGCCTTCGACTAAAGCGGGATCGGCGTCTTGCAGTGCTGCAAGGGTGTCAAAGCGCACAATGGGGGCCTGTAAACCTGATTCAGGCGTTGCCACGCTGCCACCTAGCGCACTAATAACCAGCGGCTGCTCAAACGGTGAGACGATTGATGCATGAGCATGGCCTCGTGACCAAGCGGGAACTTGAACAGATTCCTTATAGACCTTATCAAAACCTAAGCTTTTGAGTTTATTCATCGCCCATTCGACTGCGATGAGATCTTTCTCCGAACCGGCAAGTCGAGGACCGACTTCCACTGTCAATGATTCAACAATGTCATAACCTAAAGTCGACGATAATGCCTTTGTGGCCAGTTGCTGGCTAATTACATCGTTAGCAGACTGTGATGTTTGTGTTACTTGGGTATCATTTGATTGACTTTGGCAGCCCGATATAGAGGCCAAAACTATCCCTGTTAAAATTGATTTCTTATAGTTTTTCATGAGTTTCCTTCATTTTTATTAGCTAAGTCTCATTTTTAAAAACAATCTACCAAAAAGTGTGCTTCATGTCGCTGCCCGATTGGATAGGGAAGGCTATATTAGTCCTCAGTGATGATTAAGGAGAGCCAACGCGTGATGAATATAGAAATGATGCAGCAACGAGCAGATCATGCTGTAGTAATGCTAAAGGCACTGGCAAATGAACGCCGTTTATTTATTTTGTGCCATTTGCTGAATGAAGGCGAAATGTGTGTCGGCGAGATGAACAAAAAACTAGGCTTAAGCCAATCTGCGTTGTCGCAGCATTTAGCTTGGCTAAGAAAAGACAATCTTGTCTGTACACGTAAGGAAGCGCAAACCGTTTTTTACTCACTTAAAAGTGATGAAGTACGTGAGTTGATTAAAGTATTGGATAATTTATATTGCCATTAATGGCATTTGCGCTATCAGCTGAAACGTCTTAATCATATCTTGCTCTTGATGACAGTGAGATTAAGTTAAGGCGTTTTTTTATGTCTTAAATTTGGATTTGATATTTAGCGCTAACGAAATGCCTGTAAAAGCTTGTAGGCTGGGCAAGTGGAGAGAGTATTTTTTGTGAGTTATTTTATTGCAGATATAAAAAAACCGACCTAAGTCGGTTTTTGTAATATAAATCGCTAAAATTAAGCAGCTAGTGCTTTGATTTTTGCGTTTATACGTGCCTTTTGACGAGCAGCTTTATTCTTATGAATAAGGCCTTTAGTCGCCATACGGTCAACAATTGGTTGTGCTGCTGCGAATGCTTCGGTAGCCGCTTTGTGGTCACCGCTCTGGATAGCAGCGATAACTCTTTTAACGTATGTACGTAACATTGAACGACGACTAGCGTTATGCTGACGACGTTTTTCAGACTGAAGCGCGCGCTTCTTTGCAGACTTGCTATTAGCCAAGGTGCAACTCCTAAAACTGGGTTTAATACTTTGAGGGCGAGGAATATGCCTGCTTTTATTCATTTTGTCAATGAATATGATAGAAATAACGTCGAAAAGACAAATAAAACTACCTGGCTCGGTTATCTTCAACCCAACTCGTGTAAGATGTGGCGCAATTCTATCAGTTCTTATACCCCATAGACAGCATTAGAATCGAAAATTTGAGATATATCAGACTTAATTTAAACGCTTGTGTGCGGCTTTGGAGTGATGCTTGAGTAAATCGTTATTAAAATCAGGTGCTATCGTCAGTGTTATGACCTTGATATCTCGGGTGCTTGGCTTGGTGAGAGATGTCGTCATTGCCAATTTAATGGGCGCAGGTAGTAGTGCCGATGTGTTTATCTTTGCCAATAAAATCCCCAATTTTTTACGTCGACTATTTGCTGAAGGTGCTTTCGCACAGGCATTCGTGCCGGTGTTGACTGAATACCAACAAAACAAAACACCCGCTGAAACCCGTGAGCTATTAGGTAAAGTGGCCGGTACTTTGGGCGGCATAGTGACAGTTGTAACCCTAATTGGTGTGATAGGCTCACCGATACTTGCTGCATTATTTGCCGGTGGCTGGTTTTATGATTGGATAAACGATGGGCCGGATGCGGCAAAGTTTGAACTTGCTTCTATGATGCTCAAAATTACCTTCCCTTATTTATGGTTTATCACCTTAACGGCACTGGCGGGCTCGATTTTAAATACTCGCGGTAAGTTTGCGGTTTCTGCCTTTACGCCGGTATTTTTGAATATAACCATTATTATTGCCGCTTTAGTGTTTGCCCCCAAGATGGAACAACCTGAAATCGCTTTGGCTTTAGGGGTGTTTTTTGGCGGTTTAGTGCAGTTTTTGTTTCAAATTCCGTTTTTGCTACGTGAAAATGCTTTAGTAAAACCGTCATGGGGCTGGAACCACAGTGGAGTCGTGAAAATTAGAACCTTAATGATCCCAGCATTATTTGGCGTTTCTGTTTCACAAATCAATTTATTGTTCGATACCTTTATTGCCAGTTTTTTAATGACAGGCTCTATTAGTTGGCTTTATTACTCAGATCGCTTGCTTGAATTCCCTTTAGGATTGTTTGGTATTGCCATTGCGACGGTTATTTTGCCAGCGTTATCAAGAAAGCATATTGATGATAAAGGCAGTGGTTTTAGTGACACCATGGACTGGGGAGTCAGGGCCATTCTATTACTGGGTATGCCAGCCATGCTGGGATTAATCATTCTTGCCCAGCCGATGTTAATGGTGCTGTTTATGCGCGGCGCATTTACAGTATCTGATGTTGAAATGGCATCGTACAGTTTAGTGGCTTATGGCTGTGGTTTACTGAGTTTTATGATGATTAAAGTATTGGCGCCAGGCTATTACTCACGCCAAGATACTAAAACCCCAGTTAAATTCGGTATTATCGCCATGGTTAGTAATATGGTGTTCAATATCATTTTTGCCATTCCGTTTGGCTATGTAGGGCTTGCCATTGCCACTTCTATGTCTGCTTTTCTCAATGCTGGGCTGTTATATCGCGGCTTACACCTTGCTGGTGTCTATAAAGTAACGCGAGCAACCTTGATATTTTGCGCTAAAGTGGTCATTGCGACACTCGTGATGGCAGTGCTATTAGTTTACTTATTACCAGAGCAGCAAATGTGGTTAGATATGGCAATGCAAGTTAAGGTTTACAGCCTGTTAAAACTCATCGTATTAGGCGCATTAGCCTATTTATTCAGCTTAGTGCTAATGGGGCTAAAACCTTGGACAATGAAACGTCGATCATGAATGCTGATTATCCATTCTATCTAGTATATAATCAGCCGATTTACAGTAGCAGTTGTTTGGCGTAATGGAACTAATTCGCGGTATACATAATATTTTACCTTCGCATAATGGATGCGTGCTCACTATTGGTAACTTTGATGGTGTGCATCGTGGTCATGCGCAAGTGATTAATAATTTAGTTAATAAAGCTAAACACTTTCAGCTACCTGCTGTAGTAATGACCTTCGAGCCACAGCCGCAAGAGTTATTTCGCCAACAAGATGCCCCTGCAAGAATTAGCTTATTAAGAGATAAAATTAGTTTGCTAGAAGAGCTCAATATTGATCGTCTTCTGTGTGCTAATTTTAATACTCGTTTTGCTAATCAACCGGCAGAGCAATTTATTGAAGATTTATTAGTCAATAAATTAGGGGTGAAGTATCTAGTGGTTGGTGATGATTTTTGTTTTGGTAAAAACAGAACTGGCACCTTTGATATGTTACTTGAAGCAGGTAAAAAGTTCGGTTTTACTGTGGTCAGTACCCAAAGCTTTATTTTAGGTTCGACCAGAGTGAGCTCCACTGCGGTTCGTGAGCAGTTAGCATTAGGTAACTTAGAGCAAGCAAGGCGCTTACTCGGGCACCCAGTGTTACTGTCAGGTAAAGTCGCTCACGGCCAAAAAATTGGGCGAACCATTGGTTTTCCAACTGCCAACATTGCATTAAAGCGTAAAGTATCACCTGTTAGAGGGGTGTTTGCGGTGAAAATGTACTGGGATGGTAGTGATATTTATGAAGGCGTTGCCAATGTTGGTTTTAGGCCAACCGTAGATGGGCAAGTCTGTCAATTAGAAGTGCACTTATTCGACTACTCTGGTGACTTATACGGTAAAAGAGTGGAAGTTGAATTGGTGGCAAAAATCCGTGATGAACATCCGTTCGAGTCACTGGATGCGTTAAAAAAACAAATTTTGAATGATGTAAATGAAGCAAAAGCTTTATTTAGCAATGATGCAGGTTGAGATTAATCAGCCCAAATAATGGTATAGGATCAATGACCGACTATAAATCTACTTTGAATTTGCCGGAAACCGATTTTCCGATGCGCGGTAATCTGGCTAATCGTGAGCCAGCTATGTTAGACCGTTGGACTCAAGACGAACTTTATCAAAAAATTCGTGACAGTCGAATTGGTCGCAAACCGTTTATTTTGCATGACGGCCCTCCGTATGCGAATGGCAATATCCATATTGGTCACTCGGTAAACAAAATATTAAAAGATATCATTGTTAAGTCTAAAACAATGGCAGGTTTTGATGCGCCATATATTCCTGGTTGGGATTGTCACGGCTTACCAATTGAATTAATGGTAGAGAAAAAAGTTGGCAAACCAGGTCAAAAGATTTCTGCTGCAGAGTTTCGTGAAGAATGTCGTAAATACGCCGCTAAGCAAGTTGACGGTCAACGTGAAGACTTTATTCGTCTAGGTGTATTTGGTGATTGGCACAATCCTTACTTAACGATGGATTACAGCACTGAAGCGAACATCGTGCGTTCTTTATCTAAAGTGATTGAAAGCGGTCACCTGCACAAAGGTGTTAAGCCTGTTCATTGGTGTACTGACTGTGGTTCAGCACTAGCAGAAGCTGAAGTTGAATACGAAGATAAAACCTCACCAGCTATTGATGTTGCATTTGATGCCGTTGATAGCGCAGCGGTTGCAGCCAAATTTGGCGTTGAAGGTTACACAAACACGGTTTCAGCAGTTATTTGGACCACGACACCTTGGACATTACCGGCTAACCGCGCATTATCATTAAGCCCAGAGCTTGACTACAGCTTGGTTGAGTTCGTTAAAGATGGCGTAACGAAAACCGTTATTCTAGCTGAAGTACTAGTTGAAGGCTGTTTAACCCGCTTTGAAGCTGAGTCACATCAGGTTATCGGCACCACAAAAGGCGCTGAGCTTGAGCTAATGCGTTTTAAGCATCCTCTGTCAGCATTTGATGTGCCTGCCATTCTTGGCGATCATGTGACTACTGATGCTGGTACTGGCGTAGTTCATACTGCACCAGGTCATGGTCAAGACGATTTCGTGGTTGGTCAAAAATACGGCTTAGAAGTCGCAAACCCTGTTGGTGACAATGGTGTTTATAAAGCTGACACTGAGTTTTTTGCTGGTCAACACGTATTCAAAGCCAATAAAAGTGTTGTTGAGCTGTTAGAAGAAAAAGGTCAGTTATTGTGTCATGTGGCATATCGTCACAGTTACCCACATTGCTGGAGACACAAAACGCCGATTATCTTCCGTGCAACGCCACAATGGTTTATCTCAATGGATAACCATGGCTTGCGTAAGCAGGCGTTATCTGAAATTGAACAAACGCAGTGGATCCCTGATTGGGGCCAAAGCCGTATTGAAAAAATGGTTGAGAACCGTCCAGACTGGTGTATTTCACGCCAACGTACTTGGGGCGTACCAATCACCTTATTAGTTAATCGTGATACTGAAGAATTACACCCAGATAGTGTTTCTATCATGGAGCGTGTTGCGCACCGCATCGAGCAACAAGGTATTCAAGCTTGGTGGGATCTTGAGATCAGTGAACTGATCGGCGATGAAGCTGATCAATACCGTAAAGTGACTGATACTTTAGATGTTTGGTATGACTCAGGTTCTACTTTCTCATCAGTTGTTGCATCACGCCCTGAATTCCAAGGCCACGAGATTGACTTATATCTTGAAGGTAGCGATCAGCATCGCGGGTGGTTCATGTCTTCATTGATGATTTCAACGGCAATGAATGGTAAAGCACCTTACAAGCAAGTACTAACACACGGTTTCACCGTTGATGGTAAAGGCCGTAAGATGTCGAAGTCTGTAGGCAACGTGATTGCACCGTTACAAGTGATTAATAAACTTGGCGCTGACATCTTACGCTTATGGGTTGCAGCAACAGATTACAGTGGTGAGATGACGGTTTCTGATGAAATCTTAAATCGCAGCGCTGACTCATATCGCCGTATTCGTAACACTGCGCGTTTCTTACTGGCTAACTTAAGTGGCTTTAATCCTGAAACGGATATGATTGCAACTGAAGATATGGTGTCGTTGGATCGCTGGGCTGTACGCCGCGCAGCAGCATTACAAGAAGAAATTATTGAAGCTTACGAGCAATATAATTTCCACTTAGTAACCCAAAAGCTAATGCAGTTCTGTTCTGTTGAGCTTGGTAGCTTCTACTTAGATATCATTAAAGATCGCCAATACACAGCTAAATCAGATGGCCACGCTCGTCGTAGTTGTCAAACTGCTTTGTACCATATTGCTGAAGCAATGGTACGTTGGATAGCGCCAATTTTAAGCTTTACCGCTGACGAAATCTGGCAGCTACTTCCTGGTGAACGTGAGCAATACGTGTTTACTCAAGAGTGGTACCAAGGCCTAGAGTCAGTGACTTTAGCTGACGATTTAAATGATGAATACTGGCAGCAACTGTTAGCGGTTCGTAACGAAGTTAACAAAGTATTAGAGCAAGCCCGTCGTGATAAGCGCATTGGTGGCTCACTGCAAGCTGAAGCGACGTTATATGCTGATGAAGAGTTAGCGGCAAAACTGGCTCAAGTGAATGATGAGCTGCGCTTTGTATTGTTAACATCTAAAGCGATTGTTGCCCCATTAAGTGAAGCGCCTGCTGATGCAATTGAAACAGAGCTTGCTGCATTAAAGCTTGTTGTTGCAGCAAGTGAAGCGCAGAAGTGTGAGCGTTGCTGGCACTACAGCGAAGATGTAGGCACTGTCGAGTCTCATACGACACTATGTGGCCGCTGCGTAACAAACATCGAAGGCGATGGCGAACATCGCGACTTTGCATAAAGGACTTGCTTGATGCCACTAACATGGAAAGAAAGCGGCATTCGTTGGTATTGGGTAGCTGTATTGGTATTTATTGCCGATCAGCTATCTAAACAATGGGTGTTAGCCAATTTTGAGCTGTATGAATCAATACAGCTGTTACCTATTTTTAATTTCACCTATGTGCGTAATTACGGCGCCGCGTTTAGCTTTTTAAGTGAAGCCGGTGGCTGGCAACGCTGGTTTTTTACCATCATAGCCGTTGGTTTTAGTACATTGCTGACCATATGGCTACGTAAACAATCAGCGTCACTGTGGCGTACCAATCTTGCGTATACGCTCATTATTGGTGGCGCTATTGGTAATTTAGTTGATCGTTTAATGCATGGTTACGTAGTGGACTTTATCGATTTCTACTGGAAAACCAGCCATTACCCAGCATTTAATATTGCTGATTCAGCTATTTTTATCGGTGCAGCATTGATTATTTGGGAAGCGTTTAAACCCGAAACCCAAGCGGCAGAAAGTTAGGGAGTCTATTTTGTCTGAGCAACAACTTGCACGTTCCATTGTGTGCCATATGAATATCATTTTAGAAGATGGCTCAACGGCAGAGAGCACCAAAGCATCAGGAAAACCAGCGCGTTTTAATGTTGGTGATGAGAGCTTAAGCCCTGCATTTGAATCAGAAATTTCAAGCCTCAACAAAGGTGATAAGCATAGCTTTACCTTAGAAGCGATTGACACTTTTGGTGAGTCTAATCCAGATGCTGTTCATCATATGGACAGAAGTAAATTCCCTGCTGATATGGCATTAGAACCTGGCGTCATTGTTAGTTTCGGTGGTCCAGGCGGCAGTGAAATTCCGGGTATGGTTCGTGAAGTTGCTGGTGATTCAGTGACGATTGATTTGAATCACCCACTTGCAGGGCAAAAGTTAACCTTTGAACTTGAAGTGGTAGAGGTACTTTAAAATGCTTAAAGTTGATCCTACATCGCCAGAACTAAATATCTTACTAGCAAACCCGCGCGGTTTTTGTGCAGGCGTTGATCGTGCCATTAGCATTGTCGAGCGCGCTTTAGAGTTATTTGAACCACCTATTTATGTACGCCATGAAGTGGTACATAACCGTTATGTGGTTCAAAACTTAAAAGATCGCGGTGCTATATTTGTTGACGAGTTAGAGCAAGTACCAGATAACAGCATTGTGATATTTAGTGCCCATGGTGTTTCTCAGGCTGTTCGTAAGGAAGCTAAAACCCGTGGTTTAAAAGTATTTGATGCCACTTGCCCTTTAGTCACTAAAGTTCACTTGCAGGTTACCCGAGCAAGCCGTAAAGGGGTTGAGTGTATTCTGATTGGCCATGAAGGTCATCCAGAAGTCGAAGGTACTATGGGGCAATATGATAACCCTGAAGGTGGGGTTTATTTGATTGAATCCCCTGAAGATGTAATGTCACTTCAGGTTAATAATCCTGAAAACCTTTGCTTTGTCACGCAGACCACATTATCAGTTGATGACACGTTAGATATCATTGCAGCCTTGCAGCAACGTTTTCCTTCTATTGAAGGGCCTCGTAAAGATGATATTTGCTATGCCACTCAAAATCGTCAAGATGCAGTGCGTAACATGTCATCAGAAGCAGACTTAATGATTGTAGTGGGTTCTAAAAATAGTTCTAACTCTAATCGGCTGCGCGAACTGGCTGAAAAAACCGGTACTGAAGCATATTTAGTTGATACCGCAGCTGATGTTGATGAAGCTTGGTTTAAAAATGTAAAAAAAGTGGCAGTGACGGCAGGGGCTTCAGCGCCTGAAGTCTTGGTTCAACAAGTTGTTGACGCGATTGCCAAGTTTGAGCCATCAGTAGTTACTGAGGTTGAAGGTCGTAAAGAAGATACCGTCTTTGCGGTGCCTGCTGAATTACGCTAACGCTTAACCTGCTTAAAAGAAACCGTAACTCCGTAGGATTTACGGTTTTTTTATATCTGCAACTAATGGACTATACTCTTAAGATAACCTAAATTAGTGATTTACCTTTATCTAATAAACAATAAAGCTACCTTTTGATTACATCTTGCTCAAGGATTAGTAAACAGATACTATTAGCAGCTAAGTTATGGATTTTAAAAAAGATAGTGATTTAACTTCGTCAAAAATTTGGCGAATAATGGGGATTTGACACGCATGCCTGCTCAAAGGAATGGATTTTCTTTAATAGAAGTTATGGTTTCTCTGGTGATTCTCACCGTAGGGTTAATTGGCATTTTTAATCTGCATATTATTTCCAAAAGAGGCAGTTTTGAATCATTTCAACAAACACAAGCCTCTTATTATGCCAACGATATGATCAACCGGATGAAATTAAACCCAAGTCAATTGGCAAATTATGCAGGAACCTATAGTGGTACTCCAACGGAGCCTTCTCCTAATTGTACTACTGCGACTTGTAATTCTGGTGAAATGCTTGCTTGGGACCTTTATGAATGGCGGGCATCTTTTAATGGCGCAGATGAAGTCGTTGGCACTCAAAATGTGGGTGGTTTGGATACAGCAACGGCTTGCGTCATAGTGAATAACAATACTGTTAATGTGATCATGTCATGGAAAGGTATACGTGAAACTTCCGATGCGGGTAATAATGAGGATTGCGGTACAGCCAATGATAGACGTCGCCTTTACTCAGTTGAAACAGTGATTATCTAAATGAATCAAAAAAATATATTAAAACAGAACCAGATAGGTATGTCGTTAGTAGAGCTAATGATTGCTATGGTAATCAGTTTGTTTCTTTCGCTGGGTATTTTTACCATGTTTAGCATGTCGTCTTCTAATGTAACGACAACCAGTCAGTTTAATCAGCTTCAAGAGAATGGTCGTATTGCATTAGCCATTTTAGAGCGTGATATTTCCCAATTGGGCTTTATGGGGGATTTAACCGGAACTGATTTTATCCTTGATGTTAATACAACTATTGAAGGTTTGGCTGCCATAACTGATTGCGAAGGCGGCGGTTTAAATAATGCTACATTACCTAATAATCAACCGTCTCATTTTAGACGCTTATGGGGATATGAACATACATCAAGTGCGACAGAGACGTTAACTTGCCTTGGCAGTGCCAATGTTAAAATTGATACTGATGTTATTCAGATTAAACGCTTTGTAGGTCCAGATATCAATATCCCTCTTGCAGCTGCTGAGCAAGGTGATATATATGTTTCTGCCAATGCCAGTGAAGCCGTATTTTATAAAGGAGCGGCTCCAGCTAAAACATTAACTAACGCTCGAGAGTGGCAATATCAGCACCACGTTTATTATGTAGCTGATGATGCCGATAGTATACCATTATTGCGAAGAGTGACGCTTACAGAAAATGGTATGACTAACCAAGAACAACTAGTTGAAGGAATTGAGAATATCCGTTTCTTATATGGCTTTGATGATGATGGTGATAGCACTCCAGATTCTTACTTAGCAGAATCTGCTGTACTATCAAATATGTGGGATAACGAATCTTTTCAGCGCTTAGTAGCTGTGAAAATTTTTATTCTAGTTCGCTCTATTCAGGCGGATAGAAGTTATACCAATGAAACAACTTATCAACTAGGGGATAAAGAGATAGCCGCTCCGAACGATAATTTTAGACGTAAAGTCATGTCAACAACCGTGGTATTGGAAAATCCAGTACTCATTCGTAATTAGGTGAAATCTTGTGATAAAAAAACAGCAAGGGGTCGTACTATTTTTTTCGCTTATAGTGTTAATTATTATGACTGTGATAGGGGTGGCACTAGCCGTTAATTCAACCCAGTCATTACGTATGGCTGGAGCGGGGGCAGAGCGAATAGAAGCTAAGGCTATTGCCGATGGCGGTTTGGCACAAGTAATTGATAATTATTCAGGAGCGCCTTTTGCCAACTTACTTACCCCAACAGAGGAAGCTGAATTTCAAGCTGCACAGGAACTTACTCCGCTACCTGAAGGAGCAGTTAAAGATGTCGCTTGTCAACGTACTTCAAGAGCTTCAGGGGCTAATTTAATTAGTTGCCGCAGAGTACAGATTACCAGCACTGTTTCATATGGACGAGCTGGCTTAGGATCTTTGACAGTCGCCTCTGGAGTCGAGCAGCAAGTACTTCCTTAGACGAATAACAACAGATTACAAAGTGTCGAGCATTATAAAGCTTATAGGGAACGAATATCATGTTTAATAAACTTTTATGTAGTACCACCATGGCATTGATTTTTATGTCGGCCATGAGCTTTGCTGACGATACTGAACTGTATTTAATTGACTCCTCGGTGAGCTCGGGTAAACGACCGCAAGTATTATTTATCTTTGATAACTCTGGCAGTATGTCAACCGAAGATCAAAATGTCGTTAGCCCTTATTGTGGTGATGCTTGTGAATACCCAGAGGCTTTTGATGACTATTTAGCAGGCTATTCAGGTTATATTAATGATAAGGGCATCTATTGGAATGCCGGCGGCATTGATAATAGTAGTAGCAGGCCAACCCCTGATTCCCCTAATGATTCTCGCCGCTTTTATGCTGATAACAATAATTGTAATACTTCAGTTTCAGTACTAGCTGAAAAAGGTCGATTTACCGGTTTTTTACGTGAGTTTAAGTCCAGCGGAAATACCGGAGAATGGACTCTGTTAGCCGAAAATAATGGTTTTAACCAAAATCAAGTGGTTGAGTGTTATGAAGATATTTATCTAAAAGATCCTAATAATCCTGGTTTTGATAAAGGCAAGGATTTCGACCCCGGCTACCCAATAGATACCAAAGAACAATATACTGATGATAGCGATGAAGATGCTCGCCAAGAGAGTCTTGACGGTAGTGCTTTTGGCACCGGAACTCCAGTGACTCTTTATACTGCACATTATCTCGTTTGGTATAAGTGGGTAACGACGACTGAGGAAGGGCAAAACAGTGGTGGAACAGGTACCCGTCTTGAGTCAGCTAAATCTGCGTTATCCTTTGCTTTGGATGAGTTAAAGTTAATTACTCCTATTGATGCGGGCTTAGCCATATTTAATTTAAACTATCCTAGTGAAGGAAATGCTGACGGCGGCAGAATAGTTTATGGCTTAAATGAAATGAATGATGTTAATCAAAGTGCTTTTATTTCATTAACTAACAGTTTGTCAGCCCAGACTAATACACCTCTTTGTGAAACTCTATATGAATCCTATCTATATCTTAGTGGTGGCCCTGTTACATTTGGTAATGATGATAACAATGGCAAGGGTAACCAGAAGATTGATGATTATGAGCCCAATACTCCGCCCAGTATTATCAGTTCGGGAAATTATACCAGCCCGTTTAAAAAATGTTCAGACACCGCATATATTATTTATATCACCGATGGTGCTCCAACATTGGACCATAATGCCGATGATGCCATAAAATCGTTAACTGATTCTGCAGTAGAAGCTGGTGACTACGGGGAGTTTAAATTCACCAACGCTAATGGTGATGATGAAACAAGTTATATGCCTGCGTTAGCATCGTATATGTATAACAATGACTTAGTTACAGGAGTTACTGATTCAACCGGTATAGACAACAAA
This sequence comes from Shewanella sp. UCD-KL21, assembly GCF_001957135.1. Taxonomy (GTDB): domain Bacteria; phylum Pseudomonadota; class Gammaproteobacteria; order Enterobacterales; family Shewanellaceae; genus Shewanella. The sequence goes on along the minus strand of NZ_MPHK01000025.1, from coordinate 24,662 downwards.
CAAAATGTGAGATTATATACCATAGGTTTTTCTGCTGGAGCTACAGCTGCAGCAGCTTTATTGGAGGAAGCTGCGCATCGCGGCGGTAATCCTAGAGTGGAGGGTGAAACCTCTTCAGGCTATATCCAAGCAGATACCGGTCTAGATTTAGCTGAAGCGTTAACCGGGGCTTTAAAATCTATTCTTGCAGTGGACTCATCATTTACATCCCCAAGTATTGCCAGTAATAACTTTGATAAAACTCAAACTTATAACTCCGCTTATTTTGCCATGTTCTTACCCGGTAAAGGTCCACGCTGGAGTGGTAATTTAAAGAAACTAAAAGTAAATTCCAGCGGTGAGATTGTTGCTCCGGGAGGCACTGCCAAAGCCATTGATGTAAATGGTAATATCGCGTCAAGCACTTGTACTTATTGGAATACTTGTTCTGGTGGTAATGTAGATGGCAATAAAGTTAATGCAGGCGGCGTTCTACCAGTATTAAGAGATAAGTTAACGGAAAGGAAGATTTATACTAACAGTGGTACTGCTTTAATTGATATCGATGACAGTAGTTTTGTGGCAAATCACTCCCAGGATACTCTTAATTGGCTATACGGCGTTGATGTGGACAACGATAATAACGATGACAGCAATAATGATGCTCGAGAAGATATTATGGGCGATCCGCTGCACTCTAAGCCATTAGCGATAAATTATGGCGCGGATGCTGATAACCTTGATGTGCGGATTTTAGTTGGGACTAATCAGGGCTTGGTGCATATGTTTAAAGATTCAGATGAAGGCAGTGATGATTATGACATTGGCTCTGTATCTGAAACTTGGGCATTTATGCCACAAGAGCTATGGTCTAATGTTCAAACGTTAAGAGAAAACCCTCAAACGGGTACACATAGTGTGTATGGGATGGATTTATCACCGGTTGCTTATACTGAAACAGATGACAATGGCAAAGTTAGCAAAGCTTGGGCTTATTTGGGAATGCGCCGTGGCGGCAGCTCTTACTATGCTTTGGATATAACCAATCCAAATGCGCCAAGTTTTAAATGGGTGATTAATTCGGACACTGAAGAATTCGAAGATCTTGGTCAGTCTTGGTCAGAACCAGTTATTACTTCAATACCTGGTGAACCTGGGCCAGTTTTGATTCTTGGCGGTGGCATGGCTTCATCAGAAGGAACTGGGGCAGGGGTCTATTTTGTCAATGCAGATACTGGGGAATATATTCATCATTTCACTGACTCAGGTATGTCAAGTGTGCCTAACAAGGTCGCGATATTAGACAGTGATAATGATGGAATAACAGATAGAGTTTATGCCACAGATATCAGTGGCAATGTTTGGCGAATGGATTTAGCTGGAAATTCAACTTCTGACTGGTCGATATTTAAGTTTGCATCAATTTCAACGGACTCGGCACCAGACAACCGGATGTTTTTTGTTGAACCAACAGTTGCACAAACCCAATTTAACAACATTCATAGTGAAAGCGGCGTCAAGAGTTATCAAACCATTCCTTATGATGCAGTTACCGTAGGAACAGGTAATAGAACCAAACCTACAAGTAGTACGACTAATGATATGTTCTTTGTTTTCCAAGATAGAAATATCAACACTAAACAATTTACATCAAGTGATAAACCCGCTGCTTTAACAATTTCTGACTTGTATAATGTCACAGATGCTGCACCAACAAATGAAGCGGATAATATCAGTTTTGGTGCCAAAAGAGGCTGGCTTTATAACCTGGGAATGGACGGTGAAAAAAGCCTTTCATCATCATTAATATTTGATGGGAAAGTGTATTTCACTTCGTTTGTGCCTCCAGCGGGTCAAAGCGTTGATCTTGATGCTGGTGTATGTGGTGTTTCTGGTCAAGGCCGTTTATATGTATTTGATTTACATAAAGGTACAAGAAGTTATAGCGAATTGTATTTTGAACTGGGTGAACGAGTGCCTGACACACCTCAAATCGTCATACCTAAACCGGCAGAAGGCGAAGAGCCTATTGCTTACATAATCGGGGTTGGCAAAGGTGAATGTGTTGGGGCTGATTGTAAAGGCACATTAGCACTTGGAAGTGGTCTAACAACCAACAGAATATATTACCATTTAAACGAGAATAATTAGAAATGCACAAGCAGCAAGGTTTTACATTAATAGAAGTAATGATCACAGTTGTTATCGTTGGCATATTAGCATCTATTGCATATCCATCTTATACCAGCTTTATAACCAAAAGCGGCCGCTCTGAAGGGGTTGCTGCAGTTATGCGAGTGGCGAACTTGCAAGAGCAATTTTATTTTGACAATCGCGCTTACGCTACAGATATGACTAAGCTAGGCTTAGGGGCTAATCCATTCATTTCTGAAAGTGGCTATTATAGCGTTGCTTCTACTGGTACCGATAATTTTACCATTACAGCAACTGCGAAAGGTCGACAAGCGACCCTTGATTCAACTTGTACAACGATTACCTTAACAAGCGCAGGTGTTAAAGGTCCGTCTTCGGAGTGTTGGAAATGATAAAGGTTATTACGACGACTTTCTGTATGTTATCTATGTTGGCAGTAAGCCCTGTATGGGCAGCTAAGCAAGATTATAAATGTTTTATTACTAGCTCCACTAAAGGTGATGAAGTAGTGTTTTATCGCTGGAATACTAAAGACGATATAAAATTGAAAGCTGGTGGGCTAATTGGTAAACAACGTGCCGATCGTAAAGGTAAAAAGTATTTTATTAAGGACGTTCAAGAGTGTGTTGCATTAGGGCAGGATTTTGTTAGCGAAAAAGCACAAGCTGTTGATAAAAAGACATTAAGGTAAGTTCTTCGATTCGTAAAAACCTAGAATGATTCTAGGTTTTTACTTTTTAGCGTCTATAAATATTTGTAACAAACAGATTTAATTTACGAACATGATAGGCCGTCATCGCCATAAGAGATTAGGCCGCTAGTACTAACATTAACGCTTTTGGAGTCTACGTCATTACCACCTGGACAATATATGATGTTGCCGCTACCGCTACTCACCATTCCTTCAGATGTGAACGAAAGCATTAATGCTGAACCTTTAACTTTATCTTGACTATTGAAGTTATCAATTGCCCTTAACTCATGATCACCATCAGCATTGTTAATAAAAACGCGAATACCGTTACTCCAATCTGTGGTCGCACCACAAGACGTTGCACTAGCGAAAGGGCAAACGTTTACGGTAGCGCCATAACTGACTGCTTGATTTCGAGCAAAAGCAACGATGTTATGAATTTTGTCGACATTATTGTTTACTCTTACCCCTTCATAAACTGATATTAATGAGGGTACACCGACGGTTAATAGTATTGCCGCGACTGCTATTGTGACCATTAGCTCGATAAGCGTAAATCCATTTCGAAATCTAAACATGATTATTATCCTTGTTACTCATTGATTTAGTATAAGTGAGAATCTAATCAATTTCAGTAACTAAAGGGTTATCAATATTAAATAATTCGTAGTTAACCGGCTAAACCTTACAGGATAGCTATTAGTTTAATTAATGGTACATTGAATGTTTTTCTTAGTTGAATATCTTGCTCGTCCAGCTTGATTAATGACAATGGCTTGGGAGTAGGGACTATCATTAACTTCAGGACAATAAGTTAACGTACCGTTAGTGCCTGAGGCGAGTCCATCGGGCAGAAATCGAACCGCTTTACGGTTATATTGAATAATATCATCGCCATGGAAAGGGTTTATTTGTTTGAGAATGGTATCTTCAGCGTCAAGTTGATTTGATTTACCTGTATCTAGAAAGATGGCATATCCAGCTTGCCAGTCGGTGCTGCATTTGCCATCGTTTAATGGGCACACAGTGACTCTTACCCCATAGTTAATGGCCATGTTTCGCGCAAATTGCAATGAGTGCTGAATGGTGCTGATATTACTTTTAGCTCTAATTTGAAGTTGAACTGATTTTAAGGCAGGTACACCAATGGCCAATAATATGCTTGCAACAGTTACTGTTGTCATTAACTCGACTAAAGTAAAGCCACGACGATAATAGTGAATATTCATATCTAACAATCCTTGTTTATTTAGTGCTGCATCCTGCAGCGCATATTGAGTATAGACAGGGATTGATTTATTGCACGAAAAGCACGTTTTAAAATTAACGTAAAATAGCTACAGAAACTTAAAGCGCTTTAGCGTAGTATAATAAATAGTATTGTATTTTAACGATAAAGCTTAAAATCTATTAACTCGTAGATTAGCTTATATACCATATTGCCTGTGAATGGAGTGGATAAATGAAAAAAGTAGAAGCCGTTATTAAACCTTTTAAGTTAGATGATGTGCGTGAAACATTAGCTGAAATAGGTATAACAGGCATGACGGTTTCTGAAGTGAAAGGCTTTGGGCGTCAAAAAGGTCACACTGAATTATATCGTGGTGCTGAATATATGGTCGATTTTTTACCGAAAGTAAAAATCGAACTTGTTATTCAAGATGAGCAATTAGAGCAAGCTATCGAAGTGATTGTTGATACTGCTCGTACAGGTAAAATCGGCGATGGCAAAATATTCGTAACCGATATTGAACGTGTTATTCGTATCCGTACTGGCGAAGAAAACGAAGACGCTGTTTAATCTAAAAATAGATTAAATTAAAAAAGCCTCAATAAATTATTTATTGAGGCTTTTTTATTTGGGATAAATTATAAGCTCACGATAGCCATCATGGTTTGCTTGATGAGTCCCGAATAACTGGCTTTGGCGTAAATACCATAGACTTTCTATTAGTGGTTTCTTTGCTGTTAGCGATTAACAGTTCAGTGGCGACTTTGGCTATTTGCACGTTAGGTTGGTGCACTGTGGTTAATTTGGGCCACGTCTGACGGGAGAAGGGGCTATCCTCAAATCCTACAATGGATAAATCTTTTGGTATATCAAGCCCAGCTAAACGCGCAGCAAATAAAGCTCCAGCTGCAATTTCATCGTTACAGGCGACGATTGCCGTTGGTCGTTTGGTTAAGTTAATCAGTTTATTAGCACCTTCTACCCCAGATTCGAAAGAGTATTTACCATCCAAAACCCAGCTGTTATTCACTTTAAGATCATTGTGCTCAAGGGCATGTTTATATCCAGCTAAACGCTCTTTGGTTGATTCATGTTGCTGATCGCCACTTAAAAATCCAATGTCACTATGACCCATATCGATTAAGTGCTGGGTAATTTCTAAAGCGCCATGTTTATCATCAACCAACACTGTTAGGCCATGTTGATCATCTGATGTATCCCCAGCGATAATACGTACATAATTAGCATCAATGTCATTTAGGGCTTTAAGTATTTTTGGGTCTTCTGACATCGGCGGGGTGAGCACTAAACCCGATAGCCGAGAGTGTTTGACCATTTTGGTTAGTTCATCACAAATCGTGTCAGAGGTAGCATTACAAGGGTGAATAAGTAACTCGTAACCTTTATCTTGGCAGGCAGAAAGAATACCGTTTTGCATATCAATAATATAATAAGCATTGGGATTATCATAAATAAAACCAATGACATAGGATTTAGTGCTTGCTAGATTTCTGGCCGCTAAGTTAGGTTGATAATTTAGCTCATTAATTGCTGCATTGACCTTGTCGACTGTGGTTTGTCTGACTGAAGATTCGTTATTGGTGACCCGTGATACGGTTTTAATTGATACGCCAGCATGTTTGGCAACATCATTTATGGTTACTTTCATTATTTGTTAGCTCTTAAACTCAGGCGATGAACTTAGCATTGCATTTTTTATTGATAACAATCATCCCCAAATGAAGGTTATCAATATTGTAGGTATAAACAAAAGCTAAGCCGATTTATCTCTAATAGTGCTGATTTTTATCCGAATAGGCAATCTCGAATTACTTTTCTGGTTGGATGAGTTCAGTTTAAAGTCAATTTGTTCTTAATTTGATACAAACATTAACAGCATCTAATCTACTGATTTTTAATGTTTAATAATATTTATTTCTGTTTTGTACAATCAGATTTCGCACATTTTATCCGCTATAAAGTTATTTTGTTGTGGCAAGACTGTTAAATATTGTGTAATGTTTGCTCTAGACATGACAGCGTTGTCATTCCGGTTGGAATGGTTATGTATCCAAAAACGATAATAAAGTTATGGAAGGGAAATGAAGATGCGACCTATTAATTTTAAGAAAAATGTTTTAGCAACTAACATTGCTATCCTACTTGGCAGTATGGTTTCAGTTGCTGCGTTTGCAGCAGATGCTGAAACTGCAGAAGAAAATATCGAAAAAATTGAAGTAAAAGGCATGCGTGCCTCGATGAAGGCTTCAGTTAATGATAAACGTTTTTCTAACTCTGTAGTTGATGCGGTAACGGCTGAAGATATTGGTAAATTTCCTGATGGTGACGTGGGTGAGTCATTAGGGCGTATACCAGGTGTGGCTGTGAGCCGTCAATTTGGTCAAGGCCAAGGTGTTTCGATTCGTGGTGCTTCTAGCAGCTTGACTCGTACATTATTAAACGGCCATTCAGTTGCATCTACCGGTTGGTACGATCAACAGTCAATTGACAGAAGCTTTAACTACAGCTTACTTCCGTCAGAAATGGTCGGTGGAATTGAAGTATATAAATCGTCTCAGGCTGATTTACCTGAAGGTGGTGTTGGCGGTACTGTTATCGTTAAAACCCGTAAGCCATTAGATTTAGATGCCAACACGGTATTCCTTAGCGCTAAAGGTGACTACGGTACAATTTCAGAAGAAACAGATCCTGAATTATCAGGTTTATACAGCTGGAAAAATGAAGACGAAAACTTTGGCTTCTTAATTTCTGCTGCAGGTTCAGAAACCACTTATCAACGCAATGGTATTGAGTCATTAGTCGGCTGGGGCGATATTGTTCCTACTACCTTTGAGCAAGAACGTGAACGTACTGCTATTAACGGTTCATTCCAATACAGCCCAACAGATAATTTAAATTTCGGTTTAGACATTATGAGTCTGGACATGAAAGCGAACAACGCAAATACCTCATTATTTGTGATGTTCCCAGATGATAAAGACGAAGCGTGTGAACAACGTAATTCTTTAGGCACTTGTACTTTCTATCGCCGTGATGGTAATGGTGAAAACCCAGGTTGGGCACAAACTTGGGCGCGCCAAGCTAGCATGGACTCAAATACTTACGACTTCAATTTCGATTACGAAAATGACGTGTTTAAAGTTGAAGGTCGTGTGGGTAATACCAAGTCTGAAGGTGGTACAGATTTAACTTCTAACTATGGTTTCTGGTTAGGTACAGCAGCGGATTACGCCGGTACTTACGATGCAACTGGCAAAGTCATTAAAATTGATGTGGCTAACAAGAACTTCACCGCAGATGATTTTGCTGGGCAATTATCGCCAGCGGGTTGGGCACTTAAAAAGCAGCCAAATTCAGATGAAGAAACTTACGCACAATTAGACTTTACCATCCCAACTGATTTAGGTGCGATTACCTCATTCAAAACCGGTGTTCGTTATGCCGATCATGATGTCAGCATGCTATCAATACCTGCTAACGTTAAATCAGATATTGCACAAAAAGATGCATCAGCCTACTACAATGGCCAAATCTCGTCGGGTGCTGGTTATACTTTACCTAAGCCTGATATGGATGCCATGTTACGTGATGCTAAAGCTGCTATTGATGGTTTTGCTACCGAAGGTCTTGTCTATGGTGCAGGTTACGGCACCATTAATGAAGAAAACTTGTCTTTATATTTAATGGCTAATTTTGAAGCTGACGGTATGCGCGGTAACTTCGGTTTACGTTATATCTCAACTGACGCATCATCTGATTACTTCGCGCTGCAAGCAGACGGGAATTATGCTGATGACTTGAGCACTAAAGATGCAAGTTACAGCGACGTATTGCCAAGTATCAACGTTGCATTCGATGTGGCGCCAGATGTCATTATCCGTACTTCTGCATCACAAGTGATTTCACGCCCTAACTATGCTGATATGTTTGCTTCATCAGCTTTAGTGGGTTACCAAGATGACGTTGCAGGAAACGAAGTGGTTAATACCGGTAATATTGCCCTTGAACCGTTTAAAGCGACTCAAGCTGATTTAGGTGTTGAATGGTACTTCAGCCCAGACGGTTTAATGGGTGTATCTTACTTTATTAAAGATGTTAGCTCGTTTGTTACCTCTGAACAAAAGTTAGATCAAAGCATTGGTATTATTGACCCTGTTTCAGGTGAAGATAGCTGGACTGTATCAACGAAGAAAAACGGTACTGGCGGTCAAATCCAAGGTGTTGAACTGCAAATCCAAGACGGTTTTGACAACGGCTTTGGTTACTCAGCCAACTACACTTTTGCTGATTCAGATGCAGCAGCTGAAAACTACCCTGATGAAGTTAGCGTATTCTCAGACTCTTCTAAGCACACTGTTAACTTAGTCGGTTACTACGAGATGGATGACTTCTCAGCGCGTGTTGCTTATAACTGGCGTAGCGAATACATGATGCGTGAGTTACCAGGTTTCTACGGTAACCGTGAACATCAAGACTTCGGTACACTTGATTTAAGTGCTAACTACAACATCACTGAATACTTAGGTATCACGTTTGAAGTAGTTAACTTACTTGAAGAAGACAGTGTTCAATTAGGTGTAGCACCTGATGATGCTGAAGTTAAGCCTGAGCTAAAAGGTGGTTACCCAGCATGGAGCTTTGAAGGTGAAGCACGTTATAAGTTAGGTTTAAATTTACGTTTCTAATCTGATTTAGATGCATAAAAAGCCTAGCACTTGCTAGGCTTTTTGATTTTAACTTACCTGTGGTAAACACGGTTAAAATCAAATTAACGACTTATCTACAGTTAACAGTTAAGAGGCGTAATATGAAGGTGCAGAAGATTGTTATTATCGGTGGTGGCACAGCTGGTTGGCTTGCTGCAAATCATATTGGTAAGGCGGTGCAATCATTAGCCGATGTGTCGGTTACGTTAATCGAGTCTCCTGATATCCCGCCCATTGGTGTTGGTGAAGGCACAGTCCCTGCGATTAGGCAGTCATTACAAAGCTTTGGCATAAGCGAAACCGAGTTTATTCAGCAGTGTGATGTGAGCTTCAAGCAGTCTATCCAATTTCGAAACTGGCTCGATAAAACTAAACATGGCGCTGATAATCGTTATCATCACTTATTTGATGTACCAAGCCCATTAGGCGATGACTTAAGCGCCTTTTGGCACCAAACTGCCACTGAGGATATGCCCTTTAGTGCAATGGTTTCACCTCAGCATTATATTTGTGAGGCGTTAAAGGCTCCTAAAGCCATCACTACCCCAGAATACGCTGGCTCTGTTAGCTATGCTTATCATTTAAATGCCGCAAAATTTGCTAAATTATTAGCCACTAACGCCACAAGCAAATACGCCGTTGAACATATCAAAGCTAATGTATTGGATGCCGCAATCGATGATGTAGGCAATATCAGCCGTTTAAAAACCGATAAGCTCGGCGAGTTGGCCTTTGACTTTTATATTGATTGCAGTGGCTTTGAGTCCATTTTGTTAGCCAAAAAGCTTAACGTCGGCTTTGTGAATAAATCCCATCAGTTATTGGTGAATAAAGCCATTGTTGCGCAAGTGCCTACCGATATTACAGCAGCGATTGCCCCTTTTACTATTGCCACCGCGCATCAAGCAGGCTGGATTTGGGATATCGCTTTGCCAGAGCGCCGTGGTACTGGCTTTGTGTATTCAGATAACCACATGACAAGCGCACAAGCTGAGCAAAAGTTTAACCGTTATTTAGGCGGAAAACTTGATCAGTTACAACACCGTCAAATCCCCATGAAAGTTGGATACCGCGAACAGTTTTGGGCAAAAAACTGCGTTGCATTAGGCTTAGCCCAAGGCTTTTTAGAGCCAATAGAGGCTACCTCAATATTATTAACTGACTTTGCCGCAGGTTACTTAGCTAAGCGACTACCGCAGACACTGGCGCAAATGCCAGCTTTGTCTGAGCGTTTTAATCACACCATAGGTTACGCGTGGGAGCGGGTGGTAGAGTTTGCCAAGTTGCATTATTGCATCTCAGATAGGACTGACAGTGATTTTTGGTTAGATAACCAAAAGCCTGAAACGATACCTGAATCCTTGCAACAAAAATTGCAATTATGGCAAAGCTTTAGTCCGATAACCGATGATCTATTCTCACGCTATGAAGTGTTCAATATTGATAATTATCTGTATGTTTTATACGGGATGCACTACCAAACCAAAAACCAGCCGCTCGACACTGTGTATCTTAAAAGTGCCCAGCAGCAGGCAAACAAAATACAGCAAATAGGCCACAAGCTGGCGCTAGAGTTACCAGAGCATCGAGCACTGCTTGATAAAATTAACCGCTACGGTTTACAAAAGGTTTAGCCGCAGGATTGCTAAGCTTAAACCCCAGTTGAATAAAATTTATACTTTTAGATGAAAGTTGGCACGATTTAGGTGAAATATCAGCGAATAGCTAGTGGTACTTTATTGCTTGATACGGTAACGTAAGCTGCAGATTGAATGATAGTGGGCTTTATAATAAGTCACCAGCTAAAGATTTTGGGATTTTTTATTTTAATCTACTAACAAAAGTTTACAACAAAAGGGATTTGAATCCCTATTTTTATGTATATCATTATTGATTAGAAGCGCCTGAAGGAGCCAAGATGTCTAACCAAATTACGTTACTTGAACACGCAAAGCACGGTGATTTAAAAATTACCGCAACTAATTTTGATCACGTTGCAGATCAACATATTGTTCCAGTAACTTTGCATGAGATTGCTCGTGCAGCTACAGAATACCCAATTGTATTCGTTAAAAACACTGATAGCGGTGAATTCCAAGCTGTTGCTATGTTAGGTCTTAAGCCTGGTCAAAACTTGAGTATCAAAGACGGCAAATGGCAGGGGCTTTATATCCCAGCTGTTGTTCGTGACTATCCACTAGGATTAGTACTTAACCCAGAAGTAAAAGACAAAGTATGGATTGGTATTCGCGAGTCAGCTGCTGAAGTAAGCAAGACTGAAGGCCAAGCATTATTTGAAGGTGAGCAAGAGTCTGCTTACCTAGAAAACCGCAAAAAAGCCTTAATCGCGCATTTTGAGCAAGATCAAGCAAGCCGCAATATTCTTGGTTTCTTGGCTGAAAAAGAGTTACTAACAACTCAAACATTGACTGTTGATGTAGCGGGTGAGAAGCGCAACATCAATGGCTTATACTTAATTGATGAAGCTAAATTAAATGAGTTATCTGATGAAGATTACTTAGAGCTTAGAAAACGCGGCTTACTAGGTCCTATCTACGGTCATTTAGCATCGTTAAACCAAGTTAACCGTCTAGCGCGCACTGAGATCATGGCTAAAGCTTAATCTTATTGCATCGCCCTATTAAGGCATTATTCCTTTATTGGAATAATGCCTTTTTTATTAGTGGCTTATCTAGCATAAGCGCCTTCAGCTTAAAGCCTTTCACTTCTTTCAATCCTGTCTTTGCCACTAGATGGCAATATTCTTGATTATCGCTAAGCCAATTAAGCTTATTTTAAGCAATTAAGTCACTGTTATTACTTGTTATTAATGTCGCTTGTTGCGGGTGTGTATCAAAATATAAAATAAATGTAGAAATCTGGTTCTATATTCGGTAGATTATCAAATGACAGCGTTGTCATTGCTTGTGTGAGAATCGTTGTTTTAAGGTCGACATGGATAATTTATAGGTCCCTATTATCCATGCCTTAATGCTATTTCGGTCGGGCGAAATAGCATTAATTTATACTTTTAGTCTCTCCCCAGAAACGAGTATAAGCTGGGTACAATTTTTGTTCCCAGCTATTTTTTTGCCCGTTTCTTAGTAAGGGTAATACCTAGCAGTTAACGAGACATAAATGTTGAACAGGCAAAATACACTAATAAATTGAATCAATTAAATACTGTTGCCGTTAAAAATTAGCTGCGGTAATTTCGCTAAAATAGGTTAACGTCAGTAGTCAGTCAACGCGCGGCATCTCATCAGATGATCATTTAGGGATAAATTGAGGAATATATGAAAAAGACCATCCTTGCATCAGCATTATTACTATCAATAGGCGTAGTGGGTTGCCAGTATTCTTCAGCTCCTTCTACGTCTGATGATGCTCAATCAGTTAATGGTTCAGATCTGCAACATAAGGCTAATCAAGTGATTGATAGCGCTTGGACTCAAGCAAGCCTAAAACAATTTGCTGCAGATCTAAAAGTCACTTATCGCATGGTGACCAATGTCCCTGAAGAAAGTTGCTCTGCAACACAGCCTGATGAGCAATGTTTTATCGCTGAAATTGATTTAACCAGTCCAGTGAATATTGCCCATGGCGACTGGGCGATTTATTTCAGTCAAATGCGGCCAGTGCAAGCTGTGTTAAATCCACAGTTTAGTATTACTCGGGTACAAGGTGATTTACATAAAATCGCCCCCACTGAGCAATTTAATGGCTTTAGCGCAGGCGTAACCCAACGCATTGGTTTTAGAGGCGAGTTATGGCAGTTATCTGAAACTGACCCTATGCCAAACTATTACATTGTGGTGGATGGTTTAGAGCCTGTCGTGATAGCGAGCACTCAATTAAGTATTGATGCCGAAACAGGCATGGAAGTTAGACCCTATGTTGAAGCCTTTACAGATGAGAAAAGGCAATATCGCAGAACCGCAACCGATAACTTAGCTTGGAGCCGCGCTGAGGTGTTATTTGAAGCCAATAATGCCCTTGAAGTTAATCGCGCGGCTGCTATTAATCGCATTATTCCAACACCGCTCAGCATTAGTGTTTCATCAAGTAATACACCGGTAGACTTATCCCAAGGCATTAAGGTTAATTACCAGCAAGTGGACTCATCAGCCGTTGCCGCAGCCTTGTCGAGATTAGCCAGACTTGGGGTTAACCAATCAGATACCGGCTTGTCGTTAGCGTTTGTTAAAAACAGCAAGGTTACAGCAAACGAGCAGGCGTTAGATGGCGCCTATCAGCTCAAGGTGGCCGTTGACGGCATTACCATTACCGCCGCCACCGACAGTGGTTTTTCATATGGCTTGGCGTCACTTACCGCATTAATCGACACCCAAGAGCTTAGTATAAATACTATGGTTGTTGATGACGCGCCGCGTTATGATTTTCGTGGTATGCACATTGATGTCGCCCGTAACTTTCATAGTAAACAGCTGATATTTGATTTAATTGATCAAATGGCGGCTTATAAGCTGAATAAATTACACCTGCATATGGCAGATGATGAAGCATGGCGTCTAGAAATTGATGGCTTACCAGAGCTGACTGAAATTGGCAGTAAACGTTGTCATGATTTAACCGAAAGCACCTGCTTAATCCCGCAGCTGGGCAGTGGTCCTTTTGCTGATGCCAGTGTGAATGGTTTTTATAGCAAAGCCGATTATATCGCCATTTTGCAATATGCCAGCGCCCGCCAAGTGGAGGTTATTCCGTCAATGGATATGCCTGGTCACTCACGTGCAGCGATAAAATCAATGGATGCCCGCTACCGTAAGTTGATGGCAAGTGGCGACAATAAAGCTGCAAATGAATATTTACTGACAGATCCCAATGACACCACTGTGTATTCATCGGTGCAGTATTATAATGATAACACCCTAAATGTTTGCTTGGAGTCCACCTATCACTTTGTCGATAAAGTCATTGATGAAATTGCTAAATTGCACCAACAAGCAGGGCATCCGCTAAAACGCTATCACATTGGCGCTGATGAAACAGCAGGGGCGTGGAAGCAATCACCACAATGCTTAGACTTTGTCGCTAACAATGACAAAGGGGTTACATCTATTGATGATTTAGGCGCTTACTTTATTGAACGGGTTGCCAATATGGTCAGCGCTAAAGGCATTGAGCCTGCAGGTTGGAGCGATGGCATGAGCCATACTAACCCAGACAATATGCCGGCTAAATCACAAACCAATATTTGGGATGTCATTTCACACCATGGTTATCAAAGAGCCCACAGCCAAGCTAATTTAGGTTGGGATACTGTGCTTTCAAACCCTGAAGTGTTGTACTTTGATTTCCCCTATGAGGCTGATCCTAAAGAGCATGGTTACTATTGGGCAACCCGCGCGCTGAACAGTCAAAAACTGTTTAGTTTTATGCCAGATAACTTACCTGCGAATGCTGAACAGTGGAATGACATCGAAAATAACCCCTTTACAGCAGACGATAGCGTTAAAAAAGATGATCAAGGTAAAGTCACCTCGGCGCCATTACAACCAGGTAAAGGCTTTAGCGGTATTCAGGGGCAAATTTGGAGTGAAACCATCCGCAGTGATGAAGTGGCTGAATATATGATGTTTCCACGACTGCTAATGCTAGCTGAAAAAGCTTGGCATAAAGCAAAGTGGGAAGTGCCGTATCAGTATCAAGGCGCGGTGTATCATAAAGACTCAGGCTATTTTAGCGCTGACATGCGTAAGCAGCAGCAACAGCAATGGAATGACATTGCAAATACCTTAGGCCATAAAGAGCTGGCTAAGTTAGATATGGCTAACATTGAATATCGCGTGCCAACAGTGGGGGCAAAAATTGAAGATGGGTTGCTTTATGCGAATATTGCCTTTCCTGGGCTTAAGATTGAGTATCGCCAACTCAGTGGAAATAGTGACAATAACGCTGCTGAAACAGCGCAATGGCTTGAATATCAAGCGCCTGTAAAGGTATCAGGTAATATTGAGATAAGAGCAATTTCCGCATCAGGAAAACGCAAAGGGCGCTCGTTATTTCTGTAGCTGGCTTTTATTGCGGCGCAGTTAACTTAAAACAAAAGACGTTAATCAAATGATTAACGTCTTTTTTATTATCAAAACAGTAAAAAACTCAGATTTTACAATTTAAATATTGAGTTAAAAACAATATAAATCATCAGGTTAAATGTTACTTTGTTGTTTGTTTTATAAACGCTTTAAAAAATAAATGACAACGCTGTCATTTGTGGTGTAACATAAAGTTAACTTACAAAAGAGCCTATAAAAATCAGTTATAAAAGGCTTGGGTAATAGAGACAAGAGGGATGTCATGAGCGTTAATCAGCAAAATGAATCACAGCTTTATATCGGAATTGACGGTGGTGGCAGTAAGTGCCGCGCCAGCATATTTTGCCCACAAAAAGGTGTGATTGGCACTGGTGTAGCGGGTAGAGCTAATCCTCTTCACGGACTAGAACAAACTTTTAATTCAATTATCGAATCAACCAAGCTTGCCTTGGCAGACGCAAACTTAGCAGCAAGTGATGCGCAGCAGTTAATCGCCGGTGTCGGCCTTGCTGGCGTGAATGTGCCGCGTTTATTTGACCAAGTGAACAACTGGCAACACCCGTTTGCCAAAATGTACCTCACCACAGATTTACATACTGCCTGTATCGGTGCCCATAATGGCGATGATGGTGCGGTGATCATTACCGGTACTGGCTCGTGTGGCTTTGCCCATGTAGGCGATCAAAGTTTATTAATTGGTGGCCATGGCTTTGCATTAGGTGACAAAGGCAGTGGCGCATGGTTAGGCCAAAAAGCCGCTGAGCATGTATTGCTGAATTTAGATGGTTTTGCTGCCGATACTGCATTAACCAAATTATTACTAGCCCACTTTAATGTTGATGATGCCATGGGCATTGTCGAGCATCTTGCTGGGCAGTCTTCAAGCACCTACGCCAAATTAGCCCGTATTGTGCTGTTATGCGCTGACAATGGTGATGAGGTTGCCACTGATATTGTGCAACAGGGAGCGGGTTATATTAGTGATATGGCCAGAAAGTTATTTGCCATTCATCCGAGTCGTTTTTCGATGATTGGCGGCCTAGCAGAGCCATTATTACATTGGCTAGACATTGATGTGGCTAGCAAAGTGGCAGATGCGCTATCACCGCCGGAAATCGGTGCTATTTTGTTTGCGCAGCAACAATTTGCCGCAGATAACCGCAAGGGTGTTTAGCTCGCCGCTTTATTTTGAACTTGCTTAAAATTTTCAGTGTTAAGGGTAGAACTCATCGCCATGCACTGCTCAGTAACTTGATACCTCAATGGATCAACTTGAACTTAAAAAGGTTAACTCGATGACAAATACAATTATGGAACGTGAAGCACGTTCAGCACCGCAGAAAATCGCTGAGCAACTGGCTGCTAATGCTGGTTTAACCAAAGAACTAGGCGAAAAACTTCGTAGCTTTAAGCCAAAGTTTGTAATGATTGTTGGCCGTGGCTCATCAGATCACGCTGGGGTATTTGCTAAATACTTATTTGAAATAGAAGTGGGCATTCCAACTTTTGCCGCAGCGCCATCAGTTGCCAGTGTGTATGGCAAAAGCTTACAACTTGAAGGCGGCTTAGTGATTGTTATTTCACAATCAGGCCGTAGCCCAGACATTTTGGCACAAGCCAGAATGGCAAAAAATGCTGGCGCTTTTTGTGTCGCATTAGTCAATGATGAAACCGCGCCGATTAAAGATATTGTCGATGTGGTATTGCCACTGCGCGCAGGTGAAGAAAAAGCGGTAGCAGCCACTAAGAGTTACTTAGCAACTTTATCTGCTATTGTGCAACTAACCGCAGAGTGGACGCAAAGTGAGTCGTTAGCCGCCGCAGTAGATTCAATGCCAAGTGCATTACAAACCGCAGTTGACGCCGCGCCGCAACTAACGCCAGAGTCATTAGCAGGGGTTAATAACCTTGTGGTACTTGGCCGTGGTTTAGGTTATGCCGTGACTAAAGAAATCGCCCTTAAAATGAAAGAGGTTTGTTCTATTCATGCTGAATCATTCAGTAGCGCTGAGTTTTTACATGGGCCGGTGACTTTAGTTGAAAAGAAACTCGCTATTGTCGATGCCTGCATTAATGATGAGTCTTATGAAAGCCATATCGAGCAAATCGAAAACGTACAACAACGTGGCGCAGACTTGGTGCATTTAAATCAAACATCATCTGAAATACACCCGCGTGTTGCGCCATTAGCATTGCTACAACGTTTTTATATCGATGTCGCCGCCGTCGCTGTTGCCCGTGGTATTGACCCTGATCAGCCAGAAGGGTTGAAAAAAGTCACCCAAACACTATAAGTTTGACTCGACTGTGAGCATTAAGAAGTAAGCTGTTAAAGATTAACGCAATATAAAGAGAACATTATGAGACAAACCCTAATAGCAGGCGGTTTTTTTGATGGACAGCAATTTCATCAAGATGCGGTGATCTCTATTGAAGACGGCCACATCATCGCCTTAGATTCAGTATCGAATGCGAAAGAGGTGCGTTTACAAGGCACGCTAGTGCCAGGGTTTGTTGATGTTCAAGTCAATGGCGGCGGCGGGGCACTGTTTAATAGCGCACCAACCCTTGAGTGTATTGAGACCATAGGTCGGGCACATGCTCAATTTGGTACTACAGGTTTTCTGCCGACGCTTATTACCGATAAAGTTGAAGTGA
Organism: Shewanella sp. UCD-KL21; assembly: GCF_001957135.1. Taxonomy (GTDB): domain Bacteria; phylum Pseudomonadota; class Gammaproteobacteria; order Enterobacterales; family Shewanellaceae; genus Shewanella. The sequence goes on along the minus strand of NZ_MPHK01000025.1, from coordinate 7,160 downwards.
TGGCGCAAGCCGCTGATGCCGTGGCCGAGGCCATTAAGCTGCAATCTGCAGGGGTGTTAGGGATTCACTTTGAAGGGCCACATTTAAGCGTGCCTAAAAAAGGCGTGCATCCACAATCGTTTATTCGCAGTATTTCAGATGAAGAACTGGCGATATTTTCACGACAAGATCTTGGTATAAAAGTGGTCACCTTAGCCCCTGAAAATGTTTCAGTTGAGGTGATAAAAACCTTAGTCGCTAACGACGTTAAGGTGTGCTTAGGTCACTCAAATGCCGATTATGACACTGTGCTGGCGGCGTTAAATGCTGGCGCTAACGGCTTTACACATTTGTTTAATGCAATGTCAGGCTTTGGCTCCCGTGAACCGGGTATGGTGGGGGCAGCGCTAGAAAGTGATGCAGCATGGTGCGGACTGATAGTTGATGGCCACCATGTTCACAGTGCGACCGCTAAAGTTGCCCTTAAAGCTAAGCCCCAAGGCAAAATCATGTTAGTAACCGATGCTATGCCACCGGTGGGACTGGATGATGATGCCAGCTTTGAACTGTTTGGCACCGAGGTCATACGTCAAGGTGATAGACTCAATGCTAAATCAGGCGAGCTGGCAGGTTGCGTACTTGATATGGTTGGCGCAGTTAACAATAGCGTCAGCATGCTTGGCCTCAGTTATGAAGAAGCCCTTAGAATGGCATCGTTATATCCAGCGCAGTATCTACAGCAAGCTAAGCTTGGCACCATAGCCGTAGGTCAGCGCGCAGACTTAGTGTTGTTAGCTGCCAATGCAAACGATAACTCGCGTTATCAAGTTAACCAAACTTATATCAATGGCGATGTGGTTTTTAGCCGATGCGATAAAGGCTAATGTATGTCGACTAAAACCGCTTTGAAGCCAAGATTAATGTCATTGGACGCCCTGCGCGGTTTTGACATGTTTTGGATCCTTGGCGGCGAAGGCCTATTTGCTGGATTATTTATATTAACCGGCTGGGCAGGGTGGAATTGGTTTGACGGCCAAATGCACCACAGTCAATGGCATGGATTTAACTTTTATGACCTTATATTCCCGCTGTTTATTTTCCTCTCCGGTGTGGCTTTAGGCCTGTCACCAAAACGCTTAGATAAACTACCACTGCAGCAGCGACTGCCCTTGTATCGTCATGCGATTAAGCGCCTTGGGTTACTGATTTTTTTAGGGGTACTTTATAATCATGGTTGGGGCGTTGGTATGCCAGCAGATCCCGACAGTGTGCGTTATGCCAGTGTATTAGCCCGAATTGGTTTTGCATGGTTTTTTGCTGCCATATTAGTGTGGCACACCAGCTTAACAACCCAAATTGTTGTCGCTATTAGTCTATTAATTGGCTATGGGCTTATTCAGTTATACCTTCCTTATCCCGATCTCACCTTATATCCAGGGCTAGTTCAAAACCCAGAGTTAGCTCAAGCAGCTGCTAATCAATCAGCGCAAACATTTGCCCGCTTTAGCGCCGAAAACAGTATTAACGCCTACGTGGATTCAATACTGCTACCAGGTAGCGCTTATCAAAATAGAGCCGTAGATCCTGAAGGCGTACTATCCACACTACCGGCAGTGATCAATGGCTTAATCGGTGTGTTTGTCGGTCATTATATTGTTAAAGCCAAGCCGCCCTTATGGGGGCTTACAGGTGAATGGCTAAAAGTCTTTAGTATGGTGATAATTGGCACGGTGTTATTGTCATTGGGCTGGCTGTCAGACTTGGTTATTCCAGTAAATAAAGACTTATGGACCAGCAGTTTTGTGTTGGTAACCAGTGGCTGGAGCATTATCTTACTGGCCATTTTTTACGCCATTATCGACGTACTTAAATGGCACAAATGGGCCTTTGTTTTTGTGGTGATTGGCACCAACGCTATCATCATCTATATCGCGTCTAGTCTGGTTAATTGGCAATACTTAGCCAATAGTTTATTGGGCGGCTTTATTCGCGCCACCCCAGCAGACTGGCAACCATTACTCTTTGTACTGAGCTTACTGACAGTGCAATGGTTAATTTTATTGTGGCTTTATCAACGTAAAATTTTTATTCGCATCTAAAGGCTGTTTTAAGAGCTGTCACTAAGAACTGTTTATAAGAGCTGTTTATTAGGACTGTCACTAAGAACTGCATGCAAGATTTATTTTGGGGCTTGTAGTGTGATCAATGATTTTTAGTTGCTAATAAAAATGACAGCGTTGTCTTTGCTGTGTTTATGTTTTAACATGAAACGCACAACGCCTATGACCTGCAGTAACATAGACAGGTTAAAGTGTTGATAAAACCTCAATAACAATAAGACTCATATGGGGCACTAGTAGGAAGTCAGTGTCGAAATATCAATGACAATAAGAAGCAGGGTTTATGGAAACAACAATGAATAATAGTCAGCAAAAAAGCAGCATAGTGCCCATGGCCATTGTGGCAATACTCTTTTTCGTATTAGGGTTTGCGACTTGGCTTAATGGTTCGTTAATGCCATATCTAAAGCAAATCCTTCAGTTAAGCCCTTTTCAAGCATCGTTAATTCTATTCTCTTTTTATATCGCAGTAACATTTACCGCACTACCTTCAGCTTGGCTTATTCGTAAAGTGGGTTATAAAAATGGTATGGCGCTGGGTATGGGTGTGATGATGGTGGCGGGGTTACTATTTATTCCAGCCGCTAAAACCCAAGTGTTTGCATTGTTCTTACTAGCGCAACTGGTTATGGGCGCTGGGCAAACATTACTACAAACCGCTGTTAACCCCTATGTGGTTCGCTTAGGCCCTGAAGAGTCTGCTGCAGCGCGTGTTAGTGTTATGGGTATTTTAAATAAAGGCGCGGGCGTTATTGCCCCAATGGTATTTACCGCATTAATCCTTGATAGCTTTAAAGATCGCGTCGGCACCACCCTAAGTCAGGTTCAAATTGATGAAATGGCTAACAGCTTAATTCTGCCGTATTTAGGTATGGCAATCTTCATTGGTATCTTAGCCTTTGCGGTTAAGAAATCACCGCTACCAGAGCTTGAACAAGATGAAGCTGAAGAGGGCACCAGTAAAGGTCAAATTAAACAGGCACTAGCAAAACCTAACTTAGCCCTTGGCGTGGTGGCCTTGTTTGTGTATGTGGCTGTAGAGGTAATAGCTGGCGATACCATTGGTACGTATGCACTCACCTTAGGGGTTGAAAACTATGGGGTGATGACCTCATACACCATGATATGCATGGTAGTGGGTTACACCTTAGGGATTATTTGTATTCCACGGTTTATATCTCAGCCTAATGCGCTACTTATCAGCGCCATACTTGGGGTGGTGTTGTCCTTTGGTATTGTATTTGGTGATAGCAGCTCAACGGCTATTTCTGACAGTGTATTAGTGCCATTTGGCGGCGCACAACTGCCAGATACCTTACTGTTAATTGCCTTTTTAGGCTTGGCTAACGCAATTGTTTGGCCAGCAGTTTGGCCGTTAGCCTTATCAGGTATGGGTAAACTAACCAGCACAGGTTCTGCACTACTTATCATGGGTATTGCTGGTGGCGCTTTTGGCCCAGTATTCTGGGGCTTAACCAGTTCAGCGACCTCCCTAGGGATGCAAGGTGGCTACTTAGTGATGATCCCATGTTATCTATTCATTTTATTTTATGCGGTAAAAGGCCATAAGATGAAAAGCTGGAAATAATCCTGTTACTCCCCTTCAGGATTATCAAGAGAGCCAATAGGCTCTCTTTTTTTATGCCAAAATCTAGATTGCTATTTTGAACCAACTAAAGTCGTGGTGCTTCGCTCAAACTAGATATAGTACGCAAGTTTTTTTAGTGTTTTCAAACTCCGTTTGGATTAACGTCGTGGCGCTTCGCCCACACCAGAGTCAAGGGGGAAACTGCTTGTCCCCCTTAACAATCCCTCAGCCCCCCGACGAAAAATGCTGAAAAGTGCATAATTTTCGATGGGGATTGATCCAGATTTTAACTTCGTTTATAGACTGCTTCGGTCATTGTCGAAAAGCCCTAACGCTTCCGATAGGCCATCCGTGGCCTAACGAAAGCTAGCTTGGCATCCATGCCAAGCTCACGGCCTTTTCTCGATGCCCTCAATTCATATTGAGCCTTTTAGGCTTTCAAATTTTAGGTTTTCTAACTTTTTCTTTTACTTTTACTTGTAGCAAAATATAAAGCTAAATCGAAGAGATGCAAATTCCAGTGTAAGCGTGGCTGTGACTACTGATGGCCATGGATGGTGGGAATGTCAAAATTTGTATGGAACAAATTTGACCACGATATGGCGAAGTTTTACTGTGTGAAACGCTCTGAGCGAGAGGCATGGATGCCGAATTGGCTGTTTAACATAGATGTTATTTGTCATGGCCAAGCTGTCAGGGATGCAGATTTAAAATCAACAGCCAGCGTCTCGCTGTTATATCTGCACATTAGGTCGCTCTTTCATATCTGACCCATAGGGATATGGAAAATGTCATTATGATGTCGGGAACATCATTGACCATGTGATCGCGAGATTCGTATATCCTATACATCACCTGCTAAAGGCAATGGGTTAGATTGAAGTAATGGTCTTCCAAAACCTAGTTAATATTCATGAAGTAAAAATTGAAGTAAAACTATATATCACTTTAAAGTATAACCACTTAGGGCGGAGTTGGGTAACCTCGAACAAAAAATGGAGAGCACCATTTAAGGAAGAAGCCAATCAACAATGATGTGCTACTAAAATGTTTACTCTGACCCCAATAGTTAATTAACCGTACCACTACATACAGCCGCTTAAATCATTTCAATATTTAAAGGAGTAAATTTGAAACTTTTCACGTTAGCTTGTGTTGCTTTGTCATTTTCTGTTCATGCTGAATTAGGGGTTGTTAAAGTGAGTGATTTTGAACTTGAGTACGAAATTTTAGGTGATGGTAAGCATACCGTTTTACTTGAGTCTGGTGCGAGTGCGGGGTTATCTGATTGGGACCCCATTTTTAATCAAATTTCAGTACATGCCAAAGTCATTCGATACTCTAGGGTAGGCAATGGCAAGTCTACAAGCATAAAAAGGCATTTCAGTTCACTCGACTATGCTGATTATGCTAGAGAGCTTATCGCTAAATTATATATCAAAGAACCAGTCATTATCGTTGCTCATTCCTATGGAGGGAATATTGCTAGGGACTTCGCTGTAGCCTATCCTCAGCAGATTAAAGGATTACTAATGCTTGAGCCATCATCTGAACATGATATTGATATTATGCGTGATATTGATTTGAAGCGAGCAAATCGGGAGATTGCCGAAGTTAAGTTAAATGATATGTCTGAAGGTATGTCTAATAACTATTTAGATTTCTGGAGTAAACGACCGTTACCCAATTACCCTCAAATCAAAGATATGCCGGTCACCGTTATTGTATCGACTAAAAAATTTGAGAACCCATCAAACTTATTCTTTAGTGAGAGAGCTAGAAATATGTGGGGTAAACATTGGCAAGATTGGGCTGGTACATTTCCTAAAGGTCGCACAGTTTTGACCGAAAAAAGTGGCCATTACGTTCAATTTGATGAACCTCAATTAGTCGTAAATGAACTGCTCTTGCTAATGAATAAATTGCAATAAACTTATTATGGGTGTCACTGTTAAATTCATAAAAAAGAAAGCCGTTCACGTTAAGTGAACGGCATTAGCCAATAGGCTCTCTTTTTTTAGGCCAAAATCTAGATTGCTATTTTGAACAAGTCAAAGTCGTGGTGCTTCGCCCACACCAGAGTCAAGGGGGAAACTGCTTGTCCCCTTAACAATCCCTCAGCACCCCGACGAAAAATGCTGAAAATCGCATAATTTTCGATGGGGATTGATCCAGATTTTAACTTCGTTTGTAGACTGCTTCGGTCATTGTCGAAAAGCCCTAACGCTTCCGATAGGCCATCCGTGGCCTAACGAAAGCTAGCTTGGCATCCATGCCAAGCTCACGGCCTTTTCTCGATGCCCTCAATTCATATTGAACATTCACGCTTTTAAATTTTGTTACTGATGAAGTTAAATCGAAGAGATGAAAATCCCGGTGTAAGCGCGGCTGTGACCGTCCATGACATGAACGTCATGGCCGAGCTTTCAGGGATGAACTTGCAGCGTGTCACAGTCATGCTTGCACGAAAGCCTGCGGCAGGCAATGGGTTAGATTGAAGTGATGACCTGCTGTAACTGAGCTAATATAAATGAATTTTAAAGCTGGTGCGGGTAACTCGTTTATGTCGGATAGACGACACTTGTTACCAAGTGCCGCCCTCCTAAGAACCCAGCGTGCAACTTTCACTGCACTAGGCTCAAGCCTCCACAAAGGTATCGTTTGATACCCAGCAACTTATAAAGCAGTGAGAGCTGGTTCATTCCAAGAATTACGAGCTTGTCTTTTCGATTTTCTCCTAGCCAAATATTCTTGGTATTGAGGATCGAATGGTATAGCTGCATTTCGGATTTTTTACATGTTTCTCAATGGGCACTTTGACTATTTGGAATAGATTGAATTGGCAATCCATATCCTTGACCTTCTGCCAACCGTGAAATTGCCATTGGCCTTTGCGGTTGATGAAGTATTTAAGGGCTACCCAAGTCTTAGACTTTGTTGGATGGCGCCTTACTGCCCAGTGCCATAACGTATAGAATAGTTTGTGCCCAACATAACCGAATACTTGTTTAGCAACGCAATGACGATAATAATTCGCCCAACCCCTTAGTTTTGGATTTATCAGTTTGATAAGATCGTTAACTGGGATGGTTGCGTGCTTTTTGATGAGTTCGCGCAGGTTACTCAAGAACAACAAGGTATTGGATTTACTCGGTTTAATGAGTAATTTCCCTTTGTACTTCCTGTGATTGAACCCTAAGAAGTCAAAACCCTTGCTGATGTGGGTAATATGCGTTTTCTCTTCGGAGAGTGTTAAGCCTCTTTCCGCTAAGAAATCAACTATCAACGGTTTGATATCGTTCTCGAGCACTTCCTTTGAAGCGCAAGTGACGACGAAATCGTCGGCGTATCCAATAAAGTTGGCTCTGGCACCCTTTTTGAGTGCTGTAGACTTTATGCGCTGCTCAAGTCCTGCAAGGGTCATTAGCATCAAGGTTGGGGATATAACCCCTCCTTGTGGCGTGCCCTCATCA
>NZ_MPHK01000024.1 GCF_001957135.1 Shewanella sp. UCD-KL21 | reverse complement strand
AAAACATTATAAATCCCCAGGTCGATTAGCTCAGCTGGGAGAGCACCTCCCTTACAAGGAGGGGGTCACTGGTTCGAGCCCAGTATCGACCACCATTCTTTTTATAAAGAATTAAAACATTATAAAATCCCTGGTCGATTAGCTCAGCTGGGAGAGCACCTCCCTTACAAGGAGGGGGTCACTGGTTCGAGCCCAGTATCGACCACCATTCTTTTTATAAAGAATTAAAACATTATAAAATCCCTGGTCGATTAGCTCAGCTGGGAGAGCACCTCCCTTACAAGGAGGGGGTCACTGGTTCGAGCCCAGTATCGACCACCATTCTTCTTATAAAGAATTAAAACATTATAAATCCCCAGGTCGATTAGCTCAGCTGGGAGAGCACCTCCCTTACAAGGAGGGGGTCACTGGTTCGAGCCCAGTATCGACCACCATTTTTCTTCGATTTATCCTCTTCAAGTCACAAAATTTACTCTCAATTAACACTCATTAATCAGTTATAAATTTACTTAATATTTTTCGTGTTTTCTTAGCTTAACTGCTGCAGATAAAGTAACTCTTGCCGCTTAATGACATAAAAAAACGCCCAGTTTCGATTGAAGTCAAAAATGAGCGTCGTAAAAGTGCGTTATTTATTGTTGAATATTAATCAACACCTAAAAAACCACCGGTTTGATGCGACCAAAGCTGAGCATAAATGCCTGCCGATTTTATTAATTCTTGGTGAGTACCTTGCTCAACTATCTGGCCTTTATCAATGACAATTAGTCTGTCCATAGCCGCAATGGTTGATAGTCGGTGAGCAATGGCAATCACGGTTTTACCTTCCATTAATTCATATAAACTTTCCTGAATTGCCGCCTCAACTTCGGAATCTAATGCTGAAGTGGCTTCATCTAGTAGCAAAATCGGGGCGTTTTTCAATAATACTCGGGCGATTGCAATCCGTTGGCGTTGACCGCCAGAGAGTTTTACCCCACGTTCACCCACTTGTGCATCTAGGCCTGTATTACCAAAGGGATCTGATAAATCATCAATAAACTCGGCTGCTTGAGCCTGCGCAATAGCTGCTTGAAGCTGTTGCTCCGAGGCATTAGGATCGCCATAGAGGATGTTTTCTCGAATTGAGCGATGTAGTAGCGAAGTATCTTGGGTTACCATGCCGATTTTAGCCCGCAGTGAATCTTGGGTAACATCGGTAATCGGTTGATCGTCAATACTCACTTGACCTTTTTCAACATCATGAAAGCGCATTAGCAAGTTAACGAGTGTTGATTTACCAGCGCCAGAGCGGCCAACAAGACCGACTTTCTCTCCCGCCTTAATGTGTAAATTTAACTCACTAATCACCCCTGATTTTTCGCCGTAATGAAAACTAACATCGTTAAAGTCAATTTTACCTTTGCTAACAATAATATCTTTAGCGCCAGGTTCGTCTTCAATTTCAATAGGTTTCGATAAGGTATTCATACCATCAGTGACAGTACCGATATTTTCAAACAGTGAGCTTATTTCCCACATGATCCACTGTGACATACCGTTTAAACGCAGTGCTAAGCTCACCGCAATAGCAATTGCACCCACAGTAATCGCATTATCTGCCCAAAGCCAAATTGAAACCGCCGCAATGGTAAATGCTAAAAGGTAATTTATGATCTGCACTAAAACGTTAATGATGGTCACAAGGCGCATTTGGCCGTAGACGGTTTTAAGAAAGCCCATCATGCTGTCTTGGGCGTATTCAGCCTCTTGCTTGGTATGAGAAAACAGCTTCACGGTGGAGATATTGGTATAACTATCAACGATCCTGCCAGTCATGGTCGAGCGGGCATCTGCTTGCTTGGCTGAAATGGCTTTTAGCTTTGGCACTAACTTCCACTGAATAGCAATATACGCAAATAGCCACACCAGCATAGGCAGCATTAAGCGCACGTCAGCACTGGCGATCATCACCAGCATTGAAGTGAAATAGATGATGATATACATCAATACATCTAACAGTTTCATGACGGTTTCACGCACTGCTAATGAGGTTTGCATTACTTTAGTGGCAATGCGGCCGGCAAAGTCATCCTGATAAAATGAAACGCTTTGTTTTAGTAAGTAGCGATGTGCTTGCCACCTGATGGCCATGGGGTAATTACCCAGCAAGGTTTGATGCACGATAGCAGCATGCAAAGCCACTAGTAACGGAATAATCACCAGTACTACCAAAGACATCAATATTAAGGTGCTGCCTTCATCTTGCATTAAGGTCTGTGGGTTTTTAGTGACTAACCAGTCAACTAATTGGCCCATAAAGCCAAATAATGACACTTCTAAAATCGCCAAAGTCGCTGTCAAAATTGACATGATGATTAAGTGTTTCTCAAAACCGCGGGTGTAATGACGGCAAAAGGCATAAACACCTTTTGGGGCTTGGCTGGGTTCTTCTGAAGGTAATGGGTTGGTAAGGGATTCAAAGAATTTAAACATCTATTTCTCAATATTTGAAACGGGAACAGCAATATATACAGAGGATACCTTAACTTGATGCTGACTTGTTAGCTAAGTGTTAGTTAGATTGTGTCAAGACTTGTAGGCAAGCATACAATGGGGTGAGTGGTTGAGTTCCGTTTTCCGCTAGTGAGTAGCGCCATTATTCGCTAAAGTGACGTTAATAATCTTCAAGCTGCTATTAACCAGCTTACGTAAATGGGTATCGATAACATGTCTACTAAAGCAGTGCTGAACAGCGAGAAGTCTTTAGCACCGATATCCAGCAGTCAGGCGTGCAGTTTACCTGATAATGTTTGCCGTCAAGCAAGGCTAAGCCGTGATGCGCGTTTTGATGGGCGTTTTTTTACTGGGGTTTTAACCACAGGGATTTATTGCCGCTCAATTTGCCCTGCGACGGCACCTAAAGAGCAAAACGTGCGTTACTTTGACTCTGCAATAAAAGCTGCGCAAGCGGGGCTCAGGCCTTGTTTACGTTGTCGGCCTGATAGTGCGCCTCTGTCTAATGCCTGGAAGGGCACTCAAACCAGTTTGCAACGGGCGATAACCATGATTGATGGCGGTTGTTTAAGTGGTGAACAGGGTCAAACACTTGCGTCATTATCACAACGGCTTGGCATTAGTAGCCGCTATTTAAGCCAACTCTTTAATAAGCAGCTAGGTACCTCGCCAAAAAAATATGCTATTTATCGACAACTGATGTTTGCTAAACAGCTGTTACATCAAACCAGCTTGCCAATAACGGACGTGGCATTATCTGCAGGTTTTAATAGTATCAGACGCTTTAATGAAGTTTTTAAGGAGCAGTTGCAATTGACCCCAACCCAATTACGGCGTGATAGCGCCAAGGAAAATGTTGTTACCAAAGCTGACGGTATTAGCCTGTTATTAGATTACCGCCCGCCGTTTAATTGGTCGAAAATGTGGTCGTTTTACCAGTTAAGAAGTGTTGAAAACATGGAATGGCTTGATGAGGCATCAAAGGCATATGGTCGCAGTTTTTGTTTGAATATTAATCATCGCCAGGTTAGCGGCACCATTGATGTATTACCGCTAAAAGGTAAACACCAATTGTCACTTACGGTGAAACTTGAAAGTGCTGACGACTTAGACTATTTACATCATGTGGTGCTGTTTGTGCGTAAGTTATTGGATTTAGATGCGGATATGGCGGTGAGCAATCAATCATTTAAGTCACTTGTCGACATGGGGTTAATCCCTACAGAGGGCTTACGGATCCCTGCCACGGCCTCGGTGTTTGAAGCTGGATGCCGGGCAGTATTAGGTCAGCAAGTGAGTGTGGTACAGGCAAGTAAACTACTGAATACCTTGGTGAGGAGTTATGGTAAAAAGCTCGTAATTTCAGATCGTGAGGTTATCTTATTTCCAACCCCGCAAGCGATAGCCGCGGCAAGTTTAACTGAATTTAACATGCCTGCATCGCGCAAAGCCGCGCTTAATTTATTAGGTCAGTTTGTCGCTGAGCACCCTGACGCCAGCCCTGATGATTGGCTCAGCGTTAAAGGTATTGGCCCATGGACTATTGCCTATGCCAAAATGCGCGGCCAACGCGATCCGGATATCTTTTTAAGTGCCGATTTAGTGATAAAAAACCGCTTGAAAGCTCTGCGCGGCCAGCATGAAAAGGCTGATGGGCAGGCAGAAGCGCTTAGCGGTAAAGCCTATCAACAAATTTGCGACAAAATAGCCAAGGATGTCAGCCCATGGGGCAGCTATGTCACTTTTCAATTATGGAATAATAATGAAAATTAATAATCAACCGCCGATTTACCAGCAAATTGAGTTAAGCCCTGTGGGTTACTTGAAGCTGCGAGCCTCAGACTTGGGCCTTACCCATTTGCAGGTGGTCAGTGAGGCTGACGCTGTCGATAGTGGCGATATTAGGGATGCAAGTGCTGACTCAATTGAGCAAGCTAAAAAACATGTGCAGCAAGCCATTACAGAACTTAATGAATATTTTGCCGGTAAGCGCAGTGAATTTGACGTCACGCTTGCAGCCACTGGTACTGTGTTTCAGCATGAGGTTTGGCAAGCGCTGCGAGAGCTGCCGTTTGGGCAGGTATGCAGTTATGGCGATATCGCCAATAAAATTAATCGACCTAAAGCGGTTAGGGCGGTGGGCGCTGCCAATGGCGCTAATCCCATAGCGATAATCGTGCCGTGTCATCGAGTGATTGGCAAAAATGGCACCTTAACCGGTTATGCCTATGGCCTTAAAATGAAACAAGCTTTGTTGTCATTAGAATCAGCTGATTAATCGAATCGGGCTCATTTCATCATCTATGAGCAGTAATTCATCATTGCTTGATCTATTTCGCTAACTTAAGCGGCATAAATACGCTAAAATAGCTGGCTATACCTTATTTTGAGCACCTGAAATTAATGACCTCTGCTACTGATCGCAAAGATGATACCCAAACGAGCCTAAATGCTGACACCCGTTCAGCGACGCAACCTGAAACTAATACCGTTAGTTTCACCGACATGGGCTTAATCTCGCCATTATTAGCGCGGTTAACTGAACTTGAGTACCTCACTCCAACGCCGATCCAAGCGCAGGCCATTCCTCACGTATTAGCGGGTAAAGATTTACTGGCTGGTGCCAATACTGGCTCAGGTAAAACCGCAGCATTTGCTTTACCGATTTTGCAGCAGTTAAGTCAGTCTGCTGGGGCGTCAAAAAATAAAGGTAACTTTGTTTCAGCGTTGATTTTAGTGCCGACCCGCGAGCTTGCAAAGCAAGTCGCCGATAGCGTTAAATCCTATGCGGTGCATTTTAATGGCGCCATTAAAACCGTTGCCGTGTTTGGCGGCGTGTCAGTGAATACTCAAATGCTAGCCCTTCGCGGCGGCGCAGATGTACTCGTGGCAACTCCTGGGCGATTATTAGATTTAATCTCAAGTAATGCCATTAAGCTTGATAAGGTAAAAACCTTAGTGCTTGATGAAGCCGATCGTATGTTAAGCCTTGGTTTTACTGACGAGCTGGCTTCAATATTAAAATTAATGCCTGAGAAAAAGCAAAAACTGTTGTTTTCAGCAACTTTCCCAGAGGAAGTTCGCACCCTTACGGCGAGTTTACTGGTTGAGCCAGTAGACATTCAGTTGCAAAGCGCTGAAGAAAGCACCTTAGTGCAACGGGCATTTACCGTAAACCGTGAAAGTAAAACCGCATTATTAGCCCATTTGATCAAAGAGCATAAATGGCGCCAAGCATTGATTTTCGTTAATGCTAAAAATAGCTGTAAGCACTTAGCTGAAAAACTATCAAAACGGGGTATTAGCGCTGAAGTTTTCCATGGCGACAAAGCCCAAGGCGCCCGTAATCGTGTGCTAGATGGATTTAAGTCAGGTGAGATTGAGGTATTAATTGCCACTGATATCGCCGCACGTGGTTTAGACATTGATAAGCTCCCTGTGGTTATCAATTTCGATTTACCAAGAAGTCCCGCTGATTACATGCATCGTATTGGCCGAAGTGGTCGTGCCGGTGAAGTTGGTTTAGCGATATCATTATTAGCCCATGCCGATTACCATCACTTTAAAGTGATTGAGAAAAAAAATGCCCTGCGTTTAGAGCGTGAGCAAGTTGCTGGCTTTGAAGCCGATGAGCAAATGCCAGATGACTTGTTAGAGCTTGATAAGCCAATGGCAAAACCTGAAGGCACAGGTAAGAAAAAGCGTAAAAAGAAAGCCGCAGTCAATGTCGATTTTTGGGCTCATATTAAAAAACCTGAACAAGACTAATTCAGCCTTAGTCCCGAGTGAACGCCCCATTTCATAGTTAACAAGAGTATTAACGTTTTTATGAAGCAGTTATTTTGGTTAGTAGAGGGGGTCATTGCAGGTCGCAGTGGCCCTAATAAACACCCTTGGGATTTAGCGGAATTAAAAGCGGCAGGTATTGGCGCTATTTTATCGGTCAACGATGGTGACGAGGTCGATGTTGCCGCCATAGAAGCGTTAGGGCTTAAATACTGCTGCACTCCTTTTTCAAATAATATCCCACCGCAAGAGGGTGATGAGGCTATTTGCGTTGCGCAAATGCCAACAGCGTTGGCCTTTATCAGAGAGTGTGAAGCGCAAAATATTGCAGTACTTATCCATTGCCGCTCCGGTAAAGACCGCACGGGTATCATGATGGCGTATTACTTATTGGATAATGGCGCAGCGCCAGTCCATGCAGTGAGTCAAGTGCGCAGCGTAAGAGACATTGCTTTTAGCGCTGAAGGTTGGGATCAATTTGTATTTGATGTCTTGTATGCGCTGCAAGATTAAACCATAGTTATACTGCGCATCTGTGACGGCTTATGATAGCGGTCATGTTAGCAATATGCTTAAACCATAGTGTAAAAGGCAGCGTGATAATCGAGCCCCAGTAAAACCTGAGTCACATTGAAAGGAAGCCATCAATGCCCAAAAACAATTCTGTCATATTCGTTTGTTGTGTATTGTGTTTAACTCTCATTGGCTGCGCCAATCGCGCTGAATTCAAGCCTCTTTCTCAGCAGTATAAACTCGCGCCAGTCACTGACTCTCCTTTAGCGCAATATATTCAATCTCAACTTCAGCAGTCCTCACTTCAGTACTCTTCATTTCAGCACTCTCAAACTAGCAGCCAAAGCAATGATGCTAAGTTAACTTTAACGGGGGTTAAACCCCTTACTGATGGTATTGATGCTTTTATTGCTCGTTTAGCCATGATTGAAGGGGCGACAGAAAGCATTGACTTGCAGTATTACATTTATCGCAATGATGAAACCGGGAAAATCCTCAGTCTATTTCTCTATAAAGCTGCTCAGCGCGGGGTGCGAGTCAGGGTGTTGCTGGATGATTTAACCACAGCCAATGGCGATGATGGCTTATTGGCCATTGCAACACACCCTAATATTTCAGTGCGTTTGTTTAATCCATCCTATGAACGTCAGTATCGTGGAGTGGCATTTTTATGGAACTTTAGCCGCCTCAATCATCGTATGCATAACAAATCACTGACCATTGATAATTTAGTTACAGTGGTTGGGGGCCGAAATATTGGCGCTGAATACTTTTCAGCAGATGAGAATGTCGATTTTGGTGATTTTGATTTACTGGCCATTGGCGACGCGGTTGATAAGGTATCAACCCAATTTGATACTTATTGGAACTCAGCGCAAGTTAATAGCATTGAGCAATTGGTCAAGGCTGCTGAGCCACATCAAGGCAATAGCACCAAGCTTGAGCAAGATAAGGTGCTAGCGAAACTAGATGCCAGAGCAAGCATGCTTGAGAAGAGCTTAATGACCGATGAGTATGTGACTCGTTTAGAAAAAAACACCTTACTAGAGCGCCTGCAAAATCAAGCGTTACAGTGGTATTGGGGCGAAGCCCAAGTGGTGTATGATCCGCCAAATAAACTTGAAAGAAACCCTAATGACAGCATTTTATTAGATGACTTAAGTTATTTTCTTGAGCAAGCGCAGTATCAATTACTGATTGTCTCGCCTTACTTTGTCCCTGGTGATGTGGCAACCAATGCATTAATCAATGAAGTAAAACGGGGTAAAGAGGTCACCATAGTGACTAACAGTTTAGCTGCAACGGATGTGTTAGCGGTTCATGCAGGGTATCAGCAGTACCGCCAAAAGCTCATTGAAGGCGGGGTTAAAATTTATGAAGTAAAAGGCAATGCCAAGAGCCAAAAATCTAAAAAAACCAGTTGGAAAGGCAGCAGTCGCACCAGTTTACATGCCAAAACCTTTATTATTGATCAGCAAACACTCTTTGTTGGTTCGTTTAATTTTGATCCCCGCTCAGCACTGATCAACACCGAAATGGGCTTAATTATTGATAATGAGATGCTGGCTAAAGAGATCCTTGCAGGACTTGCGCTTTCAGCGAATGATAAAGCTTATGAAGTGGTGTTAAAAAATGGCGAGCTGGTGTGGCTTGACCATCAGCATAACAAAATTATTTATGCAGAGCCCGGCACGGGCTTTTGGCGTAAGTTTTTAGCTGACTTTTTAGCATTATTGCCAATTGAGTCCCAGCTGTAGTTTCTAATTGATAAAGCAAATTAGCGACTTAAACCGCGAAATTCAGTTTTGAATTTGATATGAAGAAAAGGCTGTGGTTAACTTCAAATAATCAGTTTTAATCGGCAATATTATGAAAAGTAAAGCAAGTCAGTCACAAGGATTGTTACTGTTTCACCTTTCCCATACTCAGCAGTTTGCTTTGGGCACTTTAAAAGTTCGCGAAATTGTCCCGTACACTCGTTTGTCGGTTATTCCAAAGTCTCATCCGTCAATATTAGGTGCAGCAACCATACGCAGTAAAACCATTGCCGTGATTGATATGGCTGCATCTATTGGTTTTAAGCCGATAGATCCAAGCGAGTATGATAAATGCAATATTATCATCACTGATTGCCAGCGAATGGTGATAGGCTTTTTGGTTCGCGGAATTGATAAAATTATTGAGTGTAACTGGCGAGATATTGAAGCGCCGGCTGCAAACTTAGGCCATAACGTTTTTCTAACGGGTGTTGCTCGTCTTGATGGCAAATTAGTGCAGTTGTTGGATGTTGAGTTATTAATGGCAAAAGTATTCCCCTATGATCCCGCCGCCAACAGAGCCATTTTGACAGATATTCAGCGAGAGAAACTAAAGCCACTGAATATCTTATTAGTGGACGATTCTAAAGTCGCCCGTAAGCAACTTTCAGATGCATTAGACTCGATAAATATTCCATATATGGTTACTGCAGATGGTCAAGATGCCTTACGGATAATGCAGCGGGCAGCGGATAACCAACAGCCAGTAGATCTGTTAGTCAGTGATATTGAAATGCCAGGGCTTGATGGATATGAGCTTGCATTTGAAGTCAAAAATAATCCGCAACTTGCTAATGCCTATATTATTTTACATACCTCTTTATCCAGTGAAATTAGCGTCAGTCAGGCTAAACAAGTAGGCGCCGATGAAGCGTTAACGAAATTTGATGCCCATGAATTAATTGATGCCATGCTCCGAGGGGCAAAATAACAATTTTCATCTAATACAATAATTTGCTAATAATGAAACGCGCTAAATTTCATCACATGTTGGCTAAATGTGGTTTGTTTGGAAGTGTGCGGTAATATTAGTGCATCATTTTGCTGCGGAACTAGACTTTAGCCATCCCATCCGATATATACCTATCAGAGCTTATTAAAATCCCGTTATTCGATTTTTAAAAAGTCACAAATATTAGAGCTTAATAAAAGCCATAAATATAAAAATATAGGTCAAGCAATGAATCAAAATCCATCACTGTTAGCGCGATTAGCTAATGGCAGTTTAGTGTTACAAATTCTCGCCGGTATTGTACTGGGTGTTCTTCTCGCCACATTTTCAACTTCAGCAGCAGGGCAGGTTTCCTTCCTTGGTGATTTATTTGTTGGAGCATTAAAAGCAGTCGCACCGATCTTAGTGTTTGTACTGGTGGCATCATCAATTGCAAATCAAAAGAAAAATGCCCATACCAATATGCGTCCCATTATTGGTTTGTATTTAGCAGGCACATTTGCTGCCGCGTTAACTGCAGTACTGTTTAGTTTTGCCTTTCCGACAACATTAGTACTTGTTGGCGGCGTTGAGGGGACTAATCCTCCTCAAGGTATCGCAGAAGTGTTAAATACCTTGTTATTTAAAATTGTTGATAATCCAGTGAATGCGCTGCTTACCGGTAACTATATTGGTATTTTAGCCTGGAGTATTGGTTTAGGTATTGCTTTACACCATGCCAATGAGTCAACAAAGCAAGTTATCTCTGACTTAAGCGATGGCGTAACCACAATCGTACGTTTTGTGATCCGCTTTGCGCCTATTGGTATCTTCGGCTTAGTGTCGGGCACCATTGCGGCAACAGGCTTTGATGCATTAGCAGGTTATGCGCAGTTACTTGTGGTGTTGGTTGGCGCTATGGCCTTTATTGCTTTAGTGGTTAACCCGATTATGGTTTACGTAAAAATCAAACGTAACCCTTATCCATTAGTGTTTAAGTGTTTACGTGAAAGTGGCGTAACGGCATTTTTCACGCGTTCAAGTGCGGCCAACATTCCAGTGAATATGGCTTTGTGTGAAGAGCTAAAACTACATAAAGATACTTATTCAGTATCAATCCCGTTAGGCGCAACCATTAATATGGGCGGCGCGGCAATTACTATTACCGTACTGACTCTTGCTGCTGCGCATACCTTAGGTATTCAAGTCGACTTCTTAACTGCAGTGTTATTAAGTGTGGTTGCTGCAGTATCTGCATGTGGCGCTTCAGGCGTTGCTGGTGGCTCATTACTGCTTATTCCGCTTGCGTGTAGCTTGTTTGGGATCTCTAATGATGTGGCGATGCAAGTTGTTGCTGTAGGCTTTATTATTGGCGTTATTCAAGATTCTGCGGAAACTGCGCTAAACAGCTCAACGGATGTGGTATTCACTGCTGCAGCTTGTGAAGCAGCTGAGAATAAAGCAAACAGTTAAGGCTTAAGCTTAAAAAGCTTTAACCTCTAATGTGAGATAATAAAAAACCGACAATCTGTCGGTTTTTTTGTATTTGCATAGTTATATTAGCGCTAGCTAAATTGTTTTAGCAAAAAGGGTGTTTGCTAAAGAAGGTGCGTTGCTTTTGAGTGTACGGGTGCATAATTGTCAGCATTTGCGCATGTAAGCTAAGGCGCTTTTTGGTTTTCGCTGTAATGTCATCACCGTAAAAGTTATCACCAAGGATCACGTGATTAAGTGCTAGCATATGAACACGTAACTGATGAGTACGGCCCGTTTCTGGCATTAACTTAACCAAGGTATGAGTTGCAAAACGCTCGATGACTTCATAGTGAGTAATCGCTGACTTGCCTTGCTCTGATACCACTTGAAATGGCGGGTTTTCTTTGTCGCCAGCTAATGACAAATCAACCGTGCCACTGTCAGCGTCCATAACACCATCTACTTCAGCGATATAAACCTTCTTGGTTTTTCTATCTTGAAACTGAGTTTTAAGGTGAGACTCGGCTTTTTTATTGCGGGCAAATACCATGATGCCAGAGGTGTCGCAGTCTAAGCGATGCACCAAAATGGCTTCAGGATAGAGTTTTTGTAAACGAGTAATAGCACAATCATGGGTATTGGCAGCTTTGCCAGGATTTGCTAATAAGCCGGCAGGTTTATTAATAACAATGATATCTCGGTCTTTATAACGGATATCAAGCCATGGAATACTAGGTGGTTGGTAGTCAAAAATTTGCATTTAATCGCATCGGTTTACAAAAATAGATGACTATTTTAGCAAATAAACAGCGCCGCAGTAATGGATATCAACCGCGAAAGTAAAATAGCCTCAATTAATCGGCTATTTGATTGCGGCAAATCAGTTATGGCAGGTACTGTTCAGGAGTCTTACGACTATAGATACGGCTATAGGCCATTAACTGTGGATAGAAAGTACGAAAAGCAATTTCAATTTCAACATATAACTTGTCAACGTCGCTGATGGCCGTCTTAAAAAGCTCAGGTTTTGAAATACGTTGGCTCACACCTTCAATTGCTTTGTTTAGACCCGCTCTTGTCTGGTAGCTCATTAACCAGTCTTGTTCGATGACTTTTGGGATGATCAGTTGCAGCTTTTCCGGCAGTTCGGCGGTATGTTGCAGGCTATGGTATGCCTTTTGAGTAAACTCAGATAACGATTGCTGATGATACTCATCCCAGTAGAAAGCAAGGTAATGATCAAACACTAAATCAATTAAAATTGGCGCCACACGGCGTGAACTTTTTGGAAATAATGTGATTAAATCGGTGATTAATTCATGGCTGTCAGTAATTTGATCGATTTGTCGATGTAGCCATAAACCTTGTTGCAAATGCTTTGGGAAGTGTTTTATATCGCCCTTGGCAAAGTCTCCAGCAAGATTGGCTGCTAAGTGGGTGTCGCTAATATCAGCTAAATGTAGGTGCGCTAGAAAGTTCATATTTTGTACTTTTATTTTCGGATTTTTACAGTATGATACTAAACAACATAATTGGAAATGTAGTAACAACTGACTGTAAGATTCATCATATAGGTTTCTCTTTAAAAGTCATGGCTATTATTTACAATTTGTACTGATGGAAGATATTTTATGCCTGTTGAAATTTGGGCTGTAGGGATCATGGATGATGAAAAACTGGATAGAGTCGGTATTAAGGCAGCAGTCGGCTAAAAAACGCAAAAAAGTTGATATAGACCTCAAGATTGAAAGCCATAGTTTTAAACCTGACAGTTTATGTAATTCTGTCGATAAAAATTTGCTTTCATCAGTATCTGAAGTTGATGACAATTTAGCAAATGTACCATCAGCGAACTCAAAATAACCCTATTTCGTGGTTTTTTAATCGCCGCACATAATCCAAATCCCCAATTGATTTTAATGTTGGCGTTAGCCATTAGCTGCAGGCGTGCATTAATCGATCACTATTTCATACCCTTTGCTTGATATTAGCTGTTACTAGTCCTAGACTAGCGCGGTTTTTATTGTCTAAAAAAGAGTATCGAAAATGCGCGTAGCAGACTTTTCTTTTGAATTACCAGATGAGCTTATTGCTCGATATCCAATGGCTGAGCGAAATGCTTCGCGTTTATTGACCTTAGATGGCAATTCAGGAGAGTTAGCCGATAAGCAATTTACCGATGTACTGTCTAAAGTGAATAGCGGCGACTTGATGGTATTTAATAATACCCGTGTTATTCCTGCACGCTTATTCGGTCAGAAAGAGAGCGGCGGTAAATTAGAAATGTTGGTGGAGAGAATGCTTGATGATAAGCGCATTCTTGCCCATGTTCGTTGCTCTAAGTCTCCTAAAGTTGACTCTATGATTATTGTTGACGGTGGCTACAAAATGAAAATGCTAGCCCGTCATGACGCTTTATTTGAGTTAGCCCTTGAAGATGATAAAACCATTTTAGAAGTGCTTGAAGAAGTTGGTCATATGCCTTTGCCACCGTATATCGACCGTCCTGATGAGGATACCGATAAAGAGCGCTATCAAACGGTTTATAACCAAACCCCAGGCGCTGTGGCAGCACCTACAGCAGGTTTGCACTTTGATGATGCCATGCTTGCAGCATTAAAAGACAAAGGCGTTAATATCGCCTTTGTAACCTTGCATGTTGGCGCAGGGACTTTCCAGCCAGTGCGAGTGGATACCATTGATGAACATGTGATGCATTCTGAGTGGGCTGAAGTTAGCCAAGAGGTTGTCGACTTAATTGCACAAACGAAAGCGGCGGGCAAACGCGTTGTTGCGGTGGGCACCACCTCAGTTCGTTCATTAGAAAGTGCGGCCAAAGCCTGTGGTGATGATCCGTTGACTGAATTTAAAGGTGATACCGATATTTTTATTTATCCAGGTTATCAATTTAAAGTCATTGATGCCATGGTGACTAATTTCCATTTACCAGAATCAACCTTGATTATGTTAATCAGCGCATTTTCGGGTTATGAAAATGTGATGAATGCTTATCAGCATGCGATTGAGCACAAATACCGCTTTTTTAGCTATGGCGATGCCATGTTTTTAACGAAAAAAGCCCCGTAACGATTGATTTTGATCTAAAATACCCGCCCACAGAGGTGGGTATTTTTTTGGGTTTATTTTGCAGCCTCACTTGAAGTTGCAACATCTGCCCTCATGTCTTAATGAAACAACAGCGAGTCAGACTGTTTATCTGGCAAGGTGATTTATGAAATTTGAATTAGATACAACTGATGGTCGCGCACGTCGTGGCCGTTTGATTTTTGAGCGCGGCACAGTTGAAACCCCAGCATTTATGCCAGTGGGTACTTACGGTACTGTGAAAGGAATGACACCTGAAGAAGTTAGAGCCACAGGCGCTGATATTCTGTTAGGTAACACCTTCCATTTATGGCTGCGCCCAGGTGAAGAAATCATGCGTAAGCATGGCGATCTGCATGATTTTATGAATTGGCAGCGTCCAATTTTGACTGACTCAGGCGGGTTCCAAGTATTTAGCTTGGGTGATATTCGTAAAATCACTGAAGAAGGGGTGCATTTCCGTTCGCCTATCAATGGTGAGAAGATTTTCTTAGACCCTGAAAAGTCGATGCAAATTCAAGACTCATTAGGCAGCGATGTCGTGATGATTTTTGACGAATGTACGCCATACCCTGCAACACATGATGAAGCGCGTAAGTCGATGCAAATGTCATTACGTTGGGCACAGCGTTCACGTGACGAATTTAACCGTTTAGAAAATCCGAACTCGTTATTCGGCATTATTCAAGGCGGCGTGTACGAAGATTTGCGTGATGAAAGTATTAAGGGCTTAACTGAAATCGGATTTGATGGCTACGCCGTAGGTGGTTTAGCTGTTGGAGAGCCCAAAGAAGATATGCACCGTATTTTAGAGCATGTTTGTCCTCAGATCCCTGAAGATAAGCCTCGCTACTTAATGGGCGTTGGTAAGCCAGAAGATTTAGTTGAAGGCGTACGTCGTGGTGTGGATATGTTTGATTGTGTTATGCCAACCCGTAACGCACGTAATGGTCACTTATTTACTTCTGAAGGTGTGATTAAAATTCGTAATGCTCGTCATCGCGATGATACTTCTACCCTTGATGAAAATTGTGATTGTTATACCTGTAAAAACTACAGCCGCGCGTATTTATATCACTTAGATCGCTGTAATGAGATCTTAGGTGCGCGTTTAAACACCATTCACAACCTACGTTACTATCAAATGTTGATGGAAGGTTTGCGTGGCGCAATCCAGACAGGTACATTAGACGCCTTCGTGACAGAGTTTTACACCAAACTGGGTCGTGAAGTACCAGAACTATAGTTGACTGATTTTTTTTAGAAAATAAGAAGAGAGTAATATGTTAATTTCAAATGCATACGCAAACGCAGCAGGCGCTCCTCAAGGTGGCGGCACCATGGAACTGATTTTCATGCTAGTTATTTTTGGCTTGATCTTCTACTTCATGATCTTCCGTCCGCAGTCTAAGCGTGTAAAAGAGCACAAAAACTTAATGTCTGCATTAAGTAAAGGCGATGAAGTGCTTACAAGCGGTGGCATTTTAGGCAAGATTGCTAAAATCAGCGATGACAGTGATTATGTTTTATTAAGCATTAATGAAACCAGTCAGATCACCATTAAAAAGGACTATATTGCAGCGGTATTGCCTAAAGGCTCTATCCAGTCGTTGTAAGCCAAGAGGGCTCAGGTGTGTTAAATAAATACCCAATGTGGAAGAACATCATGGTGATGCTAGTCATCGCCGTAGGTGCTTTTTACGCAACTCCAAACCTATTTGGTGAGGATCATGCAGTACAAGTCGTAGCGACTCGTGGTGCAGAAGTGACAACTTCAACTCTATCGACAGTAAACGGATTACTTGAAAGTAAAGGCATTGCGGTAAAGCGCTCTGAGCTCGAAGATGGACAATTACTTGTCCGTGTTCAAAATTCTGAGCAGCAATTGCTTGCAAAAGAAGCCATTGCTGATTCATTAGGTGATAAATATACCGTTGCATTAAACCTAGCACCGGCGACACCTGAGTGGCTTGAAGCCCTTGGCGGATCACCAATGAAGTTCGGTTTGGATTTACGCGGCGGTGTTCACTTCTTAATGGAAGTGGATATGGGCGAAGCCATTCGTAAGATGGAAGAAGCTAAAATTGCTGATTTTAGAAGCCAATTGCGTGAAGAGAAAATTCGTTACGCAGGTGTTCGTAAAACAGCAAAAGGCCTTGAGATTAAATTCCGCGATGCTGAAAACTTAGCCAAAGCAGAACGCTTCTTAAAGTCTCGCAATAATAACGAAATGGTATTTAATGATGGTAGCAGCGGTGAAAACTTTGCCCTGTATGCCACCATGAGTGACGGCTACCTTAGTCAAATTAAGGAAGAAGCACTACAGCAAAACATGACCACTATTCGTAATCGTGTTAATGAACTGGGTGTTGCAGAGCCGGTAGTACAACGTCAAGGCGCTGAGCGTATTATTGTTGAACTGCCAGGTGTACAAGACACTGCGCGTGCAAAAGAGATTTTAGGTGCTACAGCATCGATTGAATTTCGCATGGTAGATCAAAATACTGATCAAAGCGCAGCAGCAAATGGCCGCGTTCCTGCTACATCTGAGGTATTTCCTCGTCGTTCAGGTGGCATTGCGGTGCTGAAAAAAGAAGTGATGTTAACTGGTGATCATATTACTGGTGCTCAGCCTTCTTTTGATGAATATAGCCGCCCACAAGTATCGATTAACTTAGATGCGAAAGGTGGCAACATCTTCTCTAACGTCACTAAAGACAACATTGGTAACCCAATGGCGACTTTATTTATTGAGTACAAGGATAGCGGTGTTCGCAATCCTGATGGCTCAGTGAAAATGACTAAACTTGAAGAAGTTATTTCAGTAGCAACCATTCAAGCTCGTCTAGGCCGAAATTTCGTTATTAACGGTCTTGATCACTCAGAAGCACAAAGTTTAGCGTTATTACTTCGTGCAGGTGCGCTTATTGCGCCAGTGACGATTGTTGAAGAACGTACTATTGGTCCAAGCCTTGGTGCACAGAACGTCGAAAATGGTGTTCAAGCAATGATTTGGGGCTTGGCAGTTGTTTTAGTCTTTATGCTTATCTATTACCGTGCATTTGGTGTTATCGCAAACTTAGCGCTTACCGCTAACTTAGTGATGGTTGTTGGCGTGATGTCAATGATCCCAGGCGCTGTGTTAACCCTGCCTGGTATTGCCGGTATGGTATTGACTGTAGGTATGGCTGTAGATGGTAACGTGCTGATTTATGAACGTATCCGTGAAGAGTTACTTGCTGGACGCAGTGTTCAACAAGCGATTCATGAAGGTTACGCCAATGCATTTTCAACCATTGCTGATGCCAACATTACCACCTTTATGACGGCATTAATTTTATTTGCTGTGGGTACGGGCGCGGTTAAAGGCTTCGCAATTACTCTGATGATTGGTATTGCAACGTCAATGTTTACTTCTATCGTGGGAACGCGCGTTATCGTGAATCTCATGTGGGGTGGTAAACGCGTTAAGAAACTATCAATTTAAGGAGTTGACCATGTTACAAATATTTTCAGTAAAGAAAACGATCAACTTTCTAAAACATGCAATGCCAATCAGTGTGTTATCAATGATTTTGGTCGTGGCTTCTTTTGTGTCGTTAGGCACAAAAGGCATCAACTGGGGTCTTGATTTTACTGGTGGTACGGTTGTTGAATTAGAGTTTTCAAAGCCAGTAGACTTATTAGAGCTACGTGCTGAATACAGTACTGATGGCGCTGACGGAGCAGTAGTACAAAATTTCGGTTCAAGCCGAGATATCTTAGTACGTTTACCTGTTCGTGATGATCTAAAAAGTGATGATCAAGTCGCTGCGATTGTGCACGGCGCTCAAGTGATTGATGCCAATGTCATTCAAAAACGTGTTGAATTTGTTGGTCCTCAAGTGGGTAAAGAGTTAGCAGAGCAAGGCGGCTTAGCCGTGATTGTGGCGTTAATTTGTATTCTCATTTACGTATCATTCCGCTTCGAATGGCGTTTAGCAATGGGCTCGGTAGCCGCACTTGCTCACGATGTCATCGTCACCTTAGGCATTTTCTCGATTTTACAGTTAGAGTTTGATTTAACGGTATTAGCAGGTTTGCTTACGGTAGTGGGTTACTCGTTGAACGATACCATCGTAGTCTATGACCGTATCCGCGAGAACTTCTTAAAGATGCGTAAAGGCGGTCCTGATGAAGTGGTAAATACGTCTATCACACAGACCATGAGCCGTACTATTATTACTACAGGTACTACCTTGGTAGTGGTGATTGCGCTATTCCTTAAGGGTGGTAGCATGATCCATGGTTTCGCAACGGCGCTACTGTGCGGTATCTTTGTTGGTACTTACTCATCTATTTACGTGGCAAGTTACTTAGCCATTAAATTGGGTATTTGTCGCGAGCATATGATGCCAGTTGAGATTGAGAAAGAAGGTGCAGATCAACCTTCAATGATGCCTTAATCTTAAGCCGAAAAACATAAAAGCCACTCAATCGAGTGGCTTTTTTATGGGTATTTATTACTTATATTTAATTAGTGATGCTTAAGCCGCTTGCTGGGATAACAAGTGCCTATAAACGTCAGCTTTAATGGATGCGATGAACTGGCTGTTAGCCGGATGCTGTATATCCAATGCGACCCAACCATCAGTGGACATTTGTTCTAATTGGGTAAATTCAGTGCCTGAAATAGTGTTAGCATCCCACTGCCCAGCAGCTTTAATTATGCCAACTGAAGAGTGTAAGCGGCTAATAGAAAACCCCATCATATTTGGCTTAGCTCCATTTGGTACTCAGCTTGGCCTTTCTCTCCAGAAGTAAATGCGCCTTTGCCAGCAATGTTAACCAACTCGCCTTGGCCAGAGTTTGGCACGATAATGAAGTCACTGCTGGCGACACCATTGTCAAACTTGCCATTGTGTTGCAGCACAAAGCTGCCGGACTTGCCATTAATGCTGACTTCCACATTTTCATAACCACAAAACACTGCTTTGCCATCTGCGGTATAACACATGATATATTTGGGCTGGCTGACACCTTCAAGATCGCCTGAGTACATTTGGCTAATGCTTGCTGACGTTTGCTTTGCACCATCAGGGTGTTCTATATCTGTGGCTTCATCCCAATTTGTAATTTGAAATACACCGGAAATTTGCAGATTCATATGATTCTCCTTTAAAGGCTATCAAGAGCATATAATGAGTATAAAGTTTAATCAATGCTCGACAGCAAGAACCATTTACAAGTACGATGATTAAAAATTTGCCATCAGAGCAATGCAGTAGGAATAATAATGGATAATAGAAAAGTACTCTTAACGGGCGGTAATTTACTCCAAGCGCATACTTGGAAAGGGCTGCTTGAAACAAATGGCATATGGGTAGAATTGACCGGTGAAGCTTTACTCGGTGGTGTCGGTGAGTTACCCACTGAAATGCAAACGGTGGATATCTGGGTTTGTCAAAATCAACTCGAGCAAGCTAAAACGCTGTTAGAGTCTCATAATATGGATAGCCCGCAATGGCAATGTCTTCAATGTCATGAGATGAATGAAGGCAGTTTTGAACTGTGCTGGCAATGCAGCTCGCCACAAAGTACCACCCACAACTAAGGTTTATCTTTTAACCGCTGTAAATGTCTTAAGATTGAATCATTATTATTGATACTAAATAAGACGATGACAATGGCGCTATTAACTGGTTATAGTTGATTATGTTAATTACTTTGTGAGTGATCGATGCAGTATTTTCCATTATTTGTGGATACCAAAAATTTACAGGTATTAATTGTCGGTGCGGGGGAAGTGGCCACTAGAAAGCTTGATTTGCTGTCACGTACCGAAGCTGACATTACTGTTATTGCCCCGGATATCGCTCAAGAAATTGAAAGCTATCATCAAAAAGGGCGAATTCGATTACATAGGCGCGATATTGAAGCCGCGGATATTGCTGATGTCGATGTGATCTACATGGCCACAGCCAATGAGCAACTCAATAAAGACTATGCCGTTTTAGCCAGCCAAAAAGGCATTTGGGTCAATGTGGTTGATAACCCTAGTTTTTGCCGCTTTATAACACCTTCCATTGTCGATAGAGGCCGCTTAGTGGTTGCCATCAGTACCGCTGGCGCTGCGCCAGTGTTTGCTCGCACTATTCGTTCCCGACTTGAAACACTATTACCCCAGTCATTGAGCCCTCTATTTGATTTTGTCGCGTCAAAGCGCACCGAAGTACAGCAAAAAATCAGCTCAGGTAAAGATAGACGTTTATTTTGGGAGCGATTCTTTAAACTAAACAGTGATCGTTTTGATAGTGTAACAGAAGCGCATTATCAAGATGCATTTAGCAGTTTAGCTGCCGATGGCGAAATATTATTGTTAGATGAAAACGATAACGCGGCCTTATTGCCTATTGCCGCTATGCCATTATTGCAGAAAATTGAAGTAATTTATCGGGACAGCCCGCTGACTGAAAATGGCGTAAGTACCGATATTAATGAACTTATCAGGCGTGATGCTAGCCGAGAAACCGTCCCTAATCTCAGTGAAATTACAGCAAAGTATCACCATGGCGAGCGCATGCTATTGGTGCTAGACAGTGAAAAGTTAAAAAAATTTAAAGCACATTTCCCCATGGCGAAGCACCTTCAACCGGGGGCTTTATAGTCATTTTTGTGGGAATAGTTACAGTCTAGCGTAGTGGTAAATTGACTGAGCTAGAAACATATTCTAAACCGAGTTTCATACTTGTGCTAAACAGGTTAGACTCGGTTTTTTTATTTGTATGGAACTCCCATGGCGCCTAAAGCTACCGTCTATAAAGCAACAATTCAAATCGCTGATATGGATAGACATTACTATGCCGATCATCAACTTACCATTGCCCAGCATCCTTCAGAAACGGATAGCCGCATGATGGTGAGAATTTTAGCGTTTATTATGAATGCTTCGGACTCGCTGCAATTTAGCAAAGGGCTTTGTGTTGAAGATGAACCTGAGTTATGGGAAAAAAGCTTATCTGATGAAATCAATTTATGGATTGAATTTGGTCAAGCTGATGAGAAGTGGCTGCGTAAAGCTTGTGGTCGTTCAAAGCAGGTTCAGTTAATCACCTACAGTGGTCGCAGTGTGCCTATTTGGTGGAAACAAAATGAACAAGCACTGCAACGCTATAAAAACTTAAGCGTATTTAATATTGCTGAAGAAAGTGTTGCAGCAATGGAAGTGTTTGTTAATCGCAGCATGAAATTACAGGTGAGTATTACTGATGGTGAAATCTGGTTGTCTGACGAAGCCAATAGCCTGATGGTTCAACCAGAGCGTTTAAAGTAAGCTCAACCAAAGAGCTTATATTTGTTTTAAACCTAAAAATTATACAATTTGCACTATAATTTAAAGGTTAACCTGTCTAAATTAAGCCGTCGTATACCACTATCAAGTTTGCCTATGCCAAAGCCTGATAGTGGCAATTTAAACTATGAAGTCATTGCAAGTGATTATAATTTAAAAGCTTTAATTGTAATAAGCTTGATAACTTCCCTCAATTAGACTCGATAACACCTCAAAATATCGGTTGTTTTGTCTAAAAAGGAAGTTTTTAATGAAAACGCTAAAGTTATATTCAGTTGACAAAGTCGATGAGCTAGCCCGCCCTGAAGTGTCTAAGCATATCAATATCTATTCAGCCGCCGCTGCGGTGTTTACCGATTTTAGCCAACTAAAACCTTTTGTAATTGAAATGAATACCGCTGCGGTAGACGTTGAGCATTTAATGAAACAATCCCATGTCAGGTTAAAAATTGTCATTGATCAACAAGGGCATTTTATGGGGCTGGTGAGTTTACAAATGCTTCATAACCAAGAAATGCTCAAGCAGGTCGCCGCAGGTTTTTCGCGAGATCAACTTTTATTGAGTGACTTTATGTTGCCCAAACATGAGTTGAAAGCCATAGATTATGTGGAACTGGTTAAAGCGCGAATTATTGATGTCATTGAGACGCTAAAACATTCCCAACATCAGCACTGCTTAGTCGTTGACGAGCGAGCCCACGTTATTCGTGGTTTAATTTCGGCTAATGATATTGTGCGAACCTTAAAACTCCCCATTGATGTGAATTTAAATCCCAGCTTTATGGAGATTGCCGATAATATCGAAAAACTGAAAGCCGCGAGTTAACCGAACTCAACCCCAATTAATCAACGTCAATTAATCAAGCTTGATGTGTTGTTTTTATATCGGTAAAACAATAATGTGTAATGATTAAACATGATATTTACACGGAGCAAGGATGCAGATCAGAAAAGCGCAGCGCCATGACGCCAAAGTGGCATTTGAAATTCGAAACCAAGCGATACTAAGCCAATGCAAAGGGCATTATGATGACGCAATGCTGGCAGCTTGGACTGCTGGTGAGCTGCCGATAGCATTTACTGATGCATTTTCTGAGCACGGCTATGTTGCTATGGTCAATGATGCAGTGGTTGGGGTTGGCATGATTGATGTTAACCATGATGCCGTCGACAGTCCTATTGTGACTACTGGCATGGTCGATGCGATGTTTGTGCGGCCCACTGCGTTTGGTCAAGGTGTTGGCAGGGCGATGTTACAACAACTTGAAGCTGTCGCAATTAAAGCAGGCTGTAAAAAATTAATACTGGATGCCTCTTTAAATGCAGCTGATTTTTATCGGGCTTGTGGCTTTAAAGGTGACAAACAATCCATTTATCATTCCCCAAGGGGGCTTGAGCTTGCTTGTATACCGATGGAAAAGATAATCAGTAATTGACTGCTAGGCTAAAATATAAAAAAGGGCTTCAAAAGAAGCCCTTTTAATTGGGTGACTAACAATTAATCTACGATACGTAGTAATTCGTTAATACCAACTTTTCCGCGCGTTTTAGCATCTACCTTTTTAACGATAATTGCAGCATATAAGCTGTAAGTGCCGCACTTAGAAGGTAAGTTACCAGAAACAACAACAGAGCCTGCTGGTACACGTCCGTAATGTACTTCACCTGTTTCACGGTCAAAAATACGTGTGCTTTGGCCGATGTATACGCCCATTGAAATCACACTGCCTTCTTCAACAACTACGCCTTCAACGATTTCGCTGCGCGCGCCAATGAAACAGTTATCTTCAATGATAGTAGGACCTGCTTGTAGTGGCTCTAATACGCCACCAATGCCCACACCGCCAGATAAATGTACGTTCTTACCAATTTGTGCACAAGAACCCACAGTCGCCCATGTATCGACCATAGTGCCTTCGTCAACGAATGCACCTAAGTTGACATAAGAAGGCATTAATACGGTATTTTTACCAATGAATGAGCCTTTACGAACCGTTGCTGGTGGTACAACACGGATCGCTTCTTCTTTGAAACGCTCTGCTGTGTAGTCAGCAAATTTCTGCGGCACTTTATCAAAGTACTTAGTATCACCACCGTCGATAACTTGGTTATCAAAGATACGGAAAGAAAGCAGTACCGCTTTCTTTAACCACTGGTGTACATGCCATTCGCCATCAATCTTTTCTGCTACGCGAGCCTGACCTTTGTCTAGCATGCTAATAACAGTTTCGATATCTGCACGAACACTTGGCTCTACCGTGCTAGGTGTGATGTCCTGACGAGCCTCAAATGCAGCTTCTATGCGTTGGCGTAATGCCTCCATTACTTTCTCCCGATTAGTTTATTGTGGTAAAGGTGTTGAAAGCGCTCCTAAGAGGGCTTCAGATAATTGTGCTTGTTGCGCTTCATTGAGCTCGCTGCCGGCATTATTTTGTAAGATAAAGAAATCTTCGGCGCGCTCTCCAATGGTGGTAATTTTAGCTGATAATAAGGTGATATCGCAGCGATGTAACACTTCTCCGACGCTGGCTAATAAGCCCGGGAAGTCTAATGCGATGAGTTCCATCATACTTGTATCATGGTTAGTCCCAGGTAAGAAACTCACTTGGGTACGAACATTAAAAGGTTTCATGATTCGTGACAGCTTTCTAAATTTTGATGGTTTAGGTTTTTGTGCTGTTAATGCCTTTTCAAGCGACTTTTTAATCGACTGAATGCGTGAAAGTTGGCTGATTGGTTCACCATCTTGCTCTAGAATAACGAATGTATCTAAGGCGTAATCATCATTTGATGTCATAACGTTAGCATCATGAACATTAATGTTTTTATTGTCTAACACCGCCATAACAGTGGCAAACAGCTTAGGTTTGTCTTTGGCATAGACAAATAATTCGCTGCCACCACGGGTCGTGTGTTTTGAAATAAGCACCAAGGGTTTTTGCTTGTCGTGTTTTAACAAGGCCTCAGTATGCCATGAAACCTGATTAGGTTGATGACGTAAAAAGTAATCATCTTTAAACCTTAGCCATAACGCATCAATATTTTTTTGTTTTACGCCGCGTCGTAGTAGCTCTTTTTGCGCTTTTTGTTTGGTTTCTTGGACTCGCTCAGCCACATCAATGGGCTTTTCTTTGCCTCTGGCTAACACGCGCTGAGTTGAAAAATATAAATCCCGCAGTAATGAGCCTTTCCAGTTATTCCATGCTTTGTGGTTGGTCGCGCAAATATCGGCTACGGTTAAGCAATATAAATAACTTAAATGCACCGCATCTTGAACTCTATCAGCAAAAGCGGCCACCACATCAGGATTTGAAATATCACGGCGCTGGGCGGTGACTGACATCACTAGATGGTTTTCAACCAGCCAAGCCACTAAACGGCCGTCATGATCGTTTAATCCATGGAGCTTACAAAAATCCAGCGCATCTTTAGAGCCTAATTTACTATGATCGCCGCCGCGACCTTTAGCAATGTCATGGAATATAGCCCCTAAAACTAACAAGCCTTTTTTTGGCAACTGATTAATTAAAATCGCGCCTAAGGGGAATTCATCTATCTGCTCAGTTTGCGAAAAGCGGTCAATGTTGAGCAGTAAGCGGTGGGTGTGCTCATCAACCGTATACGCATGAAATAAATCAAACTGCATTTGACCTTCGATGTTACGCCATGCGGGTAAGTATGAAGATAATATGCCGTGTTTATGCATTAAGGATAAAGCCGTTATGCCGCGAGGGTGCTTTAAAATACGCATTAAGTATTTTCTACACTCTGGGTTATCTTGCAGTGGCCCCTTAAGGCCACGTCGTGCTTTGCGTAAAAGCCGCAGCGTTGGCGCATAAATGCGTTGGATATTAGAGTTTTTGGCCACTAACAAAAATAAATTAATAATTTGTTCAGGTTGTTGCTCAAACAGTTGATTATCGAGTACTTCAATGAAGTGACCACGGCGCTGATAATGATCATTGATTGGCTGAATGGTTAACGGCGCAGTTTGATGCAAGGTTGCGCGTTTAAATAACTGCAGCAACATTTCATTTAATTCCATTACCCGTCTTACTGTGCGGTAATAGCGTTTCATCATTTGCTCGACCGCGAGCTGAGTAGCATCCTCATAACCCATGGCCGCGGCTACTTGGCGTTGTAAGTCAAACAGCAGCCTATTTTCATCTCTGCCAGCAATCATGTGCAGTGAAAAACGCAGTTGCCAGAGAAAATCCTGACATTCCAGTAACTCGGTTAATTCAATGGGCTCAAGAAAACCATAGCCAACTAATTCTTGTAATGATGCGGCGTCAAAGTGGCGCATAGCCACCCATGCCACAGTTTGAATATCGCGTAAGCCACCGGGGCATGACTTGATATTGGGTTCTAAATCAAAGGCGTTGGCTTTTGCATGTCGATATTGCTGTTCTTGTTTTTTGGCAAGAAAGAATGTGTCAGAAGGCCAAAAATCATGTTCACGAATGGCGTCATATAATTGATCAAATAAGCTTTCGTCACCTGATAACAATCTAGCTTCAAGTAGATTAGTTGCAGTGCTGATATCACTAAGGCCAAGCTCAAGGGTTTGCTCAATGGTGCGCACACTGTGACCGATTTCTAAGCCAGAATCCCACAGGTAAGTGATAAATTGGCTGATAAGCTCTTGGGCTTGCTGGCTCTGGGCTTCGGTTTGGGTCAGGATCAGTAAATCAATATCAGAGTGAGGGTGCAATTCACCGCGGCCGTAACCACCCACCGCAATGAGTGCAATCGTCTGCTCATTAAAATCAAACGATTGCCAAGCTTGTTGTAATAGCTCATCAACAAATACACAACGCTCTTTGACGAGTTCAGTTATTGGCTGCTTTTGAGCAAATTGCGCCAATAAGCGCTGGTTTAGATCGACTAGGGTGTTTTTAGCTACCAGCGCAGTGTTCATTGACGTCCTTTTTACCTAAAAGTTAAAGCGTTCTTGGGAATTCTTCTTCATTACGTAGTGTGAGTACTTCGACTCCGGTTTTAGTCACTAGCAATGTGTGTTCCCATTGTGCTGATTTTTTACCATCTGAAGTGGTCACTGTCCAGTTATCTTCTTTATCTAAAACGGTTGTGTAGCGTCCTGCATTAATCATTGGCTCGATTGTGAAACACATGCCTTCTTTTAAAACCGTTTTGTCGTTGTTTTTATAATGGACCACTTGTGGCTCTTCATGGAAGCCTTCACCGATGCCGTGACCACAATAATCTTGCACAATTGAGTACTTATCTAAACCGGATTTGCTGGCTTTAATAAATTTTTCGATTGCCGTGCCAATTTCACCTAACTTAGCACCCGGCTTGACTTTCTTAATGGCTAAATAAAGGCTTTCTTGAGCAATACGAACTAGACGTTTGTCTTTAGGGCTAACATCGCCAATTAAAAACATTTTAGAGGTGTCGCCATGAAAGCCATCTTTAATCACGGTGATATCGATATTGAGCACGTCACCGTCTTTTAATATGTAAGGGCCTGGAATGCCATGACACACCACTTCATTTACCGAAGTACAGATTGATTTCGGAAAACCGTGATAGTTCAGCGGCGCAGAGATAGCTCCATGTTCTTCAGTGTATTTAGCACAAATTTCATTCAGTTCATCTGTCGTTACTCCCACTTTGACATGTGGGGCTATCATTTCTAAAACGTCAGCGGCTAATTTACCGGCTACACGCATTTTTTCGATTTGTTCTGCTGTCTTGATAACTATGCTCATGAATTTTCTCTTACCGTTGTCGCTGTCAAAAAAGCGCATTTAAAATGTGGCAAAATTTGTACTTTTTACCCAGTTATGGTATAAAGCGCGCCGTTATGTATAAGTCTTAACGAAACATAAAAGAGAACTAAGCATCAAAGCTTTCTTCACTTATTGCTTCACTAAGAGTAAAATATGGCGGCCATTATACATGTTATAGATGGCAATTTAACTAAATACTAAATCACACACGTATCGACACATTCTTCGGGGTGCTCTTAGTCTATTTAGGCAAGGGTCGAAGGTATGGGATCCGTGGAGGTCTAACCCCCCAAATTAAGGTATATAAAATGACTACTGTTTCAATGCGCGACATGCTTCAAGCTGGTGTTCACTTCGGTCACCAAACTCGTTACTGGAATCCTAAGATGAAGCCTTTCATCTTCGGTGCTCGTAATGGTGTTCATATCATCAACCTTGAGCACACTGTACCAATGTTCAACGAAGCATTAGCTTTCATTAGCAACGTTGCTTCTAAGAAAGGTAAAGTTCTTTTTGTTGGTACTAAGCGCGCTGCTGGCGAAGCTATCAAAGAAGCTGCAATTTCTTGTGACCAGTACTACGTTGATCACCGCTGGTTAGGCGGTATGTTGACTAACTGGAAAACTGTTCGTCAGTCAATCAAACGTCTTAAAGAGCTAGAAAGCCAGTCTGTTGACGGTACTTTCGACAAGCTTACTAAGAAAGAAGCGTTAATGCGTACTCGCGAGCTAGAGAAGTTAGAAAAATCTCTTGGTGGTATCAAAAACATGGGCGGCTTACCTGACGTATTATTCGTTATCGGTGCTGACCACGAGCATATCGCTATTAAAGAAGCTAACAACTTAGGTATCCCAGTTGTTGCTGTTGTTGATACTAACTCTGCTCCAGATGGTGTTAACTACATCGTTCCTGGTAACGATGATGCTATGCGTTCTATCCGTTTGTACACTTCTTCTGTTGCTGCAGCTGCTAACTCAGGCCGTGGTCAAGATTTAGCTGTTCAAGCTGAGCAAGACGGTTTCGTAGAAACTGTTTAATAAGGTTGATGGTTACCATCTCCCTTATTTGCCAATAATTAATTGGTGAACAGGGGCCTTTAGGCCCCTGTTTTATAGATGAAATATTAAACGAATCAAATTTGAGGACTTAACAATGGCAATTACTGCTGCCCAAGTTAAAGAACTTCGTGACCGCACTGGCGCTGGCATGATGGACTGTAAAAAAGCATTGACTGAAACTAACGGTGATATCGAGCTAGCGATTGATAACATGCGTAAGAGCGGTGCTGCAAAAGCTGCTAAAAAAGCAGGTAACATTGCTGCTGAAGGTACAATTCTAATCAAGCAAGCTGAAGGCTACACTGCATTATTAGAAGTTAACTGCCAAACAGATTTCGTTGCTAAAGACGGTAACTTCTTAGCATTTGCTAACGAAGTACTTGAAGTTGCTGCTGCATCTAAAGTAACAATCGAAGAGTTAAAAGCACAGTTTGAAGAAACACGTGTTGCTCTAGTTGCTAAAATCGGTGAAAACATCAATGTTCGTCGCATTGAATACATTGATGGTGCTACTCAAGCTACTTACCGTCACGGCGACCGTATCGGTGTTGTTGTAACGGGTGAAGCTGACGCTGAAACCCTTAAGCACATTGCAATGCATGTTGCTGCTTCTAAGCCTGAATTCGTTAATCCAACTGACGTACCTGCTGATGTTGTTGCTCGTGAGCAAGCGCTTCAAGTAGAAATCGCGATGAACGAAGGTAAGCCTCAAGAAATCGCTGAGAAGATGGTTATTGGCCGTATGAAGAAGTTTACTGGTGAGATCTCTCTTACTGGTCAAGCTTACATCATGGAGCCTAAGAAAACTGTTGGCGATATTCTTAAAGAGAAAGGCGCAACAGTATCTAACTTCATTCGTTTAGAAGTGGGTGAAGGTATCGAGAAGAAAGAAGAAGATTTCGCTGCAGAAGTTGCTGCACAAATCGCCGCTACTAAAAAAGCGTAATTCAACATCTCTTCATACCCTAAAGCCGCAGCAACCGCTGCGGTTTTGTTATAATTAGGAAAAAGTTATGAGCACCAATCCAAAACCTGCATTTAGACGCGTTCTTTTAAAATTAAGTGGTGAAGCCTTGATGG
Organism: Shewanella sp. UCD-KL21; assembly: GCF_001957135.1. Classification (GTDB taxonomy): domain Bacteria; phylum Pseudomonadota; class Gammaproteobacteria; order Enterobacterales; family Shewanellaceae; genus Shewanella. The sequence goes on along the minus strand of NZ_MPHK01000024.1, from coordinate 40,570 downwards.
GCGAAGAAGGCTTCGGTATTGACCCTAAAGTACTTGATCGTATGGCTCAAGAAGTCAAAGAACTGGTTGAGTTAGGAATTCAAGTTGGGGTTGTAATTGGTGGTGGTAATCTATTCCGTGGTGAAGGCTTAGCACAAGCTGGTATGAATCGTGTTGTTGGCGATCATATGGGCATGTTAGCAACCGTAATGAACGGCCTTGCAATGCGTGATGCACTGCACCGTGCCTATGTAAATGCACGTTTGATGTCAGCCATTCCTTTAAAAGGCGTGTGTGATGACTACAACTGGGCAGAAGCAATCAGTTTATTAAAATCGGGTCGTGTTGTCATTTTTGCAGCAGGTACTGGTAATCCATTCTGTACAACCGATTCAGCAGCCTGCTTACGCGGCATTGAAATTGAAGCTGAAGTTGTACTTAAAGGCACTAAAGTTGACGGTGTTTATTCAGCTGATCCAATGAAGGATCCAGAAGCGGTTAAATACGACACCCTGTGTTTCAACGAAGTGTTAGAAAACGAATTTAAGGTAATGGACTTAGCGGCATTTACGCTAGCCCGTGACCACAACATGCCAATATTAGTATTCAACATGAATAAGCCAGGTGCATTGCGCCGTGTTATCATGGGTGAAGAAGAAGGCACGTATATTAGCGCTAAAAAATCGAGCTAAATCAGGCTTAGAAATTTAACTTGAACGGGTATCGACATAGGGCAACCTGTGTACCATTATCAAGGTGCCGTTCAAGTATTAAGTATTTGTGACCAAAAGGATATTTAACGTGATTAATACAATTAAAGAAGATGCTCAAGAACGTATGAGCAAATGTGTTGAAGCAACTAAAAACCAAATGGCCAAAGTGCGTACCGGCCGTGCTCACCCAAGTTTACTTGATTCAATTCAGGTTTCTTACTACGGTTCTATGACACCACTTAAGCAAGTTGCTAATATTGGTATCGAAGATTCACGTACGCTAAATGTAACCGTATTTGATGCTACTATGGTGCAAGCTGTCGAAAAAGCGATTATGAGCTCTGATTTAGGCTTAAATCCAATGACAGCCGGCAACTCAATGCGTATTCCATTACCAGCATTGACTGAAGAGCGTCGTAAAGATTTCATCAAAGTTGTTCGTGGTGAAGCTGAAAATGGCCGTGTTGCAGTACGTAACGTTCGCCGTGATGCTATCAGCGAAATCAAAAAGCTTGAGAAAGCAAAAGAGTGTACTGAAGATGATGTTCGTCGTAGCGAAGATGAAATTCAGAAGTTCACCGACGCTAGTATCAAGAATATTGATGGAATTTTAGCTGTTAAAGAAAAAGAATTGATGGAAGTCTAATTCTCCTCTTAGCAAAGCTAGAGTTGAAGCGCCGTGTAAGGTTATACTACACGGCGTTTGTCTATTTGAAAGGGTTGCAATAGATGTCATCCACTGTTGGATTTGAGCCAGAAACACAATTAGATACCGATATTGATTCATCAGAGCAATTGCCTGGGCAGTTATCTGATGTGGTTAAACAGTCGTTGCCTAAACATGTTGCTATCATTATGGATGGCAATGGCCGCTGGGCTCAGCAACAAGGTAAACCAAGAGTGTTTGGCCACAAGGCCGGTGTAAAGGCCGTGCGCCGAGCGGTCAGTGTGGCGAGTCAGTTACAAATCGAGTCGTTAACCTTATTTGCTTTTTCCAGTGAAAATTGGCGTCGTCCTGATAAAGAAGTCAGTTTGCTGATGGAACTGTTTTTCACTGTATTACAGCGCGAAATCAAACTACTGCATAATAATCAAGTGCGATTAAATATCATCGGTGATATCAGTCGCTTTTCTGCACGTTTACAAAAACAGATCCATGAAGCACAACAAAAAACGGCAGGCAATACTGGTTTAGTGCTTAATGTTGCAGCTAACTATGGTGGCCGCTGGGATATTTTACAGGCGACACAAAAATTAGCGGATAAAGTCGCCCAAGGTGATTTAGCATCCGATGAGTTAACTGAAGAATTATTAAATCAACAACTGTGCATGCACGGCCAAAATGAAGTTGATTTGATGATCCGAACCGGCGGTGATTACCGCATCAGTAATTTTATTTTATGGCAGGCTGCATATGCGGAGTTAGTCTTTACTGACACCTTGTGGCCAGATTTCAATGAGCAAGCGTTTAAAGATGCCCTTGCTGTATTTGCCAGTAGACAGCGCCGCTTTGGTTTGACAGGTAGTCAAATCGAAGACATTCGCGCTATATAAAGAATTAAGAGGCTAAACTTTTGTTAAAACAAAGAATTATAACAGTATTATGGTTACTTCCTCTCGTTATTGGAGCCATTTTCTTTTTGCCTGCAGAGTATTTTGCTTGGGTTTTGGTGCCGGTATTTATGATCGGTGCAAAAGAGTGGGGCAGCTTTATTGACCCTCAATGTAAAGTGACCCAGTGGACATTTACCGTCACCGTCAGCGTTATTTTATTAGCGTTAAACTTTATCGTCCCTGTGGATGCAATGTGGCTTAAGGGCCAGCTTCACCCCATTTTTGTTTCTATCATTGCTATTGGTGCCTTTTGGTGGTTTTTAAGCGCGCTTTTAGTAATTTCCTTTCCTAAAACTGACAGCATGTGGAAAAACAGCCCAATGCTGAAGTCGATGTTTGGCCAGTTAACGCTTATTCCTTGTTTTGTAGCCCTCATCACGCTCAAATCAATCAGCAGTAATGTTGACCCTTATTTTGGCGGCACCTTAGTCTTTTTAGTCATGTTAGTTGTTTGGGCAGCTGATACTGGTGCTTATTTTGCTGGTCGCGCATTTGGTAAGCATAAATTGATGCCCAATGTTAGCCCTAATAAAACCCTTGAAGGTTTGCTTGGTGGCTTATTAGCAACCTTGGTCGTCGCATTTGGGGTGATGTATTACTCACCAGAACAAGAATTAGCCTTAGTGATTACGGTTACGCTGATAACGGCTTTAGCTTCAGCGTTTGGTGATTTATCTGAAAGCATGTTTAAACGTGCTGCTGATATAAAAGATTCAGGTACTATTTTACCAGGCCATGGTGGAGTACTCGATAGAATGGACAGTTTAACGGCTGCACTACCGATCTTCACTCTTATCTACATCGCATTCTGGATTTAATACAATGCAAAATATGGTCATTTTAGGCGCTACTGGCTCCATTGGGTCAAGTACGTTAAGTGTTATTAGCCAAAACCCACAGCAATATGCGGTTTATGGTCTCGTTGCCAATGCCAGCGTCGATAAAATGTTGTCATTATGTATCGAACATAAACCAGTATATGCCCATATGGTCGATGAATCTGCGGCTAAGGCGCTGCAGCAGCGTATGCCTGCTAATATTGCCACTAAGGTGACAACAGGTGAGGATGCGTTATTAGGTCTTGTCACGGCTGCTGAAGTCGATACCGTGATGGCCGCGATTGTCGGCGCCGCAGGTCTTGTTTCAACCTTTGCCGCTGTCAAAGCGGGCAAACGGGTATTGCTGGCAAATAAAGAAGCCTTAGTGATGTCTGGCGAATTGTTTATGCAGGCCACAGTGCAAAGTGGCGCGACCTTACTGCCGGTCGATAGTGAGCATAATGCTATTTTTCAGTGCTTACCTGCCGATATCCAAGCCAACCTTGGCCACTGTGATTTAACCGCCTCTGGTATTTCGCATATTTTACTGACAGGCTCTGGTGGCCCATTTTTAACCGCCGATTTAGCCGCGCTTCAATCCATGACGCCAGCACAAGCGTGTAACCACCCTAATTGGTCAATGGGGCCTAAAATTTCAGTCGATTCAGCCACCATGATGAACAAGGGTCTTGAGTTTATTGAAGCGCGCTGGTTATTTAATACTAATAAAGAGCAATTAAAGGTGGTTATTCACCCGCAAAGTGTGATTCATTCGATGGTGCAATATCGAGATGGTTCGGTACTTGCGCAAATGGGTAACCCTGATATGCGTACACCAATTGCTCATTGTATGTCTTTTCCTGAAAGAATTAACGCTGGAGTTGAACCTTTGGACTTTTTCAAAGTCCGAGAATTGAGCTTCTGTGAACCTGACTTCAATCGTTTCCCATGTTTAGGCTTAGCAATGCAGGCCTGTGAGCAGGGACAAGAGGCAACAACAGTGCTTAATGCCGCTAATGAAATTGCCGTAGCAGCCTTTTTAGCTGAACAAATTAAGTTCACCGACATCGCTAAAGTTAATGAAGCGTGTTTATTAAAAGTGCCACAGTCGTCGTTATCGACGATAGAAGATATTTTACAGTTAGACGCACAAGCACGTGCTATTGCTCATGAAGCAATCAAATCAATTAACTAGTTCTTAGGAGAACAATGTTAGATTTTTTATGGAACCTAGGGTCATTTATTGTCGCACTAGGTATTTTGATTACAGTTCATGAATACGGACATTTTTGGGTTGCACGCCGTTGTGGCATCAAAGTAGAACGTTTTTCTATTGGCTTTGGTAAAGCAATTTGGCGCAAGATTGGCAAAGACGGCACTGAGTACGTCGTTGCGATGATCCCGCTTGGCGGTTATGTCAAAATGCTTGATGAGCGAGTAGAAGAAGTCCCAGAGGAATTACTCGACCAAGCTTTTAATCGAAAAACCGTTTGGCAGCGTATTGCCGTTGTTGCAGCCGGGCCTATGGCCAACTTTTTGTTCGCCATTGTTGCCTTATACCTTATGTACATCATTGGCGTACCTTCGTTTAAACCAGTTATTGATACCACCCAAGCCAATACTCCAGCGGCGCAGATAAGCATTAAAGAGCCAATGGAAATTTTATCGGTATCTGGTCAAAAAGTCAGAAACTGGGAAGAAGTTAATTTAGCGTTAGTAAGCCACATTGGTGGAGATTCGTTAGAGATCAGCCTTACACCGCTTTCTGCGGCCGTTACAGATGCCCAGATTGGCCAATCCCATACGCTTGATATTAGCCAATGGACATTTGATCCCGATAAAGAATCGCCAATTAGTGCAATTGGTTTAGGTATTTATCGCCCGGCCATTGAACCTATAATAGCCTTGGTCAGCAAAGGCAGCGCGGCAGAATATGCTGGTATGCAGGTTGGCGATAAAATTACAGCCATCAATGGTAAACCATACCGCGATTGGAATGCGTTTGTAGATGTGATACAAAAGTCTGCCGATAAAACGGTGCAGCTAAAAATATTACGTGATAATCAAGCATTAACCCTTAATGTCACCCCGCAAGCACAAACCAATGCAGCGGGCGAAATAATTGGCATGGTAGGGGTAAGTCCTACTCAAATTGATTGGCCGGAAAGTATGCGCTTCCAGCTTGAGTATGGCATAGTAGATTCCTTCACAGCAGCCGCTGATAAAACATGGCAACTGGTGGTTGTCAGCTTTAAGATGATTGGAAAACTGTTTACCGGCGATGTGTCGGTGAAAAACTTAAGTGGTCCTATTTCTATAGCTCAAGGTGCTGGTACCAGTGCAGACTATGGATTTGTGTACTTTCTTGGGTTTATCGCACTCATCAGTGTGAACTTAGGCATCATTAATTTAATGCCTTTGCCAGTACTCGATGGGGGACACTTGCTGTATTACTTTATCGAAGTGATTACGGGTAAGCCTGTACCGGAGAAGGTACAGGACATAGGATTCAGGTTTGGCGCAGCGATGCTGTTATTGTTGATGAGTGTTGCACTCTTTAATGATTTTTCCAGACTCTGAGCAGGGAACACAAATAATTAGAAGTGCTCTATGAGATTGAATAAACTTTTTGCCTCGATGATTTTAGTCGGCGCGTCATTTTCAGGCAATGGTATGGCGGAAACTTTCCAACCATTTGAAGTGACCGACATCCAGATTGATGGTTTACAGCGAGTCGCACTTGGTGCTGCCTTGCTAAACCTGCCCGTTAAAGTGGGCGATACGGTAGACCAAGTAAAATTACAGCAAGCCATTAAAAGCTTGTATGCCTCAACCAACTTCGAAACCATCAGTGTTAGCCATGAAGATGGTGTATTGCTTGTTTCCGTTAAAGAGCGTGCCACTATTAGTGCTGTTACCTTTGAAGGTAACAAAGATATTAAAGATGAGCAGTTACAAGAAAGCTTAGATGGCTCAGGCATTAAAATCGGTGAGTCACTCGATAGAACCATGTTGTCAGGCATTGAAAAAGGCCTGCAAGATTTCTATTACGGTGTGGGTAAATACGGCGCGAAAGTTGAAGCTGAAGTGATTAACTTACCTCGTAACCGTGTCGAACTTAAATTTAATTTCACTGAAGGCTTAGCCGCCGAAATCCGCCAAATTAACGTAGTGGGTAATACCGTCTTTTCAGATGCTGAATTGATTGGTTTACTTGAACTTAAAGATTACGTTGCTTGGTGGGATTTATTTGGTGAGCGCCGGTACCAAAAGCAAAAGCTTGAAGCCGATTTAGAAACGGTAAAAACCTACTATCACAACCAAGGTTATATTCGCTTTGCGGTAACATCAACCCAAGTGGCAATGACCCCTGATAGAAAAGGCTTGTACATCACCATCAATGTTGATGAAGGTGATAAGTACGAGGTATCTGAAGTTAACTTAACCGGTGATTTAATGGGCCGTGAAGAGTTAATGAAAGCTATTTTGCCGATCAAAGAAGGCGACATGTACAACGGCGGTGATGTGACCTTCACCGAAGAAATGTACAGCAAGTATTTAGGCCGTTTTGGTTACGCTTACCCAGAAGTAAAAACCTATCCTGAAATTAACGACGAGACCAAACAGGTTGCATTAAACATTAATGTTAACCCTGGTAAGCGCGTTTATGTACGTTCAATTAACTTCAGTGGTAACACAGTTACTAAAGATGAAGTTATGCGTCGCGAATTGCGTCAAATGGAAGGAGCATGGCTAAACTCAGCGCAAGTTGAGCAGTCAAAAGTGCTGTTAAACCGTTTGGGCTACTTTGAAACAGTGGATACTGAAACTGTGCAAGTGCCAGGCAGTGATGATTTAGTGGATGTCGCTTTCAATGTGAAAGAGCAGCCATCTGGTTCATTTAACGCCGGTGTCGGTTATGGTACCGAGTCAGGCTTAAGTCTGCAGTTTGGTGTACAACAAAGTAACTTCTTAGGTACGGGTAACCAAGCGGGTATTAACTTAAATACCAATAAGTATTCTAAGAACGTTAACTTCTCTTACACTGACCCGTACTTTACTAAAGATGGTGTCAGCTTAGGCGGCAGTATCTTCTGGAACGAGTTTGATGCAAACGAGGCTAACCTTGAGCGTTATAAGAATAAATCTTATGGCATCGCAGTAAACTCAGGCTTCCCAATAAACGAAAACAACCGTTTAAACGGCGGTATCGGTTATCGTCATAACGCGATTTCAGAAATCTCGGCTTATGAACAAGCATTACGTTTTTATAATGTTTACCGTGAGTCTGATGACCCGAACGATGATTTAGCCTTTGATAACTTTGAAATAAATGGTGGCTGGTATCGCAGTACATTAAACCGCGGCACCTTCCCAACCGATGGTTCATCGCAGCGCTTAAGTGCGAAAGCGACTATTCCAGGGTCGGATCTACAGTATTTTAAAACTGACTTTGATACCAATTTTTACTTACCCTTAACCCGTAACCACAGCTTTGTGTTACTAACACGAGCGCGCTTAGGTTATGCCAATGGTTATGGTCAGTTTAATGATAATGATCAAATTTTACCTTTCTGGGAAAATTATTACTCAGGTGGTAGTAGCTCATTACGTGGCTTTAAGTCTAATTCTGTCGGCCCACGTTCGTTCTATTTATACCGTGGTAGTGAGCCATGTGCGCCCGATCCATCAGGTGACGGTTGTACACTGCCGGGTGATCCTAACCGAATTCAAGTGAGTTCTGGTCGTTCAATTGGTGGTAACGCCATTGCGACAGCCAGTGTGGAAATGATTGTTCCAACGCCTTTCTTGGATGAGGCTTATTCTAATTCAGTACGTACTAGTTTCTTCGTTGATGCTGGTAACGTATGGGATACCGAGTTTGATTATGACTCGTATAGGTACCTTCCAGCGGATGAGTTTGACAAACTGGAAGATTATAGCGACCCAGGTCGGATCCGTGCCTCTTGGGGTATGAGTGTCCAATGGTTATCACCAATGGGACCTATGGTGTTTAGCTTGGCTTGGCCGATTAAAGAGTACGAAGATGATGAAACAGAGATATTTTCGTTCAATATTGGCAAAACGTTCTAAAACAAATACACTCGGCAAGTTTTGCTGATAATAACAAGGAGTCTATTTTGAAAAAGATGTTAAATCGCGCGTTAGTAACAATGGCATTTTTAAGTGCACCTATGATGGCACATGCTGAAAAAATTGCTGTGGTTGATATGGGCGAAGTATTTGAGCAACTGCCTCAACGTGAACAAATTTCACAATCACTAAAAACTGAGTTTGGTGATCGAGTTGCTGATGTACAAAAAATGCAAGAAGAAATGCGCAAATTAGTTGAAAAGCAACAGCGTGATGGCGCGTTAATGAGCGAAAGTCAAAAAACTGAGCTTGTACGTGAAATGGAATCACTAAAGTCTGATTTCCAACTAAAAGGCAAAGCACTTGATGAAGACATGCGTCGTCGTCAAGGTGAAGAGCAAAACAAGCTTTTAGTTAAAGTACAAGAAGCGATTAATACTATTGCTGCAAAAGAGTCTTACGACATCGTATTGCAACGTGGTGCAGTTATCTACGTTAAGCCAGATGCTGATATCAGCGATCAAGTTGTTCAAGCGTTAAGTAAAGGCAACTAATGAAAACAGTGACTTTAAAAGAGCTTGGTCAGCTATTAGGCGCATCTGTTAAAGGCGACGACACTTTGGTAATTACCAGTGTCGCGACCTTAGAAGATGCCGCCTCAGATCAACTTTCTTTTTTAGCCAATAGTAAATATCGTGCCCAGCTTGAGAACTCTCAAGCGGGTGCGGTGTTATTGAGTGAAAAAGATGCCGAAGATTACAGCGGCAATGCCTTAGTGTTAAAAGACCCTTACGTTGGTTTTGCACGGGTAGCACAACTTTTAGATACCACCCCAAAAGTTGCCAAAGGGATCCATCCTTCGGCACAAATCGATGCCTCAGCGCAACTGGGCGAGAATGTCGCTATAGGGGCTAATGTTGTCATCGATGCCAATGTCATTATTGGTAACGACGTACAAATTGCTGCAGGTAGTGTTATTGGCGAGCAATCCATCATAGGTTCTGGCTGTATTTTAAAAGCCAATGTGACTTTTTATCATGATGTGATAGTCGGTCAGCAATGTATTTTTCATTCTGGTTGCGTGATTGGTTCTGATGGCTTTGGCTATGCGAACGAGCGCGGTAACTGGATCAAAATCCCACAAACTGGTGGTGTAAGAATTGGCGATAATGTAGAAATTGGGGCCAATTCCACAGTCGATCGTGGTGCTTTATCTCATACAGAAATTCATGATGGCGTTATCATCGATAACCAAGTTCAAATTGCCCATAATTGTGTTGTCGGCCAAAATACCGCTATTGCAGGAACCTCTTTCTTAGCCGGTAGTGCGACTCTTGGTAAGTACTGTATTATTGGTGGTGGTAGCGGTATCGCGGGCCATTTGAAGGTTGCAGACGGTACCCATATCTCTGGCAGCACCAATGTGACAAGCGAAATTCGTAAACCAGGTTTGTATTCATCTGCTACAATTGCAATGGATAACAAATCATGGCGTCGCAATACTGTTCGTTTCCGTCATTTAGATGAATTATTTAATCGCGTCAAAGTGATTGAAAAGAAAATACAAGATTAGAAGTCATGGCATGATTGCCATTGCGAGGAAATAGCGTGTCAAACCAATTAAATACCATGGATATTGAAGAGATCCTTCAGTATCTTCCTCATAGATACCCTTTTTTGTTAGTTGACCGTGTTCTAGATTACACCGTAGGTGAGTCTTTACATGCGATTAAAAATGTCACCTTTAATGAGCCTTTTTTCCAAGGTCACTTCCCCGTTAAACCAGTAATGCCTGGTGTATTAATCATTGAAGCGATGGCCCAAGCAACAGGATTGCTTGCATTTAAAACCATGAGTCCAGATCCATCACCAGATGTTTTATATTTACTTGCTGGTATTGATAAAGCACGTTTTAAGCGGGTGGTATCTCCAGGTGATCAGATTCATTTCCACGTTAAAATGATTAAAGAGCGCCGAGGGATTGGTGTATTTGAAGGACAAGCATTCGTCGATGGCGAGCTAGCCTGTTCAGCCGAAATCATGTGTGCACGCAGAGAGATCAACAAGTGATTGATAAGTTAGCATTCGTTCATCCAGACGCAAAAATTGGTAACAATGTCACTATTGGCCCGTGGAGCTACATTGGTGCTGATGTTGAAATAGGTGATGACACCTGGATCAGCTCACACGTTGTGGTAAAAGGCCCAAGTGTCATTGGTAAAGGCAATCGATTCTTCCAGTTTTCTTCAATTGGCGAAGAGTGCCAAGATAAGAAATACGCTGGTGAGCCAACAACATTAATCATGGGTGATAACAATATCATTCGTGAAAACGTGACCATTCATCGCGGTACCATTCAAGATAATAGTGAAACCCGTATAGGGTCAAACAACCTGCTCATGGCTTATGTGCATATCGCCCATGACTGTGTGCTAGGTGACAACATTATTATGGCAAACAATGCCTCTATTGCAGGCCATGTGCATGTTGGTGATTGGGCTATTTTAGGTGGCATGACAGGTGTACATCAGTTTGTGCATATTGGCGCTCACGCGTTTACCGCCGGATCTTCAACCATCTTCCAAGATGTGCCGCCATTTGTGATGGCTGCCGGTAGCCCTGCTATCCCAAGAGGCCTGAACGTTGAAGGTTTAAAGCGCCGCGGTTTCACTAAAGAAACCCAACATGCTATTCGCCGTACCTATAAATCGTTATATCGTAAAAATTTAACGATTGAAGAAGCATTAGCAGAAATTACTGAAGACGCTGCAGCCGACGAATACGTTAAAGGCATGGTTGAATTCATTAATGGTTCATCTCGCGGGATCATTCGATAGTATTGATAATGACAAATAATACCCCTCGTATATTTGCTATGGTCGCCGGAGAAATCTCCGGCGATATTTTAGGCGCAGGCTTAATTAAGTCACTACAAAAACACTACCCAGATGCGCGCTTTATTGGCATTGGTGGTCCTCAAATGGAGGCTCTTGGTTTCGAGAGCTTTTTTTCGTTTGAAGAGCTTGCCGTTATGGGAATTGTTGAAGTGCTAGCAAGGCTGCCGCGTTTACTTAAAGTGCGCGCCAGTTTGATTGAGCAAATTTGTGCCGCTAAGCCTGATTGTTTTATTGGTATTGATGCACCAGATTTTAATCTTGGGGTCGAACTCAAGTTAAAAAATAAAGGCATTAAGACTGTTCATTATGTGAGTCCGTCGGTGTGGGCTTGGCGTCCAAAACGTATTTTTAAAATCGAAAAAGCCACCAATATGGTGCTGTCGTTATTACCCTTTGAAAAAGCGTTTTATGACCAACAACAGGTGCCATGTACTTTTGTCGGTCACACATTAGCGGATGATATTCCGCTTGAAAGCGACAAATTAGCAGCCCGTAAACTGCTGGGTTTAGATGCCAACGCAGAATATTTAGCGATTTTGCCAGGTTCTCGCGGTGGTGAGCTAAAACAGTTAGCTGAACCTTTTATTAAAGCGGCGCTGATTGTTAAGCAAGCTTATCCAGATATTAAGTTTGTCACGCCGCTGGTGAATAAGGCCCGTAGGGAGCAGTTTATTGCCGCCCTTGAGCTGTATGCGCCAGATTTGGTAATCGATTTAATTGAAGGGCAATCAAGGGAAGTCATGGCCGCTGCTGACGCTATTTTGCTAGCATCAGGCACTGCAGCACTTGAAGCCATGCTGGTTAAAAGGCCTATGGTGATGTCTTATCGGGTTAATGCGCTGACTTACAATATTGCTAAACGCATGATGTTAGTTGAGCATTACTCTTTGCCAAACTTGCTTGCGGGCAAAAAGCTTATTCCTGAAATTGTTCAAGATGAGTGTAATCCTGAGAATATTTCAGCAGCAGTGATTGAGCAGTTAAATGCTGATTTTACCCCGCTTAAGCAAGAGTTTGAGCAAATTCATCGCAGTCTACGCTGTAATGCCAGCGATAGAGCTGCTGACGCGGTAATTAACTTACTCGATTAAGATCAGTAATTTTTGAAACCTGATTGAGTGATGTTATTCGCTTAAGCAGGTTTTTTTATGCCAATTTTAGAGGTGATTTGTGAGTCGTATTCCTGCAGTAATAAAGGGCATTACCCCTGAACAAGTTGAATACATTAGCCGCGGCGTGGTTGCCGGTGTTGACGAAGTAGGCCGAGGCCCATTAGTGGGTGATGTGGTTACCGCCGCAGTTATTTTAGACCCTAATAATCCGATATCAGGCTTAAATGACTCAAAAAAATTAACCGAAAAACGCCGTGAATTGCTATTTACTGAAATCACTGAAAAAGCCTTATGCATTAGTGTCGGCCGCGCATCCCCAACTGAGATTGATGAGCTTAATATTCTCCATGCCACCATGTTGGCTATGCAGCGGGCAGTGCAAGGGTTAAGTATTACCCCAGAGCGAGTGTTAGTGGATGGGAATCGCAGTCCTGAGTTTGGGATCAATAGTCATGCCATTATCAAAGGTGATGGCTTGGTGGCAGCAATAAGCGCTGCATCGATTATTGCCAAGGTAACCCGCGACAGGGAAATGGCTGAGCTTGATGCCAGATATCCACAATATGGGTTTGCCAATCATAAAGGTTACCCAACCAAAGCCCATTTTGAAGCATTAGCACAATATGGGGTATTAGCTGAACACCGCAAAAGCTTTAAACCTGTGATGGCTGTACTGGCACAATCTGAATCTTAAACAGCTATCGTTATAACAATATTGCATTAGACAACATCGCCAAATATTGCCTATGGCTTTGACGATGTTAAATGCTCTTATTTAGCGAGTATATCCCTAATCTGTTCTATTAAATCCAAGGTTAGTTTGTTAATCTGGCTAGCAGTTTTCTTCTTTTAATCACGCATTTCAAAGATACTATAATCTATGTCCGATCCTCGTTTTGTTCATCTTCGCGTTCACAGTGATTTTTCCATGTCAGATGGTGTGGCAAAAGTAAAACCTATTATTGCCAAAGCCCAAGATCTTGGAATGGGGGCGCTAGCGATAACAGATCAAAATAACTTTTGTGGTCTGGTAAAGTTTTATGGTGGCTGTCATGGGGCAGGGATCAAGCCGATTGTTGGCGCTGATTTTTGGATGAAAGTCCCAGGTTTTGAAAAAGAGTTTTGTGCCTTAACTGTCATCGCTTTAGATAACGACGGTTATCAAAATTTAACCCAGCTCATCAGTGAGGCCTATTTACGTGGCCAAATAGATGGGCGAGTGGTTATCGATCAAGAGTGGCTGATTAAGTTTAATAAAGGCATTTTGATTATTTCTGGTGCCAAAGAAGGCGATGTTGGTAAGGCATTATTAAAAGGTAACCAAACCCAAGTTGATCAGCTGATAAATTTCTATCAAACCCATTTTGAAGATCGTTACTTTTTAGAGCTACTGCGAACTGGCAGGGCTGATGAAGAGCGCTATCTGCACATGGCGGTTAAATTAGCCTCTGATCGCAATCTACCGGTTGTGGCGACCAATCAGGTGGTCTTTTTAAAGGCCGATGATTTTGAATCCCATGAAATACGGGTGGCGATCCATGATGGTTTTACCTTAGCTGATCCTCGCAGACCCAAAAAATACAGTAAAGAGCAATACTTACGCACAGAAGAAGAAATGTGTGAGTTATTTGCTGATATTCCATCAGCACTGGCAAACAGTGTCGAAATCGCTAAACGCTGTAATGTGACCATACGTTTGCACGAATATTTCTTGCCTAACTTCCCAACGGGCGATTTGACCATTGAAGACTTTCTCGTCGATGTGTCTGAAAAAGGCTTAGAAGAGCGGCTAGAATTTTTATTCCCTGATGAACAGGTACGTTTAGAAAAGCGTCCTGAGTATGATGAACGCCTAGATATTGAGCTAAAAGTGATTAACCAAATGGGCTTCCCTGGTTACTTCCTTATTGTAATGGAGTTCATTCAATGGGGTAAGGATAACGATATCCCTGTTGGACCGGGTCGTGGATCTGGTGCGGGCTCATTAGTGGCATATGCCCTAAAAATTACCGATCTTGACCCACTAGAGTACGACTTACTGTTTGAACGTTTCTTAAACCCAGAACGTGTCTCTATGCCTGATTTCGATGTCGATTTCTGTATGGATAGACGTGATGAAGTTATCGATCACGTTGCTGAATTGTATGGCCGAGATGCGGTATCACAAATTATTACCTTTGGTACCATGGCGGCAAAAGCTGTGGTACGAGACGTTGGCCGTGCACTCGGTCACCCCTATGGTTTTGTTGAACGGTTAACTAAAATGATCCCAGCAGAGCCTGGGATGACTCTGACCAAAGCCTTTGAAGTAGAGCCATCATTACCAGAAGCGTATAACGCAGATGAAGATGTCCGAGAGCTGATTGACATGTGTCGACGGCTTGAAGGTGTTACCCGTAATGCGGGTAAGCATGCTGGTGGCGTGGTGATCTCACCGACAGTTATTACCGATTTCTCGCCCCTTTATTGTGATGCAGAAGGCTTAAACCCAGTAACGCAATTCGATAAAAATGATGTTGAAACTGCGGGGCTAGTTAAGTTTGATTTCTTAGGCTTAAGAACGCTGACCATTATTGACTGGGCGCTGCAAATGATTAACCCGCGCCTAGCAAAGCAGGGCAAAGAGCCCGTTAGGATTGAGGCCATTGACTTAACCGATCCTAAGTCGTTTAGATTACTTCAGCGCTATGAAACCACAGCGGTATTCCAGTTAGAATCCCGTGGTATGAAAGATTTGATTAAACGCCTGCAACCGGATTGTTTTGAAGACATGATTGCACTCGTGGCACTGTTTCGCCCAGGACCATTGCAATCAGGCATGGTAGATAACTTTATTGAGCGTAAGCATGGCCGTGAAGCGGTCTCTTATCCAGATGCAGAATATCAACATGAGTCATTAAAAGAACTACTAGAGCCAACCTACGGCATTATTTTGTATCAAGAACAAGTGATGCAAATTGCCCAGGTTCTTGCAGGTTATACCCTAGGTGGCGCGGATATGTTGCGCCGTGCAATGGGTAAGAAAAAACCTGAAGAAATGGCTAAGCAGCGCGGAACGTTCAAAGAGGGGGCTATCAACAACGGTGTTGATGGCGACCTGTCGATGAAGATCTTCGACTTGGTTGAAAAATTCGCAGGTTATGGTTTTAACAAATCTCACTCAGCTGCCTATGCACTGGTTTCCTATCAAACTTTATGGCTTAAAACCCATTACCCAGCTGAGTTTATGGCGGCGGTAATGTCAGCGGATATGGATAACACAGATAAAATCGTTATCTTAGTCGATGAATGTGAGCGTATGGGCATACCGCTTATTCCACCTGATGTGAATAAAGGCTTATTCAAATTTACCGTTGATGACGAGCTTAACATTGTCTACGGGATCGGTGCGATTAAAGGGGTCGGTGATGGCCCAGTGGAATCGATTCTCAATGCCCGAAAAGATGGGCCATTTATTGATTTATTTGATTTCTGCGCCCGAATTGATCTTAAAAAGCTCAATAAACGCGTCATCGAAAAACTGATTTGCGCCGGCGCATTAGACAGTTTAGGTCCGCACCGCGCGGCAATGATAGCGACATTACCAGAAGCGATTTTAGCCGCAGCGCAGCATGCCAAAGCTGAAGCCATTGGCCAAAACGATATGTTTGGCTTATTGAACTCTGAACCAGAAGACAATAAACAAAACTTTGTTGAATGTACTCCTTGGCCTGATAAAGTTTGGCTTGAAGGTGAGCGTGATACCTTAGGTTTATACCTTACTGGTCACCCGATAAATCAATACTTAAAAGAACTCAAGCAATATACTTCAGGGCGTTTAAAAGACGTCCACCCGACCGATCGCGGTAAAACCATGAAAGCCGCGGGTTTAGTTATTGCGACTCGGGTGATGATCACTAAACGTGGCTCTAAAATGGGGCTGGTGACATTAGATGATAAAAGCTCCCGTTTAGAGGTGATGCTATTTACTGAAGCGTTTGAAAAATTTAACCACTTGCTTGAAAAAGATAAAATTTTGATTTGCGAAGGTGAAGTCAGCTTTGATGACTTTGCTGGTGGCAATCGCATGACGGCCCGCAACATCATTGAAATTGGCGAGGCTCGCAGCCACTTTGCAAATGCAGTAGAAATAAACATCACCGCAGATGACATCAATCAAGCTTGGCTGGAGCAATTTGAGCAAGCATTAACGCCTTGGAAAAACGGCAGCGTGCCCGTTATCATTAATTATCAGCAGCAAGAGGCCGCAGGCCAATTACGCCTTGGTGATGAATGGCGGGTTAATCCAACCGATGAACTGATGCTGGCAATTGAAAGTTTAGTGGGCTCTAAAAACGTCAAAATCGTGTTTAATTAATTTAGCAAACGGGCTTTGGTTTCGGGCTCAGATTACTGAGCTATTTGGGCAATATAGAGGTATCCAATGAGCGTAGATATTTGCAAAGCGATACAAGCGCTGGTGCTACCGCTATTAAATGCTCAGCCTCAGGCTAAGTTAGTATTAGCTTACAGTGGCGGGGTGGATTCTGAATGCCTTGCCTATGGCTTAAGTCAGTTTGCCCAGCAGCACCCTAATATCCCTTGTTTATTGGTCCACGTTCATCATGGACTCAGTGACAATGCTGAGCATTGGGTTAATCATTGTCTTACTCAGGCTAAGCACTATCAGTTACCCATTCAAATTGAACGTGTCTCAATTCAAAAAGCTGCGCGACAAAGTTTAGAAGCCCTCGCCAGAGATGCCCGTTATAAGGCTTTTAAACACTATCTCAATCAGGGCGATATATTACTCACCGCCCATCATCAAGATGATCAACTGGAAACCCTCTTATTAGCCCTTAAGCGTGGTCAAGGCCCCAAAGGCTTAGCGGCCATGGGCGCCATGCAGCCATTTAATCATCAAAGCTGGATAGTAAGGCCATTGCTTGATGTCACTCGCCAGCAAATTGAAGATTTTGCCCGTGATAATCAACTTAAGCACATTGAAGATGAAAGCAATAAAGATGAGCAATTTGACCGTAACTTTTTGCGTCATGAGATCATCCCGAGACTAAAAGCGCGCTGGCCAAGTATTGCCACCACCGCAGCACGCAGTGCAAAATTATGCGCTGAGCAGCAGCAAGTGATTGAAGATGAAGTTGCTACTCGCTTACCCGCATGGCTTGATACCGCAACGCCATTTGAGTTGCCCGCTTTTAAATTACAGCACTTGTCAGCGCAAACACCTCAATGGCAAGCACTGTTGCTGCGGGGCTTTATTCAATCTTTAGGGTTTAATTTGCCGTCTCAATCGCAGCTAGAGCAAATGTTACAGCAGCTGATCTATGCCGCTGATGATGCCAAGGTGGACGTTAATTGTGCTGATTACTCAATAAAGCGTTTTGCTGGCAAGGCATTTTTGGTGCCTGTTAGTAATGAAAAGCCAGATGATGTTGAGTTGATTTGCAATATTCAATCATTGTGTACTGGCAAGCAATTGAATTTAACTGCGCAGATGAATCAGCAAGCTGACTGCGCTATTGGTTTAACGCAAACCGGAGTACGACTAAGGTTAGCGACAACGGAGCAAGTGACTATCTCATTTGGCGCCAAAGGCAGTATTCGTTGTCAGCCGCATTTTCGTGATAAGGGCCGTGAGCTTAAAAAAGTTTGGCAGGAGCTAGCCGTGCCACCTTGGCAAAGGCATAAAATACCGCTTATTTTTTACAATGACACCTTAGTTGCCGCCATTGGTTTTTGGGTTGATAAACGCTATCTTGCCAGCCATAACGAGTTAGGCGTTTGTTTGCATACTTAATTTAAAGCCGTTTTTACCGGCGGCTTTTGCTGCATACAGCGCCATATCTGCAGTTTCATAAAGTTTGTCTTGGGTTTGTGGTGGTAAAAACTCAGCGACCCCAATACTGCATTGCACCTTAAATGCACTGGTTAATGGGTGGCTATTTATTGCCGCAATAATACGTTCACACAAAGGTGTCATCGTATGTTCTTTTCCTTGGGCTATAATAATAAATTCATCACCACCAATTCTAAATGCTTGGTCAGTATTGCGGATAGCATCATTTAATAAATCAGCAAACTCTTTTAATACCGTATCCCCCAGTTTATGACCATGTTGATCATTGAGGTTTTTAAAGTTATCTAAGTCCAGCACAATCAGAGAAATATCAGCTTGTTTTCGGTTAGCTCTTGCCAGTGCACTCTTAATACTTTGCCGATAATAATAGCGATTACCTAGCCCAGTCAGGGCATCAAACATCGCTTGATTCGACATCTGTGCATATTGGTAGGCATTATGTAATGGCTGATTGAACAGTTCTTCTAAGGTGTTTAACAATCTTGTTTGACTGGGTGTCAGTGGCGTAGATAAGTAATATTTAATGCTATAGGGCTCACCAAAACCGGTGATTACTCGCTGAATACTGAGCCCCTGGCAACGACCCCAATTCAGTTTTAATTGGTGATTAAGCTGAATGCCGCGGATCGGCAAAACTTGTCCGATGCTTTTGCCATAGCTGGCAAAAACGCTTTCAGGGTCTAAATTTGAATGTAATTGCTGTAACACGGTCAGTAAATTAAGCCTAGGTTGTTCATCGGATATTTTATAATAAGCTTCTGATTTACTTATAGTTAGCTTCGGGTATGGTTGTGACGTTACTGCGTAGTCCATAGCTATTATCCCAATGATGATTTCAAGTTTCTAATTGTTATTCGTTTGATGAATTTATGAAGCAATAATTATGCCTGTTATTATTTGTTTACCATTTTCATAAGGTTATTGTTAATTTGCCACTTTGTTAATAGACTGTTTATCTAATCGTTATTTTATTGACTCGGAGAACATGCCTTTATGGAGCACAGTATTTTCATCCATATTCTCTCAATGCTAGTCATTGCGATTGTGGCAATTTCCTTGTTACGCCGAGTGGGTTTACCGCCAATATTGGCTTATCTATTAACCGGGGTTTTCAGCGGACCGAGTGGCTTTCATTGGTTTACTCAAGCGCAAATGCATTCAGTGGCAGAATTGGGTGTGGTGCTGCTTATGTTTAGCTTAGGGTTAGAGTTTTCGGTTCCTAAGCTCTGGTCTATGCGCCGCACAGTATTTGGTTTAGGCAGTGCTCAGGTGACGTTCACCGCATTAATTGCCGGTTTAGTGGCCTACTTATTTGGTCAAAATATGGTTGCTGCAGTGGTGATTGGCTCTGCTGTGGCGCTATCATCAACGGCGATTGTGCTAAAACTGGTTAATGATCAAGGCTGGATGCGTCGCCGTCATGGCGAGCTCTCTGTCAGTGTGCTGTTATTTCAAGATATTGCCGTGGTTCCGCTACTTATCGTCTTACCTTTGTTATCTCCTAGCAGTGAAGCCATGGGCGCAGTTGAAATAGCTTGGGGGCTGTTCACGGGTATTTTGGCCTTTTTAGCATTGATGTCATTTGGTAAATGGATTTTACCGCGTATTTTTGATGAAGTAGCCCGCTCTCGCTCTAATGAATTGTTTGTATTATCAACCTTAGTGGTGGTGTTAGTGACTGGGGCGTTTACCCAGTGGCTGGGGTTATCCATGGCGTTAGGTGCCTTTATAGCGGGGATGCTGTTAGGGGAAAGTCAGTATCGACGTCAGTTAGAAGCGGATATTAGACCATTTAGAGATTTACTGATGGGACTGTTTTTTATCTCCATCGGCATGCTATTAAATTTTGCCATTGTTGCTGAGTTTTGGTGGCAAATTTTATTAATCCTCATTGCAGTGTTAATGACCAAAATCTTAGTGGTGTTTGGTTTATTAAAGCTTGGGGGCGAGCAATTTAAAGTGGCATTAAGTACCGCCATCAGTTTGGCTCAAGTGGGCGAATTCAGTTTCGTGGTATTAGCCTTGGCGGTTAATTATCAGCTATTAGAAACTCAAATGAGTACCATTTTAGTGATGGTGGCGGTGTTATCCATGTCCATCGCGCCTTGGTTAGTCAGGCATTGTGTTGATATTGCAGCAAAAATTGAGGGTAAAACCAATAGTAAAGATCAAATGGATGAAGAATTCATTTTACCCAGCCCTGATGATGGCGACTTGGTATTAATATTGGGTTATGGCCGTGTAGGGCAAACCATTGCGCGTTTTTTAAAAACCGAAGCGGTGCCATTTGTGGTGCTGGACTTAGATCCTAAACGTGTTTCTGAAGCCCGCGCTGCAGGCGAGCCTGTCTATTTTGGTGATGCCTGTAAAATGGGCTTGTTAAAGCAAATAGGCATTCGCCGAGCCAGTATGGTGGTGATCACCTTTGGTGAGTCAAGACAGGTTGAAGACTGCTTAGCATTATCACGTAAATTAGCCCCTGAAACTAAAATTATTGTTCGCACTACAGATGATGCTGAATTAGAAAATTTAACACAAGCTGGCGCCACTCAAGTCATTCCAGAAAAGCTCGAAGGCAGTTTAATGTTAGTGTCGCAAGTGCTGTATAAATGCGGCGTGCCGCTACCAAGAATTATTAAACGTTTAGAGTCTGAGCGCCGTAATCACTACCAATATTTACATGGCTTTTTCACTGGCGCCGAAACCGATTTTACCTTGGAGTTGTTGCACGCCGTGGCGTTAGATACAGGCGCAGATGCTATCGGCAAGAAACTCACCGATATAGATTGGTCGCAATTTCATGTTGAAGCCCGAGCCGTGAGGCGCAAAGGTGAGGAGTTAAGTCCACCGCCAGATGATTGGGTGTTTGAGCGCCGTGATATTGTGATGGTGGTGGGAAAACCTCGTGCAATTGAAGCCGTTGAAGAGCACTTATTACAAGGTTAGTTATAGGGTTAGTGACAAGGTTAGTAACAAGGGTAGCATCACTATACTTGACCACACTATGACATTAGCTTTAAAAAAAATCATTAAAGCGCATGTCACGGTAGAATTTTACTGACATCTTCCATAGAATGGATGGTTACGCTCGTTGTTGTGTAGCCATCTTTTGCTACAGCTCGTATGGAATAATGCATGTCGGCCAAATTGTTTAATCTTCCAATAAAAATTACCTTAGAACTTGTTGCTAAGCTATTTTCATCTACTCAACTGCAAAAGGCGCAGAATTATTTGATTGAGGGGCGGGTACTCGACGTTCACGCCAGTCAAGATAACCACAATGTTGAATCCTATGTGGTAGGAACCGCCACCGAGCCTTATCGTCAAGACATCAGCTTGGTCAATGTCAATCATAAAATCGTGATGAAATCTCATTGTACTTGCCCTGTTGCTAGCAATTGTAAGCACGTTGCCGCAGCGTTACTGGCGTTAGTGGATAAAAAGCCAGTTGAAGAGCAGCGCCTTAGCCAATGGATCTTACAATTAGATAAGCAAGACACCCTCACACAGACCGAAGATGATGAAGACAAAGAACGGATCATCTTTGTATTATCAAGCGATCATCATGGTATTTTTGTTGAGTTTAAACGCAGTAAATTAAACAAAAAACAGCAATTCAACAAAGGCAGTAAAGTTGCGCTGAACGATGTGAAGTATCATCTGCCATGGTGGATTAACGCCGAAGATAGCCAAATCATTAGCTTATTATTATCGTCTTCAAAAAGTGCCTCAAAAATCTATCTTGAAGGTGAAATTTGCGCACTCGCATTAAATAAGATGATCCAGCTTGGCAGTTGCTTTTGGGAAGAAAGCCGCACCCCAATTCAGATGACCCGCGCGTTAACCCCAGACTTTATTTGGCAAGAAACTGACGCTCGCCATACGCAAATCAGTATGACCATGCCTGAGCTTGAAAACTGGGAGTTTATAGCCACCAATCCACCGATGTTCATGGATTTAGACTATCTAAAGATTGGCCATTTAGACACTGACTTAAGCGTTGAAAAATTAAAGCTATTGCAACAAATGCCGCCAGTGCCATTAGATAAAGTCGACGATATTAGCGATAAAATGCTGCGTCACTTTTCCCCTAAAAGTGTGCCTGTACCCAGTGAAATTGAATTTTATGAGATTGAGCAGGCATTAGTTGCCAAGCTGACTTTTACCATGGTGCAATTAAGCGACAGCGCCGTTATGCAGCCGGTATTACAGTTGCAGTTTAGCTATGGCGATATGCTGTTGTCAGGCAAATTAGCCCGCGAAAAAATCACCTTGATTAAGCAAGGTAAAGTCCAGTATCAAATTCATCGTGATCCTGAGCAAGAAGCGCAAGTGGTGCAAATACTACAAAGCTTGCAACTACAACTTATTGATAACAGCCTGCTGACCTATAACCATGCCAGTAGCTTTTACAGTTTAGGCTTAATGCCTGATATGGTAAATGAGTGGGCCCAGCTCACCACCTTCGGGGTGATGACCTTAGAAGACTTAGGCTACAACGTAGAGTTTGCCCCAGAGTTTGACCTTAATATTGTTGAAGCCGACATTGAAGTTGACCTTGACGATGATGAAGACAGCGGCTGGTTCTCACTGTCACTTAATGCTGATATTGATGGTCAAAGTGTGCCGTTATTAAGTTTAGTTGCCCGTTGGCTGCAGCAAAATGGCGAGCCAGATGACGAACAAGAGCTTATTCTGCCAGGGCCTAATGGCCGCTTTGTGAAGATTAAAGCCAAAACCATTAAACCGCTTATTTCGGTTATCCAAGAGTTATTCCAGCGTGGTGGTGGCGACCAACTTGAAGTCCCTCGTAATCGGGCTGACTTATTGAATGAATTATCAGAAAGCGATATTCGGTTACTTAATGGTGAGCGCGTTAGACAGTTAGCCAATAAACTTACCGAATTTAAAGGCATAGAGTCAGCGCCGTTGCCTGAAGGGCTTAATGCCACCTTACGTGATTATCAAAAGCAAGGTTATGACTGGCTGTGTTTCTTAAAAGAATACCAATTAGGCGGTATTCTTGCTGATGATATGGGGCTAGGTAAAACCTTGCAAACGCTTGCATTTTTACTTAAAGCGAAACAATCAAAGCAACAAAGTAGCGCAGTTAATCCGCGGGCATTTAGGCCCAGTTTAATTGTTTGCCCAACCAGCTTAGTGGGCAACTGGTTTAAAGAAGCACAAAAGTTTACCCCAAGTTTAAAAGTGCTGGTGGTACATGGCAGTAAACGTCAGGCATTACTTGAGCAGATTGAAGATTACGATGTGATTGTGACCACTTATCCTTTGATCTTGCGTGATGAATTGTTCTATAGCGAATACAGCTTTGAACATATTATTTTAGATGAAGCGCAGCAGATTAAAAATGCCCAAGCAAAAGTCACTCAAGCGCTTAAAACCTTCAAAGGCCAATTTAGATTGTGCTTATCAGGTACGCCACTTGAAAATCATTTAGGCGAATTAAAATCATTAATGGATTTTTGCTTACCGGGGTTATTAGGCCAGCATAATTACTTTAATAAAGAATTTAGAGGCCCGATTGAAAAGCAAGCTGATACTGAAAAATCGGCGATATTGCTAAATCGTATCGCGCCGTTTTTACTGCGCCGCACCAAAAGTGAAGTAATGTCGGAGCTACCTGAAAAAACCATTATCATTCAAACCTTAGAGTTAGAAAAAGATCAGCGTAATTTATATGAAAGTATCCGTTTAGTGATGGAGAAAAAATTACGTGAATTGTTTGCGAAACAAGGTGTATCAAGCAGTCACATTGAGTTTTTAGATGCACTGCTTAAACTGCGCCAAGCCTGTTGTGATCCACGCTTAGTGAAGCTAGAGCAAGCGCAGTACGTCAAAGATAACGCCAAACTCACTTGGCTGACTGAGAATGTACCTGAGATGGTTGAAGAGGGCCGTAAAATCCTTATTTTCAGCCAGTTTACCGGTATGTTGGCGCTAATTGAGCAAGAGTTGATTGATTTAGGCATAAGCTATAGCAAGCTTACCGGGCAAACCCGTAACCGTCAGGTTGAAATTGATGCTTTCCAAGAAGGCGAAATACCGGTGTTTTTGATTAGCTTAAAAGCGGGCGGCACAGGACTTAACTTAACTGCCGCCGATACCGTGATCCATTTTGACCCATGGTGGAACCCCGCAGCTGAAAAGCAAGCTACAGATAGGGCGCACCGTATCGGTCAACTTAACCCTGTGTTTGTGTATAAACTGATTGCTCAAGGGACGGTAGAAGAAAAAATTCAAGAGATGCAGCAGCACAAGCAAAGCCTAGCTGATAGCATTCTTGCAGGCAGTGCTAAAAGCCAGTGGACGGGTAATGCAGATGATTTGTTGTCACTGCTTCGCTAGTTAGTAAGTAGCTAATAGGGCTTTATTGCGCCTTAACAAACTCGTCCATACAATCAAACACATTGATATGTTGATATTGCCAATAGAGCTGAGATAACTCAGCTCTATTTTTTTTATGTGCAAGTTGTTGCTCAATGAAATTCTCAGTTTGTTGATGAGTTTGTTGATGAGTTTGTTGATGAGAGTGTCGCTCAGTTTGTTGACTGGAGCCGTTTTCATCCAACGACGCTGCAAGGTAAGCCATAAGTTGGCTAAATTCAGTTAGCTGCAAACCTGCTACAGGAATAGAGGCGGCATAGTCGTAGCATTGGCGGCTGTCAGTGCTATATTGCAGCTGATCAAATTGATAAAACACAATATCTGCTTGGCTTTGCAGCATATCGATATACAAAGACGAATAATCGGTAATTAATAGATCCACCTCATTAATAATTTCATAGGTATCTTGCCAGTCACTGATATTAATGATGTTGGGGTAATCAGATAACTCATTGCCAAGCTGGGCTTCATTAGGGTGAAACCGTAATAAAAATAGCTGCTTAGTCGCTACTAAGTAAGCTGATAACAACTCAAAATCAAATGCCTGTAAGTAAGGATTCGATTGCTTTTCAGCAAGTGCTGATGCATCACGCCATGATGGGGCATAAAGAATAATACGCTCAGCGTGATTAATTTGCTTAAGTTCATCCACTAAGGAGCTTGCTTGGGGATAGTGGCGGTAATAATCCGTGCGCGGATTACCGCAATGGAGCATTTGCTTGAGATTGATGTTAAAGGCGCTGGCAAAAAGATTAGCCACTAAATCACTGGGGGCAATCATATAGTCAGGTTTTACTTTTTGCTGGTGGTATAAACTTGCTGCGTTAAGTTTTTCACTCAGGCTTTGGGGGTGATAAACCCTTAATAAAGGGCCGTTGTTAATATCATACTCAATACGTTTTAGCGGCGAGCCATGCCATAAATTAACCTTGGTCGCACCTTTTGCAAAGTACTGATTAATATCACCAATATAGCTGGTATAAAAATAAAACTCAGCGGTTAATGCATGATAAACCCCTTTAGCGCTCCAGCGGTGATAAGCTTCATAGCCTTGCTGGCTTAATGCCTTAATCACATCACTATCGCCACTTATCCATATCGCGCGTATCGTTTTATTGTGCTGCCAATGTAAAAACAGGTATTTGCTATTATCGGCAAATTTATTTTTATAACATCCCATCACTGCTTTGCGCGTTCTTGGCGTTAAGCCAGATAAAAAATACACGCTTTGAGTCATGACATATTTGATGCAATTGGCAATAAATTGGCTCATGCAATGTCTCCTTGACTGTAAATTCCTTTAAATACAAAGATAGCACTAAACTGCTAATAAGCTTAGGCCGCATTAACAGATTTAACCGCGAGGTTATTTTTAATCTCAGTGGTTGAAATATCGTCGGTACGGGTGAGGTACATGACTTCGCACTGACTTTTTAAGAAATCAAATTCACCTTGCCAATCATCACCGATGGCAAAAATATCAACATCAAAGCGGCTAACATCAGCTGATTTTTGTTGCCAGTTTTGCTCAGGAATGACCTTTGATACATATTTACAAGCCGCGACAATTTCTGCTCGTTGCTGATAGCTAAAGAAAGCGGCTTTACCTTTTAAGGCATTAAATTCATCGGTAGAGACCCCAACAATGAGCTGATCACACATTTTGCTTAGGCGTTCAAATAATCTCACATGGCCAAAGTGGAATAAATCAAATGTACCGTAAGTAATGATGGTTTTCATAATGAATATCCTTGTTTAATCAGTAATTAGTTACAATCTCTAATTTAAAATCAATTTAGCTTTTAATGATGATGTCAGCTTGTTGGTGGTGAAGCTTTTGCTGCAACATGTTTGCTAGGTACAGTGGCTTTTGCGCTTGGGCAAATTCCATTTCAACCATTTGTATTTCTTCATCAGGAGTATGCTGGTCAAAATTCAATTGCACCGGTCCATAGACCCCATAACGGGTGTTGCTGTCATGCAAATGTTGATGCTTACTCGATGCGCCAAATAGGGCTAAATCGCCTTTGGCTGCTAACCAAAGCTGTGGCAGTAGTGCAAAAAACTTGTTGTTAAAATTAAACTTGTGCGCTTTAACGGCTTTATTGTGGTTATTAATCACGGTTTCAGTCAGCACAGGTTTTTTAGGCTTGATGATCAATGCCCCCACAAATAAGGTCAGTAATAGTGGTGACAGTAAGATATAAAACATCATCATTAGTCCACGCTGCATTAGCGTGTGGTAATTACTGGCGCTTTGGGTCGATGTGGCGATTAAACTTTGATCTTCAATTCTGCTCCAGCTGCTAGTTTGCGGGTCAATCATCAAATCTTGGGAAATGATTTTATTGTTGACCGATAATTGCGGCCCAACATAGGTGTTAGGCAAAATGATACTGTTTTGAATCTGGCTATCTTCAATAAAGCAGTATTTTCCCACCACCACTGCATCAGTTAATTGGGCTTTATGAGACACTTTGGTGTATTCACCAATTGCACCATAAACGTCCGCATTATCTAATTGCGGCAGCTCGCATTGCGCTTCAACCATAAGGCTTTGGCTGCTTGAGCCTGTTTGGTGTTTGCGACCTTTACTGCTAAATATCTGACTACAAATCACAAATTCAGTGGCTGCCACATAGCCTGACAAGCTGTCTAAATAAAAGCACTGACCATGAAGCACTTGGGCGATGCTATCGTCATGATCTACCGCTGTGGTTTGCAGTGGCCAGTTAAGCAATTGATGGTGTTTCCAGCCAGCGGGTAGCATCATCATTCCAGGGTTACGCTGCGCCATTGTTGCGTGAACAAATTTGGCCGGTACCATGCTGGAAAATGCCACAAAACGCTCTAGGCAGGGGCTTCTTAATATATCGCCTCGAACCACTAATGCCTGGCTGGTGTTATCGATATGCATTCTGGCAAGCACGCTATTTACAGCTTCTTGTGGCTTACTTAAAAAATACTCAATGTTCAAACCCCATTGCTGGCCATTGCCAATTTGGGCTTCCACTTGTTTTGCATCAGCGCAAATCACCATTTTGACTTGGGTTATGCCTGCATCCGCTAAATCTTCTAGGGTGTACTCCACTAGAGGCTTGTTTGCTAGCGGTAATAGCGCTGGGCAATATTGCTGGTTTAGCGGCGCTAATTCATTTCCATTGCGGTTGGCAAATACGATAGCTTGCATAAGGTCTCCTAGTAGGCGCCACGCGCCAAAAGTACAGCTGGAATAGTTTTTAATAACAGTGTGATATCTTCTTTAAGCGATTGTTTGTAGATGTAATCAATGTCCAGTTCTACTTGCTTATCAAAAGGAATATCTGAGCGTCCGCTAACTTGCCAAATGCAGGTGATGCCAGGTTTTACCCCTAATCTGCGACGGTCGCTTAACTGATATTGGCTTACTTCATTAGGTAGTGCAGGTCTTGGGCCAACTAGTGACATATCACCAATTAAAACGTTCCAAAGTTGTGGTAACTCATCGATTGAAGCTTTGCGGATAAGTTTTCCCATGGTGGTAATACGCGGATCTTGCTTCATTTTAAAAATGACGCCACCTTGCATTTCATTGTTTTGTTTGATTTTTTCTAACCTTTGCTCGGCATCAATATACATTGAGCGAAACTTCCACATGGTGAAAGGCTGGTTATTTATGCCACTGCGTGTTTGTGAAAAAAAGATCGCCCCTTTCGACTCAATTCGGATACTTAATGCGGTTAACGCAAATAAAGGCGCTAATAAAATTAGCAAAATGCTAGCAGCAACAATATCGAATGTGCGTTTTGCAAATTGGCCACATTTGATTTTAAAGAAGTACCAATGACGGTTGTGATTTGAAACAGCTGATAGCGGCTGAGCCTTAGCTTGGCTGGTGGCTGAGGCCAAATTTAGCTGTTGTTTTTGCTTTAACACTCGCGCTAAAAATAGCGGGTTACCCACCACGTAGCGTTTCCACATGCGTTGTGGCTCTTGTGCTAAGCGCCATATCCATTCCATTCCTACTTGTCTGACGGCAATAGGTGCACGAGAAACATTATTGGCGAAGTAATCAAACAGTCCACCAACCCCAACGGCTGCGCCCACATTTAGTTGATATTTATGCTGTTCAATCCAGTGTTCTTGCTTAGATGCGCCCATGCCGACGAGTAGGAGCTGCGCCCCAGATTGATTGATTTGCTCAATCACTTCTTGTTGGTTGCGCTCATTTAAATAACCATGATGACAGCCCACTATGTGTAAATCTGGGTATTGCTGTTTGAGGTTGGTCGCCGCCTCTTCAGTAGTGCCAGCAGCAGCCCCCAGAAAAAACAGTTTTATCCCTTGCTCACTGGCGCGTTGACACAGTATTGGCAGCATATCAGTACCATTTACATTGTCTTTAAGGCCGATACCGTGTAGCTGACAAGCAATACGGACACCACTACCATCAGCAAAAACTTGTTGGCATTGATTGAGGATATTTTTATAAGAGCTGTCTGTTGAGGCAATGTTCAAGCAGTCTGCATTTACAAAGGCAAAATGTTGGGTTTCATCGCCCGCAGATTGCTGCGCTGCATTAACCAGTTTTTCAACACTGTCAGCCATTTTATTATTATCAATATTGACCCCAAGTAAGTTGAATTGCTCAGGGTAATTCAGCTCAGTAGAGACAACAATTAAACGGCAAATTAGGCACTTACCTAGGTTAATTAGGTAATGAAATAAGCTGCTAAATTCAGGGGCAGCGTTATTGATATGTTCAATCCCCATATTGCGCTGCATTTTTTCAATGGAAAAAACACCAGGGCGGCTATTGGCTGAACTTGGCTCAAACACGCAATACTCAAAGGCACTGCCTAAAAAACCAATATCGCCTTTAATGATCCCCAATAAAAACGGCAGTCTTGAAAAGCGCCCTTGGTTAAATTGATACAGCGCGACTTGGCGATCTGATACATGAATGTAAATGGTGTCGAAAATAGCTTGCTTTGAGCAGGCAAGTATTAAGGTTTTAAACACCATTATTGGTAGCATTAAAACCAGTAATATTATCGCCATAAAGCAATCAAAAACGCGGACAGACAATAAGGTTGCACTAGATGCCTGCGACTGGGTTTGAGTGTTTACTGATTGATGAGCGTCCATACCATACCTCATAAAATGCAATGATTAATCGTTCGATACCTTGTTATTGCACGAACTGTTCCATATTTATTAAGCATCTAATTAATGGTGTTTTATTGTATTTTTTGGCTGGTTTAAGTGGTGAGTTTTTAGCATGGGGGTTACAATAAAAAGCTGACTTTGCAGAATGCGAATCGCACTGCAAAGCCAGAACAGGGAAGATGAGATAAGCGCTGCGGGTTACAATTTACTTTCTTGCATAAATTCACTTGAAACGCCGTCACGTGAAATACGCAGTTTTTGTAAAATGCCGATAAATTTTTGCCCAACAGCCTCGATAGCGATATAACCCCAAGCAGGTATTATCCACTGCGCATATGCGGCAATCATGGTGGTGACGGTTTTAAAGGTTTCACTTCTTATAATGCTAGGTGATGCTTTCATCGCGCGGTTAAACAGCTTTACAGCAGCGCTGCCATCACCAATGCGAATAGCTTGTCTTGATAAGTATCGTAACTGGAATCCGCGAGCAGACTCTTCATGTTGCTTTAATAATTTAGGAGCAAAACCACGGGCTTTTTCAATCATTTTCTCCCATGAGGCATATTGCTTCTCAAGGTTTGCTGATAAGCCACCGTGATTTAAACGGTAGTAAGTTAATGGCTCTGGTAGCCCTTCAATTTCCCAAGAGGTGGTTGCAGCAATACGTAACCAACATTCAATATCTTCTGATTGGCGGAAGTCTTCATCAAAGTAGCAGCTGTGGCGATTTTTACTGCTTGCTGGCTGAAAGCGTATGTCGTTTAAGGTGCTGCGGCGAATAACCGGCGCAGAGCCATTTCCTACAGGGTTACGGCATAATAAATGGGCCGCATCAATGTCAAAAAGTTTTGGCATTTGATAAAAATCGATAAATTTACCTTGATAGTCAATAAAGCTTGAGCGTGAAAAACTTAATCCAACTTGTGGGTTCTTATCTAAATGCACCACATGGCGTTGGAGTTTTTCAGGGTGCCATAGATCATCAGAATCAATAAA
The DNA here is from genome assembly GCF_001957135.1 of Shewanella sp. UCD-KL21. GTDB lineage: Bacteria > Pseudomonadota > Gammaproteobacteria > Enterobacterales > Shewanellaceae > Shewanella. The sequence goes on along the minus strand of NZ_MPHK01000024.1, from coordinate 9,937 downwards.
GGCTACAAACTCACCTAATGAATGACGAATACCGGTGTTTCTTGCCGCAGCTAAACCTTTGTTGGTTTGATGGCGGATGATATGTACTCTTGGATCGCCGATAAATTGTTTACATATTTGCATGCTATTATCATCACCGCGATCATCAACAATCAATAGCTCGAAGTTGTCATAGGTTTGCTTTAATACTGATTCAATAGCCGATTTAACAAACTGTTCAACGTTATAAACTGGCATTACTACTGAGATTCTAGGAGACATAATGTTTTCCTTAACTGTTTGTAACAGTTGGTTGATTAAATGAGATACGGCTGCTGTACCAGCAAAGCCAAGGCATAATAATTAAGTAAGTCATCATCACACTCAGTGCGACTGTGCTTAAGCTGAACTGACTTGCAACACTGATCACCAGAGTTAACAAAGCGGTGATAGCTAAATTGAGTTTGAAATTTAAACGGCTATGGCCGTGGGCAAGTAATAACTGACTGGCGGCTTCTGCCATTGGGCGAACAAGGCCGCTTAAACATAAGAAGATGAACACTGAAATGGCATCGGTTGTTAACCATTGCTCACCGTATACAAATGGCACGTAAAAGGGCGCAAGTGTTGTTTGTAAGATGATGATAGGGGCGGTAATCGCGCTAATGGCCATCACACTGTGGCGAAACTTCTGCTTAGCAAGTTGTTGGCTATTTGCTGCATTGCTGGCGATTTTATCGTCGCTACAAAGGTGCGAGTAAAACGCGGTACCAAAGCTTTGAACTAGCCCTAAACTGATCCCCAAGCTGACGTTATAAGCAAAGAAGTAAACCCCCAATGCCTCAACCCCCATAAAGTAACCAATAACCAGATAATCAATGCTTTGTCTTAGGGTGTTAATCAAATCGCTTGAGCTCACCGGAATGCTAAAGCTAAGGATTGATTTAACATTTTTAACGGAGGCTTTTTGGGTAAAAGTCGGTAACGGATTGCCATTTTTATGTAGGTAAATCCAGACCAATACCATCACCACTTTAGGGATGATAATGGCCCACAAGCCAAAGCCGCTCAGTGCAAGTATTGCAGTTAAGATGCCATCGCCCACGGTTTGCCAAAGGTTGGCGCTAGCCACTTTACGCATATTGTTGTTACGTAAGTTCACCGTGGCGTACAACATGCCAAATGGCAGTAATAAATAGCTGCTGGCAACAAACAAGATAGGCAAAACAAGTTGGCTGTCTTGGTAGTAATAAGCCAGTGGTAAGCTGATTAAACTCATTAGTGCAAAGGCAATAAGGCAGACGCCGAAGTTAATCACATTGGCGCTGGCTAAGTTGTCTTTAAACTCGGTATCATTCATGCGAATAAGTGCAGCTGAAGTAATCCGGCGAGTTGGAGTACAAATTAATTCAAATAGGGTTAAGGTAATGGCCACTTGACCGAAGATTTCAGGTGTCAGTAATCTCGCGGTTATCACGCTAGCTGCTAATCTCACAATGCGGCCACTAAACTGAGCACTCGCCAACCACATTAGGTTTTTACCCAATGTACGGATGCCTTGATTCAGCATCTGGTTGACGGTCGTTTTAGGACCTAGTGAGTTAGTGGTTGTTTGCATTATTTGTACCCTTGATCTTGTTAGCTAATTTGATGTTGTTTGCAAATTCAAATTAGGACTAGCTGACTGCTTACAAGGGGAGTTACACTTATCGTGCCAACTTTTATCTCGTTGTTTTAATAGTATTTTGTGTTATTGGGAACTAATACTGTTGAGGTGTTTTAGCAAATTGAGATAGGGCAGTTGCAGTTTGCAATACTTTAACTGAGAGCATCAAAGCGCTTTTTATTGGTTTGCTTTGATGTATGGCATTAACCCGTTTAGGATTGATATGCCGCAGTTATTAATCCCTCAGCGATTAGCTGTGCCAGTGCGTATTGGCAAGTGAGTGACAGGCAAAATTAACAGGATGGACAAATGAACAAATCGACTTCTTTATTGGCGAGTATGGGTTTGCTACCAGCGAGCTTAATCTTGTTAGCTGGAGTAACCTTATCAGGCTGTAGCCAAGATGTGCCAAAGCAGCAAACTGCGCAATCGGCTACGCAATCGGCTAAGCAAGCAACAGCACAATCAAGTGCAGCTGAAACTAGCCTGTGTACTCAAGCTTGGTTTAAACAAGTAGAGCAACAACTGATTTCTGGGGATGGTCAAGGCCATGGGCCCGACTTAGGCTCAGATGAATGGCAGTCGGTGATTGAATTTAAGTTAGGCGTAAGGGGCGACACTGATGTGCCTAATCGACACACTACGGCTTGGTGCGCGTATGTGCAGCAGAAATTATCTCAGTAACTAACTGTTATTATCTATGTGAGTGTTATCCATTATTATCAGCTCTTATCAAGGGCTGACTTCTGCGTCACTTTAGCGGTTAGCGGTTTGCGATTATAACAAGGGGTCATCGCTGTGCATGCTATGGGGGTGAATTATCTATTACCAAAAAAATGTTGATAATGTAACAACTATTAGCCCCTTTAAGCTTAGAGACCTAGCGACTATTATTACCGCTGTTATGTGGTTAGGAGGTTATGTTAATTCTGTTTGCTATGGCGGGGTTAAATAAGGTTATAACCATATAAAGTGCTTAATTAATAAGAGTTTTTCACATAAAAAGTTAACAGTAACTTATTAAATAAGCATTTGTTTTAAGTTTTATTTAGCTTAGCTTAGCTAAGCAAGATATGGATTTTATTGCATACTTTATAACTTATGGCATTCGGCAGTTGCATTTCCCGTGGATGATAGCCGGGAATATTAATGAAAGTGGAGACAGTAAATATGACACATCCAATTATTGAGGATTTAAATAATCGCTATACAGCAAAGCGTTATGATCCTTCAAAGCGTGTTTCAAAAGAAGATTTAGCGGTGATCTGTGAGGCGATGCGACTTTCTGCATCTTCAATTAATTCACAGCCTTGGAAGTTTATTGTGCTTGAAAGTGATGCGGCAAAACAAAGAATGCACGACACTTTCGCCAATAAGTATCAGTTCAATCAGCCCCATGCTAAAGCCTGTTCGCATATTATTTTATTTGCCCATAATCCTCACTATACCCGTGACGATTATGCCAAAGTGGTTGATAAGGGCATTGAAGATGGTCGCACAAAACCTGAAAACCGCGAGCAAGCTTTTGGTGGTTACTCTTTTGCTGAATTAAATACCGATGCACAGGGCAATAACGAGGCTTGGACACGATCTCAAGCTTATCTTGCACTGGGTAACACCTTGCATACTTTAGCCCGTTTAGGTATTGACTCGACCACAATGGAAGGGGTTGATAGTAAACTTATCGGTGATATTTTTGCCAAAGAATTAGATGGTTATGAATGCTATGTTGGTTTAGCTATTGGTTATCATCATAGTGATGAAGATTACAATGCCAGCTTACCTAAGTCGCGTCTTGCATTTGATCAAGTGATACAAATTATTTAATGGCGTAAGCCATAGCCGCTGTGATGACAGTGTTTTGTTACCACTTAGGTAACAAAACACCATGATTAGTCTTTCAATGCAGCGGCTTTTTTGAGTACGGCTTCAGGCTCTTCAGCTCGCAGCGTCATACCTAATACAATTAATCCTGGCCAAAATAAATAGGCTAGAATTTCTAAATTCTCGCCGAAGGTATATAACCCCAACATCAGTAAAATTGCCATGCCGACTCTGGCCATGGGCTGACTAAATAATCGAATCAATAGCATCAAGAAGGTGACTAACATCGGAATTGCTAACGCTACAGCGCCGACAACGCCTTTAACAAACAATAATCCATACCAAGTATGATGCGAACCTATGGGCATGTATTCCACCATGTGCGGCCCTCGCTCAACGATGCCATGACCAAAGACCACCGCTTCATTCATCCACCTTTCAACGGCAATATCCGCCAAAGCTTGACGAACGCGAGTTGAATCGGCGCGGGCAGCTTTAATGGCGGCAATACTGATTTGTATTTTGTTGATAGTGGCTTCACCGACAACCCCAATAAGTAACATTAACGGGCTAAGTAAAAAGTACAATAAAGGTGAGCGCACAAGTTTAAATAGGGTGAAAAAGCCGATTAAGGCGAAATAACACACCAAACCAAGGCGGGATTGCGACATTAATACCATTAGTAAGCTGCCTGCAATGCCCCACTTTTTCCAACGTGAATCCTTTTCTTGTACGGCAAAAATAAAATATAAGTTACCTAGCATGCCTAATGCCGGCGCCCATGGGGTAAACAGACGCCAGCGGGGAACGCCGCTGCCAGGGTCGATTTCATATAAACTGACGCTGAAAAACTCAGGCCCCGGACCACCAATAATGCTCAGTGGCGACACATATAAGGTGCTGGGTAAGCCAACTTTCCAAGCAATTAAAAACAGCGGGAACAGCAAAATAGTATGTTTGCAGACTCTGCAGCAGGCGCGATAAATAATTTCAGGCCGAATAGATAAGCAGCCAATAAGCGGAAATATTGCCAGTAAGGCCCAGCCTTTGGCCCAGCCAATAGATGATTTAATTAGTTTGCCAATACCTAAGCCAAAATCGAGGTGGCCGACCACTAAGGCAATAAGCATGAACAACATGCCAAACACCCATACATAATGGCTGATGCTAATTCTATAGGTGTGCTGACCTGAAAGTTTTTTATAAAGTAAGCGTGCAAATAGCACCCATGCAATCACAGGCGCAATGACATATAAAGCACCAAACAGCCAAAATAAGTAACTATAAACAATGCTGTTGTATATTATTTTTTCGTCAACATTTTGCGCAACAATGGTTTGCGGATCCATAAAATGCTCAACCCTAGCAGTAACATGAAAGAAGCGCTTAACCCACCAAAGATAATTAGTATGCTGGCTAATTTATTGGGAGAATGAGCTAAACTCGGCGGCGAAAATAATTGCAACATGGGGTAAGCCGAGTAGATATCTGATTTACCCACATCCAATTTTGCCATCGCAGAGGTTAATACCGTTGTGGCTAACTGGTGTTCACGTTGTAAATCTGCAAGCTTGGCGGCATCATCGTTACTGTGCTGCAAACGTAGCTCCCACTGATCAATTTGCGCGATCAGTGAATCGACTTCTGATTGCGTCGCTTGTCGTTTGGAGGCTATGGTAATGAACTCTTGCATCATCACTGCGCGGCCATCAACATCATCCACGGTTAGCATCATCAAAATTTTCTCATCTTGAAATCCAATAATGGTATTAAAGCGCTGCTTCATACTATCGAAAATACTGTCTAATTCTGCTTTTAAGGTGACTAATGTCGGGTGACGACGACCCAAGCGCCCGGCATTTTCAATGTAGGTGGTATTGGCGGTGTTGTGCTTTTCAAGTAACTGCTGAAACAGCTTATCATTGTTGAGTTTGAGTAAAATCGCAGCTTGTGAGTCATTAATGCCAAGGTGTTTTTCATACAGAGCATAACTGGCATTTAAACCTTGCAGTGACGCTGAAAGGGTTACTTTACTATGGCGTAAGCGCTCAATGGTGATGGCTAACTCTTTAAACTGATCAAGGGTTATTAGGCCTCGCTCAGATTGAAAATCCAGTAATTGTTTTTGGGTTTGCTTTACTCGGGCGTTATAGCTTTTCAGGCTACGCTGAATACCACGCTCGCGCAGGCTATTTTCATCAAAACGCAGATCGTCAAGAATGTCTTGTAAAGAACGATACATAGCCCAGCCACGTTTTTGAGCTTGCTCTGGCGATGCGCCATTAATACTAAACTCCATTAAGCCCGTTTGACTGGGGAGTTTAAGTTTGGGTTTTGCTATTTCACTGCTAGGCACTTTTAAATAAAACGCAGCGGTTTGCATCAGCAAGCTGCTCATGGAAATCGCTTTGAAATTCTCTCTTGGATCAATGGCAGAGCTCATATAAGGCGAGCTATTTGAGCTACTTGCTTGACCAAGACTGTCAAGGCTTAGGGAAGACCCCGCAGCGACCCCAGGTAATATGACCACCCATTTACTTTCGTATTTAGTGGGGGTTAATGCAATAAAAACAGCCACCAACAGCCAGACAATGAGCAGTGATATCAAGGCTGTTTTGATGTACAGGCGTTTACGGGCTTTAGGGGTTAAGTGACTGCCTTCTAATGTGGCGCGTTTAATCCAATATAAATAGGCAAGTTCTGAAAAGCTGGCGTAATCTTGCTCTGTTTTGATGCTAGTGCTAGCGCTTTGTGCGCTTTGGGTTTCGTTATCAAGCTTAACGTCAGTATCAGCGCTTGAGCTTGTGCGCGCCTCTGCGCTTGAGTCTGCTTGTTTCTGGCTTTGTTCGCCTTTGCCGCTTTTGCTGTTTCCTTGGCTCATTATTGTCTCCTTACAACCATCCGATAAGGGTTGTTGGCACGACCAATTCAGTTACTGTTCTGGCTATTTCACGGATATTAGTTACGCGAGAGTCATAACAGGCAAGTCCGTCACCGGGGAGCAATACTGGATTTGATTCATTATTCCAAGCCGTTTGAATTAAGCCATCAATTGAGCGTTCGACAACATCTATTTGATTAGATAATGGGTTTTTAGTCACTAGGATAACGTAACGACTGGCATTGGTGGTTTGGGCACCACCGACACAGTTGGCCGCAATGGCGCCATTTAGCAAGCGGGTGCCGTAAGGAAAGCGTGTCGCTTCACGGTCTACTGCTGACTGACTATTTGAACTTGCAGGTTGCGTTAAGTTTGACATAAATACCCTGATCCCTGGCGTTGTCAATTGAGAAGGTCTGGCTAATTGATCATTAAATGAATGCGTTGAAGGAACATGTACATGATCGCCAGCCATTAAAGTCATGTTTGGTACTTTCTCTCCTGTTAGCATACCACGTAAATCCATATTGAAAACCTGACCATTACGGATGACCTTGATTGCTGAAATATCAGCATCTGGGCGCACCCCACCAGAGGACTTTACCGCGGCGGCAACATTACGCTGAATGGCTTGGTCACCAGCAAAGTTACTGCCATCATCTTTAAGTTCAATGGGGAGTTTTTTGTTGATCATGTGCTGGCCCGGCTCAAATACTGCACCGGAGGTGGTGATTTCAATAGGCGCCCAGCTAATAGGTAATATACTGATACGCACCGCATGGGCCAGCATCAGATTTTCATCGATTAATATGTTTCTGATTTGATTATTTAATTGCTTAAGAGTCAGCCCTGTAACTGAAATTGGCGGTAAATAAGGCAAATAAATATTGCCGTCGGCATCTACTTCCACATCTTTACTAAATTCATCACCATTGAGTATTTTTACCGAAATTTTATCACCCACAGATAATGACAACGCTTGCTGGGTATCAACCACCATCGACTTATTACCGAAAATTGGCGCAGTAGGAAAAGTCGTATGGTTTGAGGTCACAGCACTGACCTTTCTGTTATAAGGCGTTTTTTGGCCAAAGTAATGGCAGCTAGTGAGTTGCTGCTCTAAATCACAAACATCTTGCTCGGCTGGTTGCATAGGGGTCACGCAAGCCGTTAAGCCTGCGATAATAGTGATAGAAAGTAGTGATTTGAATATGTTCATTTCTGTTCCCCTTTACGTCCGTGATTTAGTGATTCCTGCTTAGCTTGCTAACTCTGAAATGATTTGCTCATCAAAGTCAGAAGGTTCAACAATGCTGCTATGACGTAAAAAATCTAACGCTAACGCCTCGGTTTCAAAAATCTCAAAAATATGGTGTAGGCGCGTTAATTCAATTAATGAACGTACAGCAGGACTCGGTGACAGTAATACGATGTTGCCTTGATAATTCAGCGCTTGATTACGGGCGGAGATCAGCACAGATAAGCCACTTGAATCGATGTACTCTAAATGCTGCATGTCGATAACTAAACGGGTATGGCCTCTATCAATATAATCAACCAGTGCCGCTCGGTAAGTTGGGGTATGAGCCATAAACATTCTGATAGGTAATGTTACTACGCTTGCGTGTTGGGCTACTTTGATTTCAAATTTCATAACCTGCTCCTAAACATCTATTGATGCGCTAACTTTGATTTACTAAATCGTGATGAGATAAATGACGCCTAAAATTGAAGGGGTGGATTAATCATTTATCCTCTGCTTAATCTATAGTTAGCAGGATGCGTGCCAATTATTTATCTGTTATTAATCAGTTGTTTGTGGTTTTGTTTTGAGGCGGCGTGGCTGTGGGTTGCTTATTGCTAAGCTTTAATTGCGGTTTGAAACTATGTCGTTGCAGAATGCAAACAGCACTGATCACGACCTCACGACCTAGGATTTGCAATTCGCAGTATTGATTTAATTTATATTGCAGGGAAGGTTAAGCCTGAGTAGCGATAATATAAATTATCGATAAAGCGTAAAGCGGCTTTGGCTTGATATAGATTGTTTGATATAGATTGTTTGATATAGATTGTTTGATATAGATTGTTTGCTAAATTGTATTTGAGTAAAGACGTATTTCAAGTTGGTTTAATGAATCTCTGGACATAACTTTAGCAACTAAATCTCTACTAGGTTCTCCCTTAGTAGTGATAAAATAGCCGCATTAGAATAACCGAGAAAATCTATGTTTATCCATCATGTTAACGGCATCGACTGGCTGGTGATTACAGCTTTTGAAGAACTGAAAACGTTATTTATTGAAGAAGCTGGTACGATCCCCTTTTGCTTCTCTACCGCCAGCGAATTGAACCTGATTGAGCAAGCCAAACGCACTTATGGATATTTGCCTACACTTAGCGGCGTAATCACAGATACTGGCACTTTTCAACGTCAGGATAACGAAGAAGATTTGAGCCCACAACTTGCCTGCTTAGTTGAGGGGCGTGGTCGGGTATTTATCTATCACGGCGGCTTTGTGGCTTTTGTGGATGACGAGCAAACCTTTATTACTCGAATGGACTGAAATTATTCAGTATGTTGAAATCGGCGAATGGGCATCCATAGCAAGGAATAGGGCATATCTGCGTTACGAGATCTAGCCCGTCAGCACGAAGCTGGACAGAAATGATTTAGTAACGCCCGCATAAGGGGCTGCAAAACTAAATCGCCGCGTAGTTTTGGTGTCCCAGCCCGGTTTATCCGAGCGACTTGATGCGTTTGTGTACGCCCAGCATGGGCATGAACTAATGAGGTGAAAGTCCTCTGTAGGAAGGTCACCGTTACTCTTTCTTAAAGAGAATAACATACTGTTATTAAACGTTAACTACTAGCGAATGGCAAGGGCTTAAYCGCGAGGTTTKGTCCRGAGGAAGCCGCTAGCAAATTTGCGAGCTGATGAACAAGAACATCATATGAGGCGTAGGCTAGAGGTGAGTTGGCACAAGACGACGAAACCACGTGATCTAWTGGCCACCGTAAATGATGCAGCAGTGCAAAGAAAGTTCATGTTCTTATCTGGGGAGATCTGCTTAACACGCGATYGGTMATTAACCAGTRAGGCTCTGGTGTATAAGTGCCTTGGCTTTTCARYWTCATCGACTGAAAAGAGCGAAYCAGATGGAAACCGATAGCGCATGACGGGGTAACTTGGCATGTGATTAAGCAGAAGTCAGCAGACGGCATAGTAGCCCAACGCCCATTGTAATGATTGGGACATGGTGAAGGCCTGAACATTTAGAAGAAGGAGGAGTCTTGTCAAACTTATCGATACCCACTACGTCGCCAGACGATTACTATCGGCAGCGTATTGATATGCAACCGGCCTTCAACCGCGATCTATTTCAACAACTGCTCGAACCTGAAAATCTACACCGAGCTTGGCGTCAAGTTAAAGCCAATAAAGGTGCGGCGGGCATCGATGGCATGACCATCGAAGCCTTCCCGCTCTGGATGCAACAAGGCGGCTGGCAACAGTGTAAATATCAGTTAGAGCGARGTGAATACCAACCCTCAGCGGTCAGGCGCGTAGAGATCGACAAACCCG
>NZ_MPHK01000023.1 GCF_001957135.1 Shewanella sp. UCD-KL21 | reverse complement strand
GGGGGAATAAGTTTAACCTCATGACCGAGGGCTTGGCATTTTCTTGCCAACCAGTGGGAACCACCACATGATTCCATTGCTATCATCGTTTGAGGTGTTTGCGCTAAAAATTGAATAAGTTTTAAACGGCTTAAGTGTTGACGAAATTGTTCACGACCAGTGTGATCATGCCCAACAAGGTGAAAAGAAGATTTGCCTAAATCGATTCCAATGACTTTAATAGTAGACATGATGGTTCGCCTCTTTGATTGCCAAACTCTAAGTTTAGCTTAGGGGTGAGGCGGACCATCTAATTAAGGCGGTTAGACCGCCTTTTAACATCAAACACCTTAGTGATTAGTTTTCGCGAGTTTTAGCGAACTCCACATCAGGATAGCGTTCCATGGATAAATTCAGGTTTACCATAGTCGGTGCAATATAAGTTAAGTTATTGCCACCATCTAATGCTAAGTTGCTACTGCACTTACGGCGGAACTCTTCGAGTTTACGCTCGTCTTTACAATAAACCCAACGGGCGGTTGAAACACTAATGCCTTCGTAAATCGCTTCGACGTTATATTCACTCTTAAGGCGTCCAACAACCACTTCAAACTGCAGTACACCTACTGCACCAACAATTAAGTCATTGGTATCTAGCGGTCTAAAGACTTGAACTGCGCCTTCTTCGGCAAGCTGCACCAGACCTTTGAGCAATTGCTTTTGCTTTAACGGATCTTTTAAGCGAATACGGCGGAACATTTCAGGGGCAAAGTTAGGAATACCAGTAAACTTAACTTTTTCACCTTGGCTGAAAGTATCACCAATTTGAATGGTGCCATGGTTATGTAAACCGATGATATCACCCGGGTAGGCTTCTTCAACTTGCTCACGATCACCAGCGACGAAGGTTAATGCATCAGAAATACGCACATCTTTACCAACACGTACGTGATGCATTTTCATGCCTTTCTCGTACTTACCAGACACAATACGCATAAATGCGACGCGGTCACGATGCTTAGGATCCATGTTCGCTTGGATTTTAAAGATAAAGCCAGAGAACTTTTCTTCTTCAGCATGAATATCACGTACTTCAGTGGCACGAGGTTGAGGCTTAGGCGCCCACTCTGTTAACCCGTCAAGTATATGATCAACACCAAAGTTACCTAATGCAGTACCAAAATAAACTGGTGAAAGTTTACCGGCTAAAAACGCCTCTAAATCGAACTCATGTGATGCACCGATCACTAGCTCTAATTCTTCACGTAATAACTCAGCAAGTTCAGCACCAATCGCTACATCAAGTTCAGGATTATCAAGGCCTTTAACGGTACGCACTTCTTGAATTTTATGCCCTAAACCTGACTGGTATAAAATCGCTTCGTCGCGATGGATGTGATAAACCCCTTTAAACGACTTACCACAGCCAATTGGCCAAGTAATCGGCGCACAGGCAATTTTCAGTTCCGTCTCAACTTCGTCCATCACTTCCATAGGATCGCGAATATCACGGTCACATTTGTTCATGAAGGTCACGATTGGCGTGTCACGTAAACGGGTGACTTCCATTAGTTTACGGGTTCGGTCTTCGACACCTTTGGCCGCGTCGATCACCATAAGGCATGAGTCAACAGCGGTTAAGGTACGGTAAGTATCTTCAGAGAAGTCTTCGTGACCTGGAGTATCAAGTAGGTTTACTAGGCAATCACTGTAAGGAAATTGCATTACCGAAGTAGTAATAGAAATACCACGGTCTTTTTCCATCTCCATCCAGTCAGATTTTGCATGCTGTTTAGAGCCACGACCTTTAACGGTACCAGCAGTTTGAATTGCTTGTCCGAATAAAAGTACTTTCTCAGTAATAGTGGTCTTACCGGCATCAGGATGCGAAATAATCGCGAAGGTACGACGTTTATCGACCTCTACTGTTTGAACTGACATGGTTTACTTGCCCTAGCATAATAAAAAGGCGCAAATTATAGCGTTTCCCATCTAGGTTGGCTAGGTAAACTCACTTAAATCCAAATGGTGATGGTTTATAAAACTCAAAAACCAAAAAGGCTAATGCCGATGCATTAGCCTTTGTGCTGAGCTAACAATTGTCATTAATTAGCGACTGTAGATTGTTCAAGCATTTGCAGCGCTTGGGCTAGCTCTATTCTGGCATAACGATGCTCAACAAAATCATAAATATTTGTTGCCAAGCTTAAGCGGTAATAATCTGCTGCCAGTTGATAATCTTGTTGCTCCACCGCTTTTTTAGCTAGGTAAAAATAGGCTTCACACAGACGCTCAGCATACTCCTGAGCTTGAGTCAGGTTGACTTTAGCCGCATCAAAAACTTGCTCTTTAGTCAGCTTACCAAGGTAATAATCAATGATGACTGAAGACCAAGCCTGATCATTAAGCGATTGACGGTTAGTTAATAACTCAGCTTGAGCTGCCAGCTGATCTGTCGGCACTTGCACTAGGTATAACCACAAGGCACGATAACCATCAGCAGGTGCTTGGGCCAAAAATGTGCGCATATCTTCAGTGGCTAACTCATAGCGTTCGCCGTAATACAAAGCAATACCTCGGTTGAGATAAGCATAATCGTATTGGGGTGATAACTCTAAGACCCCATCAAAAGACTCATAAGCAGGTTCAAACTCGCCTTCTTGGGTGTAATAAATCCCTAAGAAATTATATGCATCGGCAAGGTTAGGTTGTAATTTTATCGCTTGGTGAAAATCAATTTTGGCCAATAGTCGTAGGCCAACACTGTCGTAGATAACGCCACGGTCATAATGAAAGCGTGCGCGCTGCTCTGTGGTTAATTCCATAGAGACTAAAATGTCATTGAGCTTAGCTAAAGTAACTTCTAACTTGTAATCAGGCACTTTGGGAGAAACCATCACTTTGCCTGATGCTGCGCTATTATCATTGCCTGAAAGTGAAGCACAACCTGACAATAACATACTGGCACCGACACATAATGCTACCACTGTGGTCCGTAATTTATGTTCCATTTAAATACCTTATCAGGTTCTATAGTTAGTTTGCATCATATCAACCAATAGCGCCAAGGGCTACGCAGTTAAAGATAAATTTATCATTGGCTGAATTTTGCCAATAAAAAAGGAGAGCCTTAGCTCTCCTTTATCGGTAGATTAACTGAGTTAATCTAAAAACTATTCTGCAGCAGGTTCTGCTTTAGTAACAGCTTCTTTAATAGAAAGTCTTACACGACCTTGACGGTCAACTTCCATCACTTTAACGTCAACTTCTTGGTTCATCTCAAGGTGGTCAGAAACGTTAGCAACACGCTCTTCACTGATTTGAGAGATATGAACTAAGCCATCTTTACCAGGTAAGATGTTAACGAATGCGCCGAAATCAACGATACGGATAACTTTACCTTTGTAGATACGGCCCACTTCAACTTCAGCAGTAATCTCTTCGATGCGACGGATAGCCTCTTTAGTTGCTTCACCATTTGAAGAAGCAATTTTAACTGTACCGTTGTCATCTAATTCGATTGTTGTACCGGTTTCTTCAGTAAGTGCACGAATAGTTGCACCACCTTTACCGATAACGTCACGAATTTTTTCAGGGTTAATCTTGATAGTCGTGATACGTGGAGCGTGATCAGAGATATCTTCACGTGCGCCACCAATTGCTTGGTCCATTACGTTAAGAATATGAACACGAGCGCCGTATGCTTGTTGCAGAGCGATATCCATGATCTCTTGAGTGATACCTTCAATCTTGATATCCATCTGCAGAGCAGTAATACCATCACGGGTACCAGCTACTTTAAAGTCCATGTCACCTAAGTGATCTTCATCACCTAAAATGTCAGAAAGAACAACGAAATCGTCGCCTTCTTTAACTAGACCCATTGCGATACCAGCAACTGAACTCTTGATTGGTACACCCGCATCCATTAATGCTAATGAAGTACCACAAACAGAAGCCATAGAGCTTGAGCCGTTTGATTCAGTAATTTCTGAAACAACGCGGATGCTGTATGGGAATTCTTCAGCAGAAGGCATAACAGCATTCATACCACGCCAAGCTAGCTTACCGTGACCGATTTCGCGACGCTTAGGTGAACCTACCATGCCAGTTTCACCAACTGAGTATGGAGGGAAGTTGTAATGAAGCATGAAGCGGTTAGTACGCTCGCCCATGATGCTATCAATTTTCTGTGCATCACGTTCTGTACCTAAAGTACAAGTCACTAACGCTTGAGTTTCACCACGAGTGAATAATGAACTACCGTGAGTACGAGGAAGTACGCCAGCAAGTACATTCAATGCACGGATCATATCTGGTTCACGACCGTCGATACGTGGCTTGCCACTGATAATACGACCACGAACAATGTTCTTCTCTAAGCTACCAAGTAAGTTATCAACTTCACGTTGATCAACATCTGCGTTTTCAGCAACTAATGCCGCTTTTGCTGCTGCTTTAACAACACCAACTTGCGCATAACGATCTTGCTTAACTTCAATTTGGTAAGCTTCAGTCATGCCAACTTCTGCTAAATCTTTGATTTTAGCAACTAAGTCTTTATCTTGAACTGGAGCAGTCCAATCCCAAGTAGGCTTACCGGCTTCTGCTTTAAATTCAGCAATCGCATCAACCACAACTTGTTGTTGATCGTGACCGTAAGTTACCGCGCCTAGCATGATTTCTTCAGCTAAAGACTTAGCTTCAGATTCAACCATCAATACTGCGCTTTTAGTACCTGCAACCACAAGGTTTAGGTCGCTTTCAGCAACTTGATCTACTGATGGGTTAAGTAAGTATTCACCGTTGATATAACCAACACGTGCAGCACCTAGTGGTCCATTGAATGGAATACCAGAAATAGCCAGCGCTGCTGAAGTACCAATCATAGCCACAATGTCTGGCTCAATTTGTTGGTCTACAGAAACAACAGTAATAATGACTTGGACTTCGTTTTTAAAACCGTTAGGAAATAAAGGACGAATTGGACGGTCGATTAAACGAGCAATAAGCGTTTCGTCTTCATTTGGACGACCTTCACGCTTAAAGAAACCACCAGGGATCTTACCAGCAGCGTAAGTTTTCTCTTGGTAGTTAACTGTTAGTGGGAAGAAATCACGGCTTAAATCCGCAACTTTTTTACCAACTACAGTAACAAGGACAGTTGTATCGCCCATGCTCGCTAGTACTGCAGCATCAGCTTGACGTGCAATAACACCTGTTTCTAAGGTGACAGTATGTTGACCATACTCAAAACTCTTTACAATTGGATTCACGTGACCCATTCCTTAATTATTGACCTTTAAATTACGCGCATAAGTATACTTCAATTTTTTGTAATAGTTAAAGGTCATCGCCATATCAGCCTAAAAAATAATTTATATTTTCGTCTTTCAAGGTCGATATAG
Source organism: Shewanella sp. UCD-KL21 (assembly GCF_001957135.1). Classification (GTDB taxonomy): domain Bacteria; phylum Pseudomonadota; class Gammaproteobacteria; order Enterobacterales; family Shewanellaceae; genus Shewanella. The sequence continues at coordinate 64,762 of NZ_MPHK01000023.1, read as the reverse complement.
TTATATGAATTCATATCTCATGGCGATATAAAATGATAATAACAATGCCCTAGCCGCAAAATTGGCTTAAATCCTTGGGCTAAACCCTATACTTAATGACTTTTTCAACAAATTTATCTACAGTGATAGCTAGAGAATACCTAACAATAACAAGCAGGTTGTCTAGGTAAATTAAGATTTGCTCACCCCTTCCAACAAAAGTAAGCTCAATGTTATTGCATATGGAAATAAAATAATGCCACCACGGTTTAAGTCTCTGACATGGAAGCAAACAAATTTAGTTGTGTTCACAGCATTATTTTTTGCTATTGCTATTTTTATTGTCGAGCTTGCACTGGTTGTTATTACCACCAAACAGCAAATCAAGGCATCCCAGCAAGAACTCGTCAACTCTGTTGAACAAACCGTATCTAATGTGGTGTGGGCTTTAGATGACAAACAGACCCAGCAAACCTTAGCAGGCATTATAAAAATTGATGATATTCGTTCTGCTATCATCACCTTAGATGACAATTCCGTGTATGTTGAAGCAAGCCATCAGGCCAAACGATATCCCAGTTACTATGACAGTTTAAGTTACTTGCTTTTTGATGAGTTAAAGGAAATCTCACGACCTTTGTATCGGCCACACTATTTTGAGGGCGATAAAAAACAGCAACATATTGGCACCTTATTTATCCATTACGATATTCAAGCAATGACCAATAATTTGTTTAACCGACTTCAGTTAAGCTTTATCGCCACCTTAGCCAGAGCCTTATTACTCACCTTAGTGCTCACGATTGTATTTCACCGATTCCTCACTCAGCCAATCGCGCAGATCAGCGAAGCCATTGATAACATTGATCCTGAGTTACCAGATGAAAACCTCATCCCCATAACCTGTGCCCATAAAGACGACGAGCTTGGACTCGTCTCTACAAAATTGAATCAAATCTTATTGCAGTTCAGTCAGGCGCAAAACAAATTACGAAAAATGGCCACCCGCGATCCTCTCACTAATCTGCCCAATAGAACCCTATTACTTGAAACATTAACTGTCACCATACAACGTGCCCGCGTTCACAAACGCCAATTCGCACTGTTATTTATTGATCTCGACAGATTTAAAAATGTAAATGACTCTTTAGGCCATGCTATCGGTGATCAATTCCTTGCAAGAATTGCCCGAATTTTAGAATCCAGCATCGCTGATAAAGGCAGTGTGGCCCGCCTAGGTGGTGATGAGTTTGTTATCGTAGCTGATGATATTAAAACCCCGCAACACGCCGCTGATTTCGTTGAACAGCTGTTAAAGCAACTCAATATGCCTGTACAGCTAAATGAGCATACGATTCACCCTGCGGCCTCGATTGGTATTGCGATATACCCTGAAGATGGTCAAGGCGCTGAAGAACTTATCCAGCACGCCGATATTGCCATGTATAGCGCGAAAGCCGCGGGCTCAAACCAGTGGGCCTTTTTCAAGCAACAAATGACCGAACATGCTGCACTTAGATTAAAAACCGAGGCCTCTTTACACAATGCGCTTAAGCGAAATGAATTTAGGCTTTATTTTCAGCCCAAATTAGATCTTAACACCAATGAAATTGTCGGGTGTGAAGCCTTAATCCGCTGGCAAAAAGACGGCAAACTAGTGCCACCCATGGCGTTTATTCCTATCGCTGAAGAAACTGGCATTATCATTCCCATCGGCAGATGGGTTATTGAGCAAAGCTGTAAATTGCTTCGTGAGTGGGAGAAAAAATACAACCGCGTTATTCCCATTGCGGTAAATGTCGCTTCTCAGCAGTTTGCTGATGCAAGCTTGGTATCCGATATCAAACAATTGGCGCTGCGTTATCAAATTCGCCCCGAGTTATTGGAAATCGAAATAACCGAAACCTCACTGATGAATGATATCACTCAAGCCATCGCTAAACTCGAGCAACTTAAAAGTGCCGGTTTTGGTATTGCTGTGGATGATTTTGGCACCGGCTATTCTTCTTTGTCTTATTTGCGCCGTTTGCCTATTACTACAATGAAAATCGACCGCTGCTTTGTCTCTGACTTACCCCATGATGGCGCTATCGCCTCCACTATCCTAATGCTAGGGCAACAGCTAAATCTGGATATTGTTGCAGAAGGGATTGAAAACCAAGCGCAGCTGGCATGGCTACAACAACATCATTGCCAAGTTGGTCAGGGGTTTCTATTTAGTAAACCTTTACCACAAGACGAGTTTGAAGCGCGCTATTTTGCTGAGCAGCAGATAAAGGTAGAGCAGGCGTAAATGAGAATACTAATTAGGCTAGATTTATTTTAGCCAATAAAAAAGGAGGCATAGCCTCCTTTTTTACGGTTTGATTTACTTACCGCAAGCAATAAGCAAATTAAACGTCGTGATTAACGACGTAAACCTAACTTCTGGATTAGAGCAGTATAACGAGCTACGTCAGTACGCTTAAGGTAAGCAGTAAGCTTACGACGTGCGCTAACCATACGTAGTAGACCACGACGTGAATGGTGATCATGGATGTGCTCTTTGAAATGACCTTGTAGATGGTTAATCTGTGCAGTCAATAAAGCTACTTGTACTTCAGTTGAACCAGTGTCGTTTTCACAACGTGCAAATTCAGCTACGATTTTAGCTTTTTGTTCATTACTTAGTGACATAAATATCTCCAGAAAAAATTAAATTATCTCAAGCCGATCACTAACTCAGCCTGAGGGCGCGATATTTTAACCGCAAACGCAGCTTACCGCAATAAAAAATCTGCATATCCCACTGCGGCAATCTTGCCACAGTAAAATATACAGATTGATATAGATTAAACTAACAAGTTAGAGCGACTACTCTTGACTGTGGTCAACCACTAATCTTTTAGGTGCGAGTAAGCCATCATCATTTTTAAAGCCAATGCCAATAAACTTTCGTGACTCACCTAACGTGATCCGTAACAGTTGATCATCTAGCACACCTTCAGCCTGAACAGGTTGGCCTTGTAAAATGTACTGAGCACTAGTCTCAGGTAAATTTACTTCAGCAAAGTTCGCGACCGCGGTATCCATTGGTAATAGTAATGGGTCTAATACATCGCTTGAAGGTGTTTCAGACTTTTCAGCCTTATCTACCATCGCCATCAATTGCTCTAAGGTCACCATTTTTTCATATGGATAGTCAGCAACTTGAGTACGTCTAAGCATAATGACATGAGCGCCACAGCCTAGCATTTCCCCTAAGTCATCAACGATGGTGCGAATATAAGTACCTTTAGAACAATGAATGTCTAAGGTTAACTCATCGCCTTCTAAGCCGACGTATAGCAACTCAAACACATTAATTGGTCGGGCTTCACGGGGGACTTCAATGCCTTCACGTGCATATTTGTATAAAGGCTGACCTTGATACTTTAATGCTGAATACATAGAAGGGACTTGCATGGTTTTACCACGAAAATGTTCAAGTGACGCTTCAAGCTTTTCTTGGGTAAAATTGACAGGTCTTATCTGCACAACTTCACCGTCAGAATCACTGGTATCAGTTCTTTCACCTAACTTGGCCGTTACTAAATAACGCTTATCGGCATCAAGTAAATGTTGAGAAAACTTCGTCGCTTCGCCTAAACAAATAGGTAGCATTCCGGTTGCCAATGGATCCAAAGCGCCAGTATGGCCGGCTTTGTTAGCTTGGTAGAGACGTTTGACACGTTGCAAAGCATGGTTAGAACTGATGCCAGTTCCTTTATCTAATAGCACGATGCCATCAATAAAACGCCCTTTGCGACGACGAGCCATTAGTCTTTTCCTTCTGTATTATCATCAGCGTCAGTTGATTCTTCAGAACCAAACTTTTCTTGCTTTGCTTTGTCACTCGTAATCACTTGGCTTACTAAGTTAGACATACGCATACCTTCAACTAATGAACTGTCATAGACAAAACGTAGTTCAGGCATAACACGTAGCTTCATACGGCCAGCAATAAGTGTTCTGATGTAAGGAGCTGCTGCGGCAAGTGCTTCGACTTTTTGATCGACTAATTCACGATCTTCTTCAAAGAAGGTCACAAATACTTTTGCGTAGCTTAAATCTCGTGACACATCAACATCGTTTACTGTAACAAAACCGATGCGAGGGTCTTTCATATCGCGCTGTAACACCATAGCAAGCTCTTGTTGCAGCTGCTGCGCGATTCGACGAGTACGACTAAATTCTTTTGCCATAATATTGTTACCATAGCCTTATATAAATAAAAAAGGCGGCTTACGCCGCCCTTTCTGTGTTACAGCGTTCGGGCCACTTCGACCGTCTCGAAGACTTCAATCTGATCGCCCACTCGGACGTCATTGTAGTTCTTCACACCGATACCACATTCCATGCCGTTACGAACATCAGCAACGTCATCTTTAAAGCGACGTAATGATTCTAGCTCACCTTCGTAAATAACCACGTTGTCACGTAGTACACGGATAGGAGCGCTACGCTTGATGGTACCTTCGGTAACCATACAACCGGCAATTGCACCAATCTTAGGCGACTTAAATACATCACGAACTTCTGCAAGACCAATGATTTGCTGCTTGAATTCAGGAGCAAGCATGCCCGTCATCGCCGCTTTAACTTCATCAATCAAGTCGTAGATAACGCTGTAGTAGCGTAAATCAACACTTTCAGAATCGATAGTCTTACGCGCTTGTGCATCAGCACGCACGTTGAAACCAACCATGATGGCATTTGAAGCTGCTGCTAACGTAGCATCAGTTTCAGTTAATGCACCAACGCCACGAGCAATGATGTTAACTTTCACTTCGTCTGTAGACAGTTTAGCTAATGATTCACAAATTGCTTCAAGTGAGCCTTGAACGTCTGCTTTAAGAACGATATTAAGTTCTTGTACTTCGCCTTCAGTCATGTTCGCGAACATGTTTTCAAGTTTAGATTTTTGCTGACGTGCTAGTTTAACATCACGGAATTTACCTTGACGATAAAGTGCAACTTCACGAGCTTTACGCTCATCACGTACAACTGTTGCTTCATCACCAGCAGAAGGTACACCTGAAAGGCCTAAGATCTCTACAGGGATTGATGGACCCGCTTCAGTAATTGCTTTGCCGTTCTCGTCTTTCATTGCACGGATTTTACCGTACTCAAGACCACATAGAACGATATCGCCTTGGCGTAAAGTACCTTCTTGAACAAGTACAGTAGCAACTGGGCCACGACCTTTATCCAATTTAGATTCAATAACAACACCAGCAGCCATACCTGAACGGTCAGCTTTAAGCTCTAATACTTCAGACTGAAGTAAGATGCCTTCAAGTAATTCGTCAATACCGGTACCCGCTTTAGCTGAAACGTTTACGAACATATGTTCGCCGCCCCAATCTTCAGACATAACACCGTGTTGAGCTAATTCACTCTTAACACGCTCTGGGTCAGCTTCTGGCTTATCCATTTTGTTCACAGCAACGATTAAAGGCACGTTACCTGCTTTAGCATGTTGAATCGCTTCGATAGTTTGCGGCATAGCACCATCGTCTGCAGCCACAACCAAAATAACAATATCAGTTGCTTTAGCACCACGAGCACGCATTGACGTAAACGCCGCGTGACCAGGAGTATCTAAGAAAGTGATCATGCCATTTTCAGTTTCTACATGGTATGCACCAATATGCTGGGTAATACCACCGGCTTCACCGTCAGCAACTTTTGCGCGACGAATGTAATCAAGTAATGAGGTTTTACCGTGGTCAACATGACCCATGATGGTAACGACTGGAGCACGAGTCTCTAGTACCACATTTTCTTCATCACGATCACCAAGTACTTGATGCTCTAATTCGTTTTCACGAAGAAGAATAACCTTATGACCCATTTCTTCAGCAACCATTTGTGCTGTTTCTTGGTCTAAGATTTGGTTAATGGTAACCATAGAGCCCATTTTCATCATCTGTTTGATGATTTCAGTGGCTTTAAGAGACATACGTTGAGCAAGTTCAGCAACAGATACTGTTTCACCGATACGTACTTCGCCTTTAACCACAGCAACAGGTTTGTTGAAACCATGTGCCATAGATTCAGGAGCTGTGCTCTTGTTACGTGCAGCATTGCTACGGTTATCACGACCGCCTTTGCCACCACGTTTCTTGTTAGCATTCTTGTTACGGGCACGACGGCCACGTTTTTCATCGTTAGCATCTGAAGTATCTTCAGCAGCACGCGCCGCTTTAGAGGTAGTCACATGGTGATCACCATTCTTTTCAGCTTCAATACGTTGACGCTCTTCTTCAGCCCAACGCTTTGAGTTTTCTTCAGCTAACTTGCGAGCAGTTTCAGCAGCTAATGCCGCTTCTTCTTCTTGCTTTTTCTTTAATGTCGCTTCTTGAACCGCTTTAAGGCGATCAGCTTCTACTTGCGCAGCAGCTGACTCAGGATCTTCAGCTTTAGCTGCTTTGGCTTTAGCCGCTTCAGCTTCTTTCTTCGCTTTAGCTTCTGCATCTTTTTTCGCTTTCGCTTCTGCGTCCGCTTTAGCCTTAGCTTCTGCAGCAGCTTTCGCCGCAGCTTCTGCTTCTTGCTGCTTTTGCGCTGCTAGATCAGCTTCTTTCGCTGCATCGCTATCGTCACGTTTAACAAAAGTACGTTTTTTACGTACTTCAACTTTAACGTCTTTAGATTGCCCGCCACCGGCATTAACACTGAGTGTTGAAACCGTTTTGCGTTGTAATGTCATTTTTTGCGGCGCTTGATCGCCACCGTGTTGCTTTTTCAAGTGATCAAGCAATGTTTGCTTTTCAGTTTCTGAAACTGAATCAGCTTTAGTTTTCTTGATCCCTGCGTCGGCAAACTGTTCAATCAGTCTGTCTACATTTTTGCCCACTTCCGCGGCCAATTTATCTATACTTGTATCTGCCATCAATTAAATCCCCCTGTTGATCGACTTATGCTTCTTCGCCAAACCAACAGATATTACGGGCAGCCATGATGAGCTCACCTGCTTTTTCTTCTGTCAATTCTTCAATATCAATTAAATCGTCAATGCCTTGTTCCGCTAAGTCTTCTAAGGTAATTACACCCTTACTTGCAAGAACATATGCTAAATGCTTTTCTAAACCATCTAACGCTAATAAATCTGCAGCCGGTTCAGCACCATCGAGTGCTTCTTCTGACGCTAATGCTCTAGTTGAAATCGCCGCTTTTGCACGTTCGCGTAGCGCAGTTACGATGTCTTCGTCAAAACCATCAATGTCTAATAGTTCTGTTTCAGGTACGTAAACAATTTCTTCTAAAGACGTAAAGCCTTCTTCTGCAAGTACTGTTGCAAAATCTTCGTCAACTTCAAGTGTTTCAACAAATAAGTTAACGATTTTAGCGCTTTCAGCCTGATGCTTCTTGTTAAGGTCTTCAACAGTCATTACGTTTAATTCCCAGCCTGTTAACTGAGTTGCTAAACGTACGTTTTGACCATTACGACCAATCGCTTGTGCTAGGCTGTCTGCTTCAACAGCAATGTCCATTGAGTGGTTGTCTTCATCAACAATGATTGAAGCAACATCAGCAGGTGCCATTGCGTTAATAACGTATTGTGCTGGATTGTCATCCCACATAACGATATCAACACGCTCACCACTTAACTCATTTGAAACAGCTTGAACACGTGCGCCACGCATACCAACACAAGCACCGATAGGATCGATACGTTTGTCATTGGTTTTCACAGCGATTTTAGCGCGAGCGCCTGGGTCACGTGCAGCACCCATGATTTCAATCACTTCATCTAAGATTTCAGGTACTTCTACTCTGAATAACTCAATGATCATTTCTGGCTTGCTACGGGTTAAAAATAACTGCGCACCGCGAGCTTCTGGGCGTACTGCATAAAGTAAAGCACGTACACGGTCACCAGGACGGAATGATTCACGGCTAATGATGTCTTCTTTGTAAATAACACCATCAGCATTATTACCTAGATCAACAACAACGCTTTCACGGGTGCTTTTCTTAACGACACCAGTAACAATCTCACCTTCACGTTCAATGAACTGTTCAACGATTTGAGCGCGTTCAGCTTCACGTACTTTTTGTACGATAACTTGCTTCGCGGTTTGCGTCGTAATACGGTCAAACACAACTGAATCGATTTCATCTTCGATGAACTCACCAGGTTGAATTTCTGGATTTTCATATCGCGCAGCTTCAAGTGTGATTTCGCTGTAAGGGTTTTCTAAAGCTTCACCTTGATCATCGACAACCATCCAACGACGGAAAGTGTCGTAGTGGCCAGTTTTACGGTCGATAGCAACGCGAACTTCAATTTCGCCTTCATACTTTTTCTTAGTTGCAGTGGCTAGAGCAATTTCTAGCGCTTCGAATATTTTTTCACGCGGGACGGCTTTTTCATTTGATACCGCCTCTGCGACTAGCAGAATCTCTTTATTCATTATGTCTTGCCTCGTTCACCTTGAAACTATCAAAACTTCGCAATAATGTTGCCTTTGCGTACATTATCTAAAGCCACTATCAAATCTTCACCATCTACGTTTATCGTTAGCATTTGCCCTTCGATTGCCGTGATGACACCTTTTAAATTACGACTACCCGCTACTGGCATCGTCAATTGTACTTTTGCATCTTCGCCGATATACGCAGCGTATTGCGCTGCAGTAAATAACGGTCTATCAACCCCAGGCGAAGAAACTTCTAATGTGTATTCTGTCGAGATTGGGTCTTCAACATCTAGAACAGCACTAACTTGACGGCTGGCTTCGGCACAATCTTCGATATTGACACCACTTTCACCATCAATAAATACACGTAATATTGAATGACGCCCAGCATGGACAAACTCAATACCCCAAAGTTGAAAACCAATAGCTTCAACAGGTACTGTCAGCATTTCTGTCAGTTTAGTTTCTAATGTTGCCAAAAATGACCCCCAAAAACGAAAAAAAGGGCATAAGCCCCAAAAAAGTCCGTATAATCACGGAGTTACCAAGCTCCATATAACAAAAAACCCCGTAATGACGAGGTCTTAATATAGAACCTTTTAATTGAAGAATGTTTTACGCTATTTCGTAAAACCAATCGACAATAAGCTGGTTGCGGGGGCCGGATTTGAACCGACGACCTTCGGGTTATGAGCCCGACGAGCTACCAAACTGCTCCACCCCGCGTCAACTTGCGCAATTATATTAACTTACGTCTTCTCTTGCAATGATTAATCCAATTAACTTTGATTAATCAAATTTGGTGCGGATGGTGGGACTTGAACCCACACGAGCATAGCTCACCACCCCCTCAAGATGGCGCGTCTACCAATTCCGCCACATCCGCATATGTAACTGTTACTATTTCCTATTAGCTAATTTGAGGTTAAGTTTGAGAGAGGGAAACTTAACTTAGCTAGTAGAGACAAAACTTAATGGAAGCAACAAACTATGTTGCTTCAATTTTTATTTAGTCAGGAATCTTTGTTTCAGTTTGAGTAGGAGCTTGTTCAACTTGCTCTACTGCAGAACCTAAATCATTCCATGCATCATCTTGCTTTGAATGGTTAGCACTTAAGTTACCTAATACTAGGCTTAAAGTGAAAAAACCAATCGCTAGCACAGCTGTGCTACGTGTCAGGAAATTACCTGAACCGCCTGAGCCAAATAGAGTTCCTGATGCACCAGCACCAAAAGAAGAACCCATATCAGCACCTTTACCTTGCTGAAGAAGGATTAGGCCAACAAGACCAATCGCAACAACCAAGTAAACTACAATTAAAACTTCATACATAATATTAAGCGCTCATCGCTATGGAACATAAACTTAAAAACTCGCTAGAGTTTAAGCTAGCACCGCCAATCAGTCCACCATCAACATCTGGCTGTGCAAAAATATCGGCTGCATTTGATGGGGTAACACTACCACCGTACAAAATACGAATATTTTCTCCGATGAACGGTGACACTTCAGAAAGTCTTTGACGAATAAACGCATGGACTTCTTGTGCCTGCTCTGGAGTTGCACTTTTACCAGTACCTACAGCCCATAAAGGCTCATAAGCAATAATGGCATTATCAAAAGCCATGGTGCCATTCTTTTCAATCACAATGTCTAACTCTTCGGCAATCACTTCAAAAGTACGCCTTGCTTCACGAGCTGGACCAGATTCACCAACACAAAGAATCGGCGTTAAACCATGTTTCTGTGCTGCAGCAAATTTCTCTGCAACGATATTACTTGTTTCGCCATACATACGACGGCGTTCGGAATGGCCGATAATCACATATCGACACCCTGAATCTTTTAGCATTTTACCGGAAACTTCACCAGTGTAGGCTCCAAAGTCATGCTGACTAAGGTTTTGTGCGCCCATTCTTACAAGCGCGCCATCTAAGGTTTGCTTATTTGCTTCAAGTAGTTGTCTTACACTTTCAAGGTAAATTGAAGGTGGACACAAAACTACTTCAGCAGAATCATTTTGGAGCTTTGTAGCGAACTTGCTGAATAACTCTTGGGCTAAAGCCGAACTGCCATTCATTTTCCAGTTGCCAGCTACCATAGGACGTCTGAGTGCCATTACTGTCTCCTTTCAAAGCGGCGTGAATAATAACGAACCACCAAACAAGTTACAATACCTAAGTTAGGAATAATTACTATAACGTGTCAGAGTGTTGTTTTTTTACTCGGTACGATTAAGTATTAATAAATAAACAATTAATATATAACATTTAGGATTTACTAACGCGTTGCACTGCATCAGCAATCTGTTGTGCAAAAGATGTGACCAATGCCATCTCTTCACCTTCAACCATCACCCTTATTAAGGGCTCAGTGCCGGATTTTCTAAGTAAAACTCGACCTGTTTTACCTAATAGCTGCTCTACATGCTGCAGGATAGTGATTACCGCTGACGATGATAACGGATCTGTCTCACTATCAAAAGTGACATTAATTAATACTTGAGGCAACATTTTTAGCGGTTTTACCAACTGAGCTAACGATAATTGTTGCTGCTGCATTGCCGCTAACACTAATATTCCCGCGACGATACCGTCCCCTGTCGTGCCGTGATCTAAATCGAGTATATGCCCAGAGCTTTCGCCGCCAATACGCCAGTGGTGTTGACGCATCAACGCCATGACATAACGGTCACCTACTTTTGAGCGCATAAATGGGATATTCAATCTCTTAAGTGCCAACTCCAAGCCTAAGTTGGACATCAAGGTGCCAACAACCCCGCCCTTTAAGGTGCCGTTATTAAGCGCATTAGCGGCAAGCACATAAAGAATTTGATCGCCATCAATCACATTACCTTGATGATCCACCATCATGATCCTATCACCATCGCCATCTAAGGCAATGCCGACATCAGCTTGTTCAAGCTGCACTTGCTCGCATATTGCCGCCATGGATGTCGCGCCAACATTATCATTAATATTTAATCCATTAGGTTTATCACCAATGGTGATCACTTCTGCGCCAAGCTCTTTAAAAACACTAGGAGCAATGTGGTAAGTTGCCCCGTGAGCGCAATCAACCACAATTTTAAGACCTGCTAAGGTCAGCTCTGCAGGAAAATGACCTTTACAATATTCAATGTAGCGCCCTGCTGCATCATCAATTCTTGCCGCTTTACCCAATAAATGAGACTCAACACAAACTAAGTCTTTGGTAAGTTCATGCTCTATTTCTAATTCAAGCGCATCATCTAATTTACTGCCATCAGCTGAAAAAAACTTAATACCATTATCATAATAGGGATTATGGGAGGCACTAATAACAATGCCAGCTTCCGCCCTAAAAGTTCGGGTTAGATAAGCAATAGCTGGCGTCGGCATAGGCCCAACCAATAATACATTTAAGCCAGCGGCAGATAAGCCAGCTTCCAGTACGGATTCAAACAGGTAACCCGAAATCCGCGTGTCTTTACCGATAATCACTTTCTTGGTGCCACTGCGTGAAAGCACCCTTCCCGCTGCCCAGCCAAGCTTAAGAGCAAGCTCGGGGGTCATTTTACCCGCGCCGATCTTGCCCCTAATTCCATCTGTTCCAAAAAATTGTCTTTGCTGCATGTGTACCTCTCAAAGTGAATCCATACCACTTGATAACGTAACCTAGGCAAAAAATGCATGTTTAAAATGACTGAGAAGGTTAGTTATGTAAACTTGCCATTGTCGCTGACATCACAGTGAGTGCATCAACGGTTTCTTCAACATCATGTACCCGTAAAATTTGCGCTCCTTGCTGCGCCGCAATCATTGCCCCAGCAAGACTACCCGCTAAGCGATTATTAATATCACGCTGTAATAAATCACCGATCATGCTTTTTCTTGATAAACCTACCAGCACGGGAAAATGCAAACTATGTAGTTCAGGTAATTTAGCTAACAGCTGATAATTATGCTCAAGGGTTTTACCAAAGCCAAAGCCTGGATCTAAAATGATATTTTCCCGAGACATACCGGCTGCTAAACAATAATCTACCCTTAGCGACAAAAAGTCATTAACTTGTTGGATGACATTGTCGTATTCTGGTGAGTCTTGCATATCTTGTGGTTGCCCTTGCATATGCATCAAACACACTGGCACATCGAGCATCGCTGCCATTGCCAGCGCGCCGGGCTCTTGTAGCGCACGAACATCATTAATAATATGGGCGCCAGCAGCAACTGCTTGTTCCATGACTTGCGGCTTACTGGTATCGATTGAAATCCACACATCATGGTTTTTGGCAGTATATTCAATCACAGGGATGACTCTTGCCAATTCCTCTTCTTCAGAAACGCTAGCCGCACCTGGTCTGGTTGACTCGCCACCAATATCCACAATCGCCGCACCTTGGCTAATGACTTTATCAACCTGAGCGCAGGCCTTTTCAAAGCTGTGGTGCTGACCGCCATCAGAAAAAGAATCAGGGGTCACATTAATAATAGCCATAACAATCGGACTGGCTAGCGAGAGGGTTTTATCTCCCGATTTAAGTTCAAACACACAACCTCACTTATACTCAATTTAATGAGTTAGATAATATTTACTCTATTACCTGAATTAAAGAAATTTTCACAAAGCAATAAATATAAAAAAACCCCTTTCGGGGTTTTTTAAGTTAATTTAACTCAGCGTTATTTAGCAGGCGCATCAGTATCTGGTGTAGATTCTGTTTTAGCATCTGCTTTATCTGCGTCTGTAACTTCAGAGTCAGCTTTAGTCTCTGTCGCGTTTGCAGGCGTGCCTTTATCTTTATCATCAATTGAATCATCAGCATCCCAATCGGCTGGCTGACGAACTTCGCGACGATTCATTAAATCATCAATTTGATCGGCATCGATGGTTTCAAATTTCATTAACGCATCTTTCATGGCATGGAGAATATCCATGTTGTCATTTAAGTATGTATGCGCACGATCGTAATTTGAATCAATTAAGTGTTTTACTTCGGCATCGATGATACGGGCAGTATCGTCAGACATATGCTGGGTTTTACCCATACTGCGTCCAAGGAATACTTCGTTTTCATCTTCAGCATAAAGTACCGGGCCTAATTTTTCAGAAAAGCCCCACTGGGTCACCATGTTGCGTGCAATTGACGTTGCATATTTAATGTCTTGTGAAGCACCTGTCGATACGCGCTCTGTACCGTAGATCATCTCTTCGGCTAAACGTCCGCCGTAGGCAACTGAAATTTGGCTTTCAAGTTTACGACGACTTTGGCTAATTGCATCCGCTTCAGGTAAGAAGAAAGTCACACCTAATGCACGGCCGCGTGGAATAATAGTCACCTTATGCACAGGATCATGCTCAGGCACTAAACAACCCACAATCGCATGACCGGCTTCATGGTATGCGGTCATTTCTTTTTCATCTTCAGACATCACCATAGTGCGGCGCTCAGCGCCCATCATGATTTTGTCTTTAGCACTTTCAAACTCTTCCATGCTCACTACGCGGCGATTACCCCGAGCAGCAAATAGCGCAGCTTCATTGACTAAGTTTGCTAAATCAGCACCTGAGAATCCTGGGGTGCCACGAGCAATAACACTGGCTTTCACACCATCTGCTAACGGCACTTTACGCATATGAACTTTTAAAATTTGTTCACGACCACGAACATCCGGTAAGCCAACAACCACTTGACGGTCAAAACGACCAGGACGTAGCAATGCTGCATCTAATACATCAGGTCTGTTGGTCGCAGCTATAACAATAATACCTTCGTTACCTTCAAAACCATCCATTTCAACCAGCATTTGGTTCAAGGTTTGCTCACGCTCATCATGACCACCACCAACACCAGCGCCACGTTGGCGACCTACGGCATCAATTTCATCGATAAAGATGATACATGGTGCAGACTTTTTAGCTTGCTCAAACATGTCACGTACACGTGATGCACCGACACCAACAAACATTTCAACAAAGTCAGAACCAGAAATGGTGAAAAACGGAACTTTAGCTTCACCAGCAATGGCTTTTGCCAGTAAGGTTTTACCCGTACCTGGTGGGCCAACAAGTAGTACGCCCGTAGGAATACGGCCACCAAGCTTTTGGAAACGGGTTGGCTCTTTTAGGTAATCAACCAATTCTTTTACGTCTTCTTTTGCTTCGTCACAACCTGCAACATCGCCAAAAGTGGTTTTAATTTGGTCTTCGCTCATCAATTTGGCTTTACTCTTACCAAATGACATCGCGCCTTTACCGCCGCCGCCTTGCATCTGACGCATGAAGAATATCCATACACCAATTAACAACAGCATTGGGAACCAAGAGATAAAGATTTGGGTTAGGAAGCCTGACTCTTCAGCTTCTTGGCCCTTCATTGAAATCCCTTTACGATCAAGATCATTGATTAAATCTTGGTCATACATTGGCATGATTGTAGTGAACTTCTCTCCAGAGCGTCTTACTCCTTCAATAGTACGTTGATCACTTTTAATTTCTACCGAATTGATATTGCCGTTTCGGACACTATCTAAGAATACGGAATAATCCATCTTCTGCGTTGACGAAGAAGAGGGGGAATAGCCCTGAAACACTGACATCAACACGACGGCGATGACAACCCAGAGAATTAAATTTTTTGCCATGTCACTCAAATTGTTAGACCTCTTGAAGACCCACGATAATTAATCGTTAGACTACTATAACTTGTAACCAGTCGCCACTATATAAACTTCACGTGAACGTGGTCGTGATGAATCTGGTTTGCGTGTTTTCACTGTTGTAAAAGCTTGTCGCACTGCTTTCATATATTCGTCAAAGCCTTCCCCCTGAAAAACTTTGACTGCAAAACTACCATTAGATGCCAAAACTTGATGACACATATCTAATGCTAATTCTACAAGATACATTGCCCTTGGTTGATCCACACCATCTGAACCACTCATATTAGGCGCCATATCTGATAGTACTACATCAACTTTATCTTCACCAACGCGGTCAAGTAAAGCATCAAGTACTTTTTCTTCACGGAAATCGCCCTGTAAAAAGTCGACGCCCACGATGGGATCCATAGGTAAAATATCACATGCGACTAATTTACCTTTTTCTCCCACTAGTTTAACTGCAATTTGAGACCAACCGCCAGGCGCTGCGCCTAAGTCCACTACTGTCATACCAGGTTTAATTAATTTGTCTTTTTGTTGGATTTCTTCCAACTTGAATGCAGCTCGAGAGCGTAAACCTCGCTTTTGAGACAGTTTTACATAGTGATCATCAAAATGTTCTTGCATCCATCGGCTTGAACTTGCCGAGCGTTTTTTCGTTGCCATTTAAATTCCGTAACGATTTGGAGTTACATCATGCTTATATAAGGGTAGAATAGCCGTTTTTCAACAGTAACATTTAAAAAGTTGGTACAAATGAACTTAACAACCAAACAAAAACAGCATTTAAAAGGTCTGGCGCATAATTTAAAGCCAGTGGTGCTGCTTGGTGCTAATGGTTTGACCGAAGGTGTACTGGCTGAAATTGATAGTGCACTCACTCATCATGAACTAATTAAAGTGAAAGTAGGCTCTTCTGATAGAGAGCTTAAAAATGCTGTAGTTGACGCGATTATTCGCGAAACTCAATCTACCAAAGTACAGCTTATCGGTCACACCTTAGTTATTTTCCGTCAGTCTGCTGAAATGAAAATTGCTGTTCCAAAAGCAAAGTAATTTCGTCAAACATCTGGTCTACTTAATACTAGTCGATTGTTGATTAACTGGTATTGAATCTGACCTAAAAAAACCACTGCCATGCAGTGGTTTTTTTATAGCTATAAAATACCAGTCGTAAGTCGTAACTTATTAAACGTATTCTACAGCGATAATTTCATATTCTGCTGTGCCGCCAGGCGTAGTAATAGCGACTTCATCATCAAGGTTCTTACCAATTAATCCACGGGCTATCGGCGAATTCACTGAAATAAGATTTTCTTTAATGTTGGCTTCATCATCACCGACGATTCGGTAAGTTGATTCTGCATCAGTATCAACATTAACTATGGTTACTGTTGTACCAAAAATCACTCGGCCATTGTTTGGCATTGATGTCACATCAATGATTTGTGCATTTGATAACTTGCCTTCAATATCACGAATACGTGCTTCACAAATACCTTGTTCTTCACGAGCTGCATGATATTCAGCATTTTCTTTCAAGTCGCCTAATTCACGTGCAGAAGCGATAGCTTCAGTGATGCTTGGACGACGCACAAATTTTAATTCATCTAATTCTTTACGCAGCTGTTCAGCTCCGATAATCGTCATAGGGACGGTATTCATAATGTCTTATGTCTCCTTTAAAAACAAAAGCACCCCGTGTCGACACGTATATCAACACAGTAAAATCTATATTATTAAACGTCGAGTCGTCATACTCACATTCACTTATAGCGACATGTGGCAACAAAACAGTCTCGCGCGCTGAAGGGCTAGCAAATGATGATAGCTAAGCTTACATAAGCTTGCGAGTAGTTACTAGTGAGTGTCAAAAAATAGTAATAAAAAAGGCTGCATGACTGCAGCCTTTTTAACCGAATCGACGTTAAATTAAATATTATTAACTTTTAGCGATTCTTTCATGCAATTCTTGTACTGAATTGACGTTATTACGGTCATCTGCTGAATGCGCCATACAGGTAGCAAATGCAGCATTCATCGTCGTGGTGTAGTTCACTTTGTAACGTAGTGCACCGCGGCGAATTTGACGCGAATCTTCAATGGCCTGACGCCCTTCTGTCGTATTAATAATGTAGGTGTATTCACCATTTTTAATACGGTCAAGAATATGTGGACGACCTTCATGAACCTTGTTCACTAAACGTGGGTTAATACCTGCTTCACCCAGTACCACTGCGGTGCCGTGGCTGGCATCAATTTCGTAGCCCAGTTTAATTAACTTAGCGGCAAGTTCTGCTACGCGAGCTTTATCACTGTTACGCACTGATATTAACGCGCGGCCTGATTTAGGCACTTCAGAGGTCGCGCCAAGCTGGGCTTTAGCATAAGCTTCAGCGAATGTTTCACCGACGCCCATGACTTCGCCAGTAGAGCGCATTTCAGGGCCAAGCATTGGGTCAACACCTGGGAACTTGTTAAATGGCAATACCACTTCTTTTACTGAGAAGTACGGTGGGATCACTTCTTTGGTGAAGTTCTGTGACGCTAAGCTTTGACCTGCCATGACACGCGCGGCAATCTTCGCTAATGGAACCCCAGTCGCTTTAGAGACAAATGGCACTGTACGCGCAGCACGTGGATTGACTTCAATCATGTAGATTTCGTCATCTTTAACCGCAAACTGAACGTTCATCAAACCAATTACGCCCAGCTCCATTGCTAATTTAGCAACTTGCTCACGCATACGATTTTGAACATCTTCGCTTAAGCTGTATGGCGGCAACGAACAACCTGAGTCACCTGAGTGAACACCGGCTTGTTCAATGTGCTCCATAATAGAGCCCACAACCACGATTTCGCCGTCACAAACTGCATCGATATCGATTTCAATGGCGTTATCGAGGAAACGGTCAAGCAATACTGGCGATGAGTTAGATACGCTTACTGCTTCATTAAAGTAGCGACGTAAGTCTTGCTCGTCATACACGATTTCCATTGCGCGGCCACCTAATACATAAGATGGACGAACCACTAACGGGTAACCGATACGGGCAGCAGAAAGCACCGCACCTTCAACCGTTGTTACGGTATCGTTTTCAGGTTGCTTCATTTCAAGACGTTGAATCGCTTGCTGGAAACGCTCACGGTCTTCTGCGCGATCAATGGCATCTGGGCTTGTACCAATAATCGGTACACCTGCCGCTTCTAGTTCACGTGCCAGTTTTAGCGGTGTTTGACCGCCGTACTGTACGATAACGCCTTTTGGCTTCTCGATACGGACGATTTCAAGTACATCCTCAAAGGTCACTGGCTCAAAGTACAAGCGATCTGAAGTGTCATAATCGGTAGAAACTGTCTCTGGGTTACAGTTAACCATGATGGTTTCGTAACCGTCTTCACGCAATGCTAATGCCGCATGAACACAACAGTAATCAAACTCAATACCTTGACCAATACGGTTAGGGCCACCACCAAGAATCATGATTTTTTCACGTGTTGATGGCGCGGCTTCACATTCTTCTTCGTAGGTTGAGTACATGTAAGCAGTGTCTGTGGCAAATTCTGCCGCACAGGTATCGACACGCTTATACACTGGGTGCATATCAAAGCGGTCACGAATTTTACGAACTTCGCTATCACTGACACCTAGGATGTGTGCTAAACGTGCATCAGAGAAACCTTTACGCTTAAGTTGCAGTAAGAAGGCTTCATTAAGACCTGACATCCCCACTTCAGCCACTTTAGCTTCTTGGGCGATAAGATCTTCAATTTGAACTAAGAACCAATGGTCAACATTAGTTAGCTTGAAGATATCATCACGGCTAAGGCCGGCGCGGAAGGCATCAGCAATGTACCAAATACGGTCACAACCTGGCTCTTTTAACTCATGACGAATTGTTTGCATTGCTTCAGGCGATGCAAGGTCAACAATCGGGTCAAAACCGTTACGGTTAACTTCAAGTCCACGTAATGCTTTTTGTAATGACTCTTGGAAAGTACGGCCAATGGCCATGACTTCACCCACAGACTTCATTTGCGTCGTCAAACGGTCATTAGCGCCAGCAAATTTTTCAAAGTTAAAGCGCGGCACTTTAGTCACAACGTAATCAATTGCAGGCTCGAATGATGCTGGGGTGCGCCCCCCCGTAATATCATTCATTAGCTCATCTAAGGTGAAACCTACCGCTAATTTTGCGGCGATTTTAGCAATCGGGAAACCGGTTGCTTTAGACGCTAACGCAGAAGAGCGAGAAACACGCGGGTTCATTTCAATAATGACCATACGGCCAGTGTTTGGACAAATACCAAACTGAACGTTTGAACCACCGGTTTCAACACCAATTTCACGCAGTACTGCTAAAGAAGCATTACGCATTAATTGGTATTCTTTGTCTGTTAATGTCTGAGCAGGTGCAACTGTGATTGAATCACCGGTATGCACGCCCATGGCATCGAAGTTTTCAATGGCACACACAATGATGCAGTTATCATTGCGGTCACGAACCACTTCCATTTCGTACTCTTTCCAACCGATTAGTGACTCATCGATGAGTAGCTCGCTAGTCGGCGATAACTCAAGGCCTTGAGAACAAATGTCTTCAAACTCTTCTTTGTTATACGCAATACCACCGCCACTGCCACCCATGGTGAAAGATGGACGAATAATACATGGAAAGCCTACTTGATCTAAAACACCGTAAGCTTCTTCCATTGTATGGGCAATGCCGGCACGTGGACAATCAAGTCCAATCGATTTCATTGCAGTGTCAAAACGGCTACGGTCTTCAGCTTTATCAATTGCGTCAGCTGTCGCGCCAATCATTTCAACATTAAATTCTTTTAGTACACCTTCAGCTTCTAGCTGCAGTGCACAGTTAAGTGCGGTTTGGCCACCCATAGTTGGCAAAATCGCATCAGGTTTTTCTTTTGCGATAATGTTACGCACAACTTCCCAGTGAATTGGCTCGATGTATGTCGCATCAGCCATTTCTGGATCAGTCATAATGGTTGCAGGGTTAGAGTTAACTAAGATA
The DNA here is from genome assembly GCF_001957135.1 of Shewanella sp. UCD-KL21. GTDB lineage: Bacteria > Pseudomonadota > Gammaproteobacteria > Enterobacterales > Shewanellaceae > Shewanella. The sequence continues at coordinate 44,658 of NZ_MPHK01000023.1, read as the reverse complement.
ACTCGATAACCTTCTTCACGCAGCGCTTTACACGCTTGTGCGCCAGAATAGTCAAATTCACAGGCTTGACCAATCACAATTGGTCCAGCGCCTAGGATTAGAATACTTTTAATATCAGTACGTTTTGGCATTGCTTATCTATTCTCCGAATGACCTAACTATTTAGCGTTTTGACGATATTGTTCAATCAACTCAATAAAGTGATCAAACAGTGGTGACGCATCGGTCGGTCCAGGGCTTGCTTCTGGGTGACCTTGGAAACTAAACGCTGGTTTATCAGTAAGGTGAATACCTTGCAAAGACCCATCAAATAACGATTTGTGAGTCACTTTGATGTTCGCTGGCAACGTTGCTTCATCAGCAGCAAAACCGTGGTTTTGACTGGTGATCATCACATTACCTTTTTCAATATTACTTACCGGGTGGTTAGCGCCATGATGACCAAACTTCATTTTCAAAGTTTTTGCCCCTGATGCTAATGCCAGTAATTGGTGACCAAGGCAAATACCAAATACTGGGATTTCAGTTTTGAGGATGTCTTGAATCGCACTAATCGCATAATCACATGGTTCAGGGTCACCTGGGCCATTTGATAGGAAAATCCCATCAGGATTCATTGCTAATACTTCAGCTGCCGTAGTTTGCGCAGGGACAACAGTAACATCACAACCACGGTCAACTAGCATACGTAAAATATTGCGTTTGATACCATAATCAAAAGCAACAATTTTAAACTTAAGCTCTGACGCTGGTGTTTCGTCCGGTAAACCACCCACTAAGCGCCAAGTGCCTTTGCGCCATTGGTAAGTCGACTCTGTGGTCACTTCTTTAGCTAAATCCATGCCTTTCAAACCAGGGAATGCTTTGGCTGCTGCTAATGCTTTAGCTTCATCGATATCGCCAACCATAATACAACCGGCTTGGGCGCCCTTTTCACGTAAAATACGAGTTAATTTGCGGGTATCGATATCAGCGATGCCAACAACATTATTCGCTTTTAAATAATCGCTTAAGGATTGTTGATTACGGAAGTTGCTAGCTAATAGAGGCAGATCTCGGATGATTAGACCACAGGCATGAACTGAATCAGATTCGGTATCTTCATCGTTTGTTCCGGTGTTACCAATGTGCGGGTAAGTCAAAGTGACAATCTGGCGAGAATATGACGGATCCGTTAAAATCTCTTGATAACCTGTCATTGAAGTATTAAATACAACTTCACCAACAGTTAGTCCTTCGGCACCAATTGCTGTGCCAGAGAATACGGTTCCATCTTCGAGTACAAGTAAGGCAGACTGTGTCAACGTGACCTCCAAAAATAAGAGTCAAACCACTGAAATTATTTATTTTTAATTTCTACAGATTTACAAAATTACGAAAATTTGGCAAATTCCGGCGATTCTATATGAATTATGTATAAGCGTCTATGCTTGAGTTATGTTTTTTTGGGAACAATATTTTCCCAAAAAAAAACCACCAACGGTGGTTTTTTTAAAATATTAATTGAGTCCCAATACTTGCTGCATGTCATAAAGACCAGCATCTTGATCGGACAGCCAATAGGCGGCGCGCATTGCGCCATTTGCAAAGGTCATGCGACTGGTGGCTTTATGCGTTATTTCAACTCGCTCACCAATATCAGCAAACATCACCGTATGATCGCCGACAATATCACCGGCACGAATAGTAGAAAAACCTATGGTATTTCTATCACGTTCGCCAGTCATACCTTCACGGCCATATACAGCGCACTCTTCGAGATCACGGCCTAAAGTTTCAGCGATAACTTCGCCCATCTTTAATGCCGTCCCTGAAGGGGCGTCTTTCTTAAAGCGATGATGGCCTTCGGTGATTTCGATATCGGTGTAATCACCCATTACTTTTGCCGTTAACTCTAATAGTTTCAGCGTTAAGTTAACGCCTACTGACATATTAGGTGCAAACACAACCGGTGTTTGCTCAGCATAAGCACCAATCAACTCTTTTTGAGCATGATTGAAACCAGTAGTACCAATCACAATCGCCTTATGGTTTTTAGCGCACCAATCAAGGTGAACTAACGACGACTCTGGAGAGGTAAAATCAATTAATACATCAAAATGTTCTGATGCAATATCTAATGAATCTGTAATCGCAACATTCATAGTACCAACACCAGCAAGCTCACCAGCATCAACACCAATCAGTGTTGAACCAGTACGCTCAATAGCAGCACCCAAATATATTACGTCATGTTGCTTTGCAGCTTCAATCAGTGTGCGACCCATACGGCCACTGGCACCAACAACAGCGACTCTTACTTTTGCAGTCATTTACTTCTCCCAGTGATACAAAAACGCCTAAGTAAACTTAGGCGCTTTTCATTAAACGATTGCTAATAATTCTACTTCAAATACCAACGCCGAGAATGGCGGGATAGAAGCGCCAGCACCACGTTCGCCATAAGCTAAGTGTTGTGGAACGAATAATTTAAGCTTAGTGCCAACTGGCATTAGTTGTAATGCTTCAGTCCAACCAGCGATAACACCAGAAACTGGGAATTCAGCTGGCTCACCACGAGCAACAGAGCTATCGAATACTTCACCGTTGATGAAAGTACCGTGGTAATGTGCACGAATAGTTGATTCAAGGTTTGGCTTTTCGCCTTCGCCTTGTGCAATTACTTCGTATTGAAGACCAGAATCAGTAACAGTTACACCTTCACGTTTAGCATTTTCAGCTAAGAAAGTTTCACCTTCAGCAGAAGCAGCGGCAGCAGCTTCTTCTTGAGCAGCTTGTAAACGACGGCTGATTTCAGTGAAAGCAACTTGTAAGTCTTCCATCGCTACAGCACTTTCTTTACCAGCGAATGCATCAGCTAGACCAGCTTGTACAGCAGGGATATCGATACCTTCGAAAGAGTTAGCAGCTAGTTGCTCACCCATTTGACGACCTACACCGTAACTTGCTTGCTGTTCCATTGTGTTGAACTCTGACATATCGTATTTACTCTTAATTCATCGGTTAAAATTTGCGGGGCAGTTTACCACACTTTAGTTGCTGATGGTGGCTAATCTACCTCGATTATGACTATTTTTCAGCAGCCTTACTGACACTTAGCCAGCGACTGCTTTTTAGCAGCTTGATACACTGGTGTCACTTTCGCTTGCAGGGCTTTTAAATCGGCAATTCTTGTGGAATGAGATGGATGGGTTGAAAATAACTCAGGCCCTTGTTCACCTCCGGCTTTGGCCATATTTTGCCAAAGGGTAACGCTTTTAGCAGGATTAAAACCCGCTTTAGCCATTAGCTCTAAACCAAGCTCATCGGATTCACTTTCTTGATCGCGGCCAAAGGGCAATAAAATCCCTACTTGCGCACCTAAGCCTAAACCCGCCATATAAAGATCTTTATTGGCCACGCCGCCAGCACCTAGGGCTATATCGGCCATTTGCATACCGGCATTGGTCATTTGTGAACGCGAAACTTGCTCATTACCATGATTTGCTAGCACATGGGCCACTTCATGACCTATCACTGTTGCTAACTGGTCTTGATCGCTCGCCACCTTAAGTAAACCGGTATACACCCCAATATGACCACCCGGCAGGGCAAAGGCATTAATTTGATCAGAGTCAAATAACACCACTTCCCAGTTTAAGCTTTGATCGGGTAATACCGCGGTAATGCGATTGGCAACGCAGTTAACATAAGCCGTTTGCTGTTTATTGGTACTGATTTTTTCAGCTTTTTTCATCGCATCGAATGATTGCGCCCCCATTTGCGACATCTGCGCCTCATCAAATAACAGCATTTGACTGCGGCCCGTGGGGGATTTGTGGGTTGCGCAACCTGAGATAACTAAGCTGGCAAACAGCCCCAGTAAAACGGCTTTCATAATAACTATCCTTTTATTATTTTGTGAGCGTTGGCAATAGTTCATCATATATTTAGCACTTTATAGATTGATTACAAATGAAGCTATTACGCGCTATTGTAAGCCATTTTTAGTTCAGCAATCACTAAAAACAGCAGCTTACCTTGGTGTTTTTTTAGCTTTAAAGTCCTTAATACTGCGCTTTTTCTGACTGCGGCGATTTGCTTGCTTATCTTTTTTAGGCCGCTGACTGTTACCCGAACTCGGTTTATCCGTCACCGGAAAGTCAGCTAAGGCAAGTGTCGGCAGCGCTCGCTCAGTTAAGGCTCTGATGGCTTGTAATTCATCAGATTCACCATGACACACTAATGATAACGCCAAACCATTAGCACCCGCCCTTGCGGTGCGGCCAATGCGGTGAACATACACTGCCGCGCTTGCGGGTAAGTCCACATTAATAATCACAGATAAGGCATCAATGTCGATCCCTCGGGCTAATACATCAGTTGCCACTAATACGGTTAACGCCTTTGATTTGAAGTCCTTTAAGGTTTTAGTGCGAATGGCTTGCTCTTTATCGCCATGCAATGCTGCCGCATTAACTCCTGCTTTAACCAGTTTCTTGGTGAGTGCATCTGCGCTATCTTTAGTATTACTAAACACCAACACTTGCTGCCATTGATGCAGCTTTATTAGCGCAATCAGTGCTTGTGCTTTACTGCCTTTATTGACTAAATAAAGCTGCTCTTCAATCTGCGCAACCACCGAATTGGCTTTATCAGCTTCAATACGGATCAGATCATGTTTCAAAATCGCACTAACTTGCTTAGCTACTGTGTCATCTATGGTGGCTGAAAATAATAGTATCTGCTTATTAACTGGTGTTTGCTGCACTATGGTTTCAATATCGGCCCAAAAGCCCATATCTAATAATCGGTCTGCTTCGTCAAGCACTAACAACTTCAGCGCCGATAAAGACACATGTTCAAGCTTTATAAACTGCACTAACCTTGCAGGGGTCGCGATGATAATCTGCGGCTTATTTTTCAAATCAGCGACTTGCGCTTCAACATCAATGCCGCCACATAAAAGCTGCATCTTTATGCCTAAAGGCTTAGCAAGCGCTAAAAGGGTTTGATAAACCTGATTCGCCAGCTCTCGAGTCGGCGCAATCACTAGCGCTTGAGTCTCATCTGCTTTATTAAGCTCAATAGCTTGCAACATGGGCAAACCAAAGGCGTAAGTTTTACCACTGCCCGTTTGTGCTAAAGCCAGTACATCTTTACCCGATAGCACTGCAGGAATAGCCATTGCTTGAATTTTGGTGGCCGCAGTTAACTGCTTAGGTAAAGCTGAGACAAGGCTTGGATTGAGATTTAACTGTGAAAAAGACATCGAAATAGTGTTCCAAAGAAGCAATGAGATGCAGTCTACCGCACACTGCCCTCGTTGTCTTAAGCAGTGTTTGTTTAATCGCCTGCAAAGCGCTTTAATAACTGGCCAATAAAAAAGGTTAATTACTTTGCAGTAATTAACCTTTAAATCGACTCGCTAATAGCGATAAATTTAATCAATAAACTTAATCAATAAACTTAATCAATAAACTTAGCTATTTAAATCGTGAAAAAACTTTTTTACGCCATCAAAGAACCCTTCAGCTTTAGGGCTGTGCTTCTTTGATTCACCCGTTAATGTCGCTTCAAACTCACGTAATAGCTCTTTTTGCTTTTCGTTAAGTTTAACAGGCGTTTCCATAACGACTTTACATAATAAGTCACCAACGGCATGGCTGCGAACAGATTTAACACCTTTACCGCGCAAACGGAACATACGGCCAGTTTGGCTTTCTGCTGGTATTTTCAAATTCACTTTACCATCAAGTGTTGGGACTTCAATCTCGCCACCTAAAGCAGCTTTACTGAATGAAATCGGCACTTCACAGTACAAGTTGTTGCCATCACGAACAAAAATATTATGTTCACGAACGCTAACTTGTACATATAAATCACCTGGAGGTGCACCAAATTCACCCGCTTCACCTTCACCCGATAAGCGAACGCGATCGCCAGTATCAACACCAGCAGGTATTTTAACTGATAAGGTTTTGCTTTTTTCAACACGACCTTCACCGTGACACTTCTTACAAGGATCTTTAATGATCTTGCCGCGGCCATGACATGTAGGACAAGCTTGTTGAACAGCAAAGAATCCTTGGCGCATTTGTACTTGGCCTTGACCATGACAAGTGCCACAAGTTGTCGCTGAAGAACCTTTATTAGCACCACTACCATCACAACTATCACACGATGCTAGTGTAGGAATACGTAATTCTTTTGTAAGACCACGAACCGCTTCTTCAAGTGATAACTCAAGGTTGTAACGTAAGTCACTACCGCGAGCGGCTTGACGTTGTCCGCCGCCACGACGACCGCCGCCAAAGATATCACCAAACACGTCGCCAAAAATATCACCGAAATCACCGCCGCCACCTTGACCGCCGCCACGATTAGGATCAACACCAGCATGACCAAATTGGTCATATGCCGCTTTCTTATTCGCGTCAGTAAGGATTTCGTAAGCTTCTTTAGCTTCTTTAAAGTTAACTTCAGCTTCTTTATCGCCAGGGTTACGATCCGGATGAAACTTCATCGCTAGACGTTTATAGGCTTTTTTGATTTCTCGTTCACTAGCATCGCGTCCGACACTTAGAACTTCGTAATAATCTCGCTTTGACATAATCTCAGTTTTCTCAAGCAGGTATTGTACGAACGGGCGTTAGAGATTTCTCCCAACGCCCGCCTGAAAGTTAACTAACTAATTTAGCTTACTTTTTGTCGTCTTTTACTTCTTCAAACTCAGCATCAACAACGTCATCTTCAGGCTTAGCTTCTTGCGCATCTTGTGCTGGAGCTTCACCTTGTTGCGCTTGTGCTTTCGCTTGAGCGATTTCCATTAACTTAGCAGACGCTTCCATTAATGCTTGAGTCGCTTTATCAATGGCTTCTTTGTCGTTACCTTTAGTTGCGGTATCAACTTCAGCCATTGCAGCTTCAATTTTCTCTTTTTCTTCAACTGGTAATGCTTCACCCGCTTCTTCGATTTGCTTCTTAGTTGCGTGAACCATGCCATCAGCTTGGTTACGTGCAGTCACTAGCTCTTCGAATTTAGCATCTTCATCAGCGTGAGCTTCTGCATCACGAACCATTTGCTCTACTTCTTCGTCACTTAGACCAGAGTTAGCTTTAATCGTGATGTTTTGCGCTTTACCGGTTTTCTTATCAGTCGCTGATACGTTTAAGATACCATCAGCATCGATGTCGAAAGATACTTCAACTTGTGGCATGCCACGTGGCGCAGGCTCAATACCTTCTAGGTTGAATTGACCTAGAGATTTGTTGTAGCTCGCTTGCTTACGCTCACCTTGAAGTACATGAATTGTTACTGCACTTTGGTTATCTTCAGCAGTTGAGAACGTTTGGCTCGCTTTAGTCGGGATAGTGGTGTTCTTCTCGATAAGCTTAGTCATTACGCTACCCATGGTTTCGATACCAAATGATAGTGGTGTAACGTCAAGTAGTAATACGTCTTTTACGTCACCAGAAAGTACGCCCGCTTGAATTGCTGCGCCTACGGCTACGGCTTCATCAGGGTTAACGTCTTTACGTGGCTCTTTACCGAAGAAGTCAGTTACTGCAGCCTGTACTTTAGGCATACGGGTTTGACCACCCACTAAAATCACTTCGTTGATGTCTGAAACTGATAAGTCAGCATCAGCTAGTGCAACTTTTAACGGCTCTAAAGAACGTTGGATTAAGTCGTCAACTAAAGACTCTAACTTAGCACGAGTGATTTTAACCACTAAATGCTTAGGACCTGTTGCATCAGCAGTGATGTAAGGCAGGTTAACTTCAGTTTGTGTTGTGCTTGAAAGTTCAATTTTCGCTTTTTCTGCAGCTTCTTTAACACGTTGCATTGCTAGCGGGTCATTACGTAAGTCTAGACCTTGCTCTTTTTTGAACTCGTCAGCTAAGTAGTTAATTAGACGGTTATCGAAATCTTCACCACCTAAGTGAGTGTCACCGTTAGTAGCAAGTACTTCGAAAGTTTGGTCACCATCGTTGCTATCGATTTCAATGATAGAGATATCGAAAGTACCACCACCTAAATCGTATACTGCAACAACGTTGTCGCCTTGTTTTTTGTCGATACCGTAAGCTAATGCAGCAGCGGTTGGTTCGTTGATGATACGTTTAACATCAAGACCAGCAATACGACCAGCATCTTTAGTTGCTTGACGTTGTGAATCGTTAAAGTATGCAGGAACAGTAATAACCGCTTCTGTTACTTCTTCACCCAAGAAATCTTCAGCTGTTTTCTTCATCTTTTTCAAGATTTCAGCAGATACTTGTGGTGGTGCCATTTTCTTACCGTGAGCTTCAACCCATGCGTCACCATTGTCAGTACCAATGATTTTGAAAGGCATGATGTCAACATCACGTTGAACTTCGTCATCTTTAAAACGACGACCGATTAAACGCTTAATCGCGAAAAAAGTATTTGTTGGGTTTGTAACTGCTTGACGCTTAGCAGGTGAGCCTACTAATGTTTCGTCATCGGTATATGCGATGATAGAAGCTGTTGTACGTTCGCCTTCAGCATTCTCGATTACGCGAGCAGTACCGCCATCAAGGACAGCCACACAAGAGTTAGTTGTGCCTAAGTCAATACCAATAATTTTGCCCATGAGGATCTCCGAAATATAAAATTTTAATGTAACTAATTTGATTATGTTTGTTGATATGGGGTCAGGATTTGATTTTTCAAGTCCTCATTTTTTGCCTCTCATATCAGCCTTACTGCATATATTGGGACAGCTAACTAAAATACAAGGGCTGATCAAAAAAATTATTAAAAATATCTTAAGTAAATATCCCGTGACCTGATTTTGTATATTGCATACAATCTGTCCATACTTGCTTGCTTTGCTCATCCATCCCTTGGATATTATGCATAATAACTATTATTAGGAATGATTTTGTCAAACACCTCTCTTGCCTATATCTATGGTTTAGTTGCCGTTTTACTTTGGTCGACTGTCGCAACTGCATTTAAAATCGCCCTTAGTTTTTATACGCCCTTACAATTGGTGTTTGTTGCGGTGCTAACCTCTATTATCGCCTTGAGTGTGATTATCCTATGGCAAAAAAAGCACACATTAATGCTGCGACAATTTAAACGTCGCCCTGGGTTTTATCTGCTTAGCGGTATTCTGAATCCGTTTCTTTATTATTTTGTGCTGTTTGAAGCTTACGACTTACTTCCAGCTCAGCAAGCCTTATCCCTTAATTACACCTGGGCGATTTTATTGCCCATTTTGGCTGTCCCTTTACTGGGTCATAAGCTCACCAAGCTTGATGTCATTGCTGCGCTGATTGCCTATAGCGGAGTGTATATTATTGCTACCGGCGGCAATGTCACCGCATTTAACTTTGATAGCCCTAAAGGGATTGCTTTTGTATTAAGCAGTACGGTGATTTGGTGCTTATATTGGGTAACCAATACCAAGGATGACGGCGATGCCACTGTTAGCTTATTGCTAAGCTTTTTAATTGGTTTACCTTTAGTGACTATTGCCATGCTAATCCATCAACCCATTAGCGACTTTAGTTGGCAAGCGCTAACTGCTGGAGTGTATGTGGGGCTATTTGAAATGGGTATCACCTTTGTTTTATGGCTTATGGCTCTTAAAACCACTGAGAAAACCTCTAACATCACCACGCTTGTATTTTTAACCCCTGTGCTGTCTGTTGGGTTTATCGCGCTAATCTTAAAAGAGCAAATCGCCAGCAGTACCTATATTGGTCTATGCTTTATTTTAACGGGGTTAATACTGCAAAAGCTCATCCCACAGCTGTTGAGTAAATCCAGCTTAAAGATCAGTCATAAGCACAATAAATAGCCGTGGTTATAGCATTTAACGATATTTAAACGATTAACATTTAAACTTTATTGTCAGCATGGCAGTTAGTTGCTATTAATAAGGTGTGCAGCTAATACGATGTACAATATATAAAGGGTGCTTCAAGGAGGAGATTGGCAATGGGAATGCCGAGATGGAATTTAAGTGACACCACAGAAAGTAAAATCCGCAGCTATAGTTTAATGCTTGCCGCGGCTATCATGCTTTATGAGTATCTCAACGGTGATACCTCAACCCAATATCCCGCCATGTATATGTGCATTTTTGTTTTTCCTGCGGTCTATTTTACTAATAGCATACAAGAAAAGTACTTCCCGCTTATTATGGAGTATGTTCAAGCGGCTCGGCTTGTAAGCATCTTTATGACCCTAAGCAGCTTTATGATTTGGTGTTACACCACTTATATTCGTTTATCTGCGCCTGCGATTTCCAGCCATGGGCTTTACCTGCAATAATCTTCTAGCGGCAATAACCTCTAGCGGCACATTTTAAAATAGCTGCTATTTCAGTGGTCACAAAACAAAAAAAGCACCGAGGTGCTTTTTAGTTGTTAAGCGCCAATCAAGTCAGTTTGTCACTCACCGTATCGTCAGCTTCAAATTTGGCTTGGCTTAGTTTACTTTAGCTGCGAGAAGTATAATCACCGGTTGCCAACCACTTATAAGTCGTTAGCGCATCAAGAGCCATGGGTCCGCGAGCATGTAACTTTTGGGTACTGACCGCCACTTCTGCCCCTAAACCGAATTGCGAGCCATCCGTAAAACGGGTGCTGGCATTGACATATACCGCTGCTGAGTCGACTTCATTCATAAAGTGACAGGTCGCATTAATATCATCAGATAAAATCGCTTCAGAGTGACCGCTAGAGTGTTGACGAATATGGCTAATCGCTTGATCAATATCAGTTACAATCTTAACGCCAAGCGTTAATGACAACCACTCTGTGCTATAGCTTTCATCAGTCGCTGGGTGAATATCAAACTGACTTGCTGCAAATAGTTTTTGGGTTTTTTCACAGCTATAAAAACTCACCCCTAATGCCGACATCTGCGTAAATAAATCCGCTAAAAACTCTGCTGCGACAGCTTCATGTACCAGTAAAGTATCTAAGGCATTACACACTGTTGGGCGCTGCACTTTAGCATTAATGATCACCTCAGCACTGCGAGATAAATCCGCTGATTTATCAAGATATAAATGACAAATACCAATGCCGCCTAAAATCACCGGAATACTGGCTTTTTCCGCGCAAAGGCGCTGTAAGGTTTGGCCGCCGCGAGGAATAATCATATCCACATATTGGTCAAGGCGCAGTAAGCCGGTCACTAAGTCGCGATCGGTAGAGTTAATCAACTGCACCGCATCTTCAGGTAAACCTTGTAATGCCAGTGCGGTGCGGATCACCTCACTTAAAACTTTATTTGAGGTTAAGGTTTCTTTACCGCCGCGAAGGATCACTGCATTACCGGTTTTTAGTGCTAATACGGCAATATCAACAGTTACGTTAGGGCGGGCTTCGTAAATGACCCCAACAACCCCCAGTGGCACTTTGCGTTGAGTTAAGCGTAAACCGTTATCTAATAACTGGCTAGCTGATTCACTGCCCACAGGATCGGCAAGATTAATCACATTTTCAATATCAGCAATAATGCCAGCTAAACGCTCGCTATCTAGCAATAATCTATCGATCATTGCATCGGTTAAACCATTGGCTTTTGCAGCCTGCACATCTTGGTCGTTCGCCGCTAAAATCGCTTCAGTATTTAGCGTGAGCTGCTCGCTAATACAACGAAGCAAAGCGTTTTTGTTTTGGCTCGATAAGTTAGCAAGGGCAAAGCTTGCTGCTTTTGCTTGCTTGCCTAGCGTGGTTAAATATTGCTGCTGTGACATGTTTTCGTCCTTTAATTTATTCACTATCTAGTACCACCATGTCATTACGATGTATTGCTGCTACACCGTAATCATAGCCAAGTATTGTTTCAATCTCGTTGGAGTGCTTACCCGCAATCATCGTTAATGCTTTAGCACAATAACGGCTCATGCCTTTAGCAAGCACGTGACCTGATTTATCGGCAATCAACACGGTTGCGCCGCGTTCAAATTGCCCTTCTACGCTGACAATTCCTTTAGACAATAAACTGCGACCATTTGCAACGACCGCTTTACAGGCGCCATCATCTAATATCAGCCGCCCTTCTGTAGCCGGGCCTGCTAAAATCCATTGTTTTCGGCTTTCAAGGGGATTTTTAGTGACGCTAAAATGAGTGCCGACCGATTCTTTACTGACGACTTTAGAGATCACATCGGGGAAATGCCCCGATGCTATGACCACTTCAACACCGGCGCGTCTGGCAACATCGGCGGCTTCTAACTTCGTCGCCATGCCGCCTGTGCCTAAACCTGAAACTGCGCCACCCGCTAACAAGCGTAAGTTATCATCAATATTGACCACTGAAGTAATTAACTTGGCGTCGGGGTTATTGCGCGGATCGGCATCAAATAAGCCAATTTGATCTGTCAATAACACTAATAAGTCAGCATCACATAATAATGCGGCCCTAGCTGATAAATTGTCATTGTCGCCCACTTTAATTTCATTGGTGGCAACGGCATCATTTTCATTAATAATCGGAATAATATTATTATCTAACAATGCATTGAGTGTATCTCGGGCGTTGAGATAGCGTTCACGATCATGTAAGTCGGCGCGGGTTAACAATAACTGCCCTACGTGCAAACCATAAATACTGAACAGTTCTGACCAAGCTAAAATAAGCTGGCTTTGACCCACGGCGGCTAATAATTGTTTATTGGGCATGGTATCGGGCAATATGGGGTATTGCAGATGTTCGCGACCAGCCGCTATTGCGCCAGATGTGCACAATACAACTTCAATACCTGAACGCACTAGCACAGACATTTGTCTGGCCAGTTCCACCATATGTGCTTTATCGAGCTTGGTACTGCCCGAAGTTAAGACACTGGTCCCTAATTTTACTACTACCCGCTGGTAAGTCATGACTACCTTTTAAAACTCAAAAATATTGACTGAAATATTTTTATACCTAATTCAGCGAATAATTCATAGTAAAGCTCATAATTGAGTAAACAAATACTATATTTATTTGTTATACAGCATAAAAAAGGGCTATGCATTGCATAACCCTTAACAAAAAATACTAATTTATCATTGCTGCTTAATTACAGCTTGATAACCCACACATGGGCTTACCCAGCAGGAGTTAATGGCGTTCAAAGCCAAGGTTAACCCCAAATAAACTTAGCTAAAAATAGTGCCGCAATAAACAAGATACCAAGATTTAACTCTTTGAAACGGCCAGTAAGTAGTTTAATCACCGCATAAGAGATAAAACCAAAGCCGATGGCATTAGCAATTGAAAAGGTTAATGGCATCAATAAACACACAATGACCACAGGCGCCGCTTCTGTTAAGTCTTCCCACTCAACATTGACCAAGCCAGACATCATCAAAATCGCCACATAAAACAAGGCGCCACTGGTAGCATAAGCAGGCACCATACCCGCAAGTGGCGCAAAAAATAATGCAGCAATAAACAACAAACCGACTACCACAGCGGTTAAGCCTGTACGGCCACCGGCGCTAACGCCTGCCGTGCTTTCAATATAACTGGTGGTGGTTGATGTCCCTAAGGTCGCCCCTGCGATGGTGGCTAAGCTGTCTGCACTTAAGGCGCGTTTCACTCTTGGTAAACGCCCTTGTTCATCTAAAAAACCGCCGCGCTGCGCGACTGCAACCAAGGTGCCTGAGGTGTCAAATAAATCCACAAACAAGAAGGCAAATATCACTGAAATCATGCTGATTTCAAGCACGGCGGATAAATCCATTTTCATGAATGTCGGCGCGATTGATGGTGGCATCGACATAACGCCGTTATAGCTCACTTCACCGGCTAACAATGCAATGGCTGTGACAATGAAAATACTTAATATCACCGCCGCTTTATAGCCACGCTGCACCATAGCAATAATCAAGAAAAACCCCACCGCCGCCATCACGGCTGAAAATGAGGTGATATCGCCCATAGTGACTAATGTCGCTGGGCTTGCCACCACAATACCGGCACTTTTAAGGCCAATAAATGCCAAGAACAAACCAATACCTGCGGCAATACCTAGTCGCAAGCTCATTGGGATACTATTGACTATCCATTCTCTAATTTTCACCAAAGATAAAATTAAAAAACAAATACCAGACATAAATACTGCGCCAAGTGCGGTTTCCCAGCTATAGCCCATTTCGCCGACAACGGTATAAGTGAAAAATGCATTAAGCCCCATGCCCGGCGCTAATGCGATGGGATAATTGGCCACTAAGCCCATCACTAAACAGCCCACTGCCGCGGCTAAACAAGTGGCCACAAACACTGCGCCATGATCCATGCCGGCATCAGCTAACATCATAGGGTTAACAAAAATAATGTAAGCCATGGTGAGAAAGGTAGTGAGACCCGCGACAACTTCTTGTTTTAAATTCGTTTGATTATCTTTGAGTTTAAACAGTTTCTCTAACATGAAACCTTGTTCCTTGAAAAAGGGAGTGTAATTGGCTGCTATAGCCGCTACTGGCTAATTACAGTCAAATTCAGAGGTGAATTTATTCGTAAGGATTATAGGTATTTATAAGGTTTATAGCCATGTTAGATAACTAAACACTTATATTCGTAGGAAAGACAATTTAACTCAATGAAAAGCTTGTGTTTGATAAATTTCAGGCAAAAAAAATGCCTACTCAAAAGAGTAGGCAGACAAGTTAAAAAGTTTTCCGTATGGGGAGAGGAAAACTGCATCACAATTAAGTGATAAAACTTCAAAAGTAAATTGGCAATAGAGAACCAATTTACTTGTTGTCTAAAACCGCCCAAAGGCGACAGAAAAAAGGGTTGATACGGTAAATCAATGAATAAGGAGGGTTAGCCCTTAAACGTCATGGCATAAATGCCAAAAGACAGAACAGCCGGATTTAACCAAGTGCTTTGTCCATAAATAGTATAGCTGTCTGTATAAGACATAATCTTACTCCAAATAAAGTTGCGAAAACCTAGTCTTGCTTGGCTCGGTTCCTTGGAACAAACTTTTCTCAATCCATTGAGACAACTTATCACTCGATTCCTTGGAGACTATATCCATCCTGGATTAACTAGAATTGGAAAGCACAGTTGCTGCCCAACGAGAGGAATAATACCAAAGTGTAACTTTATTACAAGTATTTATTTAATTATTTTATATTTTAATCGAAAAATGAAATAAAAGCACACCTGTATGACAAATAGAGGATTCAGAGTTCTTGATAAAAAACAATCAGCCACTACATAACACAATATATAGTGGTTGATTGAAAAGTGAACTACATATTGCCGAGTAAAACACCTTGTAATAAAGTTACCAAAGGCGAGGCTGTTGGTTTTCCGTACAAACTATGGCCTTCTGTGGCACTACCGGCAATATCAAGGTGCGCAAAAGGTAATGGCACCGCAGAGCCTGTGCCATGTTGGGCTAAGCCTGAAGCATTAATTAAAAATGCCGCAGGGTATTGATGGCCTCTGGCGGTGATCGCTGAAGGGCCGTTATTAGATGACAATAACTCCCCTTGGCCAGAGATATTATGCACCTTGGCAAAATCATCATGACGCAAACTTGATAACTCAAATGGCTCGCCCCATTGCTCAGCAATGCCAGCGAGCGTATGACCTACACTTGCTTGCTGCGCAACTTTGTTCTCAACAAGCGCAGTATAACCGCCGTAACAGCGCACCACATGACCGGTTAAGGTTGCCACTGAAAATAGCTGCGGCTTGATTGCTGTCATGGCCTGCAGTCTTAAATGAGATAATAAATCTGCCAGCACTAAGCGCCCTTCGGCATCAGTATTACCAATGCGCACTCGAACCCCGCCATGACTGGTAATGATTTCATCAGGAACAAAGGCATCACTGCCAATACTGTTTCGCACCAATCCCAACTCTGCAATCACTCTAATGCCTTTGGGCTTTAAGATAGATAAGCTTTTCATTAAACCTGCCACCGCTGCTGCGCCGCCTTTATCTCGGCTCATACCCGCCATACCACCAGCGACTTTAATATCTGCGCCGCCAGTATCGTAAATGACTCCTTTGCCAGCAAATAAGTAGGTGCGCTCAATGGCGCCCTCTGCCACATATTCAAGCTTAACCACCCGAGGTTGATGGCGCGGCACATTAAATGAGGCTCGCCCTACTGCGCAAAGCAGCGGGTAATCGCGCTCTAACTCTTCACGCTCTTCAATGACACTGATAGCTAAACCACTGTCTTTTAGCGCCTCAACGCAATAATCAGCAAATGCTGGCGCCGCCATTCTTTCAGGTTCAGTGCCGCATAGATCCCTTGCCAAAATCTTACCGGCTTCGACAGCATTGAGCAGGCCACTACAGTTATCGCTACCAAGCAAACCAATGGCGCTAAATGCTGGGGTGATTGCCGTGGCTTCACGTAGCTCCAGTGATTGCCATAGCTCCTGACCACAGGCAAGTGCAGCAACCTGTTTAGCAAATTGATAGCGCTTATCTTGGCTGGTTTCTACCACTAACAGCGGTTTTGTTGCTCCTGCAGCCTTAGCAATAGCAATGCCTTCTCTGGCTGCTTTAGCAAACACACTTACATCACTGTATTCATTAGTGGCATTAACAACTGGGGCGACAATTAGCCTGCCACCAGCAAGTCCGGGCGCCAGTAACAATGTTGCCGATTGACCAATGCGCTGATCGATTTGTTTTGCATGCTTGGCGAGTATTTTAATTTCATCTTGGGCAATGGCGGCTAAATCGGTAGTGACCACCACCACGGCGTCCCAGCCATTACCTTCAAAAATGGCTTGGTCAGTTGCGACATCAACGATATTGACTTGAAACATAGGGCATCCTTTTTTAAATAGATTGTTATTATTGCTTGCTAATCAGTAATTTCAGGCGCTGAATCACGGATCATAACGATGAATGGTGGTTAAAGTATATAAGCTTAGCTTTACGATAGAGTTAAAATATATTTACAAAAATTAATTTAACCCAGCCTCTCTACTTGCTCTAGGTCACTACTTAGTAACGACAATATGGTAAACTTCAGCGCATCTATTCCCACATTCATAGCATTTAGGGAGTCTTCGTGACCGCCATTAATCAATTATATCCTCAGCCGTTATGGCAATGGTTTGAACAAATTTGTGCGATTCCGCATCCATCTAAGTTTGAACAAGCACTAAGTGAACATATCCAGCAATGGGCTAAATCGAAAGGTTTACCTATCATCGAAGATAAAGTCGGTAACTTGATCATTAAAAAACCAGCATATGCCGGCATGGAAAATCGCAAGACTGTGGTATTACAAGCCCACATTGATATGGTTCCACAAAAAAATGCCGATAAAGTGCATGATTTTGAAAAAGATCCTATTGAAGCCTATGTTGATGGCGAATGGCTAAAAGCCAACGGCACCACCTTAGGTGCTGATAACGGTATTGGTATGGCTTCAGCGTTAGCCATTCTTGGCGCTGACGACATTAAACATGGTCCATTAGAAGTGCTGCTTACCATTGATGAAGAAGCGGGTATGACTGGCGCTTTCGGACTTGAAGCGGGTTACCTTGATGCTGATATTTTAATTAATACTGACTCAGAACAAGAAGGCGAAATCTACATGGGTTGCGCTGGCGGTGTTGATGCACAGCTAAGCGTTCCTATGTCATGGCAAGCACCTGAGCAAAGCAATGCCAGCTTTAGCTTAACCCTTTCAGGTTTAAAGGGCGGCCATTCAGGCGTAAACATTCATTTAGGTCGCGGCAACGCCAATAAATTATTAGCCCGTTTCTTATTTAGTTACGGTGATGATTTAGAAATTGAATTAGTTAACTTCACTGGCGGCTCTTTACGCAATGCTATCCCCCGTGAAGCTAGCATCAACTTTATGCTGCCAAACGAAAATAAAGCCAAGCTTGAGCAAGCCATTGCTGAATATCAAGCGACTGTTCGTGAAGAGCTGGCGATTGCTGACCCTGACATGTTGCTAACACTTGCAGCCATTGACGCTCCAGCAAAAGTCATGAGTGAAGATGCGCAAAATACCGTAATCGATTTACTGCACGCCTGCCCTAACGGCGTAATGCGTATGAGTGATGAAGTTGAAGGTGTGACAGAAACATCGCTTAACGTCGGAGTGATTAACACTGACAACGAATCTGTTGAAGTGCTATGTCTTATCCGCTCATTAATTGACTCAGGCCGAGTGCAAATTGAAACCCAATTAACCGCATTGGCAAACCTTTCTGGTGCTAGCATTGACCTATCAGGCGCTTACCCTGGTTGGAAGCCTGATAATAGCTCTCCAGTGATGGCCATTGTCCGTGAAACTTATAATGATATTTATAAGAAAGACCCAACGATTATGGTTATCCATGCCGGTCTTGAATGTGGACTATTTAAAGAGCCATACCCAACCATGGATATGGTCTCCATTGGCCCAACCATTCGTTTCCCACATAGCCCTGACGAAATGGTGAACATCACCACTGTTGGTCAATATTGGCAACTACTGCTTGCGGTACTAGAGCGTATTCCAGCAAAAGGCTGAGCTTTAACGCGCTAATTAATTACGCGCTTAATAACAAGGCTGCCCTATTCTTGATATAAGAAAAGGCAGCCTTTTTGTTTCTAGCGATAATCACTAGAACTGTAAATCTAGTTGCTCGCTATTATCATCTGTAACCACTTCTGGCTGGCTATTATCAGCTAAACCAACACTGACACCGATTAATCTTATACCTCGGCCATTGGCTCGCTCTAGTGCTTGAGTTAATAATGTCTGGAATAAGTTAAGCGAGATTTCATCACTGCGATGCTCAATAGTAGTTTGCTTGAAATCGTTAAATTTAAGTTTTACTACCTGTTTATGAATTTGCCTGTCTTTAGCACTGCGATGCACCCGACTAATAAGCTCTTGGATTAACTGCGGCATGACATTGTTGCATTGCTCTAAAGTGAAAATATCTTGGGCTAAGGTGGTCTCAACCCCAACCGACTTTCTGATACGATTTGGGCTTATCTGACGCGTATCGATACCTTGAGCGCGCTCAATTAACACGCGGCCAAACTTACCAAAACCACTGATGAGCTTGTCACTCGGGTAGCGCTGCACATCTTCACAGGTTTCAAGCCCGAGCGCTGCAAGTTTAGCCGATGTTACTTTCCCCACCCCAGGGATTTTACTTAAAGGTAATGGTTTTATAAATGAAGGGATCTCAGCAGGCGTGATCACATACTGACCATTGGGCTTATTTAAGTCAGAGGCAATCTTTGCTAAAAACTTAATCGGTGCGACTCCCGCAGAAGCAGTAAGCCCGGTTACCGTAAAGATTTCAGCCCTGATCTGCTCAGCAATTAAGGTGGCGCTGCCTTTACATGCATCACAATCAGTAACATCAAGATAAGCTTCGTCCAATGATAACGGCTCAACTAATTCTGTATAGCGATGAAATATTTCACGGATTTGCAGCGAAACCGCTTTGTAAACCTCCATTCTGCCTGGCACCAATATCAAATCTGGGCAGAGTTTTAATGCCTGATAGCTCGACATAGCAGAACGAACGCCATATTTACGCGCCTCATAACTACAGGTACTAATGACGCCACGGCGATCACTGCGCCCACCTACAGCAATAGGTTTACCACGCAATTGTGGAAAATCACGCATTTCAACTGCGGCATAATAGCAATCCATATCAATGTGGATAATTTTACGCATGGCGTTTTCATAAGGAAGTCACTGAATGACACCATGATACTGTATATAAAAACAGTGTTCAAATTAAAGCAAAATCACAAATCGCGTTGAAAGCCTAAAACGACAAAACAGCGCTAATTTGCAATACAAATAAATAACTATAAGAAAGCTAAATAACAGACAACACAAAACTAAATCAACATTGCATGATACAAATCACTAACTTTTTTATAAGCTTAGGGTATATTCTGCTTTATAAATACGTACAATCAAATAAAAATAATACTACAATTGGGTGAGTTATGAACAAGTTTGGCTTCAAAGCGAGTTTACTTTTTGCGTTAACAATTCTATTAGCTTTCGCCTTGATCATTAGCGGGTTGGTCACTCACCAATTATTAAAGCAACAAATAACAGACAAGCTCACAACCAACATTCACCACCAAATAAAAACCAAAGTCAGCGAAATAGAAAATTCATTTAATCGCACCACTGCCGCGGTAACTGAACTAGCAAGTCTATACAGTCAAAATAATGTGGATGCCGGCCATGTCGCCATGACTCAATACACAGCTAAATTAGGTGGCGTCTCTAAAGTCATTATGGGGTTTGATGATGGTCAATCCTTTACATCCATTGCTTCTGAGTCTTTTCCTGACGGCGTCGGTTTAGTCGATAAATATGATCCTCGCACTCGCCCTTGGTACCAAAACGGCAAACAAAAAAATAGCTTGTCCCTCAGTGAAGTGTTTTTTACCCGTACTGACGGTATTCCAATGGTCGGGGTTATGCACCCCATTGATGGCGGGATCATCATGGCGGATTTACGTTTTGACTACTTGCAACAGCAACTACAAGCATTAGCAGATATTGAAGGTGCCACAGGCTTTATTATTGATAAAAATGGCTTAGTGTTAGCCTCTAATTCAGCCTTAACCAATCAAAAAGACAATATCAGCAGCAATAGCCTATTAAGCGAGATCTACCAAAGTATTCTCGGTCAGGACAGCTCATTAGCGTTCACTGAGATCAATAACGTTAGCACCATTATTGCCAGCCAAAAAATCCCTTTAATTGATAACAACCAATGGTATGTGATTGTCACCCTCGATGAAGCAACAGCTTTTGCACCGCTTGTTAATGCCACATTAAAACTCAGCGGCATAATATTATTGGTGCTTGGCTTATCTGTTGTGGCGTTATTAATACTATTGAATAAACTCTATCAACCTATTAATGAACTACGTGACTTAGTCACTGGCTTATCTCAAGGTAATGGTGATTTAACCCGTCGTTTGGACGTCAAAACCGATGACGATATCGGCAAAATTGCCCTAGGTATTAACGCCTTTATTTCACAACTACAAACCATGTTGTTAGCCATCAATAAATCGACAATTAAATTATCTACCGGTATTGATAAGCTGCAGCACTATAGCCAAAACAGCGAACAAATTTTGACAGCCCATACCAATGAAACAACCCAAATTGTGACCGCCATTGAAGAGCTATCAAATACCGCCGTCACTGTGGTTGAGAATACCGAATCCGCAGCCAAGCATACTAATGAGGCGAATATTACTGGCGAGCAATCACTGAAGACCATCAACTTAACCCAAGTGGGTATCCAAGGTTTAGCTGCTGAAATCCATCAAACTGCAGGTAATGTCGAGCACATGAATAATGAAACCAGCAGTATTCAAAGCATTGTTGATGTGATTGGAAGCATCGCTGAGCAAACAAACCTGTTAGCGCTTAATGCCTCGATTGAAGCGGCAAGGGCCGGAGAGCAAGGCCGCGGTTTTGCTGTGGTTGCAGATGAAGTGCGCGCCCTTGCCAGTCGCACCCAAACAAGTACCAGTGAAATTGAAATCGCGCTGGCAAAATTAAAAGCTGAAGCCACTGCAGTGGTAGCGGCCATTGGCAGTACTGAACGAGCCTGCACAGACACGGTTACTGAGGTCAGTAATACCTCTGATAACTTACAAACCATGAGCACAATTGTAGCTCAAATCAATGCCCTCAATAGCCAGATATCCACTTCAGCCAATGAGCAAAACATTGTTATTCAAGAAATTAATAAAAGCATGCATCAAATACACGATATGGTTGAAACCTTAAATGATGAAGGGGTTATGCAGCGCGATGAAACGGATAACATTGCCACTATCAATGTGGAGCTAACCAATATGATTAATCAGTTCAAACTATAGCGTTACCGATTTATAACGCTTAAAAAACCCATAAAAAAAGCCTAACTCAGTTAGGCTTTTTTTGGCGGCAAACTCAATGATTACATTTTGGTTTGCAGATAGTTTTGTAAACCAACGCGATCAATTAATCGGATTTGCTTCTCTAGCCAGTACATGTGATCTGACTCGGTATCATCAAGTAATACTTCTAAGATCTCACGGGTTTGGAAGTCGCCTTTTTCTTCACACAAAGCGATGACTTCACGTAAATGATCAGCTACTTGATATTCGTAGCTCAAGTCATTTTTAAGCATCTCTTCAACGTCTTTACCGATGTTTAATGCTTCACGACTTGCAACGTCTGGCGTGCCTTCCAAGAAAAGAATCCGCTGAACTAACTTAGCAGCATGGGCTTTTTCGTCATCAGACTCATGTAAGATGCGCGTATAAAGTTCATCAAATCCCCAATCTTCATACATGTGTGCATGTACAAAGTATTGATCCATCGCTGACAACTCACCGGTTAATAATGCATTTAAAGCTGCAATAACTTCTGGATTACCTTTCATGATAATGTCCTATTAATCTTTAATTTGTGATTGAAGATAGTTCTGAATACCGGTTTGGTTAATCAGTTCTTTTTGGGTTTCGATCCAGTCAAGATGCTCTTCTTCATCTTCAAGTAAATCTTCGAGTAAATCACGAGTAACGTAATCGCGCTCTGCTTCACAAAGCTTAATCGCCTCACGTAACACAACCAGCTGCTCGAGTACCGCTTGCTGATCACAATCAAACATTTCTTCGCAATGCTCACCAATGCGTAACTTGTCTAATTGCTGAAGGTTAGGTAAACCTTCCAAAAACAATACTCGCTCAATTAACTTGTCTGCATGTTTCATATCTTGAATAGATTTTTTATATTCTTTCTCATTGAGGTTTTCGAGTCCCCAATGCTTAAACATACGCGCGTGTAGAAAATATTGATTAATGGCAGTGAGCTCACATGTCAGTACACGATTAAGCTGACTAATTACTTTTGGATGGCCTTTCATGATTTAGTCCTTAAATGCTAGATTGATCTGGATCAATTTCGACCAGCATAGTACATGTGACTTTAAAAAACAAATTCCCTTTATTATCATAAACTTAGTTATTGATAACTATTATCATTATAACTTAGGTTCTTATCTCGCTTCAGTATTTTCACCTTTGAAAATTTCTTAATAGAATCACATCTCTAGCTAATTTGGCTGGATTTTAAGGGTGACAATAATCACACAAGCAAGGGCAAATGTTAGCTATATTTAGTTTTGTAAATTTTGTAACAGTCGTAAAAAAGCCCACTTGAACGTGGGCTTAATGTTAATGCTGGCGTACTAGATAATCCGGTTTTGATTCAGTTTCGCTTCTCTTTCCGCTTCAGCCATGCGACGTTTGCGTTTATCACATGGGTCATCACAGTCGCAGGCCTTTTCAATACCTAAGACCCCTAAACCACCACAACTGCCTTCAACTGCCTTGCGCTTCACGATATAGCCCACAGACATTAATAAAAAAAATAATAACAACACCACAAATGCTGCGATAAAAGTACTCATCATATTCTCCAAGCTAAATTGGTCATCAAATAAATCTATAAATGGCATTAACGAATGTAAGGTGCAAACGCCTCACTATAAAATACATCATAATCATCGTCGTCTTTTTCAATCAGCATTACTGGCAGTTTCTCACGCTCAGCTAACGCTAAAGACGCCTCGGTACCCAGTACCATCATTGCAGTTGCATAGGCGTCTGCAGTCATGCTATTAGGGTGCAAAACGGTTACTGAGGCTAACTTATGCTTTATTGGATAACCGCTTCTAGGGTCAATTAAATGCGAAAAACGCTCGCCGTTTTCTTCATAATAAATTCTGTAATCACCAGATGTTGCTAGCGCCATATTACCAGGCTCTATTACCTGTTGAATAGCCGCGCCTTGGCTCGAAGGTTTCTCAACAGCAATACGCCATGGACTACCGTCATTTTTAACACCTTTAACGCTAATCTCACCACCAATTTCCACTAAATAGCCCTCTACTTGGTATTTATTTAGTAGTGCTGCAATTTTATCGACACCATAGCCTTTAGCAAGGGAAGATAAATCAATGTAGAGATCAGGGCTTAACTTGGTGACTGTTAAATCTTTAACACTAAAACCATGAATATCCGATTTAGCTTTCACCTCGGCAATCATTTCAGCACTTGGGATCGCTGTTGGGCGCTTATCAGGGCCAAAGCCCCACAGGTTAACCAATGGCCCTAAGGTAATATCCAGTGCACCTTGGGTCGTGTCGTACAGGCGTAAGCCTTCATTTAAAACCTTGGCCGTATCTGCTGACACTTTCAGGCGTTGATTAACAGCTAGCTGGTTAAAACGTGATAGCTCTGACTTCGGTCTGTAAGTGGACATTTGATCATTAACTAACTCGAGGGCGATATCAATTTCAGCTTGCAGTAGTTGAGTGGTTGGCAGGCGTTCATTACGTACCACTTTTATATGATAAGTGGTGCCCATGGTATTGCCTGACAGTGACACTATCTTATCTTCAGTTCCACAGCCGACTAAAATCAACAAACCCAAAAATGCTGCCAGTGCCTTAAACGAATTTTTTATCATGTTAATGTTCAAATTATCTATTTTTATATGGTTAATGTTTAAATCAGTATTAATTAAAGCAACAGCGGCTAATGCAACAGCGGCTAATGCAACAATAACTAAACTACACAGTCCCTAAAATAAAAATTGCAGCTAGCTTAACAATGGTGACCACCGTGTCAGCGAGCTGCAATTTATGACGTTCAATGTCTTTTGCAAAGGGTTAGCGGTTAATCACTAACCACCAAAGTCATCGAGTAAGATGTTTTCATCTTCAACGCCTAAGTCTTTAAGCATACCAATTACCGCAGCATTCATCATTGGAGGTCCACACATGTAGAACTCACAATCTTCTGGTGCGTCATGGTCACGTAAGTAGTTTTCGTACAATACGTTATGAATAAAGCCTGTGTAGCCATCCCAGTTATCTTCCGCTTGCGGATCAGATAGCGCAACATGCCACTTAAAGTTTTCATTCTCAGCTGCTAAGCCATCGAAATCTTCTACGTAGAACATTTCACGCTTAGAACGCGCACCATACCAGAAACTCATCTTACGTTTAGACTGTAAACGCTTAAGTTGGTCAAAGATATGTGAACGCATTGGCGCCATACCAGCACCACCACCGACAAACACCATTTCAGCATCGGTGTCTTTAGCAAAGAACTCACCAAATGGACCTGAAATCGTGACTTTGTCACCTTCTTTGAGGCTCCAAATAAACGATGACATCTTACCGCAAGGTAAAGTTAGGTTACGTGGAGGCGGCGTAGCGATACGCACGTTCAACATGATAATACCGAACTCTTCTGGGTAGTTAGCCATTGAGTATGCACGAATGGTTTCTTCATCAACTTTAGATTCTAAGTTGAAGAAACCAAAGTGTTCCCAATCGCCACGGTATTGCTCTGGTACATCAAAGTCAGCATATTTTACATGGTGAGCTGGGGCTTCAATTTGAATATAGCCACCCGCGCGGAACGGCACAGACTCGCCATCAGGAATTTGCAGCTTAAGCTCTTTAATGAAGGTCGCTTTGTTATCGTTAGAGATAACTTCACATTCCCACTTTTTGATGCCGAAAATCTCTTCATCAAGTTCGATTTCCATGTCAGTTTTAACGTTAACCTGACAGGCTAAACGACAACCTTGACGTGCTTCACCTTTGCTTATGTGATCAAGTTCAGTAGGCAGAATATCACCACCACCAGACTTAATGTTTACTCGACACTGACCACATGAGCCACCGCCACCACAAGCACTTGAAACGAAAATACCATTGTTAGCTAGTGCGCCAAGCAGCTTGCTACCAGCACCGGTTTTAATTGCTTTTTCGCTATCATCATTAATTGAGATAGTGATATCACCGCTGGCTACTAGTTTAGATTTAGCAAATAAAATCACTAATACTAAAACCAGTACAATCGCGGTAAACATACTCACACCTAGATAAACATCTATCGGAGTAGCTTTAAGAATATCCATTAACTTATCCTTTAAGGTTCAAATTAATACGTCGTATGGGTGTCTTAAAGAGACACACCTGAGAACGACATGAAACCTAGCGCCATTAAGCCAGAAGTGATAAAGGTAATACCTAAACCACGTAGCCCTTTAGGCACATCAGAATACTTCATTTTCTCACGTAGACCGGCAAGCAATACAATTGCTAATGCCCAACCAACACCAGAGCCGATACCAAATACCAAACTCTCGCCAAGGTTATAGTCACGCTCAACCATGAATGAAACCGCACCAAAAATTGCACAGTTAACCGTGATCAATGGTAAGAAAATACCTAATGCGTTGTACAAAGGTGGAAAGTACTTATCTAACGCCATTTCCAGGATTTGTACTAATGCAGCAATAACACCAATAAAGGTAATGAACTTCAAGAAGCTCAAATCTGCATCAGGTACACCTGCCCAAGCTAGTGCGCCCGGAGCCAGTAAACCTTGATAGATGATTTGGTTAACAGGCACTGAAATTGCCAGTACCACAATTACCGCAACACCTAGCCCCATCGCAGTGGTGACTTTCTTTGATACCGCTAAGAAAGTACACATACCGAGGAAGAAGGCTAACGCCATGTTCTCAATGAAAATCGAACGAATTAACAGACTAATATAATGTTCCATTGCGCCTACCCTTTTGCTTCTACTTGCTCTGGCTTATAAGTACGGATAATCCAGATCAGCATACCGATCAAGAAGAACGCACTTGGAGGAAGAAGTAACAAGCCATTAGGCTGATACCAACCACCGTCAGAGATTTTGCTGAGGATTTCAACGCCGAACAATGAACCATTACCGAGTAGTTCACGGAAGAAACCAACTGATAATAGAATGGCGCCATAGCCTAAGCCATTACCAATACCGTCCATAAAGCTCATCAGTGGCGGCGTTTTCATTGCGTATGCTTCTGCACGGCCCATTACAATACAGTTGGTGATAATCAAGCCAACAAATACTGATAATTGCTTCGCTACGTCATAGGCGTAAGCTTGCAATACTTGGTCTACAACAATTACTAATGAAGCAATAATTGTCATTTGCACAATAATACGAACACTGCTTGGAATATGATTACGTAGTAACGAAATAAATAAGTTCGAACACGCGGTCACCGCAGTCAATGCTAATGTCATGACAATGGCGGTTTCCATTTTAGCGGTAACAGCCAGTGCACTACAGACACCCAGAATTTGCAGAGCAATTGGGTTGTTATTAATGATAGGTCCAGTCAGAACCTGTTTAAGTTCTTTAACGTCAGCCATTAGCCTAGTCCTCCATTGCGTGCTTTTTCGATAAAGCGTGCAAAACCTTCTTCACCTAACCAAAACGTTAGTGAGTACTGAACACCGTTACTGGTCAAGGTCGCACCCGATAAGGCATCAACACCGTGAACTGAAGATGCAATTGTCGGGATCTTAGTGACTTGAATAGCTAAATCGCCATTGTCGTCATAAAGTTTTTTCCCTTGCCACTTAGCAATCCACTGAGGATTTTGAACTTCACCACCTAAGCCCGGTGTTTCACCAGAACCTGTGAAGTCGTAATACACTAAGCTACGAATGGTATTCATATCCGCTTCAACCGCTAAGAAGGCAAACATGGTTGACCATAAACCGTAGCCTTTAACAGGAATAATCACGGTTTGTAGTTCATTGTTGTCATCTTTAACTAGATAAACAACACCTTGGTTTGCTACGCGCTTAACTGAGGCAATGTCATTTTCAGGCTTGAAAGACGTTGCAGGGGTACGTGCCGCTTTTTCAACATCAAAAGTATCAGCATCGCCTTCAACAAACTCACCGGTTTTTAAATCAACAAGACGAGCTTCAACGTACTTACCATACTTTGCAATAATAACGTCTTTCTCAACTTTGCCAGCTTTAGTATCCACTAAACCTGCCGCTTCAAGAATGTACTTTTGCTTATCTAGCAATTTATTCTCTTGCTGAATTGGCTTAAGTAATACTGCTGCCGTTGATACCAACATTGAGCAGATAAAACACAGACCAATTACAACAAATAATGTTTTGCCGATTGATTCTTTATTACTGGCCACGAGCAATCCTCCGCTTCACATTTGCTTGAACCACGAAATGGTCAAATAACGGTGCAAATAAGTTAGCAAACAGGATGGCTAACATCATTCCTTCTGGGAACGCTGGGTTAATGACGCGAATAAACACTGCCATTGCACCAATTAAGATACCGTAAGCCCATTTAGCATTGTTGGTGAAAGACGCAGAAACTGGGTCTGTCGCCATAAACATCATACCGAAGGCAAATCCGCCTAAAACAAGATGCCAATACCAAGGTGTTGCAAACATTGCGTTAGTGTCGCTACCGATAAAGTTAAGTAGGTAAGAAACTGCAATCATGCCCATCATCACACCAGCAATAATGCGCCATGAGGCGATACGGGTATAAACGATAACTGCGCCACCTAGCAAAATAGCAAAGGTAGAGACTTCACCCACAGAACCAGGAATGAAACCTAAGAAAGCATCCCACCAGTTAGCGCTAGTGTATTCAAACGTGCCTTGTGCCGCTTGGCTTAATGCCGTAGCACCAGAGAAACCGTCAGCCACAACCCATGTTGTATCACCTGACATGCTTAACGGATAGGCAAAGAATAAGAAGGCACGGCCGGCAAGCGCTGGGTTTAAGAAGTTACGACCTGTGCCGCCAAACACTTCTTTTGCAACCACAACACCAAAGGTAATACCCAGTGCAACCATCCATAATGGAATTGTTGCTGGTAAGGTCAGCGCAAATAGAATTGAAGTCACAAAGAAACCTTCGTTAACCTCATGGCCACGTACAGAGGCGAATAAGACTTCCCAGAAACCACCCACGGCAAACGTCACCGCGTAAATAGGTAGGAACCAACAAGCGCCATACCACATCAGTGCAGGCACACCTGAACTTGCGGTTAATTCAGTACCAAATAGGCTGAATAGGCTGACTTGCCATACATCAGGCGTTGCAAAGCCAGCCAGCAGTGCATCTTGTGCTTGCAAGCCAACGTTGTACATACCAAAAAACATTGCCGGGAAAGTACAGGCCCAAACCGTAATCATCATACGTTTTAGATCAAGGCTGTCACGCACGTGCGTGGTGCCTTTGTTTACTTTTCCTGGAGTGTAAAACACTGTCGCAGCCGCTTCATAAAGGGCGTACCACTTCTCGTACTTGCCGCCTTTTTCAAATTGCGGTTCAATACGCTCGATAAAATCTTTCAAGCTCATTAGCCTTCCCTCTCGATCGTATCTAAACAATCACGCAGATATGATGCATAGTCATACTTGCCTGGACATACGAAGGTACACAATGCCAAATCTTCTTCATCTAGCTCTAGTGCGCCCAGTGCAACGGCACCGTCATAATCACCAGAAACAAGGTCGCGAAGTAACATTGTCGGTAAGATATCTAATGGTACAACACGTTCATAGTTACCAATTGGCACCATGGCACGATCTGAACCACCCGTAGTTGTGGTCATATTAAACAGACCAGTACGGTTTAAGTGACCTAAGAATGCGCGAGTGATAGAGAACTTATCAGCACCAGGCATAGCCCAACCAAATAATTCTTTTTCATTGCCTTCTTTCAACAAGCTAAGTTGTTGATGATAGCGACCTAAATAGCCATGAGGACCCGCCGCTTGGCGCCCGCTCAATACTGAACCTGAGATAACTCGAACATTGTCAGTTTCAATTTCGCCAGCAGTTAATTCAACAGTGCTAGCACCTAATACTGTACGAACTAAACGTGGATTTTTAGCTTCAGGGCCAGCAATCGCAATAACACGTTGAGTGTTAAGTTCACCTTGGGTGAATAATTGACCAACAGCAATCACGTCTTGGTAGCCTATATGCCAAACCGTACGTGTTGCAGAAGCAGGAAGAAGATGATGAATGTGAGTGCCCACTAGGCCAGCAGGATGTATACCTGCAAACTCTTCAACTTGAGCATTGCCAGAAGGAATATCAGCACCAGGTGCTTTAGCAAGGAAAACTTTGCCTTCTGTTAATTTCGCTAGTAGCGTCAAGCCGTTAGCAAAATCATCTTTATGCTCAGCAATCACTACAGCAGGATCTGCAGCAAGTGGCTGAGTATCAATTGCGGTGACGAAAATACCAGCAGCGACTGAATCAACAGCAGGTACTTTACTGAAAGGGCGAGTTCGTAAAGCTGTCCAAAGACCTGATTCAATCAAGTTTTCTCTGACAACGTTAGCATCTAACGTGTTAAGTTCATCAGCGCTATATTGCGTAAAGCTGACTTTATCATCACCTTCAACGTCGATAACCACTGACTGAAGTACACGTTTCGCACCCCGGTTAATTTCTAATACAGTACCACTAGCTAAAGCAGTATATTTAACGCCAAGGTTCTTTTTATCTTCAAAAATCACCTGACCTTTCGAGACTTTTTCGCCAACCTTGATTTTCATCGTTGGACGTAAGCCAATATACTCTTCACCCAAAGTCGCTACGTTCTTAATGGCTGGGCCATTATGGATAACTTGCTCTGGGCCACCTGCTAGAGGTAGTTCCAATCCTTTCTTTATTGTAATCATATCCACAAGCACTACGTTTGAAGGAAAGACAATGCGCCGCGTTCCTACCCAAAAGAAAACAAAGTGTTAACAAACACTTCAGTGTTGAGCTAGCGCAGATTTATCACGGAAATGCGATCGCAATCACGCTGGTCGCGCGCATTTTACCCCAAAATGTGCGCTATCGCCACGAAAAAAATCGGTGATTGAATTTTTAGATTGTTCATTTTTAAACAATTCACCTAAAAAGGGTGTGGAAACGTCTGATTTAACGCCATTGAATGCAATATTTCAGTAACAGAGGCACTATAACATTAATTTTAAAAGAAATAATACAATAAGTGATTTGCGATTTTGTTAACAAATGTCGCATTAGCACGAGCTAAAATAGCCCGTACTAAAGCATAATTAAAACAAGTAGCTACAAGAGGGGTAACTGGTGGGATACTTA
Source organism: Shewanella sp. UCD-KL21 (assembly GCF_001957135.1). Classification (GTDB taxonomy): domain Bacteria; phylum Pseudomonadota; class Gammaproteobacteria; order Enterobacterales; family Shewanellaceae; genus Shewanella. Next base: position 13,683 of record NZ_MPHK01000023.1, on the reverse strand, counting down.
GAATTTAGCCTGATAACCAAGGTAACTCAGCATCTCGCCTTGGGAGATAATGCCTGAATTTGACTGCTGACTGATTAAATCTTCATCAAGTAAGTTTTCTATACGCAAATAAACTTCGTGAACATTAGAAATATGGTAGTTCGCTGCCAAGTCTAGCTTCCATTGTGTATCAATTTGTTCACCGCCATTAATGGCAGTGGCATAACCCATTTCTGATTGATATAGCGCTTGGGCGATGACACTAAATTGACCCATTATCATGCCCGCATTTAAAGCTAATTGTTGCTCAGGCACCCAAGGCAGTTGTTCGTCTTTGGCATAAAAGCCAATCAGCTCACTCACGCCAGTTTCACCAAACTCTGCTTGGGTATATTGGTACTGAACAGAAAGTGGGATAGAAAAACCGTCAAAGCCAATGTGGTAATCCACCGACAAGTCGATACCGTTAACGGAGGTATCGTTAATATTGTCTTGCACATAACGTTGCGAATAATCACACACCATGCTCCACATACAGCTCACATGCTGATTATCAAAGTCTTGGACATAGGCATTGAGGCCAACATTCAGTGCATCATTGCTATAACCAAGCGCTAATTGATACTGCAGCGATTCCTGTGCTTGCTGCAATGCATTGCCCGCTCCAGCCGCAGTCCAAGCTTGTTTAGCTGAAACAGCCGCTTTCCAAGCACCTGTGGTATAGGCAATTTCTACTGATGGGATCCAGCCATCATCAGAAAAGTCAGCCGCCTCTATCCCATAGGCTTCAATACCAATTTCACGGGTGGTACTGACACTTTCAAAGCTTAAACCTAGATTTATCGATAAGGCGCCATAGTTTAGTTTGCCATCGGCGCTGGTGATCAGCACGTTGACGTCGTCATCATAGGCTAGCAGCGCATTATCTATATTGGTGCTGGCTAAACTTCTATCTTGGCTCCAAGTCCAGTCTTGCTGGCCAAAACGCATTTTGGCACTGTCTGAATGAAACAGCGCACCATAGGTCACTTGATGAGCGCCGTATTGACTTACACCTTCTGTTTGCAAGCCATAACCTGAATATTGATTATCTTCAAGCATAGAGCCTAAAGCCAAACCGCCTGCTGTCGGGGCTTTATCAAAAGCTGACATTGCTGATAATTCAGCCGCACCAATAAACACGCCAGATAACGAGTTTAATTGCGAGATTTGCTCATCATAGGATTGATAATAAAAGTCGGACATCACCACCGAGCCATCACTAAGATTAACAATATGGCTCACTTGATACTTATGGCGCTGGCCTTCACGATTATCATTTTCGGTAGCTGAATAAGCGCGACCTGGTTTTGCCTGCCAATCTTGACTGGTTAAACCGATATTGGAATGATCATTTTCTGAGTTAGTGTACTGATACATAAACTCTGTCGTTTGTGGGTTTCTGGCGCCAGCAAGACTATCAGCATTAATTTTGAACATGATATCGGTTTGGCTGTGATCGCTATCAACATTGGTCACAAAGCCTGTTTCTTCGGCGGTATTTTGATAATCCACCGCAAACAGCATGCCGTATTCTTTATTTAAGCCACTGGCAATGGCGCCAACTCGGCCACCACCATTGTCATTAATTTCGATGTTAGCCTGAGCATCTAATTTAGTCGGGCTGATCTGCGCCGTGATGTAATCGACACTACCAAAAGCCCCTTTGCCGCCTTTTGTCACTCCAGTCATGCTGGCTGTAGCCACTTGGGTTTGCAAGGCTAAATTAGGTTGTAACACCAGATGCGGAGCAGAATAAGGAGAAGGTGAATAGGACACTCTATCTTGGGAAATCGCAATTCCATTGACCGCGCCGCGATGACTGACGCGAGTGGCTTGTCCCATGGCAGCAGGCATGATTGTCATTCCTGATAATGCTAGGGGCATTGTACTGCTGCGATAATGAAATGGAGCAGTCTGAGGCTGGTCGAGTACAACAGTATTATTTGATTCATCCAAGGATGCCGTGCCAGAGGTTGCAGCAAAACTTGAAGAATGACACACAAACAGCACAGCAGAAGCAATTACAGACAAGCTGAATTGGCCTTTAGACATGGTTAACTCCCAAAATACATCATCGGCATCGCAATCCGCTACGCCTTTATTATTATAAATAACATCCTATTACTAACTTTTAACAATAACGTTTTCATGAAAATAAAAACAGTATTTTAATAAAATTAACCACAAAAAAACAAAGCGGCCGAAGCCGCTTTGGTGTCAAACTAAAACCTAAGATTAACTGCTAGCCTATAGCGTACCTAAAATATCGTCACTCAATTTAAGGTCATCATTACGATTGACAGTCACGCCAGCAGCAATAATGGCACGCGCAATATCTTGGGCTTGTTCAAGTGAGTGCATGTCATAAGTGCCACACTGATACTCATTCAATTCTGGGATCTCACTTTGTTTGACCACTTTAAGTACATCACCCATTGCTGCGAGCCACGCATCAGCAACAACCCGCTCTGTCGGCTGACCAATCAGGCTCATGTAAAAACCGGTGCGACAACCCATTGGCGATATATCAATAATTTCTACCGTGTCACCATTTAAATGATCACGCATAAAGCCGGCAAATAAGTGCTCAAGGGTATGAATACCACGTTCACTTAAAATATCTTTATTTGGCGTACAAAAACGCAAGTCAAATACCGTAATGGTGTCACCTTTAGGTGTACTCATATGCTTTGCGACACGCACAGCTGGAGCTTCCATTCGTGTATGATCAACAGTGAAACTATCAAGTAAAGGCATGACTCATTCCTTAAGGCTAAGTAAAAGATGTTTGGCATCATAGCATCAAATTTGAAAGCAGACAGCTTTGTAAATATGAGATAAACCGGAGTTATCTTCATGTAATAAATTGTCTATATTAAAAACTGATGACCGATACTCATTACTTTTATTAAAACACGAAAGCCTGAAAAGCAAAAAACCTCATCTAAAGACGAGGTTTTGATTTTTAAGCTTATTTGGCTAAATTGCCTTAATCTGCAATGACCATAAATGGCCTTATGGATCAACCTTTACAGTTTGGCGTTTTAGGCACTGCATCTAATGCTTGCCACTCGGCCTGAGTATAAGCATTAATGGAAAGTGCATGCACACCATTGGCTAACTCTTCTGCTAACACAGCATTTACTGCTCGGTGGCGGGCAATTAATCGCTGCGCTTCAAACTGCTCGCTAACAACCACAACTTTAAAGTGTGTTTCTGAGTTAGGCGGCACATGGTGGCGATTGCTTTCATTAAGCACATCTAAATGTATCGGACTAAAAGACTGGTTCAGTTTATCGCTAATGATTTGTTCAACTGACATAACAAACTCTTTATAACTACATTTTAAAGTTTGAAGACTACTGCTTAACTCTCCATAAATCAAACTAGCCAGTCGGCAATCTGATTTAAGTGGCAATTTTAGTTAACAATGCAAGCTCACCCAGTAAGTTAAAGATTAAGCTGACGAATTAGCCCTACAATTGATGATAACCAACAATTAACTGTCTAAAGGTTAGATTTAACCGACAGCTCTTAACCTTTAAACGCTTTGGTATTGCATGTTGCCACTGTGATTGCATCCCTTGATGCATAATGACTAAATCGCCGCTTTCAAGCTCAATGTTTTGTTTGATATTGAGGCTTTTATGCCGTAATGCAAAGGTTCGGCTAGCGCCAATACTGATTGACACAATTGCGCTATTAGCCACGATTTCAGGCTCATCATCACTATGCCAGCCCATAGAATCTAAGCCGTTTTGATAACGATTAACCAGTACCCCGTTGCAATTAAACTGCAGCTCATCCAGCAGCCGCTGCCTTAAATCTGCTAATAAGTGTGGCCAAGGTTGCGGTGAAATTAATAAAGAAGAATATTGATATTCACAACCAGGATCAGCAAACCATACTTGAGCCCGAGGAATAGGGTGCTGTTTACCAAAAAGAGTAATAATCGGTTTTTCAAAGGGGTAGCTATCGGCATCGGCTAGCAGCTGTTGCTGCTGTGCTCCTGATAAAAAGCCCTTTATATACGTTATTGGTGCAGCTATTGACGCGCCATGGAGCTTGGATTTAGCGCTGGGGCTGTTCTGATTATCACTGCTGTGCTCATCAGATAATTTAAATTCGATTTGTTTCACCCCCTCCCTCCTTTGCCTCTTAAAGCCGCTAACGTTGACAACCGATACTTTGTGACTAATCCTTTAGTATATCAACAAATTCATTTACATCTTTTTAATATTAACTCACTAAGCTTTATGAGAGCCTAAAATTGCAACGTAAGCTGTTTTATTGAGCTAGGCGAACCGCCTTAATGTTTATCCCAACACGTTCATTGCACCAGCGCCGCCACTATCTTATCGGCGCTTGTAGCACTGTTAGTCTATAAAAGATAAAGGTAGTTTATTGCACTTATGAAATGGATATTGGATCTGCTTGTCAATCTAAGCATTATGTTCAGCTTAAGCATTGCCGTTTTCAACATCAGCAATGCCCATGCTGAAAAGCTCAACTTAACTGAACGTTACACAGCGCCAATAGGCCAATCTATAGGGTATTACACCGAAACAGATCGTATTAACGCATCGCAAGCTTATCAATTATTCCGTAATGGCCACTTCCGATCTGGCAGCGAGGAAATTAGCAACCATGGCATCGGCTCTAATCCAGTATGGATTAGTTTATCCATTAATAATCCAACGCAAACTCAGATAAACCGCATCATCCACCTTGATAATTACTGGCTCGATGAAGTCAGTGCTTATTGGCTAAGCTCAGATAGAATTGATCATTTTGAGCACCAAGGCGATCTATCGCTATTTTATAAACAACCGACTTTTCAACCCAGCTATAATTTTCAATATAGCTATCCGCCAGGCATAACCACAGTATTAATCAGGCTTCAAACCCTAGATGCCATGGTCATTCCGGTATATCTATTTGATCAAAACCAAAGCGCTCAAAACAGTATTTTTAATTCCTATAGCTATGGTTTTTTATACGGCGCGATTATTGCGTTGCTGATTTATAACTTTATTTTATTTTTAGGTTTACGCCTAAGAAGCTACTTTTACTACTGCCTCTACTTACTTAACTTTTTGGTATTAAACATGGCATATAGTGGACATGGTTCATTATGGCTATGGCCTAACTCACCTTTTTGGCAACAATGGGCTGTGCCAATCCTCATGGTTACGTTCTGCTCCAGTGGTATTGTATTCGCGTGCCACTTTTTACGTCTGCGATACCAACTGCCGTTATTACATAAAATTTTAAAGAGCTTATGTGTGCTGTTTCCGCTGTTAATGTTATTGGCCGTAATACTGCAAGATAGAGTACTAGGATTGATTTTTGCCTTTGATCTTATGCTGTTATTCAGTGGTTTAATGATTGTGCTAGGGGTGCTGTCGCTTAACTTTGGCAATATTTCAGCGCGGCTATTTTTACTGGCCTCCATATCATCAATGATTGGGGTTGCCATCACCGCCCTTGCCGTTTGGTCCTATATTCCCTTTAATAATTTTACCTATCGCGCCGCTGAAGTCGGTATGTTTATTGATGTGCTATTACTCGCATTAGCATTAACCGAGCGATTTAGACGAGTTGAAAATGAAAAACTGATCGCAGAAAAAATGGCCCGAATGGATCCGTTAACCCGGCTTAATAACCGCCGCGCTTTTTATCAATTAGTTGAGCCGCAATTTAGCGATGACAATCACGCTATTGAGCAAGCTAGTGATTGCTCTTCTATCGTAATGATTGATATTGATAAATTTAAAGATATTAATGATAACTACGGCCATATTTTTGGTGACTTGGTACTGGTCAAAGTCGCGTCAGTCATCAGAGACACTTTACGCAAGCATGACATTGTTGCGCGCTGGGGTGGTGAAGAGTTTATTGTTTTTTTACCGCAAACTCATGCACAAGAAGCCGATAGCTTAGCGATGCGCATTTGTGAAAATATTGCCAAACTGAATTTGCAGTATCAACACACTAAAGTACAGGTCACAGCCAGTATTGGCATAGTGACCAGTAATGCTGAAATCTATCAATTACCAGCCTTAATTGAACAAGCCGATAAACACCTATATCAAGCTAAACGAGCCGGCAGAAACAGAATATGTAATAGTGAGCAGGCATTAACCCATAGCGTCGCCAGTTAATGATGGCTCAAGTGCTAATGTAATTTTATCAAAATGACTGTTTACCCAAGCAGCATCAATCGGCCCCCAAGCTAACAGCTGATAAAAACCAGCATTGTGTCTTTGCCCCTGCTGTACAAATTGCACATCAATGCCAATGTCAGTGAGAGCGGCAATGGTGTCTTGCAAGGTGCGTCTTGGCATTTGGGTCTGCTTTTGTAATGACAACAAATTATGCTGTTGCTGCTCAATGAGTCCCGCCAGATAAATTTTACGTAAAAATGCTTTTTGCGCCTTAGAGACAGGTCGCGCTAAAAATCCATTATTAGTCGCCAAACCAGTTACTTTTTCCATATTACTCAATCCCATATACTATATAAGGCTAAAGTAATGGATAATCAGTAGTTAAGAAAGCCTAATCGACACTTTTTATTCATCAACCTTTTACCCGTCAAGCTTGTAGTAAACAATCTTTAGCAACAATTTTACGACTAACTTAGCAAAAGGATTTATCTATGTCGGCCACACCAGAATCAGATGTGACAGCAGCTAACACCTCAGAAAAACTGCTCATAGCTGAGGCCCAGTGGCAGAGCTACACAAAAGTGACATTAACCAAGGTAGATAAAAACTACCCCAAGCAAATCCTTACCCAAAGCATTGGACTGCTATTGTTAATAATAGCCGCGTTAGTGATCGTCATGACATTAAACCAAGCCTTAGGAGCTGATGAATACCTTATCATTAGCGCAATATTGATTGTCGGTTCAGTGCTAACTTTAATGCGTTTTTTGGCGGCAAAAAAATTGCGCTACGGCGTGCTTGAACATGAAATATTAATACGCCAAGGCTTATGGTGGATAAAAACCACCGCGCTGCCTTATAGCCGCTTACAGCATGTGAGTTTGTCGCAAAACCCATTACAACGACGCTTTAATTTAGCCAGTATAAAATGCTTTAGTGCAGGCAGCGGCGCAGCAGAGATTTTCCTCCCGGGACTGAGCTTTCCCCTCGCTGAAAAGTTAAGGCAGCACTTACTGAATAAAGCCTCTTCTCATCAACAGCCGCACTCCTCAGATATAAGCTCTAACATAAGCTCTAATATAGGCTCTAATATAGGCTCTGACATAAACTCAGATACAAGCTCAAATATAAGCTCTAATTTAGGCTCAGATACAAGCTCAGATACAAGCTCAGATACAAGCTCAAATATAAGCCCTGTAATAAGCACTGAAAAGCCGCGAACAAAAGAGGCCGCTGATGAGTAACCAGCCCAATGAGCCTCAAGAAGATAACAAGACTTCAGTAGCCCACTCTTCACTGCAGGCCTCTGAGAGTGACTCATCACAAGTAACTCAAGCGACACAAGCAACACACGCGGCTTTAGAATCAGCCTCAAAATCCACTGCAGCTGACGATAATGTCAATCCATTAACCCAATGGCAATCGCTGTCTCCTTGGTCAATGCTAAGCTTTATTTTTGGCAGTGCAAAGGCCATTTTATCTAATGGTTACGCCATCATTCCAGTTGTGTATGCCGGTTGGCACAGTGGTTTTGATTTAAAAATGGGTCTGCTGGGCTTTATTGCGGCAATAGTTTTACTGACTATATTTTCTTTTATTCAATGGCAAACATACCGCTTTAAGCTTTCAGGGCAACAACTCAATATAAAACGTGGGCTGTTTTTTACCCGTAAAGATGAAATCCCACTCAACAAAATTCAAAATATCCGTTACAGCCAGCCGTTTTATTTCAAACCATTTAAGCTCGGTACCTTAATCGTTGAAACTGCAGGCTCAAAAGATGACGAAGCGCATTTATCGGCGCTAGACGCTACCCAAGCCAGCAAGCTTAAACAGCAATTACTGCAGCTCGCTCCCCAGCAGCTTGCAACTTATGACGCTGTCGATGAAATCAGCACTGAAAACACTGCCGATAGTGTTAACACACCTAGCAATAAAACCCACAAAACGATTGTGGTGCGTAATTTAAAGCAGCTAATCCAATTTGGTTTTTATCAGAATAATTTGATTTGGTTTGCGGTTATCGCAGGCCCCATCATGGGACAAGTTCAATGGGAGCAGATCGTGGAGCTTCCTATTATTCAACAATTTTGGAGCGTTATTGTCAGCTATAGCGGCCCAAGTATTGCTCTACAAGCCATGGCCATTATGCTGACATTGTTGTTGATATATTGCCTGTTTTCGATAATTTCTATTGTGGCGGCAGTACTTAAATATCATCCTTATACATTAGACAAACAGCAACAAACCCTGCAGCGCAGTGGCGGGATAATCTCCCATCAGCAAGATGCATTAGCTATTCGACGCGTGCAATTAGTGCACTTTAGCCAGCCATTTTTAGCGAAATTATTGGGCTTATGGACACTGTATTTTAAGCAGGTGAAAGGCCAAGAGGTTGAGCAAAAAACCACTGAACACATGTTACTACCCAGCGTTAAAACTGCAGAGATTGCCACAATATTGGCGCAAATACCGCAATTAGCAGGCGGGGCAACAAATATCCCAGCGAGATACCAAGCTATTGCTTTGGCATGGTTTTTAAGGCGCGGCTTGTTAATGTACATTCCTGCGCTATTAATTTTAATCTATACCGGCTTAAATCCGATCTCTGAAGTGGCTTTATTGATTGCTACTGCGGTTATGGCACTAACCTTTTTGCGCTACAAGCAGTGGGGCTATGTAATTGAAGATGAGGTGTTATGGCAACATAGCGGCTTATTCGGCCACCATTGGAAACGGATCCACTACGAGAAAATACAGCATGTATCTATCACCCAAACCAAAGGGCAGCAACGCAGCGGTTATGCCTATATCGAAATTGGCCTAGCTAGCGGCAGCTTAACTCTGCCCTACATCGCTGAAAAAGATGCCTTATTCATTGCCGAAAAAGCCATGCAAACCATTAAGCAAGATTACCGTAATTGGATATAAACGCTTATCTTAATGGCATATTGGCTTATGGCGAATCACTGGCACTGACATTAGCACTAAACATTCAGCCAATGTGAGTTAGCACTAGTTAGCACTTGTTCAGTAGTACTTGCTGACTCGCGCTACTTAACCACTAGCACAGGACAGCTAGCCTGATTAGCCACCTCTTCGGCAACATTGCTATGCAGAAAATGGGCTAAACCACTGCGTCCATGGCTGGCAATCACCACCATACCAATGTCGCCTTTGTTGGCCTCATCGACAATTTCCTCTATGGCATCACCACGCCTAATGACTGTTTCGACCTTCAAGTCGGTATTTAAATCAGCAAGTAAACTCTGCATTTTACTGGCCGCGGCCTCTTCCATGCTTTTAGCGAGTTCCTCAGGAGTAATAGCCAAAATCATGTAGTTTTCATCACCAAGGGGCTGAGCAACCACATGTAAAATACGAATACCCACTTCATATAAATTGGCCATTTCAATGGCATATCGCAGCGCATGGGACGCTGTTTCAGAAAAGTCTGTTGGCCATAATATTGTACGTGAACGCATGTGAGTTCCTCCTGTAGATAAAATAACTAAGCTTGAGCATTAAACTAACTTATCCAACTTAACGATGTGAATGTCGTTAGCGAAATATAGCTCACGCTATAAAGTAAGCATCATCAATGCAATCATGGCTATAGTGATAAATAACAATCATAGTTAGCATCAAAGATAGCATGATAGTTTTAGATACAAACTGCTTAAATATCCCTCTATTTAAAGTGTAGTGCAAATAGTAAAAAACCACCTTGACCCAGCTCAAGAATCCAAAGGCTTGCAATTAGACCTAACCCAGCACATACTAAACCGACTAATCAGTCGGTTTTAATTTATTGAAATGATGTCAGTATCAATATCACTCTAGGAGCGCTTTATGAATATGGCCGCTAACAATGCTCAGCAAAGTCCATTACAACAATTACTTCAGCAGCAACGCCAAGCCTATCAGTCAATGCCTGCGCCTAGTTATCAATCCAGAGTCGATAAACTCAATAAACTCAAAGCCGGCTTGCTCAGTTATAGTGAGCAATTTGTTAGCGCATTAGCCACAGATTATGGCCATCGCTCAGCCAATGACACCATGATCTCAGACATCATGCCTTGCGTGAATAACATCAACTACAGCCTGAAACACCTAAAATCGTGGATGAAACCCAATAAACGCCATGCAGGGTTATTGCTGTCCCCTTCTTCGGTCACAGTGCATTACCAACCCCTTGGGGTTGTTGGCATAATCGTGCCGTGGAATTTCCCTGTCATGCTGGCTGTTGGCCCGTTAATTACCGCCATTGCGGCAGGTAATCGCGCCATGCTTAAAATGTCAGAATTTACCCCAGCCACCAACCAAGTATTGATTCGCTTATTAGCAGAGATATTTAGCCAAGATGAAGTAGCCGTGGTGGAAGGAGAAGCCGATGTTGCCGCGCAATTTTCAGCCCTGCCTTTTGATCACTTATTGTTTACCGGCTCCACCACCGTAGGTCGTCACGTCATGCGCTCAGCCGCCGATAACCTCACTCCGGTCACCCTTGAGCTAGGCGGCAAGTCACCGGTCATTGTGGCCCCTGATATTGATATCGATACTGCTGTTGAGCGCCTGATTTACGGTAAATGTTTAAATGCAGGCCAAATCTGCGTCGCGCCCGATTATATTTTGTGTCCAGAAGACAAAATCGATGCGCTAATCAGTGCCTACAAAACTCGTTTTAATAACATGTACCCAGACTTTGCCAGCAATGAAGACTATGGCAATGTGATTAATCAGCGCCAATACAGTCGCTTACTCGCTGTACTTGATGACGCTAAACAAAAAGGCGCGACCATTCACCCCGCCACTGAGTTCAGCATTGATAGCGAAATACGTAAACTACCAACACAGCTAGTGACCAATGTCAGTGCTGATATGGCCATTATGCAACAAGAAATCTTCGGGCCATTACTGCCGATAATCGGTTATAAAGATCTTGATGAAGCCATTGAATATATTAATAACAATGAGCGTCCATTAGCGCTTTATATCATGAGTTTTGACAGTCAAACCCAGCAACATATTATCCAACAAACCCACTCTGGCGGCGTATGTATTAATGAGACTATCTTCCATGTGGCAGCCGATGACGCGCCCTTTGGCGGCATTGGCCCATCAGGTATGGGCCATTATCATGGTAAGGAAGGCTTTTTGACTTTCAGCCATGGGAAAACGGTCTTAAAAAGCGGCAAGTTCAATTCAGGTTTACTGGTGCACCCGCCTTACGGCACTAAAATCCAAGCCTTGTTGATGAAGTTTTTCCTGCGCTAACGCGCTAGATAAGTGCCAATATTTGAGTGTGCGATTATCGCCTTGGTGCTAAACTCGCACGCTCAAAATCCTGATTGATAATCGGCCTTTTTATTAACCGCTTTGTAATTAATAGCTCATTAATAGACAGCTTATTGATAGATAGCTCATTCATAAACCGTCCCTTAATAGAGAGCTCAGTAATAAATAGCTCATTGAAATACGAACAGCATATGACCCAAACTGTAGCCAACAAAAAACCTAAACTAGATAAGAAACAAGCGATACTCGATAGCGCTTTACAGCTATTTGTTGAGCAAGGGTTTCATGGCACATCCACCGCATCCATCGCTAAAAAGGCCGCTGTCGCCACTGGGACATTATTTCATCACTTTCCCAGTAAAGATGACTTGCTCAATCACTTATTTGTTTCTATTAAACAAGAACTTGCTGACGATATTACTCAAGCTTTAGCCAATTTCGACAATGCAGGCAAAGATTTAAAAACCGATGCCGAATACCTTTGGCAACAAGCCATTGATTGGGCCTTAAAACACCCGATTAAGCAGCGCTTCTTTTTGCAATTTTCGATGTCCAACGACATTGATGCCGCAATCCGTGGTCAAGCCATGAACGGTATTTTGCATTTTGTAGTGCAGCTTATTACTAAAGGCCAGCAACAAAAGATTATTGCTGATTTTCCTATCCCATTAATGCTTGAAAACTGTCACGGCCAATACCTTGCCGCTATACGCTACTTTACTGATAACCCGCAATGGGGCAACGACCCAAGTCAGCGCCAAGCAAGCTTTGAATTATTTTGGCGCGCAATGAAAGCCCAGTGATCTTCTTTTATCGTCAAAACCTCCTTAAAGCCAGTTAGCTGATGACTGGCGAAAGCTGCTAAAGCTTAACCGCTACCCCTAGCCGCTAACCACTTCAGCAAATCTCCTCCCCAGCTCCAAGCATACAATTGACCAACCATGCGATTGGTCCATACAATTGACCTACACAGCAGATAACAAAATTTTATTGTTTTTATAAAATTTGATAATTTTATTAAATCAACACCTCATCCTATACTTCTGCCATCAAAACGAACAAGCAACAGCTTAGCAATTAACGTATAAGGCGAGATTATTATGAAAATGAGTCATGTAGGTATTATGGTTGGTGACATGGATAAAGCCGTCGAGTTTTATACCCAAGCATTAGGTCTTGAAATTGTCATGGGCAAATCAGCAGTCATTGAAGAAAAACAAACTGCCATTGGTAGAATGTGTATTGCGGTGTTTGGTGAAGGTTTCAAAGGTTTTAACATTGCTCACCTCGTCACGTCTGATGGCATCGGCTTTGAGTTGTTTGAAATGAAAGACCGCGAACAAAGACATCATGTCGACTTCACTAAAATCGGTATCTTCCATTACTCGTTAGAAACAGATGATTTTGAAGGCGTTATCGAGCGAGTTGAAAAGTTCGGCGGTAAAGTCAGAATGGACATCATGCGCTATCATCCAGAAGATGATAATAAGCCTTACAAAATGGTGTATTTAGAAGACCCATTTGGAAACTTATTTGAACTTTATTCTCATACTTATTCAGAAACTTACTCTTCTGAATACACATAAGAATTAAAGAATATAAAAAGCAGCTAACCTGGGTTAGCTGCTTTTTTTTGTATTAGAGAAGTTTGTAGGCAAGTATTATTTAAGCACCTAAATCACTTTTGTCGGATAGGCGACACCTGTTACCAAGTGCCGCCCTCCTAAGAACCGTACGTGCAACTTTCACTGCATACGGCTCAAGCCTCCACTAAGGCGTGTTCTGTTACCCAGCACCCTACATCGCAGCCAAGACAGGCTCAAACCATGAGTTTCTACCTTCCTTTGCCCGTTTTCGCTTACCTAAGTAAGCTTCATGTTCGGGGTCGTAAGGTGTCGCTGCACTCCTGATTTTTACATGTCTTTTTATGAGCGTTTGAGCTATTTGGACAAGGTTAAATCGACAATCCATGTTCGCTATTTTCTGCCAACCATGAAATTGCCATTGCCCCTTACCATCCAAATAATATTTACGCCTCACCCAGTCTTTACTTTTCGTTGGATGACGCCTAACGGCCCAACGCCATAACAACCAGAAAAGTTGATACCCTACATAACCGAAAACTTGTTTTGCAACACTGTGGCGATAATAGTTCGCCCATCCTCTCAGTTTCGGATTTAATATTTTGATTAAATCG
>NZ_MPHK01000022.1 GCF_001957135.1 Shewanella sp. UCD-KL21 | reverse complement strand
CAAAGCTCAGTCGTTACGTAGAAGACAGCCGACTCAATATAGACAACAACCGTGCAGAACGCGCAGTAAAACCATTTGTGATAGGGCGTAAGAATTGGCTGTTTAACCACAATCATCGTGGTGCAAAGGCCAGTGCTATTTTGTACAGCATCATAGAAACGGCCAAAGCCAATGGGCTAACGCCATTCGATTACATTGAACACTGCTTGGAGCAGCTATCCCATCCAAACTGTGACCTCAATAGCCTTTTACCCTGGCGCGTTAATCTAAGCAAGGCGTAGTTCACCGGACGCTTACGTTGAAACAAAGTAATCAAGTAATGTACTTCCCCAATAAAAAGGCGACCAAATGGTCGCCTTTTTGCTGTTAACTTAATCTAGGTTAAGTGAAGCTTAACCTAACTTAACCCGTGCGTTACGGAACATACGCATCCATGGGCTATCTTCGCTCCAATCATCTGGGTGCCAAGAGTTGGCAACGGTTCTGAATACTCGCTCTGGATGCGGCATCATAATCGTTACTCGGCCATCAGTGGTGGTTAATGCGGTAATCGCATTTGGCGAACCATTGGGGTTTTGAGGGTATTGGGTGGCAATAGCGCCATTACCATCAACGTAACGCAGTGCGATTGTGCCTGAGGCTTCTGCTGCAGCGAGTGCTTCAACAGATTTAAACTCAGCGCGGCCTTCACCGTGTGATACAGCGATTGGCATACGTGAGCCTTGCATACCTTCAAAGAAGATTGATGGGCTGTTTTGTACTTCAACCAAACTTGCACGTGCTTCAAAACGCTCAGAGCGGTTACGAACAAAGTGTGGCCAATGCTCACTTCCTGGAATGATTTCTTTCAGGTTAGATAACATCTGACAACCGTTACATACACCTAACGCTAATGTGCCATCACGTTCAAAGAACTGTGAAAACTCATTACGAGCGCGGTCATTAAACAGTATCGATTTAGCCCAACCTTCACCTGCGCCCAGTACATCACCGTAAGAGAAACCACCACAAGCCACTAGGCCTTGGAATTCTTCTAGGTTGATGCGACCCGATAAGATGTCAGACATATGCACATCGCGGCTTTCAAAACCTGCGCGGTCAAATGCGGCTGCCATTTCAACGTGGGAGTTAACCCCTTGCTCACGTATAATCGCCATCTTAGGTGCAACACCTTTTAAGATAAATGGCGCGGCAACGTCTTCACTTGGGTTAAAGCCTAAATCAACCGTTAGACCTGGGTCATTGGCTTGCTGTTTAAGCTCAAACTCTTCTTTGGCACAAGCTGGGTTATCACGTAATGCCTGCATGCGGTAAGTGGTTTCAGACCACATGGTGCGCAGTGCTACGCGGCTGTCACTAAATACGGCACGCTCAGCGTCAACAATAGTGATTTGATCATCTTGGGTTAGCTTGGCAACATATTGGCAAGACACGCCTACTGCGGCAAACTGAGCTTGAATATTAGCTGAGTCAGCTTTAGATACCTGAATCACCGCGCCTAATTCTTCATTAAACAAACGCTCAAGGTCTGTGCCTTTAAGTGCTGCTAAATCGATATTTAGACCGGTATTACCCGCAAAGGCCATTTCCACTAGTGTAGTGAATAAACCACCATCACTGCGGTCATGATAAGCAATGACTTTTTGCTCAGCCACTAACGGCTGAATCACTTCAAAGAAGCCACGTAAACTTGCAGCATCATCTAAGTCTGGCGCCACATCACCTAACTGGCTGTAAACTTGCGCTAAACAAGAACCGCCTAAACGGTTTTGACCATTGGCCAAATCAATCAGTAACAGCTCTGTATCGCCTTTATTTGTGCGAAGCTCTGGCGTCACTGTGTTGCGAATGTCTTTAACCACACCAAATGCGGTGATAACCAGCGACATTGGTGAAGTAACGGCTTTATCTTCACCGGCTTCATTCCACGCGGTTTTCATCGACATTGAGTCTTTACCCACTGGAATAGTTAACTCAAGCTCAGGACAAAGCTCTTCACCGACTGCTTTTACTGCTTCGTAAAGACCGGCATCTTCACCAGGGTGACCTGCTGCCGACATCCAGTTAGCTGATAATTTGATATTTTTGAATGAACCAATATCAGTACCCGCAATGTTTAAGATTGATTCAGCAACGGCCATACGAGCAGAAGCGCCAAAATCAAGTAATGCTAATGGGGTACGTTCACCAATCGACATGGCTTCACCGGCGTAGCTGTCATAACTTGCTGCAGTTACGGCGCAATCAGCAACAGGTACCTGCCAAGGGCCAACCATTTGGTCGCGGTTAACTAAACCGGTTACCGAGCGATCACCAATGGTGATAAGGAAAGACTTATCGGCCACGGTTGGTAAATGCAAGATGCGCGATACTGCTTCTTTAAGGTCGATATTAGCGGTTTCAAGCGCTGGGAACTCAGCATTAGCAGTAACCACATCGCGGCTCATTTTAGGTGCTTTACCTAATAAAACCTCAAGGGGTAAATCAATTGGCTTGTTGTCAAAGTGGCTATCTTCAAGGGTAAGGTGCTGCTCTTCAGTCGCATCACCTACCACAGAAAACGGCGCACGTTCACGCTCACAAATTTTCTTGAAAGTGTCTAAGTTTTCAGGTGCCACTGACATTACATAACGTTCTTGAGATTCGTTACACCAGATCTCAAGTGGGCTCATGCCCGGCTCATCTGATGGCACGTTACGTAAATTAAACAGTGCGCCACGGTCAGCATCATTCACCAGCTCAGGGAAGGCATTTGATAAACCGCCCGCGCCCACATCGTGGATAAATTGAATTGGGTTGTCATCCCCCATCTGCCAGCAGCGATCGATCACTTCCTGACAACGACGTTCCATTTCTGGATTTTCACGTTGTACTGAAGCAAAATCTAAATCTTCACTTGATTGACCTGATGCCATTGATGACGCCGCGCCGCCGCCTAAACCAATGTTCATTGCAGGGCCGCCAAGTACAATTAGCTTAGCGCCAACGGTGATTTCGCCTTTTTGAACATGGTCTTCACGGATGTTGCCTAAGCCACCAGCTAACATAATAGGTTTGTGGTAACCGCGTACTTCAACACCGTTATGGCTTGATACTTCTTGCTCGTAAGTACGGAAGTAACCCACAAGGGCTGGACGACCAAATTCGTTGTTAAATGCTGCGCCGCCTAATGGGCCTTCAGTCATAATTTCAAGTGGCGTTACAATACGGCTAGGTTTGCCGTAGTCGCCTTCCCATGGCTGCACAAAGCCTGGGATTTTAAGGTTTGATACGCTAAAGCCTGTTAAACCTGCTTTAGGTTTTGAGCCACGACCGGTTGCGCCTTCATCACGGATCTCACCGCCTGATCCTGTTGCAGCGCCCGGATAAGGGCTAATTGCTGTTGGGTGGTTATGGGTTTCAACCTTCATCAACACGTGCATTGGCTCGGTGTGATAGTTATAAACGCCATCTTGATCAGGGAAGAATCGACCCGCAACTGAGCCGGTCATGACCGCGGCATTATCTTTATACGCTGATAACACGTTGTCTGGGGTGACTTCGAAGGTGTTCTTAATCATTTTGAACAATGATTTAGGCTGAACTTCACCATCGATAGTCCAATCTGCATTGAAAATCTTATGACGACAATGCTCTGAGTTTGCCTGAGCAAACATCATTAGCTCGATGTCGTTAGGGTTACGGTTTAAGCGCACAAAGTTATCAACTAAGTAGTCGATTTCATCTTCTGCTAACGCTAGGCCTAATTGCACGTTTGCCACTTCAAGGGCGCGGCGACCTTCAGCAAGAATATTAATACTCTTGAACGGTAGCGGCTCAGTGCGTTCAAACAGCACTGATGCTGCAGCAAATTCAGGTAAAATCACTTCAACCATACGGTCGTGGATTAAGCCTTTAACTTGCTCTAGCTGCTGCGCTGTTAATGATGCGCCTGCAACATAGTAGGCAATACCGCGTTCTAGGCGTTTTACTTTGCCTAAACCACAATTTTGGGCGATGTCGGTTGCTTTAGATGACCAAGGAGAAATCGTTCCAGGGCGAGGTGTTACAAATATCAATGATCCTTCTGGAGCATGAGATTCAATTGCAGGTCCGTAAGTTAGAATGGTTTCAAGTTGCTGATATTCTTTATCATCAAGCTTGTCACTTAAATCGGCTAAATGGACATACTCAGCATAAATTTGCTCAACAGGAAGCGCTGCTGTTTCACAGGCCTCCATAAGCTTTTGAACTCTAAAAGCTGAAAGTGCTGGGGCTCCGCGAATGATCTCAATCACGTCAATTCACCTTATTAATTATAATGGCAGGGTAAGAATTGGCGCTATTATAGGGAATCACACCCTATAAATCACCCACCAAGGCGCGTGAGAACAGTGTTTCCCGTTAACGAAAACAATCAATTTAAATAACAGATTAAAGCGCTTAAAATTTAAGCGTTAATTCGCAATTAAAAGCCATTTATCATTTGGTTTTCTTTAATTAATTCAACCGTATATTTTAATCAGCCTGAGCCGGTTTCTAGGTGAAATAGCAAACTACTGCTAAAATATCTAAAGCGCTGAC
This sequence comes from Shewanella sp. UCD-KL21, assembly GCF_001957135.1. GTDB lineage: Bacteria > Pseudomonadota > Gammaproteobacteria > Enterobacterales > Shewanellaceae > Shewanella. The sequence goes on along the minus strand of NZ_MPHK01000022.1, from coordinate 66,144 downwards.
ATTTTTTAAAACGGTATTATATTTTCAGGTCCAACATTTAATAGTGCACAGCCCCTAATACCAATAGCTTACAGATGGATATGACCAAACTTTTAACGATTATTTCATTCAGCTTTTTACTGGTGGCCTGTGAGCCATCGAGGTTTGAAGTCACTGAACTTGTTGAAACCTCCCCCAAACGTACCGTTTTAAAGGTAGGGACGCTTTACGGCTCGCAAACCTACCTCAACTCAGATCAAGGCGAGAGTGGTTTTGATTATGAAATGGCGGCAAAGTTTGCAGCATATCTTGATGTGCCATTAGAAATGGTGCCCTACACCCACAGGCAGCAATTATTTGCCGCGCTGCGAAATGATGAAATTGATATTGTTGCCGCCGCAATTACTACCACCCAAAACCGCCGTGAACAATTTTTACTGGGGCCAGCTTTATATGAGGTCAATCAAGTATTGATTTATAAAACCGGCACTCAAAAGCCCAGAGATCTTGATAATCTGAACGGTGATATTTATGTCATCTCTGAGTCAGCAGCGGTGGATACATTAACCAGCTTGCAGCAATCACACCCAAAGCTTAAATGGCAGCAAGTGTATGACAAAGATAACGAAGAGTTGTTTTCTTTGGTGGCGAAAGGCGAGTTGCTTTATACGGTGGCTGACTCTAAAAGTCTGCGAATAAATCAGCGCTATTTACCTGAATTACGGGGCAGTATTGTCTTAGATGATAAAACTGACGTTGTATGGTTATTGCGCCCCAATGGCAGCGACCGCTTAATGGGCTCGTTATTGTCGTTTTGGCATCAGCAAAAACGTAATGGCACCCTTGAGCATTTAAATGAAAAGTATTTTGGCCATGTTAAGCGCTTTGACTATGTTGATACCCGCGCGTTTATTCGCGCTATTGATAATGTGCTACCTGAATACCAAGCCTTATTTGAAAAGCATGCAGGCGATCTCGACTGGCGTAAAGTGGCCGCAGCTGGTTATCAAGAGTCCCATTGGAACCCAAAAGCGCGCTCACCCACAGGCGTTCGCGGCATGATGATGCTCACCCAGCCAACTGCAAGCTCTGTGGGCGTGGATAACCGCCTCGATGCTGAACAAAGCATTCGCGGCGGCGCCATTTATTTGCAAAAAATGATCGACCGTTTGCCAGCATCAATCCCTGACAGCCAGCGTATTTGGTTTGCCCTTGCCTCCTATAATGTGGGTTTAGGCCATGTGGAAGATGCCCGCAAAATAGCCCAAGGTATGGGTAAAGATCCCAGTGCATGGCGAGATGTCAAAGAGGTCTTGCCACTGCTGCAACAACGCAAATATTATCAACATACTCGTTATGGTTATGCCCGCGGTAATGAAGCGGTTCATTATGTGGAAAACATCCGCCGATATTACGACACCTTAGTGTGGGTCGATAGTCAAAATAAACAGCTTGAACTTATGCAGCAACAAGCAGAAAATGACACCACAGGCCAAGCTAAGACTTCAGCCAATGATGATAAAAATCCCGAAGATATTGTAAAATCAGCGGCGCAATAAAAACGTCACTTACTGGCTTTACACTGTCTAGGGTAACTTTTTAAGCGTCATTTTTTGCTAGTAAGCAAATGAGGATTGTTGCTAAACCCATTTTAGATTTGCAGTGAACCGGGCAGCGATGGTTTGTTTTCGAACGTTATTTATGCTCGCTTTAACTAATATAAAACCTCACCAATGTAGTAAGGCTTAACATGAGAAGAAATACTAATAACAGTGCTCGTCGTCGTAATGCTATCAAGCTTAAACAACGTAAAATGCTTAACCGCCAGAAATTATTTTTCGCCTTTTTGCAGCAACAAGTCTGATTGCTGTTTCAGTAACTTTTTAAGTGCTTTTTTTTCTTCTCTGCGGCGTTTAAAAAAAGCACTTAATTGCCCTGCACACTCGCTCGCTAATACCCCAGACGTCACCTCTAGCTGATGATTAAAATCAGCATGCTGAACTAAATTAACCACACTGCCAGCGGCGCCGGTTTTTAAATCGTCTGCGCCAAATACCAGTCGTTTTATTCGGCTATGCACCATAGCGCCAGCGCACATGGAGCAAGGCTCTAGGGTGACATACAAGGTGGTGTCTAACATGCGGTAGTTTTCAAGCACCTGCCCTGCGGCGCGAATACATTCAATTTCAGCATGGGCGGTGGGGTTATGCTCGCAAATACTTAAATTAAAGCCACTAGCAAGCAACTCATCATCTTTAACCAAGACTGCGCCCACGGGCACCTCACCTTTGGCTTCTGCTAACCTAGCTTGCTCCATTGCCACTCGCATCCACTTTTCATCAATAGCTGTTTGTTCAGCGGTCAGCTCGGTTTCAACTAATTGACCGAGTTGATTGATCTGCTTATTCACTAGCTCAGGGCTAGGCTCAGTTTCAGGCTTGGTTTCAAGATTTGCATCAATGATAGGACCTGCAATGTCAGTAGATGTTGGCATGGGGGCTCGATATTTGATAAAGCTTTAGTTATAAAAAAGTTGTAAAACAATCGCAATAAAAATAGCTGTAAAACAGTTAGATTGAATTGGATTGAGTTAGATTGAATTGGATTGAGTGAGATAGTTTAAAACAAAAAAGACGCCGAAGCGCCTTTTTGTTTATTCAGCAATATCTAAATGGGTTATTCCCATTCAATGGTTGCCGGTGGCTTACCTGAAATATCGTAAACCACACGTGAAATACCATCGATTTCATTAATAATGCGGTTAGATACACGACCTAGGAAGTCATAAGGTAAATGTGCCCAGTGGGCTGTCATAAAGTCGATAGTTTCAACTGCGCGCAGCGATACTACCCAATCATATTTACGACCATCGCCCATAACCCCGACAGAGCGAACGGGTAGGAATACGGTAAATGCTTGGCTGACTTTGTTGTAAAGGTCGGCTTTGTGCAGCTCTTCAATGAAGATAGCATCCGCTAAACGCAGTAAGTCACAGTATTCTTTTTTCACTTCACCTAAAACACGCACACCCAGACCCGGTCCAGGGAACGGATGACGGTAAAGCATGTCGTATGGCAGACCAAGCTCTAAACCAATTTTACGCACTTCATCTTTAAACAACTCACGTAATGGCTCAACTAGCCCCATTTCCATATCATCTGGCAAGCCGCCAACGTTATGGTGCGACTTAATCACATGGGCTTTGCCTGTGGCGCTGCCTGCTGATTCAATCACATCTGGGTAAATCGTGCCTTGTGCTAACCATTTTGCATTAACGCATTTCTTTGACTCTTCATCGAAAATCTCAACGAAAACGCGGCCAATGATTTTACGTTTAGCTTCTGGCTCTGCTTCGCCAGCCATTTGCTCTAAGAAACGGTGCTCAGCATTAACGTGGACAATATTCAGTCCGAAGTGATCGCCAAACATTTCCATGACTTGGTTGGCTTCGTTTAAACGCAGCAGACCGTTATCAACAAATACGCAGGTCAGTTTGTCGCCAATAGCGCGGTGTAATAGCATGGCCACAACCGATGAATCTACACCACCTGACAAACCTAAAATTACTTCATCGTTACCAATTTGTTTTTTAAGTTTTTCAATAGCATCTTCAATAATTGATGATGGTTTCCAGTTGGCAGGACAACCACAGATCTCTAAAGCGAAATGCTCAAGCATGCGCTTACCTTGACGAGTGTGGGTCACTTCTGGGTGAAATTGCACCCCGTAGAAATGCTTATCTTCATTGGCCATCGCAGCATATGGGCAAGTGTCAGTTTTAGCGACAGTAACAAAACCTTCAGGGATTTCAGATACTTTATCGCCGTGGCTCATCCATACATCCAGTAATGGCTTGCCTGTTTCACTGATGGCATCTTCAATGCTTTTGAATAAGGCTGATTCTGTTTGCAGTTCAACCTGCGCGTAACCGAACTCGCCTTCGCCAACACCTTGGATCACTTTACCGCCAAGCTGCTCAGACATGGTTTGCATGCCGTAACAAATACCTAAAACAGGTACGCCAGCATTGAACACATATTCTGGTGCCCGTGGTGAGTTAGCAGCGGTAACGCTTTCAGGGCCACCGGCTAAAATGATGCCGTTAGGAGCAAAACCTTTAATTTGCTCTTCAGATACATCCCAAGCCCAAAGCTCACAATAAACACCGATTTCACGAATACGGCGGGCGATTAACTGCGTGTATTGCGATCCAAAATCTAGGATCAGGATTTTATGCTCATGAATGTTGCTCATGGGTTACCTTATATCTGGTTTGATCTAGTAGGTGTACTTCAATTTCATCTACTGATTGAAATTGAAAAAAAGGCGCTCAACTGAATGAGCGCCTTATTTAATGATTAAGTGCCGCTACGATAGTTCGGCGCTTCTTTACTGATGGTGACATCGTGCACATGAGACTCGCCCATGCCTGCTGAAGTAATTTTAACGAACTCGGCTTTTTCATTTAATTCTTTAATGGTGGCACAACCAGTAAGACCCATACATGAACGTAAGCCGCCCATATGCTGGTGAATAATCTCTTTCAGTTTACCTTTGTAAGCAACGCGGCCTTCAATACCTTCTGGTACTAATTTGTCAGCGGCATTGTCACTTTGGAAATAGCGATCTGATGAACCTTGAGTTTGGGTCATAGCGCCTAAAGAGCCCATACCGCGGTATGACTTATAAGCACGGCCATTGTATAGCTCAGTTTCGCCCGGCGCTTCATCAGTACCTGCGAACATTGAACCTGCCATGATACAAGATGCACCTGCTGCTAAGGCTTTTGCTAAATCACCTGAAAAACGAATACCGCCATCGGCAATAACCGGAATATCAAGATGCTTAACTGCCGCTGCAGCGTCAGATACTGCAGTAATTTGCGGCACACCCACACCGGTTACGATACGCGTGGTACAGATTGACCCAGGGCCAATACCCACTTTAACCGCATCAACGCCAGCTTCAACTAAGGCTAATGCGCCTTCAGCTGTTGCAACGTTACCGCCAACAATTTGTAAATCAGGGAATGATGCGCGTGTATCCCGAATACGTTGCAAAACGCCTTCTGAGTGACCATGTGATGAGTCAATCAAGAGTACGTCAACACCGGCTTTAACCAATGCAGCAATACGCTCTTCGTTACCAGCACCTGCGCCTACTGCGGCACCTACACGTAAACGACCTAACTCGTCTTTACATGCATTTGGTTTACGTTCAGCTTTTTGGAAATCTTTAACTGTGATAAGGCCTTTTAGCTTGAAGTTAGCATCAACCACTAGCACTTTCTCAACGCGGTGAGAATGCATTAATGTTTGTACTTCATCTAACTTAGTGCCTTCTTGAACCGTCACAAGACGATCTTTTGGGGTCATGACTTGTTCAACGGTCATGGTCCAGTCAGTAACGAAACGTACATCACGGCCAGTAATAATGCCCACAAGTTCACTTGCGTCATTAACCACTGGGTAACCAGCAAAACCATTGCGCTCTGTTAATTGCTTAACGTCTGCTAAGGTTGTTGAAGGGTTTACCGTGACGGGTTGCTGAACAATACCCGCTTCGTAAATTTTAACTTTACGAACTTCTTCAGCTTGCTGTTCAATGGTCATATTTTTATGAATAAAACCTAAACCACCTTCTTGTGCCATCGCGATCGCTAAGCGAGCTTCAGTTACGGTATCCATAGCTGCAGAGACAATTGGGGTGTTTAATTCTATTTTTCTAGTCAGACGTGTTTTGAGAACAGCGGTATTTGGGAGGACGGTTGAGTGAGCAGGCACCAGTAGTACATCATCAAATGTTAGTGCGTCATTTCTTAATCTTAACATGCAACATCTCCCAGAAAGTGTAGGGTTTAGAAAGGGTAAATATTGCGGCGGGATTATACCTTGCATATTGGGGTTGGTAAATGGAAAATAGTCAAAAGTTCCGATTGGGTGGCCTAAATTGATGAAAAGCTCAAAAAATAATGTTTACTCCGTTTCGCGATTAAACGGTGAAGTCCGCCAGCTGCTTGAAGGAGAGCTTGGTAAGGTCTGGCTAAAGGCCGAAATCTCGAACTTTGTTTCCCCAAATTCAGGTCATTGGTATATGACTTTAAAGGACAGTCGCTCACAAATTCGTTGTGCGATGTTTAAAGGTCGTAATCAATCAGTCGCCTTTAGACCAATTAATGGACAACAGGTTTTAGTTAAAGGCGCCATCAGTGTTTACGAGCCCCGCGGCGATTATCAATTACTATTAGAGTCGATGTTGCCTGCGGGTGATGGTTTGCTGGCACAGCAATATGAGGCGCTTAAGCTCAAATTAGCCGCGGAAGGCTTATTTGCAACAGAAACTAAGCGTCCTTTACCGAAAAACATTCAACGAATAGGTGTGATTACCTCTGCCACTGGCGCTGCCATTCGCGATGTAGTGCATGTGTTATCGCGGCGCGATCCGTCCATTGAAGTGGTGATTTACCCCACTCAAGTACAAGGTGCTACTGCCAGTAAATTAATTATCGATGCCATCGCTACCGCCAACAAACGTCTTGAGGTTGATGTGCTGCTACTCACCCGTGGCGGCGGTTCACTAGAAGATTTATGGTGCTTTAACGATGAAGACTTAGCCCACGCGATTTATAACAGTGCATTGCCCGTAGTGAGCGCTGTGGGCCATGAAATTGATACCACCATCAGTGACTATGTGGCTGATGTAAGAGCGCCAACGCCTTCAGCTGGGGCTGAGTTGTTATCCGATGATAAAGGCAATAAAAGCCAAAAATTGACTGCAACTTTCGCGCGTTTAAGGCAAGCCTATCGCCATTACATATTGCATCAAAGCACTCAGTTAGCAGAGCTTAGCCACCAGCTGCAAAGACAAGATCCTAAAAGGCAGCTACAACAGCTTGAGCAACGTTTTGATGAAATGCAGTTAAAACTTGAATCTGCGTTGCAGCACAAACTGGCCCGCGCCCAAATGAGGCAGCAGCAATTAAAAAGTCGTTTGCAGCAGCAATCACCTGTGCACAAGCTAACGCTTGAGCAAAACAAAATGACTTATCTAAGTAATCGCTTAAATGAAGCGATGAAAATCCGAGTTGATAACGCCAGTAAGCAACTCAGTTACTGCGCCCATAAACTGGAAACCGTAAGCCCGTTAGCCACTTTAAGCCGTGGTTACAGTATTACTAAAGACAGTGATGGCAAGGTGGTTGAAGATGCGAGCCAAGTCAGCTCAGGTGACTTACTGGTTACTCAGCTACATCATGGTGAGATTGAGTCCCTAGTTAAGTAAATAGTTAAGTAAATAGTTAAGTAAATAGTTAAGTAAATAGTTAAGTAAATAGTTAAATAAATGGCTAAATAAAAATAGTGCAATAAATTGATTACCCTCAACGACCTCTTTGAATAAGAATCGTCGTTGAGGTTAATAGGCTCATGACGTCATACTTTTTCTTCTCATTATGAGCAAACCTATAGCTACAATTAACATGACACCTGAGGTGCTACCGCCACTAACAATCACTTCTGTTTCTATGATTTCTTCTTCAATATAAACCGTATCTCTATCACTACTTTCCAGCGGTAAGGCATATAAGCTATCAGCCTCTTCACTACTGATGGTGGCAACAATATCCTCATAACCCACCTCATATAAATCAATCAGTACGTCGTAATAATCGGTTCTGTAGCCTTGGGCTAAGGTGGTTAGCACCTCATAACTGTCATCTTCAGCTTCACCATAAATGGTAAAGATATCGGTAGAGTAATAATGCTCCCACGGACCGCCATTTCGGCTTAAATACAATTCGGCATACACATTCGCAGGCTCGCCAACACTAAAGCCGTAAACATCAGCATCAAAGGTCACGGTAAAAGTTTGATAAAAACCATCTTGATCAAAATCATCATATAAATGGCTATAGGCCTGATAAATCGTAAAATCCCTAAGCCCCGGCTGCACATATGCCATAGAGGCAGTATTGTTTATGGCATTATTGCTTAGGGTATTTTTAGGCGCAGCTTGTGATGTGGTTTGTTTCGATAACTGTGATGACTGCGATAACTGCTTGATACGCTCTGAACGCTCAACAGCTCGCGCAGGCTCAAGCTGCTTGGCATGATTCATCAATGCGTTAATACGCTGCGGGTCAACCGTCACTTGATTTGGCTTTTCTGAGGCCGTTAATTGTCGCCCTTCGCTGCTCACTCGCACTTTTGCTTCAGTTGATAAAGCTGCCGCATCAGAGGCGATAGCTGCGTGCATAAACCCGCTCATCGATAAAAGCACTGCTGTCGTCAGCGACCATTTTGAAATAGATAAAGTCATCATAATCAATCCTTGTTTTAATGCGCTTGATTAAACCTGCTTTCTATTTAAGTGCATTGAAAATGAATATAAGCTGAACACGTTCAGCTAGAATTCATCAACGCCATTGGATAATGATTAAAACAACTGCTGCGAGATGAACAATTTTGATAGCGAAACGCTATTTCTATATTGCAGCAGATCTTTTACACTGATGACTGATTTCAAAGATAAATATTCAACTGGACTTGGCAAATGAGCAAAGTAACAACGAAATTACGCATTCCGCTGGCTATCTTAATATTGAGTTTTCTCAGTATCGGGTTGGTTCAGGCTGCGCCAGTTTCGAGCCATTGGAATCAACAAGGCATCCATCAGCGTGCTTATCAAGCACCTAATCAACATGCGCCCAATCAAAAAACACGTAATCAGTCGAAAAAGTTAGCGGTTAATAGCTCTCAGCAGGCTGCGCAACTGGCCAAGAGACACTACTCGGCTAAAGTGCTGTCGGTGCAATCCACCTCAGTGAACGGCTCTCCTGGCTATCGAGTAAAACTACTGTCAAATAAAGGCATGGTGTTTTACGCCACCGTCAATGCCCGTTCAGGCTCAGTGTCAAGAAACTAATGTTTAACTGTAATCGCTTTAACCGCCATCGTTGCCAAAGCTTAATTTTTAGCAACTAAATTCAAGAGGCTAGCCATGAGAATATTATTAGTTGAAGATGATTTAGGCTTACAACGCAATCTCACTGAGCACCTTCAAGGGGCTAATTACAGTGTTGATATTTCATCTGATGGCGAAGACGGATTGTTTCAAGCCACAGAGTATCAATATGATGCCGCGATCATCGATGTGGGGTTACCTAAAATTGATGGCCTGAGCTTAATCACCCAATTACGTGACAAACAAATTGATTATCCTATTTTGATTTTAACCGCCAGAGATGGCTGGCAAGATAAAGTACTGGGGTTAGATTCTGGCGCAGATGATTACCTCACCAAACCTTTTCAGCCAGAAGAATTAGTTGCCCGTCTCAATGCATTAATCCGCCGCTCTGCAGGGCAAGCAAGCCCAGTAATCAGCAATGGCCCTTTTAGCCTTAATACCCGCACCTTAGCGTTAACGCATTTGCAGCAGTCGGTGATTTTAAGTAGCTCAGAGTTCAAACTGTTTGAATATTTTATGATGCATCAAGGTGAAGTGATTTCTAAACCCACCTTAATTGAACATATTTACGATCAAGATTTTGACTTGGATTCTAACGTCATTGAAGTGTTTATCCGCCGCTTACGTAAAAAGCTCGACCCTGATAACCAATATAAATTAATTGAAACCTTGCGCGGCCAAGGCTATCGCTTACGCCAGTTAAGTAAATAACCTTGTGATGAAAAAGCCATTAACTTTGCCTCGACTCGCGCTCTTTAACTCCTTAAAAGTAAGGTTGATGCTCAGTGGCTTAGTGTTAATTGTGGTGTTACTACCGCTCATTGGCGTAGCGGTTAATAACGCCTTTAAACATCAAATTGCCCAATCGATTAATAACCAGTTAAAAGCCTATGTGTATTCGGTGCTAGCAGTGGCTGAAGTTAAAGATGATAAAGTGGTAATGCCCAATTATTTATTGGAAAATCAATTTAATATCATCGGCTCGGGTTTGTATGCACTTATCACTTCAAATTCAGCCTCAGGCGTTAATGAAGTATGGTCATCAGAATCTTTTTTAGGCTTTACCCTGCCTCAACTGCCAATACCGGCCATGGGCGAAGGCAAGCTCACTCAAATATTGTTTGATGATGACATTAGCCATGAACCCAATAATCATGTGGTATATAGTTTTACTGTTTCTTTTGAAACAGATGAAAAACCGATGCAAATAACGGTTCATATCATTAAAGATGACGCCGATTTTCAAAGGCAAATTAGTGAGTTTAGCAACACCCTATGGACATGGTTAGCAGTGTTAATGGTGGTACTAGCCTTGATACAGGCCATATGGTTGCTGTGGACATTAAAACCGTTAAACCGATTTACCCAAGAGCTCACGTTAGTCGAGCAAGGTGAGCAAACTCGCATTGAACAAAACTACCCTATAGAGCTCAACGCGGTGGCAAAACAGCTCAATGTGCTATTAAAAACCGAGCAACAGCAAAGGCAGCGTTATAAAAATGCCTTAGCCGATCTAGCCCATAGTTTAAAAACCCCGCTAGCTGTGCTGCAAAGCCAAAAAGACTTAAGTGCCGACTCGAAAGAGCAAGCCAGCAATATCAATAACATCATTAGCTATCAGCTCAATAAAGCCAAAACTAGCGGTAATAAGCCTTGGCATTTAGGGGTTAAAGTGGATGATGTCGCCAGCAAGTTAATCAGAACCTTAAGTAAAATATACCAACAGCAACACCTTGATATCGATTACCAAGCCCAAGCCAACATGCTATTTAAAGGCGAAGAAGCAGACTTAAGTGAAATGCTTGGCAACCTGTTAGACAACGCCTGTAAAGCCGCTAAGGCCCAAGTTTGCCTTAGCGTAATGCAAACCGATAACCAATTACACTTTATCATTGAAGATGACGGCAAGGGCCTAAGCTCAGAGCAGCAGCAAGGTATTTTTGAACGTGGCATCAGAGCCGATACCTACCAACAAGGTCACGGTATTGGTTTAGCCATAGTGCGTGATATTGTCGAAAGTTATCAGGGGCAATTAAGCGTTGGTGCCTCTGACACTTATGGCGGCGCTAAATTCACCATCACATTTAATGACTAGCTTTTACCATTAACGGCTTAATTAACTCAAAATAAATCCCCAGCTTTCATCTTGTGTTCATTTTCACTTCGTTATCCTATATCTAACATTCAAAAACTGCCTTTCTCAAAAAGGAGTTGGAGACGATATGATATTCATCAATACGACATTTAATCGCATCAGAACAAGCTTAGTTGCCGTGTGCATTATGCTTTCTCCTGCGGTACTTGCGGCCACTGACAGTGGCGCACAAACACTGGCAAGCGATCAAGCCTACAGTCAAGATACTGAACAGCAATTGTCTGAAGCGCCGCTGGCGCAAATGCTTGCACCTATTGCCTTGTATCCAGATAGTTTGTTAACCCATATTCTGATTGCCTCTACCTACCCGCTAGAGGTAGTACAAGCCCATCGCTGGCAGCAAGAAAATAGTCAGCTAGATAGCGAACAGAAAATGCAGCAAGCCGAGCAACAGGATTGGGACCCTAGCGTCATGGCATTGGTGGCCTTTCCCACTGTGCTTGAAAAGCTTAATGAAGATCTTGATTGGACGCAGGAGTTAGGTGAAGCATTTCTGCAAGATGAAGAAATGGTATTAGCCAGCATTCAAACATTGCGCCATCAAGCCGATGAAGCCAATAGTTTTGATGATATGGAAAACATGACCATCACCCGTGAAGAAAAGCAGATCATTATTGAGCCTGCCCGTACGGAAGTGGTTTACGTTCCTTATTACGACCCAAGAATTGTTTACGGTAGCTGGCGCTGGCATGCATACCCACCAGTGTATTGGCGTTATCCGTCTTATGTGCATTATCGCCCAAATCGCCCAATTTATTGGGGGCCAAGTGTTTACATTAACTTTAACTACTTCTTTGGCGCGGTGCATTGGTCAAATAGACGCGTGGTGGTGATTAATCATCATAAGACTCGTTACTATCGTAAGCCCCATAAGATTGCCTATAGCCAAGGCTCACACCGCTGGAAGCACAAACCGGCTCATCGCCGTGGGGTTGCTTATAAAGCGCCGAGAGTAAGCCATAAGTATGATCGTGCCCGTTATAATAACAGCCACAAGCTCGCTCATACTCAAAAACCTGCTCATAAAGGTAAGCCTGCACAGCTGCATAACTCTAAACCAAGCCATATAGCAAAGCAGCAACGGGTGAATAAAGCATTAAAAAATAATCATAATGCTAAGCCGAGCTATAGCGCTAAGCCCAGTGCTAAGCCAAGTACTAGACCCAGCACTAGACCGAATACTAGACCGAGCACCAAACCCAGTACTAAGCCCAGTACTAGACCAAGTAATACCAATAAAATCCATAATGGCCAGCATGATAAAGCCCTGAGAATGGCAAATAAATCACAGCCGAGCAACAGGCAGGTTACTAATAGACAGGCTACTAATCGACAAGCGAGCAGCAAACCAACTGTTAATAAACAGCAAAGTAGCAAGCACTATAGCCAAACCGCGCGAGTGAATAACAACCGTAGCTATAGCACCCAAAACCATAGCTCTCAAAACCGTAGCGCCAAACCGCAGCAAAGAGCGAGTAATGTATCTCACAACAATCGTGCTGGTAGTCGCTCAAGCAGTCATCACTCGTCGTCTAAACAGCGAGTGAAATAAGCAGCACTTTGGCTTAGTCAAAAGCTGAGCCAGAAGTTGAGGCAAAACTGAGTCTGAAATAAACAAAAAGCCTGAATCACATTCACTGTGACTCAGGCTTTTTATATCTCAAGAGTAAATAAATTGAGTTTAATTGGGTAACACAATCTTGACCTTTAGCCCTTGAGGCTTAGCTTGATGAAAACTCATATCACCTTGATGCAACATAATAATGAGCTGACAAATGGATAACCCTAGCCCTGCACCTTGGGATACATTTTCATCAACCCGATAAAAACGGTTCTTAGCTAAATCAATTTCGCTTACAGACATGCCTATGCCTTGATCAATGATATTAATAACGCATTGGTTAGCATCTTGCTCAGCGCGAATGCTAATAACCGATTCTTTAGGGCTGTATTTACAGGCATTTTCGATAATATTTTTTAATACTAATTCAAGATAAAAGCTATCAGCTTTAACGGTAAGTCCCTTCGGGATATCAAGCTGCCACTGATAATCGGCCACAATATGCACTAACTGATTAATCACATTATCAATTAGGCTTTGTAAATCGCATTCAGTTTTATTAATCGCTTCAATGGCATCAACCCTTGAGAGCAATAGCAACTGCTCAACAGTATGACTCATGCGCGTAATGCCCTGCCCCATGGCTTGGGTGTAAGGCATTGCTTGTTGCTTTAAGCTTTCATCGGTTGATGCATTAATCACGTTTTCTAAACCATCGCCATGAAGTTTAATGATGGCTAAAGGAGTTTTTAACTCATGGGCGGCATCAGCACTAAAGCGACGTTCGCGGATCATCATATCGGCAATACGGGCTAAATAACGGTTAAGAGCCTGCTGAATTGAAATAAGTTCAGATGGTAAGCGGATATTAATGGGCGCTAAATCTTCGGCGCTGCGATAAGCTAAATGACGTTCCAGTAGCTTGATGGGCTTAAATAAGTAGTAAGTCACCAATAGCATGATCAGCAACATGATAGGCGCAATAATTAAAGGTGAGCGCCAGCTATTGGCGTTAATTTTATCCACTAACTCTTGGCGCACATCATCACGCTGAGCAGTCACAATCCACACCTGTTGCGCCGTTGAAAACAAGCTGTACACATGCCAAGTGTGCTCACCGACTGCCTGATAGGCATAGCCGTGGTTAAAATCCGTTAGCGGTTTTACACCGGTATTATCTGAGTATGCGAGTAACTCACCTGCTGCGGTAAACAATTGAAACGACAGTTTTCGCTCGTAAGAGAGGGTTTCTACCTTAGACTGTTCGGCAAAGGTTTCTATTTCAGACTCTGACACATGAAAGCGAATAGGCTGCTCAATCAAAGTGGCCACTTTGGCGGCAGTAAGCCTTTTGACATAAAACAAATCCAGCACTTTGGCGGTTTGTACCATTTCAGCATCAAATAGCTCTTCTATCTCGTACATGGCATCGCGGCTACTCAGCACACTGGCAACCGATACGGTCAGTAAGATCCCGACTAACATCAATAAACTAAGGGAGAAACGTAACGAAAACATAATATCCTTTTATGATCTGCTGACCATTAATGCTTATTGAATTTCAGCTAAAATATAGCCAATGCCTCTAACGGTTTTAATCAGTTCTGGGGCCATTTTTTTACGTAAATGATGAATATGTACTTCAATGGAATTACTGCCTACTTCATCCCAACCATAGGTTAATTGCTCAAGCTGGCTGCGGGTTAGTACTCGCCCTGCTGATTGGGCAAACTCCAATAACAATTGATATTCCCGCCGTGGCAGGTTGATTAATTGCTCTCGAAAATGGACTTCGCAGCGAGTAAAATCAATGGTCAGGGCGCCGAAACTAAATTGATTGTTATCTAAGCCGTGTTGGCGTCTTACTATCGCTCGCAGTCTGGCGACGAGTTCCCGCACATCAAACGGTTTACTGAGATAATCATCAGCGCCAATGTCTAAACAGTTTAAGCGAGTATCAAAATCCGTATTGGCGGTAAGCACAATAATCGGCAAAGATACTCCCGCTTTACGCCAGTGCTTTAATAAATCTTCGCCATTGCCGTCAGGCAAACCTAAATCAAGAATAATGGCGCTAAAATCTTCATTATCCAGCGCCGCTAACGCTTGGTTATAAGAACATAAGTGATCCACTTGGATCCCTTCTTTAGCCAAACTCAATACCACGCCTTGTGCTAATAACTGATTGTCTTCGACTAACAATACCCGCATCGGTTATTCCCTTATTGTTTTTATTATGACTAAAGAACGATTTAAGCTTATCTAAACACTTTAAAGTCAACACCTTGCTCACTCAAAAAGGCTTCAGCAGCAGCGCCTTTTAACATTGCCATGGTCGATAGCATTCCCGCGGTAACGCTATTTGGCCCTAATACCGTCACTGAAAGCGGCGCTTGCTCCACCGGATATCCGGTTCGAGGATTAATAATATGGCCATAGCGTTTACTATCCACTTCAATGTAGCGCCGAGTGGTGCCGCTAGTGGCTAATGCGCCTTGGCGTATGGTTAACAGCGCCGCGGCATTATCCAGTTGCTGCGGGTTTTCAATCCCCACTTGCCAGCCATCTGGGTTAAGAATAGGGCAGGCGATATCGCCGCCAAAATTCACTAGCACAGAGATCTCAGGCCAACGCTTGCTGAGTAATTGCGCGGTACTATCCACCGCATACTCTTTGCCTATGCCACCAAAATCTAAACTCATTGCTGCAGGCATAGTCAATTGGCTATCAGTAAAATCAATGGCGCTAAAATCCACCAGCTTTAATGCCGATTTAATCGCGCTGACTGCTGGCACTTGATGGCTACCATCAAAGCGCCACAACTTCATTAAAGGACCCGCGCTGATATCAAAAGCGCCGTCACTTAATTGATAACATTGCTGGGCAAATTGCAGTAAATGCGCGGTTTCAGCATCAATGTTAACCGCCTGCCCTTGGGCATTATTGAGTTGCCAAACAATATTAGCTTGTAAAAAACGGCTATATTTACGCTCTATTCTACTGGCTTCAGCCACCGCGATATTTAACATCTGCTGGGCAATGCGCTCATCATCCAGTCGCATTAACATTTCACATGGACTTGCCATGGCGCTAAATGAACCTAAAAAGCCCCAAGGGCGACGTGTAAGCGTCGCGACCTGTGGGGCCTTAGATGTAGCGGCTTGTGATGTAACAGCGGCTTTATTTAACAATTTCAATAACTCTGATGTTTTGCGTTTATTTATCTTAAGACTATTTATTTAAAACGAATAGCTTATTTGAGCTACGATTGCTTTCACCGATGGAAATAAATCCTGATTATTTAACTCACCAGGGATATCTGTGCCGTTGTTTTCAGGGTTTTGCTGATAATACTCAATACGATAACTCAGTTCATGGCCGCCAGATAAGCGATGGCCAAACTTAAGCCCTACCGTATAAGCAGACATGTCACCAATGCGATAATCCGCACTGGCATACTCAGGTAATACTGCTTCTGTGCGCAAAAATGGCTGATAAAACTCAGCAGCTTGCTGCTGGTAATAACGCAAATGCAGCTGGCCATATAAGCTTGGGGTAAAGTAATAGCGATAATGGGTTTCTAAAGTGTGCGCTTGAATATCCCAGTCATCAGTATTGTAGCGATAAGAGAAATCAATCACCCCTGAGTCCAATGCGCCTTTTGCTAACAAGAAAACACTGTGCTTAGTGCGCGAATCTGGGCGGTTTTCGTAGCGATAACCATGGGACTCACCATTACCATCGACCACACTGAGAATTTTATAGGGATCGGTCATATAGCCCGACACACTTGAAAAGCCGTAGTTAGCTTGCATTAACCAATTGCGATTCAAAATTTGGGTCACACCTAGCATGACATCAGCGGTTTGCTTGGTGTCATCACCGTCTAATCGAGTGGCGTCAAATGCAGCTTGAAAGGCATCATCGCCATCATAATCACCGCGAAATACCATTTCTGATAACGCCACAGGACGACCGCCCACTGGATCAACAGTATCATTAGTATAGGCACCCGATAAGGCAAGAGTGGTGTTGTTTTTGTTAAAACTGCGCTCCACACCCGCATTTAAGCCTAATGATAAATAATCGTATTCTTTAGAGCCATAAACACCCAAGTTAACCGTCCAGTCAGGATTTAAAATCTCCTGCCAATTGGCACTTAACTGCACTCGAGTATCTTGGAACGTATCGTCAAGGGGCGTTTCACCTGGGGCGACCGTATACTCTCCTTTGCCTGAAGGTCGTGTAAAGGTTTGGCTGATGGATTGTGCTACAGCGCCAGAGGCTGAAGCGCCAGTTAAGCTGTCGACAACGATTTTCATATCGAGCAGCGAATCTTCACCAAAGGCTTTTTGCACATTACCAATAGCTTCAACGGCTTGTACACGGTCTTGCTCACCGTAATACATAATGGCGGCATCGACCTTCCAATCATCGTTTGCCGGTACGGGCTCTTGTGCGCTAGCTTGTTGTGATAACAAACTGCAGCTAGCCATGGCCAATGCACTAGCGATGCTTTGTTTCGGCGTTAGTTTCGAAGTTAGTTGCATCCACAACCTCCGCCAGCTAATGAGCGTCCGCCACTGGTGCCTTCTTTACTGAAGTAAATATGGTCATCTAATGCTAAATCTAACTTTTCATTATTAAGTGCCATATCGGCGCGGGCAAATTGATCCTTTTCCCACGGCTCTACCCCTAAACTCGAACAGCCCGCTAAACTGCTGATAATCGACAAGGCAAATAACAGCTTAATGTATTGCTTAAAACTCGATATTTTCATCGTTTTACTCCTTTAACAACAGTTGAATTTCTTGCTCGTAAGCAGGCTTGTTCTTGTCAAAAAAACCAACATGACGCTGCACTAATTCACCTTGGCGGTTAAATAAATAGCTACTTGGCATACCGGGTAAATCAAACTCCCTTGCCACATCCCCATCTGGATTAAAGCGTAAATTAAAATTAGCGGGAATTTTAGTGAGAAACTCATGGGCTAACTCAGTATCAACATCAAGATTGATAGCAACCACTTCAAAGCCTTGCTGCTGGTATTTGGCCTGCATCTGGTTCATCCAAGGAAACGACTTACGACATGGACCGCACCAAGAGGCCCAAAAATCCACATACACCACTTTGCCAGCAAACTCTTGCAAGCTGGTTTCAGTGCCCTCTTTGGTGAGTACAGTATGATCAAGTGAAGGCGCGGCAAATAATGGGCCGCTAAAGGCCAATGTGAGTAACAGACTCGCTAGTAATGATCGCTTCATGGAGACTCGCTTTGTTAGTTTTAATTTTTGAGGTGTCATGAATGACTGACTTGTAAATGATTCAATATCATCCAAGTTAAATCTTCAATCTTAAGGTTTCATTAAGCATTGTGATAAATAAGTTTAACAGAGTGTTAATGCAAGCGGTGAATAGATGACGATGATAGAGATGAACAGGCAAAATTATGTTTGATTCATCACAGCACTATGGCTAACGCTGTGATGCTTGAAAATCTGCGATTGATTTAGCCGCCAATAATTCTTGAGACTAAACCTTTATCGTGAGTAAATTCGGCCAATAAAATTCCGGCTAAATGCAAACTGATAAACGGGATAAAATACCATAAGGCAAGTTTATGCACGGTTTCAGCTTGGTGTTCAATGGACTCTGGGCCAAATTCAATCAACAAACCTGTGGTGACCGATAACCCAATACCCAGATAAAATAACCAATACACCCACGCTTGAAATTTTTCACGGCCGCTAGCCTGTTTACTGAATGCGCTAGGGTATTGTAAGCCGCATGTTGCCATGTAGATAAACCGCAGCGACACAAAAACAGCCACCGCATAGCCAAAATAAAGATGCCACTTAAACATCACATTACGAATGCTTTTAGCAATAATAATGGCTTGTTTATCACTGATGAGTAAATCCAGCTGCAATAATCCTTGCTGGATCATCTCGGCCATATGATTTTTTTCCATCCAGCCTAAACGCAGTAAGATGGTTAACAGCATCACCAACATTGACAGCGCAAGCCCCCAATGCAAAAGACGATGGATAGCAGGAAAGTGGCTGTGAGTACTCATAAAAACCTCTTAGCTTAAAGTAAATATTCACTATAAGAGCTGAAACTTAACATTCGCTTATGCTAGATCATTGCGGGTTTCACCTTACCAAGCCAATAACACTCAATAACTGTCGATAACTGTCGATAACTGTCGATAACCTCGGTTCAAATACCTCAGTTCAAATACCTCAGTTCAAACACAAGTAAATCAGAGACATAAAAAAACCTGAATCACTTTGCAGTCATTCAGGTTTTGGGTAACTCACAGAAAATAAATTATTTTTTGCGGCTATTAATGTGGCTCATTGCGCGCTTACGGCGACGCTCTTGGCTAATGGTTAGCTTTTCATGACGGCCTTCAAATGGGTTAGCCCCTTCTTGGAAGCGCATTTGAATCGGCGTACCCACAACTTTCAATGAACGACGGAAGTAGTTCATCATGTAACGCTTGTATGAGTCAGGTAACTTGCTAACTTGGTTACCGTGTACCACAACGATTGGTGGGTTATAACCACCGGCATGGGCATACTTAAGCTTCACTCGGCGACCATGTACTAATGGTGGCTGATGATCATCTTGTGACATTTGCATAACGCGGGTCAACATTGAAGTACTTACGCGGCGCGTTGCACTGTCATAGGCTTCTTCAATAGACTCGTATAAATGACCAACACCTGTGCCATGCAGCGCTGAAATAAAGTGAATGCGGGCAAAGTCGATAAAACCTAAACGGCGATCTAACTCACTTTTAACGCTTTCTTTAAATGCTTGGTCAAGACCATCCCATTTATTCACTGCAAGTACAATTGCACGGCCAGCGTTAAGCGCAAAACCAAGTAGACCAAGATCTTGCTCTGTAATACCGTCTTGCGCATCAATCACTAACAAGACAACGTTAGAGTCTTCAACCGCTTTCAGGGTTTTAATCACTGAAAACTTCTCAATCACTTCATGTACTTTCGCGCGGCGACGCACACCAGCAGTATCAATTAATACGTATTGACGACCTTCACGTTCCATTGGAATGTAAATACTGTCACGGGTCGTACCTGGCGCATCGTAAACAACCACACGCTCTTCACCTAAAATACGGTTAGTTAGCGTTGATTTACCCACGTTAGGCTTGCCAATAATGGCAAGCTTAATTGGTAAGTTTTGCAGGCGCTCTTGTTCAGCTTCGGCTTCTTCTTCAGTGTACTCGCGTACATCTTCAACTTCTTCACCGTCTTCTTGGCGAGTAATACCCATAGCTTCAGCATAAGGCGCTAAAGAGTATTCAATCATATTGGTAACACCGCGACCTTGCGCTGCTGCCATTTGATAAACTTCACCTAAACCTAATGACCAAAACTCAGCACAGGCTGAATCTGCATCAATACCATCAACTTTGTTAGCAACAACAAAGGTGGTTTTATCACGGCTACGTAAATGCTCAGCAATCGCTAAATCAGCTGCTGTTAAGCCAGCACGAGCATCAGTTAAAAATAGCACCACATCTGCTTCTTCAATCGCTGCTAGCGATTGTTCAGCCATCTTAGTTTCAATCCCTTCTTCAGTGCCATCGATACCACCAGTATCAACCACAATGAATTCATAACCAGCTAAAAACGCACGTCCATATTTACGGTCACGAGTTAAACCAGGAAAATCGGCGACTAGCGCATCTCTTGTGCGAGTAAGGCGATTAAATAAAGTTGACTTACCAACATTAGGTCGCCCCACAAGGGCCACTACAGGGATCATGATTTTGCCTCTAAAAACTTTAAAATAAAAAGCCCCCGGAACACACTTCCAGGGGCTCTAATAAGGTTTGCTAATCAATTTATGGCAGTACGATCGTCGCGATTTTGCCGCTACGGCCTTGCACATAAATTTTATCTCCAACCACTACTGGTTGTGAGAATAAACCATCACTATCAACCTCAACACGTCCAGCGACTTCGCCAGAGTTGCGGTCAATAAAATGTAAGTAACCTTCAAAGTCACCTACAACAATATAAGAGCCTATAACGGCAGGTGAAGTTAAACTACGATTCATTAACGTAGAGTTACTCCATAATTCAAGACCGTTACGTCTATCAACTGAATAAATTCGGCTGTGGTCATCGACTAAGTATAGTCCAACCCCAGCAGTCGCTAATTCATTGAAGCTTGAATACTTACGTGTCCATACCACACGACCGGTTCTTAGCTCCATAGACACTAAGTTACCATTGTAACTTACCGCGTATAAATTATCGCCCAAAATTAACGGTGTCATGTCCACATCGGCCATACGAGTAAACTCGTTACCACCGGTTGGGTTAAATACCGCCTGTTCCCAAGCCACTTGTCCATTATTTTTGACAATAACCGCTATTTTACCATCAGCAGTGCCAAGGAAGAAACCACCTGAATCATAAGCTGCTGAGCTAGTGCCGCGTAGCGTTAGATTGGGCAGCTGCATCTCATGGGTCCACAGTTTAGCACCGTCATCAATATCAAATGCTTCAAAGTTACCATCACTGGTATGCACGCCAACTGAATCTTCAGATACTGTTGGCGCCGATAACAGCTCACCGCTTGCAACAGCTGACCATACCGTCTCACCGGTTTGAGCATCTAATGCCACTAATAAACCAGACTCGCCGCCAATAAAGACTTTATTACGGCCAGCGGTAACGCCTGCGGCAATGCGTGCTTCTTTGGTTTTAGCTAGCTCAGTATGTTTAAATTCTGAAGCTAAGTCTTTACGCCAAGCCACTTTGCCTGTTGCTTCTTCAAAGGCGACGACCTCACCGTTGCGATCGGCCACATATACATGGTCATATCGAATAGCCGGTTTAAGTTGCGAGTAAAAGTCACCGACTCCGCCTCCAACCTTGGCATGCCAGTTTACTTCTGGAAAAACAGTTGCTTGAATTTCAGTTAGTTCAGTAACAACTTCTTCTTCATTATCATTTGAAGAACAAGCAGATAGCAATGCGACGCTTAAGCCCGCAGCTAGCAAAGTTTTGCATAAAGACTTCATTCGGCTAATTCCTTATGCCTTGTTTAAATTGTCTAGCTTCATTTGTAATGCAGGACTGGTTAACGAACCGCCATTATCAACAGCAGCTTGGTAAGCTGAACGTGCACTATCCATGTCACCTTGACGCACAAGTAAGTCGCCTTTTAACTCATCACGTTGAGCATTAAATGCTTCATCGGTAATTTGCTCTAGCGTAGCAATGGCAGTGCCGATGTTACCTTGCTCTGCTTGCACGCGAGATAAACGTAATGTTGCTAAAGATTCTAAAGCAGCACCCGGTTTTGCAGCAATGATTTTAGTAAAAGCCGCTTCAGCTTTATCTAACTCACCTGCGTCAACAGCCGCTTTAGCAGACATTAGCTCAAGCAAGGCTTGGTAGCCTTTTTGATCGTGCTGCGCGCCAAATTCAGCGATAGCGGCTTGTACTGCACTGCTGTCACTGTTAGCTGTAATGCGTTGAAACGCTTCTGATGCCGCTTCCGATTTTTCAATTTTAACGTCAGAATAATAATTCCAACCGTACAATCCACCTAGACCTACGACTGCACCCACAATGATTGAGCTGCCGTAATCTTTCCAGAACTGCTTAATAGCATCTACTTGTTGTTCTTCTGTGCTATAAATTTCCACGCGCACTTCCCCTTTCTATTCAGTTCTGTTTTTTATTAGCTAAGGGCTAATATTAAAATAATGATTTTATCGTAGTCGCCAACTCATCTCGGGCAACTAAAAGTTGTTCGTTCTTATTTCTCAGTGGCT
This sequence comes from Shewanella sp. UCD-KL21, assembly GCF_001957135.1. GTDB lineage: Bacteria > Pseudomonadota > Gammaproteobacteria > Enterobacterales > Shewanellaceae > Shewanella. The sequence continues at coordinate 43,659 of NZ_MPHK01000022.1, read as the reverse complement.
TAATTGCAACTTGGTTATTGGCAATTTCGTTTTCACCAATGATAAGCGCATATTCTGCACCGCTTTTATCAGCACGCTTCATCTGCTTTTTAAAGTTACCGCCGCCACAATGACTCATGACTTTAAGCGCTGGCAGGCTTTGACGCAACTCTTGGGCAATTTTAATTGCTTCAACTAAGCAGTTTTCGCCCATTGCCGTGACATAAACATCGACAACTGGCGCGACATCTTTATCAAGCTCAAGGGTTTGCAGTAGTAAGACAATACGCTCAAGGCCCATTGCAAAACCTACTGCTGGGGTATCTTTACCACCCAATTGACCAACCAGACCGTCATAACGACCACCAGCAAGTACAGTTCCTTGAGAGCCTAAGCTATCAGTTACCCACTCAAACACGGTGCGGTTATAGTAATCTAAACCACGCACAAGACGAGGATTAATTGTGTATTGGATGCCGACAGCGTCTAAGAGTTCACATAAGGTTGAAAAATGTGTTTTTGATTCTTCACCTAAATAATCCATTAACTCTGGCGCATCAGCGAGCAAGGCTTGAACCTGTGGCGATTTAGAGTCTAATACTCGCAGCGGATTTGAATACATACGGCGCTGTGAGTCTTCGTCTAATTGCTCTTTGTGCTGCTCTAAAAAAGCAATTAATGCATCACGGTAAGTAGCACGCTCAGCAGGATCACCTAGAGTATTAAGTTCCAGTTTAACGTGGTCTTTAATGCCAAATGAATCCCATAGTCTTGCAGATAACATTAATACTTCCGCATCAATGTCCGCACTCGGAATACCGTATACTTCAACTCCAAATTGGTGGAATTGACGGTAACGACCTTTTTGAGGGCGTTCATGACGGAACATAGGTCCCATGTACCATAAACGTTGCTCTTGGTTGTACAGTAAACCATGTTCATTACCCGCACGAACCGTCGATGCTGTACCTTCTGGGCGCAATGTTAAACTGTCTTCATTGCGATCAGCAAAGGTATACATTTCTTTTTCAACGATATCGGTGACTTCACCAATTGAGCGCTTGAATAAATCAGTACTTTCAACAATAGGAGTACGGATTTCACTGTAACCATAGGCACTAACAGTAGAGCGAATAACCGCTTCGACTTGTTGCCATAAAGGGCTTTGAGTTGGCAGAATGTCGTTCATTCCACGGATTGCTTGGATCTGTTTTGCCACGTTTAATTCGCCTAATTTTTAGCTAATTAATTAATCATATGCCTTACACAAAAAAACACCTACCACTGCTGGTAAGTGTGTTTTTTATCTAAAACTAACTTATTCTGTTGCGTCTTTGATATCGATTCGGTTTTGCATTATCGCAGCTTTCGCGCGAATTTTTGCTTCCAATGAATCCACTATATTGTTGTTATCAAAGCGCTCTTTTTGACGTTTACCGTCATCATAGTAACCACTTTTACCGTGACTACCGGTTAAACCAATATCTGAAACCAGTGCTTCACCTGGGCCATTGACCACACAGCCGATAATCGACACATCCATTGGAGTGGTGATATCTTCAAGGCGCATTTCTAGTGCATTAACCGTGTTAATCACATCAAACTCTTGGCGTGAACAAGACGGACAAGCAATAAAGTTAATGCCGCGACTGCGAATGCGTAATGATTTTAAAATATCAAAACCGACTTTAATTTCTTCGACTGGATCTGCCGCTAATGAGATACGTAAAGTATCACCAATACCTTCAGCCAGTAACATGCCTAAACCGACAGCGGATTTAACTGAACCGGCACGAGCACCGCCTGCTTCAGTAATACCTAAATGCAATGGCTGCTTAATTTGCTTGGCCAGTAAACGGTATGATTCGACCGCTAAAAATACGTCTGAAGCTTTTACACTGACTTTAAACTGGTCGAAGTTAAGACGGTCTAAAATATCCACATGACGCATGGCTGATTCAAGCAATGCTTCTGGTGTTGGCTCATGATACTTGTCCATCAAATCTTTTTCTAATGAACCGCCATTAACACCAATGCGAATTGGAATATTTTTATCACGCGCGCATTCAACTACATTGCGAATACGTTCTTCATTACCAATGTTGCCGGGGTTGATCCGCAAACAATCAACACCGTATTCAGCCACTTTAAGTGCAATACGGTAATCAAAGTGAATATCGGCAACTAAAGGCACGCTAACGCGCTGCTTGATAAGCTTAAACGCTTCAGCGGCATCCATTGTTGGTACTGAGACTCGCACTATGTCTGCGCCGACTTTTTCAAGGGCCAAAATTTGTGCAACTGTGGCGTCGACATCAGTGGTTTTAGTATTTGTCATCGATTGCACCGCAATTGGTGCACCATCGCCGATCGGAACATCACCTACATAAATGCGGCTAGAAGGACGGCGGATGATTGGAGATTCGTTATACATAATCTGTTGCTCTACTACTTACCAAAATTGAGTTAACACTAAGCTTTAAAACACTAAGCTTTAAACACTAGCCTTTAGGCAAGGTTAACTTGGCCACACGGTCAGAAAACTCAGCAAGGCTGACATTTTCATTATTAAAGCTCATGGTGACAACTTGCGGCGCACCCAATATCACTTTAAAAGGTGCCTTACCGGTGACTTCAACGACTCTAGCTGAGCCCTTAACGCCATCAACCAATGTTTTACCATCGGCATCGATAATGTTAACCCAGCAATCATCACTAAAGCTGAGCGATATCGTATCGGTTACGATCACATCAGCGGTGGTGACTACAGTATCAACGGCAGCTGTTACTGCGGGCGTCACAGCAACGGAGCCAAGTGTGTCAGTCGCCGTTGCAGGCTCGATAACACCGTTATTGTCCTGAACATTACTGCTCACTTGAACTGGGTCATCATTTTGACTTTGTGCTGAGATTGACTCGCTGGCAACGGGTTCCCGATAAGCCAGTTTAGGATCGATTTCTGGCTCTAATAAGTCTTGGGTTTGCTGCGCTACATTAGCAGCAGCGACTTCTTCTGCTGTCGGCTTTGATAAATCAACTCCCGTTAGCATTGAGTCTTTTTGTACCCACCACAACAATAATAGCGCAAGTAATATCGCTACGATAAGATAAGTAACTAAGGTGAGACGGCTGTCACGGGCTTCACGGGTCGTTTTGCGAGAAAAGCTTTGCATAGCTGCAGTTTCATCAGGAAGCTGCTGGGCTAAACATTGTTGAACTGCATTTACATCTGCTTCAACGTATTTGGCAAAGTTTTTAGCGTAGCCGCGGGCATAGGTTGCTGAGGCAATATTATCAAAAATATCATTTTCAATATCTTCAATAACACTGGGACGCAAATGCAGCTGTATTGCCACGGCATCTATCGAGACACCCTTTTTTTCACGGGCGGTGCGTAGCAGCATACCCGCTGTTGAAACAGTTTCGAGTAATTCTGTTTGCTCGAGATTATTATCTGTTTCTATTTCTGTAATTTTATTTGTCATTAATGCAAATTAGCCCTGTATTCTTTCGCTTGTTCTGAAGCAGGATATTTGGCAATTAAAGTAATTCCGTAGCGTTTTACCGCTTCATCATCCGCTAACTCACGGGAAATTTTAATACCTAATGCTAAGCTTTCTGGTGTTTGTTGTGCCACACGGTGAAGACGCGTTAAATTCGCCTTAGCGGCTTGATAATCATTTTCTACTATCGCAAGCTCAATCAATTCTTTCAAGGTTGATTGTCGTCTTGGATCATATCGCAGCGCATCTTCAAAATAGCCCTTGGCTTTTTCGGTGTCACCTGCAGACATACTGCACACGCCTAAGTTTTCGTAACTTGAAGCGGTACGAGTGTATTGTTTGGTTTCAATCGCGGCTAATAGCATTTCTTCAGCTTGTGCGAATTTATCTTGCTGGCAAAGAAACACGCCAAAGTTATTTTTCGCATCACCGCCCGCATCTGGCGCAGCAATGGCTTTACGATAAGCCGCCTCGGTACGTACAGTATCACCTACCGTTTGGTAATAATACGCCATCGCGATATGCACTGAACTTAACTGCGGTGCATATTCAACTGCACGATTTAAATTAAATTTAGCTTGTTCGATATTGCCACGATTTAGATAAGTCAGCCCCAGCTGCATTCGTTCAATGGCTGCGGCTTGCTTATCTAAGGTTCTTTCGGCAACAGGAATATCAGTACCGCTATAAGTTCGCTCAGTGACACAACCTGCTATCGGTAATGCCATCGCGACTACAATCAAAAACTTTGGCAATCCATGCATATTCCAACGCCTATTAATCTATACAAACAATGAGTTAATCCATTGTGACCGAAATCTGATTTTGTTGCATTTGTTTTTTTGCTAAACGTTTAGTGCGATCACGAATATCACCGGCTAATTGTCCACAAGCCGCATCAATATCATCACCACGGGTTTTACGCACAATAACCGTTAAGCCGTATTCCATTAATACTTTAGAAAAACGGTCAATTCTAGAATTAGAAGAGCGACCATATGGTGAACCAGGATAAGGATTAAACGGAATTAAGTTAATCTTACACGGTGTGTCCTTCATTAGCTTGGCTAATTCATGGGCTTGATCTGTGCTGTCATTGATATGATCAAGCATCACGTATTCGACTGTAACACGTCCGCGGTTAGCATTGGACTTTTCTAGGTAACGACGAATCCCAGCTAAAAATTCTTCTAGTGGGTATTTCTTGTTTACCGGCACCAATACATCACGTAGCTCATCGTTTGGCGCGTGAATACTCACTGCTAAAGCCACATCAATTACGTCACCTAATTTGTCTAACGCAGGCACGACACCTGAAGTCGATAAGGTCACACGACGCTTAGACAGACTGAAACCAAAGTCATCTAACATGATGTCCATTGCAGGGATCACATTGGCTAAGTTTAATAGTGGCTCACCCATTCCCATCATAACAACGTTAGTGATTGGACGATCGCCAGTGTCTTTATGGAAACCTAAAAATTCTGATACACGCCATACTTGACCGATAATTTCAGCCACAGACAGGTTACGGTTGAAGCCTTGTTGCCCTGTTGAGCAGAAAGTACACTCTAATGCACAACCCACTTGTGATGATACGCACAAGGTTGCACGGTCTTCTTCTGGGATGTAAACCGTCTCTACTTCTTGGCCTTGACCGACATTAATAGCAAACTTAATGGTGCCGTCTGATGACTTTTGGAAGCTAGCAATCTCAGGGGCAACAATTTCACACTTTCGAGCTAATTTAGCGCGCAGTGCTTTGTTAATATTGTTCATTTCTTCGAAGTCGCTAACACCAAAGTGATAAAGCCATTTCATCAATTGATCGGCTCGGAACGGTTTTTCGCCCATTTCTGCGAATAGCGCTCTCATCGATTTTCGATCAAGATCCAATAAATTGATCTTTTTTTCACTCATGTTGTGTAACCTCAAAAAACCTAAAACTTGCTTGCGGGCGGCGAATTATACAGATCCTAACAAAATTTGGCTATAGAAGTAGCAACAAAGCTTAGAGACTATGCTAGAATTTCCTCGGACTAATATTGGTCTGCCATTTGGAGGTGTAATTCCACCTTTATGATAACCCTTATCATTATAGTATTTATCGCCATTGCAATCTCTTTTCTTTGTAGTGTATTTGAGGCGGTACTACTGTCTGTTACGCCTAGTTATATTGCCACTTTGGCTAAAACGAATCGTAAAGCTGCCGCTCGGCTTAATAAACAGAAAGAAAACGTGGAATCACCACTGGTTTCTATCCTGACTCTCAATACCATTTCTCATACCGTAGGCGCAGCTGTTGCTGGTGCTCAAGCGGCAAAAGTCTTTGGTGATGAAATGCTAGGGGTATTTTCCGGGGTACTGACCTTTCTCATCTTATTTTTCTCAGAAATCATCCCTAAAACCTTAGGTGCAAACTATTGGCGGTCATTAGCGCCATCAGTGTCGCTAGTTTTAGTGTGGTTAGAGCGTATTACCAAGCCACTAATTTGGATGTCGTCAAAGGTCACCCAATTATTAGGTAAGGGTGATGAAGGCCAATACATACGTCAAGAAATGAGCGCGATGGCTGAGTTAGGCCGACAATCTGGCGAGCTGGATAAACAAGAGTCTGCCATTTTAACGCAAATGTTATCGGTTAAAGAAATGCCGGTTTCAGCGATTATGACGCCGCGAACCGTGATGTTTAAATTACCGGTGACTATGACCCAAGGGCAATTTGTGCAGCAGTTTTTAGCTAAACCTTTTACCCGTATTCCAGTATATGAAGACGATCCTGATAATATTATTGGTTATGTTAACCGTAATAATATTATTCAAGCTGAACGTTACACCCAGAAAGAATCCATTGGTGTCTTGAAGAAAAACCTGCTGGTTATTCCCGAAACCGCCAAGATTTTACCGATATTTGAATTGATGATTAAGCGTAATACTAAAATCGCTATGATTGTCGATGAGTATGGTTCGGGTGAAGGTATCGTCACCTTAGAAGATATTGTTGAGTCTTTACTGGGACTAGAAATTGTCGATTCAAACGATCCTGTCACCGATATGCAGCAATTAGCACGTAAATTGTGGAGTAGCCGCATGAAGCATAAAGGCATTGTATTGTCTGATGACGGTGAGTTTACCAAGCAATCTCAAACCCCGCCGCAATAATACTCTAGCTTTATCGCTACAGATTTAAGGGAGCTTAAGCTCCCTTTTTAATTTAGGTAATTTAACCACAGCCTTGGTTTAACTGTGATGCACTAGCAGCAACTAAAGTAAACAACGACTAAAGCAAACAGCGACAAAAATAAGTCACCCATTTAAGTTCATTAAACGCCGGATCAGGAACAGCCTCCTTTTTCTGTATTAGAGTAAAAGATGCCCAATAACTATCGCCTTAGCCTTGCTCATATTAACGATACTCATTCTAATTTTGAGCCTAGCAGTGTTCAATTTTCCTTATCGGTCGAGCAGCAGCATTATCACGTCAACACGAAAACAGGTGGCTACGCCCGTTTAGGTCATCAAATTGAATCAGCAAGGCAACAAGCTGCTCAACATAACCATGAGTTTTTGTTTTTGCATGGCGGCGATAGCTTTCAAGGCACCTTATATTTTAGAGAATTTCAAGGCGCCGCTAACGCGCACCTACTCAATATGCTCAAACCCGATGCGATGGTGCTAGGTAATCATGAAATAGATGCGGGTAATAGCCCAGTACTGGCTTTTTTAAATCGTATCGAATTTCCGGTGTTAGCTGGCAATATGGATCTCAGCCAAGAGTTAACCGATAAAGAAGGCCGCCTAAGTGGTCACCCGATGCTTTATGATTACGACAATCAGACCCAATGTGCCAAGGTGCTAATTAAGCCGTTTTATGACACTCACATCGCCATTGTCGGGATTACGCTGGATCAGATGCCGCTGATTGCTCGTCCCGATCCTGACACCCATTTTATTAATGCCATTGAAACGACTGCCAATACCATTGCCAGTCTGCAGCAACAAGGCATACAGCATATTATTGTCCTCAGCCATTTGGGGCTAGATCAAGACCGAGAGTTAGCAGAAAAAGTATCTGGGATCAGCGTCATAGTTGGTGGGCACTCACATACCTTACAAGGCCTGTTTGATGATCTCGGCCTCAGTCATACTCCCTATGCTGAGCGAGTAAATAACACCCCAATCATCCATGCCAGTAAATACGCTGAAGTCCTAGGCTTAGCTGATATCACTTTCGATCGCTCTGGCGCCTGTATTGCCATAAATGGCAATAACTACTTTATGATTGATGATGAATTAGAAGTGCTGTTTAATCCAAAGCAAGATAATCAGCTTACTAACCTCAATACTTTGCCCACAGAGCAGCAAATAAATAGCGTAAAAACCAAGCTTATCAACCACCCTGCTATTCGTGGTGCTCAGGCCAGTGAAACCATTCATAACACCATAATGGAGCAATACCGCCCAGCGTTAAATGCGCTAGAAGAGCAAGTGCTTGCTTACATACCCCATGATTTCATCCATACCCGTTTACCCAGTAAACACTTTCCCCATGGCAGTGAAATCGCCCCTTGGGTTTGTAGAAGTATGTTTAAAGCCACTAAGCATTCAGGTGAAAAACTCGATTTTGCCTTACATAATGCCGGTGGTGTTAGGCAGTCATTAAATAAAGGCAACTTATCAATGGCCGATGTATTAGGGCGGATTTTGCCTTTTGAATTGCCATTAGTGAAATATCAAATTCAAGGCAAATACCTCTATGAAGTGCTGGAGTCGGCCATTAATGCCGCCACCAATAATGGGGTAACTGGCACTGGCGCTGGTAGCTTTCCCTACACTTATGGTATCCGCTATTTCTATGATGGCACCTTAGCCATGCATCAACGTATTACCTCCGTTGAGTTATATCAAGACGGTTTATGGTCGGCAATTGATCCTGAAAAACTCTATATTGGCGTGTCTTCGGCCTATACCGCCTTAGGCAAAGAAGGTTATGACGCCTTACTAAAAGCCCATTGGCAACAAGACTTAGACACCATGACCTTACCTGAAGCCTTTGTTGATTTTGTTACCCAGCATGGAAACTTAATCGAAAACCCATTACAGCCTAATGTTTACTACATTAGTCATAGGTAATATTGAGTTTAAATTTTGCCTTGTGTCGTAATTTAGTATTCACAAATCTGCCGCGGATCACAGACCCTGTGTGCGCTTCATGATTTAATAAACTATCTTTATGTAGATTCATGACCTGAATCATTGCAAAATTTAGCCTAATCAAATAGGGAACGTATTCATGAAAGCAAAACTGATCAAATTAGCTGCAGCAGCAACATTAGCATTAGGCGTATCATCAGCATGGGCTGCTGGTATTATGCACCAAGGTGAAGTAGTAGAAACGATGAACAGCGGTGGTTATACCTATGTTCAAGTTAAAGCAGAAGATAAAACTTTTTGGGCTGCAGGCCCACAAGTTGCGATCACTAAAGGTGACACTGTGATCATGAATGAGCAAATGTGGATGCAAGATTTCACCAGCAGCACATTAAACAAAACCTTTGATGAATTATTATTTGTTGGCAAAATCGAGAAAAAATAACTCGCTTTAGCAATAAATACCCCATAATCGGCTAATTCTCATTAGCCGATTTTTTTATCTGATATCAAGCAGCCATGACTCAAACAGCGCAATATTCAATTATCCCCTTCAGGCTTGCTTTTGCTCAGCAAGTCAGTGAGCTAGTGCATCAAAGTGTTCGACAAATCTCACACCGACGTTACTCTCAAGCCCAATTAGCCGCATGGTCAACTAAACCGCGCTCAGCAAAACATTGGCAGTTACGGCTGAGACGATCCCAAGCTTGGTTAATGCTGGCGACAAACACAGCCGATAGTTTAGCAAGTCAGCAGCCCAAGGTTATTGGAGTTATCAATGTCGAAACCCATTTTAAAAGCCGCGGCTATATCGATAGTTTGTATATCGCCCCCGCCTATCAGCAACAAGGGCTAGCAAGTCAGCTATATGAAACCTTAGAAAAGTGGGCTCGCAGCCAAGGCTATGCAGAATTGAATGTTGATGCGTCATACTTATCAAAAGCATTTTTCATCAAGCAAGGGTTTACACTGATCCAGCCAAGCTACCAAATCAGTCAACAGCAGGTGATTAATAGTTTCTATTTAAGCAAGCCGCTCAGTTAAATCCTAACAGTCTGCAGCACAAGGCAAAATATCAACCGATAAAGGCAAGCTTTCAAACACCTTAACAACTGAATTTACTTTTTTAATAACGGCTGCAGCATCTGCTCTAAACCATTGAGTTTCACTTCATACATTAATGCCAATTGCTCACCTAACTTCCCCTCAGGGAAGCCTTTACTGTGAAACCACACCAAGTATGGCTCAGGTAATTCCAGTAACTTTCGCCCAGCATATTTACCAAACGGCATGGTTTGATTAATGGCTTCTAGTAATAATTTCTCATTCATAGTGTCAAAGTCTTTTCGTTCAAGGGGTTTAGTTCAAGAGATTTAATTAACCATTGCAATATAACATTTTGGAATAGCGATAAATACAAAAGCAAAGTTTAGTTATAGATAAGAGTCATTTACATTTAGCGGCTGACATCACTAGTCACTTTACGGGTCATTAATTTATCCAATAATCAACGTAAGCAATTCAATTTATTACTAAACCTCTAGTGAGCAGCCCACAAGGTTAACACAGTCAAAAAATCGCCATCAGCCGCTATTTTGTCAAAAAATAAACGCCTGTCAAAGCCACTAAAAGCGTCAATTTATAGCACATTGACGACCAAGCCATGGCAACATAAAGTTAGTAACAAGTGCAACATAAAACGCCAACGAAAAAGCAACCTTTCGTAACCAAGCGAATCAATCACGATTGATAATCCAATGGCGTTATACCACATCAGGAGATGTTTTGATGATTATCTTAGTCGGTGGTGAAAAAGGCGGTAGTGGTAAAAGCTGCCTAGCCCAAAATATCGCAGTATTTCTCGCTAAAGAAGCCACAGCCAGTATTATCATGGTCGATTGCGACCCGCAAAGAACCACTTCAGATTGGATCCAAGCGCGCAATAACAACCCTGAATTACCAGCAATAAATTGCGTGCAATTGTACGGCAAAATCCGTAACGACTTACTCAGTCTTGAGAAACATTATGATTATGTACTCGTTGACTGCGGCGGCCAAGACAATTTAGCCCTGCGCGCCACATTATCGGTGGCCTCTCACGCTTTAATGCCCCTAAGACCTAAGCGCCGAGACCTAAAAACGGTCAGTCACATGGATGATATTGTCGCTACCTGCAAAATGATTAATCCCACCATGAAAGCCTCTTTTGTGGTAACTCAGTGTCCAAGTTTACCTAATCAAGCAGGTCGAATACTCGAAGCTAAAGAGGTATGTAAAACTTACGATATTAACGTGCTTGATGCGATTACTTACAGCCGAAATATTTATGACGACAGTGAAGAGTCTGGCTTGTCAGTCATTGAAATAGACCCCAATGGAAAAGCCGCGGTTGAAATCCGTAATATTGCTTGTGAATTGCTAGAAGTAAGCGATGCCAAACAGCTTATTAGGCAGCGAAATAATAATGATAATGTAACGCAACTAGGGGGAAGTTATGGGCCTGGCCGATCTGAAGAAAACCGTTACGCCATGTAGTACGCCTTTTTTGCCGCAAATGTCAGTTGATGACTTTATTGAGGCAGCAAATCTTTACGCTATGGGCAAACCACAGCAATCAAGTGCCTGTAAAAATGCAGATACAAACCAAAAGGCGATGCAGCAGCTATGGGAATTAACCACCCAAGCTGAAGCGAATGAACCCATAAATGAAAAACCTAAACCATTTAGACGGGCAACATTTACCTTAAGTGAAGCGGCAATTGAGCAATTAACCAGCTTAAGTCAAAGTAGCCAAACAGCAAAATCAAAGTTAATTAGACTCTTGATTAAAAAACATTTTTCTTTATCACTTGAAGAGCAACAGCAAATAGAACAACGACTGCAAATACGTTAAACCAACTATAAAAATAAGCTCCCTCCCCTTCTTTCTGGCAGCAACCTTGGTTGTTTGCCAGTTTTTTTGCCTCAATAAAAATCAGCCACTTGAATTTGGCGTAAATTTACCCAATAACATAATCACAAGCTAATATAATTTGGGAGAGCTGATGTTTGCAGTGTTTTTACTTGTCACCGTCGCGGTAACTGCCATCGGGTTGATTATGACTAAGTCACAGCGCACTGAAAAGCGCAGGCAACAGCTGATGGCAAGGCCTTTCCCTAAAGCATGGCGGCAGATCCTTAAGCGCCGCTTACCCTATTTTCATGCCTTGCCTACAGATCTGCAGCTACAACTAAAAAAATTAATCCAGATTTTTATCGATGAAAAACAATTTGTCGGCTGTGATGGCTTTAACATTACCGACGAGGTGAGAGTGACCATTGCCGCCCAAGCCTGCTTGTTATTACTCAATCGAAAAACCAATTTTTACCCCAAGTTAAAACAAATCTTAGTGTACCCCTATGCGTTTATTGTTGAGAAAAATAACACCGACTTTGCCGGGGTAACCTCTAATGAACGTAATGTGTTACTGGGAGAGTCCTGGGGTAATGGCAAGATCATCTTGTCGTGGAAAAGTACTTTGGACGGCGCTGCAGCGCCATTTGATGGCCAAAATGTGGTTATTCATGAGTTTGCTCATCAGCTGGACCAAGAAAACGGCAATGCCAATGGCGCGCCGCCATTAAAAGATTTCACCGATTATGCCACTTGGTCAGCAACACTCGGTCGTGAGTTTAAAGCGCTGCAATATTGTGCCCAGCATCAATTACCCTCACTGTTTAACTACTACGGGGCGACCAATCCTGCTGAGTTTTTTGCCGTCATTAGTGAAACCTTTTTCGAGAAACCGTTAGCGTTTTACCAACAGCATCAATTACTTTATAAAGAGCTGAGTCAGTTTTATCAGCTAGACCCAATCAATTGGCATTAATAGCAGCATTAATATCAGCATTGAGCCATTGAGCTTCGCGGCTATCATTACCACCCAGCATTTAGCAGACAAGGAAATTTCATGCACAAAGCCATCTTAAGATTATTATTAACCACTAGTTTATGTTTAATGTCATCTTTGCCCCTAGCAGCTCAAGAGGCGCTCTCTGACGAGTCAAAGCAACAAGCTAATAGCATTCTCGACCAACTGCACCAAAATGCCAGCCAAGCGAACTGGGACAGTTACTTTTCGTTATATCACCAACAAGCAGTGTTTTTAGGCACTGATGCCACTGAGCGTTGGGATATGCAGCAATTTGCCACTTATGCCAGACCCACAGATGGATGGCATTATGAAGTCAACTCACGCCAGCTACTGCAATTTGATAATACGATTGTCTTTGATGAATTACTTCACAGTGCCAGTTATGGCTTATGTCGCGGCACAGGTGCGCTGCAATTAACGGAAGATGGCTGGAAAATTGTCCAATATCATTTAAGTATTGCAGTGCCTAATGACAATGCCAAAGCCGTGGCGCAGTTAATTGGCGCAGATAAAACTTAAATAAATTTGTTGTTCAACCTATGTACTGATTGTGGCTGTTTGTATTGATTGTGGCTGTTTGTATTAATTACGGCTGCAAAGCAGCAAGCAGGCAAGCGCATAACCACAAGATGTATTGCTCGTCAGAAATTAAGTTAATAAATTTTAGGCAAAAAAAACGGCTCAAAAGAGCCGCAACACAAGCAAATGGTTGAAAACTTACTGGGTAGGAAGTAAAAAATCCTCGCATTAAGAACGACAACTAGCTTGCGCTAAAATTCCAAATACTGGATAAAACCCGATGTAGCCTGTAGGTGAACTATATCGGGGGACATCAGCTGCATGGCAGCTAAACTGTTACAGAAGTGGTATTAAAACTGCTGTTCTTCGGTAGAGCCAGGCAACGCCGTCACGGAAGATTTGCCGCCTTGCATACTGCTTGTCACTTGGTCAAAGTAACCTGCGCCCACTTCTTGTTGATGCGACACAAATGTATAACCTTTCTCTGCCGCTTTAAATTAAACTTTTGTAAAACTTCTACTGAATTTAAGCTGTTAATAACTCATAACCCGGTAGTGTTAAGAAATCGACCAATTCATCAGAAGTGGTAATTTCCTCAAACAAACTGGCCGCTTTAATAAACTGACCACTGGTAAATCTTTGCTGTCCTAGCTCTTGCTCGACATTCATTAACTCTTCAGCCAACATGGTTTTGAATAAGTCTTTAGTGACTAATTTGCCATTAGAAAGTGACTTTTCATGTTGGATCCACTGCCAAATCGAGGTGCGTGAGATTTCTGCGGTGGCGGCATCTTCCATCAAGCCATAAATGGGTACACAACCATTACCTTGGATCCACGCTTCGATATATTGCACTGCAATGCGAATGTTTAACCGCATGCCTGCTTCGGTGCGTTCACCATCACAAGGTGTTAGCAGCTCTTCAGCTAATATCGGTGCATCGACATCACGGGTAATGTGCAACTGGTTAGTACCAGCGCCAATATAATCATTGAAAATAGCCATGGCGGTATCGGCTAAACCAGGATGTGCCACCCAAGTACCATCATGGCCATTACGCGCTTCAAGCTCTTTATCACCTTTTACTTTTTGCAATATGACTTCATTTTCTTCGGCGGTTTTAGCCGGAATTAATGCTGCCATACCGCCCATCGCTAATGCGCCACGTTTGTGACAGGTTTTAATCAGTAAACGTGAATAAGCACTTAAAAATGGTGTATCCATAGTCACAGCTTGACGATCTGGCAGAACACGGTCGGCATGCTTATTTAAGGTTTTGATATAACTAAAGATATAATCCCAGCGACCACAATTTAATGCCACAATATTTGAACGAAGCTCATATAAGATCTCGTCCATTTCAAATACTGCCGGTAAGGTTTCAATTAAGCAGGTACATTTAATAGTGCCAGGCTTTAAGCAGAAGCGATCTTCAACAAAGGCGAACACTTTTGCCCACCAGCGCGCTTCAACATGGCTTTCAAGTTTAGGAATATAAAAGTATGGGCCACTGCCATTAGCCAATAGCTGGCGATAGTTGTGATAGAAATACATCGCAAAATCAAATAGTCCACCAGGAATAGACTGACCTTTAAACTCAACATGTTTTTCTTTTAGATGCAGGCCACGTACGCGACAAATTAATACTGCTGGGTCTTCATCTAAACTGTAATGTTTGCCTGTTGCCTCAGCAGTAAAGCTAATATCGCCTCGTACTGCATCACGTAAGTTAATTTGACCTTGAACGACTTTCTCCCAGCTTGGAGCTAGTGAGTCTTCAAAATCTGCCATGAATACTTTTACGTTGGCATTCAGCGCATTAATAATCATTTTGCGGTCAACAGGGCCAGTAATTTCAACTCGACGGTCGGTAAGATCTTCAGGTATTCCTCTAATCGCCCACTCACCATCTCGAATTGCGCGGGTTTCAGGTAAGAAGTCAGGTAATTGACCATCATCAATGCGTTGCTGCTTTAATTTGCGCTGTGACAGTAATTGAGGAACTTCAGCTGCAAAAGCACCGCATAAGCTAGCCAGTAATGACATTGAGCCTTCATTAAAGATAACGTCTTGACCAGGGACTTCTGGGCCAATCAAAGCAAGCTCTAAGCTTGTTGGTAAATCAGTTTCAGCACTTGGCTGTGATTTAGCATATTTAGCCATTAGTTGTTCTGCAGTCATATTTAGCCCCTTGAGCAATAATTCGTTTTAAAAGTTGAATGGTGGTCAGTAAGCGTATTTATCTGTTCACCTCTATCAGTGTTGATAAACAGACAACTTATTGCACATATCCAAAAACAAACCCTGCTACTCTTTAACCATCAAATGTTTGTTTCGTACTAAAACCTAACCAGAAACGTTTGCATTTGCAACAACCAAATAACATCCACCACAAGCCAAATAGCGACCTAATAATTGGTTAAACCAACAACAACACACCGGCAAACAATTGATTTAAAACAAATAAAGAATTAACCCAAGATTTAACCGGTTTTAATTGGTAACTTGTCCAACCAATTTACCAACAGTATAAGAAGGTAATTAGGTAGGTATTTAAATTACCAAGTGCAAATATTAATTTACACAATTAAGGCGGGTTTATACTAAAGTAGAAATAGCGCTTTGTTTTGAACGCTCCCTGAGGTAAAGCCATTAAAACAACTAAAATCATCAAGTTATAATATGCTTAATCAGAACCGAAATTAAACGACTGTTTTAATTTGACGTTTACGTAAACAAAATTCAATGTATAGAATATATACTCTAGACTAATGGAGTTGTAACCGGATCAACATCACAAAAGTTATTGGTTTAGTCGAAAATAAATGCATCTTTTTTTTATAAAAAGTTAAAAAAGTCACAATTTTAAGCATTTTTGCACTAAGGAAGGTCAAAGCCTGCAAATGCAGAAGCCATATTGGTGCAGATAAAAACGCCCAAAGCAGGTGGATTGTAAACATCAATCCACCTGCACAGAGACATTAGCGCCACTATGGCAAGGCGATGGCAACTAATGACTTTGCTATAAGCGACTTTAAACCTCTGCCCACAAAAATGGTCCTTTTAGTTAAAATTTTAAGCCCTAACCTGTAACGACAGCTCCCTAATAAGCAGCCGCTAATAAATACTTCCCGTATTGAACCGTTCCCTAATAAGTAGCGGCTAATGGCTCGCTTGGGTAATGTTTAAGGGGTTTTGGCACGATATTTAGACTTAATCTGAAAGAGCTTTGAGAACCAAGCTGCATAAGATGCTGTTAGGTAGTTAGCCATTATAAGGCTGTGATATGTATAAAGATGAGACTGAAAAACGCTGAGTCGTAACTGAGTCATTGCAACGGTGAACTTAGTTAACATGTATTGCTAAAACAAATTGCGACTATAAAGAAACCACTTTATTTCGGCCTTCAGATTTTGCTTTATATAAGGCCGTATCTGCACGGTTAATGATGGGATCAAGGCTTAGATCATCTGCCGTTATTTGGCTAACACCAAAACTTGCGGTAATTGTAAATTGATGACCAGAAAAGCGAGTATCAATCGACTCAATATCAAAGCGTATTTTTTTCGCTAACTCAACCGCTAATTCTATTGTGGTAAACGGCATAAAAATAGCAAACTCTTCACCACCCATTCGACTGGCGATATCTGTACTGCGGGTATTCGCTGTTATCACCTCAGCAACCTTCTTTAATGCCCAATCCCCAGTACCGTGGCCAAAGCTGTCGTTAATCTGCTTAAATAAGTCTAAATCAATCACGATAACGCTATATTGTCCGCCACGGGCAAGCACTTGGACAAATTCATCCTCGGCTTTTTCTTCGCCAGTACCACGATTTAGCAAGCCGGTGAGTAAATCAATTTGAGCTTGTTTGCGAAATTGATTTCTTTGCATCCATGCGGTGGCAAGCAACAAACTCAAAAATGCCACCGTCCCCGTCAATACAGTAGAAAACATAAACGAAGCGCTTTTTTCGTTATTCATAATGCTGCGCTCTTTCGCTAGCATTTCTTGATCTTGTGCCAGTTTATTTAACTGGCGAGTCTTTTCTGCATTATCAAATTTTGCAACTTGGTATGCCGTTTCTTTGACCTTTTTATCATTAATTAACAGCATCCCTATGGCATGGGATTGCACATGATATTGATAAGCTACTTTAAATTGACCTCGTTTACTGGCCACCATTGAAAGCACATTATAAGCACGTTGCTTAGCCTTATAATTATTAGGCTCGTTAGTCAGTTTATCGACCAATTCGGCATATTCAACTGCCTGCTGGAATTGTTGTAACTGAAAATAAACCTCACTTAAATAAGCATAAATATTATTAATTTCTAACTCAAAATTAAACGGTTGATAAGCTGCTAACGCTTTAAGAAATAACCCTTCTGCGGTTTGATAATGATGGTGTTCAAACTCAACGGTAGCCTTGCCTTTAATGGCCATAGCTGCAATTAACGGGAAATTATTTTGTTGACAATAACCTTGGGTGTCTTCAAATAATTGTAATTGTTCTAGATAAGGGATTTGGTGCAATGATAATTGCGCTGAAGATGTCAGTACCATGGCATAGCAATGGGCTTTGCTATCTTGGCCTTGGTTTAACGTAAAAACAATCTTTGAAAGCCTAAGTACCTCGTCATATTTATCTAAATCTAAATAGGTATTCATTAGCCTGACATAGGAACTGATTTTAATCGAGTTATCTTGAAAACTGTCAATGCGGGCTAGGCTTTTCTCCAGTAGGCTAAAAGCATCTTCATAACGCTTTAAAGGAATACTGGCAGAAATTTTATAGCCGTAAATATTGGTTAATTGCTCATCGTTCGGGTTGAGAAACAGAGCCTTATCTAAAGTCTGCAAGGCATTTTCATATTTTCCCGCCAGAATAAGCCGTACCGACTCAAAAATATAAAGCCTTATTTTTTGCTGTCGACTGAGACTATCAAACAAGCCAAACAGTTCATTAATGGTGGCGCTAGAGGTATCAATATCTTTAAGTATTGATACATCTAGCAGATCTAATTTTTGGTCAATATCGTCAGCGCTGACGTCATCGGCACTCACTGCAGTGCAGAAAATGAATAACGTGGTGCAAAGTAACCGATTAAGCGCTTTTAGCATGAGGTTAAGATTACGATAAATGATGGACGAGTAAAATTGATTTCAGTTCAACATCACCCACCAAGGATTTAACTTGCGCCATATCCCCTGACATCACAGCCTCTATGTCTTTAGCTGATAAACCATTGGCCTGCATAACGCCGCGGGGATCTTTCTTATAAGCCTCTAACAACTTGGCATCTGAGCTTAATTGAGTAAAAAACTCGGTTAAATTTGACATGTTATTTCCTTATTTGTCTTCAAGGTTGGTATCACTATTAATTAGTGACAGCTATCAAGCGCGGTTATTGACCACAATAACCCGCATTCTGTTAACCAATATCATTGGCATTAATCCCTAATTTTTTCATCATCAGCTGATTCAACTTCAGCGGCATTGAAGGCGGGATGAGTAAGGTACTGATCATACTTAACGGCGCAAACGGCAACTCTTTTAAAGGGATATGGTCAATTCTTGGAGATTGAATTGGCAAGTTAGCCGCTTCATATATAACAACTTGGTGATCAAGTGGGTACCATTGGCTTAAATGCTCAACCAAAATCTCCAAGCGCTGTTGATCAGTACTAAACTCGGTCAATGTATGCTCTCCTGCCAAAGCAATTTGCCATAATAGTAAGTAAGTCGCAGGATCAGGATGATGCTGATAAAGCATAAACTGTGTTGCTTCGTAGCTTTGATGACCATTAGAGCCGGGGTCAATGCCTAAATCTGCCCACAAACAGGCTTCAGCAGAAATACCCGGCAGCATATTCGCCTCATAGCCTTCGTTAACTGCTTGCTTAATGGCTAAATGAGATACACAAGAAAATACGCCAGGGTGACCATATAACGCGACCACCACCAGCTTGTCCTGACGAACTTGCTGCAAAATCGCCTCAACCATCTCAGCATAGCTGTCGCGGCGATTCTTCACTTCACCCTCTTGGGCATAATGGCACTGTAATGAGATATGATTGCCATTTAAGCTTTCAAGCCAGCGGTTAGCAAAACCATCAGGCACAATAGAAAATACAATATCTGCATTCTCAATATAACTTTGACTTAATTTACTGATATGCCCAGCAAGTTGCAGTCCCGTTCCTACAAAAACTAAACGTCCAGTCTCACTCGGTTCAACTCTTGGTAATGACATTGTGCTCAATTTTTTCAAAAAAAAAGGTTAAGAGCTTACTGCACTAAATGCCCTAGCATTACGATGGCGGATAACGGCATTTAAAAATAACTCCAGTTACTATCAAACTTATATAAATAGCAGCGCTATTACCATCCCTTTTCAACATTTATGCAACATATTTAGTACCAATAAAATCATCATTGCTCAAATTTGGGGAACTAACTGAGTCACTAATGAGTCATAACCGTCATTGAAGTAGTAATGAAGTATCAATAGCCACTTGTCAGCATAGGGAAGCCTTGGGTATGATGGCGTCAGATTTTTAGGAAATAGCGCAGACAATGATAAATAAAAAACAAAGTCTTACCCTTTTAGGCGCAGTTGCGCTTTCAGTATCACTCAGTGCATGTAGCGTTTTTGACTACTTAATTTACAAGCCAGATATACCACAAGGTAACTACATGGAGTTACAGCAAGTTGAAAAACTGCGTATCGACATGACTAAAGAACAGGCTGAATACATCTTAGGTCGCCCAGTACTGCGTGATAGTTTCGCAGACAACATTTGGTATTATGTATATCACTTTAAAAGTGGTCGTAACGCCCAAGTGACCCATAAAGAACTTATTTTATACTTTGATGGCGACTTGCTCACCAAAGTAGAAGGTGACTACAAGCTTCATGAAGATTTCGAAACACCGTTAAATGAAGGTGCATTACCTTCTGTTTCACCACGGGTGGTTGAGCCGTTATTGCCTGAACAGAAGCAAAAACTTCGAGGCGATGAAAAACCTCTCGTTGAAGAAGAACGCATCGAAAATGAAAATGATGTGCCGCAGCAAGATGAGCAGTAATTTAAAACTGACTTAATCAATCGCACATAAAAAACGGAGAGAATGTGGTCATTCTCTCCGTTTTTATTGCGGCACCCGAAAAGCATGTGGCTATTCGTTTTTAATGTCAGTTAACTTTTGCGCCAGTTATCTTATTGCTGCGGCCTTCTTCTTTGGCTTTTTCAGCACGCTTGCGACGCACATCTTTAGGATCTGCAATTAACGGCCGATATATCTCAATTCGTTGACCGGGCACCAATACTTCATCATGTTTGGCCTGACGGCTAAACACCCCCAGCTTCACCTTGGCTAAGTCAATTTCAGGAAAAAAGCTGACAATATTGCTTTGCTTCACCGCCTCAATAAATGTGGTACCAGGCAGCACATTCACGCTAATAATTTTTTGCTGAGTCGGCAGCGCATAAATCACATCCACTGCAAAAGTTTCAACATCATTTGTCATTGTAAATCACCTTGGCTCTTTCAGTGAATGCCTTCACCATTGAATTCATCAGATCTTTAAACACTTTGCCAAAAGCCAAATCAGCTAATGGATTTGAAAAATCGAAATTTAAATCAAATTCAACTTTACAGGCATCGTCCGTTAACTCGGTAAAGCGCCATAAACCGTCTAAATGTTTAAAAGGACCATTCTCAAGCCTTAACTCAATTGTTTTACCTGGCACCACTTGATTACGAGTGGTGAAGGTTTTACGGATCCCAGCTTTAGAGACATCAACCGACGCCACCATAGTCTGTCCATCAAACTCCAGCACTTTCCCACCCACACAGCCGGGTAAAAATGCATGATATGACTCCACATCATTAACCAGATCATACATCTGCATTGCACTAAATCGAACCAGTACACTTTTTGAAATTTTTGGCATGAAAAACAACACTCATATTAACAATGAGTCGATTTTAACATGCTCCCAAGAAAACGCATCCATTACAGCTTGATGAATGTACTCGCATCTTTAAGCCGTTTGGGTATAATCC
Source organism: Shewanella sp. UCD-KL21 (assembly GCF_001957135.1). GTDB lineage: Bacteria > Pseudomonadota > Gammaproteobacteria > Enterobacterales > Shewanellaceae > Shewanella. The sequence goes on along the minus strand of NZ_MPHK01000022.1, from coordinate 22,519 downwards.
ACAGATTAGTTTTCTCTCTCCCCCATCTCTGCCACACGTCAACGAGTACGCAGAGTTTTTAAATGGGATAACAGCGGGTATCACACGCGATTATGGTAAAAAAGAATTCAAAAAAATCAAAGAATCCGCCCGCTACGATTACACGTAATAAGCGCGCGACCTTTGAGTTTAAAATCGAAGAAAAAGTCGAAGCCGGTTTAGAGCTTCAAGGCTGGGAAGTAAAGTCTTTGCGTATGGGTAAAGTGACCCTCGCAGATTGCTACGTTTTTATTAAAAACGGTGAAGCCTTTATGCATGGCTGTACCATTCAGCCACTTAATACAGCAACCACCCACGTGGTTTGCGACCCTGTGCGTACTAAAAAGCTGTTATTAAAGCGCAGTGAAATTGATAAACTTGAAGGCTTAATTGAGCGTCAAGGCTACACCTTAGTGCCATTGTCACTTTACTGGCGTAAAAGCGCTTGGGTAAAGGTGGAAATTGGACTCGGTAAAGGTAAAAAAGATCACGATAAACGCCAAGACACTAAAGAACGTGAGTGGAAAGTTGAACAATCTCGAGTAATGAAGAAGTCGAGACTGGACGGATAATGAACAAACGATTGTAACTGTGGTCAAATACATTAGGTATTTTAGTATTTACCCGATACAATCAACAAACTTTGGGGGCGATTCTGGATTCGACAGGATTCACGAAACCCTGGGAGCATGTCGAGGGGCGGTTGGCCTCGTAAAAAGCCGCACTGTTATAGTTGCTAACGACTCTAACTACTCTCTAGCAGCTTAGGCTAGCTAGCCATCTTACCCACGTCTCTCAAATGGGCAGGGATTCAAGATGGTCATATTACATTTGATAGCGAGGGAACTCCGTCCGAGGGTGAACCGCGAAACAGTATCGGACTCGCCAATTGCAATCCTGTCTTTCGGAGTGTACTTGGTTAACCAAAAGAGAGACTAAACATGTAGCGCCTTGGATGTAGGCTTTCTGGACGCGGGTTCAAATCCCGCCGCCTCCACCAAATTCTAAAAATGCCACCTAGCAATAGGTGGCATTTTTTTGCCTTAAATTTGTCGTTCTCGATTACTCATCTTAAAAATTCAGCATCGTCATCAAACTTTACTCTCAAGCGTATTCTGTAATACCCTGTTATCTGGTTATTATTATAAAATACAAGGATAGTTGAATGATTAATCACACCAAGACTCAATGGCAATTAAGCTAATGTCGTCACTAAAAAACCAATACCAGGATTAATAACCCCACATGGATGAATTAAACGAACTAAGTAAATTGCTTATAAGCATTTTTGCTCCATTACTTTTAGTATTTACCATAGTACTTCTGCTCTATTTAACTAGGCATAAAGACAGAAGTAGCTGGGGTTTTTGGAAGTATTTCAGAACTTTCGATCCTAGCCATGGCTTAGGTAGCCAACCATTATTCGCTATAGCTATTGTGTATCCTATTGGTCTCTTTTTCTCTACAGGAATATGGACTTGGAGTGGTTTATCGTTGGAGCTTTCTGCCGATGGTTACAAGCAGTTTATCGAGATTAGTAAACTCCCGCTTGGTTTACTCGCCCTTTCGATCCCTCTAGCGGCTTTAACTGCACGTCTTCATGGCACCAAACAAACTGCTCTACAAATAAGCAAAGCAGAGACACAAATTAATGAAGTTAAACAGAAAAACAAAACTGATTTGTACCTAGCTCACTACAAGCATTTCTGTGAGTATATAGAGCAAGTAGAGACAAAAATTGAGTCTAATAAATTTCCAACCATCTTACAATCAGGTGCCAAAATCAAAATTGATACTAAAAAATGTTATATCAAGTTGTATGAAGACTCTTCATTAAGAAATGGGCCGGGAGGAATTACAACAACAATACTGAACAACTTAACCGAAGAGTTGATATTAAATTTAGCCGAAACGATAAAGTTCATCAAAGAGTTCCCTATAGATGACGAGGATAATCAGCTGTATTTATATGAAAGCCACTTACGGAGAGTCAACACCCAAATTTACTCAATCCTTAGAAAAATGCCAATTCAAAATAAACTAGAATCATTATTCATTTCACAATATATTGGCGATGCATATGACATAGAAGGTGTGTCTACCTTTATAGCAAATATTGAACAACAGCTTGCGTTGACACACTTTATATATTTTCTATATCTTGATATTTATGCATTTGATCTAGACAGTATAATAAACGAACATCTTGAATATAACTTCGTACAATTACATGGCCTGCTCACTGCTTTACCCAAATTTAAACAAAAAATAAGCAGCAGGACGTGGCAACCTAAAAAAACGATGTAGTTTAGAAAAACAGTGAACAACCAATAGTGGCTATACTCGTCATTAAACACCATTAACATCAATCAGCTAACTTAATGATATTACAGTTAAACCCATTAAAGACTGGGCAGCAAGTTGAGTGCTGGCTTTTGGGACCCGGGTTCAAACCCTACTTCTGCACCAAATTCTAAAAGGGCTTAACCGCAAGGTTAAGCCCTTTTTCTTTGGCTAATTCTAACAACTTTTATTAATCCCAATTGTAACTCTTTCGATTCCAATGAGGCGGCGGCAACTGAACTGCCGTCCATAAAAAAACCTGCACTTGGCAGGTTTTTATCAAACTCAATTAACAAGCGATTTAGTTTTGCTTTCTAACAAACTTTGATTTGAGCATCATTTGGCCGTGACCATCAACTTTACAGTCAATATCGTGGTCAGCATCAACAAAACGTTTGATAACCGCTTTAGTTCCAACTTTAAGCACTAATGAAGAACCTTTTACTTTAAGGTCTTTGATCAGCGTCACTTTGTCTTCTTCAGCAAGTAGGTTACCTACTGCATCTTTTAAGATAATTGCATCTGGATCAACGATTTCTTCGTTTGGGTTCCATTCATGAGCACATTCTGGACAAACTAGTTGTGAGCCATCTTCGTATACGTAGGCTGATTCACATTTTGGACATGGTGGGATATTGCTCATGGTGAGTTCTCTTTAAATGAATGATTGTCTGCCTTTAAGCGGCTTAAATAGCACTTTTATTGCAGAAACAGATAGCAGTTATTATACGCAAAATAAGCCATATCTGCTAGGCAGCTTATTTGCTGTGCTTCACAAATTAGCACCTTGATGTGAGGCTGAACTCGCCGAGGTGTTATTTTTATACAAGTGTATTAAAAATGTTATTGCGCTTGTTTTGAGGCAAAAGTCTGCCCTCATAAGGGCTTAGGATCATTGGTGAATTTTCCGAACACTGTTTAAGGCATTTTTTATACTGCAATTTGTTGACCTCGGTGAAATTGCAGCTCATATTGCTTACCAAAGGCTAAGTAATATAGTCGTCTGTAGTTACTTTTTTAAGATACAAGGTCGTGTCTGTGAGTATAGTTGCTCATTATTTACATAAATGGAAAATTAGGCTTGGCATTTTGGTTGCGCTAGTGTGTTTGTGGCCGATTCAAACTTGGCTAATTAATGCAATGACGACAGATGCGTTAAACCCTTATCGCATCACGCTAACCTTGCCACTCTCTGACGCCCTCAATCAAGATTATGGTCTTAGCCCTGATGCTAAAGTGAATAAGGTTTTTGTCAGTGGCAGTTTTTCTGACTGGTATAGTGACGACCCTTATTATCAAATGCAGCCGGTCTCTGCTAACCAATGGCAATATGATCTTTCCATTCATCCCGGTGACATTGAATATAAACTGGTATTGCATCTCGATGGACAACCGACACCGATTTGGATTTTAGACCCGAATAACCCTGAAACAGCCAGTAACCCTTGGGGTGATGCCAACTCATTGTTACATGTGCTTGACTGGCCCAAGATTGCCACCACAGTGCAGCTATTTACTCTATCGATTGTGGGGGCATTTTTACTATTTTGTGTATTAGAGCCTTTTTTATATTGGTTACTGCATTTAAAAATGCCCTTTCACCGTAAACTGATGATCAGCAACATGTTGATCCTTATTTGTGCTCAAGTGGTGTTTTTTGGCTATCAACTACATCAAAGCCGCCAACTGATAAAGCTTTCGGTTAGTGACACCTTGCATAACATGCACTTACTGCTAGCCAGTGAACAAATTGATTTTGATAACATAGCAGACCAGCAACAACAAATATCAACAACCATTGAGCGTTTTTTTCTCCCGCAACTACCCGCATCGATAAAAAACAAAACAGCTTATTTCAAATTACCCTGTCAGATTTTGCCGTGCTGGATAAAAACGGCCAATTAGTCAGCTTGCATCACCGCCGTCAGAATGAAGCCATCCAACAAGATAGAGCCTCAAAGCTTGGCTTTGCTAGCTCTGAAGATTACTTTATGAAAGGCTTATGGGCGCAATTAATTCCCAAGGCACAACAACAAGCGCTTACTGGGCAGTTACTGGTACAAAAACGCCCTCGCAATATGCGTAAAATAGAAACCGCGCGTACCCAACAAGCTGAATGGGTACTAGGTTTTAGCCAGTTGATGCAGCCAATTGTTTACCGAGGCCAATTAAAAGGCTTTTATGGCGCGTCGATTCAAGTAAAGCTTTATGGCACTGAGCTATTAAATATGCTGTTTTTTCAGCTGTTGCTTTTGCTGGGGCTGATTGCGGTAGCCAGCTGGTTGTTTATTCGCGTCGGTAAAATTGTCACCAAAGACATTCTAATACTGACCAGTTGGACCCAAAGAATCGTTAAGGGTAACTTAAACCAAAAACTTTACATAAATAGCCAAGATGAAATTCAACAACTGGCTGAAGATTTTGAATTAATGCGTCACTCCTTGGTGACCAGTTTTAATAAAATTGAGCAGCAAAATACCAATCTGTATACCGAGGCTTATTTTAATAACCTTACAGGCTTACCTAACCGCAAAAAGCTTTACGCTGACTTAGCGGGTAAAACAGCGCACTCTTTAATTGCCTTTAACATTAATCAGTTTGGCCAAATTAATGATTTTTACGGGGTAAAAACTGGTGATGCGACTATCCAAGTCATTGCTAAGCGGATCGTCGCTGCCGCTAGCCAGCACACTGTTTACAAAACCGGTGCTAACGAGTTTGTCGTCACCCTTAGCAATCAAGTTGAAGATCTGCACTTACAACAACTAGCAGAAACCATTATTGATGATGTCACTCAACATGCCATCACCATAGATGGCAACGAGGTATACGTTAACCTCAGCGCCGGTGGTGCACACTGTATTGATAATAATTACTCACAACTGCATCAACATGCTGATTTAGCCAGAAGAATTGCCCTTAAGCAGCTTCAGCGTTATCAGCTGTTTTCCCTATCAATGGTCAACCCACAAGCTTTTGAGCACAACATGCAGCAAAGCCGTATGTTGGCGCTGGCAATACAAAATGATGCCGTAGTGCCCTTTGTGCAATTAATCCAGCCACTGGACGGCAATAGCGCCCCTAAATTTGAATGTTTAATGCGAATAAAACAAGCTGATGGCGATTATTTAACGCCTGCAATGTTTATGAAAACCGCAGTGCAATCGCGCATTTACCCACTCTTGATGCAGAGTATGCTGACAAAATCTTTTGCATTATTTCATCTACAACCCTACGAGTTTTCAGTCAATATCTCTATCGATGATATTGCCCTACCTGAACAAGTGAATCAGCTGCTTAATCTACTGACGCAATATCCTGGGGCGGCGCAAAGATTAACCTTTGAATTACTTGAAAGTGATGAGATAACCAACTACCAATTAGTAAAAGACTTCATTGCAAAAGTAAAACCTTTTGGCTGTAAAATTGCCATTGATGACTTTGGGGCTGGTTATTCTAACTTTAGTCATTTGCTCAGCTTAGATGTGGATATCATTAAGATTGATGGCTCGCTTATCCGTCACCTAGATCATGATAAGAAAGCCCAACATTTAGTTGAAACCGTTTCTGAATTTGCTCGCAAAATGCATATTAAAACTGTGGCTGAATTTGTGGATTCTGACAAGGTGCTAAATATGGTTAAGCACTACCAAATTGACTACGCTCAGGGCTATTTACTGGGTAAACCCCAGCCAACAATTGAGGCGGCATTAGGCTTACCGCGCCCAGTAAAAAAGCAGCTTACAAATAGCCTTAATGAGCCAGTATTTAGTTAACCCTCAGCACTATCTGCAAGCACTAATCACTAAGCACTAATCACTAGGCACTAAGGGCAAACAAAAGCTACCGCAACTCAGTTGCGGTAGCTTTGTAACTCGAAAGCCGGCTCACTCAGCCATGAGCAACGTTTTTATGAGCCTGGTTGCAATTAAACTCCCTCAGCCAATATGGCATCAGATTAGCGTTAAACACAAAACCATGGCCAATAAATAAAACGAGGGCGACTAAATATAGTCGCCCTCGTTTTATTTATTGATGTTAGCTGCTGTTTGATGACAAAATTTAGTTAGCTGCCAACCAATTTTTGTTGAGAATAAACTCGCTCACCCAAGGTGTTAAGCACAGTGCACTCACCATCAAGCACGGCAATTATCGACTTACCCTCTCGAAACTCATCGGGCAATATCACCCTTCCGGCGGCGCTGACATTTAACCCTTTCAGTACAGTATTATTCATCGATAGACCTGCCGGAGCATCATAAAATAATACCGTTACTGTCGCTTTATTATCTTTATCGACTGTGGCTAATGGCTGCGTTACTTCTGTCATAAGTTCACTCTCATCCTTATAAAGCGGCTAACATGACTATTACGTCCTTCGTAGTAAGTCTAGTCTTGAATAGTTGATTTATCGAGAAACTGAACAACATATTACTTACAAAGGTATCGCTAATTTGACTTAGCTCACTGCTTAATGATGATTTTGTTCAAAAATTAGGGAGAATTTTAATTTCTACAGCGGTCATTTTTGTGCTGCTGGCAAGAAAATGAGCAAAAACCAGTAAAATTACCATTGAAACAGATACAGCCCCTAAACAGTCGCGATAATTTTTGCTAGAATCATCGACAATTTTTCGATATAAGACTGAGATTAAGATGGGAAGAGCATACCAAAACCGCAAAGAATCTATGGCTAAAACCGCTGGCCAAAAAACGCGTTTATACTCGCGCTACGGTAAAGAGATATATGTTTCAGCTAAAAATGGTGGTGTTGATCCTGACGGTAACTTAGCATTACGCAGCTTAATTGCACGTGCGAAAAAAGACCAAGTACCGACTCATGTTATTGAACGTGCCATTGAAAAAGCCAAAGGCGGTGGCGGTGAAGATTATGATACCGCGCGTTATGAAGGTTTTGGCCCTGGTGGATGTTCAGTCATCGTAGATTGCTTAACTGATAATGTGAAACGTACTTTCACTGAAGTACGTCAAGCTTTCGTTAAAAATGATGCTAAGTTAGGTGGACCTGGTACTGTTGCTCACAGTTTTGACCACCAAGCCGTATTTGTATTTCCTGGTGATGACGATGAAGCCGTTTTAGAATTGTTGATGATGGCTGATGTGGACGTTACTGATGTTGAATTAGAAGATGGCATGATCAGCGTTTTCTCACCAATCACTGAATACAACAAAGTCCGTGTGGCATTAACTGAAGATAATGCTGACATCGAATTTGAAGTTGAACATATCACTTTTGTGCCTCAAGCCATGACCGAAGTGAGCGGTGAAGATGTTGAAACCTTCGATAAATTTATTGCTGCTTTAGAAGACTGTGATGACGTACAAAACGTTTATCACAATGCTGAGATTAACGACTAACAGCAACAGCAATTGCGCCAACCCTAAGCGGGTGAGCCCAATAAAAAACGCAGTCAATAGACTGCGTTTTTTATTGGCTTACTTTTGTAACTTAAATAAGGGCAAGTCGCTTATCTTAATTCCATTTCTTGAACTTTTTCATAAGCTATTTCAGGAGCTGTAACCTCTGGCTTCTGATGTAAATCTGCTTTTAATTGTCCTTTACGATGCTTAAGTGCGGCATCAAGTTTTTTACCTGCTTGGGTAAGTGCTGGGTACATCACGGGATCTGACGCTTTTGCAGCGATTCGGCTACCTTCATAGTTAGTGGTGATTTCGACTTCAAATTCGCCGTGCTCTTTTGAAATAATAATATCGAGTGATATTAGCGTTGGGAAATGACTGGCTATTTTAGTGAATTTTTGATTGACGTGTTCTTTTACAGTATCTGTAACATCGACATGGTGACCCGAAAGATTTATTTTCATAGATAAATATCCTTTAATAATATAGCGACGCTATATACTTCACTTTCTTTAAGCAATTTTATTCTTACACCAGTATATTTGAGGGCTTGTGTCCTAGATCACAAGGGAAGTTAGATAAATTTTTGTTAACGTTACAAAAATTTCTCACTACACCTCATGCTAGTGTTAATTATTTTGTTTGCAGCGATTCATTTGCCTTACAACTTCAGTATAGACATAAAATTAAAACAAAATCTGCAACTTTTGTCGTGTTTGCACTTTATTTGTGCACTTAGCTGTTTTTTAAGAAAATTAACCTTCAAAATAGTTTAAAAATCACCCAAAAAAGCTAAATTAAGACACAGCTCAAGCGTCCATGGCCTCAAGTTAATCTATGACTAAAAGTGATAATTCACGCTTTACACTCACTTTTAACCACTGGCAGTGGATTTCATAAAAAACCCAGCATAAGCTGGGTTTTGTTATAGCGGTCATTTGGGCTAAATTTATCGTTAAAGTCAGTTAACTTTAGTTACCGACAAGGTGGGAGAGCTGGCACTAGGGCCGGTGACCGTAAATCGATATGTGCCAGCATCTGCGGCGCTAAAATTCATATTAGCCCCTTTAGATGCCAATGACTGCATTTCACCTTCTAGCACGATTTCTTCGCCTGCAATAGCACCAAAATCAACAGTAGACCAATCTGCAGTGGCAATCTTAAATTCATGATTGCCCGCCTCTAAAGCGATATCTACATGGTAAACCGATGCACCTTGATAAGTTAGCGCATCAACTTCACCCCATCCATTCATGCCACCACGTACATAAACCGTATTCGCGCCAAACATTGCGGTTTTATTTACCCTTAATACTGGCTCTGCGCGATTACTCATATCAAAGGTAAAGCTGTACATTTCTTCAGAGTCAAAATCCAAGCTTAAATTTGAACCTGACACAGCAAGCTGTTTATCGGTGGCTAAGCTCACTGTGCCATCGTCATCAAGACTGCCGTAATCAACGCTAGACCAGTCGCTTGAAGCGACTTTAAAGCCTTTAACTCCCGCAGAAACCATTATGTCGACTTGGTAAATACTGCCGCCAAAAGACAGCATTTCATTATCGGTGCTCCAGCCGTTCATATCGCCGCGCAGGTATACCTCTGTGCCCACAAATGGCTCTTCGTTATAAATGGTTAATACTGGGTTGTCTTTATCTGAGGCATCTAACGAGAACACGTAAGTCCCATCAAGTGTTGCGGTAAAGCTTAAATTAGCGCCCGCTCTAGCAAGTGGCTCAGCGACGTCTTCATCAACTGCCGCTTCGGCATCTGACACGCCGCCAAAATCCACTGTGCTCCAATCACTGGATGCCACTTTAAAGTCATAGCCACCAGCCGCTAAGTTAATAGCCACACGGTATTCACCTGCGCCGATATAGCTAAAGCTATCAAGCTCACCCCAGCCATTCATGCCACCACGAACAAACACTGTTGTACTGCCGTATGGCACTACATCAGGCGCACCCGCAGTTGCATCAGCACTTAAGCCTTCACCTTGAGCGTCACCTTGATTTTTAACAAATACTGCTGTGGTATAAGCTGGAACCGTAAAGGTGCCCTCGCCTTCACCTTGGCTAAAGCTTGCCGATTGCACGGTCGAATCTACCGACATAACAAGTGTTGGATGCAAGCTAAAATCTGCTGCTGTTGCCACGCTATGAGATTGGGCTTGATCGCTACCGTTAACCATCACCACCATGGCATCGACTGCTGGGTCGATATCGACTAACTCACCGCCGTCATCAACGCTCATGACTATCACGCCTTGAGTTTGATTTTTGCCAATATTATGAAAACCTACACGGTCGATAATATCTTGCTCTGTGGTAAGTCTTAGTAATGGGCTAGCTTTACGAATTGATAAAAACTCATTGAACACACTAGATGCAAACTCTATCTCAGACATTGATGCAGCTGAGTTAGGGTTACCTGCAAGAGTAATAATTTGATCCATTTTGGCATCATTATCTTGCTTTAATGGTAAACCGACATTCCAGTTGTTGCTGTTTTTGGTAAAGTCGACCCAGTTAAACCAATCACCTGAATCATAGGTGTTACGATCCAATGATTTTGAGCGCAGCATATCGCCGCCCATTTGCAAAAATGGAATACCTTGACTCATTAATGGAATGGTTGCGGCAATGTTTTGCACTCGTACCCGGCTATCTAATGACATACTGATGTCATTTGAATACTGCAAAACATCCCACAGGGTTTCGTTGTCATGCTTTGACACATAGTTGATGCTATCAGCAGGATCTAGCGCATAAGCCGTTGGTTGGCTATTCCAGCTAAAGCTACTGCCCTTAGCTGAATTACCATTAAAGTCTTTTAAGACATAGTTTTGTAAGTTACCCGCCATAGATAAACGCAAGGTGTCTTGATCACGCAAGTAATCATCTTTTTGCTCCATGGCAAACAAGGCGCCACCACGAACCGCTTCACGAATACGGTCATTAAAGGTACCTACTTCACTGCCAGCCATATTGGCTTGCACAGCTTGCTCAAATAAACGGTTATCAGCCACCTCGCCAAAGTTCCAGCCTTCGCCATAAAAGTAGTTATCTGCATCTACTGCTTGCACCGCTTCACGGGCTGCTAAAATGCTGCTTTTAGGCATATGGCCCATGACATCAAAACGGAAGCTATCAAAGCCATATTGCTGGGCCCAAATGACCATAGAATCGGTGACAAACTTATCCATCATCCGATGCTCTGTTGCGGTGTTATCACAACAAGTGGATGATTCAATGTTACCTGTGATTTCGTTGTATCTATGGTAATAACCCGGCACCACTTTATCGAGCACTGAGTTATCCCATAAGCCTGATGCACTGGTGTGGTTATAGACCACATCGAGCACTACTCGTAGTCCTAGCTCATGCAACGCTTGGTTCATGGCGCGTAATTCAATAATACGCGCTACCCCATCTGCGTCAGTGGCATAGCTGCCTTCTGGCGCGATAAAGTGCTGTGGATCATAACCCCAGTTAAAGCTGTCATAGCCTCGCATGGCGTTAACTAAGTCCTGCGTTTCAAAAGAGCCTACGGCATTACCAGCAAGGATAGACTCAATAGTTGCTGACTTATCTTGAGTACTGCAAGCATCTGCATTGTCATCAATCTTGTCACACAAGGCGCCTAAGGTGTCTGTGATATCAATGCGCTCAGCAGGATCTTCATTCACTGTAGCAATGTCATTTACCGGCAATAAGTGAAAATGGGTCACACCGCTTTGTGCCAAGGTTCGTAAATGCTCTACTGGCGCACTACCCTGTTCGGTAAAGGCTAAATACTTACCACGGTTGGCGGCAGAGGTACTTTCATCCCTAGCACTAAAATCACGGACATGGCCCTCATAAATTACCGCATCTTCAGCATTTACAATGGTAGGAATACTATGTCCGTCCCAGCCTTCAGGCTTTAAGTCATCATCGCTTAAATTAACAAACTGGCTATAACGGCCATTAGTTGACACATTGAGCGAGTATGGGTCGGTTGATTCAAGCGTTTCAATGGCTTTCGTCACAGGGTGAAATACCGTTAACTCATAGCGGTAATACATGCGGTCTAGGCTCATATCGCCACTGAATGACCAAATACCTGTGGCGCTATCTAATGTCATCGCCTCTGTGCTAGTGAGCGTTTTCGCTGCATCGTAGACTTTTAAGTTTACAGACTGCGCTGTGGGCGCCCACACTTTGGCGATAATATTACTGCCATCATAAATAATGCCTAGATCAGCTTCATCAGCATCATTATCCCCTTGGGTATAGAGTGCATCTAGCACCTTAGCCACTTGCACATGGGTTGCCGCGACAGGTTTATTGTCACTGTCATAAGCAGCCATCACTAGCTGGTTTTTGGCCATCATTTTAGCTTCATCAGCGCTAAAGTTGGCCTCATAAGCAGGCCAGTCAGCCAAATGTGGCACTAAGGCTTTTTGCGTATCGGTTAGCTCAGTTTCAGCTAACTCAAGCTGTGCGCCGCTAATACTGCCGCCATCATCAACGCCAATGCCTGCTGTTGCAGCGTAATGTAATACGAACTTGGCAATGCCCTCAGGGTCTTCATTCCATACAAAGGTATTTTGATCTAGCCAGTGAGCGCTGGCATCTGCAATAGAAAATCCCACATCTAAAATAGGGAAGTCATATACATCTGGGGTACCATCTATCGTAAAGTTAGCGCGGTCGAATTGCGCCTCTACTGATGTAGGGTCTTCATGCGCTTTAAGATTCATCGACATATCACTAGCAGATAATGCCTTTGTATCACCATCGTGGATAATAAACTGGGCACACTCAGAGAAGCCTTCTTTAAGATTAAGGATCCAATAAGCGCCATAGTTTTCATCAACACCATCAAACAGGTGGCCATTACTCCATTCTGTGGAGTCAAAAGGCGGAGCATAGCTATCGCAGGCATCGTTATTCCAAGTATGGAGCCTAAACGCAGCATAATTCGGATTTTTTTCTGTGTTATTCTTATCTTTCAATCTGTTATAGTAAAGAACCGCTTGGTTTTCACTGGCTAACACTACAGGTAAAGGCAATTTTTCGTTATAACCTACAATGCAAGATTCGTTTTTAGCATCCGGAAAAGTCGGCGCTTTACAGACCTTTGCAGGCGGCGCCACACATTCTGTACCAGTAGCGTTGGGAATGTTCGGTGAGCTACAAGTCAGTAATACTTCACCAGATTCAGATGATTCGCTACCACAACCTGTCAGAGCGGTAATACTGGCTGCAATGGCTGTCAATTTTATTATTTTAGAAATACTCATCATGAGTGAGCTCTCCCCATTAAATATGTTTTTATCAAACGTGATATTTGGTTTTTATTATCTTGAAACTCAATCAACTGATTACATTGCATAGGTGAACCCCAAATAGTATTCACGGCCAAAGTATTGAATGGTGCCGGTCTTGTTTTCGGTACCAAAGTAACTCTTGGTTGGCTCGTCGGTTAAGTTGTTCACTTGAAATAGCACCCCAAGGCCATCGGTGACTTGGTACGATGCCTGATAATCAATGACTGTTTCGCCATCAAAGTTAACCACTTGCTCATTAATCGCCACTTGCTCAGACACAAACTCATCTCGATAACGCGCACTCACTCGGGTTTCAAACCCTTCATAGGAATAAAACAAAGTCGCATTGGCAACGTTATTAGATAATCCCGGTAATGATTGAATGGTGGTATCACCACCTAAACTTGTGATTGATTCAACCTCGGATTCGGTATAGGAATAACTGGCATTAAAACCTAAGCCTGACCAAGCATCAGGCAGGGTTGAAAATACTTGGGTGTAAGCTAATTCGAGGCCACGAATATAACCCCCATTGGCATTATTTACTGCCGTGGTATAGGTACCGTTATAGGTTGGAACCCGTGATTGATTATCGAGATCTTTGAATTCAGGCACATTGAAGCCGTTGCCTGCAAAATCGAAATCTGTGATACCAATCGTATCAATGAAGGAGTCAATATTTTTGTAGAAAACTGCAGCTACAATCGCACCGTCATCGAGGTAGTATTCATAAGATAAGTCATACTGATCGGCATAAAATGGTTTTAAAAAAGGGTTGTTAGTACTGGAGCCATTAATTTCACCATCATCAGAGACTGTCGCACTGATATCACCAGCAAGACGATTGATCGGCGGACGAGACATCACTTTAGCCGCAGCGAAACGCAGCAGAGATTCGTCATTTAACTTGAAGTTAAGGTTTATCGATGGCAAGTAATCTGTATAGCTAATACCTTGAATAGTGCGCGCATAGTGTTGATTGATAATGCCGATGTCATCTGTGATATTTTGCGCACCGAGTTCAGGAGCATCACCCACATTTTGCAACATGGTGGCTGACTGGTCGGTATTAACAACACGAACGCCAAAGTTACCGGTTATTGGTAAGTTTCCAATTTCAAGATCGATGTTGGCCATCACATAACCAGAGAAGACTTCTTCGTATACCTCTCCGCTTTGTAGCATGGTCCACGAGTAACCATTTTCATAACCCTTCGCGTCAATAACCCCTTCTGAATTACCCCAAGTTTGTACTGGTTGTGGGGTGCCACCAGGAAACCAAGCATTGAGGGCTTTATCAACGTCAATTGCAAGGTAGGATGGGAAGTAACCAAAATCCCCTTCCCAATTTACGACCGTTGTCATGTCATCAGTCAGTCGTAACGGTGGCTGAGAATCTGAAAAAGCATTATCTGCACCATATTCAAATACCGAGCGATCATTTGAATAGGTTCGATCTGAGTAACGGCCACCAAACTCGATGCTTGAAATAAAGCTGCTATTTAATTCGTAGGTAAAGTCTAAACGAAATGCTGTTAATTCATCTTCATTTTCATAAGGGTAAATGCCGTATTTACTGACCATCACTTTATCTATATCTGAAAAAGCATCAGCCTGACTAAAACCCACATCGGGTAGGTCTAAACCATTGAGTAAATAATTGATTGCCACATCATTATCAAATACTGGTGAGTCAATGGTGGCGTCCTCGGCAACGTTAGCCCATAGCAAACCATTACGAAAATCACTTTTAGCAGATGACAAGGACACATCTAAATTGACGTTTAAATTATCAGTAACTTGCCAATCGGCATTAATGCCAAAACTATTTACTTCATCAAAGTCTTGATTATCATCATTGACGATTTCAACACGGGTATTACTGTCTTTTGATTTACGGCCAAAATTACCACCAATCACCGCATTACCATCTAACACAGGGTTATGAATATTGGCATTTTCACCATCAAGTTTAACCCTAAAACCGCGAGCAAATGCTTCACTGTCAAAACGTGAAATAAAGGCGTCAGCTTTTAAAACAAAGTTATCAACCGGCGCCCATTCAATCGCCCCCATGTAGCCATTACGAGTTTCAACGCCGCCCAAATGCTGTAGTTCAAAACCTTCACCTAAGTATTCTTTATGAGCATTGCTCATGTCACCATCATCGCCAATTGGGCCGTTGGTATCATTTTCTAGGCCGTCTACATCTAACGAACCGTTATACGCAAAGCCCACAAATTGGGTGGCGACACTGGGCTGCTCAAGGCGCGCATAACCGACCGCGACGCCTAAGGTGTCTTCTAAAAACTTACCTTGATATGAAAAGCTTAAACGTGAACCAAACTCTTCAGCGCCGTAAACTTCGTCTGCGCGATCGTTGTACATACCACGGACATTGGCAGTAAAACTGTGTTGCTTGTCTTTGCTTAACGGGCTCACTGTTGAAAGCTCGACAGTCCCCGCTACGCCGCCTTCAATTAATGACGCTTTAGGCGATTTGTATACAGCTGCTGAGCTGATAAGTTCAGATGGATATTGGTCAAATTCAATACTGCGTGAGCCACTTGTCGATACTTGCTCACGGCCATTTAAGGTTGAAAATACAAACCCGCCAGACATACCACGAATGTTAATTTCAGCGGCTTGTCCCCCGGTACGCACTGCTGAAATGCCCGGTAAACGGGTTAATGCATCCGCCATTGATACATCAGGCAAGGCGCCTAGATCATCGGCTGATAATTGCTCCGACACGGTATCGCCGTAACGTTTGGCATTTAAAGAGTCAATCAAACTGCGGCTATAGCCTTTAACACTAATCACCTCAATATCATCTTCTGCGACACGATTATTCGCTGTTGTTGGTTTTTGATTTTCTACCGCTAGAGGTTGGTTTTGTGTTTCAGCCGCATTGGCGACCTGCGTTTTTTCGGTATTGATGTCATCGGCAGCAAGCGCTATATCGGATGAAAAAGTAAATCCGATCCCCGCAGCAGCTAGCGCTAGCGATAAAACACTAGGTTTACAATTGAACATTGAGTTTCCCTCACCATACTGGTTTTTATAGTCACCCAACATTCAGTTATACCGCTCAGACTAATGGAATATCAGGCATTATTATCCAGATATACTAGCCATGCTTCTGTGCTAGCCTCAATTTACTGCATACGTATTCATAACATCTTATTAACATGTTGATTAATAAAACTACCGCTAAGTTGATGTAATCAAATACTAAAAGCCATTTGCTCACTATGATTAATATTTACACTATCCGCGCCAATCCACTTTTGGCTATAGGCTAGTCATTAAATATCTAAGGGGAGGTAGATTTCGTCACTCACTCAGGTAGAATACTTTTCCAGCTAAACCATTTGAGTAATGCTTCTAATGACAGTATTAACAAGGTTACTCACTAAGTGTTTGAAATTGTATACAAAGGATAAATGATGGGTTTTAAGTTAACGGTAAAATGGCAAGCAGATCATTTTGATCATCAAGCGCCAGAGTTTAACCGGGATCACCAAATCGAATTTGGTACAGGCCAAGTTGTTCACGCCTCTTCTGCGCCTGAATATAAAGGCAATGAAGCCAAAATTAATCCTGAAGAAAGTTTGCTAGCAGCCTTATCGTCTTGCCATATGCTAACGTTTTTAGCCATTGCCCACTTAAAACGCTTAACAGTTGAAACCTATGTTGATAATGCCAAAGCAGAACTCGGCAAAAATGCTAACGGTAAGCTGTCAGTGACCAAAATGACCTTGAATCCAGTGGTAACTTTTGCAGACGGCATTGAAGTAAGTCAGGAAGTGATTAATAAAATCCATGACAAAGCCCACGCCAATTGCTTTATCGCCAATAGTGTTAATTCAGAAGTAGCAATTAACGGCTGATAAATGCCTGCTAAAGGCTGTATTTACAAATAATAAAACCGATATCAATTTGACTTGATATCGGTTTTTTTACCGTTATTTATTAAGCTTTACTGAGTTAGCGCATTTTAAATTGCGCTTTAGTATCTGCGGCAAATCCGCTTGCAGGAATTGGCTTCGCTTTTAACGGCGGAATTGGCTTTTGGATCAGCTCATCTTTTAAATAACGAATGGCAGTTTCAAGCTGGGCATCTTGGCCCGAGAATGTAGCAAAAGGTAAGTTATCTACCTCAATATCCGGCTCAACTCCGTGACCTTCAACAATCCAACTGCCATCGATAGCATATTGTGGATACTCTGCCACTCTTGCCATGCCTTTATCCGTTAGGCTGTTACGCCCAGAAAGCCATACCCCAGCGCCAGCGGTTTGCTTACCGATTAGCGGCGCTAACCCTAAGGATTTAATGCCTGCTGAAAAAGTCTCGCCATCTGAATAAGTCATTTGATCGGCGAGCACCACTAAGTGTCCCCTAAAGGTTTGCTGCATATTGGTATTAGCAGTGCCATGGGTGGGCTGCCAAAAAGCCCACGCACGGCGCAATAATTTTTCAATAATCCAGCTATCGATATTACCGCCGCGATTACGGCGCACATCAATGATTAAGCCGTCTTTGTCATAATTGGTATAAAACTCACGGGCAAAGCTTTCAATATCCCCTGAGCCCATGGCATACAGATGTAAATAACCAATGTTACCCTTACTGGCGCTGCTGACTTTGGCGGCATTATTGGTGACCCAGTCTAAATAACGTAGCTTGGCATCGGTGCGGTTATCATGGGGCACTACAATCGTTTGATGGCTTTTTTTACCACGGGTTAACTCCAGCAACACTTGTTTATTGGTTTGGTTACGCAGTAGCTGACTGACCTGAGCAATACTGCTGATAGGCTTACCATTAATGGCTTTGATAATGTCGCCCTCAGCGGCGTCAACGTCAATACGGGCCAGCGGTGATGCCTGCGTTGGTAGCTCTGGGTCGTTGCGATAAATGTGATTAATCAGCACCCCTTTTGAGGTTTGCGCTAACCGTGCCCCTAAACTTGCCCCTGTGGCAGTGTCGTTTTTAGCAATATCACCACCGCGCACTTGAGAGTGCAATGAATCAAGCTCGCCCATCATTTGTTTGAACAGGTCATTAAGCTCATTTCTATCAGTTAAGCGGGCTAATAACGGCTGATATTTTTGCTTCACCTGCTGCCAATTAACCCCGCGCATATTTTTGTCAAAAAAGGAGTCTCGGTGCATTAACCAGGCATCTTCAAAGATTTGTTGCCACTCTTGCATTGGCGCTATAGATAACTGCCACTGGGCGGTATCAACCTGAGTATTTTTAAGTTCTGTGGCTATTTTATCACCCGCATCAACAATATGTAGCTCACTTGGATTAGCCTGTTTTCTTAGCAGTAATTTTTTACCATCGGCTGATAGTTGATAGTCGCTGATATCAGCGGAAAACTCGGTTACCTCTGGCGACAAGTTATCAAACTTCACCAGTTTTAAGCTGCTTTTATCTGCCACTGTATCGAGTAAATACAGCTTATCTTTACTGGCGGTTAAGCTAGAATAATTGCCAGATGCTACCGGAACTTGCCATAGTCTTTGGCTAATATTATTCCAATCGACTTTTAGTTTTTGATTGCTTTGTGCCTGACTTCTAGCCTCTTTCGCATCGGCAATGATACTGCTATTGAGCTCGGTTGGTTTTACGAAGGGAAATACCGACTTTTCAGTTAAGGCGATGGCAAAGATTTCAGTGCGCTTATCAAAAATCGGCCCCATATTTCTATCACCCCAAGGCGAACCTGGGGTGGCGTTAAAGTGCCGCGCTGATAAAAAATATAACCATTGTCCGTCAGGGCTAAAGCTGGGTGAATAGGACTCGTATTTATCACTGGTAATGGCTTGGGCTTTATTATCATTAACCGAATACAGCACGATTTGTGGGCGCTGTTGACCCATTTCAAATTTGGTTAAGGCAATAAATTGGCTATCACCAGACCAGACGATATCGGGATACTCTCCTAATCCTTCACCCTTGGTGATGATTTTAGT
This sequence comes from Shewanella sp. UCD-KL21, assembly GCF_001957135.1. Taxonomy (GTDB): domain Bacteria; phylum Pseudomonadota; class Gammaproteobacteria; order Enterobacterales; family Shewanellaceae; genus Shewanella. The sequence goes on along the minus strand of NZ_MPHK01000022.1, from coordinate 3,477 downwards.
ATTTTTGCCTTTGTTTAAATCCAGCAGCCACACATTGCCATCATAATCATCATGGGCAATATAGCGGCCATTGGGCGACAAATGCAGGCTGGTTCTTAAGCTACTGCCATCTTTAGTCAGTTGTTTCGCCCCTGCGCTACCATCTGCGGGGAATTGCCAAATTTCTTGCTCGCCTGAGGCATCACTGATGCCATAAACCCAATTACCATCAGTACTTAATAACGCATTTCTAATGCGGGCGTTAGCAGGTGATTGTACTTGAATTAAGCGGCGACCATCATGACTTGCTATGGCCACATGACTTCTGGCGGTGATCACCGCTTTATCGCCACTGGCGGCTAATTCCACTGAGGTGGCAAATGCCATTGGATCTTTTAACCAATGCTCGCGGCGATGGGGAAAATCTGAAGTCAGACTAATATCGACTAGGGATGAACTGCTATCATTAATGCTAAAGACTTTAATATCTGCCCCATGCTGAAACACTACTCGACCATCATTTAACTGCGCATCTCTGACTTGCCAAGCGCTAAATTGGGTATGTTGTTGAGCATCTTGGCCATCAAGCGTCATCGACCAGATATTATCATTGCCAGATTGGTCGCTAATAAAATAAAGCCGGTTTTGCCACAGCATAGGTTGTCTTACTGATCCTTTATGTGTTCCAGTCAGCTTTTGCGCCTCTTGATTACTGCCCAATTTAAATCGCCAAATTTCACCTAAAGCGCCGCCACGATAAACTTTGGCGTTATCACCACTGGTTTGCAGGCCAAACTGGGTAAAATAAACATACTCGCCCGCATCATCAATCGTGCCTTCAATCGCATCTGCTAGGGGTAAATCCGTTAATTGCAGTGTCTGTGGATTTACCGTTTTAAGTACCCAGTAATTTGCCGGCCCATTAGCATTATCGGTGGCATACAAAACCTCCCCGCTGGCTGTCCAGCCTTGCAATCTGACGCGACTATTTTCAAAGCTTACTCGCTTGGCAACGCCGCCTTTGATCGGCATGACATACACTTCAGTAGCACCATCATAGTTCGCGCTATAGGCAAGCCAATTACCATCTTTTGAGATCACGGCATCGATTTCTTCTGCTGCTTGGGTGGTTAATCGTGTTGCTGAAGTTTGATTTAACTGACTAAGCCAAAGATCGCCTTCGGCGGTAAATACCAAGGTTTGATCATGTAGCGCTGGCGCGCGGTAATAGCCTTGATTGTCTGAATTAACCGCAAGAGCGGATGTGCTTAACAGCCCAAGCGCTAATAAACAGGCGCTAACAGAATGGCGAAGTTTCATAGTCAGAAAAGTCCTTGTAAATATTATTATTTTCAAGCAATCAAACTAGCAAACTTAAACTGATTTAGCAGTATAAAACCCAGTATTTATTGCGATAAAAGTTTAAGAATTTGTAACAATTAACTTATTCGCCGCAAAAAAAGGGTAACAACTTTTGTTGTTACCCTTGGTGCTTTGGACAACGAGCTCGACAACAAATCGTCAAGCTAGAGCCAATGTTACCGTTAGCGCACTAGTGCCATTATTGAATCGATTGTTGCAAGCTTAAGCGCTGCTTTAATTTTTGGTACTGCTGATATTGAGGATGCTGCTGCTGAATAATCTCAGGGAATTGCAGCTCAATAACCTTCGAATATGCCTGCGCTTGCTCCAATTGTTTGTTATCTAACATTTCAGCTAAACGCTTGATTGCATTTATGGAGTTTGTTGCCTTAGCTGCGTTGGCTGCCCTAGTCGCGTTAGCTGAGTTAATCTTGTTAGTTGAGGTCGTAACAGTAACAGCTGAACGAGTTTGCACTGACGTTGGTAATTGAACTTGGGGCTGAGATTCTGGTTGTGATTGTAATTGTGATTGTAATTGTGATTGTGATTGTGATTGAGCCGCAGACATAGATTCATGCTGCTGTTGAGGCATAACTTTAGTTGTCACAGTTGGGGCCACATCAGCGGCAGATTCAACTGTCGTTGCTGTTGCTGAAATAGGCGTTTCAGTGACTTTGGTTGCCATTGGCACACTGTCACCCGCATCGATATTGGCATGTTGGGTAAAGTTTGGATTAACTAACATAACACTGGCAATGATCATCACAGATGCCGCTGTTGACAGCCCTAAACGATGCTTATGCCAAAAACTCACTTGCACCACATTGGTGGCTGCTGAATCACCTTGAGATGCTCTTGCCTGCTCAACAGGAGCGGCGCTCAATTTAGCTTGGGCTAAGATAGCCTTATCCATCGCTTTGGGGGGCGTTTCTAAATCCTGCTGATACAGGGTTTTAATTTCTTGCTGCAAAGCCACAAACTGTTCATCAGTCTTATCGTTAACTGAGCTTTTATCTTTAGAATCACTCATGATCCGCCCCTTGCCATTTCAGCGCTACACATTGCTTGATACTTTGATAGGCATAGCGAATGCGGCTTTTGGTGGCCTCTAAGGTTACATCGGCAATATCACTGATTGCCGTAGCCGTTAAGCCCAATTCAATATTCAGTAAAAAAGCCTCTCTTTGCAATTGAGGTAACTTACTAATACATGTCTTTAATAATTGCCCTTTTTGGCTATCAAGCAGTTGCTCATCTGGGCGACTGCTATGAGAACTATCCAGTGTGCTGGCATCAAAGCTATCCATGCCGTCTTCTGCGGTTTCAGCAAGCTTATCCAGTGGTTTCACCGCGCGCACATGATCGATCAGTAAGTTATGGGCAATACGATAAATCCAAGTGGTAAACTTGGCAGTAACTTGATAACTGCTCGCGGCTTTTATCACCTTGCCCCACGTGTCTTGGTAGAGATCTTCTGCTAATTGCTTATCGCTGATTTGGCGCACAAAATAACGATACAAGGGGCCTTTATGTTTGCTATACAGCTGCTCAAAGGCAAGCGAGTCCCCTTGCTGATAATTCAACATTAATTGCTCATCTGATAATGCAATTATTTTATCCTTCACCGCTGGCAACCTTGTTTTATAGACTGTTTTTAATCACTTTAAACAGTTTGCCCAGCGTAAATGCGATTGTCTATTAATACTCTGCAATTGAGCGATATTATTCACAGCACCTTATCATTAATACTCCTGTCGACAATGAGCTAGTTAATAATGCTGCCTTGATTTGGCGGAGTATCCCAAATAGGCTGCGGCATCGGATAAGCTTGTCGTTGATGTAATGCCGATCGGTTAAGAACACTTGAACGATCCTGCAGATGAATGATAATCCCTACCAGTATTCTGGTAGGGATTTTTTTATGTTTGCGCAAGAGCTTGAGTTAGTTCATGAGTCAGTAGAAGAAAGTGGAGATTATGCTTCTGTAATGGAGGCTATCGATTCACAGTGGATAGAACAATCATTACTTTCAGCCAACAAGGCAAGTATCCGTAATCGTCGTTTGCCTGCGCAGCAAGCCGTCTGGCTCGTGCTGTGGATGGGATTAATCCGTAATCAATCCATAAAAGAAGTCTG